>NZ_ATTE01000001.1:0-1433750 GCF_000419525.1 Leucothrix mucor DSM 2157
CTGAGCCACCAGTGGTACCGGGTACGGTTAAGCCAGTAGTGCCTGATACCGTTACGCCTGAGCCACCAGTGGTACCGGGTACGGTTAAGCCAGTAGTGCCTGATACCGTTACACCTGAACCGCCAGTGGTGTCGGGCGCAGTTACTCCCTTAGAAGTCGAAATAAGAAGTTTGATTCAAAATAATGAAGTCTCGACACAGCAGAAATTTGAGTTGATAGCAAAGGTCAATGAGGTAATTATCGATGGCACCTGGCAGGTTACCGATGGAGAGAATATGCTCAATCCAGTTGCGGGTTCAAATTCTATATTTGAGGCTAAATCTGGAGATTTAGTGATAACTTTTGTTTCTGATGGGCCTGAAGTTAAGAGCGTAACTCGACAGCTGAGAATTGGATCTACTACACCGCAATTTATTAAGTGATGAAAAATATGAATGATAAGGTACTTGAGGAAACACAATCCGCAATTCAAAAATTGATTGGTTGGTATTGGAGTGAGGGAGTCAATCGGGAGGGTGTGTATAAAATCAGTGGGTCTTGGCTCAGTGAGGCCTACAATTGCTTGTCGTCAGTTTCTTCAATTATGGAGCTAACGAGTTCTGATTCTCGTCCGTCATTAGCTGTTTGGGGCCCCTCGCAGACAGGCAAGTCGACTATGCTTTCAAAGGTTATAGATCATCCAGATAAATTTGATTCTGCTCTCAATTGGAGTGACAAAGATAAATATATTTTTTCTCCTCCAAATACCGAGCAATTGATCAATGGACGTTCAAATGGAATAACATTTCCTCCTACCCTAAACCCCTTTAACAACGGTGGAGATGGAAGTGCGGTTGTAGGTAGGTACTACTTGACTTCATCTGATACGCTCCCTGATACAGCCTATCCAGTCAAGATGAGCCTCGGGTCAATTGGTGATCTGATGCAAGCTCTCGCAATTGGATATATTCAAGAATGTGACACCCAACTCGATGATGAAAGTGAGAGGGTTTGGAGTGCAGAGTCACTTGAAGCAACAATACAAATGTTTAGTGGTGAGGTAAGTACTAAGGCCGATAAAAATGCAACTGAGTTGGTTATATCATTAGTCGATGTAATCAGTGAGTTTGTAAACAAGCGGCAATTTCATCGCTATACAAATCTTGCGGCTGAGAACCAGTGGCAAGCGATCTTGAGGTCTGAAATATTAAATAACTCAACTCTCCTAAGTGATCCATCAAGAGCAATAGACTTTATTTGTGAAGTGCTTTGGGATAATAGTGCACTGGTTAATAAATTATTCGAAGATTTGCTGGGCCTTAGAAGCAAAGTTTTTCTTAAAACTTCTGGAAAGCCGCTATATATAAGTTTGCCTAATGCTGGTGTGCTTCTTGATATGGATTTCTCCAAAAAGCTGGATGATAAGAACCAGCTGGCTGAAATAACAAGGAAACTTGAGAGTTTGTCCGTAACTGATGAATATGGGTATGCCACTCTTGGCAGTGAAGCTTCAGGTGATAAGCTATTTGATAATAAGAATACACTTGAGTATCAAATGGGACTCTTGCAAGCCATTTGCTGGGAGTTAGCCATACCACTAAATAAAGACTTTGCCGCAGAGATAGGTGAAGATGTTAAAGCCTCATTGTTAAATATGAATCTTCTGGATATCCCCGGTGTTTCGAAGGCGGGAGAAGGTGATAAGGACGTTAAACTTAGGTCAAATGATTTATTTAGTGATGCGCGAGTTTTTAACAGTCTTTTGAAAAAAGGTAAGACATTTAGTGTGATTAATAAATATGCAAGGGAGTATAGAATTGATGCCCTGCTATTATTAATCAGAAGTTCAGAGCCTCTTTCTACACCGAATCTATTATCAGATGGTATAAGAGCGATTTGGGAAAGTGTTGAGCCAAATTATAGAATCGGGGATAAGAAAGATCTTCCTGTTCCACTTACCATTAATCTGACGTTTTTTATGAAGGTAATAAAAAATATGTTTCAGAATTTTGATAAAGACCACAGGCTCGATACTCAAGAAGGGTTTCTTGCCCCTATGGGAAAAATTGTTCATCCTGATAATTGTTATACCTTTGTTACAAACTACCCTCATCTCCCCGACGGAGAGCCTAGTGCTACAGTACTGAATAATAAGGATCAATTAGGGTTGATTTATGGTACTGAAAGTTCTACGAAATGGATCAACTCTAGGTTTAATTCTGAAGATGAAAAGGCGTCATTTGAAAAGATATGGGAGAACGATGGAGGTGTCGGTCATCTTTTTAGTTCGCAAGCTAGGTTGATTGACAATAAAAAGAGAGCTGAAAGACTTGATGCGCTATTAAATACAAATCAGGAAGCTATATTAAGCCTCTTGTCTGAAGTTAGTCCGGATCAAGAAGATGATGGTGTTAGAGCCAAATCAGCTGTCCTAAAAATCAAGAATTATCTTGAAACTTGCCTGAAAGAAATTGAGTCTGATGAGGATAATGATGGATATGAGGAGGTGGTTCGTATTTCTTCTTCCCTCAAAACAGCTTTTTCTTGCGACCCGCAAGATATTCAGAGTACTTTTTTGAGCTCAGGATTTGTTGGTAGTTCAAAACCAGATATCCTGCTTAGGAAAATACTTAACAAATGGGCTAAAAGCAAGCAAAGATCAGTTGCTTTAAGAGAGCTCTCTCTGTCCCCTCAAGATGTTCCGCTACTTTTGGAAGCTATCAGTAACACACTTCTCGAGAGAAGCGATGAAATTCTGAATTGGCTGAAGGGGTGGTACAATTTTGAATCGAGTAGCATGACTGAGCCCTATAAAAAGAATGCGGTACGCTACATAGCAGCATATTTATCTAAAGAAATAAAAGATGGTATGGGTGTTGCAGTAGCTCCAAGCTCGGAAAGACTTCGACAGCACTGTGAGAATAAATTTGATGAGTGGACTGAAAATAGGAGCCGCTCACACATAGAATTGGTTATCTTACCTTTTATCGAATACCTTGATTGTCTCAGTTTAGGTAAGTCAAATCGAGAGCCGCAACCCGGCGATCAAGAGTTAATTGATATAATTGATTCGTATGATTTTTTAAGAACGAGTAGTAAGTTTGCGGAAGAAAGCGACACTGAAATTGAGGAAGAAATAAATGGATGAGATATTGCACAACTTACGTCTTAAAAGCGACTCAGGGCATCACTATTATTTTTTACCGATTGCTGCTTCCGCGAGTTTAACAGAAGAGCTTCTCGAGAGAGCTCAGCTCACCAGTAGGTTTCCTCCCAAACCAAGCCAGCCAAAGTTAACAAGGTCCCTTTCTGAATTTGCTTCTACTTACCCAGATTGGATAACTGGCCCTGAAGGTTTCAAGTGGATCAAGGTTAAATTTTCTGAACAGCGGATGCCAATTTCAAGAGGTATTTTAGGGGCTGGGCAGCATGTAGTTAGAGGTATTTGGCTATGTATAGAAACTAATACGGGTGCTAAAGATAAAGGTAATTTTTATCACCGCGAGATTGGTGATAGCCAAGAGGTGATTGAGTCAATAAAAGCAGAACATAGCCAATATGTCTGTACGGATCCATTGAAGCTTGATAGAACTATGAGGGTTGATTTATCAAGTGTTTTTACTCAGCTAAAAGACTTTGTTGGTTCAACAAATATCCCAAGACTAGTATTAAATATTCTTTGGAATGAGTATGACGAGTCAGATATTCCTGTGCGTTTACTGGTTGACTACGGGAACTCCAGAACAGTAGCGGCTGCAATTGATAATGCTCCTCATGCTTCTGGAGACTCACAGTTATCTTACATCTCCCGTCTAATCGATTTAAATAGTGAGTATCAAGCAGCAGATAACTTTTTTATTGAAGAAAATCAGAAAGTTTACGATGATTATATCTCAGATTCTTGGATGGTACTCAGGACCCCAATTTTTGAGGGTAGTCAGGATCCTATTACCTCTGGTTGCTCAAGAGAGTTGATAATGGAGTGGAGTAACTTAAGCTTCTGGGATAAATTGTTTCGCAGAAAAAGTAAGTTAGTATCGAGTGAGATAAATTACTATAAGCCTTACATGTTTCGAGAGCTATCACCGGCTGCGATCGGTAAACCAGCCTATGAAGTAGTCGGCAATGCGGAAATAGATGTCTTCATCAATTACTTTTTATCTGCACCTAAAAGATATTGCTGGGATCATGATCCAGTTGGTTCGGGCGGAAGCTCATATTGGTACATGATTGATACAGCTGAGAGTACGGGGCTAACAAAAACTAAAGAACTTTCAGGCGAGGCTCTACGTTACCTGCCTTATGATTTTGAAGATAGGTTTCTCGGTTTGCCAAATGGACATGATGAAGATCCGAGTATGGGGCAGTCGGGTAACCCGGTAGATCGTGAGCCTGAGCATCAGCAAATGAGTAAGCCAAGAAAGGCGGAGTACCCTAAAGCAGATGCAATGATATGGAGTGCGCTAAGAATCATTGAGATTGCTAACAGGCAGGTTCAGTCAGAAGCTTATAGGGCAGGGCGTCCCCCTGGTAAACGTAAAATAACAGAAGTGGTTTTGAGTTATCCATCAGGGTGGACACACTCAGAGAAACAATCTTTTTTAGATGCTTGGAGATCAGCAGCGAACATTTTTTACTGGAGTCGTTTTGGAGAAGAAGAGACTCCAGTGAATGTCCGTTTAGGGCTTGATGAGGCAGTTGCATCGCAATTACCCATCGTGTTTGCAGATATTACGCATCTTGGCAACAATGTTCAGAGGTGGCTTGAGCTTTACGGTAAAAAAAGGCAGGAAGGCCTATCTTGTCGAGTGTTAACCATCGATATAGGCGGAGGTACCGTTGATACTTCGGTTGTAGAGTACTTTGATGGTAGTGAGGATGATAGTCCGACAACTCCAAACCTTGCGCCAAAGGTGCTTTTGACTGATTCATCATATCATGCCGGAGATAAACTCATAAAAGATTTAACAGAGAAGCTGTTGATACCAGAACTTTGTAAAGGGCTAGAAGAGGATAGTATAAAAATTCTCTATAAGTATCTGAAAGGTGGAGATACCATGGCTGTTGATACATCTAAGAGAGCAGTGATGAATAGAACTGTTTTCTTGCCAATGATTCTAGGCTGGCTTAAAAAAATGTCATTGTATATGGATAGCTCAAGAACCGGTGGTGTAATTTCTTTAAGCGCAACTGAAGCAGGGTGTCACTATGCAAAATTAAGTGAACTTAACTTGGATCTTTCTAAGTTAGGTATTAGTGTTGACGTTTGGAAGCATGATAATCCAATGGTTGTCAATGTAAGTGACATCAGAAGTGTGGTCGTTGAGTGGCTTAATCCGCTTGTCAATAGTAGCGTAAAGTATTTAGGCGGGATGGATTGTGACCTAGTAGTAGTAACAGGTAAGCCCTCTGAAATTGAAACAGTTAGGCATGAACTGCTGGAGCGGTTACCCATAGATTCGACAAAAGTTATTTTTGCCAAGGGGTTTTATGGGGGTAAACATTTGCCTCTATCAAGTGATGGGGCGGAGGATAAGTATATTCCTGATGCAAAACTTGTGACCTTGACAGGGTCTATCATTCGCGAAGCTACTGATGTGGATAATGCTAAATTAGCAGTTGAAGGAAGTGGATCGCTGGTGAAAAACTGGCAAATTGCTTCAACAGTATATGATTCAGAGTTTTCGAAAAACTACTGGCACTTAGAAACATTTGATGGCTCAATCGATAAAGATCGTTGTCTTTTGGAGCCGGATCAGGATGATTTTATTCTTAAACACTCAGCTAAGAGCTCAGCTCATTTGTCGCGAAGTAAGTTTAGAAATGGAGAGAAAGAGTTAGTTTATGAACTCAGGCAGGTTGCTTATAATGATGAAGCCAAATTCGACGTGGTTAAGCCAATAAATTTTAAAATTAAGCGGATAATGGATAAGCAAACTGAGCAAGATCAAGTACTTATTACCGAAAAATTGGTGTTAGAGGGAGTGTCCGGTAAGTATAGAGACGGGACTGAAGCGATTCTTAGTCACTGGGAATTAAGAGTAAAAACTATGTATGGTGATCATTGGTTAGATGACCCTAAGTTTGACCGCGTTACTACAAATACAGTTTCAACTTGAGACCGCTATTGATAATTTAAGGCTTTTTATGTTTTCTTCAAAACACTCTTTTTATTTGGCAAAGTTACTAATAACATTTTTAATGTTGTTTCCCCCGGCAACAGAGCTGAATTTAGGTGATAATTTAATATTTCGTACTAGCGGATGGGGTGTCAATGCAGAAACCGAGCCTACACTACCTAGAGCTGCTGAACCGACATATACTTTCACCAATACCAATGAAGAAAGTGATAGTTCTTCCTTTGGTGCTGGGAAGGCAAAGTCAGAAGCACCAAAGTCAGAAGTACCACAGTCAGAAGTACCACAGTCAGAAGTACCACAGTCAGAAGTACCACAGTCAGAAGTACCACAGTCAGAAGCACCACAGTCAGAAGCACCACAGTCAGAAGTACCACAGTCAGAAGCACCTCTGTTCGATACCATTAGTTTTGTTTTGCGATTGTTGGTTTTATGTTTGTCAATAGTCTTTGTAATATTGAGCTGGGGTAGTATTAAAAATAAGCTTAACGGCTTTTTGGGAAGGCGAGGGGGAGTTCGTAATCTTCGAGATACTTCTGGTGGAGTGATAAATAACAAAAATGAATTTTCAGATGCCGAAAATATAACTTTTATAAAGCTACAACAGGAAATTTCGGAGTTAAAAAGGAGTAATACTGTTCTTTCTAGCAAGGTTGATGATTTAAGTGAGAGCTTGAGTAAAACGAATATTAAAAAAAGGTTAGCTGAGGAGTATAACGAAAACTTATTGAATAAAATGAGGCGTTTTTATGATAATGAAGGTGTTAGTAGCTTGGGCGTAGAGTTATCTTTGTTATCAGTTCAGAAAGGAAATAGCGGTGGAGAAGGTTTGTATGGCCTTATCCGGTCTCTAGAAGAAATTGACAGAGCTTTATTGGATACATCAAAACATATATCCGTTGTTACTGAGCAGCTGACAGATCTTGGGGCGAATCTACTGCCTTTTTTGGAAGAAATTGGGTATTCACAGATTGAGATTCCAGACGCGATAGATGGTTTAGTAGGTGAGATTCATGCTAAAAGTAAGTTTCATTTCGAATTAGAATTTCCTTTGGTAGGAACAAGTGTAAATTTAAAAAGCATGAGCGTAAAAGGTGATGGGGTCAAAGTGGGCTTAGTGTCAAATTGGGCAGTTCTTTACGACAACGAATATATTGTCAAAGCAGTTGTAAACTCTAAATAAAGGTAAATTAAAGTGGAAGTATCATGGCTTTTCAGAGTTGCGCAAGCAATTCTACTTACTATCTCTGCACTGACAACTATGTATGGTTTATCTTTTTTTATAGATGGACCAACCGTTAATATCTTTGGTTCAAAGGTTGATATATTGATAGTAGTAGTCATCTTCGTGGTTATAGCGCTGACTTTTGCAATGTTTCACTTTTTAGAGCAGTTATTTAGCAGAACGACTTCCGCACCAAAAAAGTTTTTTTCATTAATTTTGTATCTTGTTTTTGCCTGTATCTCAATCACCTTTGCTTACGGTTTTTGGTGGAAAGGTGTTGCATTTGCAGGGTGGGGTACTACAGAGTATGAAAAAATAATTACAAAAACTAAAACAGAGCTTTCAGGCTTAGATCAATCTATATCATCTTTACTGCTTGACTCTAAGTCACTTAAAAGTACCTCAGATAGAAAAATGAAACAAGAAGTGGAAGAAGGTAGTAGCTGTGATGGAAGTACATCAGGAGCGGGTGCTGGAAGGATATTTGATGAGCGTAGTGAAATTACCAAAAGAATAAGTGACTTTACGTTTTCCTTAGAAAATCAACTGCATTCAAAGCAAAAAGCCCTAGTAAGTAAAATAGAGGATGTGACGAGTAGCCTTGTTCAGGTATCCAGAACCCTCGAAGCTAAAGAGCTTCAAGGTGAGGTTGAGGAGGGAACAAATATAATTAACAGCATTGTAACAAGTTTTAATAGTGAATTAGATAGTTATAAGGCGGCAGAAGAATCTAAACTAAATAGAATTGAGCGAGCGGTACAAAAGCTACCAAATAGTATTGGAATTACAGGATATAGCTTTTTAGGCGAGAGAAAATGTAACGATGCAGAGTTGGCACAAGCAATCTTTAGTCTGAAGAGGAAATTGAGTGGATTTTCGGCGATTAAAACGATAAATTCTGATGCCATAACAACTATAGACCCCGTGGAAGTGGCTATAAAATCTTTAGTTCGAAAGGGTATAAACATTATGCCGGGAAGTAATCTTTCAGCTACGCATAATATACACTTGACGGCCTTAATTCTTGCATTCCTAATTGATGGTTTTATATTTTTATTCAGCCTTTTTGTTAAGAGACCGCTCATCAAAAGAGATCAAACTGCTTCTTGGTTGAGTGATAATTTTGATGAGAAAGAGATATCTTATTTGAATGAAATAACAAGTGATTACGCCTTAAATACATCGGAAGAGACTCTAATACCAGTACCCTCTCGCTCATGGAAAAAAAATCAAGCTGACGGTAAGGCACAGGTAAGTGATTTAAATGGTGTTATCCACAAACTAAGACGTTTCAAGATAGTTAATAATCTAAAGTCTGGTAAGTCTAAAAAAAGTGCAGACTCAGAAAGTCGAATTCAAAACTTGGGCTGGGAGAGGTCGCTTGGTGAGGCGGGGCCTGAAATCTACATTGTTGTAGATTCTGATTCATGGGAAAAAATTAGGAAGGGTCTTGCAAATACTGATGCGATAAAGAAGCCATCAGGAAGTAGGGGGCGTCCTACGCCAGCAACCAATACGAGAAAGGCTAGGTATTGATGGAGCAGGAAGTTTTAAGCTAAGATTGTCGCTGATGCTTTCCTAAGAAAGTAAAGGTCGGTATTTTGAGACGTTGCAATGAGAGGGGGAGGCAGTTTTTAGTATTGGATAGGAGGGTGTTCAAAATTCTGTGTCAGCGGGTCATCACAGTTCTAGGTGATCATCCAATCGTCCCTCGAAGTGAATCGCCAATTGCGAGAGCGTGAGGCTCCAGTTTTGAACCGGGTGACTCCAACGTTCGGACACCTTGAGTATTCCAGCGTAGAGCAGTTTGAGCAAACTGTTTTCATTGGCGAAGCCGCCCTTGGTCTTTGTCAGCTTGCGGAACTGGCGGTGCACCGCCAGTTCCGCATTAGTTGTATAAATCGCGGTACGCACGTCCTGCGGGTACTTAAAGTAGGTCGATAGCGTCGGCCATTTTAACCGCCAGGACTTAATCACCAATGGGTATTTATCACCCCACTTAGCCTCCAGGTCATGTAACCCTTCACGGGGTTGCATTTAGGCCACAATTCGTTATGATTAAACAATGAACAAACTAACTGAGGCGCTTTTCAATCACCAACTGCCCGCGGATCTGGCGGCGTCGCAGCGTCTCAATCGTCAGTTATTGGATTTAGTGACCCAACTGGAACAGCGTGTCGCTGAGCTGGAAGACATCGCAGGCAGCGGGAGTTCTTCCAGAAACTCCTCCAGACCACCGTCCCAGGATTCACCGGAACAACGGGCTAAGCGCGAGAAGAAGCCTAAGAGTCCTCGCAAGCAAGGAGCCCAGCCGGGTCATCAGGGTCATCAACGCGTTCGGGTAGAGCTGTCTGCGACGGATGAGCAAGTTCATTACTACCCAGGCACTCAATGCACCTGTGGTGCGGTGTGTGATGTCGCTCAGGAGCCTTATCAGCGACATCAGGTCTTTGACCTGCCTGAGGTTCGCAGTCAAGTCACTGAACATTGTCTTTATGAGGCAATCTGTCCGGGTTGCCGCAAGCGTCAGGTGGCTCGCTTGCCAGACACGGTTCCCTGTGGGCAAATGGGGCCGGGACTGGTCAGCTGGATTACGCTGATGAATGGCGCTTATGCCTTATCGGTGTCAAACATTCAACGCTTACTGAAAGATCACTGGCAACTCGCCTTCAGTACCGGTGCCGTGAGCCAGGCCACCCGCTCGGTCACGGGATGGTTGCTGCCGCTGTATCAGCAAGTGGGTCAGGCGGTACGGAATTTACCCGTTGCTCATGCGGATGAAACCAGTCATTACCGCAATAATGAGCAGCGTTGGCTTTGGGTGCTGTGTTCCTCGCAAGTCGTCTACTTTCTAACGCATCATTCTCGGGGTAAAGGTGCCGCGAAGGGTTTACTGGATAATTTTGAGGGTATACTGGTCACTGACCAACATGGCGGCTACAACGATTATCCGGTCGAAAAGCGCCAGCTTTGCTGGGCGCATATTATCCGTAAGTTTCGGAAAATATCAGAACGTGTGGGACGGGCCGGGGTGCTGGGGAAACAACTCTGGCGATTATCCCGCTTGATTGTACACTGTCGTAATCGTTGGCGATCGGGCGGCTATTCTGATGCTGGCTACCACACACGAATGCGACGATTCAAACAGGCGATCCATACGCTACTGTGCCTGGGGTGTGAGACCGCGCCCGCTGACCCGTTAAAAAAAGCCAGCAAAACAGCCAATCAGTGCAAACGACTGCTGGCGGATGAATCGATGCTCTGGACGTTTTTGCAGGATCGCGCGATTCCCATGACCAACAATGAAGCAGAACGTGCGATACGTCCTTATGTGATCTGGCGTAAAACCAGTTTCTTCAGTCAGTCTGCCAGAGGAGATCAGTTCCGTCCGGTGATTCTGACTCTGACTGAAACCTGTAAGCGGTTGGGCTTAGGCGTTTATGGACTATTGAGAAAAGTCTGTGAACAAGGCCTGTGTGGTGAGGCTATTACCGTACGGCTACCCTTAGGTCAGCACGCTATATCAGCGTAAGCCCCCCGTGAAGGGTTACCCAGGTCATCCAGTGCTGACTCTGCGGCATTGAGGGTTGCTGCTTTATAAACACACTTCAGGTCAGCCATAAACGCCTTCTGATTTTTAGAGCCCACATACTTCAGGGAATTGCGGATTTGATGAATGATGCAGTGCTGTATTTCAGTCTGAGGGAAGATCGTTTCGATGGCTTCCGGAAAGCCTTTCAGTCCATCAATATCAATACAGATAATCAGGATGTCCTGGACCCCTCGATTTTGCAGGTCTGTCAGGACGCTAAGCCAGTGATGAGCGCCTTCCTGATCCGATAGGTATAAGCCGAGGAGTTCTTTCTTACCGTCCACATTGAGGCCTAGAATGGTGTACACCGCTTTGCTGACGTAGCGCCCGTTTTCCTTGATTTTGTAATGAATCGCATCCAGCCAGACAATCGGATAGAGCGCTTCAAGGTCGCGTTCCCGCCAGGTTTGTAGCTCAGGTAATAACTTATCCGTGACGGCGCTGATGGTGCCATTGGGTAGCTTCATATCATACATATCGATGAGGTGATCACGAATGCTTTGATAGCTATTCCCCAGTGCAAACAGCGAAATTACTTTACGCTCAAGCTCATCCGTTAAATGCGTTTGGTGCTTTTTAATGAGCTGTGGCTCAAAGCTTCCGGCCCGATTCAGACTGTAGGTGGCTATCCAGCTCAGCCTGCATCGCGGCTTCAGTCAGCTGTTTAATCAGCGGCGTTAAAATGCCGTCTTTGCCACCGAGATCGGCCCCTTCACGCAAGGCTTTGAGTGCGGCATCCATATCGAAATTAATATTGTCTTTCATGTGTCACCCTTTTTAGCTGCAACCATTTAAAAAATTTATACCAATCAGTGCATTTGAAATGAGTCATGCAAGGTTGTTGGGATTTATGGGCTGTGGCATACAAACTAAAAATGCCCACGACCTAAGAATAAGATCGCAGGTAAGCTTATTGTTATTATTTAAATCGAGCCAGTACGGCTTCGGCTTGTTGTTGGTTTTGTTGTTGTCTGTCTGGCTCGCCTTTTAGTTGTGCATCAATATCCTGCATCGCTTGCAGGTGATCATCAAAGCCCTCATGTTTCTGGCGAATCCGGTCCAGAGATTCCTGCATTCTGGAAAACGCGTCGCCATGTTGATTGGCGTGTACTGAGATTTTCCCCATCGACTTTTGCGCCTGTTGCGTGGCTTTGGCCATGCTCAGTTCGCTGCGATATTGGCCCAGCACATAGGCCGTATTTTTCAGCTTTTGCAGTAGGGTGTGCTCGTATTCTTCCAGCTTATCGAACTGCTCTTGCTGGCGTGCCAGAAAGCTTTCCTGCTGTGCCAGCTCACCGGCTTGCTGCATGGCTTTGGCTTCATTGCCTTGCTCTAAGCTGCTGCGAATACTGGCTTCACGCGTTCTGATCGATGCTTGTTGCGCATTGAGCTGGCGCTTCAAGCTAAGCTTTTGAGCGACGACCTCGGCCAAATGGTGCTTGGACTCGGTGAGGTTGGTTTCACACTCGTAAATTTCCTGCGACATAATCCGAATCGCATTGGTGTCGACTGCTGACTCCAGCGCTTCACGGGTTCCACCACGAATGGCGGTCGATAATTTGTAGATAAGTTGCATCATGGCCGTCACCTTATTCCGTGTATTCTTTCAGGATTTTGTTGGTTTTCGCTTCGCTGATCTTGTGGATCAGGCTTTGTGCTTCGTGCTCATCACGCATGGTTTTTGACATCATGATGGTGGAGCTGATCAGGAACAGAGAGTTCAGCGCCAGGTAACCTCTCATCAATAAGCTGCCTTCCATAAAGAAGATAAAAGCGGCCATGGCTGCGATTGAGATTCCGAAGGTCAGCTTCACGAATAATAACCAGCTAGTCGAATTCGGTTGTAATGTTGCATCGCTCATAGTGTTTCCTCGCATCGTGTTGTTTTAGTGTGTTGTGTTTCGATGACTGAAGATTAGGTGAATAGTATTGATTGGAGCAACAAACATGTCGATAAATGAAAATTACACGCCTTTAGGTATTATTATTCGATACTTTGTTTCGGTATTGTAAGAAAAACGGACAAAGTGATTGAGCGACTGCAAGGGAGGGGCTTTGTATAAATTCGCTTGTGCAGGCTCAAGTCCTACGCTGTTGGCCAAACAGGCGCTCGTAGTTCCAGTCACGCAGGCCGACTAATAAGGTATAGCCCTTGCGTTGGCCAATCGGCAGATCGGCATCATCTTTACTCAGCGTATCGAAATCTTTAGCGAGCTGCGCCATTTTACGCTGGAATAGGGCATTGCTGGCATCGCTTAACATGCCATTGAGTACGACCAGTTTCTCCGTCTCACGGCTGAAATTCGTGCGGAAAAATTCAGTTTCAATCTTGGCTAAGAACAGCTTCATAATCGGGCCATCATCGCGCCACTTAAAGTTAGGCGAGACTAATAGCTTGATGCGATTACCCGGTAGCAATTCAATAATCCGCAAGCGATCCAGATGAATCAGGTGGCGAATACATTCGGCTTCGGTGAAGTTATAGCGGCTGGTAATATCCTTTAAGCTCCAGCGATTGAGCACATACACCGTGATCATTAACAGGTCGAGATTATCCGCGATTTTCTTTTCTTGCTCATGGGTGAGTTCGCTGATCGAGGTATTGTGTTCGGCTTGCATGGTGCGCACTAGGTCTGAAATCTCAATTTCCAGTAAGCCACAAATCGCATCCAAGCGTTGCAGGGATAAGTTCTGTTCTGAAAACAAGCGCTTAACACTGGCCTCAGAAAGCGCTAAGCACTCAGCCACATCCGCATAGGTTTTGCCATGCTGTTTTAGCAGGCGCTTTAAGGTGTGAATGAGGTTGGCGGTTTGCGACATAACGGAGCCTTTTTGATCGACTAGAATTAATAACCGCAGACAGAGTCTCAGGATGTTCGCGGCAGTCTATACAGCTTATTGATTGCGGTGTAGCATTGTCCATTACTAACACAAAATTCGCTGATTAATAAGGAAACCCGATGAAGACAGCATACGATTCAATCATGCAGATTGCCAAGCGGCCAGACATTGTATTTGAACTAGGAGAAGGCAGTTGGCTGATTGATAGTCAGGGTAACCGCTATCTGGATTTCATTCAGGGCTGGGCGGTGAATACGTTGGGGCATTGCCCACCGGAAATTACCGAAGCATTGACCAAGCAGGCAACGCGCCTGATTAATGCCAGCCCTGCATTTTATAACGGCCCGATGGTTGAATGTGCGGATATGCTGGTGAAGCATTCGGTATTTGATCAGGTATTCTTCGCCAATAGCGGCGCAGAGGCCAATGAAGGCGCAATTAAGCTGGCCCGTAAATGGGGTAAGGTTAATAAGAATGGCGCGTATAAATTCATTACCTTTAATGGCGCATTCCACGGCCGTACGCTAACGACGATGGCAGCCAGTGGTAAAGCCGCGTTTGCACCGATGTTTGAGCCTAAAACACCGGGTTTCACTAAGGTTGATTATAATGATCTGGCCGCAGTTGAAGCAGCGATTGATGACCAAACGGTTGCGATTATGCTGGAGCCGATTCAGGGTGAAGCCGGCGTTATTCCAGCGGAAAAAGCCTTTATGCAAGGCCTGCGTAAATTAGCTGATGAGCACAATCTGCTATTGGTTGTGGATGAAGTACAAACAGGCGTTGGCCGTACTGGTCACATGTTTGGTTATGAAGCTTTTGGCATCGAGCCAGATGTGATGACCTTGGGTAAAGGCCTGGGTGGCGGCGTGCCGATTTCTGCATTGCTGGCTAAATCATCTTGTTGCGTGTTTGAACCTGGCGAGCAGGGCGGTACTTACAACGGTAACCCGCTAATGACATCTGTGGCGCTGGCAATTCTGACACGATTGGCTGAGCCTGACTTTATGCCAATGGTGAATGCGCGCAGTGAGCAACTGACGAAAGAGCTGGATGCGTTGTCTGCGAAATTTGGTTTGGGTAAAGTGCGCGGCATGGGCCTGATTCTGGCGCTGGATACTGGCACATTGGATGCCAATGTGATTTCAGCGAAATGCATGGAGCGAAGAGTGCTGATCAATGCACCGCAAACTCACGCACTGCGTTTTGTGCCTGCGCTGAATTTAACGGAAGCTGAGATTACTCAGATGGTTAGCACGCTGGATGAAGTGATGACTGAGATGACTGCTGCTTAATCGTTAGGCTAGATTAAGCACACAAAAAAGCCGCAGATGATTGCGGCTTTTTTGATGGTGTCTTTTGGCTGTTAAGCGATTAGTCCACTTTTTTCAGCGCGACCGCATTCATGCAATAGCGCAATCCGCTCGGTGGTGGGCCGTCAGGGAATACATGGCCTAGGTGTGCGCCACAGGTATTGCACAGCGTTTCGATGCGATCACTGGCCATACTGCGATCCAGATGATACGACACGCCATTCTCTTTCAGCGGTTGGGTAAATGAAGGCCAGCCGGTGCCGGACTCAAATTTCTCAGTCGCGTCAAATAACAAAGTATCGCAGCACACGCAGCTGTAAATGCTGGGCTCAAACAGGCTACACATCTCAGAGCTAAACGGGCGCTCGGTGCCTTTTAAGCGAGTGACCTGAAACTGATCTGGCGTTAGCTTTTTACGCCATTCTGCCTCGCTCAACGTAACCGTCTTATCCGGTGTTGGATTGCCGTTTTTAGCAAACGCGAGCACATCTTCCCACTTAAGCATTGTCAGTCCCTCGATTATGATAATTAAGGTTGGATTTTAGCACAGGCAGTATTTGCAAATGCAAATCCCATGGTGTAATTCTGCCATCACCAAATAAACACGGTCTAAACCTTGTATCTGGGTAAACCAGCTTTTAAGATGAATTCAAATCAGCACGAAGTGATAAAATTCCCCCCAGTTGTGGCGTATAAAGAGGCTTAATAGTTTGGAATGGATTTCAATTATTATTGGCGTAGCAGGCTTTCTGTTTGGCATTTATGCCTATCTGAAAAATCGCTCAGTCAAAGCGTTAACCGTGATTTACTCCAATACGCTCATCGAAGCCAATAGCCCCGCAGGCGTTGAATTAGTCTTTTTGGAAACGCCGGTTTCTCACTTTATTCGCTATCAAATCACGCTGTTTAATCACGGCAATAAGACGCTATACCCACAGGATTTTCGCGAACCGTTTAAGCTCGGCTTCGAGAATATGGAGTTGGTTTCACACACTGAGCAGTTTGCCAGTGAGGATGTGAATCCGGTATTTGTTGAGAAAGCGCATGATCTGGTGGTTAACTTTGATCATATCGCGCCGAATCAACACATCACCTTTGAAGTGCTGGCGGGTACACATAGCGCCAAATTACTGCCGCCAGTGTGTAAGGCTGAAATTTTAGAAGGCCAGCCGATAGCATTTCACCAGCAGGTATTTTTTGAGGAAGATAACCGCCATTATCAGGCGCTGAGTAGTCATCTGGGCATGGTTTTAGGTTCCGGCCTGATCGGGCTTGTGCTACTGATTATTGCTGGCTTTAGTAAATATGAATCGTTAGCTGCCGTGCAATCAGCGGCCATCATCACTAAGCTTGAGCTGTTATGTCGGGTGGAATCCGTTCCCATGTTTATGGTGTTCATGGTTTCCTTGGTACTGCTGTTTTACGCTTATGAAGCCGCCAAAGTGCTAAAGCCAAAATTACGACGTTATAAGTTTGAGCAGTTTATCCAACATGAATCATAATAATGCACCGATGAACTTGGGCAATGGTCACCTCGATACCTTGCTGCCGTATTTATTTCGACCCATTAAAAAGCAAGCCTACCAGCGGGAGCGCATTGAAACGCCGGATAATGATTTTCTGGATTTAGATTGGGTAAAGGGCGGTCATCGCAAACTGTTGATTATCTCGCATGGCCTTGAGTCCAGCTCCAAAGCGCAATACGTGCAGGGCATGGCGGACTTATTTAAACAGCATGAGTTTGATGTGTTGGCATGGAATTACCGAGGCTGTTCTGGCGCGGTCAATCGCACCATGAAATATTATCACTCCGGTGCCAGTGAGGATTTGGCAACGGTTGTCGAGCATGTAGAAAGCCTGCAAGCCTATGATTCGGTATTTTTGATGGGCTTTAGTCTCGGTGGCAATCTAACACTGAAATATGCTGGTGAGCAGAGCGATGCCATTGCCGAGTCCATCAAAGGCGTGTGCGTGTTTTCAACACCGTGTTACCTCAAAACGGCGAGCCATCAATTGGCTAAGGGCTTCAATAAAATCTACACGCAAAATTTTGTACGAAGCCTCAAGCAAAAAGTCTATGACAAGCGTGCTTTGCTGGAAGCCAATGGTTTTGATCTTGCGGATATCGACAAGCTAAATAGCCTGCCAACGTTTGATGATGTGTTTACTGCGCCGATGCATGGTTTTAAAGATGCGGATGACTATTATCAGCAGTGCAGTGCCACGTTTTTTATGCCCGATATTCGCGTACCGACCTTAATTGTGAATGCGGCTAACGATCCCTTCTTATCGAAAGAATGCTATCCCTATCAGTTAGTCGACGATAATCCCTGCTTGCAGATGGAAGTACCAAAGCACGGCGGCCATGTTGGCTTTTACCAACCACTCAAAGGCAATGTGATGTGGTCGGAAGCGCGTGCTTTGGCATTTGTTCAGAGCTTGCTATAAGGCACTAATCCGCTTGCACCTGTGGCGTAAACCAAGTCTGGGCGATTTGAACATGCAGTTCCGTGAGTTCAGATTGTAAGTAATCCATCAGGATATGCACTTCCTCAGCTGGAATGCTCCCCACATCTTCCGACATCAAGTGTTTTAGCACAATTTTCTGGGTGATCAACACCTGTTTTGGTGTTGGCAAGTGCTCCACATACACCGCAATTTGCATCACCGCATAGCGAATGGCATGTGGGAATACATCACTTTGCACCAGAAAACGCAGCACATTATCCCCTTTAACCGGCGGGCGCATATGCTGCAAATACATCTGATGAGCACTGAGCGATTGCAATACATTAGTCCATAGAATGCTTTCATATTGGCGCAAGGTATCGCTGCGGGCATCGGATAATAATAGCGAGGTCATTTCCAGAATTCGGCTAGTCATATCGGCGCGTTCCAGGTACTTACCCGTCTGCACAAAGTCGTAAGTATGATTGCGGCACAAATGACTTTCTAATACGCCAAGGATGGCCTGACAGTGACTAATCACGCGTCGCAGCATCAGCTGCCGACGGTGGCGATTGCGAATGGTCGGAACCGTTTCTTTAATCAGCAAATGCGCTTGGTTAACTTGCTCCCACATATCTTCCGGCAAGATATCCAGCGTGGTGCGCACATTCTCCCGCACACTGCTTAAGGAGCTGATTAAGGAGGAGGGGTTATTCTCATCGGCCACCAAAAAATGCATGATGTCCGGCTCGTTAATCGTCAGGTGCAGCTCGTGATAGAGGCTTTCAGCATTGAAAATCTTTACCAGTGTAAACCAGTTGATTTCCATTTCAGCGGGCATATCCATTAACAAGCTGGTGTGTACGCTGATCAGGCGGGCGGTGTTTTCAGTGCGCTCTAAGGAGCGGGCCATCCAGTAAACGCGTTCGGCAACTTTTGATAACATTACGCTTCCTCCTGATAACGAGTGGTATCGACGATCCAAGTGTCTTTACTGCCGCCACCTTGGGATGAGTTCACGACTAAAGAGCCTTTGCGCATGGCAACGCGAGTCAGGCCGCCGGGTGTTACGTAGATGTCCTCACCATTTAAAATAAAGGGGCGTAAATCAATGTGGCGTGGTTCGACCTTGTTCTCGCAGCAGGTTGGCGTGACTGAGAGGTCCAATGTGGGTTGGGCGATATAATTATTGGGATCGGCAATAATCAGCTTGCGGAAGGCTTCAACTTCTTCGGCTGTTGAGTGTGGGCCGACTAACATGCCATAGCCACCGGACTCATTGGCAGGCTTTACCACCAGGTCGGCCAGATTTTCCAAAACATGTTCCAGCTCATCTGGACGACGACATAGCCAAGTGGGCACGCTGGGCAAGCTTGGCTCCTCACCCAAGTAATAGCGAATCATATCCGGTACATAGGCATAGATGACTTTGTCATCAGCCACGCCGCAGCCGGGTGCATTAGCGATCGCAACATTGCCTGCTTGCCAAGCGCGCATCAGTCCCGGAATTCCTAATTGGGAGTCTTTACGGAAGACTTCAGGGTCTATAAATTCATCATCAATGCGCCGGTAAATCACATCCACCCGCTCAGGGCCGTGGATAGTGTGCATATAGACGTAGTCATCGCTATCGACAAACAAGTCAGAGCCTTCCAGCAAAATCAAACCGGCTTGTTGAGCAAGGTAGGCATGTTCAAAATAGGCTGAGTTATAAATGCCGGGCGTGAGTAGGGCGATGGTTGGGCTGGTCATATCCGGCTTGAGTGACGCCAGCATGGAATACAAGTGTGCGGGGTAATCACTGACCGGCAGAATATTCAATGGGCGGAAAACTTCCGGTAATACGCGCTTGGTGATATTCCGGTTTTCCAGCATATAAGCAACGCCGGAGGGTACGCGTAAATTATCTTCCAACACATACATAATGCCGGAGCTATCCCTGACTAAATCCGAACCGCAGATATTGGCCCAGACCCCATGAGGCGGCGTAATACCGACACAAGCTTCGCGATAGCCTTTGGATTGAAGCACGACTTCTTCGGGAATAATGCCGTCTTTAATAATATTGCGTTCGTTATAAATATCTTGGATGAACAAATTTAGGGCTTTAATCCGCTGTTTTAGCCCCTGTTCGGTGCGTCGCCATTCATTGGCCTGAATCACTCTGGGAATAACATCAAAGGGCCAGGGGCGGTCTATATTGCCGGCATCGCTATACACGGTAAAAGTAATGCCCATCTCATGAACGACCGCTTCAGCTTCGTTAATGCACTGTTCAAAGGCATCGCGCCTCAGCCCACGCAGGTATTGCACCAGTTTATAGCTTGGCTCACGGGGTTGGTGGGGGCTGAGCATAAGCTCATCATAGAAATGGGAGGGGTTATATTGATTCCATTCAATTTTCATAGGCTTGCCCGTATCTTGTTCTGAAATTAGGGACTGATTGTCGATCAGCGCATACCTAATTTATTCAGCAAAATTCGTGCCTAAAGTGTGTTATCCGAAACGGGTGAGCAGGTGCAAGCCGGTTTACAGTCGTGAATCACTTGATTACGGCCGCCTGCTTTGGCTTTATACAGCGCCTGATCTGCGCGTTGAATCGCATTGTTCAGATTGCGAGATACTGCACGGCCACCAGTAAACACACCCACACTGATGGTGATGTTGGGGGCAACGGGAGAGGATTTGTGTTCTACATTTAGCGCTAGAATATTCTGACGCATTGTTTCAGCCATGGCCATTGCCGCGATGGCTGAGGTGTCTGGCAGTACGATCATAAACTCTTCACCGCCATAGCGAGCCACCAGATCGACCTTGCGGGTAAAGCTATCGGCTAATACTTTGGAGACTTTACGCAGGCATTCATCACCTTCTAAATGCCCGTAGGTATCGTTGTAGCGTTTAAAGTAATCAATATCACACAGAATAATGCTGAGCTCGTTGGTGCCTTTGCGTTCGGTACGTGCCCATTCACGGGCCAATATCTGATCGAGGAAGCGACGGTTTGCTAGTCCAGTCAGTGAGTCACGGCGGTTTTGTTCTTCCATTAACTCATGCGCTTTTTGCAGGTCGGCATAAGCTTTGCTGAGTTCAGCTTCTTGTTGTTTACGGTCGCTAATATCGCGGATGATGCCGGTAAACTGTATCCCTTGTTGCGTTTTTACCTGAGTAATTGAAAGCTCCAGTGGGATCAGCTTTCCATTGCGATGCAACCCATCCGCCTCTAACTCTTTGTTAGATTGCAGGCCCGATAAATTACTGATCGAAAGCATTTTATTCGTTTGCAGCATGTATTCTTGAATTTGCCCGCGTGGCACCAGAATGCCAATTGAGCGGCCCATCACTTGGCTTTTGCTATAGCCAAAAATTCGCTCTGCTGCGGGGTTAAACGTAATGATGTTGCCTTTGTCGTTTGTTGTGACAATTCCTTCGACGGCATTATCAACCAGCAGTCGTAAGCGAGCCTCGCTTTCTGTTAGCGTGGTGCGTTCTTGGTAGGCGCTAATGAGCCCGGCCAATGGCTGAAGTAAGGTTTCGATTTCCTTTGCCAGTCGTTTATTAAAGCCTTGTTTTCGATTTACCAGGCAAAGCACACCCACTAATCGGTAGCTGTTATACAGCGGTAAGCCCATAAAGTGTTCAACGGTTACGCCGGCGGGGACTGGAAAGCCTAGCTCTTCATTGGGCGACTCATTGTTATTGTGAATGACCATGCAGCCACGGCTCACTACCTCACTCAGGAGTGAGTACTCAGGACAGATTTTCGCCGGGCGATTAGAGGAGGGTAGCCCCAATGTATGATTTAGCGATAAGGGATTGATGCAAGTAACTCGGTTGTCATCTTCTACGATTTCACAAATAAGCCCGGTTTCTGACTCGGTCAGCGTTAGAATGCGTTGCTGCAGTGAGCCGTAAACTTGTTGGATATCCTGATCTAAGGTTAGCTTGCTTTGAATCAGACGCACGACATCCTGAACATCTGAAA
Source organism: Leucothrix mucor DSM 2157 (assembly GCF_000419525.1). Taxonomy (NCBI): domain Bacteria; kingdom Pseudomonadati; phylum Pseudomonadota; class Gammaproteobacteria; order Thiotrichales; family Thiotrichaceae; genus Leucothrix; species Leucothrix mucor. Next base: position 21,521 of record NZ_ATTE01000001.1, read on the forward strand.
CGCGACGCATGGCTTGGTCTCGTTCCATAATTTTTTGGCGCATTACTTCAAGCGAAGCACCGAGTTGGCCGACCTCATCTGTACCGATCTTGATTTGCTTTTGCTCGTAGTCACCTTTAGAAATCTGTCCAGCAAAGCTCACCAGCTTGATTAGTGGCCTAAGGATGAGCCTATCCAAAAACAGCGAGACGGTCAGAATGGAGAACAATAAGATACCTAAAGCGGCTCGCCTAAAATGCCGGATATGGTCCAGTTGGCTGGTAACACCTTGGGAAATATTCATCGCCAACTCAAGCGAGCCACGCCGCCCACCGCTCAGCATGATGTCTGAGGTGATGGTATTCAGCTTCACGTTATCATCGTTGCTGCGCTGAGCCAGTGATAAGTTTAAAGGTTCATCCGAAGCGCGTACGCTTAACGAGTACCAGTTGCTATGTTCACTAAGAATTTCCTCTGAAAAGTCAGTTAGGGCATCCATATCATTGAGTAATAGGGCAGGCTGGAGCGTGATGCTCAGTAACTTAAGATAGGTTGATTCTTGGGTGATCGCTTCTTGCGTTACCTGTTTTTCGTACTTTGGAATGACGTACAGAGAACTACCAGTCAGTACAATACTGAACAGTAATATAAACGGTAGTAGCATTTTAAAGCGTAATTTCATTGCTAATAGATGTCGTAATAGTCTTCAGACCCATAAACTATTGGGAGGTCTTAGAGTTTTATTTTTATTATTTGAGGGCGCTTTAACTTTAATTGACTTGGAGCGTGGGGTAAACGGAATTCAGACTGCTGGTGATACGTTTTATCGAAGCATAAAAAAGCCGCAACATAATGTGCGGCTTCTCGTATCCTAGCCAGTAGTTACTGGCTATCGGTCAATTATGCTTTTGGTGTTACAGCAGTCTTTACTGCTTCAACAGCTTCTTTGCTGCTAGTCGTTACTAGCTTCTGTACTTCAGCTGTGTAGTCTTGGCTGATCTTAGCAACAGCTTTGCTGTCTTCAACTAAACCTTCCATGATTTCTTTTGCTTTTGCATTTTGCTCTGCAAAGTATGCTTTAGCTGCTTCTGCATCTTTAACTTCCATCGCTGCTTTCGCGTTAGCGATAGTCATTGCGCTGTACTTGTTTAGCAGTGCAGTGTTCAGTGCGATCAGACTTTCTGACTTTTCGATAGCCAGTGCTGCGAATGCTTTAGAAGGTGCCATTGCTTTTTCGAAATCAAATGCTTGTGTCATTTTAATAGTCTCAGTCAGTGTAAATACAAGAAAGTTGCTTTTGTGTTGCGGCGCAACATGTGCATAATCTAACAGGCCGAATGCTGCAGCGCAATATATAATTTTTGTTGTCGTGATCAGCTTTTTTAAAGACACAAAAAAGCCGCAGTACCGAAGTACTGCGGCCGTATTCATCAACTGATGACGCTGGTGGCTAAAGCTTATGCTTTAACTGAATCAGCAACCAGTTTTTGAACTTCAGCTGTGTACTCTTCGCTGATCTTGGCAACAGCTTTGCTGTCTTCAACTAGGCTTTCCATTACTTCTTTAGCAGACTCAGCCTGCTTAGCGAAGTAAGCTTGTGCCGCTTCTGCATCTTTAACTTCAAGAGCTGCTTTAGCATTAGCAATGCTCATTGCGCTGTACTTGTTCAGTAGAGCGGTGTTTAAAGCGATTAGGCTTTCTGACTTTTCGATAGCCAGTGCTGCGAATGCTTTAGAAGGTGCCATTGCTTTTTCGAAATCAAATGTCTGTGTCATGATAATAGTCTCAGTTAATATTTAAATGTTTAGGATCGTTGTTTTGATCCATTGCTGCACTGCAGCATGGGTGTAATGTATCAACGCTTATGTTGCAGTGCAACATTTATTTTAAATTAAGTTAAAATTTATTTCTACCGCCAACCTTCTGACCGCTAACTAAACATAAATAACTTAATGGCTGCGATCGCCGACATGCCCCGAATTAGCCATTTGAACTGGTTAAGGTTTAGCTTCTTAACCAGCCAATAACCCATAAAAGCGCCTATCACCATGCCCGGTATGCAATAGACACTAAACAAGATTGTTTCCTTATTCATGAGCCCGAGCATGATCAAGGGCGGAAACTTGGCCAGATTAATTAATAGAATGCACCAGGCGCGGGTACTCATATACGCGTCTTTAGGCAGCTTTTGCTCCATAAAGAATAAGCTGACAATCGGCCCTGCGGCATTCGCCATGATGCTCACGACACCACTGAGCAATCCTGCAATATAGATGGCTGTAGGGTGGCGCATAAAATTACTCGGATAGTGATCCGTAAAAATACTGTAGCTCAACATGAGCACCACCAAAACACCCAGCATCAGCTGAAACTGATCCGGATTAATACCAGACAGCAGCCAACCACCCAAGCCAACGCCCAATACGGTAATCGGTAAGAATCTGAGTAAAACACGCCATGCAATTTGTTTGCGATAAGTACTAACGGCCATGAGGTCGGTGATCACATACATTGGCGCAATCACGCCCAAGGCTTCCGGGCCGGGGAGGGCAATCATAATGACTGGCAAGATTAATAAGCCCATGCCGCCGACGGAGAATTTAGAAAATCCTGTAATCATCCCCGCCATAAGTAAGACCAACAGTGTGATGTCCAAAAGTGTGCCTCTTTGATTCGTTTGTTTGTAATAGGCGGCTAGTATATTGATCTATATGAATGCAAGATAACGACATGTTTCTATTATCCTGATCGGTTTTTACTATCATGAAAAATGACCAGTTAAAGGCATTCGTGGCAGTGGTTGAGCACGGCAGCTTTCGTGCAGCGGCCTCTGCCTTGTTTAAAACGCAATCGACGGTGAGCGCTTCGGTTAAGACGTTGGAAACGGAATTTGGTGTGCAGTTGTTTAACCGCGATGCCTATCGGCCGAGCTTAACCAGCGCAGGAAAGGTGTTTTACAGGGATGCTAAAAAGCTTGTCGCTCAAGTGCATGAATTGGAGGTATTGGGCCATCAGTTAGCTACCGGCATCGAACAGCGATTATCGATTTGCTTAAGTGCGGTCTGCGTGATTCCACCGGAGTTAAATACGGTCAAGCGCTTTTCGGCGATGCATCCGGATATGCGCCTGTCTATTTCAACGGGGCATATGTCGGGTGTGCTCGAAGGCTTGCGCTTGGAGAAAACAGATCTGGCCATCGGTCCGCATCATGGTTTGGATGATCGCTATGAGTTTCAGGAAATTAGCCAGATTCATATGACTACGGTGGCTGCCCCAAACTACATTCCAGTGGGGCCTGATACGTTGATCAGTCAGGCACAAATGCGCCAATATCCGCACATCTTAATCTCCGATACCGGCACCTCGCCATTAGATCATGTCAATGTATTAACCGGTGGCCAGCGTTGGTTTGTGAATGATTATCACATTAAGAAAACACTGATATTGGCCAGTATGGGCTGGGCGCGCATTCCAGCTCATATGGTCCAGCGGGAAGTGGCTGATGGACGATTGGTCGAACTAGCCATTGAGAACTTCAATTACACCGGCAGAATGCCTATTTATTTGATCCGTTTACGGGGGCATCCTCACAGTGAATTGGCGCGAGAATTTTGGGATGAGGTGGTTAGTAATAAGCAGTAATGAGCGCTAGCCAATATGCCTTGTTATGTATTATTTAACATCATTGTGATACTTTAATGCATAATGTAAACATTCGTAACGTTTAAATTTGACTCAGAAGTTTATAGTGAAGATAATAATTTTTTAGGGATCTAGCAGAGTGAGCTGTGGTAAGAGCCTTAGGTTCTTGTTCATTGTGCGATACAAAAATTTCTACGGGCTTGCGAAGACTGAAATCAGATGTTTATTACAAATATAATGACAACATTATCCTTTCTGATCTGTCCCGACCATCTCCAGGTCGGTAAGCAAGTTCTATCTAGTCCAAGTTTCACCAGCCAGCCATTAAGTGATGCCTGGCTCGGAAGTCTTGATACGCAACACTTTATACAGATACGACACGCCGATATGTTACATCGCTCAAGTACCGGTGCTTACTCACCTCGTTGGAAAACCGTTTCAGTTTATTTGACTGACAATGAATTTGGTCGAAGAGGCTTGTTAGAAGCATTCAATCAGCACCACCCGGAGGCTTCGGTTCTGAATGTATTCTGGAATAATAAAGCCGTCGCCCAATATCGTTGTACGGAAGAGACTTGCCGGTTTAGCAACTTCGAGCGCTTAGTTGATGGCGCTCCGATTCCGGTGGAGCAAGCCAATGCAGACTTTCTTGAGACGAGTGTGGAGCAGGGGACTAAGCAGCTGTGGTCTAACCTCTATTTTGCTGGTATCGACCCTGCTTTGGTGTCAGATTTTGAAGCGATAGAGAACGGTAGCCAATATCTGCCGCTGCAAGATAATATTCAGGTTCATACTGACTCGCAGACCCGAGTGGCTTACTTGGATTGGAGTAGTGCAGTGATTAAGAATTTTGACGCGCTGATTCAATTCTCTCGGGAGACTGCGTAGTTAGGCAGTGTCGAGTTTTAGAGTTATGGGTACGTGGTCGCTGACAGTTAGCCAGTCTTCCGGTATACCTACATCAAGTGTGCAGCGATCTAATAAATCCTTGGAGGCGAAGGCATAGTCAATATGGTAAGCCTTAGCCATCCGCCGATATAAGAAGAATGTAGCAAGGGATTCCTCTCCCTGATTCTCGCCATGCTGCCAATGATAGACGCTGCTTAATCCCAATTCGGCAAGCTCTTCAATCACATTAGAGTGATTCCACCAGCGATCGGATTTATCCCAGATAGCATTACTATTAAGGTCACCCATGATTAGTTGGCGTGGGCCTGAAAGTTGCTGCCGGTGAATCTGTAAATACTTCCAGAGCTGTCCAATATAAGCAAAGGCTTGAGAGTCTGCGCCCTTAGTCCAAACCCCCAAAACCTTGTAATCATCATTAATTGAAAATGGTAGAAACAGTTTAAGCGCTTCGGTTGTCCAGCTGCCAGAAGGGTGCTTGATACCTGCAATTTCAAATTTTCCTGACCAGTTCAACGCTGTTACCCGATGGCCGTTTTTGGGGAATATGCCAATGCCTTTATTTTTTGAATCACCAAGCCATAGGTAGTTACCCGCCCACTCCCGGTAAGCATGAGTTGAGCGAGCTGGGTCCTCACATTCTTGAATAATCAATATATCTGCTGAGAGGCTATCAGCTTGATCCAGTTTTTTCCGTAAAGCGCCACCGCAATTCCACGAAGCTATTTTCATTTTTCATTCCTAAAGTTACCGAAATAGCGGCGTGTAGTGTTCGATGGTTGCTTTAAATGGTGTTGTTTTAATCAATTGCAAGTAATCTTGAGAGTACCTCTGGCCTTTAAATATACAGAGGTTCATAAGGATATGCATATTGGATGCTCGAATATAAGGAACAAATAATGATTACTTGCAACACATGTACCAGAACCCTTTCGCTATTATCCGTCACGCTGGCGGCTGCGCTATTGAGTCAACTGGCGGTCGCTGACAGCTCAGTGTGGAAAGCGGAAAAAGACGGAAACCATATTTACCTTGGCGGCACGATTCATGTCTTAAGCAAGGATGATTACCCGCTGCCCAAGGAATACGAACAGGCCTATAAGCAATCAGAAGCGGTTTTCTTTGAAGTTGATATTAAGAAAATGAAAGACCCGGAAACTGCGCAGTTGATCATGCCGCTGCTAATGGCTCAGGATGGGGAAACACTGGATAAGGTGTTAAAGCCTGAAACCATGGAAGCGTTGACTGCTTTTACAAAAGCGCGCGGATTACCAATGACGGTAATCAACGGTTTTAACCCTAGTGGTGCTTATTTGATGCTGACCTCTATGGAGCTAATGGCCATGGGTATGATCGATGCGGGCGTGGATGAGTTTTACGATACTAAAGCACGCGAGGATAAAAAGGTACTGGGCCAGATGGAAACTATTGAGGAGCAAATGTCACTCTTCGCTCGCATAGGCAAAGATGATCCTGATCAGTTGATTATGTATACCCTTCGTGATTTGGCAGAAATGCCAGCGATGATGAAGGGTATGAAAGACGCTTGGCGCTCAGGTGATCGGGCGAAGTATCGCGAACTGTTACTGGAGCCATTTGTGAAGGATTATCCGGATGCTTATGAAGCGTTGTTGGTGGAGCGGAACAATAACTGGATGCCTAAGATTGAAGCGCTGTTTGAGACGCCGGAAATTGAGCTGGTGCTGGTGGGCGCGCTGCATATGATTGGTAAGGATGGGCTGTTGCAGCAGTTGGAGAAGAAGGGATATAGGGTGGGGCCGTTTGAGGGTGAAGATCTCGTTGCTGAATGAATTCTCATTGATGGCTGGAGACTTGACATAAGGGCTCAGATGATTCTCATCAAGCCCCCGTAGTTGCAAAATTAATAGTGATGTACGGAGGTTGCTTGCTAAAAACAGCCTTTTTCCTTACAATTAATAAAAAGTAAGGAGTTAATTATGTCATCCGCAACAATCACCAGCAAAGGTCAAACCACAATCCCCAAGGATATTCGGGATGCGTTAGACCTCCATTCAAAAGATAAAATTGAGTTCACATTGCTCCCCGATGGAACCGTCATTATGCGGGCGAAGCGACGGAGTATTCTAGAACTGCATGGTTTGTTACATTCGCCCGATAGAAAACCAATTCCTTTGGGACAAATGAGCCCTTGGAAATGAATGCAGTGTTTGGTTTAGACACCAACGTGCTTGTTCGTTTTTTACTGAATGATGATGAAAAGCAATCTGCTATTGCACGTGACAGAATCAAGCAGGCGATTAAAAGTGGCATACCTTTACGTATTAGTTTGCTTACAATTCTTGAAACTGAGTGGGTGTTACGCAGTTATGGAAAGTGCAGTAAAGAGACTATATTAGAAACGATGAAGTGCTTGCTAGAGTCTCGGGATGTTCAGATTGAGCAGGAAGAAACATTGGAGCAGGCGCTTTATTATTACCGAAATCACACCGCAGACTTTGCTGACTGCTTGATGGTGAGTCGATATCAGAGAACAGGGTGTGAGGCTATGCTGACGTTTGATGAGAAAGCATCTAAATTGCCGGGCAGCCAGTTGTTGTAGCAAACAAGGTCTGCATATTCTCAGACCTTTTTCTCGGCAGATGTCAGCTACTTTCTCAGCGTAGCCTTTCTAATTGGGCTTGTTCGGTCACCGTGCAATCTCACCAAGAATATTCAATCGGTTTAGCGAGCGTATTTTGCGGGCTTCATCATTATCAATTTCTTTAATAGAGTCTTCCACAAAAGCAAGGTGATGTTGTGCTGCTTCGCGCGCATCTTCCGGCCGTCCTTCTACCACCGCTTCCATCAGTGCTTTATGTTGCGTACTGAGAGGATCAAACACACGGGGAATGGTGTACAGTTTATCGAGGTTGTGCGTAATACTGTTTTGCAGCAGCTCAAACAGGCCGCGCATGACATGTAATAACACCAGATTATGCGAGGCTTCGACGATCGATAAATGGAAGGCGGCATCGGCGCGCGCTTCATCCATGGGATCTTTGCTGCCATGCACCTTGATCATGGTTTCATAGTTTTCACGTATCTTGGCTTTGTCTTCGTCGGTAGCACGCAGCGCGGCATAAAACGCGGCATTGCCTTCTAAGGCATGGCGAATTTCCAATACATCGAAACGGTATTCGGGATTCTCCCGAAACATGGCAACCATGGGATCATTGAAGTTGGTTGATACCGAGTTTTTCACAAAGGTTCCACCGCCGGGACGAGTGAATAACAAACCTTTGCTAATCAGTTTTTGTATGCCCTCACGCAAGGAGGGGCGGGATACTTCGAAGCGCTCAGCAAGTGTGCGTTCGGCGGGCAAACGATCGCCAGGTTGCAAGCTACCATCAGCAATCATGCTTTCAAGCTGGTCTGCGATGCGCTCAGATAAGCGTGGTTTTTTCATGACTTCCTCGTTATTGGTCTTACCAATTGATAGGGCCATTCTAATAACTTCGTCAATTGATTGCAAGCAGATCGCAGGGTGTTTTCTTCAGTCTACTGGAGGTTATATTGAGCTTTAATAATTGTTATATATACCTATTTACTGCTAAGTGTTTGATTTCTTCAATTGACTTAGTAGTGATGAATAGTCGAAAATGATTGAACTGACCAATTTACCAATAAGTGGAATTGGTAATATTTTTTAGTCGCTATCGGTGCCTTGATCATTAGATCAGTAATGACGGTAAGCTGTGGCTAAAAACGGACAATATTGCGATTTGGAGTGATGGAAAATGAAGACTGCTAACTATGATGTATTTTGTCGTGAACTCGAAACTTGGGTTCCATCCTCACGCCAATATCGGGATGATCTACATCGCCTGACTTACGGAACGGATGCCAGCTTTTATCGGCTCATTCCGGAAGTCGTGGTTAAAGTCGTTGATGAGTCCGAGATTGTTGCGCTGATTAAGTTGGCCAATAAGCACCAATTAGCCGTCACCTTCCGCGCCGCCGGTACCAGTCTCTCAGGGCAGGCAGTAACGGATTCCGTATTGGTTGTACTTGAAGGCAATAGCTGGCGCGACTATGAAATACTCAATGGCGGCAGCCAGATTCGTTTGCAGCCCGGCATTATCGGCGCACAAGCTAATAAGTACCTAGCACCCCTTGGGCGTAAAATCGGTCCAGATCCTGCTTCCATCGCAGCGGCTAAAATCGGTGGTATCGCCGCTAATAATGCCAGTGGCATGTGCTGCGGTACCGCGCAAAACAGCTATCAAACTCTGGTCGGCATGCGCATTGTATTTGCAGATGGTAGCGTACTGGATACGCGTGATGATGCCAGTTGCGAAGCCTTTGCCAAGTCACATCCTGAGTTATTAGATGGCTTGCGCAATATGGCCCTGCAAGTGAAGTCAGATACCACGCTACGCGATAAAATCCATCATAAATTCCGCCTGAAAAATACCACCGGCTACAGCTTAAACGCGCTAGTGGATTATGAAGAGCCGATTGATATTTTGCAGCATCTGATGATTGGCTCCGAAGGTACTTTGGGCTTTATCTCCGACATTACCTATAACACTGTGCCTGATCACGCAAACAAAGCCACGGCATTGGTGTTATTCCCCAATATCGAAGCGGCGTGTAATGGCGTGGCGGCGTTAAAATCGCAACCCGTCGATGCGGTTGAGCTGATGGATCGCGCCGGTTTGCGCTCGGTAGAAGATAAGCCTGGTATGCCCGCGCACTTAAAAGCGTTGGATAATGAGGCGGCTTGTTTGCTGATCGATGTACGCGGTGAAACACCGGCTGCCTTGGCTGAGAAAATCGCCGTTGTGCAAGCCACTTTAGCTGAGCACGATTTATTGATGCCCGCCGAGTTCAGCACTGACCCTACTGAATACGCGCGCCTGTGGAATATCCGTAAAGGTCTATTCCCCGCCGTTGGTGCCGTGCGTGAAAAAGGCACGACCGTTATTATCGAAGATGTGGCTTTCCCAATGGAGTATTTGGCGCAAGGTACCCGTGAGTTGCAGGCGCTTTTCCTTAAGTACAATTATAGCGAGGCGATTATTTTCGGGCATGCGCTGGAAGGTAATCTGCACTTTGTATTCACGCAGGATTTTAGTACCCAAGCTGAAGTCGATCGCTACGCAGGCTTTATGCACGATGTGGCAGAGCTGGTGGCCGTTAAATACGGTGGCTCACTTAAAGCAGAGCACGGCACCGGCCGCAATATGGCACCATTTGTGGAAATGGAATGGGGCAAAGATGCCTACCAATTGATGTGGACATTGAAGGGCTTGTTTGATCCGTCAAACCTGCTCAATCCTGGCGTTATTTTGAATGAAGATGCGGATGTGCATCTTAAAAACCTGAAGCCAATGCCGGCTGCTAATGACTTGGTAGACCGCTGTATTGAGTGTGGATTCTGTGAGCCAATTTGCCCATCACGGCATCTAACGCTCACGCCTCGCCAACGGATTGTCGCCGTGCGCGAACAGGCGCGTTTACTGGCAGAAGGATTGGATGACTCGGCCAAAATCTGGGCAAGTGCATTAGATTATGATGCGATTGATACCTGTGCAGTGGATGGTTTATGCGCCACGCGTTGTCCGGTGAATATCAATACTGGCGAGCTAATGCGTGAGCTGCGTACCGATCGCCATGGCAATTTGGCAAACAAAGTTGCAACCACCGCAGGCAACAGCATGGGCGCTTTAACTGCAGCCACACGCGTTGGTTTAAAGTCGGCTGATCTGGCCTATAAAATTTTGGGTGAGAAAAAACTAAGTAGCGTAAGCAAAGGTGTAAATAAAGTGAGTGCTGGTAGCATTCCCGTTTGGCACCCTTATATGCCGCGCGGCGCAAAGTCGTTTGAAGCAAAAAGTGCAGGGCCGTCAGCGAGTATGGTTGGCAACGGCAAGGTGGTTTATTTCCCAGCCTGCGTCACGCGTAGTATGAGCACGTCGGTAAATGATTCAGAAACTCGTGATTTGCGCGCGGTCATGGACTCATTGCTGCAAAAAGCGGGCTTTAGTTCGGTGATCCCGCCATCGGTGGATAAGTTGTGCTGCGGTATGCCATTTGCCAGCAAAGGATATCCAGATGCGGCAAATACTTCGGTTGAGCAGTTGGAAGCCGTACTTTGGGAGGCCAGCGAGCAGGGTAAATATCCGGTGCTGTGTGATACCAGCCCTTGCACCTTGCGCATGATTGAACAATTCACCAAGCCGATTAAAGTGTTTGAAACAGCCGGTTTCATCGAGCAGTATTTGTTGCCACATTTGGAGCTTAAGCAAAAAGAGCAATCTATTGCGCTCCACATCACTTGCAGTGCTCGTAAAATGGGACTGGATGCGACTTTGCGCAAACTGACTGGCTTGTGTGCCAAACAAGTTATCGAACCTGAAGAAGAGGGCTGTTGTGGCTTTGCGGGTGATAAAGGCTTTAGTGTGCCCGAGCTGAATGCCGCTGCGTTGACGCGCTTAAAGCAGCAATTACCAGATGACTGCACACAAGGCGTCAGTAACAGCCGCACTTGTGAAATTGGTTTGTCCTTACATTCTGGTCGGCAATATCATTCTATTGCTTACTTGGTGGACGATTGCAGCTAGTAGTGCTGAAACAATGGACAGCAGCTTGCCTGTGAATGCGTGATATCTGGCAGTAATTGAGTTAAAGTGAATACACCGAACTGGGCTGATTGATAAATAAAAATAATGGGGAGCCGGTCACTCATGGAGTGATGGTTAAAATTCCTTATAAAAAGTGTATAGAGGTGTTTCACACAATGACTGCCAGTCAATTCCAAGCAAAATCCGAGCTTTTGGAGCGGATACAGCGCGTGTTTAAACGAGAAGAGACCGGAATGCTAACCGTGCTCACAGATAACAATCGCTCGGTGATGATGCGTTTTACCGCTGGTGAACTGACCAGTGCGCGTTGTCGAAGCTGGGATGTTGCCAATACTATTGAGGCGTTGCTAGAGGCTAAAACAGTCAAATATACCTTTACCGCTGGCTTATCTGAGGACAAAGCGCCAATCATGGGTGCGCAAGATTTTATGGATGCTATTTCAATGGGCGAAGAGCCTTTAGAAGTGGTTAGTGAGGTGGTTGACGAAGTCGTTACAGGCGTCGTGACAGAGGTTGTCACCGAAACGGTAAGCGACTCAGCAGCAGAGCCAGAGCAGGAAAAGCCCAAGCTCGATAAGCGTACCGCAACCCGTATGAATTTATTCTGATTCGTGTAGTTTGCTGCTTGGGGTAGGGTTCAGGGTTTCATAATGAACCACCTGATTCCTGCCAGCGGCTTTAGCCTGATAGAGGGCTTTATCTGCGAAGTCGATACTCGCCTTTAAGCTTAAGCCTTCCGTATTGTGAATAGTATACACACCCGCACTAATACTAACTCTTGCCGCCACGGGCGATGATTTGTGTTCTATTGCTCGTGCCCAGATATTTTGCCGCATTTTTTCAGCTTGTCGGGTGGCCGAATCAGCCGGAGTATTCGGCAAAATAATCATAAACTCTTCGCCGCCATAGCGAGCAGATAGATCAACTTCCCGTGTGAAGCTGTTTTTAATCCCCAGCGCAACTTGCCTTAAACACTCATCGCCTTCGAGGTGGCCATAGGTGTCGTTGTAGTTCTTAAAATAATCAATATCGCACAGAATAAAGCTCAGTGGGTTATCCGGCTGGCGCTTAGCACGCTTCCATTCCAGCTGTAGTGTTTCATCTAAATGACGGCGATTCGCAAGCCCGGTTAAAGCATCGCGACGGTTCTGTTCTTCCAGCTGCTCGTGGGCTATTTGTAACTCGCCATAGGCTTCGTTTAGCTCGGCTTCGTGTTGTTTGCGCTCGGTAATGTCGCGCACGATACCGGTGTATTGCAGGCCTTGCTGAGTGACTACCTTTGAGATCGATAGCTCCAGTGGAATGAGTTTGCCATTGCGGTGTAAGCCATCAGTTTCCAGCTCATTATTGACCTGGCGGATATTGAGGTTGTCATCCAGTAAGAATTTTATCGCTTCAATATGGCTTGTATGATTGTCTTCAGGAACCAAGGAGATGACTGACGTGCCAATCATTTGATTTTGACTGTAGCCAAAAATCCGCTCGGCAGCGGAGTTAAAGTTGGTAATCGTACCTGTTTTATCGGTTGAGATAATACCTTCGACCGCATTATCCACAACCAGTCTGAGTCGGGCCTCATTGTCGATCAACGTTTTACGTTCGCGGTATGCCACAATCAATTGCGCGAGTGTTTGCAGCAAGACTTCCAGCTCACTAAACACCGATTGGCTAAAGCTTCGCTCATTGTTTACAAGGCACAAAATACCGACAAACTGGTAACCTGTGTACAGTGGAAGCCCTAGGAAATTATTGACGGTTTTATCATCGCCCAGAGAAAAGCCTAAGGTGTCATTCGGGATGCTGGGGCCATTATCAATCAGCGGCTTACCGGTTGCCATTACTTGACCTAACAACGAGTTCGACTTGCCAAGTTGTTGCTTATCATCATTTGAGGTTTTGATGATGGTATTGCCGGAGTAAAAATGAATTTTATTGTTAATTGATAAAGGGGCGATATAAGGCTGCTTCTGATTATCCAGCATTAGCTCGCCAATCAGGCCTTCACTGCAATGAGTGAGCCCTAAAATCCGAGCCTTAAGTTCTAAGAAAACGTGTCCCGCATCTTGCTCAGAAATGAATTTGCTTTGTACAAAACGAATAGCATCCTGAATGTCAGAATAATGGCCCATTTCCAGATCACGCTCATGGATCTTGTGCTGCATGGTCTCTAGCGATTTACCGAGTAATCCCACCTCATCTTTGGTGTGGATGACAGGTCGCGACTGGTAGTCACCACTGGCAATTCTGTCGGCGAAGTTGGCCAGTTTGACCATTGGCTTACGAATAAAAGCGTCGAGAAAGACCGACATCGCCAGAAAAATAACGAATAAAACCAGCATGATCGAATGCTGTATTTGTGTGACGTAATCGACTTCTTCCTGAATCGTTAGATGAAGATCCAGTTTCAGCTGTATCGTGGCATACAGCTTGCCATTGAAGATCACATCACGATTCAGTGATTCCAGTGCAATATCCTGAGGGAGGTAACGCTCAGACAGTGGATAAATCCGAATATTATCCACATTAAATAACGATAGCGCGTACCAATGCTTACGCTCTGCCAGAACCGTATCCAGCGTGCTGTACACATTAGCCAAGTCACTTTCTAAGAGATCCGGTAGTAATGCTGTAGACAGCAAATCGATGTAAGTTGACTCTTGCTCGATCTGTTTGCTCTTAGCCAATTCGACATAGCTAGGAATCATATACAGCGAGCTATAAGCGTAAACAGCAGCCAGTAACAGGGCAAAGGGTAAGATGAGTTTAAGGCGCAGATTCATGTCACTTATTTCACGTAGAATTCATCGAGCTTCATCTCATTCAGTAGCTGATAGTCTTGAATGCTGGCCTTTCCTGCGCTAACCATTGGAATCTTTTTCAGGAGTTTAGCGCCTTGTTCGGTTGCGGCTATTTTAAGAAAGGCATCGCTAACCGCTTGTTTTACCTCATCCGGTACTCGCTTGTGGGCAGTAATCGGGTGAGGAGGGACTTCCTGAGTTTTGCTAATAATTCGAAGCTGGCTAGTAATTTGCTCAGGCTGTTGAGAGAAGGTCTTTTGGACACCGCCACCAGCAGCAGCGAGCCCTAGTGCGACATTGAGGTAGACTGAGCTGTGGCTGCCAACATACATTTCTTCCACATCAATATTATATTTTCGGCTGAATTCGGCGCGGGGAATGAGCGCTGCACCTAAAGCATTAGGGGCTGGAAAGGCAACCTTTTTACCATCCAAATCTTCTATAGCATTAAATGGGCTGTCTTTTTTCACCACGATAATTCCGTATAGACTACGCCCTACATCGCGGATAATGGGCTCATAGCCTTCTCTATCATGCCCGATAATCGCGTGATAAGGATTCATATAGGCAAAGTCGTAGCGGCCTTTTATAAAGCTGCGCTCGAATGCAGGAATGTCTAAAGAGCCACTGAGCTCAAACTGCAGGCCGGTTTCTTTCTCCAGCATCTCAAGCACAGGCTCCCAAGTTCTACTAATGCGTTCAGATGAAAACTGCGGAACGACACCAAAAGAATAAGTCTTTGTTTTTACTGGCTCGTTGGCCAAACTGACTGTGGAAGCGGCAACCAGTGTCAGGCAAAGCAGCAGGGCTGATTTCATGACGGCACCTTTATTTTAATTATTAGTGCAATAACTTTAAGTTGTTTCAGCTGGCTGGAAACTGAACTCAGGCCTCAAAAACAGTTAAACATTAGGGTTATCTAATATATTGATAGTCGTGATTAGCGCTCAACTAGCATAAAAAAGGGCGGCAGTATGGTGGCTGCCGCCCTGATCTTTCAGCTGTAAGTGGTGAATTACTTCACTTTAAACTCACGCTTACGAGTCTTCTCTAACGACTCAAGGATCTTATCCAAACGCTCAGGCTTAACCATGAACTCCTGGAATCCTTTCATACCTTCTTTCGCCATGCCCGGTGTCGTATCACGGTCATAGAACTGTGCAGTACCGTCTGCTTCACTCAACATCTTAATACCGATATTCAGGAAGTAGTTATCAGCCGCTTTCGCATCTTTATTCGGTGGAATCTGGTTGATGGCGGCGTTGATTGTGGTCTGTACATCCGGTGTTGCTAAGTAAGCCAGGAATTTACGTGCATCTTCCTTGTTCTTCGCTTTAGCGGGGATGTGAACCGTATCCATTGGCGCATCTTCACCAACACCCACTTCAGGGTTGATAATCGGGAATTGGAAGAAGCCCATGTTCTCTTCCTGATCACCAAACTGAGGTGTAATGAAGTTACCCAGCAAATACATCGCCGCTTCGCCTTTCAGCAAGAACGGTAGTGCTTCCTGCCAAGAGTAAGTCGCGTGATCTTTTACAAAGTACTCTGGCTCAACCACTTTTGACCAGTTAGCGAATGTCGCTTTAACACGGTCATCTGTGTACGGGATTTTTCCATCCATCAGGTCGATGTGAAAGTCTAAACCGTTAGTACGCATGTTCAGGTAATCGAACCAGCCCGCCGCAGTCCACAGGTATTTAGTACCGATTGTAACCGGTGCAATGCCTGCTTCTTTGATCTTGGCACACGCCGCGAGGTACTCATCGTAAGTTTTTGGAATTTCGATGCCTAGCTTTTCGAAAATATCCTTACGGTAGTAAACGCCCCACTGGTAATACGTGTATGGCATGCCCCATTGCTTTTTGTCGATCGACATTGCAGGTGCTGCAGTGCTCATCTTGTTCAGCAGGTCGCCATCTGTCCACAGATCAGAGACATCTTCGAACAGTTTCTTATCTACAAATTGCTTCATGCGGTTACCGGCATACCAGAACACAACATCAGGCGGCTCAGTCGCCAGCCAGTTGCGCAGGGCTGTTTTATACGCTTCTTTATCGAAGGTATTCAGCTTAACCTTAATGTCCGGGTTAGCCGCTTCAAACTGTTTAACCACTTCAGCAAATGCCGCTTTTGGAGCCGGATCAGCTTGATCTGAGTTAATCACCAACGTACCTGCCAGAGCAGATGTTGACAGCGCAATGGTTGCCGCCAGCGTGATTAAAGTTTGTTTGATCGGATGCATAGATTTTCCTCTCTTCTCATTGTTGATCATGTGTCAATTTGAACAATTGCCAGTTGCCCCTGAGCTAAATGATGCCCACCCAGGACCGTTTGACGTTGGTTAGGTAGTGACTGATCTTCCGGACCGTAGTTAAAGAAGAACTGCCATTTCCCGACTTTCTGTTGCCGTAAGCCACCGGCACAAGGGTTGATCTTCAAGTGCTCATTGCTTTCGAGTACTTGTTGTATCAATTCGTTCAGACTGTGTTGATCGGCACAGCCATTAATATAGTGGATGTTATTGTGCTGGTAAGCAAATCCCCAGCCATCAGCCGATTGATAACTTGGGCTGAGGTCTGTTTCTACAAACTCACGCCACTTGCTAACAGTTAATGATTGTTCTTTTGAGACGCTGTGTCTCACGGTATCAGACCAGAAGTCCGCTAAAGATTCAACCCGCACCACGCGCAGAAGGATAAGCTGCTGCAAACTGCCCGGTGCTAAGTTCGCCGGGATTTGATATTGCTGGGTTTTAGAGAACGTACGCGGGCCAAGGATTACCTGTGCGGACGTGTTTTTCAGTGAGGCCAATAACTCTGCATGCTCCAGCTGCTGATTGGCAACCACAATCGCAGCATAGCCATCCAGATTCGCATTTGGTGGCAGGATATCCACATTTACACCCGCCTGACGGCAAGCGGTGTACATCGACATGGCCCAATCCAGCGGATGGTAATTATTACCTTGAGGCTGTACGCGTAAGGACCAATCACTTTCATAGTCAAAGATGAAGGCCACTTCTTTGAGAATATGGCTGGCATCAATGCCTGTATTTTCGCTGCCTGCCTGTGCAGTAAGGCTTTGTACTTCGCCAGCGGTTTGCGTGGCTTCCAGTAGGCCGATATCAACACTGTTATCCGGACGCTTTAGGCCGCTGTGCATTTGCTCTTGGGCAAATGGGGCTTGTCGCCAGCGGAAATAACTGACTACTTCTGCGCCATGGGCAAAGGCTTCCCAAGTCCAGAAACGGACCATGCCATCCAGTGGAGCAGGGTTGTGCGGTGCCCAGTTGACAGGGCCGGGTTGCTGCTCCATGACCCACCAACGACCTTTGCCCACGCCACGGTATAAATCATGGTGGAATGCGGCAAAGTCAGGGTGGCCAGTGCGCATCCATTGCTGCTTTTCAGCATCGCTGGCACGACTTTGGTCAAGGAATCCCAGCGGATAACTATCCCAGCTGGCAATGTCCAGATCGGCAGCCACATCGTGATGATTAAAGTCGGTGAAGTTACCCATATAGTTATGGATTAAGTCGCGACCCGGTGCGTATTTACGCAGAATATCGACTTGTAGCTTGTTATAGACCACGACCTGATCGCTACTAAAACGCCAGAAGTCTAGTTTGTGTGCCGGGTTGGATTCTGTAACGGTCAGGTTTGGCCGTTCGATTTCATTAAAGTCGCGGTATTCCATGCTCCAAAACACATTGCCCCAGGCTTCATTCAGGGCTTGGATATCACCGTTATATTGCTGGTGGCACCAAATGCGGAAGGCATCGCGAGCGGCTTCAGAGTAGCTGATAATGGTATCGTGGCAGCCGTATTCATTGTCTGTTTGCCAACCGGCAACGGCTGGATGGTCGCCAAACTCTTTCGCCATTTCAGTGACAATGCGAGCGCATTCCACTAAATAAGCCGCGGATGAAAAACAGTAATGACGACGCGAGCCGAAGCTGCGCGGCTTGCCGTCTTCATCAACTGCAATCATGTCAGGATTTTCATCGACCAGCCATTTGGGTGGTGTGGCAGTTGGCGTGCCTAGTACCACTTTCAGACCAGCATTACCTAAAATATCCAGTGAGCGCTTCAGCCAGTCCCAATCGTATTCACCGGCTTCAGGCTCGTAACGGCTCCAGGCAAACTCGCCTATGCGTACCCATTCGATACCGGCGGCAACCATTTCGGCAGCATCCTGCTCCCAGAGTGATTCTGGCCATTGCTCAGGATAATAACAAACTCCTAACTTCATGCGTTTTCCTCACGCTGGGTCACTTTGGCAAAGGCTTCGCGTAGCCGTTCTGCCGCGATTTCTGGTTGGACTGGGTTCACAATATTGGCGCTTCCGGACTCGTAGCCCGCAAGGTATTTCAGCTTATCTGGCTCACGCAATGGCGGCTGCATAATCATATGGAACTGCCAGTGCTCATTGTCCGGATGATCATCGCAAGGCGCGTTGTACATCAGGCTGATATTGGGACTTTCGCGCTGGAATAACTCGTTATAAGTCTTTGCCATTTTCTGATAGAGCAGGGATAAATCATCACGCTCGACATTATTCAACTGGCCAATGTGTGCGGCACGGCGTTTTGGCAGTAGCCAGCACTCATAAGCAAAGCGGGCAAAGTAAGGAATGATTGCAACGAAATGCTCGGTCTCGGCAATAAGCAGAGACTCTTTATAAGTATCGCGGCTTAGTAAATCCAATAGCAGAGTGCTGCCATGTTCACGAGCCCAGTCTGCTTGCGCTTGGCGCGCACGGCTAAAGGTATCGCCAACAAAGCCCGTCGCGTAAATCTGTCCATGCGGATGCGGGTTGGACACGCCAATCTCCTGACCTTTGTTTTCAAAAATCAGTATCTGCTGAATCGCGGGGTCTTTAGAGAGTGTGTTGTATTCTGTTTGCCAAAGCTGGCCGACAGTGCGCATGGTCTCTGTGCTGATGGTCGCTAAGGTACGGTCATGGCGCTCAGTCCAGCACAGTACACGACAACGACCTCGGTTTGAGGCGCGGCGTTGCAATGGGTCTGCCGCATCGGCTTCATCAAACACCGGTGCATTGGGCGAGAACGACGCATAGTCATTATCGAAAGCCCATGGGCCTTGATAGGCAGGATTCACTTCACCATTGGCGCGCGTGTTACTTGGACAAAGGTAGCAACTGGGATCATGCTCTGGAGGCTGCTCGGCTTTATCGCTGACGACGGCACCTTGCCAAGGGCGATTGCCCGTGGTCGCGGCAATGATTACCCACTGCGAGAGCAGGGGATGCCAGCGGCGCTCCCAGTTTCCCTGATTATCAGTCGCGGTGCTCATTCGGTAATTTCCCGCATGCCGTTGTCACTTTGCGTCGGGTAGAAATCTGCTTTTAAGCCGCAGGCTTCACGGTAGCGCTTGCCCACTGATTCGATGAAGTACTCAACCTGATCTTCTGCGACTAGGTTTACCGTACAGCCACCAAAACCGCCGCCAGTCATCCGTGCGCCAATAACGCCCGGTGTATCCAATGAAATAGCCACTAATTGGTCAATGATATCGGTAGAGGCTTCAAAGTCTTCACTCATTGATTTGTGTGATTCATTCATCAGCCTGCCGAAAGTATTCAGATCATCAGCATTCAAAGCAATAACGGCTTCACGTACCCGATTGTGCTCGGTGATGACATGCTTGGCGCGCTTTGCTACGTCAATACTGCTGAAGTACTCGAGGCTATCTTTCATCTGTGCAGGCGTTACTTCCGCCAGCTGCTTGATGTTCAGATGCTTGCTGAGATCACGAGTGGCAGTCTGGCATTCCTGAAATCTCTCATTGTATTTGGAATCCACCAGATCACGGCGCTGATTGGAGTTCACGATAACAATTTGATAGCCATCTAATTTGAGCGGCGTTTGCTCGCACTCAAGTGTGTTGCAGTCCAGCATCATGGCATGATCTTTCTGTGCCATCGCGACCGCATACTGATCCATAATGCCGCAGTTAACGCCGACAAATTCATTCTCAGCGGCCAGTGCAATGCGTACCAACTCGATATCATCAAAACCCGCACCGAACAGGCTATTTAGAGCAAACGCGGTAACGACTTCCAATGAGGCTGAGGAGGAAAGTCCGCCGCCATTAGGAATATTGCCGCTATACAAGCATTCAAAACCGGTAGTTTCAATGCCACGCTTGCGGAATTGATCAATCACACCAAGTACGTAGTTAATCCAGTTATCACCATACTTCTGATTAAGCTCAGCCGGTGATAAAGAAGCCATTAATTCAAAATTGGTAGAGGCCAGTTTGACGGTATCGTCATCGCGCTTTCTGATCATGACGGTCGTGCCGCGATCAATAGCACAAGGGAATACCAAGCCGCCACAGTAATCAGTATGGTCGCCAATTAAGTTTACCCGGCCAGGGGCATAGAAAGTGCGAACCGGATTGGAGCTTTCTTCAAAGCGCTCAATAAAAGGTTGGTAGAGTGTATTCATGCTCATAGCCCAGTGATCAAATAGAAGTGCAATGTAGTAATAAGGCGGTTTGTGGCGGCATATAAGGCAGTACTAAGCCCATTTGCATTAGCAGCTCACCGCTCAGGGTTATCGACGGCTGTTCCATCCATGCTGGCAATGCTTTTGCAAAATGTGCCAGATAAGGCAGGTTAGCATTCAGGCAAGTCACTGCATAAGTTGCTTGTGGGTCTAAACCGTGAAACTTGAATTTGCCAGCCGTTGCGTGCAAGTGGCTGCCATCGCTGACCGCGCTCCACAGCGATTGTGACTGATCTTCAGAGACTAAGCCCTGTGCGTGGATGCAGCCTTGTATCGCCGGTAAGCGCCAGAGCTTTGCTTCGGCTAACCAGTTGCGGTTGTCTTTGTAGATTTTAGTGTAGTGCTGAACCGTTGCGCGGTCGGCATCACTTAGCAAGCGGCTATCAAACTCATAGCCCGTCTGACCCTGTAAAGCCACAATGGCGCGGGTATCCAGCTCAGTCTGGCGTCCAGTTAAATGGGCAATGGCCGAGCCAATGTGCGCGCCCATGATTTCCGGTGGAAAGAATAAGCTGAAGCCGTTTTGAATGCTGATGCGCTCAATCGGGTCGATATTATCAGAAGTCCACACGCGGCCAGTATGGCGCAGTACGCCAAAATCAACGCGAGCACCGCCAGAGGCACAGGTTTCAATTTCCAGTGTCGGGTGGGCTTTATTCAGCTTGTCCATCAAACGGTAAACCGCGAGGATTTGCTGGTGTTGCGAGCCCTTGAACTGAGAGCCTGCATTGAGGGTATCGCGGTTCATATCCCATTTGATGTAATCAATTTGATATTCGCTCACAAGCGATGAAATGGCATCAAATAGGTAATCAAATAATTCTGGCTGGCTAAGGTCGAGCACTTCCTGATTACGAGCAGGTACTAATGGATAGGGCGCGTGTTGCAATGCCCACTCGGGATGCGCGCGGAATAAGGCGCTATCCGGATTCATCATTTCTGGCTCAAACCACAAACCAAACTGCATCCCTTTGGAGCGCACATGATCAACCAGTGGCTTTAGACCTTCTGGGTAAATCGCGGGATCAATCTGCCAGTCACCTAAGCCTGCTTTATCGTGGCGGCGGCCCATAAACCAGCCGTCATCTAGTACAAAGCGCTCGGCCCCAGTGGCATGGGCCGCATCAACCAAGGCAATCAATTTGTCGATGGCATGGTCGAAGTATAAGGCTTCCCAGCTATTGGCATGAACAGGGCGCTCGCGGCGTGTCCATTCCGGCAAAATATTGCGACGCGCAAAGCGGTGGAATTGCTGCGATACGCCAGAAAAGCCGCTGCTGCGAGTACTGTAAAGTAATGGGGTTTCGTAGCTTTCACCCGATTTCAGCACAATTTCGCCAGGTAGCAATAGTTCGCCACATTGCAAATAGCGCTCATGTTCGCTGAGGCTATCAATCAATAAGCGATAATTGCCGCTCCAGCCAAGGTGTGCTCCGAAGGCTTCGCCGGCGAGTTCGCTAGTGTGTGTTTCCCCGAGTAATAAGCCAGGGAAGTGTTCATGACTAGTGCGGCCACGACGATTATCAATCTGAAAACGACCGGCTTGCAACGTAGTGTTCTGAGCTTGGAACTCTTTACCCCAGCGCCCGTGCAGCGTAATCATTTGCTCCATGGCTAATGCCAATGGCAGGGTTGGGCAGCTCAGCCAGTCTAATGTGTAATCGCTATCGGCAGTGTTAGTCAGCGTATTCTGCCAGCTAAAGACATTACTTTGTGCATCGCAAGTGATCACGATTTGCAGGGCCAGGCCAGCGGCATCATCTTCAGCGAAAAAGGTAATCGCCTGCTCAGTTTGCTTAACATCAGTGACATTAAAGCGATGCGCAAACTGTGCTCCGGCGCGATGGCCTTGCAAGCCTGCTTCACCAAAATGGCCACGACTATTTTCAGGCAATAAAGCCAGCTGAGTGCGGTTATCCAGTTTGGCGTTCGGAATTGCATCAGCTGTTAATTTCAGTGCGGTCTCCGCGTCCAGTTCACTGGCCAGACGCGCCCCATAATAAATAACGGCTGGAATCGCGTTGTCAATGCTGAGTAATAGCAGCGTGCTTGCCGCGCTATCCAGCCGGTAAAGATTGTTACTCACCCTTTGTTCGCTCCCAGAGTTAAGCCCGCAACGAAATGCTTTTGCATCATGAAAAACAGCATTACGGGTGGCAATGCGGCAATCACTGAGCCTGCACTAATCAAGTGCCAGGAGGCCAGCCACTGACCACGTAAGGCGTTCAACCCCGCAGTAATCGGACGAACTTCATCGCTTTGCACCAGAATTAAGGCCCAAAAGAAATCATTCCAAACAAAGGTAAAGATTAGTACGGCCAGTGCAGCTAAAGCAGGGCGTACTAGTGGCAGAATGATATGAATGAAGATTTGCCAGTCTTTAACACCCTCAGAGCGTGCTGATTCCATTAATTCATTCGGCAGCTGCGCAATAAAGTTACGCATAAACAAGGTACAGAAGCCGGTTTGGAAGGCGACATGGAATAATACGAGTCCAATCGTCGTGTCATACAGCCCAAGGCCAATGGTCAGGTCGCGCACCGGAATCATTAGGATCTGGAATGGTACAAAGTTACCGGCAATGAAGATCGCAAACAAAAAGGTGTTGCCGCGAAACTTGTATTTAGCCAGTGCAAAGCCTGCCATGGTTGCCAGTGCAATACTGCCAATCACGGTTGGAACGGTGATTTTTAGCGTGTTTAACAGGTACTGCCACATTGGCGTTGCCTGAAAGACTTCACTGTAGTTTTCAATCATGTTCCATTCGCTGGGAATACCCCAGTAGTTACCCTGATTAATGTCTGCAATGGAGCGGACTGAGGTCAGCGCAACTGCGATTAATGGCAATAACCAGATGAGTAGTACCACCGGAACGGCAATGCGATAACTGATATTAGCGGCTTGAGAGCGATGTTTTAAAGGAGTTGGAAACATTTTAACGTTCCTCCGCACGTAACATGCGCCACAAGAAGAAGGCGATGTAAATATTCATGATCATAAACAGTACGGTGGCAATCGCCGCGCCGTAGCCCATTCTGAAGTTATTGATACTTTGCTCGTACATAAAGTACGCCAGTACCGAGCTGCTGCCGTAAGGGCCGCCGTCGGTCATGATGGCAATCAAGTCAAAGCTTCGCAGCGCACCAATCACTGTTACCACGATTGCGATAAAGGTAGCAGGGCGAAGTTGCGGGAGGATGACATACCATAACATTTTGAATCCGCTGGCATTATCAAGGCGTGCAGCTTCGATTTGCTCAGGGTTTAGGCCGTTAAGACCGGTTAGATATAGAATCATACAATAAGCGATTTGTGGCCATAAACCAGCCGCGATAATCGCGTAAGTTACTGTGTTTTCATTGGCCAGTACCGACATTGGCTCCAAACCAAAGAAGGTCATTACCTGTCCCATCAAGCCAAAACTGGGGTCGTAGAACCAGGCAAAAACTAGGCCGACAACCACTTGCGAGATAACGAATGGGAAGAAGAATAGGGATTTAGCGAGGCGGATGCCGGCAACTTCCTGATTCAAAAACAGCGCGATGGCCAATCCAATCACCGGGGCCAACATAAAGAAGACCAGCCAGAGGATGTTGTTTTTCAAGGAGGTCCAGAAATTATCATCGTCGAATAGCTCCGTGTAGTTTGCCATTCCTACCCAGGTTTTCTCGCCAAGCCCGTCCCATTCGTAAAAGCTGAGTGAAATGCTCTGGATGATCGGGTAGAGCACGTATAGCGCAAACATAACAAAGGCTGGCAGCAAAAATAGCCAGGGTGTCATGTTAACGGGTCGTTTATTCAGTGACTGACTCATCTGAAATCCTTAGAAAGTTAGCAAACTAAAAAATCGGAACATCGTTCCAAAAACAAGTATATTGATGTTTCTCGACGACTGTCAATCATTCAAAACATCTTATTTTTATTGTTTGAATTGGGGTGTTGTGTTTTTTTCAAGATAGTGGAACAATGTTCCATATGTTACTAAATCTGTAGAGTTGAAGAGATGATATGGCGAAGGTGAGCGGAGTAAAAGTAGAGAACAGTGGTTTGACCCGTGGACTTACTGTGATGTCTGCCATCGCTGATTCGCGGACACCGATGCGATTCGCAGACTTACAAACAGCACTGGATTTGCCCAAAGCAACCCTACACCGGCTGCTGGCGAGTCTACAGCTTGAGGGAATGGTGCGCTTTGATGAGGGTAACCAGACCTATCGTATAGGATACCGATTGCTGGAAATGGCTAATACAGCCTGGAAGCAGTCGGATGTTCGGGAAATTGCTCAACCACTCATGACAGAGCTAGCTGAGTTAACCAATGAGTCGGTTCAGTTGGCGGTATTGGTGGATTTAAATGCGGTGTATGTCTCTCAGGTTGAGTCCAACCAAAGCGTGCGCTACACCGTGAGCGTGGGTGATAAGTCCCCGATTTATTGTAGTGGTGTGGGTAAAGCCATGTTGGCCCACATGCCAGAACAGCAGCAGGCTGAGTTGATTGATCGCATAGAGTTTAAGCGATACACACAACAAACCATTACTTCGCCGGTTGTGCTTCAGCGACAGCTGCGGGAGGTTATAAAGCGTGGGTATGCCTTTGATACTGAAGAGCACCAGCATGGTATTCGTTGTGTGGCCGCTGCGATTGTTAATAACTCGGGCATGCCCGTAGCAGCAATTAGTGTGACAGGCCCGACGTTTCGGGTAACGGATAGTGATTTTGAGGATTGGGGGAGACGGGTAACAAAGTCAGCAGCGACTATTGCCCAACGCCTGCAGCCGGAGACAATAATGAGTGTAGAGGTTTAATAGATGGCTGACGTAACGTTAACGAAACTAGTCAAAGCATTTGGCGATGTTGAGATTATTCATGGTGTGGATCTGCAGATTCAATCCGGTGAGTTCACCGTATTTGTTGGCCCATCTGGCTGTGGTAAATCGACGCTATTGCGCTTAATTGCAGGCCTTGAAGATGTCACAACGGGTAAGATCGAAATCGGTGGCCAAGATGTCACCGAAGTAGATGCAGCCAAGCGCGGTATTGCGATGGTATTCCAATCCTATGCGCTTTATCCGCATATGACGGTTGAGCAAAACCTTGGTTTTGGTTTGAAAATGAACGGCGTTGATAAGAAAATTATCAAAGAAAAAGCCGATCATGCCGCTGGTATTTTGCAGCTTGATAAGCTGATGCAGCGCAAACCTAAAGAGTTATCCGGTGGTCAGCGCCAGCGTGTGGCGATTGGTCGTGCCATTGTTCGTAATCCAGATGTCTTCTTATTTGATGAGCCATTGTCTAATTTGGATGCTGAGTTGCGGGTTGAGATGCGCCTTGAGATCGGTAAGTTGCATCAAAAGCTGGGTAACACGATGATCTACGTGACCCATGATCAGGTTGAAGCCATGACAATGGCGGATCGAATTGTGGTACTGAAAGACGGTTATGTAGAGCAACACGGCTCTCCGCTGGAGCTTTATACGCATCCGGACAACCTATTTGTTGCGGGTTTCATTGGCTCGCCACGTATGAATTTTATTCCTGTGACCTTAGAGGCACCTGGTGCAGAAACGTCTGGCGTCAAGCTGCCGGATGGCCAAGTTATTAGTCTGAATTTCGATACTAGCGGCGCTAAAGCAGGGGATCCGCTGA
This sequence comes from Leucothrix mucor DSM 2157, assembly GCF_000419525.1. Lineage (NCBI taxonomy): Bacteria > Pseudomonadati > Pseudomonadota > Gammaproteobacteria > Thiotrichales > Thiotrichaceae > Leucothrix > Leucothrix mucor. The sequence continues at coordinate 47,636 of NZ_ATTE01000001.1, forward strand.
CGCTTGGCTTGCGCCCTGAGGACTTATCAGCTAGCGAAGGAGACTTTAACTTTGAACTTAAAGTCATTTTATCTGAACATTTGGGCGGCACCAGCTACTTATATGGTGAATACGGTCAAAACGATAACTTCGTGGTTGAACGCCCAGGTAACGATAGAACACGCTCTGGTGAGTCGGTTGCAGTCTATGCCGATGCTAAGAGTGCTTATTTGTTCGGTAGTGATGGACAAGCGTTTAAGCGTGATGTCGAAATGTAATTAGAGTTTAGCGGCTTAAAATCAATAAAAATAATCTTGTAAAGCCGCGATTCACTTGAAATGTGTTAAAAATGAGCTAATAGGATCTGGATATAGTGTCTGAACGTAAAGATACTGAGTTTCCAAGATCAGTAAAGTCAGCATGTTTTTTAGCACCGCAATGCGTAATTTTGAAGTGATTATGTTTTCCTTTTAATCAGTTTCGACCCTCGTATAGTACTTTAACCTATTGATTGTATTGGTTTTTTGAATCTAGCAACTCTCGCCTGTATGCTATATATTAGACGTGTGAACTCAGAGGCGAGCGAAGAAGTTCATATCTATACCGCGAGGGAGCGAAAGTGATTTTTACGCGTGAGGTTTTCTTGGCTTTACTCTGTTCAGTGGCATTCACCAGTGGTGGGCAGCTATTACAGAAACAAGCATCACTGAAATATGCAAATATAAAAAGCAGTAGTATTTTCAGGCGCTTATTAAGTATTGAATTTGTCGGCAGCACCGCATTTCTTGGATTAGGTCTGCTGTTCTGGATGATTGTGCTCACTAAGGTTGAACTCAGTCTGGCATATCCTCTACTTAGCATTAATTACGTACTTATTCTATTAGGTGCCCGGTATCTCTTTAAAGAGAAAATACCGTTGCAACGCTGGCTTGGTGTGTTTGTCATTCTAGTTGGGATTGGTGTTTTGCTTCGGGGCGCGATATGAGTGTCTCAGAAGATGGCAGAATTAAGCCGAGATCGTGGATAATCCTAGGTGTCGCCATCTTATTAACGGCTGTTGGTCAGCTGTTTATGAAACTCAGTACCCAGTATCTAAGCGGTTGGAGTGAGCTTTGGCAGCAGTTGACAGAGTATTCTCTAACCAGTGGTAACCAAACCGCGCTATTATGGTTCTCCCTCGGCATTCTTAGTTATTTTGTTTCGATGCTCATGTGGGTTTATGTGTTGTCGTTTCTTAAGCTGAGTAAGGCTTATCCCTTATTCAGTATCGCCTATGTCTTGGTTTACGTGGGTGCTGTGTGCTTGCCTCAATTTAATGAGACCACCAATCTTCAAAAAAATATTGGCATTCTCATTATTATTATCGGTGTGGTGATTGTCAGTTTGCCTTCTTCTCGGGAGAGAGTGATGCGTACTAGCAACAAATAAGCATTGTAAAAGCCAATAGACTATTGTTTAAAACCCTTTTTTTTCTTATGCTACATGCGGAAGACGCAGTAACATCATCTTATTATAATTTATCGCCGGATCAGCACTGACTATACTATGCCACAACTCCCTCCTTTAAATTCTTTGCGAGTCCTCGAGTCAGCGGCACGTAACCTTAGTTTCAGTAAAGCAGCTGACGAATTATTTGTGACCAAAGCAGCGGTCAGTCATCAAATCAAAGCCCTCGAAGAATATCTCGGCTTTCCTCTGTTCGAACGTAAAAATCGTTCCATTGAGTTAACCGAAGCGGCTGAAGTAGCCTTACCTAAATTGCGTGAAGGCTTTACCAATCTTGCCGAAGCGGTGAACCTTATGCGTCGTCATACGGCACATGCCAGTGTGAATGTCTGCATGGCGCCATCCTTTGCGGCTAAATGGTTAGTCCCTAAGTTGCATAAGTTTTCGGGTGCACATCCGGAAATTGACATGCAAATTACCGGTGATGACACTTTAATTAGCAATCGCAGCACTTCTGACAATATGGATGATTGGTTTCGAAGTGCTGAAATCGACTTAATTATTCGTTTTGGTGACGGTATTGCGCCTGGTTATCAGGTCGATAAGTTATTTGATGTGGCTGCAGTGCCATTGTGTAACCCGGATCTGTTGACCGAAGGTGAGCATCCGCTGAAAACACCGGACGACTTACGCCACTATACGTTGCTACATGATGATACTGGCTATACTGGCCGCCCATCTTGGGAGCGCTGGCTTGAGCTGGCAGGTGTTGAAGGAATTGATGCGAAACGCGGTCTGCACTTCAACCACGTTTCGCTGGTATTAGGTGGAGCGATCGACAAGCAGGGTATTGGCCTTAGTATGGAGCCGCTGGCTCAATATGACATTGATGCCGGTCGCCTATGCATTCCATTTGACCTGAAAATGCCGCTTGATCACTCCTACTATGTAATACGCCCCAAAACGGATACTGTAAATGAATCCGTTGAGGCGTTTGTTTCTTGGTTGTTAGAAGAAGCGGCAAATTACTCCTGATTAGCTAGCATGTTCCTGAAATAGTAAGGCTGGCGCGACATTGAGCAACGGTCTTAAGTTTAGATAGCCTGCAATTCCCACCAATAAGCCACCACTCACTATGCCGATGATAATGAGCGTCATATTAATTGACGGCTCAAGATCGAATAGGGCATAGGCGGCGACATTACTCGCAATAATTGCAAATGCTCCAGCCAAGAAGCCTGCAATGGCTCCCACCAAAGTAAACTCCAACAGAATCGTTTTCTTTAGCTGGCGTCGGCTAGCGCCAATAGTCTTTAGGATTGCGAGTTCTTTACGGCGCTCGGCTTTTTGCGACTGTAGCGCTGCAAATAACACAATGATTCCAGCAATCAAGGTAAAGGCAAAAATGGCCTGCACCGCAAAAGACGCTTTGCCGATCAGGTCTTTGATTTGACCCATAATAGCGCTGATATCAATTGAACTGACGCTCGGGTGCTGCTTGATGAGATTGGGGACCAGCGTTTTATCATTCTCTGGCACATAAATGCTGGTGATAAAGGTCTGGGGTAAGTTCTCCATTGAGCCTGGCGCTGCCAGTACAAAGAAGTTGGGTGTGAGGTTATCCCAATTAACACGCCGTACACTTTCAATCTTCTGAGTGACTTTTTGACCGGCAATATCAAAGGTTAAGGTATCTCCCAGAGCCAGCTTAAAGCGTTCCATAATGCCTTCTTCTACCGAGAATCCAGTGGTTTGGCCTTTAGTAAACCAGTCTCCATCAAGCATGATATTGGCTTCGGGTAACTCAGTTACTGAGGATAAATTGAATTCGCGTTGCAATAAGCGACGATCTCTTTCCGACTCTACGTCATCAATAACAACTGGTTCGCCTTTGATCTCAACGAGTCGGCCACGAATTAAAGGATACAAGTTTGGATCGATTTGCTTCTGTGCAAGATACTGTTTGAGGCTAGTCACTTCATCCGGCTGGATATTAATCAGGAAGTTATTAGGAGCATCGGCTGGAATACTATTCTGCCAGCGATCCAATAGGTCTCCGCGTAGAGCAGTCAGTAATAGCAGACTGAATAATCCGATTCCAAACACTACAATCAGTAACTGCAAGCGTTGGCCAGCACCAGACAGTGTGCTGAGGACTGATTTTCCTTTGATTTTGATGTGTGCCATCGACTTAAGCAGTACTCTGGCGACTAGCCAGAAAACCACAACTGCGGCAATCGTACCCGCAAACACATAAGCGCTGAGCTTTAGGTCGTTGGTTTGCATCCACATTAAAGCAAAAATACCCGCAAGAATGGTCCCGACTAAAAATTTCCAGCTGGTCGTGCTTCCTTGGGATTGGTTTTGAAAGATCTGTACTGGTGCGGTATTAACCAGCTGCACGAGCTGTGGCGATGAGAAACTCAAAACCATTAACCAAGCTGTTAGTAAGCCGGTGATTGCTGGCAGTATGCTAGGGGCTGGTAAAGTCTGGCCGATCAAATCCTTCAGCATAAAAGCAATTAGGAATTGAATGACGAAGCCGAGCAGCGCACCGAGTAGTGCTGCAGTGGTCGAGGTCAGTAATAGCTGGCTCAAGTAGCGCTGCAAAATACGGCGTCTTGAAGCGCCCATTGTTTTAAGAACAGCTACGGTGTGTGTTTCATGTTTGCTAAAGCTATAGCTGGTTAGCGCAATGGCGGCGCCCGCAAGAATAACGCTGAGTAGGGCTGCCATATTTAAAAAGCGTTGGCCGCGTTGTAATGCGGTTTGCACAGAGGGTAGACCATCATCCAATGTTTCTATGCGTTCGCCTGTTTTGAGCTGGGCTTCCAGCCAGCTTTGTAATTCATCAACTTGGGCATCACTGCCGGCAAATAAGTAACTAAAGCGGGCACGACTTCCGGGAGTTAATAAGCCAGTCGCACTCAGATCTTCCAAGGGCATTAATACCTGTGGAGAAAACTGAAAGACATTAGCGCCTTGGTCTGGCGTACTGGTAATAATTTTGGATAAGCTAAATAAGCTACGACCGATACGGACTTCAGTACCGGGCTGAACTTCAAGCGCGGTGAATAGTTGGGCAACGCCCCAGACCTGATTCGGCTTGAGCGCATCTAATGTCTCTACCGCACCCGGTTGCTCAAGGCTGTCGCTGATCTGTACTTCGCCACGCAGTGGGTAATTGTCAGTTACTGCTTTGATTTGTGCTAATTGAAGGCGGTCATCTACCGATACCATGCTGCTAAAGCTAACCATCTCAGCGGCTTGCAGTCCCATGTCTTTAGCGTGCTGCAGGTAGTTTTCATCCAACGGGCGAGAGGAGCGCACGATAATATCAGCACCGAGTAACTTGGTTGCCTGCGCAGTCATTGCGCGGTCGGTGCGATCAGTAAAAAAGTTAACCGAAGTAACGGCAGTCACTGAGACTAGTAACGCTAGGAATAACAGACGCATTTCTGCGATGCGCCATGCCTGACGCCAGTGTTTGAGTATATTCATTCTGACGTCACCACTTCGCCGTTTTGCAGGCGGTAGTGAATTTGGCATTTCGCAGCCAGCGAGTCATCATGCGTCACTAAGATCATGGTGCTCTGATTATCTTGCTGCATTTTAAATAGCAGCTTCTCGATATCCTGACCCGTTGCCTGATCCAAGTTACCCGTGGGCTCATCTGCAAATAACACTTTTGGCTTGTTAACAAAGGCACGAGCCAGAGCAATACGTTGTTGCTCACCACCGGACAATTGAGTGGGTAAGTGGCTGGCGCGCTGACTCAGACCAACTTGCTCTAGTGCATCTAACGCTTGCTGTCTGATATCACCTGAAACCTGCTCAAGTTCTAGCGGTAACATGATGTTTTCCAGAGCCGTTAAGTTGTTCATTAGGTGAAAAGACTGGAATACAAATCCCACCTGTCCTAATCGTAATGCAGCGCGTTGATCTTCACTAAGGTCTGACATGGACTTGCCAAGTAGTTTGATATCTCCGCCAGTTGGCGCATCAAGTCCCGCTAAGAGGCCGAGTAATGTTGTTTTTCCTGATCCAGAGGCTCCGGTGATCGCCACCGAGCTGCCTTGTGGAATCTGCAGCGTGATATCATGCAGTATCGGGAGTGACTCTCCTGTTTTTAGTTGGATCTTTTTGCTTAGTTGCGTTGTCTCAATGGCGTAATTAATCGCTTCTTTTGGCATTGTATTAGGACTTTTTATGAAATTAATCCGTTTAGTATACGCGTTCACCTTAGTCGTTGCAGTTGGGCTTATATTAAATTCTGGTGAGGTTTTCGCGAAATCAGAGCCGCAACCTGACAGCAGTAAGTTAACCGTTCTGGTATGGGGTGATAGCCTGAGCGCAGCCTATGGAATACCTATTGATAAAGGTTGGGTGAGCCTGTTACAGGCTGAAAATGAAGACACTTTATCTGTGGTTAATGGAAGCATTAGCGGTGAAACGACTCAAGGTGGCTTGACAAGATTGCCGGATGCCCTAGAGAAATTTCAACCTGACCTGATCTTGTTAGAGCTGGGTGCCAATGACGGTTTACGTGGTATTAAAACCGAAGTCATCGAAGAGAACCTAAAGGCGATGGTGGAGTTGGCTCAGGAGGCGGATGTTGATGTGGTGCTGCTGGGTATTCGGATTCCGCTAAATTATGGCTTTACCTATACACAAAAGTTCGAACAAGTATTTGTTGATGTTGCCAAAGAGTATGAGTTACCGATGCTACCGTTTTTGCTGGAGCCTGTCGCATTGGATTATGACTTAATGCAAAGCGATGGTTTACATCCAACTGCCGATGCTCAACCGCAAGTACTAGAGCATGTGATGACAGTCTTAAAGGATGTATTGGACGAGCAACTTAAGCCGGAGGCAGTGTCGTCATCTGAGTCGGTAGCTGTTGGTTCAGATGGCTAATTAATTCATTAGTCAGGGTCTCAATGGAGCTATTGATGCCCAGATCCTGGCACTGAATAATCTCCAGCCCCGCATAGCCGCAAGGGTTGATTCGGGTAAATGGTTCCAGGTCCATATTCACATTGAGGCTTAAGCCATGCGTGGTATAGCCTCTGGATACTCGTAAACCTAGGGCAGCAATCTTGCGTTTATTCACATACACGCCAGGCGCATCCGGGTCGGCATAAGCATCCACGTCGTAGGTTTTCAGCAGGGTCACAATGGACTCTTCCAGAATAGTCACTAGCTTACGGATGCCTAGTTTGCGGCGGTGAAGATTGAGTAGTAGATAGATGACTAATTGTCCTGGGCCGTGATAAGTCACTTGGCCACCGCGATCAATCTTCACAACAGGAATATCACCAGCATTTAGAATGTGCTCGGCTTTGCCGTTAGTGCCAAGGGTAAATACAGGCGGATGCTGTACAACCCAAAGCTCATCAGGGGAGTCTGCATCGCGAGCTCTGGTGAAGCTCTGCATCTCCCGCCAAGTGGTTTCATAATCACGCAAACCCAGTTGGCGAACAATCACATCGTTGCTTATAGCGCCCACAGAATATGTTCGCTAGCCGTCAGATCAAGATAGATCGCATCGAGGTGCGGCTTATTTTGAGCATAGACGTTGATGGTCATGCTGGTGAAGTTGCCATTCTTGCTGGCACGCGTGGTAATGCGCTCTACATCAAACTCCGGATCATGACGATGGCCGATGGTGATAATGGTCTCATGCAGTTCCGGACCCGTCTTTCCCATGGCTTTAATCGTAAAATCGCAAGGAAATTCGATTAGCGTGTCTTCTTGTTCACTCATATATTACTCCACAAATAACTTTTTGATACTGTCAGTAATATTGGTCCAAGTACCGCCAGTATCAACACTGTCCATTGCAACAAGTGGTTTTTGCAGCACAATACGGTCTACATCTTTGATGACAGCCATACCGATTAGGTCGCCACGCTTAACTGGTGCGTCGATAGATTTGTTAATTTCCATCAAGCCTTTAAGCTGTGAATAATGACCTTTTGGGATGGTGACGTAGAAGTCTTCCATGATGCCAGTAGGGACGGTGGATTTCTCACCCTTCCAAACGCGTGCCTCAGCCAGTACTGAGTTAGCATCATAAAGTTTGTGAGTTTCGTAAAAGCGGAAGCCGTATTCCAGTAATTGCTGGCTGTAATTGGTGCGGGCTTTATCGCTCTCTGCGCCAAGAACTACTGCGATCAAACGCATTGAGCCGCGCTGTGCTGAAGAAAGTAGGCAGTAACCAGCACTTTCTGTATGACCTGTTTTGACGCCATCAACGGTTTTGTCGTGCCACAGTAATTTGTTGCGGTTGTACTGTTTGATTCCGTTGTAGCTGTATTCTTTTTCGCTATAGAGTTTGTAATGCTCGGGATATTCTTTGATCACTGTACGTGTAAGCTTGGCGATATCGCGAGCGCTCATGTAGTGATTTGGATCAGGCCAGCCAGTTACATTCATAAAATGAGTGTTCGTCAGTCCTAAGCGGGCAGCTTCAGCATTCATTTTGCGAACAAACTCTTCCTCTGAGCCTGAGCTGTGTTCAGCCAGTGCCACAGCTGCATCATTTCCTGATTGGATAATTAAGCCGCTGATCATGCGCTCTAGTGGGACTTTTTTGCCGATCTCAAGAAACATGCGTGAGCCTTCCATCTGCCAGGCTTTCTCACTTACCAGCACACGGTCTTCAAGCTTGATATTGCCTTTGTCTAATTCTTGATACAGCAGATAGGCCGTCATCAGTTTTGTGATGCTGGCGGGCTCAATACGTTTATCCGGGTCTTTGGCGGCAAGTTCAGTGCCACTCAAAAAGTCGACCAGCAAATATTGAGCTGCGTCTAATTTTGGAAGTTGTGGGACGCTACTATCAGCGAAGGAGGGGGTGAGCAGACTTAGCCACAGACATACGAAAAGGGTGATGGTTCTTACAAACATACTTGTTTAAAGCCTCGACAACTGGTTAAGGTAGCTCCTGCTATATTTTTTCGCGCTAGCCGACATTATAGACTGTGAAGGCAGACCTTACAGCCTCTTTTATGCTATTTCCAGAGTTTATTCGAGGATGCTACCGGTGAGAAAATCGCCTGTTAACTGTGCGGATAATGCTCACCGGTTGCTTTGCTGTCAAATTAACTTTCAACAACCTTGAATTGTGAGAGGCCATCACTCAGCAGGCTATCTTTAACTTTGTCGATTTGCTCTTGGCGCTTGAATGGGCCAAGGCGAACCATGTGGAGTGTTTTTCCGCTCTTAGTAGTACGTGATTCCATCGTCGCATTTGGCAGGCCAATTGAAGACAAGCGAACAAAGGTATCCATTGCTTGCTCAGAATCAGGATAGGTACCCACAACAACGTAGTAATTCTTGTTAGAGCTTAGTGAATTTTGTGTACTTTGAGGTGCTTGGCGTTGCGTTGTCGCCGAGCTTACGTCAGCAGGCAATGCCAGTGACGGTGGTACCACTAAGTTAGCCTGATCTTCGCTGTAGGAATCACTTCCTTGGCCGCCCAGTTTGGTAACACTTTTTACAGATTGACTAATTTGGCTACAGCCACCTAGGATGCCAGCCACAAGTAGTAGCGACAGAGTGCTTCTTATTTTCATTATTGTCCCCTGAATCAGGTTTTATATTATTATTAGTATCGCTCAGCCCAAGCGATTGTCGTTTATATTAACATAATTTTTTGAAATGTCTTATGCTGGCTGGTTAAGCGGCGAGTTTGCTTAGGACTCGTCATAGCCGATTTTTCGCTTCTTTAAGCCCATTAGTAGGCCAAAAGCCGCCATTAGCGTAACCATTGAGGTGCCGCCGTAGCTGATAAGTGGTAGTGGAACTCCGACAACTGGCAGTACGCCGCTAACCATTCCGGTATTCACCAATAAATAAACGAAAAAGGTCAGGCTTAAACTACCACCAAGCAACCTTGAAAACGTATCAACACCACGCGTTGCAAGGTGCAACCCTCGTAAAATAATAAAGATGTAAATACCAAACAAAATCAAATTGCCGAGTAGGCCAAATTCTTCACCAAAAATAGCGAAGATAAAGTCGGTGTGGCGCTCAGGTAAGAAGTCTAAACGGGACTGATCTCCGTTTAACCAGCCTTTTCCGTATACGCCACCAGAGCCAATGGCGATTGTCGATTGCGTGATTTGATAACCCGTGCCGAGCTTATCAGAGCCGGGGTCTAGTAAGGTCATTACGCGTTGGCGCTGATAGTCTTCCATGCCAAAGAAGAATAGTAGAGGAGCTGCCCCCATGACTGCTGCAAATAACAATAGCAGCCACTTCCAGGCAATACCTGCAAAGTAGATAACAAAGAATCCAGCGCTTCCGATCAGCAGGGCGGTACCAAGGTCGGGTTGTTTGGCGATTAATAGCATCGGTACTGCAACGAGTGCTGCGGCGATGATATTGTCTTTAAACTTTGGGGGGAGGGTCTTTCTGGAGAAGTAACTGGCCACCATCATGGGGACTGCGAGCTTCATTACCTCGGAAGGTTGAAAGCGAATCGCCCCAAGCTCCAGCCAACGTTGAGCACCACCACCCATTGAACCTTGGTATAACACCAGAACTAATAAAGCGATACCGCCAAAGTAGACCCAAATCGACCACTGGCTGAGTATATGACTGGGTACTTGTGCGGCGACGAGCATCACCACCGCAGCAATAAACAGGTGGATAAAGTGCTTCTCCATCATCACCACATTTTCACCACTGGCGCTGTGCAAGGTAATGCCGCCAAGGGTTAGGAGGATAATCAATGCGATTAATAACACTAAATCAAGCTTTGATAGTACTTCCCAGGCAAGGCGAAAAATACCCATTGAGTTATTCATATGCGACAAGCCTCAGTACTATCTTTAAGTGCGATCATTATTTTTCTTGTTAACTTGAGTGGTTTTTACCTCGCCTTCCTCGGGCTTTTCAGCTTCGATTTGTACAGGTTTGGGGAGTAAGTAAGTGTCTAGTAGCTCACGTGCCATCGGCGCTGCCACCGCGCTACCGCCGCCGCCATTCTCAACAATGATTGATAAGGCAATGCGAGGATTTTCCAGCGGTGCAAAAGCCACAAATAAGGAGTGGTCGTGAAGCTTCTTGGCAAGTTTTGAGGCGTTATAGGTTTTGTTCTGCGCAATTCCAAAGACTTGAGCAGTACCTGTTTTACCCGCGAAACGATATTTGGCGCCAGCACCGGAGCGTCTTGCTGTTCCCATCGGACCATGAACCACATTGACCATGCCTTGAATGACCGCATCCCAGTGTGCATCGGTGGCCTTAATGCTGGGTAGGCGTTTAGGTACAACCACTTTTTCAGGTAAATCACGTGAGGTTCTAACCGACTTCAATACGTGGGGCATAACGCGTTGTCCACGCATTGCAACCGCTCCGGTCGCATGAGCTAGTTGTAGCGGTGATGCCGTCCAATAACCTTGACCGATCCCGATATTAACGGTATCGCCAGGGTACCAGCTTGTTTTGTAACGCTTCTTTTTCCATTCAGGGGTTGGGATAAGACCAGAGCGCTCGTGCGGTAAATCGATTCCGGTTTTCTGTCCAAAGCCAAATTCGCGCATGGCTACGGAGAACCGATCAATACCCATACGATAGGCCAGATCATAAAAATAGACATCGCAGGATTGGTAAATCGCACGGTTCAAAGAAATATGACCATGGCCTGTTTTTTTCCAGCAGCGATAACGATGTTTGGTCCCTGGAATTTGAAAGAAGCCGCGGCCATAGACTGTGCGCTTTTCATTAACAACGCCAGCTTCTAAACCAGCCAATCCTGTAATTGGTTTAATGGTTGAGCCTGGTGGGTAGGCGCCTTGCAAAGCACGGTTAAACAGTGGCCGACCGGGGTCATCGCGTAAGGCATTGTAGTCTTTGTAGGAGATGCCATTCACAAATAAGTTGGAATCAAACATCGGTACGCTAACCATGGCCAAAATTTCACCATTGCGAGGGTCGAGTGCCACGATAGCACCACGCTTTCCTTGTAATAGTGTCTCGGCTTTGGTTTGAAGCTCCAGATCAATACTTAAGAATAGGTCTTCACCTGAAATAGGGGACTGTTCTTCCAGTGTGCGCTGTGGCTCACTGTGTGCATCCATTTCAACCTGTTTGAAACCTGCTTTGCCGTGCAGTCTGGATTCATAGAATTTTTCAATGCCAGTTTTGCCGATATGGGTAGAGCCTTTGTATTCGTTTTTACCCAATCTTTCTAGGTCGCGTGTATCGATACGTCCCACATAGCCGATGACATGAGAGGCGACAGAACCTAAAGGATAAACCCGCTCGGTGCGGATATTGACTGCAAAGCCCGGAAATCGGTAACGATTCACAGAAAAAATAGAGATCTCTTCCGGCGTTAGCGCTGAGCGTAAGACAACAGGCTGAAAGCGCGAGTTAACCCGAAGCTGCTGTTTAAACTTGTGAATATCTTTGGCCGTAATTGGAATGAGTTTTTGTAGCAGGCCGATGTTTTCATCAAGCTCAGTTGCTTTATCGCGAACCACTTCCAGTACATATTCGATTTTATTGTCAGCAAGTACCACACCATTGCGATCGTAAATTTGACCACGAACTGGGGGGATTGGAATACGCTTTTGGTAGTTTTCCTGAGCAAGCTCAGTCAGGTGCTCATGCTGTGAAACCTGAAGATAAAACAGCCTGACGCTGATTGCTGAGAGCAGCATAACCACGACGCATGCCGCAACAATTGCTCGTGAGCGGAAGAGAAGGTGTTCTTCTTTTTCGTCTTTTAGTATTTTACTTTCCGACATCGTCGCCGCAGTAGTTAGAGAATCGATTATATGAAAACGGACTGTACTAAATTAGCACAGTCCGTCAATTATTGTTATTACTATCGAGTTAACACTTTTTGATCATTCAGAGCGACTTACTTAGAGTAAGCTTCAACACTTTCCTGGATCGCTTGACGTGCTGCAGCTGCATCAGCCCAATCGTCAATTTTTACCCACTTTCCTTTCTCAAGCTGCTTGTAGTGCTCAAAGAAATGCTCGATTTGCTGAAGTAGCAACTCAGGCAGGTCTGTGTAGTTTTGAATGTTGTCGTACTGAGTTGACAGTTTGCCAGCTGGCACTGCAACGATCTTTACATCTCCGCCGCCTTCATCAGACATGTTCAAAACGCCAACTGGGCGAGCTGGGATAACACAGCCATGAACAAGAGGCTCTGGAGTAACAACCAATACGTCAATCGGGTCGCCATCATCTGCCAGAGTGTGCGGTACGAAACCGTAGTTTGCTGGGTAGAACATTGGAGCAGTCATGAAGCGGTCAACCATCAACGCACCGCTGTCTTTATCAACTTCGTACTTTACAGGTGAAGCGTTAGCAGGGATTTCGATGATAACGTTAACGTTATTGGGTACATCTTTTCCTACGGAGAGTTTGTCGATATTCATCGTCTGAGTTCCTTTAGATGTGGAAATAAATTTGTCGCAGCATTATAACGAACCTAGGTGTGGTGCACTACGGCTAATCTTCTGGGCTGTTGAAATTTAGGGCTTATCTTAAAATCCTAATAGTCGCTATAGCATTGTCTGGATAAAAAATCAGAGAGGCTACTGATTTATAAGAGTGATGCACTTGGCTTTATTGGCTAGAGCAAGTGTTTTTATGTGACAAAGTAGGGCGCACTCTATATTATGCCGAGCAGTATGCGCTGAGATTATGATGTGCTTTTCTCCCATTTAGTTAATACAGAATTAAGTAATCCAAAATGAGTTCTATTCGAGACCAACTGTTAAAGGCTGGTTTGGTAACTGAAGAGCAGGTTAAACAGGCAGAGACTAAGCCTAAATCTGTAAAAAAGAGTGCCAAGCCAAATAATAAAAATAAAGCCGCTAATTCAGGCAGTAACCGTAACAAGCGTGCTGAGAAGCCTGCCAAGACGCATGAGCCTAGTGATCTCGAGCTGTTTTATAAGCAGCGATCTGCGACTGAGAAAGCAGAGCAGGCAGAGCAGGAAAAGCAACGCAAAGAAGCGGCTAGGGTTCGTAAGATAAACCGGGCAAAGATTGGTGCGTTGATTCGTGACAATGCGAAAAACGAAGAGTCGGCTGATATTCGCTATAACTTTGTTGTTGGTAGTTCAGTTAAATACTTGTTTGTTACTGAGGCTCAGCAAGAGCTACTTTCTGCCGGAGAACTAGCCATTGCCTTCTTGGGCGAGCGACGTTGCCTGATCACCCCGGAAGTTGCCGATCAAATCCAAGCAATCGAATCTTCAAGATTAATCATTCGTTTTGAACCGGAAAATTAATAATAACCACTAACGGTTTTTCCTGACAGAAAAAACAAATCACACGTTTAGAGTTTTCATGCAATGTCTCTACCGAGTACTTGCGTGAAAGCTTGAGTGTGCTTCATTAAATAATTTTATATAAATATAGAGAGAAAAAGAAAATGGGTATGATTGCTGAATTTAAAGAATTTGCACTGAAAGGTAACTTGGTCGATATGGCTGCAGGTATCATCATCGGTGCTGCAATCGGTAAAGTTGTTTCATCATTAGTTAGCGATATTATCATGCCACCAATTGGTGTGATGATGGGTGGCGTTGACTTCACAGACCTCTCTTATGTGATTCAGGAAGCGGCAGGGGATGTTCCTGCGGTAGCAATTAACTACGGAGCATTTGCTCAGACATTCATCGATTTCATGATTGTAGCAATGGCTATTTTCTTGATCATTAAATTGATGAACAAGGCGCAACGTAAGCAGGAACCAGAGCCTGAGCCAGCTGGCCCAAGCAGCGAAGATCTGTTGGTTGAGATCCGTGATTTGCTGAAAAAAGCATAAAAATATTGCAGGCCCGTCTACTTAGGCGGGCCTGCTTTAAAACCGATTAATCGATTAATGCTCTTAGTATGTCAGCATTGCGTAATTCAGCTTTGCTTAGTTTGACTCTTTGGCTTACAAAGATACTCTGCAGTTCCTCTAGCGCCTTTTCAAAATCCTGATTAATGATGACATAGTCATACTCTGAAAAGTGAGTCGCATCCTCTTTTGCCTGAGACAAACGTCTGGCAATAACTTCATCTGAATCCTGATTTCTTGATTGTAAACGCTGCTCTAAGGCTTCAATTGACGGTGGCAGTATAAAGATGCTGCATGCTTCGGGTTCCAATACTCTAATTTGCTGGGCACCTTGCCAGTCAATTTCAAGAATGACATCAATGCCTTGTTCCAGGCGTTCCTTAACCGTTGACTTAGACGTGCCATAGAAGTTATCAAAAACTTGCGCATACTCTAAAAACACGCCCGCCTCAATACCTTCCTTGAAGCTTTCAACCGACACAAAGTGATAATGCTGACCGTGAATCTCACCATCCCGTGTTGGACGCGTGGTATGAGAAACCGAGACTTCGATACCTGAGTTCTTTTCCAGTAGAGCACTGATCAGGCTGGTTTTTCCGGCACCCGAAGGTGCTGAGATAATATACAGTGTTCCAAGTGTCATAACAGATTCCACAACCGTGAGGCTCTCTTAAATAATGCAGGATTGTAGCGCGAAACGGTTATCGGCTAAACAGTTTCTGAGCGCCAAAGGCCATTGTCGAGGCCATCAATAGTCCATGAGCCAACCCGATATCGGATTAGCCTTAGAGTGGGTAGACCTACTGCGGAAGTCATTCGGCGCACTTGTCGGTTGCGACCTTCGCTGATGGTGATTTCAATCCAATGATCCGGCACACTTTTGCGCTCTCTCACTGGTGGGGTACGCGGCCATAAGATGTGTGGTTCTGCCATAAGGCGTGCTTTGGCTGGGCGTGTCATACCGTCTTTAAGTAAAACGCCGTCGCGTAATTGCTGAAGTGCAGTCTCATCCGGTGCACCCTCAACTTGCACCCAGTAACATTTCGACATCTTTTTTGCAGGGTTGGCGATGCGGTGCTGTAACTTGCCGTCATCAGTGAGCAGTAATAAACCTTCGCTGTCTTTATCTAGTCTTCCCGCAGGATAGCAGCCGGGAGCCTCGATAAAATCTGCTAAGCTGTTAACACCCTCTTCAGCGGTAAACTGAGAGAGAACCCCATAAGGTTTATTAAATAAAATCAGTTGTGCCATGGTACTTGTCTCATAATTTCTTTTTCACAATGGCGTCTTTTAAAAAGCCATATTGTGGATACTGATGAATAACTCGCAGCTTGGCGTTACTCGCCTTAAAGTGTGAGTTGAATGGGCCGATCTGTACTTGATAGAGGGAGGTGCCTTGTGAGTCATGGGTTTTTACAAAGGCGGGAAAGCCATGCATCATTAAGGTGTTTTTTATGCCCTCTGCCTTCTCAGCGCTCTGGCTGGAAAGAAATTGCACAACGTGACTTTTCATCAACTGCGGAGACAGTTTTGTTGAGGTATAAGGTGGGTTGGACTTTACGGTTTGCCAGTTAGCTTGTGTAGCAGAGTTAATAAGTAGTGACAGACATATGATTGCTGTTATTTTAAAAGGGATGTTATTCATCCGACTATTCCTCGAGATTACAACGGAAGTGGTCCGGCCTTTAATGGCTCTTTTTAGTGATCAGTGTAACACTTGAACAGAGAAAGGTCGTTCAATCGTTAAGTTGAAGGCCTTTGCCTGATACTAATTTACCGCTAATAGGTTGCGATAGTTTTGTGCTATTTTTGCTTGATAATAGTACGATGAGTATGTTTTTTTGGTAAGTTATATGGCTGTTTTACTGGTAATCTAGTCCTGTTGGTTGCGTAGGAGGCGATTGCTGACAATGTGCTATTTATAGCGGAATAGTTTTTGTTTGCATTTAAGGTTATATCTATAAAATAGCCGACATTAATAAACCAGCCACGGGCTTGTCGCGACGAATGATAAGCGTCTTTTCATGCCCCTCAGGCCTGCTGGTATTTTCTAATAAAAGAGCAGCGTTTAGCTGAAAAATCCGTCAATGATGATAGATGAATTTCACTTGTCCAAAGAAATGGATTTTCTTTGTGCATCCAGTTGGTTTTCCAATAAGCCACAAATGAAGCGTTTGCTAAGCCACTTAGTGAGTCATGCGCTGAATAAAGATGAGAAGCCGTTTGATCAGCGTGCGATAGCCGTGGAAGGGTTGGGAAGAGGTTTTGATTTCGATCCGGCTGAAAACCCATTGGTGCGTATCGAAGTAGGGCGCTTAAGGCGTCTATTGAATGATTTTTACGTTACTAATCAAGAACGTCCATTTAGGATCACCATTCCACTACGTCAGTACCGACCAGAAATAATCCCATTATTACCTGACTCCACCCCTAATCCAGCTTTACCAAGCTTGCAGTCATTGGTCGTAAAAGAAGAGCGTCTCTCTGTGCTGCTGCAGTTTTCTACTGAAGGCGGTGAAAGTGCTGAACTCTATTTATTGCGTCACCAGATTCGGATTGGCCTGACGCTTCAGCTTAAGCAGCTGGAAGAGATTAGGTTGATTATTGCGATACCTTCCGCAGCAGGAATGGTTGCCGCTAAAGCCGATATTGTTATAAAAGTAACATTAAGCACGGTGGAGCAGCAGTATCATGCTCAAGCGCAAGCCTCTTGGATGGGCGAGGATAGGCCTTTTTTTGAGTCTAAGCTATCGCTGCCGTTGATATATGAGGCGCAGAGTCTGGAGCAAAAGCTACTGCATTGGGTTTCTGGTCTGTTTGATATTGAGATGGGTTTGGCTTGGGGGAAGTGGATTCAGGCAAATGGTGACTATCGCGACACCCCATACCCTAGTCTTGGTAAAGCCATTTTACTGTACTTGAGTTTTCTTCGGGATGGTGGTGAGCGGTCATTCTTGGCAGCCTTAGCTGCAGCAAAGGCGGTTGTTGAGCACTATCAAAACCCCAGAATCGCTAAATGTATTTTGGCAGACTTACATTATCAGGGAGTATTGCGTGGTTATGGTGTCGTCGAGCATTTGCTGGGATCGGGGCTAGGATATGCCGGAGAGGCGCTACGTACTCATCCAGCCTGTCCCAGAATGCATATGACTTTAGCATCGCTTAGCTACTTCTTAGGTCAGGATAGTTTAGCTGAGCTGCAATTTCGCAATCCCGTCGAGAATGAGAATAGGATCTACTCGATTGGATTTCATCGAAATGTTTTAAAGAGCTTGGCTTTTGACTGGAAGCAAGGGTTTAAGAGCATTGATGAGTTAGTCGAGGCTTTTGATTATTACCCTGATTTATATCCGGTGATGGCTTATATCAATGTCTTTTTGGGGTCAGACCTACAGGCTAAGCAGTATTGGCGCTCAAAAGTGTTGAAGTTAGGCTCTGAGCGCAGTGTTCAGCAGTTCGTCAAGCTGATCCGAGACCCAGAGCAATTAGGTTGGGCCGGTGGGCGCGATGAGCTAGGTGCTCTGATGGCTGAAGATTTGGTTGCCAAGTGATTACTGAGGATCGAGTTGAGCGAACACTGCGCTTAGTTAGCCAAAGTGACTTATTTCGTGAAAAGCTTCAAATGATTCGTCTGCTAGGCTACTTGTCCAGGCATAGTCGCAATGAGCGATCGACGGCTTTACAGCAGCGGGAAATTGCCATTAATTGCTTGGGACGAAGTGAGACTTTTGACCCAAATAAAGACCCCATTGTTCGGATTGAAGCGGCAAGGCTAAGAAAGCTACTAGATACGTTTTACGAAACACCCGATGCTAAGCAAGCCTGCTGCCGTATCTTGATGCCATTAGGCGGTTATCGACTTGAATTTTCGGAGTATCTGAACCGACATCAGAGCACCGGCTTGAGCATGCTACTCATTTGCCAAAGTCATGAAGGTGCTCCTAGGGCGCTAAGCCAGTTGGCTTTGGAAATACGTCAAACCTTGTCGTTGCGTCTTCCTCAGTTTGAGCACATTAACTTAAGTGTTGATTTTTTGGAGCAGCATCAAGCTGTAGAGATGGGGGTCGCCCATCTATTGACGGACGAGGCACATGACTACATTCTCCGGATAGAAGTGGTTGACGACTTGGATCTTAATTTCTTGATTAGTAGTGTCCTGATTCATCGGGCGACACAAGAGATTATTTGGAGCCAATGCGCCGACTTGCCCAAGCAATATAATGAGGCGGAAGCGGAAGGCTTTTATCGAGGTTTGATTGCTCCTGTAGCGGGGGATGCGTTTGGTGTAGTCGGGCAGCATTGGTCGGATCGGCATTGGAAGCTGGGTATTGAGCAAATTGATGCTCGATTTCAGGCATTCGTATGTTTAATTCAGGTCGTTAGATTTCCAACCCTTAAGAACTGCCAGCAGGCGGTTAATTTGCTTCAAGAGCACCTAAAGCAGAACCCTAATGATATTCACGCACACTTTTGCTATCTGTCGATGGGGTGTATTGGCGATATATTGAATTATAAATTGGTGGATGGCGATTCAGGTAATCAACTGACCAAGTGTTTGAACCTGATGGCCTTTGCTCCAGATCATGCTGGTATCGTCGCCCTGCTGGGATTCTGTTACTTCAAGTCGGGAGATAACGAGAAAGCATCTTTGTATTTAGTGGATGCAATGCGCTTATGTCCTGACAGTGGTTTGCTGAAATTTATGTACAGTGCCTTTTGTTTACAAGAGGGGTGTGCAGCTGAAGGGATTGAGCTGATTAATGAGCTGTTGCAATACAATGAAAACCCGCCCGCGCTGTACTATATTCCTCTGTTTTTCTCGCACATCGGTGCAGGACGCTTATCAGAGGCTGCTTTTTTAGCGACAAAGGTTGTTAATGTCGATGGTCTCAGTGACTTGTCTGAGTTGCTCATCGCGATTGAGGTTGGCAGTGTAAAGTTTGACTCTGGAAGTTTGAGGCAGGGAGTAAAGCAGGGTGATACCAATCATCAGATACTTCCTGACTGGATAGAAAGTGATCTACTGAATAAATACCCTGATATGAAGCAGAAAGTTAAGGGCTTACTAATGATGCGACAGAGCTTGTAAGTAGATTACAGGCTCTGTCGCTCAGCAAATTAAATCACAAATGGTTGACGGTAAGTGTTAATTCTCACAGTCCAGCCGCGCATCCAACGGTTTTCATTGCGAGCAGGGTTCGAGTTATTAACACGACGCTGCAAAGTTTGAATCGCTGAGTCTGCAAAGTTGTTCAGTGCCATTTGGCCTGGTTGGCTAGGGCGCATATTTTCCAGAACCTGTAACAAGCCCCAGTTTTGTCCTTTATAACCACCACTGCGATTCAGGCCTTCACCTTTAAAGTTCACGTAATCAATTAATGCATACCAGCCACCACGTGTGTTAGCCACGGCGTTTAGGTTTTGTGCCACAAGCGGGCGCAAATGTGGTGGTGCGGTTTTAACCAGTTTTGGCATTGCACGTTTTGCACGCTCAAAGATATAGCTAGCTTGCAAATCACGTGTTTGATACAGCAAGTTTTGGAAGTCTTTGATCTGAGCTGAGGCTTTGGCATTGCCCAGTTCACCTTTAGTGCGCCATGGTGCTCCCTGATGACGAGCTCTCTGAACCCATACTGGCAAGTTGACGCCATTTGCTTTCAAATGATCCAGCAAGCCGGGGAAGGTATTTCCATAGCGAGTTCTGCGGCCAGCTGGGTACCAAGTGAAATGGCCAATACCCATTGAGGCAAAGTTCTCACCATCATTCCAATGCACCAACTTATTGATGTCACCACCGCTCTCATTTAGGAAAATTTTGTCACCGATTGCACGCATTTCAGCCTGAGATAAGCCTGAAATACCGGTGTTTCTGCTTTGTGGTGCCTGTTGTGGACGCTGCTGTAATAGCATCGCGTATTGCTGTGCCTGTTGGCGCGCCGCTAGTTGCTGTTGTTGAGCACGTTGTTGGGCCTGCTGTTGTGCAAGCTGCTGAGCTTGTTGCTGGGCTCTTTGTTGTGCAATCTGGCGAGCCTGTTGCTGCTGCCAAACATTGCGGGCGTGTTGTTTTTGCTGAATTTGTGCTTGTGCCTGAGCCGCTAACTGCATCGTGCGATTTTGCTCGGCGGCCTGCTTCTGTGCTTGCTGTTGAGCTTGCCAATTACGGTGATACATCTGGCGTTGCTGTTCTTTTTGGCGGGCTGCTGCAGCCGTTTGTTGCTGTTTTTTGAGTTGCTGCTGTTTAGCATAACTGTTTGATGCGGTATTGATTTTCGATTGCGCCGCCTGAGCTTGCGGCGCATTCTGCCTTGTTGCATAGCGTGGTTTAGATGATTTAGTAACCTGCTTGGCTGCCGGTTTTACACTGCTATAGGCTTTCGTATTACGTGGCTGATTGCTGCAGGCAGAAAGGCCAAACAGCGCAATAAGCGATAAGCTGATCAAGGCTTTATTATTCATATTTTTATTGCCATTTTGTGTAGTTATTATTTTTTTTATGGGAATCTGAACCCGAGATTTTTTACGTTCCCCTTATGCGCCACCAGATTCTTTCCAGGAATAGTAGCGTAACGATGACCGCGTAGATGAGCGGTTCTGTCGTGTCAGATTTAACCAGCAACCAAAAGTGTAGCACGCTGAATATGACTGTAGGATAAACGAGTAAGTGAATTAATCCCCAAATCTTGCCCAGTTGTCGCATTTGAGCGCGGGTAGAGGTCATAACAAGCGGAATCAGGAATACGAAAGCAGCAAAGCCAAATGTGATAAACGGGCGATCAATAACGTCTTCGATGAGAAATTCAAGTACAAAGCTGAGGTCGAACCAGAAGTAGCAAATAAAGTGCAAGCTGGTGTAGTAGAAGGTAAATAAGCCGAACATGCGGCGTAATGAAAGCAGTTGGGGCCAGTCTAATAAGCGACGAATTGGCGAAATCATTAGTCCCATGACCAATATACGCAGCGCCCAGTCTCCAGTAATCCGTAGAATGGCTTCGGGTGGGTTTGCACCCAAAGTGTTGGTATAGACTCCCCAAATAATGCTGACAACCGGCAGCATCAATAGCAAAAAGGCTATCGGTGCTAAGATGTTCTCGAAGATTTTTTCTTTGATTTGCACGGTGTGATTAGAAGTAGCGTGCCAAGTCCATTCCGGTATACATTCCGGCGACCTGCTCAGCATAACCATTAAACATTTCTGTTTTACGCTTTCTAAACTCCCCAATGCGGCGCTCTCTGCTTTGGCTCCAGCGAGGGTGTGGTACTTCCGGATTTACATTGGCATAAAAGCCGTACTCTGTTGGCGATGACATCTGCCAGGAATTCAGTGGCTGCGTTTCGCTAAACACAATGCGCACAATGCTTTTGATACTTTTAAAGCCGTATTTCCATGGCACGACTAAGCGTAGCGGCGCGCCGTTCTGGTTGAGTAACTCTTTGCCATACAGTCCGGTGGAAAAGAGTGTCAGCGGGTTCATTGCCTCATCCATTCTCAGGCCTTCCATGTAGGGCCATTCCAGCTCATCAGTGCGCTGTCCGGGCATGACGTCAGGATCGTAAAGTGTTTCAAAGCCAACGTATTTGGCATTGGAGTTTGGCTTCATACGTTTGATTAATTCCGCTAGCGGGAAGCCCATCCAAGGAATAACCATCGACCAGCCTTCGACACAGCGTAGTCGGTAAATTCGCTCTTCAATGGTGACTGATTTGAGAAGGTCTTCTAGAAGGTAAGTGCCGGGATTATCGCATTCGCCGTCGATATCAATTGTCCACGGTGTTGTGATCATTGATTTGGCGTGCTTGGCAGGATCTTTCTTGGAGGTTCCGAATTCGTAAAAATTACAGTAACTTGTGATGTCTTTGTATTTAGTGAGCTTGTCGCCAGGCATTATTATTGGTGTGGGATTCTCGGCTTTGGCGCTGAGGTGGTGGGTGGCAAGGCCGGTTGTCGCAATAATGCCAACTCCCGCAGCAGTTTTCATGAAGCGCCGACGGTCTTTATAGATTTCGTAATCGGTTACATCATTCTCGGTAAGATCATTTTTTTTGGAAAAATGCATAATTTGCCCCCGGGTATGCAGTCTCAGCTCGGGATCGAGAAATCCCAGCAATCGAATATACCGCGTTATTGATTTACAGCAGCTTAAGTGGTCTTTTAGTTATTATGCTTAGGCTTACGTTTACACGATTCAATATGAATGCGCCTTAAGCTCGCCACTATGTTTATCGTTATAGTGGCGAGCCTTTGGTTTTGACACATGATGGAGTGTGGTGTTCCATCATTTTACTTTTTTATAGTCGATCAGGTTTTTGGTGAGTCTTCGTTACTGGCATCAGTATCCGGTAGGAACAGGCTCATTACCACCAGCAAAATCGCGCCCAGAGTAATGGCAATATCTGCGATATTAAAGATCGCAAAATGGCCGTTATTCAAGAAGAACAGATCCATATCAACATAGAGGTCGATAAAGTCAGTTACCCGTCCGCTGATCAAGCGGTCTATGCCGTTACCGAGTGCGCCACCTAAAACCAGCGCTAGCGCAATGGCTGTCCAGCGCTCGGAACGATCCAGCTTCTTCAACCAGTACAGAATGTACGCACTCACCAAAAATGACAGCACGACAAAGAACCAGCGCTGCCAGCCACCTTGGTCACCCAAGAAGCTAAATGCAGCGCCGTAGTTATAAGCCAGTGTCATATTCAGGTGAGGGATGACCGCAATAGGAGTGCCCATATCGAGGTTCGCGACAGCGACCCACTTGGTGAGCTGGTCCAGAATCACGGTCACAATGGAAATCCATACCCACTTAAGCACAGTGTCGTACCTCACCATCACCACTGACGTTGCTTACACAGCGTCCACAAAGTTCAGGATGCTCAGGGTCAATGCCAATATCTGGCTGATGATGCCAGCAGCGCACACATTTCTCATCGGTAGAGGCTTGTGACTCAATCCAGATGCCGGGCAACTCATTAATGGCCACCGCATTTTCCGGAGCAGAGTCCGCTTCGACAAGCGTAGCGCCAGAGGTAATCAGCACAAAGCGTAGCTCTTGTTGCAGCTTGCTTAGGCTGGCGAAGTGCTCGCCTGAAGCATAAACCGTTACAGCGGCATCCAAAGATGAGCCGATTTTGCCTTCGCCACGCAGAGTTTCAAGTTGCTTACTGACTGCTTCGCGTACTTTGAATAAGGTCGCCCACTCGTCATTGCTGAGTAAGTCATTGTCATTCAAGGTAAACAGCTGATCAGACCATAAGCTGAATTGCGCATAAGGCAGGGTTTTATCCGCCGCATTGTGCGGCATTTCCTTCCAGATTTCTTCTGCAGTGAAGGTGGTGATCGGTGTCATCCAGCGTACTAGTGCGTGCAAAATCAGGTAAGCCGCTGTTTGTGCTGAGCGACGTGGCTGTGAGTCTGCAGGCATGGTGTACTGGCGATCTTTGGTGATATCCAGGAATAGGCTGCCCATTTCAATGGAGCAGAAGTGCAGCATTTCCTGATAAACCAAATGGAACTGCATTTTGGCATAAGCATCGGTAATGCGCGCTTGTACTTCGGCTGCTTTAGCAACAGCCCAGCGATCCAATGGCAACATATCTTCCGGAGCCAATACGTCGGTTTCCGGATTAAAATCACTTAAGTTCGATAGCAGGTAACGCGCCGTATTACGAATTCGGCGGTAAGCATCCGCAGAACGGTTGATGATTTCATCCGATACAGTGATTTCACGGCTGTAATCTGATGATGAAATCCATAAACGCAGGATATCCGCGCCCAGCTTGTTGATGACGTTTTGCGGTGCGATCGTATTACCGATCGACTTCGACATCTTCTTGCCTTTAGCATCCACAGTAAAGCCGTGAGTTAACACGTTCTTATAGGGTGGTACGCCGTTCATTGCCATTGACGTCAGCAATGAAGACTGGAACCAGCCGCGATGCTGATCCGAACCTTCCAGATACATATCAGCTGGGAATGATAGTTCCTCACGGGTGCGCAGTACAGACTCATGCGTGGTGCCAGAGTCAAACCACACATCAAGCGTGTCCATCGCCTTTTCGTAGTCATCAGCGTCATCGCCAATAAGCTCTTTAGCGTCAACACTATGCCAGTACTCAATGCCCTCTTTTTCCATGCCTTGAGCGACTTTTTCCATAATCGCTAAGGTGTCAGGATGCAGCTGCTGCGTTTCTTTGTGTACGAACAAAGAAATCGGCACACCCCAGAAACGTTGGCGCGAGATACACCAGTCAGGACGTGACTCGATCATCTTGTAGATGCGATCGATACCCCAGCCTGGAATCCACTGAACTGTTTTGATAGCTTCCAATGTTTTCTGGCGAAGGCCTTGTTTTTCCATGCTGATAAACCACTGAGGTGTCGCACGGAAAATGATCGGCGTTTTGTGGCGCCAGCAATGAGGGTAGCTGTGACGGATTTTTGTGGTATTCAACAATTGTCCGTTTTCTTCCAGCAATGCAATGATCGCTTTGTTGGCTTGGTAGATATCTAAGCCTGCAAACAGTGGGGTGTCTGGTAAGAACTTACCGTCACCGCCGACTGGGTTGTAAACTTCAAGCTTGTACTTTTGGCCAACCACGTAGTCGTCCGCACCGTGAGCAGGTGCGGTATGTACTTCACCAGTACCACCTTCGGTTGTTACATGATCGCCCAAGATGATCGGTAATACGCGATCATAAAATGGGTGTGCCAGCTGAACTAAGTCCAGATCTTGGCCTAAGCAGCTACCAACCACTTCGGCAGACTCAATGCCATAACGCTCCAAAGAGCTCCGTTGCAGAGACGGCTCTAAAATCAGGTAGCCACGCTCAGTTTTTACCAAGTTATAGGTAAAGTCCGGGTGAACCGTTACAGCCATGCTGGCAGGTAGTGTCCAAGGCGTTGTGGTCCAGATCACGGCTGAGATATCGCCATCAACCGTTGCGCCAAATTTAGCGGCGACCGCTTGGGTATCAACCACGTTGTATTTCACATCAACTGTTGGAGAGGTCTTCTCTTCGTAGTCCACTTCGGCTTCAGCCAATGAAGAACCACAGTCGATACACCAGTTGACTGGCTTCTCGCCTTTCATCAAGTGGCCTTTATCGATGATCTTAGCCAGTGAGCGAACGATGTTCGCTTCAGTTTCGAAGTTCATCGTCAGGTAAGGATTGTCCCAGTCACCGAGTACGCCCATGCGCTTAAAGTCATTACGCTGACCATCAATCTGCGTTAGCGCAAACTCACGGCACAGTTGGCGAAACTTTTTGGCGTCTACTTTAACGCCGACTTTGCCAACTTTCTGCTCAACCTTTTGCTCGATCGGCAAACCGTGGCAGTCCCAGCCCGGTACGTAAGCCGCATCAAATCCCGCAAGATTCTTACTTTTGGTAATCATGTCTTTCAGGATTTTATTTACAGCATGTCCAATGTGTAAATCGCCGTTAGCGTAAGGAGGGCCATCGTGCAGCACGTAACGTGGCCGTCCGGCAGCATGCTTGCGCATTGCCTGATATAACCCATCGTCGGCCCATTGGCGCAACATGTCCGGCTCACGCTTTGCAAGGTTTCCACGCATTGGGAAACCTGTGCTTGGCAGATTAAGCGTCGCTTTGTAGTCGGTCGTTTTTTCTGTCACCGTCAATTACCTGAATGATCTTTTTCTGAACGGTGGAGAATATCAAGTTTTCACCGAAAAACCGATATCTATTAATGCATTGAATTTGTTCGAGCTATATTTTTAAGCAATTGGCGATTAATGGCGCTGTATTTGGTCTGTGGCGGAGTCTTTATCTGTTAAGTGGGGATGGTGTGGTGCTAAGTCTTCACTTCAGAGGCTGAGATAGTCTTTGGTAATCGAGTCGGCATCACTCTAATCGTCATTATTCAGCCAATGCGTTAGCTCGATTTAATGATAATTAATGATCAGCCATTATTAACGGTATTAATCGGCCGATAGGATGATGGTCTGGAGTAAAAAACTGGATGAGTGGGCGCTTTTGGAAATGGATAGGTTGCGATAATAAATCTCGTAAGCCCGCTTCGAATAGTCATCCCGACATTGGATTGTCAGGATATAAAAAGGTGAGATAAAAAGGCTCGCCGAACGCCATAGGAAAAACAATATGTTCTCCCCAGATAACAAGAAATTTGTCACACGGTTGGTACTGCCCATTACTTTTAGCTCGTTAGCCTGTGCTTCTGCACAAGCGGCGGTCTTTCCGGTTGCTGTTGCTGATAGTTATACGACGACTTCCGGTCAAACACTTCAGATTAAACCGCTTGAGAATGATACGGGCGAAGGCTTGTTCATTGAAGAAATTAATTCACCAAGACCATTTGGTTCAGGGGCAACGGTACTGGTTGATGGTTCCACGTTGACCTATACCGCACCTGATGGCTTTGTTGGTACTACTGAGTTTAACTATGGCATTAAAGATGTCGATGGCCAGATTACCAGTGCACTTATTACAGTCGAAGTAACCGCAGGCTCTGGTGTGAGCTTTCCAGTTACGGTAGCGGACGCTGCGACCACCACGAAAGGCCAGCCAGTCACTATCGATGTGCTAGCCAATGACAGTGGTAGCAATCTGTTTATCGAAGAAGTCGATTCACCACGTCCGTATGGCACAGGTACGAATGCGATTTTGAATAACAAGGTTGTATACACGCCGCCGGTAGGTTTTACTGGAACGAGTCAATTTCATTATGGTGTGAAAGATTCTGCCGGACAAATTAATAGCGCTGAAGTCACAATTACCGTGACTGAGCCTGTTTCCACCTCTCCTTGGCCAACGGCTGGTGCTGATTACGCGACCACAACTTCAGGCACTATCATCTATATCAACCCATTGTGGAATGATACGGGTAGTGGTTTGCGAGTAACGGATGTGAACTCAGTAACTACCTTAGGTGGCTCTGCTTCAATCGATAACAATCAACTGGTTTTCACTCCATCTGTTTACTCAAAGGGTGAGGATAGCTTCTGGTATCAGATTACCGATGATCAGGGGCGTACTAATGCCGCGAAGGTTACGGTAACCGTTAATGGTGCGGTAGTCGATATGGGGCCATACCCAACGGCTGGCTCTGATACATACACCGTCAATAAAAATTCTTCTGATAATGTATTCGCAGTGTTTGCGAATGATACCGGTTCCGGTTTGTCGTTCCATGAGACTTATGCTTATTCGCAGAAGGGTGGCAAAACAACGCCAACAAGTGGAACGATAGTGTATAGCGCACCAGCTCAGTTTGTAGGAACAGATGAGTTTTGGTATGCGATGAAAGATGCTTATGGTCGCACTAATGCCGCTAAAGTAACGATCAATGTTGTCGACAATGAGCCCGGCCCAAATACTGAGCCAGATGCGGTTGAGGATATCTTCCAAAAGTCTATAAATGGTGCTGAGAGTCGTTTAGATGTGTTGGCAAATGATGTTGATGCAGATGGAGATACCTTGGTCGTTGATAGTGTTGGCGCAGCAACCTTTGGCTCTGTTCGACTGAGTGGAGCAGGCCGGGTGTTTTATACGCCGCCATCCACTCCAGTGAGTGATTCATTTAGTTATGAGATCTCTGATGGTAATGGTGGTACGGCAACCGCAGTCGCAACAATTAGTGTGACAGACCCTAACGATGGCAATGTCAGCTATCCAACTATTACCGGTGAGTTTGTAACGGTTGCTCCAGGTGCTACGGTTCTGATCAAGGTGCTTGATAACGACTTTGACTCCGATGGCGATACGCTGGTGTTAGATCAGGTAACGAGTGGCTCGCAGGGTGGTACTACGAAAGTGGCTGATAATAATGGTGAGTTACTTTGGGTTGAGTATACGGCCTTGTCAACAGCAACAGGCACTGATGAGTTTTACTATGGTGTGCATGATGGTCGTGGTTTGAATGGCTCAGGTAAAGTAACCGTTACTTTCGAATAAGTCAGAATAGCTCCACCAATAAAGGCCGAGGCTTGTCCGGTAACTCCGGATAGGTCGCGGCCTTTTTGCGTGCTATTGTCAGCGGGTTTTATGCTAGTATTCTGCTGGATAGTCTCTGATTAGACTTAATAGGCACGTGGGGGTGCTGCGGCAAATGGCGCAAACGGTAGTGAAAAAACGGAAAACAAGCTGGTCACGGCTGCTGGTAGAATTGCTGCTGATTGTAGCGATCGTACTCGGTGTACGCATGTGGTTTCAGCGTGATATGCCCTCTGGCCCGGCTCCAGACTTTCAAGCAGTTACAATGGATGGCAAGTTGGTTAATCTTCAGGACTACCGAGGCGAGCCATTATTGCTTCACTTCTGGGCTAGCTGGTGTGACTTCTGCCAATTTAGTGAGAAAAGTATTACCGGTATCAGTCAGGATTGGCCAGTGCTGAGTGTGGCTTATCAGTCTGGAGATAAGGCTGAAGTATCTGAGTATATTAAGTCGCATGGACTTGAAGGGTGGACGACAATTCCTGATGAAGATGGCCGTTTGGCTGAGTTGTTTGGGGTCTCTGCTGTACCTGCCAGCTATGTCATCGATGGTAAGGGGAATATCCGAATCAAAGAAGTGGGCTTAACCACTGGCTGGGGCTTAAGAGTGAGGCTTTGGTATGCCAAAAATGTCGATAGCTTAGGTGGTCTTTTCGGCTTTCCGTCCGCTGTTGCAGGCGATAATAAATAATAACGACTCAGGCGTTGCCAATGCAATCTGAACGAATTAGCGCAGAATTTTTAATACAAAATAGCCGCCAGCAATGGGCGGATATTCAGGTGCTTGATCGCATCGACTCGACTAATAATTACCTTAAAAATAAATCGGAAGCTCGCTTGGTATGCCTTGCTGAGCAGCAAACTGGTGGCCGTGGTCGACATGGAAATCAATGGCGATCGCCAGATGCGCAAAATATCTACCTTTCCTATAGCTGGGAGTTTGAAACTCCACCAGACCATTTGGGTTTATTGAGCCTTTGGGTGGGTATTGTGCTGGCTAAGACGCTCGAAACATTCGGCTTAAGCGAGCATGGAATTAAGTGGCCCAACGATGTGTACTGGCGACAGCAAAAAATGGGCGGCATTCTGATTGAAGGAAGTAATCTATCGCCGGTTTTGGTGGTTGGTATTGGCCTCAATATTAATATGCAAAATGGGGCTGGGATTGATCAGCCGTGGGTTAGTTTAAGTGAAGCACTTGATAAGCCGGTCAACCGTAATCATTTATTGATTGCGATGTTAGACGCACTTTATGAGGCGATGGAGGAGTTTGGGCATATGTCGCCAGCAGACCTTTTACGAGACTGGCGTCGATGGGATCTGATCCGAGATCATGCTGTCAGTTTTATGGATAACCAGGAATTACTTCAGGGCAAGGCGCGCGGCGTTAGTGCTGATGGTAAGCTGTTGGTCGAGTTGCCTTCCGGTGAAGTAAGGCCATTCAGTACCGCCATTAATACGGTGCGTTGGAAATGATTCTGCTGGTGGATATGGGGAATAGCCGGTTGAAGTCAGCGGTCTACAGCGCAAGTGGTCTATCCGACTTTCACTCTGAACCTTATGATGGACGTAAAGCCATAGAGTGCCTGAATGAGCACTTGCTGCAGCATAGTGATGTGACTGATTTAGCCTTAGTTTCAGTGCGTGGCAAAGGATTTGAGGCGGATGTTCGCGAGCTTTGTCAGCAAAGCGGCATCAAGCTGCACTGGGCGGGCTCAGTTGCAGAGGCACATGGGGTTAAGAACCAATATCGACTGCCTGAGACTCTAGGTAGTGATCGCTTTGTTGCGCTGGTTGGTGCGCATCATTTATTGCCTAATGAGCATTGCATTGTTGTCGATTGTGGAACGGCAGTCACCATTGATGGTTTAACCGCTGACGGTGAGTTTAGTGGCGGCGTCATTATCCCTGGCCTGCGGCTTTGGGGGGATAGCCTGATACAGCGTGCAGATCAGCTCAATGAGCACCGCCTACAGCATCCTGAAGTTTTTGCTAAAGACACTGCACAAGCGATCGGTAGTGGAAGTTTGTACGGATTAGTGGGTGCAATAGAAGGCATCTGTCAGCGCATGCAAGATCAGCTTGAAGCCCGCTTTGGCTCAGAGATTCATGTTACCCGTATCTTGTGCGGCGGTGATGCTGAGTTGATTGCGGAGCACGCGCAGTCCAAATTCCAGTTACAGCCACATCTGGTTTTGCAGGGCTTGGCCCAATTTGTGGACTGCTAATGCGCATTCTGATCATCACACTTATCACGCTAAATATTCTCTATTTTGTTGGAGTGTATTTATTTAGCTTGGTATTTGATCAGCGCCCACCAATTAACGAGCCTAATATTCCAACGATTACCTTGCTAAGCTCGGGTAATGAGAATGATTTGGGTAAAGTGGTTGATACGCAGTGCTTCACCGTTGGCCCCTTCAGTGTTGAAAAGACCGCACGCTTAGTGGCGGATAGGCTCTCAGATGCCGGCTTTGCTGTTAATATTCGTCGACAGCAAACTGATCAAATTCAACAATATCTGGTGTTCTTACCGCAACTAAAGAGCCGTGAAGCGGCTGAAAAAGTGGTTGCCGATATTAAAACTCACAACATCAAAGATTACTCGATTATTGCCAGTGGGCCTTATAAAAACGCCATTGCACTGGGTGTGTTTAGTAATCTGGATAAGGCGCGGCGACATGCAGAGTATGTGCGGTATTTGGGTTACGATGCCCGATATACCGAGCAGCGTCAGCGGGCGGTGGTGTACTGGATTGGCTATGATGAGCCATTTGGCGAGCCAGCTCCGGTGCTTAAGTGGGCAAAAGAGGTTGATCCGAAGGTCAGTGTGCAAAAAATTCCTGAAGCCTGCGAGTTCTGATCTATGAAAACCTTGTTATTGGTTGCCCATGGCAGCCGAAAAGTTTCATCTAATGCCGCGATTGAAGCTTTAACTGAAAAACTTCGCCAGCGCTTGGCGGGAACCGATTTTTCTGCGATTACTCATGCATTCTTAGAATTAACAGAGCCTTCTATTCCGCAAGGTATTGCCAATTTAGTCGATGGCGGTGCGAAGCAAGTTGTGATTATGCCTTATTTTTTGGCACCGGGTACCCACGTAGTGGATGATGTGCCAGAGCTGGTTAGTGAGGCGAGATCCCGATACCCTGAGATTGAGTTCACTATTATGCCGTACTTAGGGGAAACAGAAGGGATCATCGACCTGATACTGCTGAGTGCAGCTCAGGCCGATTAGAATTAGGTGGATGCAACCAAGTCGCCGTTGTAACTCATTGTCCTTGAACCAACGGTTCAAGTGGGAGCCATGAGAGTGATATTAGGCTTACCGAAAAACGGTCATGCGCACAGCCACTCCACAAGTGCTCCCGGGTAGCATAATTAGGCTCAAGGGAAACCCGAGCACTGACAAATGACCCAGTAGACATCCGTATATTTAATATAATCTATCTGAGCAGTTTTGTTAAGTACTCTCTATCTAAAATAAAATTTAGAGTAAATAGTTAGCAGATATTGATGAGTGCTTGAAAGTTTTCTTTTTGTTCGCTATAACTTTTGCAGGGGCAAACTTAAGGAAACAATCATGTTAACGAATAAGCAGCAAAATGTGTTGATGGTTATTCAGGAATTTATCCGAAACAACCAGCGTCAGCCTACATTAGAAGAGGTTGGAGATCATCTGGGGATCGGTCGCAGCACAGTTCATAAGCATGTGCATGCATTAATTCGTGCGGGTAAGTTGTTTGAGTCATCAGGCAAGGCAGCTTATGAATATGTCGATGATGACGAAGATGTTGGTACATTGCCGTATCTTGGTCGCATCGCAGCGGGTAAGCCAATTGAGGCAGTGCTGGATCAGAAGCAGGTTAATCTCGCGAAATTCTTCTGCGGAGCGGGGCGTTACGTGCTTCGCATTAGTGGTGATTCGATGGTCGACGCGGGTATTTTTGACGAGGACTATGTGGTCATTCGCAAGCAGGAGACTGCACGCCCGGGGAGTATTATTGTGGCCTTAGTGCAGCAGCGCGAGGCTACGCTCAAATACTATCACCCTCACGATACTGGGGTGATTGAGCTACGCCCTGCAAACGCTAATGTAAAAAGCATGTACTACCCCGCTGATCAAGTTGTGATCCAAGGCGTACTGATTGGCGTATTTCGGGATTATCAGGCAGTTGCTTGAATGTGTCGGCCGTTTTCTCACGAGCGGCCGGCACTATCTGTATCATTAATGTTCAGATGGCAGAGAACTATACACATACGGTTTCAATATAAGCTACACTAACAGGCTCGATTTCACAGTTTGGGGACTGAAGATGTTATCGCGATATTTCAGTTTTATTACGGTGATGGGTGTTGCGCCTGTTGCTATGTTTGTCACTATGGGTATGAGCTTTCCTGCTTATGCTAACGCTAATGTCTTGCTGGATACCAATGGGAATCCTTTGCCTAATGACTTTGGAGCTCTAATTGAGTTGCTGGACTCTGCCAGCGCAGAACAAAAACGTAAATTGCTTGGTACTAGCGCGGTCAGTGCTCCAAGATCGGTTACGCCTGAGCCCGCGTCTGCTACTAAAAGTACTCCGGCAGCATCTGCTGAGGCTGTAGAGCCAGAAGTTACTGAAAAACAGAAAAATCCTGCTTTTTATAATCCTGAGTTAGCCAAGCGTTTGTATGATGCTTTGGATGTCGGTGACGCTGCGCGTTCTAAGTGGTTGCTGGATTCCGGGGCGGGTAATAAATACGTCACTGAAAAAGGTGACACCAGCTTACGGTTGGCGATTCGTAAGCGTTGGGCATCTGTTGTGCGCGTTCTATTAGAACGTGATCCTGATTTAACTCAAATGGATACAGGTAAAGTTAGTTTGTTGCATGAGGCCAGTGCGCGTGGTGCTTACGATATCGCTAAGATGTTGATTGATGCAGGACTTGATCCGCACGCTAAGACGGCTAAAAACTGGACCAACTTGCACTTGGCGGCACGCTTCGGCCATGCGGATATGGTGCGTTACTATTTGCAGATTGGTTTAGACCCGAATGCCAGAAACTCTGAGGGAAATACCGCTCATTGGTTGGCAATGCATCTGAGGCATTATCAGGCGGGTGCTTATTTGGCTCCACATACCAGTGCCACATCACACCAAAGTTTTGGTGATGAGAAGAGTAAAAAAGGGAGTTCTAAGCGCTCCAGGCGATCTACCCAGAAGTCAAAGCCAGCAAGAGGATTCTCACCGGCTGAGCTTGAAATGCTGAGATCTATCCAGTAATTGATTTAAAAAGTATGGGCGACCTTAGTCGTCCATACCGTTTTGTAGTGCATCTAATACGATTGGGTGTACAAACCGTGAAACATCCCCACCCAGTGCGGCGACTTCTTTAACCAAAGAAGATGAAATAAACGCATACTTCTCTTCCGGCATTAAGTAAACCGACTCAATTTCAGGGCGCAGGCTGCGATTCATGCTAGCCAGCTGAAACTCATATTCAAAATCCGAGACTGCTCTCAGCCCACGAATCAGTACATTGGCCCCTTGCTCGTGTGCAAAGTCTGTCAGCAGAGTATTAAAACCCATAATAGTCAGGTTTTCTTTGTCACCAACCACTTGGCGGGCAAGCTCTAGGCGCTGCTCTAAACTGAAGCGTGGGTTTTTCTTAGAGTTTGAGGCAATGGCTAAAATGACGTGATCAAATAGATTGCATGCACGACGTAGCAGGTCAGTATGACCGTTAGTAAGAGGGTCGAAGGTGCCTGCATAAATAGCAGTTCTTGGTGGTCTTGTTGATGATGTCATTGGCTATGGGGTCTTGAGTAGGAAATGTTACATGGGTCTTGAAACGGACAGTACCAGATCAAGTTCCTGTAATTTATGAGCAACGCTGTGCAGGTGCTCAGTATCGAGTACTTCAATGACAATATAGAAAACTTTCGTGTCATTGTCGCCGCTAATATGCATTTCTTCAGTGTTTATTCCAAGGTCGTGCAAGGTATTACTTACACTGGAAAGCGCTCCCACTCTGTTGCTGACTTCGATCGAGAGTGCAGCAGGGTAGGTTTGTGTTTGGTTGGGTGCCCAGGATATTTTGAGCGGGCGGCTATTGGCATGCTTAAGATTGGGGCAGTTGGCGCGATGTATTGCCATGCCTTTATTTTTCTCTAGCTGAGCCACGATAATATCGCCGGGGACTGGGTAGCAGCAGGGTTGCAAGTCTACGGCTAAGCCTTCGGTGCCTTTAATCAGAATAGGGCGCCCCAAGTCTTCATCGCGAGTCTTTACGAGGTTATCTTCATCGATTAAGCGTCTTGCGACTAGCTTTGAGCACTGCTCTCCATTAGCGATTAAGCGATAAAGCGTCTCATTGGAGTCTAGCTTTAGATTTTTCAGGGTTTTCAAAAACTGTTTTTTCGGTAAGTCTTCCAGTTTAATACTATGAGATTCTAGCGCTTGTTCCAGTAGTTTTTTGCCAAGAGCGATGAATTCACTGTCTTTGCGGTTTTTCACCCACTGACGAATCGCCGAGCGCGCTTTTCCCGTGGCAACATAGCTTAGCCATGCAGGCTGTGGTGTTGAATTTTCATCTGAGTAAATTCTGACGGTGGAGCCATTTTTCAGCTGTGTACTTAACGGGACGCGTCGGTGATCAACAACGGCAACCTTGCAATGATTGCCAAGGTCGGTATGGATATCATAAGCGAAGTCGATGGGTGTTGAGCCAACCGGTAAGGTTTTGATGTCACCGCGAGGCGTATAAACCTGTATTTCCTGTAGGAACAAATCAGAGCTAATGTCTTCCATGAACTCAGAAGGACTGCCGCTGGTGCGCTGAATATCTGCAACTTGTTTAATCCAGCGATCCAGATAGATCTTGGAAAAATCGGTTGGAGACATTGAGTTCGGGTAGCGGTAATGCGATGTGACGCCGTATTGCGAAATATGGTACATCTGCTTAGTTTGTATTTTTACTTTGAGTAGCAGACGTTCATAAGTGATTAGTTCGGTTTGTAGCGCCTGATAGCCATAAGCTTTTCTGGCAGCAATGAAGTCTTTGAATTTGCCATCTTTTGGGCTGTATAGCTGGTGGATCAAGCCTAGCGCTAGATAACACTCTGGTGTCTTATCAACTAATATCCGGATTTCAACAACGTCTGACTCGTGGCTCAGGTATTTATTATTGCGATGGTGAAGCGCTTCCTGATGAACCCGGTATAGGTTTTTTTCCCAAAGGAATACCGAGCTTTCGACGTGCTGATTACGCAATGCCTTGGTGATGTCGTCTAATATACGTTCGTGCGTGACATGGTTTTGCTCAAGATTCGCATCGATTGCTTTGAGCATGATCTTGTAGCGCCAAGGGTGTAGGTGGCTTAGGCAAAGCAGCTGAAGTTCTTTACGAAACTTATTCATGCCCATGCGTCTGGCAAGTGGGGCGTGAATAGAGAGTGTTTCGTTGGCTATGCGGCGTTTTTTCTCGGCAGGCATGGAGCCAAGAGTGCGCATATTGTGTAAGCGGTCTGCCAATTTAATCAACACAACCCGGTAATCCTGAGTCATGGCGATCATCATTTTTTGGAAGCTGGCTTCTGAGGCCTCAGTGCGGGAGGTGAAGTGGTTGCCGGCAAGCTTGGTGACGCCGTCTACCTGATTGGCAACGACTGAACCAAAACGGCTTTCTATATAAGCTTTATCGTAATCTGTGTCTTCGATGACATCATGAAGTAGGGCGGCGCAAATGGTTTCGACATCCATATGCAAGTCCGCCAGGATTCGGGCAACTTCCAGAGGATGATGAATATAAAGTTCGCCAGACTTGCGGCGCACTCCACCGTGAGCCTCTGCCGCTAAAGTATACGCTTTGCGGGTAGTCTCAACGTCTTCGGGTGACTGGTATCGCTGAACTATGCGATACAAGTCTGTCGCTCCGAACTCCGGTGCCGCCTGATCCGCGGACATGGTGTTAACCTGCGATACGGATTTCGATCGCTTCGTTGTCTTTGCTGACAAGAAGCTCATCCATTGAATCATTCGCTTTGGCAACTGCTTGTTCTGCGATTTCGCGCAAAGCAATTACGGTAGGCTTGTCGTTATCGCGATCTACCAAAGGCTCAGCACCTTCTGCGATAGCGCGTGCGCGCTTAGAAGCCTGCAGTACGAGAGCATAGTTGCTTTCTACGTGTTTTAAACAATCTTCGACCGTTACTCGGGCCATAGTTTTACCTAATCAAAATCATACAAGGGACATTGATTATAGACGGATGCTCGTTAATTACCACCATAAATGGTAGTAGGGTGACGAATATCCCTTGTCCTTAATGATAAATATTGGCAGCTTGAGCGACTGTGGTATTCTGCGGTGCAACAGAAACCGGTGATTACTGGTTATTAAGGTATAAAAAACGGATCAAAATAATGAGTCGATACAGTCACGATGAGCAGTTTTTCCATGGTAAAGCGGAAAGTCTGGGTGTTTTAATAGTTAACCTTGGTACACCAGATGAGCCAACCACGCCATCGGTACGCCGCTATTTAAAACAGTTTTTATCCGACGAACGAGTGGTCGAAATACCTCGTGCTATTTGGTGGTTTATCCTAAATGGCGTCATTCTGCGTCGTCGTCCGGCAGCCAGTGCCAAATTGTATGAATCCGTTTGGGAAAAAGATGGTTCGCCATTGCTGAGTATCAGCAAGCAACAGCAGCAAGCTTTGCAGCAAGAAATGTCTGTCCGCTTTAATGGCCCGGTGCATGTTGAGTTGGCGATGCGCTATGGTAATCCTTCAATGTTAAAAGGCTTACAGGCACTACGCAGTAAGGGTGCGCAGCGCTTACTAGTGTTCCCGCTGTATCCGCAATATTCTGCAGCAACCACTGCCACTTCTTATGATGCTGTGAGTGCTGAAATGAAGCGCTGGCGCTGGATTCCTGAAATTCGTTTTATCAATCACTATCATGACCATCCCCGTTATATTAAAGCACTTGCACAAAGTGTGAAGGCGCACTGGGAGAAGCATGGTCGTAATGAAAAGCTAATGATGTCGTTTCATGGTTTGCCTAAGCGCAACTTGGAGCTAGGCGACCCGTACCACTGCCAGTGCCATAAAACAGGGCGTTTGCTGGCAGAAGAGTTAGGGCTTAAGAAAGAGGAGTGGGTGTTAACCTTCCAATCCCGCTTTGGGCGTGCAGAGTGGCTCAAGCCATATACTGATAAAACATTGGAGTCATTAGCCAAATCAGGCGTTAAGGGCGTTGATGTAGTGTGTCCTGGTTTCTCTGTGGATTGTCTGGAAACGTTGCAGGAAATTGCGCTAGAGAATAAAGAAGTTTTTGAAGAGGCAGGCGGCAAGCAATACAGCTACATTCCTGCGCTAAATGCAGATGGTGAGCATATCCAGGTACTGGCTGACTTAATTCAGCAGCACACCCAAGGCTGGCCAGAAACGGATAAAGGCTGGAGCGAAGCCGTGCAGGAAACAAATAACCAAAAGACTCAGGCTCTGGCAAAGGCCTGCGGCGCAAAACTTTAAGTAGCTATGGCATCAACTGATTATCCAGACGTTCCATTTCAAACGAGCATGTTACATCCTCGCTATTGGCCGACGTGGCTAGGTTTGGCATTTGCCAGTTTGCTGGTTCAGCTACCGTTGTCTTGGCGGCATAAGTTGGGCGATAAGCTTGGTGCCTATTTGTATCGGCAAAGTGATAAACGACGAAATATTGCACGAGTTAATTTAAGGCAGGCATTTCCGGTGCTATCAGAGGCTGAGCTGGAGCTAAAAGTAAAAGCGCATCTTCGATGGTATGGGCGCGGCTTAATTGATTACAGTGTGTTTTTCTTCTCCGGTCGCCAGCGTTTACTGGAGCAGGTTGAGATTGAGGGAGGTGAAGTTCTTGAGCAGGCCCACTCTCAGCAGCAGCCGATCATTTTGTTGCTGGCTCACAGTGTAATGTTGGAGTTTGCCGTTATCGCGCTGTCGACTCGTTATGAAAGCTTTGGCTCGTATAAAAGCTCGAATAATCCGGTGTTAGATTGGATGATTGCTCGCAGTCGTTGCCGCTTTGCTGATTTTGTCGTGCCTCGTGACGCAGGGCTGCGACCATTGGTTCGGGCGATTCAATCTAAGCGCATTATGATTTTCTTGCCTGATGAAGATTTGGGCTTGGAAAATGCGGTATTTGCGCCATTTTTTGAGCGTCAAAAAGCGACATTAACAACACCTGCTCGTTTAACTAAGCTTGGTAAAGCGCAGGCGATTGCCGGATTTGTGGCATTTGATGAGTCCAGGAAGCGCTATGTACTCAAATTAAAAGCAATGCCGGAAAATTATCCTACGGGTGAGTTAGAAGCGGATGCAGTGTCGTTAAATAAAGCATTAGAAGCACTGGTTTCAGAGTCTCCTGAGCAGTATATGTGGCTAATGAAATGGTACAAAACCACTGCTGAGGGTGACGAGTATTTATATGGCTAGTCTTGAACTACCCGTTCGTCATATTGACTCGGCGGGCTTATAGGGCTAACCTAGGCAGTAGAACTAAAAATAAAAACAATCGCCTGTAGTGAGTTGCCTTATGTCCACCCTTTTCTCAAAAAAAGCTGAATCAAGCCCGTTATTTAAAAGTTTACCGGTTGCCGTGTTTATTCACGGAGCGCTTATCTTTGGTACTGGTTTTATGATTCCGGAGCCAAATGCGGTCCGTCAGGGCGCATTGCTGGATATTACGCTGGTAAATACCTTCTCAGATATTGAACCGGAAGATGCTGACTTTTTGGCGCAGTCTAATCAGCAGGGCGGCGGATCACTTGAGGAAAAGGCGCGAATTACCAGCAAGAT
The DNA here is from genome assembly GCF_000419525.1 of Leucothrix mucor DSM 2157. Classification (NCBI taxonomy): domain Bacteria; kingdom Pseudomonadati; phylum Pseudomonadota; class Gammaproteobacteria; order Thiotrichales; family Thiotrichaceae; genus Leucothrix; species Leucothrix mucor. Next base: position 86,679 of record NZ_ATTE01000001.1, read on the forward strand.
GGCTTCTGAAAACCCCAACGATACCGATGGGGAGCAGAGTTTTGCCAGTGAGGAATCCGCACCAGAGATTGTTCAAAGGCCTAAGCCAAAAGTATTGACCACCAAAGGCGCGACTAATAAACGCATTAAGAAAGAGCCTGAAGAGGAAGAGGTTGAAGAAACCAAGGTCGTTGATAACGAGCTTTCTGAAAAGGCGGATGAAATTGCCATGCTCATGGCGGAAATGAATAAGGACGAGCAGCGCTACGCTAAGCGTCCCCGAATTCATTTTATTGACTCGATCAGTGCTAAAAGTGCGGTTGAAGCACAATACATCTCGAACTGGGCTAGAAAACTGGAACGAATTGGTAATATTAACTTTCCAGATGAAGCAATTCGCCTGAGTTTGAGTGGTACTTTGATCCTGAATGCAACATTGGATCGTGCCGGACGTGTTGTTGAGATGCAGATTACTGTATCATCAGGATCTAAGATCTTAGATAAAGCGGCCTTACGCAGCGTGAAGCTAGCGGCTCCTTATGAGCCATTGCCTCCTGAGATCCGTAAAAAATACGACCGCCTCAACATCACACGTTCTATTGTGTTTCATAAGGAGAATGGTAAGGCGGCTTTTTACACCAATTAAGGTGATAGTCTATTCAGGTCAATAATCTATGCAGGTGACATCGTCTAATTTGCGTAACCAGCTCTTAATCGCGATGCCGGGAATGGAAGACCCCATGTTTTCACGAACCGTTACGCTGATCTGTGAACATAATGATGAAGGCTGTTTTGGTGTAACCATCAACCGGCCCATAGATATTACGCTGGGTGACCTGTTTAAACAGCTCGATATTGATTGTGTAGAACAAGACTGGCTAGATAGCACTGCTGTAAAAGGTGGTCCGGTACAGCCCGGTCAAGGCTTTGTCATTCACGACACTTCCCGTTCTTGGGAAGGGACTCTCCAAATCGATGATAACCTTGCGATTACTTCTTCGCGCGATATCCTGGATGACATTGCCACAGGGCAGGGGCCTGAACACTTCCTGCTGGCCTTAGGCTGTTCAAGCTGGACGGCTGGACAAGTTGAAGAAGAGCTGCTGCAAAATGCGTGGTTGACCTGTCCGGTTGACCCTCAGATTCTGTTTGAAACCCCTTTTGATCAGCGTTGGTCAAGTGCCGCTAGCACGCTTGGTATTGACCTAAACCTTATTAGCGACGTCGCAGGGCACGCCTGAATTATGTCAACCGTTCTTGTGTTTGATTTTGGCATGCAGCGCACCGGCGTGGCTGTGGGTAACACCATTGTTGGTACTGCCTCGACTCTAACAACCCTCCAAAGTATTAATCAAAAGCCTGACTGGGAGGGGATCACTCGTTTAATTAATGAGTGGCGACCTTCATTGTTGGTGGTTGGCGTGCCGCGCAATTTAGATGGTGAAGATGTGCCCATCACGCCGATTGTTGAGAAGTTTTGTAATCAGCTGCGTGGTCGTTATAATTTGCCGGTCGATGAAGCGAACGAGCAATTTACATCCATCGAGGCAGGTCGCCGTTTAAAAGAAGTGCGGCAAGCAGGTCGGAAGCGTAAAGTCAGGAAAGAAGAGGTTGATCAGGTATCAGCCGTTATTATTTTTGAAAACTGGTATCAAAACCAGTAGTGTCATTTCCCCGAAAACATTAGTCCGGAAGCTCCCAGAATCATGGAATACGATAACGAACGCGTTAATCAAATGCTGCAGAAAATGCAGGCAGATCTTGAACAACATATGCAACAAGCGAATATCACCTCACCGTTAATGGTCGGGATTCATTCTGGTGGTGTTTGGGTAGCGCAGCGCTTGCATGAAATGATGGGCTTTGATGAGCCATTGTCTGCTTTAAACAGTGGATTCTATCGGGATGATTTCTCAAGCAATGGTTTGCAGGCGCAACTTAAGCCATCGCAAATGCCACTGAGTATAGAGGATCGCCATATTATTCTGGTTGATGATGTATTATACACGGGCAGAACGACCCGGGCGGCGATGAATGAGCTGTTCGATTATGGTCGTCCTGCCAGTATTACGTTGGTCGTATTGATAGATCGCGGGCATCGTGAGCTGCCGATTGAGGCGCAAGTGGTTGGCGTAAAGCATGAGCTGGCTCTAGAAGATTACTTGCAGGTCTCAGGCCCTGATCAACTGGAAATGAGTATAATTCGTCGTGAACCTCACTAATGCCTATTTAGCGCCCGGCCCGCTCCCGGCCTCGCTGCAACTCACACCGGATGGCAAGTTAAAACACTTCCTAACCGTTGAAGGTTTATCCCGTGACTTGCTAAACGAAATTCTTGATCGTGCCGAGCAATTTGTCACCTTGCCCAGCAAGGCACAGAAGAAATTCCCGCTGTTGCGCGGTAAAACTGTGATGAATTTGTTCTTCGAAAACTCCACTCGTACCCGTATTACCTTTGAATTAGCCGCTCAGCGCTTGTCAGCTGATGTGGTGAATTTGGATATTCGCAATTCCTCTGCCTCAAAAGGGGAGAGTTTGCTGGATACCATTCGTAATTTGGAAGCCATGAACTGCGACATGTTTGTGGTGCGCCATCATCACAGTAGTGCGCCGCATTTCATTGCTCGTTACTGCGCGCCACACATTAGTGTGCTGAATGCAGGTGATGGTAATCACGCACATCCTACGCAAGCGATGTTGGATATGTTGACGATTCGTCAGCACAAGCCTGATTTCACTGCACTCACGGTAGCGATTACGGGCGATATCATGCACTCACGGGTTGCGCGTTCACAGATTCATGCGCTGAAAACGTTAGGTGCTCATGAAATTCGGGTGATTGGTCCGCGGACTCTGATTCCGATGGGCATTGAGCAGATGGGCGTAAAAGTCTTTCATGTTATGGAGGAAGGGCTGCGGGATGCGGACGTAGTGGTGATGTTACGCCTTCAAAAAGAGCGCATGCAGGGGGCATTATTGCCCTCAGAGCGAGAGTATTTCTCCATGTACGGACTCACAGAAAAACGCTTGAAGCTGGCAAAGCCGGATGCGATGGTTATGCATCCCGGTCCAGTAAATCGCGGCGTGGAAATTGATTCCTACGTAGCAGACGGGCCTCAGTCGGTGATTATGCAGCAGGTGACTAATGGTATTGCGGTGCGTATGGCGGTGATGTCGATGGTAATGGGTGCGCAATCGGAGAGGGGAGTCTAATGCCTAAAGTATTAATTCAGCAGGGGCGCTTAATCGACCCTGTCAGCAATACTGATCAGATCTGCGATATTCTAATTGAGCAGGGAAAAGTCAGCCGGATTGCAGCTTCGATTACGGATGTGCAGGATGCCGATGTGGTTGATGCAACCGGCCACTGGATACTGCCAGGTGTTGTAGATATTGGTGTGTATGTGCGTCACCAAGAGCGTAAAGCCACGGTTGAAACTGAGTCGGTTGCGGCCGTGAATGCAGGTATTACGCGGCTGTGTTGTATGCCAGAGCTGGCGAAGCCGATTGATTCCACTGCAGAAGTGAATTTGATTAAAGATCAGGCATCTCGTACCGGACGAGTTTGGTTTGAAATTATCGGTGGTATTACTGATGGCCTGCAAGGTGAGCAACTGACTAATATGGGGGGCTTGAAAAAAGCCGGCTGTGTGGCGGTAAGTCAGGGGCATCATCCTTTTATTAGTTTGGATGTCATGCGAAAAGCCATGGAATATGCCCATACCTGCGGCTTACCATTGTTTTTACATCCGGTGGAATACGGCTTGATTGGGCGTGGTTGTGTGCATGAAGGCGCTATTGCGACACGTATTGGTTTGCCCGGTATTCCGGTGGCTGCTGAAACAGTTGGCTTATCCCAAATTTTATTGCTGGCTGAGCAGGCTCAGGCACAAATTCACTTTTGCCGCGTATCCAGTGCCGCAGGTGTTGAGCTAATTGCTCGTGCCAAGCAGCAAGGCTTGTCGGTGACTGCAGATGTTGCTGCGCACCAGCTATACCTGAGTGAGCAAGATATTCAAGACTACAACCCACTCTGTCATACCATGCCGCCATTGCGGAGTATGGCAGACCGTGAAGCGCTGAGGAAAGCGGTCAGTGATGGTGTCATTGATGCGATCTGCTCTGATCATCAGCCGCACGATATTGATGCAAAATTGGCACCGTTTCAAGAGTCTAGTCCCGGTATCTCGTCACTGGAAACTCTGATCCCATTAACTATGAAGTTGGTTGATGAAGGTGTGCTGACAGTGATGCAAGCGGTTGCGAAGTTGAGCAGTGGCCCTGCTGATATTATTGATCGACCAACAGGGCGATTATCTGTTGGTTCAGTGGCCGACTTGCTGATTTACGATCCGCAAAAGCAGTGGGTATTTGAAGTAGAAAAGATGCGAAGCACTGGCAAAAACACCCCATTTGGCGGCTGGCCATTTACCGGTAAAGTCGTGCAAACCTATATTCGTGGCCAACGCGCTGATAATCAGCTGCATTTTGAGGAGATTGCATGATCCATAGCATGACTGCTTTTGCCCGGGGTGATGATGCCAATCATGCCGGTTCGCTGACTTGGGAAATTCGCAGCGTTAATCACCGCTATCTCGATACCTCAATGCGTTTGCCGGATGGTTTTCGAAGTATGGAAAATGACTTTAAAGAAATTGTTCGTAAAAACGTTGCGCGTGGAAAGGTTGATGCAACACTGCGATTTGAGCTGGATGGTGCAGAAAAGCAAACCACGATCTCTTTGGATGATGCGCGCATTCAGGCATTGATGACGGCTCAATCACAGGTTCAGTCTCAGTCTCCAGATGCTACGCCATTAACAGTCTCACAAATTCTTGCTTGGCCGGGTGTGGTCAAGGCTGAAGAAACCGATTATGAAGAGCTTTTTGATTCAGCTCGAAAGTTGTTGGTAGAAACTCTGGCTGAGTTGGTAGAAGGTCGAGCGCGAGAAGGTGCCCGTTTGGTAGCGTTTATTGAGCAGCGTTGCGACCAAATTGAAAGCATCGTGTCTGAGGTGACTGAGCGGCGAGAAGTAGTCGTAGATGGCGCTCGTGCGCGCTTAATGCAGCGTATTGAAGGCTTAGATCTTGAGTTTGATCCGCAGCGCTTAGAGCAGGAGTTGGCGATTCAGGCGCAACGTCTGGATGTCACTGAAGAATTGGATCGCTTAGGAGCGCACCTTGCAGAGTTACGTCAGATTTTGAGTAGTGGCAAAGCGGTTGGTCGGCGACTGGATTTTTTGATGCAGGAGCTGAATCGTGAAGCCAATACCTTGGGCTCTAAATCCAATGATGCGATTACTACGCGATTCTCTATGGACCTAAAAGTACTGATCGAGCAAATGCGCGAACAGATTCAGAATATAGAATAATGAGTCGCTAAGAATGGGTGGAAGCATCCGCCCATTTGCTATTCACCGTTAAAACCACATTATTTACCCTTGTAATTGGCGCATTGCGTCGCCATTTTAGGTGCATCTGTGGCTGCTTTAAGCGGCCTATCTATATTGAATAAGGTAAGCGTAAATTCATGGAATACAAAGACTATTATAAAGTTTTAGGCTTGGATAAGACGGCTGACCAGGATGCAATTCGTAAAAGTTATAAGCGTTTGGCACGAAAATACCATCCCGATGTGAGCAAAGAGCCTAATGCTGAGGCAAAGTTTAAGGATGTCAGCGAGGCCTACGAAGTGCTGAGCGATAAAACTAAGCGTGCACAGTATGATCAGATGGGAAGAACAGGTTATCGCAATGCTGATCCGTTTAGCCAAGGTGGAGGCTATGCGTCGGGTGGCTTTGGCGGAAGCGCTTCTGGTTTCGGTGACTTTTTCGATACTTTCTTTAACGGTGGCGGCCGGTCAGCAGGAGGTGGGCGTCGACCTCCACCGAAAAAGCCTGAGTCACAAACAGCCACTGTTTATCTGGATTTAGAAGATGTGTTTGCCGGTGCGAATAAGCGTATCCGCGTTCAAACAGGCTCTAGTATTGAGGTAAAAATTCCTCGGGGTATTGAGGAAGGCAAAAAGATCCGTTTAGCAGGTAAAGCCAGTAATGGTGGTGATTTACTACTGGAGATTAAGCTGAATCCGCATCCAAAATTCCGCGCGGAAGGTAAAGACATTTATGTGGATTTGCCGATTGCGCCATGGGAGGCAGCATTAGGCGGTAGTGTGACGGTACCTACTTTAAATGGTAGTATTAAATTAACGATTCCGGAGGGCTCAAAGTCCGGAGGTAAGATGCGGTTAAAGGGCAGGGGGTTGCCAGGAACTGTACCGGGTGATCAGTATGTGGTGTTGAAGGTGGTGGTGCCTGAAGCAAAAACAGCTGAGCAGCGGGATTTTTACCAGAAAATGCAAACATTATTCGATTGGGATCCTCGTCAATCAGTATAACGCGGGAGCGCCTTTTTGTGCTCTGCAGAAAAGCTAATGCGTCAGAGTAGGAATAGGGCATGGGAAAGTCAGTAGTAAGGTGGTACCAGAAAAACATCAAGCGCGTTTGTGGTGTGGCTTTGATGTGTATGCTGGTGCAAAGTGGCGCCTCAGTTGCAGCGCTGCCAAGCTCGGTTAATGGGCAAGCCTTACCATCGCTGGCTGACATGCTGGAGAAAGTGATGCCTGCGGTGGTCGATATTGTGACCGAAGGCTCAGCGTCTGAGGCTGCGGATGGTAATTACCAGCGCTTATTTGGCGGAGAGCTACCAGAGCGTGGTCGTGGTACTGGCTCTGGAATCATTATTGATGCCCAAAATGGTTATGTCGTCACCAATGCGCATGTTGTTAATGGTGCGCAAAAAATAAAAATAACCTTAACGGATGGCCGTGAGCTGGAAGCCGAATTAGTCGGTGAAGATGCTGGTGCCGATGTTAGTGTGCTGCAGGTTAAGCCGGAGCGACTGGTTGCGTTAAAGTTAGCTGATAGCGATAAGTTGCGGGTTGGCGATTTCGTGGTCGCAGTAGGTAATCCCTTCGGCTTAGGCCAAACCGCTACTTCAGGAATTGTGAGTGCACTAGGGCGTTCCGGCCTTGGTATCGAATCCTATGAAAACTTTATTCAAACTGATGCGCCGATTAATCCGGGTAACTCCGGCGGCGCTTTAGTTAACTTACGTGGTGAGTTAATTGGCATCAATACGGCTATTTTAGGTGGCCGTGGCGGCGGAAGCGTCGGTATTGGTTTTGCCATTCCATCGAATATGGTCGGCAATATCAAAGACCAGCTCATTAATTTTGGTGAAGTCAGGCGTGGTCAGCTCGGGGTCGAAATCCAAAACTTAGAGCCAAATATGCTTGAGGCCTTGTCGATGAGTAATGCCGAAGGTGCCTTTATTTCCCGAGTTGTAATCAACTCGCCAGCAGATCAGGCAGGCTTGCAAAGCGGTGATGTGATTGTTCAGGCGAATGGCAGCCGAGTTCGTAATAGCGTTAGCCTCCGCAATATCATTGGCAATCTGCCGATTGGTACGCGGGCTGCGATTGAGTTTGTTCGGGATGGGCGTGCTTTAATTACAGTTGCTGAAGTGAGCAAAGTAGACAGCCGCAGTGGTTTCAGGCCACAGCATAAAAAAATATTCCCTCAGTGATAGAAAATCGGAATGTAGTTCGAGGGTGACAAACGGTAGCTGATGTAATAGTATCAAGTCATAGTTTGTTGAGGCGGTTTTCGTTCGTCTGGAATCAGTCGTTCAGCTAAGGTTCAGTTTGAGCTTTCGCAAAACAAGAATCCGTTCAATAAGTCGTAACCAGTTTTCCGCTGTATGGGAAAGGTAAGTTATAGATGCTTAAGCCCGGTGTCTTTACCTTTCTTAGCGGACGCAGATTTGGTGTCCCCAATCCAAGTCTGTTCTTTAGCCCTTTCAATGGACCCCCTGTTGATTGGGCTTTTTTATGCGCGCCCAATCAACAGGGGCTACTAATTACTCTTCAATAACAGGGTTCATCCAGGTATCTAGCTGCTTTGCCAGATCTTCCACGCCTAAGCGCTTTAATGATGAGAATGTTTGAACCGTTGCAGGTAAGTCGTATTCTTTAAGTGCCTTGCGAGTATCGTTCAGGGCTTGCGTCATTGCGCCACGTTTTAACTTATCTGACTTATTCAAGATAATATGCACGGGTAATTGGCGTGATTCCGCCCATTCCAGCATAATATGATCGTAGTCAAGCATGGGTCGTCGAATATCCATGATAATGACCATGCCGACTAGTGTCGTGCGCCCGATCAGGTAGCTTTCGATAAACGCTTGCCACTCCAGTTTCATGTGTTCCGGAACTTTTGCGTAGCCATAACCTGGAAGATCGACCAGTGCATTGCCGTTAGGTAGCTCAAAGAAATTGATTAACTGAGTACGGCCTGGTGTCTTACTGACTCGTGCCAGTGATTTTTGTTCACAAAGACAATTAAGCGTGCTGGATTTCCCGGAGTTTGAACGGCCAGCGAAAGCGACTTCTAAACCATGCTCCGGAGGGAGAGTTTTGGTCGTTGTGGCGCTGGATAAAAAGCGGGCATTTCGGTAAATCGAACTCATGGTTTAATTGTCTCTTTTTGGATTCGGTGTTTTGCAGAACTGATGGAAACTGTGTTATAAACTGCGGCTAGTTAATGATGCACGTTCGAGGCCTTTCGCTGCCTGTTCATGCGATCGAATTCGAGTGCGGTACAGACTAGGCGGGGTTGTGCCGTTTTGCAAGCATTGTGTGTGATGTCGCAATGTTGTGCCTAGTAGCAGCATTTATTTGGTATTTTTGGAGCACGTAAATGAAAAAAGCATTGGTAGTAGTTTTAGCGAGTTTGGCGATGATGGCCTCTGCCGTTAGTTTCGCTAAAGGAGACCCTGTTAAGGGTAAAGAGTTATCAGCAACATGCGCTGCGTGTCATGGTGCCGATGGTAATAGTGTTAACCCCGAGTGGCCTCGGCTCGCTGGTCAGAATGAGTCTTATCTGATCAAGCAACTCAATGATTATCGTAGTAAAAATCGCGTTAACGCGGTAATGAGTGCTCAGGCTATGCTGATCGCATCGGATGAAGATGTTGAGCATTTAGCGGCTTATTTTGCTTCTCAGCAAGCTAAACCAGGCGCTGCTGATGAGACAAAAGTAAACGAAGGGATGCTGCTGTATAAAGGCGGAAAAATCTCTACAAAGGTAACTGCTTGTGCGGCTTGTCATGGTCCTACCGGTATTGGTAATGAGGCGGCTAAGTTCCCAAGACTGGCGTCACAGCATCCGAAGTACCTGATTGATCAGTTAAAGCTATTCAGATCTGGTGCACGTGCTAACGATGCAGGTCAGATGATGCGCAATATCGCTAGCAAAATGTCAGATACTGATATGGAAGCGGTTGCTGAATACATCTCAGGTTTGAAAGAATAATCAGCAAAAAGCCTAATGATTAGTTAATATCAATTATTAGAGTTTTGATGATCTATTCCCAGACAAAAGGTAGCTTAATGCTGCCTTTTGTGCGTTTGGTGCATCCAAACTCCGAACTTTCCAGTATTATGTAGGTCATTGAATTAACGTTTCTCAATAGGATAAAACTAAATGAATACGCAAATTTCTCTACTAGCCTCCAGTCTGGTAGTGCTAACACTTGTATTAGCTGGCTGTGATTCAGCAACTGCAACAAACGATAAGAAAGCGGTAGAGTCTAAAGTTGAGGTTGCTGAAAAAACAGTAGCTGCAGCTGCGACACCTGTTGCTGAGACGGCTCCTGCTGAAGTGGCTAAAGCTGAAGAAGCTGCGCCAACTGAAACTCAGGCGGTAGTGAACAAGACCGAATTTAAAGAAGGTGTTCACTATTTCGAAATTTTCCCACAGATGCAAACAGATGCACCAGCAGGAAAAGTTGAGGTGGTTGAGTTGATGTGGCTGGGTTGCCCTCATTGCTTTAATCTTGAGCCAACAATCGAACAGTACAAAAAGAGTCTTCCTGACTACGTTGCGTTCAAACAGGTTCCAGCAATGCTGAATCCACGTTGGGCTGCCGATGCTAAAACATTCTACATTGCCGAGTTGCTTGATCCGACGGGTGAGAAGAAGCTGATTCCAAAGATCTTCAATGCAATTCACGTGCAGCGTCGCGCCAGAATGTCTGATCCAGGCGTGGTAAAAGATTACCTGCTACAGCAAGGTATCAGCGAAAAGGATTATGATAATGCCGTTAACTCTATGGCATTACAGGCTAAATTAAGCCGTGCACAGCAAATCAGTGCAGATTCTCAAGCACAATCAGTACCTAGCATCATTATCGATGGTAAGTACCGCACCAGCCCTTATGCGGCGGGTGATGAGAAGAAGTTGCTTGAAGTCATTGATATGCTGACAGAGCGTTCTAAGTAAGAAATATTGAGGTTGTTATGCGCCATTTAAGTTTGCTCGATAAGTTATTGGTTGAAGTTGATCAGTCACTGCGCACCGTGTACGCCACGGCGCCGTTATCGGGTAGGCCATTGCCCACTGACGACATGCAGTCAGTCGGCTCGCTAACCGATGCTGAGAAGCGCACAGCGGCAAGTTTGATGCGAATCAACCATGCTGGCGAAGTCGCTGCGCAGGGTTTGTATCGCGGGCAGGCGCTTAATGCGAAGAGTGCTGAAGTTAAAGCTCAGATGGCAGAGTCTGCTGCTGAGGAGAATGATCACTTGAACTGGTGTGAAGCTCGCATTAAAGCCTTGGGGAGTCATAAAAGCTACCTAGGGCCGTTTTGGTACTGGGGCTCCTATAGTTTAGGCGCTATTGCTGGCGCTGCGGGAGATCGCTGGAGTCTGGGCTTTGTGAAAGAGACTGAAGATCAAGTGACTCGTCATATTGATCAGCATTTGCAAAAGTTACCACCTGCGGATAAAGCCAGTCATGCTGTTCTGCTGCAGATGAAGCAGGATGAGCAGCATCATGCTGAGGTTGCTCAACAAGCTGGTGCGGCGCGCCTACCTTGGCCTGTGCGTAAGATCTTTATGCCTTTAACGTCAAAAGTGATGACAGGTCTTTCCTCAAAGATTTAATCGCTCAAGAATGTAACACATATAAAAAGCCTCATTACTGAGGCTTTTTTATTGTCTAGGATTTGAGGCTTGCTACTGCTGAGCCATTTTATCCAGCTGCTCTAGTGCCGTGCGTGCTCTAGGTAAGCCCTGCTTGGCGGCTCTTTGGAACCATGCTTTAGCTTGATTAAGGTCTTGCTTGACGCCGAAGCCATTGGCATACAGTGCGCCAACGCTATACTCTGCCATGGGTAGTCCTTGGTTGGCGGCTTTGCGATACCAGTTCATGGCTAGCTGATAGTTTTTGGCTTTAACGCCGATACCATCAACATAAAGATCACCCAATAGGAATTGCGAGTTCGCGAGTCCTTTCTGAGCTGATTTATTAAGCCAGTTAAAAGCCATTCCCGGGTTCTTTGCTGTGCCTTGGCCTTGTAGGTACATCAGTCCCAAGTTGTGCTGTGCCAGTGGGATATTTTTCTTAGCGGCCAGATCAAACATTTTAAAGGCCAATTGCTCATTGGCCTTGGTGCCTACGCCCTGTAAATACATGGCACCCAAGCTGTACTGTGCAGAAGGCATTCCTTTGTCGGCGGCAATTTTCATATTCCGGAAGGCTAGCTGCGGGTTCTTTCTAGTGCCTTCGCCGGTGGCGTACATCAGGCCCAGCAAGTAGTTTGCTTCAATGGCTTTTGACTGTGCGGCTTTGTTCGCAAAGGCAAATGCTTTGGCTGGATTCTTCTTGGTACCAATACCGTTGAGGTAGCGCTCTGCCAGCATCATTTGTACATCAACCATGCCTGCATTCGCGGCTTTTTCATACCAGCCCATTGCGGCGCCTATATTCTTGGTGATGCCATCACCTTTTTCGTACATCACACCAAGGCTGCGAAATGCATCGGGTACGCCACGCTGTGAAGCACGGTTAAACCAAAGCTGGGCTTGGTTCATGTCTTTTCGCGTGCCTTCGCCTGTGGCATAGAGTGTTCCAATTGCGAACTGTGCCAGTGGGTGGTGTTGATCAGCTGCTTTTTTGAGCCAGCTAAATGCAATCGCTGGGTTCTTTTGAACGCCGCGACCATTTAAATAGAGCTGCCCGAGAATGTATTGCCCTGCAGCATCACCTTTTTTCGCGTAATCGGATGAAATGCTGAATACTTTACGAAAGTCTTTGCTTTGATAGGCTTCTTTAAGGGCGCTATTGGGGTCTTGTCCAGCACTTATGGCATTGCCGCTTAATAGGAATAAGCTGCACACGGTGGCTGCAAGAATAATAATTTTTTTCATAATAAAGTCTGCTGTAAAAGGCCGTTAATATTTATTTTGCTATTGTTTTTAGGCGTTCTTTCAAGAGGATGACTTTGATGCCTCAAGTTCGCTGACGCGTTGCTCCAGTTGCTCAAGTTTTTCTCTTGTACGTCTTAGGACAGCAGTCTGAACATCAAATTCCTCACGAGTGACTAAATTCATTTTGCGCAATCCACTTTCAAGTCCCGACTTTAAGTTGGACTCGATATCTTTTTGAGTGGCTTGTAGCGGTTCTGGAATAAGGGAGGCGAGGCGTTTACTGAGTTGGTCTAGCTGATCAAGAGGATCCATCGAAGTTGTTCCAAAGTTATTTTTTTAACAGTGGCATTCTAAAGGGAATCAGCTGGATAATGAAATGAGATTTTCGTAATGCGGGAATTTTAAGCTCAACCCGATCAACAGAAAGTGATCAGGTTGAGCTTAATGTGGCGTTAAAGCATTTTAACGCGGGTGAATAAACGAGTTTCAGTTTGGTCACCATCGCTTGCGAGTCCAGCACCGACTTGAATCTTTTCATCAATATCGTAAAGTGCGCTTGCTGTTCCGCTAACGCCAGTGCCTTCGTCCGCATTGGAAAATAGCAGATCAATGCCGCCTTCCAGTTCAATGGCATCACTTAATTGGAAGCGAGCGCCAAAGCCCACGTTAACCGTTTGGTGTGAACCGCTGTCATCTTTTCCATGTTTGAAGCCAGCACGAGAGTAGTAGTCCATATCTTCGGAGCTTGGCTTGTAAGCGCCAATTCCGACACTGATCTCATTAGCAGTCGCATTGCTGGTGATATCGGTTTTAACGCCACCGGTGATGTAGTGATTGTTGTTTATTTCCATTGAGCCACTAGCGGCAAGACTAGTGTAGGATTCATCATCTTCATTAGTGGATGAAATTCCGACTTCATAAAAGTCGTAATTAAAATTGCTTTCGGCCATGGCGATAGGGCTTAAAAGGGCGCCCGCCAGCATGGCGCTTAGTACAGTATTTTTCGAGGGCATTAGGTCGTACCTTTTTGTTATCATTGTCGAGGTATGACCTAATCATAGCCAGTTTCGTTCGCTGGCTGCACTTATTTGTGGATAAGTGGCTGCACCGTATAACCGAAATCTGGGGATTTACTAAGCTTTGTAAGTGCGCTCTACGTAGTCTTCTACTAGCTTCTGGAACTCTTGGGCGATGTGCTCCCCTTTAAGGGTCACAGTCTTCACGCCATCCTCATAGACCGGTGCGACCGGGCTTTCGCCAGTGCCGGGTAGGCTGATGCCAATGTTAGCGTGCTTGCTTTCACCAGGGCCATTGACTACGCAGCCCATCACCGCGACAGACATGCTTTCAACACCAGGGTGGTCAGCTTTCCAGTGGGGCATTTGGTGGCGCAAGTAGGACTGGATGTCTTCAGCTAAATGCTGAAAATATTCGCTGGAAGTTCGGCCGCAGCCTGGGCAAGCAACTACTTGTGGAGTAAATGAGCGCAGTCCCATGCTTTGCAGGATTTCCTGACCAACAATGACTTCTTTCTCACGCGGCGCGCCAGGTTCCGGTGTTAGTGAGATGCGAATGGTGTCGCCGATACCTTCCTGTAGCAGCACTGAGAGGGCAGCTGTGGAGGCGACAATGCCTTTACTGCCCATGCCTGCTTCAGTAAGGCCGAGATGTAGTGGGTAGTCGCAGAGCCTAGATAAGTCTCTATATGTGTGAATCAAGCCTTGTACACCGCTGAGCTTGCAGGAAATGATAATTTTATCGTTAGCTAATCCGTAGGACTCCGCTTTGCGAGCACTGCCAAGTGCAGACTCGATCAATGCGTCATGCTGAACTGCCATTAAATCACGTGGTGTTGCCAGTTTGGCATTTTCATCCAGCATACGCGCTAACAGCTCTTGGTCTAGCGAGCCCCAATTCACACCAATGCGAACCGGTTTGTCGTACTTGCAGGCAAATTCGATCATGCTGGCAAACTGCTCATCGCGCTTTTTACCACGGCCTACATTGCCGGGATTAATCCGAAATTTTGATAAAGCCTGTGCGCATTCTGGTACTGCAGTTAAGAGCTTGTGACCATTGAAGTGGAAGTCTCCCACCAGTGGCACATCGCAATTGATCTTATCCAAGCGCTCGCGAATTTCCGGAACTGCTTGGGCAGACTCCAGATTATTCACGGTAATCCTAACCAGTTCCGAGCCTGCTTTAGCAAGTTCAGCGATCTGCTTTACCGTTCTGACAACATCCGCTGTATCAGTATTGGTCATCGACTGAACAACGACTGGCGCATCGCCACCAACAGTGACGTTGCCGATCATGACAGGAACAGTTTTATGGCGCTGGATAGAGTGCATATTAAATTATTCTGCTGGTTTCAGTGGTGCAAAAGTGGTGCTGCTGGAGCGATTCAGAATGCGTGATAGCGATGCTAAATCTTGCTCTGACAAAGTGCCCGCCGCTTGCTTTAAGCGAATAGTATTTAGTAAAAAGGTGTAGCGTGCCGAGGAGTAATTACGCTGTGCGCTATAGGTGCCGCGTAAAGAGTTTAATACGTCAACCGCTGTTCTGGTACCAACCCGGAATCCTTCCTGAGTTGCTTTGTCCGCGACTTCATTGGACTCTAAAGAGCGCTTCAGGGCTTGGAGCTGGGATAAGCCCGTGATGATATTTAGGTAGTAAGTGCGAACGCTCTGAGTCGCTGTGCGTTTACTTGATTCGAGTTCTTGTAGTGCCTTGTGGAAGTTATAACGCGCTTCGCGAATTGCAGCATCGGCATTACCTGCATCGTATAATGACATACTGAATTGGATGCCAAGACTGGCACTTACAGATTCTGAGTCGGAGGTGTTTTTACCTCGGGAGATGCTGCCATCATGATTGGCAAAGAAATCCAGTGTTGGTTTTTTTCCGGCACGAGCGATATCGACGCTTTTCTGGGCGATCTCAACGGCATACTGTGCCACTTTGATGCTTTTATTGTTTTGTAGTGCTGCATCGGTCCAAGCTTTGATGTCCTTGGGGGCAGGCACAACCAGTGGCGTGTTGTCTGATGCGCCACGTAAAATCTTATAATAGCGCCCAGTCAGTGTTTGTAAGCTTTCCAGTGCGATTTCGACGTTTTGGTCAGCAAGCGCTACATTGGCTCGTGCTTCGTCGTATCTTGCTTGCGACTCTTTCACGTCGGTGATGGCTGAGCGTCCAGCTTCGAAGTACGCTTTAACCTGATTGTACTGTCGCTCAATGGCTACTGCTTCTGAGCGTGAAAACTCGGCAGAATCACGAGCATTTAAATAGCTAAAATACGCTTCGGCAACTCGGGAGATAAGATTTTGTTGTTGCGCTAGCAATGACTCTTGAGCTTGGGCAATAACAATATCGGTTTGTGCAATTTGTTCATTAATCTGGCGGCGGTACAGCGGCTTGGTCAGGCTCAGCGAATAAGCTGAGTTCGCAAGTCCTGCGCCAGTGTCAGTGTAGTTAGTCCAAGACTGACTTAATGTGTAACTTGAGCTGCCCGATAACTTAACAGATGGCCTTAAGGCGGCAAGAGCCTGAGGGCGTTTTTCCAAGGTGGCCAGGTAGCCGGCTTCAGCAGCACTAATTTGCGGGTCGCTTTCTTTAGCCTGCATGTACACGGTTAATAAGTCTTCAGCGTTAGCCGTTTGGGCAAGAGAAATCGTAAGCAGGCCTAATGCAGCCAGTCCGATTCTGAGGTTTATTGTCATTGTCTGAACACCATTTTTGAATAATTCCAACTACTTTGGGGGAGTACCTTAGGTAATTGCGAAGAAATTGCAAACCGATTTTACTGGATCTTTACATCGAGTAAACATATTTATGATAACGGGCACATTACAGAAAGTTGTGTTTTGGCTAGATTTTTCGCTAGTGCAGCAATTCTCTGGCCAGTGTGGCATCTTTTTGTATCTG
The DNA here is from genome assembly GCF_000419525.1 of Leucothrix mucor DSM 2157. NCBI lineage: Bacteria > Pseudomonadati > Pseudomonadota > Gammaproteobacteria > Thiotrichales > Thiotrichaceae > Leucothrix > Leucothrix mucor. The sequence continues at coordinate 102,855 of NZ_ATTE01000001.1, forward strand.
CTCTCGAAGTGCCGAGAAGTCGGCAAACCGTTGCTCAGGTCGGATGAATGTTTCTAGCTCCACTTCAATATGCCGGCCATATACCGACTCATCAAAGTCAAAAACATGAACTTCCAAGCGCGTTTCAGTGCCGCCAACCGTTGGGCGATTGCCAAGGTTAGCAACACCTTTGAGGATCTGGTTGTTGATTCCATGTAGTTTGATCGCGTAGACGCCTTTGGCCGCCGCGATATTGTCTTGAATGCGTAAATTCATAGTTGGGAAGTTGATGGTGCGCCCTAGCTTATTGCCATGACGAACCCGGCCACTTAATGTGTAGCTACGTCCGAGCAGTTTGCGGGCAGCTTCCATTTCCCCTTGCTGTAAGTGGTGCCTGATTCGGGTGCTGCTAATGCGTCCCTGTTCATCACTGCAAGTTTGGTTGTTACTTACCAGCATGCCGTGTTTGCTGCCCATGGATTGTAGTAATTCGTAATTACCTTGTCGGTTGCTACCAAAGCAAAAATCATCGCCAACAACTAATGAGCGAACTTTGAAGTGATTAATGAGCGCATCCTGTACAAATGGCTCCGGTGGCATATTTGCAAATGCTTCGTTAAATCTTAAACATAGGAAGTGATCGATTCCAAGCTGCTCCAGCTGTTTCACTTTGTCACGAAAAGGGGAGATGCGCAGAGCTTTCTCCGCAGAGAAGTGCTCAATCGGCAGCGGTTCAAAGCTAATGATCACCTTCGGGAGTTGGTGCTGCGTTGCTTGCTCAGTCAGCTGCTGAATAATACGTTGATGCCCCAAATGCAGGCCATCGAAGTTACCAATGGTTGCTACACAGCCATTCTCAAGTGACTCAATGGATGTAATGTCGCGTGTCAGATGCATGGGATCAGTTTACCGTAATCCAGAAAAATTGTGTTGTCTGAGTGCTTCATAGGTCGCAATAGCGACTGTATTTGACAGATTAAGGCTGCGGCTGCCGGCTATCATCGGGAGCCTGAGTAGCTGCTCTGAGGGTAGGGTGTCCATCACTGGCTCTGGAATGCCACGAGTTTCAGGTCCAAATAGCAGGACATCATTTGCCTGAAACTTGGCATCACTGTAGTTAAGTGTCGCCTTGGTGCTGAAAGCAAAAATGCGACTGGCTTGATGCTCTTGGTAGAAGCTCTCCCAAGATTCATGCTCGCGCACTTGCATTAAATCCCGATAATCCAGACCCGCGCGGCGCAGCTGTTTTGTTTCCATGCTGAAGCCCAGTGGGTGAATCAAGTGTAAAATGCAGCCGGTATTAGCACACAGGCGAATAATATTGCCGGTGTTGGGGGGAATCTCGGGCTGATATAAGGCGATTTGAAACATGGTTATCCGGTCAGTTTAATGCAGGTGGCTAGCATACAGGATTTTTTGTGAGAGACATAAAACCTGAGTGACTTTGACGCTAGGATAATTAAATCAAAAATAATTGAAAAATTTTATTGACAGATCCTCGGATAAACGTTTTAATAGCGCCTCTTTTGCGGGCCGGATAGCTCAGTTGGTAGAGCAGCGGATTGAAAATCCGCGTGTCGGCAGTTCGATTCTGCCTCCGGCCACCAAAAGAAAATCTCGCAAAATTTCTTACACCAGTTCTGGTTGTCACACGTTATCTCCATCTAGTTTCATCAAATAACTAAGAATCAATTTCTTAGTAAATAATCACCACTTATCGCCAATTCACTTCAATAAATCACTGCATTCGTTTGGATGCTGTTGAATTTCATGGCAATATCGTCTCTATTTGATGCTCACAAAAACCAAAGCTTTATTGGTTCGGAGAATAAATGCAACTTACACAAACACTCTCATCTAAATTATTGATGGCTTGCCTGCTATTGGGTTTTGCCGGACAGGCTGCTGCAAAGTACGACCCTAATCCTCGGCTTGGTTCTAATGTGGGTAGTCCGGATAAAATGACGGCGTCCATTCCATTTACCGATATCTTCAAAAGCGCTACTGGTTGGTATACCTCCTGTGAATTTGATTGGCGCCAAAAAGTAGGCATCGATCCGGGTTGTACGCAACAGATGGCGTTTAATACCCGTGAGCAAAAGCTTCTGGACTTAGATCCAAATGGCTGGGTTCGCTCGTTACCAACACCAGAACAATCACCAATTTTTACTAGTGTTACGAGTAGCTGGAATTTGCCGGATAGTTTTCCGACAGGTCGCTATGTGGTGCTATATGAAGGGCAGGGTGTTATCAAGCTAACTGGTGACCTCAAAGTTGTTGCGAACCATCAGGGGCGAATGGTCTTTGATTTGGCATCACCGAAGCGTAACTTGCGCTTGAATATTTCACAGATTAATCCTGCTAATTACTTGCGCAATCTTAAAATTGTCCCGATTCAGTATGAGGCAACTCACGCGCGGACAATTTTTAATCCAGACTATATTGCGCGTATGGCACCATTTCATTCCTTGCGTTACATGCCATGGACTAACCCTCGCGGCAATGATGCTGAAGAATGGAATCAGCGCGTACCGCTAGGGAATGCGCATTACACCGGACCAAAGGGTGTACCTGCTGAGCGCATGATTGACCTGTCGAATGCAACTGATACTGCGCCTTGGATTAGTGTGCCTTATAAGGCCAGCGATGATTATATGCGTCAGTACGCGCGCATGGTGAAGTCACGCTTGCGTCGTAATCAGAAGGTTTATCTCGAATACTCCAATGAAATGTGGAATGTGATCTTCCCTGGTACGACTTATGCCGCACGTAAGGCGGATAAGCTTTGGAATTTCCCCTACAAAGAAAAGAACTCCTACCAGCGCCGTGTATCAATGGCTGCTAACTGGTATGCAAAGCGTACTGTTGAAATGTGTCAAATCTGGAAGAAGGAATTTGGCAATGAAAGTGGTCGGGTCGTGTGTATTTTGGCCTCTCAATCTTCTGCTCCTTGGGCGGGTAAAGAAACTTTAGATTGTCCGCTTTGGAAAGAGGCGAATGGCTGCGGTCGTTATGTAGACGCCTATGCGATTGGTCCTTATTTCGGGGATTATATTGCCCGTAAAGAGCATCGTGAAACCGTTAAAAGCTGGTTGCGTGATCCGGATGGTGGCATGAATCGTCTATTTACCGAGATTGAGCGCGGAGGCATGGTTGATAAAGAAACCGGTGGTGGATCAGTTGCACTGACGATGAATTCTTACGTAAAGCAGAATGTGGCATTGGCGCAGAAGTATGGTTTACCACTAATGGCTTATGAGGCGGGGCAACATTTGATTCGTTTTGATCCGCCGCACACGGTAAAAGATCCTGCAGTGTTAAATCTGTTTATGAGTGCTCAGAAGCACCCAAGAATGCGCGCAGCATACCAGCGTTATTTAAATGGCTGGAATCAGGCCACGCGTGGTGGTTTGATGATGCATTATTATGGTATCGGTGCGCCAACTCAGAAGAACTTCTTCTCAATGTTGGATCATTCTCGTCAGCCAAGTACGCCAAAGTATCAAGCGTTGATGGATTATCTGGGTGCGCCAGCAAACTATGCGCCAGTTGTGCGTACTGCGCCGGTGCCAATGGCTCCTGTGGCGCGTGCTCCCGCTCCAGCAGTGCGGGCTCCGGCACCTGTTCCCGTTGCGCCAGTAGTGCGTCGTCCGGCGGCTCCGCAGCAGCCTGTTGTGAGTGCGCCGGCGGCACCAGCAGGTGTTGCGATTAGTGGTACGGGTGTGCGTGGTTGGGCTATTACTGGTAATAGCGCTATCTCACCAGCGATTAAGCTCAATGGAAATCGCCGTCACGAGCTGTCGGTGCTTTGGCAGTTTGCTAATCTGCAGTTAACGGGGCGTGAATACTTCCATATTTTTGCAATCGATGTGCGTGGTGGTCGCAAATTGTTGATGAAGCAAACGACTACCGATATGGCTGAGGTTGGTGAAATGGCGCAGATTTATGTTGAAGACATCAGTCGTTATGTGGGGCCGCCAATCCGATTGCAGCTTGAAGTAAGCCCAGGTTTGCAGGTTGTTGTTGAAGACGTTAATTTCTAAACGTCGCTAATCTGTAAGCACAAAAAAGCCGACTTGATGTCGGCTTTTTTTATGCCTGAGAAAAGAGGTGTTTAGTGAAGCTGCGTGGTGGTGGCCACATAGAATGGCTTCACTTCTTCAGTCAGGAAGGTGCTAATGTCAGGATCTTCGTCTGTAATGGTAAAGAAGTCGAACATTTCGTATTCGCTGTCATTGTCCTCATCCAAAATGCGGTTCGCAGATGATTCAATGGCTGCTTCTAGGTCGCCTATACCTTTGATGCCGACTAGCAAGTGTGGGTTAGGGTCTAGTGCAGGTTCGTGAATCACAGCCAGATAGGCTTCAGCAATTTCCGGGTACTCAGCAAAAACTTCACGCATTCTTTTACTAAGTGTTTCTGGCAGTTCTGTCAGTGTGTCCAGATAAGTTCCGTCATCAATTTCGCCGTCTTCACTATCAATTAGTTCGCTAAGGTCAGCATCCACATTGCCACTACCCAGTAGTGAAACGATATCTTCTGGTGAGAACTCCATGCCGTAATCGGTATTTGGATTGAGCACCATTGGTACGCCTAGTGTCATGCGAAATAGTGCTTCGGCTGGTACTTCAAGGTAAGGCTCGTCTTCCGGAATTACTTTCTGCAGTGTTTGCAGTGAGGTAAAAAACGGAATAACCGGGCTCTTATCCTCATCGCTCTCCCAGTGATTGATCATCAGCTCATCATCTTCAGTCAGTGTGAAGTTGCTGTCGGTGATTTCTCTGGCGGGCTTGCCAAGAATGAAGACTCTTGATTCCATTAGTACAAGATAGAAGTCGACAACTTTTTTGTCATCAATCGCTGCATTGTGCAGGGCTTTTTCAAGGGGATTAGCAGGTAACAGCATGGTAAAAATCCTGATTTTCTTAATTCGGTTCGTGTCAGTGTAGCAAGTGCAGGTGACAAGTCTTTAGTGTTTACTTACAAAGTGTTGTCTTTTTGCAGGCAACTTAATAGTTTGTCCGCAGTATCTTGTAATAATTCCGGATAGCTTTGTGAGCTGATTGCGATATTTCTGCCTAACGGGTCTATTTGTGCGGTGTTTACCTTAAAGTCTTCGGTGAGCACTTTGAGGGTATCCAGTCTAAAGTTTGGCTCGGTGACTACGCAGGTCACGCCACTGCTGCGAATCATTTCACGAGCTTCTGAGATGGCTTTAGCGCTGGCTCGTAAGTCTTCTTGCAGAGTGACGCTGGACAGTTGATTGAGTTTGTAGTGCTTGCTGAAATACTGCCAGGCATCGTGCATTACAATAAATGGGCTGTCAGTAACGCCACTGAGTTGTTTGCTAATGGCTTCATCTTTCTGGGTGATGGCATCAATCAGTTGCTCAGCGTTTTTGGTGTATTGCTCTGTATTTTTAGCATCCATTTTGATGAGCTGGTCGCGAATCTGCTTCACCATGGCAATGGCGTTGTTGGGATCTAACCAGAGATGGTAATCATTCTCGGCGGCATTCTCTGCTTCATGGTGCTCGTCGTGATTCTCCATAGCGTGACTATCATGAGTTTCATGCTCCTCGTGCCCTTCGTGGCTGTCATGAGTTTCATGTTCTTCATGGTCGGCATGTTCCTCATGGCTTTCGTGTTCGTCGTGAGTCTCGTGCTCATCATGGGAGTGATTTGCTTTGAGTAGAACTAAGCCTTCCGAGTCCGATAGTGATACCAGCTTATCTTTGGTAATACTGGTCAGACTTTTATTGAGGAATGACTCCATGTGCTCATCAATTCGAAACACTAAGTCTGCTTTGCTTAATCTGCGAAGGTCAGAGGGTTTAAAGCTGTAGCTATGGGGTGAGGCATAGTCCGGAATAATTTGAGCGGTATCCGCTGTATCTCCCGCAATGGCGCTAACCAAGGCGTGCACCGGCTTAATTGTAGAGAGCACCAAGCGCTTGTCGTCAGCCAGTAATGGTGATGTTTGGAGTGCTGCAATTACGGATAAAAAGAGTACAATGCGCTTCATTATGACGAACCCACAAAAAATAATTGCCGTATTAAAACATGTAAACCTGAGTCTCGGAAGCAGGCAAGTGTTACAGGATGTTAGCCTAAGCTTAGAAGCCGGTAAGGTGTTGACGATTATCGGCCCAAATGGTGCTGGAAAATCAACGCTGTTACGTGTGCTTTTGGGCTTACAGGCGGTTGATTCCGGCGAAGTGATCATGAGCCCTAAATTGCGCATTGGCTATGTGCCGCAGTCGATTACGATTGATAGCACGTTGCCATTAACCGTACAGCGCTTTGTTTCTTTAGGTGGTAAAGGTGATGTGTCGGTAACGCTTAAAGAGTTGCGTATCGAGCATTTGGCGCAATCCTCCATTCAGTCAATTTCTGGTGGTGAGTTTCAGCGTGTCTTGCTAGCTAGAGCGCTACTTCGTGAGCCGGATTTATTAGTGTTGGATGAGCCGGCTCAGGGCGTCGATATCATGGGGCAGGGCGAGCTATACGATCGGATTTCAAAGCTGCGACAACGCTACGGATTTGCTGTGATTATGGTGTCTCACGATCTGCATCTGGTAATGGCTAAGACTGACCAAGTGCTGTGCTTAAATCAACACATCTGTTGCCAAGGGGTGCCGGATGATGTGAGTCGCCACCCTGAGTATCAGCGTTTGTTTGGTGATATGCCGGATAGAGGTCTGGCGGTGTATACCCATCATCATGATCACGTACATGATTTACAAGGTAATGTCGTGCCAGAAGAGGGATGCAAGCATGGATGAGTTTTTAATTCGGGCATTGCTGGCCGGGTTCTTGGTTGCCTCTGTCGCAGGCTTGCTCGGCGTGTTTGTGGTGTGGCGGCGTATGGCTTTTTTTGGCGATACGATGTCGCATTCGGCGTTGTTGGGTGTGGCCTTAGGGATTTTGCTAAATATTGGTTTTATGTTTGGTGTAATGATGTCGTCGCTATTGATTGGCTTTATTTTGTACGCCTTTCAGCGCCAGAAGAAAGTTGCAAATGATGCTCTGCTGGGGATCTTAGCGCATGCAGGCTTATCTCTGGGACTTATCGCGCTCAGTTTTGTAAAAAATCAGAATGTGAATCTTGAGAGTTGGCTGTTCGGGGATATTCTGTCGGTAACTTGGGAGGATATCGGGATTATTGCAGTTGTCATGGTAGTAATCGTACTAGTGCTCTGGCGGATTTGGTCGCCTTTATTAACCTTGACGATTCATGATGAGTTGGCGCGTGTGGAAGGGGTGAATGTGAATCGCATTAACCTGATTTTTGTTCTGCTGATTGCGCTATTGGTCGCGACCTCAATGAAGATTGTAGGTGCATTGCTAATTACCGCTTTATTGATTATTCCAGCATCCGCTGCGCGCAGCTTATCTAAGACGCCTGAGCAGATGGCTTTGCTGTCTGCGGTTGTGGGGTTGGTGTCGGTGGTTCTGGGCGTTACGCTGTCTGCATTTGTCGATACTCCGGCAGGGCCTTCGATCATTGTTTCAGCGACGCTGATTTTCTTCTTAAGTCAATTAACAATGCTTTGGCAGCGTAATTAGCTACCAAAGCATTATTTTCTATCGCATATATCTGGTCAGACAAACATCACAGGACGATGTTGATTGCCCCATGGGCTTGGGCGTTTCCACCAGCGTTGCGCGATCGTGGCATAGATTTCTCTGAAGTCCGTGCTGTGTGCTAAGTCACCATTGATTAGTGCGTCTTCATTCAGGTTTGGATTGTCACCATACAGGCCGCCAGTAATTGCGCCGCCAAGTACCATATTCACTGAGCCAGAGCCGTGATCGGTTCCTGCGCTTCCATTTTCCTGCACCCGACGGCCGAACTCAGAGTAGGTCACAATCAGTACATTATTCCAAAGCTTGTGGTGCTTCATTGATTGCACGAAAGAAGCTAGGCCTTGGCCTAAGTGGTTCATTAGGTTGTTGTGTACGTCACGCTGGTTAGCGTGGGTATCAAAGCCATCTAAGCTTACTTTGTAAACTGGTAGCTGCATGCCGTTAGTGATCATGCGCTCGATTTGAGAAAGCTGTCGGCCGAAGCTGCTGTTAGGGAAGCGAATTGGCGACGGTCTTGCGTTCTTGAGCTTATCTTCTAAAAGGTTAGCCGCGAGGTTTATCTGGTTTTGCACATTGAGCATGTGGCTCAGGGCGTCGTTACCAGTATCAAATGATTCCTTGTTTAAGTACTTGGTCTGTCGCAAGAACTCATCAGAATTCTTCATCGCTACCGAGCGGCCTTGCTCGCCAGCCATTGGGCCAAGGTTGTTATCACCTAGTACGATGCCGTTTAGATTCAGCTGATTGTTTTTCAGCGCTCTGGAAACCCAGCCTTGCTCATCGCGACCATCCAGATTGCCACTTTCCCAAATATCAGCGGAGTGGAAATGTGAGCGGCTTGCGTTCGGATAGCCGACGCCTTGTACCCAAGCCATGTCGCCTTCTTTCCAAAGCGGCAGTAATGCCTTCAGGTAAGGGTTCATGCCCATGTCATTTTTTAGCGGGATCGAGTTGTTAACGGCGATATTCGGACGTAGCTTGTAATATAGCTCGTCTTCGAATGGAATGAGGGTATTTAGCCCGTCATTGCCGCCTTTAAGTTCGACCATCAGAACAATCCGGTCCTGAGATTGTAGCGCTTGGTTTGCATTATTTTGATTATTGGCAAACACATTCGGTACTGAGCCAACCAGGGGAGCCAGGCTGGCGTATTGCATAAATTCACGACGGTTCATAAGTTGGGTGTTCCTGTACAAGCAAAAAGCATCACTTTAATTGGTATGCGGGGTCTAACACTAAGGCCTTAACCAAGCGTAGCTTGCCGGGGGTAGTTGGTAAGCTTAACGCGGGCTGCCGGGGTAGCAACCACTCAACGACTTTTTCGCCGTCAGTGTTTGGTAGGCTACGTTCAATGTGAGCGTCTGCTTTACTGTGACGCGTTGTTTGGTTCAGAAATGAGGTTCTGACCAGTAAAGTTTGTGTATCTATCCATGACTTACCGCCAGCCCAGCCTTTTACATTCGGTGGGTCAAACAAATCTTGCCCAAGAAGCTGAGTAATACGAACCAGCTCTTCAGTCGGTGGGCGTAGATAGGGTAGGGTGCGTAATGTGCCGATGACTAAGTCAACAGGTGACTTGATCAGGCCACTACGGTATCGGTTATCCCAAAATTCATTACTGTTGAGTACTTCTTTCAATAATACCGAAATTTGATAGCCGGAAGTGCGGAAGTTATGTCCCCAGCGGCGAATAGTGCCAGCCGGTGGTGCATGGTAGCTAATAAACTCATGCCAAAACTTTTCAGCAATATGGTCCGCTGTGCGAGGGTGTTTCAAAAGTACGTCGATGACTTGGTCACCGCTCTCAACCCATTGGTTGAGGAATTTTACTTTTTTGCCTTCATTCTCGCTGGAATCATATGTAAAGACACCCTTAGCGCGGTCTGCACCCCAGCCAGTAAAGGCGATGGCGGCGGCTTTAATGTCTTTCTCGGTGTAGTGTCCGCGACCTAGTGTAAATAACTCCAATAGCTCGCGAGCAAAGTTTTCGTTTGGCTTGCCTTTTTTGTTCAGTGAGCCATCCAAGTAAACCAGCATTGCCGGGTCACGTGCAATCTTGCGCAGCATAACGGCAAAGTTACCCAAAGCATTATCGCGCAATAGTTGATTCTGCACGAGCATGATCTTGGGTTGCTCCACTTTTTCAAAAGAGGAGGTAAAGTGATTGTGCCAGAACAGAGTCATGCGTTCTTGAACAGGGGCTTTAGTTGTCAATAAATGTTGCAGCCACCACTGCTTCATTCGTACCGATTCGCGTCCCATTTGCATACGGGCATTGCGTTTGCCGGTATTGCTATGGTTGCTCATACCCATGATTTTATTCCATGGGGTCATCGGTGGTAGTGCTGGGGTTGGGTTAGCGGTTGTTTTTAACAATATATTAACAGCGTCGGCACGAGTCCTGTTCTGTAATTGTTCCACGATGGACCACTCTTGTCCCAGCGCAGTTCGAGCAACTAAATGCCGTGCATCAGAAAAATTGAGCCTTTGCATTAACTTCCCTACTGAGGTCTGCTTGCGATTAACATATAAGGGTGTCTGTAATTATAGTTATTTTTCTCTTATCTAATTTGTAAGAGTTTATCCCGAAAAAGCAGCGCACAAGGATGTGATCCCTTGTTTGGTAGAAGTTGTGCCTCCATTCCCCCGATTCAGTTGACCGTTAGGTGCTGATGAAATGGAATCTACCATGGCTGAATTTTGGTCTTTAACACCCGAGCAGTCGGAATCTAATCACAGATTAATTATGAATTCAAGTTACATAGACGAGTTAGAACAGCGCCTGACAAGCTTTATGTCGGACTGGGAGGATGCCTTGAGAAAGCGAGTGATTCTCTGGCGTGTACGGTTATTGATCGGTGTTGTATTATCTTTAGTGCTTCCGCTGTTTATTCCGAGCTTTTATTGGTTATGGTTAGTAGTGATGGGTATGTCTGCAGGTTCATTGTTTTCATTACTAAAAATGAACGCCGACATGAGAAAACATGTAAGCATTTGTCGGGAGCATATTCGTAATGCGCGCATTTATGAAGGCTGCTCCGACCAGAAGTAGGCTGCCTGTAATGTTTTTGTAGTAATATTAATGGTGTAGTCCAGCCCCAAGTGTGCGTATAATCCGCGCCATTATCTTGTTTAGAGAAAAAGTTGTGATTGAGAATTTAAGAAATATTGCCATTATCGCTCACGTTGATCATGGTAAGACGACGCTTGTTGATAAATTGTTGCAGCAGTCTGGTACTTTGGGTGATCGCGCTGAAATGGTTGAGCGCATGATGGACTCCAATGATTTAGAGAAAGAGCGTGGTATTACGATTCTTTCGAAGAACACAGCATTGCGCTGGAAAGACTACCGCATCAATATCGTTGATACCCCAGGCCACGCCGACTTCGGTGGTGAGGTTGAGCGTGTATTGTCGATGGTTGATTCAGTACTGTTGCTGGTTGACGCAGTTGATGGCCCAATGCCACAGACGCGTTTTGTAACCTCTAAAGCATTCGCGATGGGCTTCAAGCCGATCGTAGTAATCAATAAAATTGACCGTCCTGGCGCACGTCCTGACTGGGTATTGGATCAGACTTTCGAGCTGTTCGATAACTTGGGCGCGACTGATGAGCAGTTGGACTTCCCGGTTGTTTACGCTTCTGCTCTGAACGGTTATGCCGGTATGGATGCAGACGTACGCGAAGGTGATATGACGCCATTGTTCCAGGCAATTATCGATAACGTATCTCACCCTGATGTTGAGCCGAACGCTCCATTCCAGTTACAGGTGAGCTCGTTGGACTATAACTCTTACGTTGGTCTGATCGGTATCGGTCGTATCAAGCAAGGTAAGGTTACCAAGAACACTGCGGTTAAAGTTATCGATATCGACGGTAACATCCGCACGGGTCGTGTATTGCAGCCACTGGGTTTTAACGGTTTGGATCGTGTGCCAGTTGATGTCGCTCAAGCGGGTGATATCATTGCATTCACGGGTATGGATAAGCTGAATATCTCTGACACCTTGTGTGATCCTGATCATGTTGCTGCACTTCCTCCGTTGACGGTTGATGAGCCAACAGTAAGCATGACTTTCGTGGTGAATAACTCTCCATTCGCAGGTAAGGAAGGTAAGTATGTTACTTCGCGTAACATTTATGACCGTCTGCAAGAAGAGCTGTTACACAACGTTGCACTGCGTGTTGAGCCAACTGAAGATCCTGAGAAGTTTAAAGTATCTGGTCGTGGTGAATTACACCTGGGTATCCTGATTGAAACCATGCGTCGTGAAGGTTTCGAATTGGCGGTTTCTCGCCCACAAGTTGTTGTGCGTGGTGAAGGTGCTGATCGCGAAGAGCCTTATGAAGCGTTGACCGTTGATGTGGAGGAGCAGCATCAGGGTAGCATCATGGAGAAGCTGGGTGAGCGCCGTGGTGATCTGAAGAACATGGTTCCAGACGGAAAGGGTCGTGTACGTTTGGAGTATGTGATTCCATCACGTGGTCTGATCGGCTTCCAAACTGAGTTCATGACGCTGACTTCTGGTACCGGTTTGCTGTATCACACATTTGATCATTACGGACCTTACCGTAACGAGAAAATCGGTCAGCGTATGAGTGGTGTTCTGATCTCTAGTACTACTGGTAAAGCATTGGCTTATGCATTGTTTAACTTGCAGGAACGCGGCAAGCTATTCATGGGTCACGCTGAAGAAGTATACGAAGGTATGGTTATCGGTATCCATAGTCGTAACAGCGACTTGGTTGTGAACCCAACTAAAGCTAAGCAGTTGACGAACATCCGTGCAGCCGGTACTGATGAGAACTTGGTTCTGGTTCGTCCGATTCGCATGACTTTGGAGCAAGCGCTGGAGTTCATCGATGATGATGAGCTGGTTGAAGTAACACCAAAGAGTATTCGTATTCGTAAGCGCTTCCTGTCTGAGAATGAGCGTAAACGCGCTTCTCGTTCTGGTGCTTAAGTAAAACGTTTAGATCAAAAAAAGGAAGGCTTTTGCCTTCCTTTTTTTATGCCTGCGATTTAGTGATTAAGCCGTCTGGCGTCAAACACATTGGGCATTTGGGTGACTTTATCCAGTAAGTTGGATAGTTGTGTGACATTGCGGATTTGAATGCTAAGCGTCAGGTGTGAAGTCAGCTCTGTAGAGCCGCGGCGCGTAGATATGTTGGCCACATTCACTTGCTCTTTGGCTAAGATGGTCGAGATATCACGTAATAAGCCGGGCTGGTTCAAGCCGTGGATTTGAATATCAACTTTATAGCTGGTGTCTTCCTCGCCCCAGTCAGCTTCCACCAGTCTGACCACTTGCTCTGGCATCAGGTTGTCTTCCTTGATGTTCGGGCAGTCAGTGCGGTGAATAGTGATCCCTCGTCCCATTGTGATGTAACCAATAATGTCATCGCCGGGGACTGGTTTGCAGCAATTTGCGGTATCGACTAGTAGGTCACTGACGCCGCGAATTTGAATCCCGCTACCTTTGCCTTGGTCTTTAACTTTGATGCGACGAAAGTGGACTTCGTCTTCATGGGTGTTGCTGTCATCTAGCGCATCAGTAAGTTGATTGGAGCTAATATCACCCCGGCCAAGGCCGATTAGTAGCTCATTCTCTGACTGTATACTGAGGCGCTTACAAAGGCTTGCAAGGTCGATTTTCTTGAGACCTAGTCGCTGTTGTTCCTGCTCAAGTAACGCTAAGCCATCTTCGCGGTTTTTACCATGATCTTGTTGGCGGAACCACTGGCGGATTTTGCTGCGAGAACTGGAAGAGTTGGTATAGCCAAGTGCTGGCTTGAGCCACTTAGGGTTTGGCCGCTCCTCTTTGCCGGTCAGGATTTCGATTTGCTCGCCATTACAAAGTGCGTAGGTTAGTGGGACTATCTTGCCGTTAACTTTGGCGCCTTGGCAGCGGTGGCCAACTTTGGTATGGATTGCATAAGCAAAATCGATCGGGGTTGAGCCTTTGGATAGATCTAGTACTTCGCCTTTTGGGGTCAGTACAAAGACTCTGTCCGGAAAGATTTCGGAGCGGAAGTCTTCCAGTAATTCTTCGCCGGATTCATCGTGATCCAGTAGGCGTCTTAGTGAAGCAACCGCACGCTCCATCGCCGAGTCATTAGCGCCGCCTTCTTTGTAGCGCCAGTGTGCTGCAACACCCAGTTCTGCAAAGGTGTGCATGTCTTTGGTGCGAATCTGAATTTCAACATACTTGCCATCTGGTCCAATCACAACGGTATGCAGTGACTGGTAGCCATTTTGCTTGCGGTTGTTAATGTAGTCATCCAGCTCTGCCGGGACGTGTTTCCAGTTCATGTGAACCAGCCCCAGTACCTCGTAGCATTCGCGAACATTCTCAACAACCACTCGCACTGCGCGCAAGTCATACAGCTGGTCTATTGTCAGCTGCTTGCGTTGCATCTTTTTCCAGATGCTGTAAATGTGCTTAGGTCGCCCATAAACAATCGCATCAAAGCCTTCGTTATTTAAGATTTTTTGGAAGTCTTTGGTGAATCTTTCAAGGTATAGCTCGCGCTCAATGCGTCGATTGTCCAGAGACTTGGCAATCTTTTTATAAGTAGTCGGCTCAAGGTAGTGAAATGAGCGGTCTTCTAATTCCCATTTAAGCTGGCTGATACCTAAGCGGTTAGCCAGTGGGGCGAAGATGTCCATGGTCTCTTGAGCAATTGCCGTGCGCTCGTAGGCTTGCGCTGAGGATAGTACTCTCAAGTGTTGTAAGCGCCAGGCCAGCATAATCAAAACGGCTCTAACGTCGTCAACCATCGCTAGCAGCATGCGTCGTAGTCTTTCTGCTTGCTCTGGCCCTGTCATGGCTTCGCCAGACGCGGGTGGCTTGAAGTTTTGCAGCCACTGAACATTTTTGACTAGGTTGGCAGCCGTTGGAGAGAACTCTTTTTCAATAACGTCAAGCGGGTAGGTTTTCTGAATTCTAAGGTCGCACAACAGAGTGGCAATCAGAGTAGGTTGGTCAACTTGAAGCCCACTCAGAATTTCAGCCACGTCAAGGCTGCTGGGGTTGGTGTTATCTTCCATATCATCTTTGGCGTCATGAATGGATGAGATAATACGTGCCAGTTGGTCTCTGTCTTCGGCAGAGTCAGTAATGTGTAAGTGGTTAACCCACTCTTGCTGGCCACGTTGGACCGTATCGCTCAATTGGCTATGCTGCATGCTTGAATATCATGGTAGTTTGTTATGGATTGCTGACGGATTTTAGCCAGATGCTCGCAGCACTAATGGCTTGCGGTGGCTGCGGTAGCGTAGTTGGGTTTCGTAATATTATTGGCGTGGAGTATAGCATTCATTGGAGAGGATTGCCGTTGCTAGGGGTGAATATTCCGTAACGAATGAATGCTAACTAGACGCCGTCAAGATATGTTTTGCCTATTTGTGCTGTTATTTTTTACAATTATGTTGCTCTCAGGCGGGGCTTAGGTTGGCATAAGTAAGTACCAGCCACTTGCTGCCAGCGTTCTCAAAGTTGACTTGCACTCTGGCGTGACTGCCTGAGCCTTCGGTGTCGGTGATGGTTCCGAGCCCGAACTTATTATGAGTAACCTGTTGGCCAATATGTAAACCTGTTTCGTTACTGCCGACATTGTTGGAGCGGGCAGTATTTGCGGGCCGGTAAGGCAGTGACCAGGAAGGCGCGCTGGTTGGTCTGACTGCTTCAACGAGCTTGTCCGGGATCTCATGAATAAAGCGCGATGGCACGCCGTAATTGGTTGTTCCATACAGGCGGCGTTGCTCTGCGTAGGAAAGGACCAGCTGTTTTTCCGCGCGAGTGATGCCGACATAGCAGAGGCGGCGTTCCTCTTCCATTCTTCCTAAGTCTTCGCCCGATTGTTGGCTAGGGAATAAGTCTTCCTCTAATCCCACTAAGCAAACCAGTGGGAATTCCAGTCCTTTGGATGCGTGTAGGGTCATTAGTTGCACACAATCGTTTCCGGCTTTGCTTTGGTTGTCGCCTGCTTCGAGAGAGGCATGAGATAAGAATGCGGATAGGAAGTCCATATTGGCATGCTCATCTTCCGGACGATATTCAAAGCCTTGTGCGGCCGAGACCAATTCGTTCAGATTTTCAATGCGCGCTTCGCCTTTGTCGCCCTTGTCTTTGTTTAGGTAGTGCTGCTTAAGTTGGGTGTGCTTGATGGTGTGATCAACTTGTTCCTCAAGCGCTAAGCCTGAAATGCTTTCGGCCATTTCGCCGATCAGTCGAATGAAGTTGCTAACTGCATTGCCTGCTCGGGCAGTAAAGTAGTTTGATTCGAGTAGAGCGTGTGTGGCTTGCCATAGTGAGGATTGGCTGTCACGTGCATAGTCGCGAATCGCAGTCAGTGTCTTGTCACCAATACCGCGCGGTGGTTGGTTAATGACACGGTCGAAAGATGGGTCGTCGTGGCGGTTTGCAGTCAGGCGTAAATAGGCGAGGGCGTCTTTGATTTCAGCACGGTCAAAAAAGCGCTGGCCGCCATAGATTCGGTATGGAATGCCGGCTTCAATCAGGATGCTTTCAAAAACGCGTGACTGGGCGTTTGAACGGTACAGGATTGCGCATTCCTGGTGCGAATTGCCTTGCTGTACCCAGTTGCGAATACGTGAAACAACATGACGTGCCTCGTCGTTTTCATCGTTGGCAACGTATAGCTTGATTAGCTCGCCTTCGCCGGAGTCGGTCCATAGCTTCTTGCCTAGGCGCCCTTGGTTGTTATTAATCAGTGCGTTGGCCGCATCCAGAATGTTGCCGGTTGAACGGTAATTTTGCTCTAGTCGAATTGTCGTGGTGTCGGGAAAATCCTTTGAAAAATTCTGAATGTTTTCAATTTTTGCGCCACGCCAGCCATAGATGGATTGGTCGTCGTCGCCCACCGCAAAGGGTTGTGCAGAGTCACCGGCAATCAGGCGTAACCACGCGTATTGCAGTGTATTGGTGTCTTGAAATTCGTCGATCAGTAGGTGTCTGAATCGCTGACGGTATTGTCTGAGAAGCTCAGGGTTGTCCCGTAAGAGCTCTAGTGAGCGCAATAGTAGCTCCGCAAAATCAACGACGCCGGACTGTTGGCAGTTGGTTTCATAGGCCTGATACAGCTCACGCATTTTCATGGTGTGAGGGTCGCCCTTATCTTCGATGTGCTGAGGGCGCTCGCCACGGTCTTTGCTAGCGTTAATAAACCATTGGGTTTGTCTGGCGGGCCAATGCGCTTCATCCAGTCCTAAGTTGCGTGAGATGCGCTTGATGAGCCTTAGTTGATCGTCACTGTCGATAATCTGGAAGAGTTGCGGCAAATTGGCTTCCTGCCAATGACGTCGCAATAAGCGATGCGACAGGCTGTGAAAGGTGCCTACCCACATGCCGCCCGCTGGTGTTTCCAGAAGCTGCTCAATACGGCCACGCATTTCGGCGGCGGCCTTATTGGTGAATGTCACCGCGAGTATGCCGAAAGGGGAGCACTGTTCAACTTGTATTAGCCAAGCGATACGGTGCACCAAGACGCGGGTCTTACCACTACCGGCTCCGGCAAGGACTAAAATGGGCGAAGCGGGGGCAGAAACTGCCTGGCGCTGTGGCTTGTTGAGGCTATCGAGTAAGTGAGAAACATCCATTTGCGAATTGTAGCGGTTTTGCGGTGTGATATGCCACGGTTGCGGCGTAATTAACTGATTTTGAATTTAAGTTTCTGTGTATCCGTTATGGCCTGTGGTAGGCTCATTCAGTTGTCACGGGTAGTCGCAAGGTTTGCCCGGTTTATTGAGCTAAGAGGTTTGTCAGAGTGGTAAAAATGTATCGGCATCTGGTGCATCAAGGGATTGTCTGGGTGCGGTATTTGCGGCGTATTAAGCCCGTTAAATACAGTTTTTTCGCGGTGTTGGTGCTGCTGATGGTGGCTGGTATTAAAGTGGCGACAATGCCATTGGAGTTTCCTGAAAGCCTTCAGCTCAATGATAAAGTTATCCACATCATCGTTTTCTTTGGTTTTGCGGTGCTGGTGGATTTGGTTTCCTCGCGTGAGCCATTTTGGTTGTGGAAGGCTTTGCCGTTGATTGTTTACGGAATAGGGATTGAGGTGCTTCAGTACTTTAGTCCGGACCGTAGTTTTTCAGTGCTTGATGCGATAGCGGATGTTGGTGGCGTGTTGCTGTATTGGCTTCTGAAGCAGATTGTCTATTGGATGGATCGGCGCGGACTTTAATCCCTATAAGTTGAGGGTAATTATTGGGCCTTGTAATACTTATTTTGCATGCCTTGTATTTGCTGGTTTGTGAGCTGTATTAATATGACAGAAATGTGTTGAAAGCGAGATTTGGCGGGCTTTGTAGTTGGTTCGCAGCAATTGTGTAGTTGACCGTCAAACGGCTTATCTTTATACTGCGCTGACTATTTAGAACCTGTTTGGGTTCAATATCTATATCACTCTGAGGAATGGACTTGCAACGACTGCTAACAATTCAGGCTAGCTTGGTACTGGTTGCTATCTTGGCAACACTTTACTCCTTGGGTGGCGACTCATTCACTGCAGCCTTATTCGGTGGCGCAGTAGCAATGGCAAATACTATTCTTCTATCACGACGTTTGAGCTCTGCCAGTGCGATGGCAGAAGACAGTCCTGATATTGGGGTGATGACTCTCTATGTTGGAGTGATCCAGCGATTTATTTTTGTGCTAGCGATGTTCGTGGTCGGCATGGGTTTGCTTAAGTTAAATCCAATCCCACTGCTAGGAACGTTTGCGTTGGCTCAGTTGGGATATATGATTGGCGGCGTACAGCAGTCCTCGAAATAGGATTGCAGATGGTATGCGCAATGACAGAATTATTAACTTTTATAGAGGTGGGTAGATTGTGAGCGAAGCTAATGCGCCAGCAATTTCGAGCCCTGTTGAGTATATACAGCACCATTTGCAAAATGGAAGTATCGGAGGGAAGCCAGAGTCTTTGGTTGATTTCGGTGTTTTCTTTTGGGATATCTTTTTGGTGACTGTAATTCTTGCAGGTATTTTTGCATTTGTTTCCTGGAAGGTCGGTAAAAATCTGGATCCAGATAAGCCAACAGGAATGCAGAATATTCTCGAGCTAATCGTTGAGTTTGTTAATCAACAAGTGAAAGATATATTTCCTGACGCGGACAAGTGGATTGGTCCTCTGGCTATTACCATCTTCATTATGGTTATCCTAATGAACACGATGGATATTATACCAGTAGACTTGATACCGTCCTTTGTTGCAGGTGTTGCCAGTATCTTTGGTGTTGACCCACATCACGTTTACTTCAAGGCCGTACCAACGACTAACTTGGATACAACATTTGCACTGGCTCTGATGGTGTTCTGCCTGATTATGTTTTACAACATCAAGAGCAAAGGTCTGGTTGGTTACCTGATGGTATTCCTGACTCACCCGTTCAGTGCTAAAGCGTTGCCCGTTAAAATCATTCTTGCCCCTGCGAATGTCATGATGACCATTATTGAAGAGCTTGCTAAGCCGATCAGTATGGGCTTACGACTATTCGGAAACATGTTCGCGGGTGAGTTGTTGTTCTTGCTGATCGCACTATTGGGTGTGGGCTGGGCAATGCCAGGTCAGATCGTTCTTGGCTCACTATGGTCAATTTTCCACATCATGGTAATTATTCTGCAGGCATATATCTTTATGCTGCTGACAGTGATCTTCTTAGGTCTTGCCAGTCAGAAAGTTGAGCACCACTAATCTTTTTTTGTTTTTAAGTTTTTTTATTTTATTGTTTTAGGAGTTTCACAATGGATGCAACAGTAGTATCTGAAATCGTATCATCAACTGCATTAGTTGTAGGTATCGTTCTGGCAGCAGCAGCATTTGGTTCTGCGCTGGGTTGGGGTTTGATCTGTTCTAAGTTCATCGAAGGTATCGCTCGTCAGCCTGAGATGCGTGCTCAGTTAACTGGTCAGATGTTGTTCACTGGTGGTTTGATGGAAGCATTCCCAATGATCGTATTGGGTATTTCAATGTGGTTTATCTTTGCAAACCCGTTCTTAGATGCAGCAAGAACAGCGATTGGCAGCTAATTACCCTTCCGTGTTAGAGAAGTTTAAAACTTAACATTCGGAGAGAGTAATTATGAATGTCACAGCTACCCTGTTTGGACAGTTAATCGTATTTACTGTCCTAATCTGGTTCGTCAAGCAGTATCTGTGGGAGCCTATAATCAACACGTTGGAAGATCGTAAGTCACGTGTTGCAGAAGGGTTGGCAGCTGCTGAAGAAGGTCATAAGTTCGAAGAACAAGCACAGAAGCAAGTTGAGAAAGAGCTGGGTGCAGCAAAATCTCAATCAGCGGACTTGATTGTTCAAGCTCAGAAGCGTGCATCTGAAATCGTTGAAAAAGCGAAGGCAGATGCGGTCGGTGAAGCAAATCGCATTAAATCAGCTGCTGAAGCTGAGATTGCGATGGAGCGTAGCCGTGCGTCTGAAGAGCTTCGTTCTCAAGTGTCTTCATTAGCGATAAGCGGTGCTGAAAAGATCCTAGGTAAGGAAATTGACAGTAAAGTTCACGCTAAAGCGTTGGCTGATCTAGCTGCAAAAATTTAGGTGGTGCCACAATGTCTGAATTGACAACTGCTGCACGCCCATATGCTAAAGCTGTTTTTGAGATCGCTGAGGCGGCAGGTTCTTTAGACTCTTGGTCTGAACAGCTTGCAACCATGGCGTCGATTGTTTCTGCGGAGGGTTCAGCTAAACTGCTGAACAATCCTAAGACCAGTGCAAAACAGAAGATTGATACCTTTGTTGAGGTTGCCGACGGCAGCTTGAACGAGCAAGGTATCAACTTGCTGAAGTCACTTGGTGAGAACAATCGTTTCGCATTGTTACCGGACATATCTTTGATATTTGAAGATATGAAGTCTGAAGCTCAAGGTGAGGTAGAGGTCAAGTTAATTGCCGCTGCTGAAGTTGGCCAAGAGCCCCACGATGCGATTGTCACAGCGTTAGAAAAGCGTTTGGGTCGTAAAGTTAAACTAATTACCAGTATCGATGAGTCCTTAATGGGCGGCGCGATTGTACGCGTAGGTGATTTGGTAATTGATGGTTCGCTTCAAGGTCGTTTTCACTCGCTGAAAGCTAGCTTGAGCTGATATAGAGGAATATCTAATGCAACTGAACCCAACTGAAATCAGTGATCTGATTAAGAAGCGTATTGCTAGCTTCGAAGCAGACTCTGAAGCCCGTACAGAGGGTACGATCGTCTCTGTAATGGACGGTATCGTTCGCATCCATGGTCTCGGCGATGTGATGTCTGGTGAGATGATTGAATTTTCGACAGGTACTTATGGTCTGGCGCTTAACTTAGAGCGTGATTCTGTCGGTGCGGTAGTCTTGGGTGACTACAAGAACATTAAAGAAGGCGATACAGTCAAATGTACTGGCCGTATTTTGGAAGTGCCAATCGGTCCTGAGCTAATGGGTCGCGTTGTTGACTCACTGGGTCAGCCAATCGATGGTAAAGGTGCAATTGAGACTAAGGCATTTGGTCCAATCGAGCGCGTTGCTCCTGGCGTTATCGACCGTAAGTCGGTTGATCAGCCAATGGAAACTGGTATCAAAGCATTGGATGCGATGGTTCCGGTTGGTCGTGGTCAGCGTGAGTTGATCATCGGTGACCGTCAGACTGGTAAGACTGCAATCGCTATCGATGCAATCATCAACCAGAAAGGCAAAGGCGTTAAGTGTATTTATGTTGCTGTTGGCCAAAAGGCTTCATCAGTAGCAGGTATCGTCCGTAAGCTTGAAGAATACGGCGCGATGGATTACACAATCGTTGTTGCGGCCAACGCTTCTGACCCTGCGTCTATGCAGTATCTTGCGCCATACGCCGGTTGTGCGATGGGTGAGTACTTCCGTGACCGTGGTGAAGATGCGCTGATCATCTACGATGATTTGACTAAGCAAGCATGGGCTTACCGTCAGGTATCTTTGTTGCTACGTCGTCCGCCAGGTCGTGAAGCATATCCTGGAGACGTTTTCTATCTTCACTCCCGCCTACTTGAGCGTGCTGCTCGTGTTAACGCTGACTATGTTGAGCGTATGACAAATGGTGAAGTGAAAGGTAAGACAGGTTCTTTGACTGCTTATCCAATCATCGAGACACAAGAAGGTGACGTATCTGCATTCGTTGCAACCAACGTTATCTCTATCACCGATGGTCAGATCTTCCTGGATACTGATTTGTTCAACTCAGGTAACCGCCCTGCGATTGATGCTGGTTTGTCAGTATCTCGTGTAGGTGGTGCTGCTCAGACTAAGATCATCAAGAAATTGGGTGGTGGTGTTCGTCTTGACTTGGCTCAGTATCGTGAATTGGCAGCTTTCTCTCAGTTTGCTTCTGATCTTGATGAAGGTACTCGTAAGCAGCTTGAGCGCGGTCAGCGTGTAACAGCTCTGATGAGTCAGCCTCAGTACTCTCCATTGAAAACGGGTGAGCTTGGTTTGGTGCTTTTTGCAGCGAACGAAGGTTTCTTGGATGATATCGAAGTAGCTAAGGTTGGTGATTTTGAGTCTGCACTACGTGCTTATGCTAACTCTGAAAAATCAGACTTTATGGACTCTATAAACAAGTCCGGTAGTTACAGCGATGAAATTGCTGGTGAAATGCGTAGTTTGATTGAAGATTTTAAATCCAAAAGTACTTGGTAACGGGAGGTAACGTCCCATGGCAGGTCTAAAGGAAATACGCTCTCAGATTGGTAGTATTCAAAATACCAAGAAGATCACCAAAGCAATGGAAATGGTTGCTGCGTCTAAGATGCGTCGCGCTAAAGAGCGTATGGAAGAATCTCGTCCATACGCCGATAAAATGCGGCAAGTTGTAGGGCATTTAGCGAATGGCCACCTCGAATACCGTCACCCTTACGTCGTTGATCGTGAGCAAGTGAAGCGGGTTGGTTACATTATTATCTCTACAGATCGTGGTTTGTGTGGTGGTTTGAACGGAAACTTGTTCAAAAAAGCCTTTCAAGATATTGCGAACTGGAAAGAGCAGAACGTTGAGGTTGATATTGCAGTCCTCGGCGGAAAAGCACTTTCGGCATTTCGTCGTTACGGCGTTGTGGCAGAAAGAACCCATATGGGTGATAAGCCTGCGCTTACCGATATTATCGGTACGATTAAGGTGATGCTTGATGCTTATGAAGACGGCAAGATCGATCGCCTGTTTTTGGTAGAGAATAAATTCGTTAACAGCATGACACAAACGCCACAGGTAACGCAGTTGGTTCCTGTTGTGGCTGCTAAGCTTGATAAGGAAACTCAGTCTCACTGGGATTACCTTTATGAGCCAGAGTCACAAGTGGTTATTGATCGTCTGATGACTCGTTATATTGAGTCTTTGGTCTATCAAGGTGTCGTCGAGAACATCGCCTGCGAAATGTCGGCGCGTATGATTGCTATGAAGAGTGCATCTGATAATGCAGGAAATATTATCAATGACCTTAAATTAGCTTACAACAAGGCGCGTCAGGCTGCGATTACTCAGGAAATTTCCGAGATCGTTTCAGGTGCTGCGGCGGTTGGATAAACCGCTGGCGACTGGCTGAGCAAAGTTTAATAAATTTTTTAGAGGTACTATCAAATGAGTACTGGACATGTAGTGCAGGTCATCGGACCAGTTGTTGATGTGGAATTTCCACGCAACGCGGTACCGAATGTATATGATGCGCTGAAAGTAGCAGACCATGGTGGTTTGACGCTGGAAGTGCAGTCTCAGCTAGGTGATGGCGTAGTTCGCACAATCGCCATGGGTGAGGCAGAAGGTTTAAAACGTGGTATGGAAGCCGTTAACTCTGGCGCTCCAATCCAAGTTCCTGTCGGTGAAGGAACTTTGGGTCGTATCATGAACGTTTTGGGTGAGCCAATTGATAATGCTGGTGATGTTGACGCTCTGAAGCTGATGCCTATTCACCGCGAGCCACCAAAGTATGATGAGTTATCATCTAGCTTGGACATCTTAGAGACAGGTATCAAGGTTGTTGACTTGATCATGCCTATCGCTAAGGGTGGTAAAGTTGGTTTGTTCGGTGGTGCGGGTGTTGGTAAGACCGTAACACTGATGGAGTTGATCAATAACATCGCTAAGGCACACAGTGGCCTGTCTGTATTTGCGGGTGTTGGTGAGCGTACTCGTGAAGGAAACGACTTCTATTACGAAATGGAAGAGGGTGGCGTACTTGATAAAGTAGCGCTGGTCTATGGTCAGATGAATGAGCCACCAGGAAACAGATTGCGTGTTGCCTTGACTGGTTTGACAATGGCTGAGCATTTCCGTGATGAAGGTCGTGACGTTTTGATGTTTGTTGATAACATCTACCGTTACACACTAGCGGGTACTGAAGTATCAGCACTGCTAGGCCGTATGCCTTCAGCGGTAGGTTACCAGCCTACACTTGCTGAGGAAATGGGTGCACTTCAAGAGCGTATTACATCGACTAAGACTGGTTCGATCACATCGTTCCAGGCGGTTTATGTACCAGCGGATGACTTGACGGATCCATCTCCAGCAACAACCTTTGCTCACTTGGATGCGACATTAGTATTGTCTCGTTCAATTGCAGAGCTTGGTATTTACCCTGCGGTAGATCCATTGGGTTCTACATCTCGCCAGCTAGATCCTCTAGTTATTGGTGATGAGCATTACGGTATTGCACGTGACGTTCAGGGTGTACTTCAGCGTTATAAAGAATTGCAGGATATCATTGCGATTCTGGGCATGGATGAATTGTCTGAAGATGATAAGCAAGCTGTTGGCCGCGCACGTCGTGTTCAGCGTTTCTTGTCTCAGCCATTCCATGTTGCAGAGGTATTCACTGGCTCTCCGGGTAAGTATGTGACTTTGGCTGACACGTTGTCAGGCTTTAAAGGCATTATTGCTGGTGAGTATGATCACATGCCTGAGCAAGCGTTCTATATGGTCGGTGGTATTGACGAAGCCATTGAGAAAGCGGCTAAACTGTAATAGCGGGGTATTATCATGGCTACAACAATACGTTTGGACGTGGTGAGTGCTGAGGAAGCGATTTTCTCTGGTGATGTGTTAGAAGTAACCGCGCCAAGTGAAATGGGTGCAATGGGTATTCTGCCACGCCACAGCCAGTTGATTGCAACGCTGAAGCCTGGTGAACTCAACTATAAGACAAGTGAAGGTGTTTCAACTTTATTTGTGGCAGGTGGCATTATTGAGGTACAGCCAAATATCGTAACGATATTGGCCGATTCTGCGATTCGTGTAGAAGACCTTGATGAGCAAGCTGCTGCTGACTCAGTATCACGTGCACAGAATGCGCTGGCAGGTAAGGATCCGGAAGATTTGGATTATGCTGCTATTCAGGCTGAGCTGGATGCTGCAAAAGCGCAAATAGAAATGATCCACCGAATTGGTAAAACTTTGAGGCATTAAAGCCTGATCGTTTGATCAAGCAAGACCGGGAAGGCAGCCAGTTTGGTTGCCTTCTTTTGTTTTAAGTGTGTAAAAAAACCTAATTATTGGTACGTTGATCAGATTTTTAGGCATTTAAACAAAAAAACCGTATGTTTATCGCACCTTTTTTTTGAATGTAGCATGATTTAATACTATACTTGGGCTGCGGATAAACAATAATATATAGATCGTTTGTTCAATCTAAATCTACGCAGTTAACTAGTTAAAGGATGTATTCATGAAAATTAAACATCAACTCTCGATTGCAACGTTAGTGATGGCTGGTGTCTTCGCTACCGGTTGTTCTCAGCAGTCAGTGATGGGTGAAGGTGCTTCACAAGTAGCAGGTGGTCAGCAAGTTTCTGGTGGTCAGCAGGTTGCTGGCGGCGAGCAAATGGCTGGTGGTCAGCAAGTAGCTGGCGGACAGCAAGCAGCCGGTGGTCAGCAAGTAGCTGGCGGACAGCAGGCAGCTGGTGGTCAGCAAGTAGCTGGCGGACAGCAAGGTATGGACTCTCAGATTCCTGCTACTGTTCCTGTTGCAGAAGTTCCGATGGCACAGCCTAAGCCTCCAGTAGTTGCGCCTAAGCCAATGCCTAAGCCAGTAAACAAGTGGTGTCACAGCCATGCTGCAAATAGCATGACTAAGAGCGTAAGCCACTGCCATAAGTACAACCAGCGTAACCACAGCCATTCTTATGGCCAGAAGAAGGTTGCCCCGACTCGTCCGTACGTAGCTCCAAAAGTACCAACTATGGCGCCTAAAGCACCACCAGTTGATGTATTTGCTCTACAGACTAAGTTGAAAGCTAAAGGTTACTACAGAGGCCCGATCGATGGGGTTGTAGGAAGCGGTACTCGTGCAGCACTTCAGCAGTTCATGCAAAACCAGCGTTAATTGATGTAGTACACTTTTATAGTGTATCTACTCTGATTGCTGAGAGTACAGATGGGATTGGAGGCAACTTCAATCCCATTTTTTTTGTCACCCATGTTATTGTAAATGAATGAGAACCTTTTCTAGTAATTGTTCTCAGAGTTAAGCAGAGACATACTTAGAATAAAATTGGAAATATGTAACTTATGGATAAGAAAACAAAAGGTTTCATAATTAAAGGTATTCTGCTGTTGGCAGTGCTGTTTGGTTCAACGGCCAATGCTGCAGTGTGGAAGGCCAAAAATACCTGGGATGAACGCTGGGAAAATAACTACCGTGCTTGGGTCACGCGTTATTGGAATGAAGAGTTTTTCATGGATGAGAAAAAACCTTTATATTATAAATTTGAGCATGATTGTGCTGATGCAGTTTATGCGATGCGCATAATCTTTGCATACGAGCATCGTTTGCCTTTTGTCATCAATGATCCACTTAAGAAAGGAAAATTCTTAAGTAATGAGTCAAATAAGTGGAACAAGACACCAGAACATTTACGGATCAGAAAATTCCTTGATTATGTTGCGAATGTTGGCAGTACAACATCACTAAAAAAAGATACTTATCCAATTGCGATGAATGCGATTAAGCCAGGTGACATTTATGTAGCTCCAGGCGTGCACTCTTATACAATTGTGAATATTACAGATGCTGGTGTGGCTGAGGTTGTATATTCTACAACTCCGAAAGCCGCTCGTTTTATGGATCGCATTGAGTCGTTTCCTTTTTATGTGCCAGAAGATATGAAGAACTATAGCGATGGCTATCGTCGATTCATTCAGCCTCAGAATATTGCAAAACCTCTGACGCAGCAGCCCGGTTATAGTATTGAGCAGTTCCAGATTGCAAAGTCCATTAATCAGAACTATGTAAGATTTACGGATATTTTGTCGAGTGCTTTGGGTAAGCGAAAAGAAACGGTCTCGGAAAAAACACTACGTTTGATGATTGCGCTATGTCAGTATGCGAATGATCGTAGTGTCTATGTCTATGATGCGTTGTGGCATTTGCAGAAAATTCGAAAGGGTGGTCGTCAATGTATGAATCGCTCTGAGTATGATAGCTACTCTACCCCTTCACGCGATGGTCGACTAAAAGCATTTTTCAATGCTGTTGGTGAACATCATGCGAGCACCCACAAAACGGCTCCGAATACGCTGCAGCAGCAGTGGACTAATACTTTGTTTTCCAAAACAGAGCCAAATGCTTATCAGCAAAAGCAGCTAAATGACTTCTGTATGGTTCAAATGAGTTTAGGTGAGGATTACTTCCTACCGCTTCGAGATCTACGGAAAAACTTATATTCTGGGTTTGTTTCATCAAATCCTAATGCGCCTTTAGAGTATCGTTGGGGGGTTGTTCCCAAGAAGTATAGTTCTTCCTGTAAGACATACTAATTAGTGATTGAGCTTGACCAAGAATGACCGCATTGCCGGTCATTCTTGTTTGTCGTGAGTTTTGAGTGTTCGATCAGGAATTATTCGTAGAGTGCTATTCAGTGCTGTAGTTTTCTAACCTAATTAAAAAATAATTCAAACTTATGAAAATCAAATCCATTATTCTTGCTGCTGGTAAAGGAACACGCATGCGTTCCGAAACGCCGAAAGTGATGCACCAAATCGGCGGCAAAGCGATGCTTCGCCATGTCATTGATACCTGTCAAAGTTTGGGCGATGGCCCCATTATCACTGTTGTTGGTCATCGTGCCGAGCTGGTTGAGTCCAGTATAGAAGACAACTCTATTATCTGGGTTAGTCAGCTTGAGCAGAAAGGTACAGGTCATGCTGTCATGCAGGCAGTGGACCATATTAATGATGATGACATTGTAATGATTGCCTATGGCGACGTGCCATTAGTACGCAATGAAACTCTGAAGCCGCTTTGTGACTCAATTGGCGAATATGACTTCTCTTTGCTGACAACGAATCTGGATAATCCTTTTGGTTATGGTCGTATTGTTCGTGATGAGCAGGGTCAGATCTTAAGAGTTGTGGAAGAGAAAGATGCGACGGATGAAATCCGTGCATTGACTGAAATTAATACTGGGATTATTGCAGCAAAGGGCAAACTGTTAAAACAGTGCTTGGCGATGTTGAGTCCTGAAAATGCTCAGAAAGAATATTACCTTACTGACTGTGTTGGGCATGCTGTTACTCTCGGGGCCTCGATTACTTCGGTAAATTGTGATGATCCTGACGAAATTCAAGGTGTTAACAATCGATTACAGCAGGCCATGCTGGAGCGTAGCTATCAGCAGCGTCAAGCAGAAGCTTTGATGGAATCAGGGGTAACTTTAATGGACCCTAGCCGGTTAGATATTCGAGGCAAGGTAACGGTTGGGCGTGATGTGGTGATCGATATCAACGCGGTATTTATCGGTGACGTTGTTCTTGGTGATAATGTCACTATAGAAGCGAACTGTGTCATTACAGATAGTCAAATTGCTGCTAATACAACGATCAAATCCCACTCCATTATAGAGCAAGCATCAATTGCAGAGCATTGTGATGTTGGACCCTTTGCGCGAATTCGCCCCGGTGCTGTCTTGAATTCTTCGGCAAAAGTGGGTAATTTTGTTGAAATTAAGAAAAGTATCATCGGTGAGGGCAGTAAAATCAGTCACCTCAGTTATATTGGTGATACGGAAATGGGTGCTAATGTGAACATTGGCGCCGGAACGATTACTTGCAATTATGATGGTGTGAATAAGTTTAAAACAATCATCGGTGACGATGTGTTTGTTGGCTCAGATTCGCAACTTGTTGCGCCAGTGAATATTGCTAACGGCTCTACAATTGGTGCCGGATCTACGATTACTAAAGATACACCTGAAAACCAGCTGTCGTTATCAAGGGCGAAGCAAGTGAGCTTTTCCCACTGGGTACGTCCAATAAAGAAAAATAAGTGAGGGTATAGGAATGTGTGGAATAGTTGGAGCAGTTGCTCAGCGTCAGGTTACTGAAATATTAGTAGAAGGTTTACGCCGTCTTGAGTATCGCGGATATGACTCGGCGGGTGTTGCTGTCATTGATCGCGATTTTAGATTGCAGCGTACGCGCTCATTGGGAAAAGTAGCCGAGCTTAGCGATAAGCTCATTAACTCGCCAGCCAATGGTACGATTGGTATCGCACACACTCGTTGGGCGACCCACGGGGAGCCAGCTGAGAGAAATGCACATCCTCATATCAGTAATGCACGTATTGCAGTCGTTCATAATGGCATCATTGAGAACTACGAAGCTCTACGCACAGCATTAAAAGATAAAGGCTATGTGTTTGAATCTGAGACAGATACTGAGGTAGTTGTTCATCTTATTGAGTCTTATTTAACGCCTGGTGTCAGTCTGTTGGATGCTGTTCGAAAGGCAACAACGGAGTTAACTGGGGCTTATGCCTTAGGCGTCATTGCACAGGATGACCCGGACCACTTGATTGCGGTGCGTCAGGGTAGCCCACTAGTTCTAGGTCTTGGAATTGGTGAGCACTTTATTGGTTCTGATATTCAGGCATTGCTGCCGGTTACTAATCGCTTTATTTACCTTGAAAATGGCGATAGCGTTGAGATGGGGCGTGGCGGTTTTAAAATTTTTGATGCTGCCGGGCATGTTGTTCAGCGGGATATCAAAGAGTCATCCGCCAGTTCAATGGATGCTGAATTAGGTGAGTATCGGCACTTCATGCTCAAAGAAATTTATGAGCAACCCACTGCTGTACAAAATACTTTGCTTGGACGTCTGGATAATTCCAGCATGCGTAATTGTGTAATTGGCGATCAAGAGCACTTTGCGAAGGTTTTAGCCTCGGTTAAAGAGATTCAAATTATTGCTTGTGGTACCAGTTACCACTCCGGTTTGGTTGCTCGTTACTGGCTTGAGAGCCTGACAGATATCCCTTGTCAGGTCGAAGTGGCAAGTGAATACCGTTACCGTCGGCAGCCAAAGCGCGAAGGTGTATTAGTTATCACCATTTCTCAATCTGGTGAAACAGCTGATACTCTAGCTGCTTTAGAAAAAGTTAAATTAGAAGGTTGTTTAGCAACACTCACAGTGTGTAATGTGCCAGAGAGTTCGCTGACGCGTGAGTCAGATTTTGCATTGATGACAGTGGCAGGGCCCGAAATTGGGGTAGCGTCGACTAAAGCATTTACTACACAGCTAGTTGCTTTACAGATGCTAGTCATCTCACTGATGCAACAAGACCCAGCTAACGCTTCCAAAGTTGCTGAAATGGTGAATAACTTGAAGTTATTGCCTGCTCTAATGGATAAAGTCCTTCAGCAAGATGATGATATTAAGCTGATGGCAGAAGCTTTTATCGATAAGCATAATGCTTTGTTCTTAGGCCGTGGTGATCTATACCCGATTGCAATGGAAGGTGCTCTAAAGCTTAAAGAGATTTCCTATATTCACGCAGAAGCTTACCCTGCAGGTGAACTCAAGCACGGTCCTTTGGCGTTGGTCGATAGTGAGATGCCAATTGTGGCAACAGCACCGAATACGCAGCTATTGGAAAAGCTTAAATCAAACCTTGAGGAAGTACGCTCGCGTGGCGGTGTTTTGTACCTCTTTGCGGATGAAAATGCCGATATTACAGCGCAGGATAATATTCATATTATTCGAGTACCTGAAGTGCCTGAGAGTCTACTTCCCATTATTTATACGATTCCATTACAATTACTGTCTTACCATGTCGCAGTATTTAAAGGAACAGATGTTGATAAGCCTCGAAATCTTGCTAAATCAGTTACGGTTGAGTAACGGAGCGAAAACACGATGACAGTCAAAGTATTATATTTTGCCAGTCTTCGTGAGCTGGTTGGTCATCCCTCGACAACAATTGCACTAGAGAGCCCACAGACTGTGGAGTCTCTCTGGTCGCAAGTGAATCCTGATATTGAGCGACCGGAAGCCTGCTTGGTTGCGGTCAATCAGGAGTATGCTGATTTACAAACCCTGATTAATGATGGTGATGAGGTTGCTTTTTTTCCTCAGGTTACTGGGGGATAGGGTATGCGACAGATTTTAATCCAAGAGCAATCCTTTGACCCATGGCAGCAAATTAGCGAGTTTCATAATCAGAAACTTCAAGGCTTGACTAACTATGGTGCTACCGCAACCTTTGTAGGCACGATGCGGGATATGAATGAGGGTGATGACGTTTCAGAGATGGTTCTGGAGCATTATCCTGCGATGACAGAAAAGCAGTTGCAGGCCATTGTGGATGAAGCGGAGTCTCGCTGGCCAATCCAGCATACTTTGCTAACACACCGTGTTGGCGTTATTCGCCCGTCGGACTCAATTGTCTTAGTCGCCGTTTGGTCAGCACATCGTGCAGCGGCGTTTGAAGCCTGTCGCTTTTTAATGGAAGACCTAAAGCATAAAGCGCCATTTTGGAAGCAAGAGAAGCTACTGAATGGTGAGTCAAGATGGGTATCCGGAAATACGCCCGGAACGATTGAAGACTAATTAAAAGCTGTAAGAACCGGGCTTAGTACAAAGAACCAAACCCAGTATCTGATATAAATATCAAGAATTAGCTAGCATTTACCCACTGGCCATTCACAAGGCAAGCACGGCCTTGTACGTTCTGTGGAGCACCATCCATCATCACACGCATTGTGTAATCACGGCAGCGTGCAGGTTGTTGATTAACCTGGCCCTGATAAGTGTTCGTTGGAATGAATGTGTAGTTAGCACCTGTATTCTGGTTATTCCAGTTAACTGGACGATTATCCGGAGTATTGGATAAGCTTGTGTTGATGTTGTTTTGGTCATAGCTATCCAAGTTGCGGCCTAGATTTGCACCTAAATAGCCACCTAAACCAGCACCCACGATCGTCGCTAGTGTTTTGCCGTTTCCTTTGCCTAGCTGATGACCCGCTACCGCACCAGCAATCGTACCGATAACTGCTGTGGTCTCGCTGTTACTCATTGTAGACCCTGCGCAGCCCGCAATTGCAGTTGCTGAAGCCAATGTCGCAACTAACATGATTTTTGTTATGCCGTTATTCATAGTTTTTCCTTGTGTTAACTAAATGAAAACATTCTGGTATTAATAGACTAAATCCCAGTGAAATAGTTTCTAATGAATGCCGATGTAATCATAATTAAATAGTTTTTATTTCGCGGTTTTAGTCTTAGTAGCTTGGAACATATACATCCGGTGCAAAATTATCAAAGCGTGTATATTTACCGTGGAACGTTAGGCGAACGGTACCAATTGGGCCGTTACGTTGCTTACCGATAATGATTTCAGCTTGGCCTTTTTCCGGCGAATTTTCATCATACACTTCATCGCGGTAAACAAAAATAATGATATCCGCATCCTGCTCGATCGCACCGGATTCACGCAAATCCGACATGATGGGGCGCTTGTTCGGGCGTTGCTCCAAGCTTCGATTAAGCTGCGATAATGCAATGACAGGGCACTTAAGCTCTTTAGCTAAACTTTTCAGTGACCGGGATATTTCAGAGATCTCACTGGCGCGATTATCGGCTTTGTTGCCCGTCTGCATTAGCTGCAAGTAGTCGATTACGATTACGCCTAACTGACCGTGCTCGCGTGCCAAGCGACGTGTTTTAGCTCGAATTTCGGTAGGTGACTGTCCACCCGTGTCATCAATAAATAGCTTGGTTTTAGAAAAGGCTTTAACCGCCATAGCAACCCGAGGCCAGTCTTCTTCGCGGATTTTACCCGTACGAATATCACTCAATGGCACGCGACCATTTGACGCGAACATACGAAGTACTAGCTGCTCAGCAGGCATTTCCATACTGAAAATCACAACCGGCTTTCCTTCCAGTGCAACATGCTCAGCGATATTCATTGAGAAAGTGGTTTTACCCATCGCAGGTCGTCCTGCAACGATCACCAAATCTCCGGCGTTAAGGCCAGAGGTTTTCTCATCAAGTTCACTATAGCCGGTTGGCGTACCGGTGATACTACCGTCTGTTTCAGCAAGTCGCTGAATCTGGTCCAAACTATCTTTCAGAAGTTGTTTGATCGGCTTAAAGGTTTGCTGGCGGCTACCTTGTTCTGCAATCTTAAAAACGCGCTGTTCTGCTTCATCAAGTAAGGCTTTACTGTCGCGGTCACCCGTATTGAACGCCATATCAGAAATGTCGGTACCAACACTAATTAGCTGTCTCAGAACCGATTTTTCACGCACGATATCGGCGTAAGCACGAATGTTCGCCGCACTAGGAGTGTCTTTAGCCAGTGTACCCAAATACGCCGTACCACCCGCATTATCCAGCTCCATACGCTGCTTGAGCCACTCAGATAGCGTAATCCAATCAAGCGGTTTATTTTCTTCGGCCAGCTCAGCAATCGAGCGAAAAATCAGTCGGTGATCTTGTCGATAAAAGTCTTCCTCAGATACCTTGTCTGCAATAAGGTCCCAAGCACGATTGTCCAGCATCAGGCCGCCTAAAACGGACTGTTCTGCTTCAATTGAGTGAGGGGGGATACGAAGTGATTCAAAGCTTTCATTTTCCATGGGCGCTAGTGTAAACCGAAATTACTCGTCGCGATAGGCAACAAAACTATCTCGAACGTATGGACTTTTTTGATAGCGCCGCTTGATTTTATCATTGACAGCAATCGCCTCGGCACGCGTATATGGGCCTAAGCGAACTAAGTATAAAGGGCTGCCGCGACGAGAAGTTTCAATGATAAATGCGGAGTAACCATCTTGTGCAAACTTGTTCATTACCCGCTTGCCTTCGGCCAGACTGGTGGTCGCAATCACCTGCACTCCATAGCCACCAAAGTCATCTTTGAATGGGTTGATTTTTTTAATCGGATTCATAATTGAACTGGTGGAGAAGTTCAGCTGATCGTTCTTCTGTAAATACTTATATCCTACGATGAGAGCCACAATCGTGATCAGCATCAGCAATAAATTGATGACGGCTTTACCTGATTGACGGCCGGCGGAGTGACGACTGGGTGAGAAATAGGCCATTAAGCACTTTCCGTTTTATTTGTTTTACCCGGAGCATCCGGTGTGGGCTAATTGCTTCCTATCATAGTACATGGCCTGATAAACGTATACCGCTGGTCTGAGGCCAGTAGTCTAAAATTCAAGCAGTTAGCGTATTCCACGCTCCTCGATAACCTCTGCGACAGATGGTGTTTTGAACACTTCCTGCCATATCTCACGAACCTGTTCACTATAAGTCAGGTATTCAGTATCTTGAGTCTGAGAGTTGCCATTCTGCAAGATCTGTTGGTGTAGCTTATCGCGAAATCCGCAATAAATAACCGTTAGCTCCTGAGCTGTCTCTTGGCTGATTATTTGGTGCTGACTCAGGCATTCCAGCAGTCGGACATTGTCGGAGTAAGTGCTCAATGACGGATATTGATGGGCGTGTGCCAATATCAAGTACTGAACGATAAACTCAATGTCGGTAATGCCGCCGGGGTCTTTTTTCAAGTGAAGACCATTTGCTTGAGAGTGGGTGTAGCTAGACCACATTTTCTCACGCATCAATAATACCGCTTCCATCAAAGCCTCAGGCTCGCGTGGTCGCTGAATAATGCGATGCCTCAGTGCTTCAAAGTCGCTTATCAGCTCTTCATCACCAGCAACCGCACGGGCTCTTAGTAACGCTTGATGCTCCCATGGCCAGGCACTTTCTTGCTGATATTGCTCAAAAGATTCAATACTACTCACTAACAATCCAGAGTGACCGTTAGGTCGGAGGCGGGTATCAATTTCATACAAGCGACCGCTAGGTGTAAAGGTAGAGAGTATGTGCACGATGCGTTGGGCTAGTCGTGCAAAGAATACTTCATTTGAGATCGGCTTTTTGCCATCAGTTTGTTGCTGCTTACCGTGACTATCATGCAGGAAGACGATATCCAGGTCAGAGCCATAACTCAGCTCTAGGCCACCCAGCTTCCCATAGGCTACGATGCAGAATTTGGCTATCTGTCGATCACCATTTTCGGCTTGGTAACCGGGTTCACCATGTTTGTCCACCAGCATGTGCCAAGCCACTTGAAAGCTGCATTCCAGAATACTTTCCGCAATCCAGCTGAGCTGATCGGAGACTTTCATCAAGGGCAGAACTTTCATCACATCCACTGCCGCAACTCGCAATACCTGAGCTTGTTTAAAGTAGCGCAGGCGTTCCATGACAGACTCAATGTCCAAGCTATCTACGCGCTTAAGTTCGTTACTAAGTTCCGCTTGCAGGGCATCGCGGTACAGTGGTTTATACAGTTCTTCCGGAGTTAATAGCTCATCAAGCAGTGATGGCTGTTGGGATAGTTGTGTTGCAATCCAGTGGCTGCCATGCAGTAGCTTAATCAGCTGGTCCAATGCTTGGGGCTGAGAGCTAAGCATGCTGAGATAGCCTGAGCGACCAGCAATTATTTGTACAAAGTCGAGCGCCCGTTCCAGAGCCACATTCGGCGATTCAACTTGTTGGCAGGCATCAATCAAACGAGGGACTAAGCGGTTAAGTCGCTGTTGGGAGAGTTCAGTGAGCTTGCTATAAAGTCTACTCGCTCGCAGGGCTTGTAGTTGCTCAATCGCAGTTTTTACATCCGTAAAGCCAAGGCTCTCAAGATGGCTGTGTGCTTCAGTATCATCGGCAATACCTTGCCAAATTTGAGCACTAACTTCCGCAGGTACAGAGTCTTCCTGACCTTGAAATATCTCCGAAAACTGTTGTCGAACTGCTTGCTGGTGCCGATTGAGTTCGGTTAAGAAGTCTGGCCAGTTATCAAATTGCATGGATTTGGCAAGTTGCAGCTGCTGCTCACTGTCTTGGGGTAGGGTGTGAGTCTGTTGGTCTTTCCACATCTGAATTCGATTTTCAGTTCGACGCAAAAATACATAGGCTGATTGAAGTGTCTGCGTATCATCAGCGCTGAGTAGCTCAAGGCTGGCGAGCTTTTCCAGGGTGGGTTGTAGCGAGCGTTGTTGTAATGCGGGAATGTGTCCTCCACGCATCAACTGAAAAACCTGTGCACAAAACTCAATCTCCCGAATGCCGCCAGGCCCTAACTTAACATCACCTACGCTGTGTTTACGGCGTGCCTCGGCGTCAATCATGGCTTTCATGTCGCGCAACTGTTCAATTGCGCCATAGTCCAGATAGCGTCGGTAAATAAAAGGTCGTAACTCGCGGAGTAGGGCTTCGCCTTGCTCAATATTACCGGCAACGGGGCGTGCTTTAATGAGTGCATAACGCTCCCATTCCCGGCCATGAGCTTGGTAATAATATTCAATCGCGCCAAAGCTCAGGGCTAAGGCACCAGAGTCTCCAAACGGGCGCAATCGCATATCCACACGGTAAGCGATACCATCTACTGTGGTTTCATGTAAGGCAGCAATCAGTTTTTGTCCGAGGCGAATAAAAAAGGTTTGGTGATCGAGCTTACGGGGGCCGGGGGTTTCACCATCTTCAGAAAATGCAAAAATAAGGTCGATATCAGAAGAGAAGTTTAATTCGCCACCACCTAGCTTACCCATGCCAATAACAGAGAGTTGAACGGGATTGCCAGCTTTATCGAGCGGTGTTCCATGGCGTTTGCTGAGTTCGGCATACCACCAGCCCAAAGCAGCATCGATCAAGCCACCGGCTAGCTCACTGGTATCATCAAAGGTTTCGTTCAGAGGGGCAATATTATTCAGATCACGCCAGGCAATCCGGCACATTTCCTGATTTCTAATCAGGCGTATCTGCTGTAGCAACTCAGGTTCGGTGCTTAGGTCTTGGGTTTTGGCGAGAATATTGGCGCGTAGCTCACCTGCGGCATAAGGCTGGCTATTGCGAATTGCCTCAAGCCAGTCTGGGTGGCGTTCTAGTTGCGCCGCAAAATAGGGGCTCTGCGATAAGATATCATTGCTAGAAGATTTTTGTTGTTGCATCACTGACTTCCTCTGTAAAGCTGAGTGCTTTGAGGGGTATTTTAGCGCAGCTTGTCAGAGATAGTAATCTACTTTGCGGTTAACCCAGATTCATTATCAGCATAAAGATGCCAAACAACATGAGTGCCAGACCGGAGGCAATGATCATTATCCGTGCCAGCATCGGGCTTTCCTCAGGCTCGTGACTCATCATCATCACGTTCTCGTAAGCTTCCTGATTAATGGTTTTGTTGGTTTCGCGATTGAAGTATTTATTGTAAGCACTAAAGTCGAGGCTGAAGCGCTCTTGCTCTTTCAGGTGCGACAAGGTGTCAATCAACGGTAATTCACGCTTATGAATCGGATTGATCGATTTAATATTTTGATTTACATCCAATAATGTCATGCCCGAGACGGTACGCGAATAGCCCGTTTCATCCGTAATATGGTAGGTCAACATGCCTTTTTTGGGTGAAATGATTTGTTGTTCGATTTTATCGACAGTAAAAGTCTTGATCATCTCAGAAACATCCAGTTTATGTTTATTATTGATTGGAGCGGAATATCCGGTAGTTGCTTATCAGATTCTAGAGGTCGTTACTGGTTTTTGGAATGATCATCCGACAGGCGTGTGGATGTAAGCTTGCCGAAACAGAGGAATCCGACAATTGGTAGTTTAGGTGGTGTGAGGACTGGCTCAGTTGAGCAAGTAATTGCCGATCAGGAAAGTGAATACAGCAGGGTAGGTGTAGTAAGCCAGAACTGACTTGCGGTCTTTTTGCATCACAATACTGGGGCGAATGAGTCCCACCACCGTGAGTAATGCCAGCGCGATACTGACGATCAGTAAAACAGAGCCAAAACTTTTCATAGTGTTCCAGTAAGTTAGAGCCGGCACGCCGTGATCTGGCGTGCCGACTGAGTCGATCAGGTTCTGCGATTAGCAGCTGTAGTACATGTCAAACTCAACAGGGTGTACAGCCATACGTGAGCGAGTTACATCTTCCATTTTCAGTTTGATGTAAGCATCGATCATGTCATCAGTGAACACGCCACCTTCAGTCAGGAAGGCACGGTCAGCATCCAATGCATCCAGCGCCATATCCAGAGAGTGAGCAACTGTTGGGATTGCTTTTGCTTCTTCTGCTGGCAGATCGTACAGATCCTTATCCATTGCTTCGCCTGGGTGGATCTTGTTCTTGATACCATCAAGACCAGCCATCAGGTAAGAAGCAAACATCAGGTAGGAGTTCGCTGTTGGATCACCAAAACGGACTTCGATACGGCGACCTTTAGGGTTGCTAACGAATGGAATACGGATTGATGCAGAGCGGTTACGTGCTGAGTAAGCCAACATAACGGGTGCTTCGAAGCCTGGAACCAAACGCTTGTAGCTATTAGTTGACGCATTAGCAAAGGCATTCAATGCACGAGCGTGCTTGATGATACCGCCAATGTAGTACAGCGCCATTTCACTCAGTCCGCCGTATTCGTTACCGGTGAACAAGTTCTCGCCGTCTTTCGCTAAAGACATGTGAACGTGCATACCGCTACCGTTGTCACCAACGATTGGCTTAGGCATGAATGTCGCTGTTTTGCCGTACTGGTGAGCAACGTTATGAACCACGTATTTCAGTGCTTGGTTTTGGTCAGCACGCTTTACCAGCGTATCAAAACGCGTTCCAATCTCACATTGGCCTGCAGTTCCTACTTCGTGGTGATGTACTTCAACCGCTACGCCCATTTCTTCCATGACTTCACACATGGTAGAACGCATATCTTGCAGTGAATCCACTGGAGGTACTGGGAAATAACCACCTTTAACGCCCGGACGGTGACCAGTGTTGCCGCCATCCATTTTCTTGCCTGAGTTCCAAGCCGCTTCTTCAGAGTCAATTTCGTAGAAGCAACCTTTAGTGCTGTCTTCCCAGCGAATGTCATCAAATACGAAGAACTCTGGCTCAGGGCCAAAGAATGCAGTATCCGCAATGCCGGTTGAAATCAGGAATGCTTCGGCGCGCTTAGCCACAGAGCGTGGGTCGCGAGCATAGCCTTGCATGGTGTCCGGCTCGATAATATCGCAGCGGATGATAATTGTAGGGTCTTGGAAGAAAGGGTCCATTACCGCGGTGCTGGCATCCGGCATCAGGATCATGTCGGACTCATTAATGCCTTTCCAGCCTTCAATGGACGAGCCATCAAACATTTTGCCTTCTTCGAAAATATCTTCATCAACTTCGCTAACAGGCATGGTGACGTGCTGTTCTTTACCTTTTGTATCAGTGAAACGAAGGTCAACGTATTTAGCTCCGTTGTCTTCGATCATTTGCATTACATCTTGTGCAGACATGAACATACTCCTTTAAGGGTTAAACGAATAAGGGTTGAACGAATTTAATTCTCGATTGTTAGGCATTGCTTGGCTTGAACAGTGCGAATACCCTCTATTGCCGTGCATTGCTGCGTCAGCTGAATTAGGGTTGACTGGTCGATGGGCTTGGTCAGATCCAGTTCCACTTCAATCTGACCGTCCAGATAGTGAAGTACTATATTATTGATCGCGCCCTCAAGTCCACACTCATCAAGCACAGGCTGAATCTGTTTCATAATATTGTTACGGTCGGGCAAAAAGCGTGACGGTGCGGCGGTTTCATCATCTTCAGGGTCAATGTGAACCATGATATCGCTGACTTCATCATAGGCCTTTTTAAGTTTAGCCATTACCCGCTCAGCAATATGATGACCTTCGGAAACACTGATATGCGGCGATACTTCGATATGAACATCGACTAACACATTGGCACTCATCTTTCGGGTGCGGAGCATGTGAGCGCTTTGCACGCCGGAAATACCACGAATCAAAGTCAGCATTTCCTCAACCTTGTCGCTTTCCCATGCGGTATCCACTAATTCCATGGCGCTATCCAGAATTAGCTTAGCGCCCATATAGAAGATCATGACCGCAACTGCGATAGCAGCCAGTGCATCTAACCAAGGAATTGAGAAAATCACGCTGGCAGAAACACCAATAGCCACCATCACGGATGAAATAGCATCGCTGCGATGGTGAATGGCATTAGCTTTTAGCAGGCTTGAGTTGTATTTTTTACCAAGCTTGTAGGTGTAACGGTACAGGCCTTCTTTACAGACGACACCAAGTACCGCTAGCGCGATCGCCCAAACACCGGGTTGCAATAAGCGTTCCGGGTTTTGCAGTCGATCAACGGCATTGAGCGCAATGCCAATACCAACACCACCCAAAGCCAGCCCAAGTACTACGGTAGCAATGGTTTCAATCCGCTCATGGCCGTAAGGGTGGTCATCATCAGGGTCTTTGCTGGCCATTTTGGCGGCGATTAATACGACAAAGTCAGTGACCAGATCGGACAGCGTGTGAAAACCATCCGCTACCAAGGCCTGCGATTGGGTAATGAAGCCCCCAATCAGCTGGGAGAGTGCCAGTATGATATTAACGCCAACGCCAACCAGCGTCGCTTTTTGAGTGGCTTGGTAGCGTTGGTCTATACGTGACTCCTGACTCAAGCGACTTCCTCTGGGGTCAATGCAGTAATGGTTAAGGCGTGCAGCTCACCGGAAGTGATCGCCTCATTAACCGAGGAATACACCAGCTGATGGCGCTTTACTTTGCTCAGGTTGGCAAAAGCATTACTAATTACAGTGGTTTCATACTTATAACCATCACCGGTGACGGTCACAGAAGCATCTTCAATTCCTTTCAGGATTAGGGCTTCAACGGCTTCGTTACTGATACTCATTCTAAAATTACCTGTTATTTTCGCCCGCAACCGGGAAATAAACGCTGCATTATAGCTTTTTTGCTGATGACGTATAATACTAATCACCAATGCAGTTAATCGGATATCTCCTATGGGGCCTAATAAACAAGAACTCGCGAACACCATCAGCGCGACTAGCCCAAAGTTCTGTGAAGCACTAACACGTGATGAAATTGAAATATTTGTCGCCTTTACCCGCTATCGGGAAATTGAGGCAGAAGCCATACTGTGTGAAGTCGGTACGATTAGTGATGAGTTTTTCTTAATCACCAGCGGTGAGATCGTTTTATTTCGGGATGAGATGGGTAAAGAGATTGAAATTGGGCGCTTAGGGGCCGGAACATTCACTGGGCATATGTCATTTTTTGATCGCGAACCTCGTACTATTCGCTTGCGTGGCTCGGCGAATGGCGCTACTTTGCTGGGCATTACCCGCCCGATGTACAAGCGCTTGTGTATTGAGCACCCCTTTGTTGGTGCCAATTTGCTGGAGAGTATCGTCTTGAGTATCGATAGCTTATTGCGATCAACCAGTCGTGAAGTGTCCACCTTGTATCAAAAACTTAATTCTCCGGACTGAACAAAGCGACTCGCTACCGGTCAGATTTTATAGTTCTAATCCCAGTTAAGGTTTTGATATGTTAGGCGACTTTTTGTACGGTTTATTGCTGGTGACAACCGTACGGGTCGTATTGGGTATTTTTCGCCTGATGCGCAGCATTCGGCGCAGTACTGATATCCCATCCGAGCGCTTATTCATCCTTACTTTTGTACTGTTATTCCTGACAGCCATGCTGTTTGTATTTTTTAATGGCTGGATTGGGGAGTATCGAGCGCCCGGTGAGCGTTCCAAAAGCAATGAAGAATTATTTGTTGAGCGTATTTATCCGCCATTGGCTACTGCACAGCAACGCCTAGAGCATCAAGTGGTCCAGCTCAATAAGCTACAAGAGCAAATCGTGAATATGCGCAGCCTGCATCCACAGCAAGCAGGGCGCTTACAGCGTGCCTATAAAGCGTGGCAGCAAGAGCGACGAGACTTATCGCAGCTTAAAATAAAAATAGATCGCGAAGTGCGTTTAGCCAGAATTCAGCATGAAACTGCTGATAAAGATTACATTACTGATGAGTTTAATCGTGTGGCGGTTGATTATGAAAAAATCATCAGCGATCGCTTGAGTCTGTATGAAGATA
The DNA here is from genome assembly GCF_000419525.1 of Leucothrix mucor DSM 2157. Lineage (NCBI taxonomy): Bacteria > Pseudomonadati > Pseudomonadota > Gammaproteobacteria > Thiotrichales > Thiotrichaceae > Leucothrix > Leucothrix mucor. Next base: position 144,667 of record NZ_ATTE01000001.1, read on the forward strand.
GCCAGCTTAAGGTGAATGCCACCATGCTGGATAATGTTCGTTACCAGTTAAAAAATCTCAGTCGCTTACGGCGCGGTAAAAATGCCAGCATGGCCTCCGGCGGCAAAGTAGTGCGCTCTGTGTTTTCGGTGAAGACGACCGAAGTACTCAGCGATTACCTGCGAAAAACCGATTCGGCCTTGGCGGATACCTTTGATGGCATTGATCGGCAAATTGTAGTGGCGGCTCAGCGCCGACGCGAAGTCAGAAACTTTTCACTGGAAAATGTCGACCTGCAACCAACGCTTAATAAAATCATGCAAGATTGGCTACAATTTGAGAATCAGGGTATTTATTATCGGGATCAGTTATTGCATGCCATCCAAGCGGAGTATTTAGCGGTGATTATGGGCGTGAATAAGCACGATAATCAGATTGTTCGATTAAATCAGATGATTAAAAATAAACTGCCAGAGCTCTATCAGGATCTTAATCAAGCGCGAGCAGGGCTGGAGAAAAGCTACAAAACCTCATCACAACGTTAATGGCCAAGCGGCCGGGAAGTGAGTTCATGTTGATATCTAATCTAGAAGTGATTCCGGATCGTCGGGTGGTTAAACATCTGGGGCTGGTGCAGGGGAGCTCGGTGCGTGCTAAGCATGTGGGGCGCGATATTATGGCCAGCATTAAAAACCTGTTTGGTGGTGAGCTGGTTGGCTATACCGAATTACTGTCTGAATCGCGTGAAGAGGCAATGGAGCGTTTAACGGCCCAAGCGACTGCGGTGGGTGCGAATGCAGTGTTGAATGTACGCTTTTCGACCTCAAGCGTGGCACAAGGTGCCGCAGAAATCTACGTCTACGGGACGGCTGTCATTCTGGAGTAAGCGCCATGATTTTTCAGATTATTATTTTTCTGGTACTCATGGTCGCAGGCTATTTAATTGGTAGCTACCTTGAGCGGCGGCATTATCGTTCGATTATCCAGCGAGAAGCGCAGTATCGAAATGTGGTTGCGGTGGCGAGTCGTCAATTGCCGGATGATGGCGCGGAGTATACGCAACGCTTGGTGACGGGCAATGTCACCGTATCGGTAGATTATTTCAAACGATTCTTGGCAACCCTGCATAATATTTTTGGCGGTCGTATTACTTCTTATGAGAGTTTGTTGGATCGGGCTCGACGTGAAGCTATTCTAAGAATGAAAGCTGAAGCGGCGGCGCTGAAGTCTCCTTTAGTACTCAATGTGAAGTATGAAACAGCTTCTATTTATAAAGGTAGCGGCAATGGAATTGGCTCGGTTGAGGTGTTGGCTTATGGCACTGCAATGATTCCGAAGGCTAGTAACCATGGAGTATGAAAACCCGGAAATTCCAGAGGGAATCAATACCACCTCAACGCATCCGCTGAAAAATCTTGCGGTGCTGTTGGGTGGTTTATTGGTGTTGTTGGTATTAGGCGCTTGGTTGATGGGAATGACGGGGGCATATCTGGCCGCTAAAATCCCTTATTCACAAGAGTTACGGTTGGCTGAGCAATATGCAGAGCCGGTGGCTGCGTTTACTCCAATAGAGCGCTATTTGCAGCAATTAGCGGATCAGGTCGGGCGCTCGATGGAGTTACCGTCCGGTATGAAAATTACAGTTCATTATGTCGATGAGGGTGTTGATAATGCCTTTGCGACCTTGGGTGGTAATGTGTTTTTATACCGTGGCCTGCTTGAAAAGCTACTCAATGAAAATGCTCTGGCGATGTTGATTGCTCATGAGGCCGCTCATGTTCTGCACCGTGACCCGATTGTGTCTGTCGGTCAGAACGCAGCAATATCTGTGGGCTTGATGGTGGTGCTCGGTGATACGGGGGCTTCGGGAATATTGGGTAGCGCAGGCTTACTCACACAGCTCCAGTTTAGCCGCAGCATGGAAAACAAGGCCGATGAAGCAGGCTTGCTCGCTGTGCAGCGCATTTATGGCCACCTTGGTGGTGCTCTGGACTTGTATCGGGTATTGGAATCAATTAGTGATGCTAATCCCGTAAATCCTCCCGCTTTTTTCTCCACTCATCCGGTTAGCGAGGCGCGATTTAGTCATTTGTCTGAATTAATTGCTGAAAATGGTTGGAGCGCTAATGGTGATGTTCAGGCCTTGCCTGAGTCATTTTCTGTATGGATGACAGATAGATAGCGTTTTTTTAGTAGGTAGCTTATAAAAAAGCCTTTGTTAAGCTCTGATAACTGCCACTAGTCGAATTTATGATCGTTTTATCGTTTTCGAATATTAATAGCGCAGAGAGTGTGGGATAGTTACCTAACTGGCCCGATGGAAAAAGTTCAAACCACTGGTCGGATATAATAAAAAATACTAAATAACGAGAATGAACTAATGATTAGCGCTTCCCCCTAGCGTATTTAACCCGTATTCAATTGATGAACTTAATTTCTACACACTAGCAAAATGGCACTGTGAGAACCATTGTTTGTCGATAAGCTGTTTTTTTGTTGTTAGCCCCGAGAGCTCACAGAGCTCATTTCACATCAAGGTGCCCCCCTTGATGTGAGACCTTGAGCCAGACCCATTTTAGGTCTGGCTTTTTTTATGCCTGTAATACGTTCAGTGAATGTCAGTATTCACGTAAGTCTCAGCACCTGTGTTAATATTCTCAGCCTATCGGCAATGTTGCCACCCATATTTAAATGGTGAGGTCTGAGTGTATCAATATATAGACAATCCACAGGCTCTGACTGAGTTTGTTTCCCGTATCCGTAATCAGCCTTGGATTGTGATCGACACTGAGTTTATTCGTGAGCGTACTTATTATCCGCAGCTGTGCCTGATTCAAATTGCAGCTGGCGATGATATGGCGTGCATCGACCCGATTGCCTTGACCGATTTATCAGAGCTGTACGAAGTATTTCACGATCCTAATGTGATCAAGGTATTTCATGCCGCACAGCAGGATCTGGAGATTCTGTATTATGGCAGCGGGCAAGTACCATCCCCAATTTTTGATACGCAGCCTGCCGCGTCTATTTTAGGCATTGGCGATCAGATTGGTTATGCAGGGTTGGTGGAGCAAGTGCTTGGTGTGAGTTTGGCTAAAGCCGAGTCGCGCACCGATTGGTCGCGTCGACCTTTGAGTCAGGCGCAGCTCGAATATGCGATTGATGATGTGCGCTATTTGCAGCAACTCTACCCAACGATTCTCTCAATGCTTGAAAAAGGTGGTCGTCTGAAATGGCCAAAGCGTGATTTTGATCGCCTGACTAATTCTGAAACCTATCAACTTAATGCCCGCACCCGTTGGCAGAAAGTGAAAGGACTGCAGAATTTAAACCGTCGTCAACTGTCTGTATTACGTGAACTAGCGGCTTGGCGTGAAGAAGAAGCCGCCAAGCGTAATCGTCCGCGCCGTTGGATTATTGGTGATGAAGTCTTAGTTGATTTAGCGCGTATTCAACCTTCTGATGTGGATGGTATTCAAGCCATTAGAGGCGTTAATGCGGATCAGGCTAAAAAGTATGCCCAGCCTTGGTTTGATTGCATGGCAGCAGGCTTAGAATTGCCGGAAGCAGAATGGCCTCAGATGAAGCGCCGTAAGAAACCAACGCCAGAGAACGATGCATTGGCTGAACTATTGATGCTGGTGATTCGTTTAGAAGCCGAGCGTCACGATATTACGCCATCAGCCATTACCAGTAAAAAACAAGTTGTCGATATGCTGGAAGAAGGGCGGACTACTTTATCTGAAGATTGGCGTGGCGAGCTGGTGAATGATGCCATTGTTAAAGTACTGGAAAAGCAAACGGTATTAGGCGTCGAGAGTGGTAAAGCTCAGCTGCTAGATTGGCCGGAATAGTAGGCAATAGCCCTCACATTATTTAATTTATAACTCAGAGTTTTTATGTCTGGAAATAGCTTCGGAAAATTATTCACAGTGACCTCGTTCGGAGAGAGTCATGGTTTGGCCATTGGTTGTATTGTTGATGGTTGCCCGCCGGGAATGGCGTTGACAGAGTCGGATATTCAGGGGGACTTAGATCGTCGTCGTCCGGGTACTAGCCGTCACACTACGCAGCGACGCGAACCGGATGAGGTGCAGATCTTATCGGGTGTGTTTGAGGGGAAAACCACCGGTGCACCGATTGCGTTGGTTATTCAAAATGTGGATCAGCGCTCTAAAGATTACTCCGAACTTATGGACCGCTTTCGTCCTGGCCATGCGGATTATACGTATTACCGTAAATATGGCTTCCGTGATTATCGCGGTGGCGGCCGCTCTTCTGCGCGTGAAACCGCAGTGCGTGTTGCGGCAGGTAGTATAGCCAAAAAATACCTTCTGGAGCGTCATGGAGTAAAGATTCGTGGCTACCTTTCTCAACTCGGCCCGATAAAAGCAGAAGCCTTTGACTGGAATGAAGTTGAGCAGAATCCATTTTTCTGTCCGGATGCCAGTAAAGTACCAGAAATGGAAAGTTTTATGGATGCCTTGCGTAAAGAAGGCAATTCCATTGGGGCAAAAATTTCAGTGATTGCCAGTGGCGTGCCTGTTGGCTTAGGTGAGCCTGTTTTTGATCGTTTGGATGCAGACTTAGCTTTGGCCATGATGAGTATTAATGCAGCTAAAGGCGTTGAGATTGGTGCGGGTTTTGACTGTGTGACTCAAAAAGGGACCGAGCACCGTGATGAGATTACGATGGATGGGTTTTTGAGTAATCATGCTGGTGGTATTTTGGGTGGTATTTCTTCTGGGCAGGATGTGATCGTACATACTGCATTTAAACCAACAGCCAGTATGCGCTTACCCGGCAGAACAGTTGGGCTGGATGGAGAGCCAAAGGAAGTAATTACCAAAGGGCGTCATGACCCTTGCGTTGGAATTCGTGCCACACCAATTTGTGAGGCAATGATGGCTTTGACCTTGATGGATCATTTGCTTAGGCATCGTGCGCAGAATGCTGATGTGACGACTAGCTTGCCAGAGATTCCTGCTCAGGCGTGATTTTATTTGGTTAGTCGTCAGTTAAAGATAAGTACGAAAAAGGCTGGATCATTATTTATGATCCGGCCTTTTTATTAGTTCACGGTTTATTATTGCCGTAATGCTCTACAGCCTGAAGTAAGCAACCATTGCCCGAATAATTTCGTCGCGCCAGATTAATCCGATCATTCCAGCTAGCGCTAACCAAGGGCCGTACGGAATAGGGTGACTGTTTTTCTTGCGTTGCATTTTCAGTGCAATCGTTCCAATTACCGCGCCAAGTAGGGCAGATGCGAAGATCGTGAAGGGTAGGATTTGCCAACCGCCCCAAGCACCAATCGCCGCTAGAATCTTAAAGTCTCCATAGCCCATACCGTCTTTGCCGGTGATGAGGCGAAATAACTGAAAAACTCCCCATAGCGATAAGTAGCCAGCCATAGCGCCTAGTACGGCACTGTGTAGGTCAACGATAATACCGTTATAGTTGACTACCAGTCCGAGCCACATTAGCGGCAGAGTTAGACTGTCAGGCAAAAGCATGGTTTTAGCGTCAATCATGGCTAGTGCGATCAATGTCCAGCTAAATACCAGAATACTCATCATTTGCCAGCCATAACCGAATTTCCAAGCTATTCCTACGGATAGCAATGCGGTTAATATTTCGATTATTGGGTACTGTGCTGAGATTGCTGTTTTGCAGCCTTTACACTTACCACGAAGCATCAGATAGCTAATGACTGGAATGTTTTCTAGTGCAGAAATCTGATGATTGCACGTTGGGCAGGCGGAGCGAGGCACGAAGAGATTAAATCGCTCAGTTTGTGCTGGTACGTAATCAGGATTGTCTTCATTCACGTGTGCGAGACATTCAGCATCCCATTCGCGTTGTAGCATGATAGGGATTCTATGAATAGCAGCATTTAGAAAGCTGCCGACCAGTAGCGAAAATATCCCAACAACCAGCATCAGAAAAACTGGGCTATGTTGTAAGAGTGTAAGTAATTGCATGTGCTTGCCCCGTAATGACGCGCCCTGCGCCAGATGAATCATTTAAAATGGCGGCATATTAAAGCGTGCCGCCAGTATTTTTAGTTAGTAATTCTATGCTTAGTTAGCCGACTACTGCGCCCAGTTTGAAGATTGGCAGGTACATAGCGATTACCAAACCACCCACTAGTACACCTAGCACTGCCATAACTAGTGGCTCAATCTGTTTGGAGAGTGTGTCGACCAGATCATCAACTTGTTCTTCGAAATAATCAGCTACTTTATTCAACATTTCTTCTAGTCGACCAGATTCTTCACCGATTTTAGCCATTTGTACAACCATACTTGGGAAGCGCTGAGTGGTGAGCATTGCTGTATTGAGCTGTACACCTTTCGATATATCATCTTTTATCTGCAGAGTTGCTTGTTCAAATAGACGATTGCCGGTACTGCCAGCCACAGAGTCCATTGACTCAACCATCGGTACACCGGCAGAGAACATGGTCGATAGTGTCCTTGAAAAGCGAGCTACTGCAGATTTTTCGATAATGACGCCCATTACTGGAAGCTTGAGTACGACAGTATCAACAAATATATTAAACTTCTCGGAGCGTTGCTTAGCTTGAGTAAAGGCAACGCCTATCACAATGATTATCAATACTGGTTGCCACCAAGATGCCTGTAGCCACTCAGACATTCCAATGACCATCAGAGTGAAGGCTGGTAGGTCCGCGCCAAAACTTGAGAAAATATCTTTAAACTGAGGAATAACCCAAATCAACATGATGGTAGAAACCACTACCGCCATAATCAAAACCATCAATGGATACATCATGGCCTTTTTAACTTTGGCCTTCATCGATTCGGTTTTTTCTTTGTAGGTCGCTATTTTTTCCAGCATATCTTCCAGTGAACCGGAGTGTTCTCCCGCCTTCACTAGGCTGACAAATAAGTCATCAAAGTGTTTAGGGTGGTTGGATAGAGCGGTCCCTAAGTCCGCTCCACTTTCGATATCTTCACGAATTTTTTTGATCAGAGCCTGCATGCCCGCTTTTTCATGCCCACTTCCGATCAACTCCAGCGACTGCATCAGAGGTACACCTGAGCGCATCATGGCGGTAAGCTGACGAGCAAAGTAAGCGATGTCAGCAGGACTAATGCTAGCTCCCATCAGTGGCTTACGCTTAGTCTTAATTACCTTGGGCTGAATACCACGACGGCGCAAAGTAGCTCGGAGCATATTGCTATTTGCAGCTTGCTCTTCTCCGCGGATTTTAACACCTGCTTTATTCTTACCTTCCCAGATAAAGGTCGGCTGCTCTTTGGCATTATTTTTTCTTGCGACTGATGTTGCCATAATTAATCCTTAGTAACTCGTTCTACTTCCGCTACGGTAGTAATACCTTGCCGAACTTTATCTAGTGCCGATTGGCGTAAGTCATTGATGCCTTCTTGCGAAGCCAGCTCTGCCAGCTGTATGGCATTACCATTCTCCATAACTAGTTTTTCCATCGCTGGAGAAATAGGCATTACCTGATAAATACCCACTCGCCCTTTGTAACCACCAGAGCACTCACCACAGCCCGCGGCCTCAAATATTTTTAGAGATTCCAGCTCTTCTTCTTCAAAACCTATTTGAGTAAGTACCTCATTAGGAATGTCTGCTGGTGTCTTACAGTGCTTGCATAAGCGGCGAGCCAAACGCTGGGCAACAATCAAATGGACTGTCGATGCAATATTAAACGGCGGAATACCCATATTGAGCAATCGTGTCAGTGTCTCAGGCGCGCTGTTGGTATGCAGTGTGGATAAAACCAAGTGGCCGGTTTGAGCGGCTTTGATCGAGATCTCTGCAGTCTCAAGGTCACGAATCTCACCGACCATGATGATGTCAGGATCTTGACGCAGAAAGGCTCTCAAGGCGCTGGAGAAAGTAAGTCCAACCTTGTCATTTACGTTCACCTGATTAATGCCAGGTACTTGAATTTCCGCCGGATCTTCTGCGGTTGAGATATTCTTTTCTGAGGTGTTGAGTAAGTTTAAACAAGCATAGAGCGTTACTGTCTTACCACTACCGGTAGGACCAGTAACCAACATCATGCCATCTGGTTTCGCAACGGCTGCTAGCAAATCGGCCTTCTGTTTTGGGTCAAAACCAAGATTGTCGATACCCAAAGCAGCTGTATCTGAATCGAGGATACGCATAACGATTTTCTCGCCGTACAGCGTTGGTAGCGTATTAACACGAAAATCGATGAATTTGTCTTTATTGACCTGTAAGTGAATGCGTCCATCTTGTGGTACTCGGCGCTCTGATGAATTCAGCTCGGCCATGACCTTAATACGAGAGGTCATTTTTCGGGCGATGCCTTTAGGTGGCATGCTCACCACCTGCAAAATGCCATCAATTCGAAAGCGTACTCTTAGAATTTTTTCATAAGGCTCAATGTGAATATCGGACACGCCTTTTTTAATCGCGTGAATCAGCAGGTCGTTAACGAACTTGATAACGTCAACGCCTTCATTGTCCTCTTCATCTTCTTTCTTTTCTAAGGCCTTGGTTTCGATAACCAAGTCCTGACTATGTGCTTGCGAGGTGATCGCCATGCCCGACGTCATGGCATCGCCAGAGTCAGAGCCGTAAATAATTTTTTGTAATTTAGAGTATTCAACCAACACTGGCTCAGGAACCAGTTTGGTGGTGACTTTGATATCACCGAGCTCAAAACTGTAATGCGGATCTGCCACCGCAATAATCAGTGCGCTACCAATCGTGAATAACGGTATCGCCTGCAGTTTGCGCATCATATCTTCAGGAATAAGCTCCTTCATCTGGATACTGATATTAATCGCATCCAGGTCGACAAGGCTCATACCAAACTGATTACTACACGCGATGGCCATATCCATTGGGTCAACCAGCTGGCGCTCCAGCAAGTGACTAACAATGGGTTTTTTACGATCAGACGCGTCGCGCATCGCCTTAATAGCGGCGTCACGCTTCAGTTTGCCATCGCTGACAAACGTCTGAAGTATTGTCGGTAGTGTAATTTCAGTGCTTACAGACATGATTTTATAAGGTCATTTTATAGTTATTTTTTAAGACTCTCAGCAGACATGCTACGACGATTTATTGAATGCACAAAGGCTCGTCGGACAGTCGGTTGTGTGTTGATTGATCATCTTGTAAGTGGTCATTATGCTAATTGCCAAGGATACGTAAACTGAACGGAGCGTAATCGGATCCATCAGAATTAGCAGTGGCGACGTAAAATAACGGTCTTCTCTCAGCTATGTTATGATCTCGAAAACAGCATAAAACAGAGATCTAAACTATAATAATGAGCACGATACGCATCATCGGGATTGACCCCGGTTCACGCATTACCGGCATTGGGGTGATTGATAGCGATGGCCGACACAGCAAGCACGTCTACAGCACGTGTGTGCGCATGGGGAAGCAGACGTTTCCTGAACGGCTGGGGATGATTTACCAAGCTATTACTGAAGTGATTCAATGCTACCAGCCTCAACAAATGTCGATTGAGGATGTGTTCTTATCCAACAACCCTTCCTCTGCACTTAAACTCGGTCAGGCACGTGGCGCGGCAATCTGCGCTGGCGTGGTTAATGGCTTGGTAGTGCATGAATATAGCGCTCGCGAAGTGAAGCAATCAGTCGTTGGGCGGGGTAATGCAGATAAAGAACAGGTACAGCATATGGTTAAAATCCTACTAAACCTATCTGGGCGATTACAAATTGATACTTCCGATGCCTTGGCAGTTGCCATCAGTCATGCGCACATCGGTCCTTACAAAAGCAAGATTGCACAGGCTGCCATAAAATGATACCTATGCAGTTTACAATCAAAAATAACGAGATACCTGCATGATTGGAATGCTCCGCGGTAAGTTGATTTATCGGCAAGCGCCGGATTTAATGGTTGATGTGCATGGTGTTGGCTATGAGGTGCAAGCCTCAATGACGACATTTTATGATCTGCCGGAATTGAATCAGGAAGTCACGCTGCACACGCATTTTATCGTGCGCGAAGACGCCCAAATTTTGTATGCATTCAGTTCGGTAGTAGAACGTGAATTGTTCCGCACTCTATTAAAAGTCAACGGTGTTGGCCCTAAGATGGCTTTGGCAATTGTTTCCGGTATGACCGTAAATGAATTTGCTGAGCGAGTGCGCGCTGGTGATGTGGCTGGTCTGACGCGCTTACCGGGCGTTGGCAAGAAAACAGCAGAACGCCTGATTATCGAAATGCGTGACCGTTTACCAAAAGCCGATGCGAATGCAGCTGCAGACTCTAAACCAATGACCGAGCGCTTGCCGTTACCGGTTGATTTGGAAGAAGAGGCAGAGAATGCTTTATTGGCGCTCGGTTATAAACCCACAGAAGCGAGCCGAATGATTAGTCGTCAAGCGGGGCAGGGCTTGAGTGTCGAAGTAATGATTCGTAATGCCTTGAAGGATTCCTTGTCGTGATGGATGACGATCGCGTCATATCGCCGGTTGCCGGACTGGATGAGCTAATAACGGAAGAAAAAATCCGTCCGCAGCGCCTATCTGACTACATTGGTCAGCCAGTCGTGCGTGAGCAAATGGAAATCTTTATTCCTGCGGCCAGAGCACGCGGTGAAGCGCTTGATCATGTACTGATTTTCGGTCCGCCAGGTTTAGGGAAAACAACCTTATCTCATATTATTGCCAACGAATTAGGTGCTAATTTACGCTCAACCTCCGGCCCTGTCTTGGAAAAAGCAGGTGATTTAGCGGCGTTGCTAACCAACCTTGAGCCGCATGATGTGCTGTTCGTTGATGAGATTCACCGTTTAAGTCCGGTGGTTGAAGAAATTCTCTATCCAGCCATGGAAGATTTTCAGTTGGATATCATGATTGGTGAGGGGCCAGCTGCACGTTCAATCAAACTGGACTTACCACCATTCACGTTGATCGGAGCGACTACGCGCGCTGGTCTGTTAACCTCGCCATTACGTGACCGGTTTGGTATTGTACAACGGCTGGAATTCTACAATGTGCCAGACCTTCAATACATCGTGTCACGCGCCGCAGGCATCTTGGGTGTGGATATTGATGAAGGTGGGGCTTATGAAGTGGCTCGGCGCGCGCGTGGAACACCGCGAATCGCCAATCGCTTGCTTAGGCGTGTGCGGGACTATGCCCAAGTTAAAGCGGATGGACGGATTACCGCAGAGATTGCCGATTTGGCGTTGAATATGTTAAACGTCGATCAGCAGGGCTTCGATCATATGGATCGGCGACTGCTATTGGCTGTGTTAGAAAAGTTTGAAGGTGGGCCGGTTGGTATTGATAATATTGCCGCTGCCATCGGAGAGGAGCGGGGAACTATTGAGGACGTTTTAGAGCCTTACCTCATCCAGCAGGGCTACTTAATGCGTACTCCACGTGGGCGAATGGCAACCCGGATGGCATGGGATCATTTTTCATTGGCTATGCCGGATAGTAAAGCGTAAACGAGTGTAAATCTGCTGTGTGATCCCCACTAAACGATGATAATCTGGAGATGTTGTGCCACAAACTAAGATAAATTCCGAACTATTTGTTCTGCCCGTCCGTGTTTATTATGAAGATACCGACGCCGGCGGCGTGGTTTATCACGCAAATTACCTGAATTTTTTTGAGCGTTGCCGTACCGAATGGTTGCGTCATTTAGGCTATGAGCAAGATGAGTTGCGGGTTGAGTCTCAAACCTTGTTTGTGGTGCGCTCGGTAAATGTAGAATATTTGAAGCCAGCGCTGTTTAACCAGCAACTTATGGTAACGGCTGAGGTCATAGATCTGGGCGGAAGTAGTGTGACAATGAAACAGAAAGTGTTGCATGGCCGCAGTTCCGGTGAGGTAGATTTACTCGCACAAGCTAGTGTCGGCTTGGTGTGTATTGATACGGACAAATTTAAACCAAAACGAATTCCTGATGTCATCAGGGAGTCTTTATTATCCACAGACGCTAACTAACATCAGCGCTCAAAAAATACCAAGGGGAAACTTTGAATGTCATTTGATCATTCAATTCTGTCATTAATTTTAGAAGCCAGCATCATCGTGCAAGTGGTGATGGGGCTATTGCTATTGGTCTCGCTGATCTCGTGGATGATTATCTTCGTAAAAACCAGTCAGATTAGTCGGGCGAGACGCGAGCAGGAGCGCTTTGAAAAGCGGTTCTGGAGCGGTATCTCACTGGATAAGCTGTATGACGATCTGTCTGCCAAGGCGGCCAAGAGCGGTTTAGAGTCGATGTTCTTTGGTGGCTACCACGAATATCAACGTGCGCATCGTGCTAACAGTGCCATGCCTCAGGTGGTTGGTGCGCAGCGTGCGATGCGAGTTGCTGAATCACGTGAGTTGGAAAAGTTAGAAAAGAATCTTTCATTTCTGGCAACGGTAGGCTCAACCAGCCCTTATGTAGGTCTGTTTGGAACGGTTTGGGGGATCATGAATTCCTTCTTATCCCTAGGTCAGATGCAGCAAGCATCATTAGCGGTTGTTGCTCCTGGTATTGCTGAAGCCTTGATTGCAACGGCAATGGGTTTGTTTGCGGCAATTCCTGCGGTAATCGCTTACAACCGCTTTAGTGATGGCGTTGATCGTGTTGCAGCTAACTATGAAAACTTCCGTGAAGAGTTCACGACCTTGCTTGAGCGCCATGGCAAGCAGGCTGGAGTCTAAGTATGTCTCGTCGTAGCCAGCGTGGTCGTCGCTCTATGGCCGATATGAATGTTGTCCCGTATATCGACGTTATGTTGGTATTGCTGGTGATATTTATGGTGACAGCTCCCATGATGCAAACGGGTGTTGAATTAAATCTGCCGAATGCAGAAACCACGCCTTTGGTGAATAACTCGGGAAATGCTGCACTGATTATTTCAGTCGATGCGTCTGGTCAATATTTTGTTGATGACAGTGACGGCATGAATCTTGAGGTGTTGACCGAGCGATTAGGCACAGAGCTGCAAAATCAGGCTAACCGTCCCGTTTATTTGCGTGCTGATCGTGAAGTGGCTTATGGCTTCCTGATGCAGGCGATGGCTGTGGCACAGCAAGCGGGTGCGAAGAATATCGGCCTGATGGCTGATCCGGACGCTTTAGAAAGCAAATGATGAATGCGTTGATCCGTCATCCTATTGCATTTTTTCTGGCCGTGCTGCTGCACGTGCTGGTCGCCTTGCTATTTGTGGTTAGTTTTGACTGGCACCAGATTGGCGCTAGCTCAAATGAAAAAACGCCGGTAAATGTGTTGTTTATTCAGCCTGAAAGTTTGCCCGCTGTCGTGGAGCCGGTTGAGCAGTCAACAGATGCCGAAACACCGGTTGAAGCTGCTGAGCAGGGGGTAACCGCGGAAGCTGAATCCAAGCAGCTTGCAGAAGAAGCTCAGGCTGCGGCGGAGCAAGCTGAAGCGGAGGCTCGCCAAGAGCAGGAGCAGGCAGAACAAGCGGCGGAGGTGCTTAGGCAAGAGCAGGCTGACAAAGCAGAAGCTGCTGAGCAGGAAGCCGCACAAGCACGTCAGGAGCAAGAACAAGCAGCGCAAGCCGCAGAGGCAAAGCGCCAAGAACAAATTGAAAAAGCAGCGGCAGCGAAGGCGCTCGTTGAGGCCAAGCAAAAAGCAGAGGCTGAGGCTGAACAGCAACGTTTAGCCGAACAACGTGCAGAAGCGGCGGCGGAAGCAAGGCGTCAGCAAGAGCTAGCGGCTGCCAAAGCACGTGCTGAGGCCATTAAAAAGCGCGAAGAGGAAGCAGCAGCCGCTAAATTAGCGCAAGAAAAAGCCGAAGCTGAACGTCAGGCTGAAGCCGCTCGTGCTAAACAACAGCGTGAAGAGCAGGCGAGAATTGCGGAGCAGAAAGCCGCTGAAGCGCGTCGTATTGCTGAGGAAGAGCGCAAGCAAGCGGAAGCAGAGCGTGCACGCCAGCAGCGGGCTGCCGAGCTTGAGCGTCAGCGCTTAGAAAAGGAAAAAGCAGATCAGGCATTGATCGCTAAGCGACGTGCTGAGTTTGAAGCTAAAAAAGCAGAAGAAGCTCGTCAGAAGCAAGAGGCTGAGCGTCGGGCGAAAGCAGAACAAGCTAGGCAGCTTGCTGAAAAGAAGCGCCAACAAGAGGAAGCTAAGCGAGCAGCCGAAGCGCGTAAAGCACAAGCATTAGCTGAAAAGCGTCGTCAAGAAGCTGAAGCGAAGCGGGCAGAGGCGGCATTGAAGCAGGCTGAAGCCAATCGTGTTGCTAAAGCCGAGGCTGAGCGAAAGCGGGTTGAAGCGGTTCAACGTCAGGCAGAAGAGCGTAGACGTGCTGAAGCGGCTGCAAGACAGCAACAAGAGCAAGCACAAGCTCAGGCGCGCCGGGTTGCAGCTAGCCAATGGGGCTCACAGATCGAGCAGCATGTTAAACGCAACTGGAATCCGCCACCTGGCTCTCGGGGCCAGCAGGCAAAAATTCGGGTAGAGATTAGCTATAGCGGCTTCGTGAAAGGGCGCATCCAGTTTATTCAATGCTCCGACCCGGGCTTTTGTGCTTCAATCGAAGATGCCTTCAGACGTGCGGAGCCTTTGCCGGCACCAAGCCGCAATGATCTGGATAGAACACTATTGATTACGATGGATTAACTTATGAAAATTAATAACCTGATTCGTAGCTTTGTTTTGCTGTTAACGCTAGCCTTCGCAGGTTCGGCATGGGCAGATTTAGAGTTGAGAATTTCAAAAACCAGCGATCGGGGAATCCCCATCGTAATTGCGCCGATGCCGGGTGGCGCGCATGCCATTATTGAGGCGGATTTAAACCGCAGCGGGCGGTTTCAGATTGTTAGCTCCAGTCGTGCCACGAATATGGCAACATTTGGAGCCGCTGTTGAGCCTGCGCGCTTAAAGATGTTGGGCGCGGCGTTTTTAGTCCGTGGTCGACGCACTGAGGCAGGTTTGGATATTGAGATTATCTCTACAGTGACTGGTCAACGAGACTCCAGTTATCGGATAGGTAATTTGGCTAATCAGCGTAGACTTGCGCACAAGGCTGCCGATAAGATATTTGAGTACCTAGTTAAATTGAAAGGTGCGTTTGATACGCGCTTGGTGTACGTCACGGTTGAAGGTCGAGCAGTTGAGCAGCGAGTTTATCGACTCTATGTGGCGGATGCCGATGGCTATAATCCGAAAGTCGTATTAACATCGCGCAAACCCGTGATGTCGCCAAGTTGGTCTTACGATGGCAGTCAAATTGCTTATGTGTCATTTGAGCGTGGGACGCCAGCAATCTATACACAAAATATTTTTACCGGTGAGAAGCGTATGGTCTCATCGCGGCGTGGTATTAACGGTGCTCCGTCTTGGTCGCCAAATGGTCAGCAACTTGCTTTGAGTTTATCTGTCGATGGTAACCCTGAGCTATACGTGCTGACCTTGGCTAATGGCGCTTTTAAGCGTTTGACCAATTCACGTGCAATTGATACTGAGCCAAATTGGACGCAGGACGGGCGTTCGATTATATTTACATCTGACCGTGGTGGTCGCCCTCAGCTGTATGAAATGCCAGCAACGGGTGGTTCACCAAAGCGGGTGACCTATGATGGTACTTACAATTCAGCGGCTGACGTGGTGGACAACAAAATTGCTTTTGTGCGTCGCGTTTCCGGTGCATTTCGTATAGCCATTATGGAAAGAGGACGGCAGGGAGCCAGTGTTGTGTCGGATGGGCGTTTTGACGAGTCGCCTTCTCTGGCACCAAATGGAACAATGGTAGTATATGCGACGCAAAACGGTGGTCGGGGAACACTCTCCGTCGTCAGTGACAACGGTTATGCTAAGCAAGAATTATTTTCTCCTGGCGGGGATGTGAGAGAGCCCGCCTGGTCACCTTATTTAAGATAAAAGGAACAATTTAAATGAAATCAATGAAGTGGATGGTCCCGTTAGTTGCCAGTGTGTTAGTTATCAGTGGTTGCTCACAAATGCAGCAGTCTGCATCAGGTTCAGGCGCGACGGCAGGTGGGCAGCAAACCTACGGCCAGCAAGCAGCTGACCCAGCAACAACGGGTAACCGTTTAGCAACCGGTTCTGCTGTTGGCGTTAACACGGGTGGTGCAGGCACAGCAGCTCGCTCGACCTCAAGCTTTGGTGGTGCTACGGGCTCTTTTGGCGATGGTCGTGGTAACTTAGTTGGCGGAATTGGTGGTTCATCAACAAGCACTATCGGTCGCGATGGTGTTGGTGATGGCTTTGGTTCAGCTGGCGATAGTGGTTTGTCTGGTACTGATAACCGCTTGGGCGGCCCAGGTAATTACAAAGTAACGGATCTGAATGATCCAGCGAGCATTTTGTCTCGCCGTGTGATCTATTTTGCTTACGATCAGTCAACGATTGAGCCAGAGTATTTTGAAATTCTGGATGCTCACTCTGAACTTTTGGCAAGCAACCCTAATCTGACTATCAGACTAGAAGGTCATGCTGATGAGCGTGGTTCACGTGAATACAACGTTGCTTTGTCAGAGCGTCGTGCCCAATCAGTTAAGCAGTTCATGGACCTGAAAGGTGTGGGTAGTGAACAGTCACAAACAGTCGCATACGGTGAAGAGCTTCCACTTGATCCAGGTCATGATGAAGCAGCTTGGAGTAAGAATCGCCGTGTGGAGATCAAATACATAGGACGATAATAATATGCTATATGCCTTGCGCAAATCATTGATTGCAGCAGGTATCCTGACTGCACTGGCTATTCCGTCAGTGCAGGCGGTGACGCCGGATGAGTTGTTTGAAGTGTTACAACGTGTGGAATCACTTGAGAATGAAGTGCGGTTTCTGCGTGGTGAAAACGAACAACTTCGCTACGACATGGAAGATATGAATAAAACGCAACGATCAACCTTTATCCGTATCGATGATCGGATGGATGAGTTGTTTCGTGCCATTAATTCAAGAGTGTCCAGTTCGTCAGTTCCAGCTTTAGATGCTGCACCGGTTTCGGTGACGTCTAGTGCGGTATCCGTAGCGCCAGTCGCAGCTAAGCCCGTTGTGGCAGAGAAGAAGGTAGCGCCAGTTGCTAAGCCTGTCGTAGCAAAAGCTGCGCCTGCAGTTGTTCAGCAGCCGGTTAAGTTACCAGTCGTTGCAGCAGCAGGGCGTGTTCCTGCTCAGGAGCAGAGTGCTTACGATGCGGCGTTTGCCAAAGTCAAAACGCAGCCAGCTGTGTCTATTGCCTTATTTCGGGACTTCCTGAAAACGTATCCAAGTAGTTCATTAGCCGCTAATGCGCAATATTGGTTGGGTGAGGTAATGTATGGCAGTCGTAACTATCAGGGTGCAATTGATGAGTTTGTAGCAGTGCTACAAAGCTATCAGAATAGTCCAAAAGCGCCAGATGCGGCGATCAAGCTAGGCTTTAGTTTTTATGAAATGAAAAACTGGGTCTATGCACGACGCACATTTGAAGATGTTATTCGTAACTTCCCTTCGACCAATGCAGCGGTGTTGGCAGAAGCGCGTTTAGATAAAATGAAGTCAGCAAATTTGTATTAATCGTTCTGTTTAAAGTAGATTCGTTTTTTACATTGTTGATAGATACAAAAAAGCCTGATCATTGATCAGGCTTTTTTTATGCTACCGCTTGAAGCGTTGAAAACTAATTGCTTAGTAATCAAACTCAGAAGTAGAAATTGGCTCTTTCTCTTCTACTACTTCAACAACGTTATCAGAGAAGATGGTAACTTTGATCGTTGCATCAACATCTGTGTGCAGGTGAACACCAACTTCGTGCTCGCCAACGTTGCGGATTGGGCCTTCTGGCATGCGAATGTTGCGACGCTCAACTTCAAAGCCAAGAGCTTGAAGTGCATCAGCAATTTCGTGGTTCGTAACAGAACCGAACAGCTTGCCTTCCTGGCCAGCGTTAGCTTCGATAGTGATTTCAGTACCATCTAGCTTAGCGCGGATTACTTCAGCAGCAGCAGCCGCTTCAGCAGCAACTTTTTCCAACTCAGCACGAATTTCTTCGAATGCTTCGATGTTAGCAGGAGTAGCCACTTTCGCTTTACGACGTGGAACTAAAAAGTTACGAGCATAACCAGCGCGTACAGAGACGATCTCGCCCAAAGAGCCGAGATTATCAATCTTTTCCATTAAAATAACTTGCATG
The DNA here is from genome assembly GCF_000419525.1 of Leucothrix mucor DSM 2157. Classification (NCBI taxonomy): domain Bacteria; kingdom Pseudomonadati; phylum Pseudomonadota; class Gammaproteobacteria; order Thiotrichales; family Thiotrichaceae; genus Leucothrix; species Leucothrix mucor. The sequence continues at coordinate 162,764 of NZ_ATTE01000001.1, forward strand.
ATAATTCACCTATGTGAGCAGGTTTTACTTGTGCTGATCCGTGTAAGGGATAAGAGCCAGGAAGCGAGCGCGTTTAATTGCTGTAGCAAGCTGACGCTGGTATCTGGTGTTTGTGCCAGTTACACGACTAGGTACAATTTTACCAGTCTCAGTGATGTAGGCTTTCAGGGTTTCAAGATCTTTGTAATCGATCTCAACCGTTTTTTCTGCTGTAAAGCGGCAGAACTTCTGACGACGAAAATAACGTGACATTGTGAACTCCGGAGAAATTAAGCGTTAGCTTGGTTTGACTGACGGCGAGCTGGTCTTTCTTCAGCTTTTTCTTTGCTCAGCAAAGAAGCTTCAGTGTCAGCGCTGTCGCGACGGATTGTCAGGTTACGCAGAACGGCGTCATTAAAGCGGAACAGGTCTTCCAGTTCAGCCAATGTGCTGCTCTCACATTCAATGTTCATCAGAACATAGTGTGCTTTGTGCAACTTAGCGATAGGGTAAGCCAAAGGGCGACGGCCCCAGTCTTCCAAGCGGTGAACAGCGCCACCGTTATCTGTCATTAGCTTGCTATAACGCTCGATCATAGCAGGAACTTGCTCGCTTTGGTCCGGATGAACCAAGAACACGATTTCATAATGTCTCATAGAGATTCCTTATGGATTAAACAGCCCTCTGATTTTTTGTAGGCAGAGAGCAAGGAAGGGCCGAGGCCCAGTAAGGGTCGCGATTATCAGTGATGACAAGGTGATTGTCAATCAGCTTTCGTGATGTGGGAGTCCGCAGAGGGATTAAGGAGTGATCTTATCCAGCGAGTCATTAATTTTTGACTGCAAGGTATCAAGCCGGGTAATCACATCCTCGTCAATGCTTTGCACCTGACTTTGTGATTTCAGCATTTCATGGGCGACATTGATGGCAGCCATAACCGCAATACGCTCCGAGCCAACCACTTTACCGGTGGAGCGGATCTCGCGCATTTTAGCGTCGATATATTTAACTGAGGCCGTCAGCGCATCTTCCTCGCCCGGTGGGCAGGCAATGCTGTATTCCTTTTCAAGAATTTTAGCCGAAACTACAATTGGTTTATTCGCCATGATCGATAGTGTCCTAAGCGTTTTCCATTGCTTTTAAACGCATAATCATCGCTTCCACCTGGTTGCGGATTTTGTCATTTTTGGCAAGGAGTTCGGCGCGCTCTTTAATTAGCTGAGTTTCCTTGGTTTTCAAGGATTGATTTTCATCGAACAAGGCATCGCTGATCGCAAGGAGCTGCGCCAGTGTTTGTTCTAATTCAAGCACTTGCTCTTTGAGGCGTGCGTCTGTGTTGTTTGTATTCATAAAGTCCCATGTTAGTCCAGAGCGGAAAGTCGGGTCAAACAATTTGCATGATGATACTATAGACGACCTTTTAATGTTCAGAATAATGTTATGGATAAAGAGATCAATTATTCCGATATGGCTAGCTACCTGGAACGTGCAGGCGTCGATCTGCTAGCGTCGGAAATCCATGGTATCGCCTGTGGAATGCTTGCGGGCAACAATGCAGCTGATAAACTTAAATGGGTGCGTGAAATGATTCCGGCCATTGACCCGGTGGATGTTCTCCAAAAAGAAGCCATCCGTTATATGGGTGACTTATTTGATGACAGTCAGCGCGCACTGCAAGATAGCAATCTACGTTTCGAACTGTTCTTGCCGGATGACGAGTCGCCTTTGGCTGGTCGTTTAGAAGCTCTGCAAGATTGGTGCTCTGGGTTCATTCTGGGAATGACGCTGGAAGGCATTACTGACTACAGTAAATTACCCGAAGATACTGCCGACTTGCTGAAAGACTTCACCGATATTGGTACATCAGGAGAGTTTGATTTTGATGATGATCAGGAATCCGAAGTGGCGTACACCGAGATTTCGCAATACGTAAGAATTGGCGTACTGCTCATCAATGAAGAGTTGCAGCCAATGAAGCAGAGCGCGACCATTCATTAAAGTACAACCATCAATAACTAATAAGCATCAGCGCGGGATTTAATGATGAAAAAAAATAGCCCAGTTTTACCTGCTAAAGAATTTGCCGATCGCCGTGCGCAGCTGATGAGCATGGTCGGGCCGGATGCCATTGTCATCGTGCCGTCGGCTTCCTTGCTGCACCGTAATCGGGATGCAGAGCATATCTTTCGCCAAGATAGCGACTTTCAGTACCTGACTAATTTTAATGAGCCTGAAGCCGTTGCGGTTTTGCTTCCGGAGCGTAAAGAAGGTGAGTTCATCCTGTTTTGTCGGGAAAAGAATCCAGTGACTGAACGTTGGACGGGCCGCATGGCTGGCTTGGAAGGCGCACGTGAGTTGTATGGCGCGGATGATGCCTTTCCGATTGATGATATCGATGAAATCCTGCCGGGTTTGATGGATCGCCGTGAAGCTGTGCATTACAGCATGGGTACTAATACCGACTTTGATCGTCGCGTTATGGCGTGGGTGAATACGCTGCGTGCCAATGTGCGCTCAGGACAACACCCGCCCCATGAGTTTGTGTCATTGGATTTGCTACTGCACGATATGCGTTTGTATAAGACGCGTGCTGAAATCAAAATGATGCGTCATGCCGCTAAAACTTCTATTAAAGCGCATGAGCGGGCAATGACTATTTGCAAGCCGGGCTTAAATGAAGGGCAGCTCGAAGCTGAGTTTTTACATCAGTTTAAGTGGGATGGCATGGTGCCGGCGTATACCACAATCGTTGGTGGTGGCGAGAATGCCTGCGTGCTTCATTATATTGAGAATAACCAAGCACTGAATGATGGTGACTTGGTGCTGATTGATGCCGGTGCAGAATACGGTTGTTATGCCAGTGACATCACACGTACTTTCCCAGTGAATGGCAAATTTACTAAACCGCAACGTCAGATCTATCAACTAGTTCTTGATGCTTACCATGCCGCTGTTGCAGTTTCTCAGCCGGGTAATACCTGGAATGACCCGCATGATGCCGCAGTCGAAGTCATTAGTCAGGGCTTAATCGACTTAGGCCTGCTAGAAGGTGATCTGGAAAGTGTGCTGGAAAGTGGCAGTTATCGTGAGTTCTTTATGCATAAAACCGGTCATTGGCTAGGTTTGGATGTGCATGATGTGGGTGACTACAAAGTGGATGACGAATGGCGTTTGCTGGAAAACGGCATGGTGCTGACGATTGAGCCGGGTATTTACATTTCGCCCAGCAAAACGGTGGATGAGAAGTGGTGGAATATCGGCGTGCGCATTGAAGATGACGTGCTGATTACCCGCGAAGGGAATGAAGTACTGACTGGTGCATTGGTTAAAGAAGTCGATGAGATCGAAGCGTTGATGGCGAAAGGTAAGTCCAAGAAAAAAGGATAATCGAGCATGCAAACTCAGGCCTTTGATGTAGTGATTGCCGGTGGCGGAATGGTCGGTGCCAGTCTGGCGGTTGCCTTAAGTAAATTACCGCTGCGGATTGGTTTAATCGAAGCATTCCCGTTTGAAGCCTGTGAGCAGCCTGCTTACGATGATCGAGCCATTGCTTTGTCTTATGGCTCGGCGCAGATTTTAAAAGGCATGGGAATTTGGCCTGAGGTTGAGCCGGTAACCACTGCGATCAAGTCGATTCATGTCTCTGATCGCGGTCATTTTGGTGCAACCCGTTTGAATGCCACACAGCAGAAAGTAGCTGCTTTGGGGTATTTAATTCAAAGTCGTGACTATGGTGCGGTACTGCAGGCCGCGATGTCGGCCAGCCAAGTTAAAGTCATTCAACCTGCGCAGCTAATATCCATTACCGAAGCACCTGACGCAATGCGCTTGAGTGTGCAGGCCGATGGGCAATCTCAAGCGTTTGATACACGTTTGCTAGTGGCTTGTGATGGTGCTGGTTCTGCCGTGCGTGAAATGGCAGGTATTTCAGCGACAACTCATGATTATCAGCAATATGCGATCGTTGCGAATATCAGCACTGAAAAACCACATCAGCATCAGGCATTTGAGCGCTTTACCGAACAAGGCCCGATTGCTTTGTTGCCTATGTCAGAAAATCGTTGCTCGCTGGTTTGGACCTTAAACGCTGAGAATTATGAATCGATTTTGGCATTGGATGATGCGGCCTTTTTAAAAGCGCTGGGACAAGCCTTTGGCTATCGACTCGGGCGCTTCACACGAACAGGCAAGCGCAGTGCTTTTGCTTTGAAATTAACCGAAGCCAATAGCGTGATCGCTAACCGTGTAGCAGTGATTGGTAATGCGGCTCATGCATTGCACCCCGTTGCAGGGCAGGGCTTAAACCTCGCTTTGCGGGATATTGCCGACTTAGCTGAATGCTTGGCTGAAGCCTCCCGCACAGAGCAAGATGTTGGCTCCGCTTCCGTGCTGAATCAATATGCCAGCTTGCGCAAAGCCGATACTTCCCGAACGATTCGCTACACCGACTCGCTAGTTAAGGTTTTTTCTAATGATCAATTTGCACTGGGCCATGCTCGCGCCGCAGGTTTGATGATGGTTGATCGCTTACCGCCATTACGTCAGTTGCTGGCTCGCCAAAGTATGGGCATGGCGCATCGCGTGTCTCGTTTAGGGCGTGGTCTGCCACTTCTGAAGGATTAATTGATGACACAACAATACAATGATTTTGATGTAGTGATTATCGGTGCCGGTATTGTCGGTGCGACTTTGGCGGCTTTGATGGCTAAGTCCGGACGTCGTATTGCCGTTGTAGAGTCTCGTTTGCCACCTGAGTTTTCTGCCGATGCACCATTTGAGTTGCGAGTATCGGCGATTAGTCGTGCCTCACAGCGAGCATTAGAGGCCGCAGGTGCTTGGGATAGCATTCAACAAAAACGTGCTCATGCGTATGAAGTCATGCAAGTGTGGGATGAGGGCGGTAATGGTGAAATTCGTTTTGAGGCGGCCACCGCTGGTGAGCCTGACTTAGGTCATATCATCGAAAATACCGTTATCCAAAGCAGCTTGATTGAGCAGCTTAAAAACAATGACGCAGTGCAGTTATTTCATCCTTCAAAAATTGTTGGGTTGAGCGTTGTCGATGGTTTGCAGTGTGCTGAGCTTGATAGTGGCGAATATTTACGAGCGCCTCTAGTGGTTGGAGCAGATGGACCATCCTCTGCAGTACGCCAATTGGCAGGCCTGTCGGTTGAGGTTGAAGACTACGGTCAGAAAGGTTTAGTTAGCGTCGTTAAAACGGAATATGGCCATCAAGACACCGCATGGCAGCGCTTTTTGCCAGGCGGCCCGTTAGCCTTTTTGCCGTTAGATAATGGCTACAGCTCAATCGTTTGGACATTACCGGCTGATCAAGCCGATCGCTATTTGCGAATGAGCGATGACGATTTCCGTCGTGCATTGGCCGATGCCTTTGATCATAAGCTAGGTGCAATTGTAGAATCCGGTCCGCGCGCCGCTTTTGCGTTGAAAGGCTCGCAAGCTTCTGCTTATATTGTGCCAGGTGTCGCCTTAGTGGGTGATGCCGCTCACACGATTCACCCATTAGCGGGGCAGGGTGTAAACCTTGGTATTAAAGATGCCATCGTACTTGCGGATATTTTAGCGTCGGTGCCGCCGAAAAGCTGGGGCAGTTTTAAACGCTTACGCCAATATGAGCGCGCCCGTAAGGGTGATAATGTGCTCACTATGCGAGCAATGGAAGGTTTCAAAATCCTGTTCGGACACGATACTGGCGTCGTCAAAATCGCTCGTAATATGGGGCTGAATGGAGTGAATAGCTTGCCATGGCTCAAACAACAGATCATGCGCCATGCAATGGGCCTTTAGAAAGTGGCCACACTCAACAAACAATTAAACAAACACAATCATAAATAGTATTTAAGGGTATCTCATGGATCTTATCCAGACTTTTGCGACGCTAATTAGCCTGGCCGCATTGTTTAGTTACATCAATCATCGCTTTATAAAGCTCCCCACCACCATCGGTTTATTGATCATTTCCTTGCTGTTGTCGATGGCATTGATCGCTTTAGGTAAATTTGGAATTCCTTTAGGCGATGAAGCCAAAGTGCTACTGGAGCAAATTGACTTCAACAAAGCGCTAATGGAAGGCATGCTGAGCGCCTTGCTATTTGCCGGTGCCTTGCATGTCAATTTATATGACCTGAGAGAGCAACGCTGGATTGTCGCCATACTGGCCAGCGTCGGTATGCTTGCTTCAACCTTTATGGTTGGGTTTTCGTCGTTTTATATCTTCCAGCTGTTTGGTCTAGAGATCCCGCTGATCTATTGCCTGCTGTTTGGCTCGCTGATTTCACCAACTGATCCGATTGCCGTGTTAGGCATTCTGAAACACCTTGGTGCACCAAAATCACTGGAAACCAAAATCGCGGGCGAGTCATTATTCAACGATGGCTTCGCGGTTGTTGTATTTATCGTGCTGCTGGGAATTGCCGGAGCAGGGCATGGCGACGAGGCAGTTAGTGTCTCCAGTGTGTTGATTCTGTTTTTGCAGGAAGCCGTGGGTGGTGTTGGCTTTGGTTTGATTGCGGGTTACGTTGTATTCCGTATGTTGGCGAGTATTGATAACTACCAAGTTGAAATCCTACTGACCTTAGGATTGGTGTTCGGTGGCTATGCACTAGCTAGCGCGATTCACTTGTCCGGTCCGATTTTCGTAGTGGTTGCCGGTTTGCTGATCGGTAATGGTGGTCGTAAATATGCGATGTCTGATCGCACCCGTGAGCATCTGGATGACTTCTGGGAGTTGATTGATGAGATCCTGAATGCCGTATTGTTTGTATTAATCGGTCTGGAAGTATTGGTGCTGAGCTTTGATGTGAACTACCTGTATGCAGGCTTGGTGATGATTCCTGTGACCTTGCTGGCGCGCTTTATCAGTGTTGGTGTTCCCATCTCGCTGATGAAATTACGCCAAAGCTTCACACCTAATATCGTTCGTATTATGACTTGGGGTGGTTTGCGTGGTGGTATCTCCATTGCGCTAGCGCTGACCTTGCCAGCCGGCGAGAGTCGTGAAGCACTATTGGTCGTGACCTACATTGTGGTGATCTTCTCGATAATTGTGCAAGGACTGACCGTGGGTAAGCTGATTAAGCCAGAATAATGTGCTGGCTTTACTTTTATGACACTTTGTTGAATACTGAATTTTAATAAAAGTGTCTGCTTATTCATCGAATTAGATGAAAATTAACGGCAGAAGTATTAGTAAAGTGCTGGTGGCGGCAATGCATATGGATATGTTTGCTGCCTTAGCCATATCTGGAGGTCATAACGAATGCAGGAAATCCTTTTGCCGGTGGTTGCTGGTATTTTTATCGGATTAGCCATTGCCCTAGTGTGTTTCAAACTCGCGACCCGCGCACAGATCAAGCACGCCACGGAACAGGGTATGCACGCGATCTACAAAGAAATCGTCACTAAGCGAAAATATGATGATTATCAATACAGCGATGAAGCTAAGCGGGTCATGGAGAAGGTACATCTCTCCCAGATTTTAGAATAGTCGCTACCGGGAGCACTCGTGTTAAGTGCTCCCTTTCAAGCAGTGATGTTACTTTTTCATCATACTTTTTAAGTCAGCAAACGGATTATGTGTCGCTGGCTTTATCTCTTTTTCCTGCATTGAGCCATACTGCACAAACTCACCATATTTTGAATGCTCATGATCGTGGCAATAAATGCAGAGTAACTCCCAGTTGCTGCCATCTTCCGGATTGTTATCGTGGTCGTGGTCTTTATGGTGAACCGTCAGCTCTTTTAGGTTGGAGTAGACAAACTCACGCGCGCAACGTCCGCATACCCAAGGGTACATTTTAAGCGCTTTATCGCGGTAGCCTGCTTCTGATTTTTTATAAATGGGTGTATCGGTGGCCATGAAAAATCCTGATTAAATACGTCTGTAAGTGTATTGCTACTGTACACGAAGCGGTGGAATTTTCCCAAGTGCATTGTCGTAAGCTTTCTTCTGACTTTAGAGGAATAGAGTGGTATGTTTCACCCCAAATTTCAGCGGCTGGCTTCTACGAGCCTCAGGCCTTGATCTAAGTGATTGACGCCTGATGCCTCAAAAAGTGGAGTGAGGACTCCGTCAGATACTCTTTGGTGTTTCCAGTAACAAAACAGGCAGCTGATTAGCCCGTGCCGCCAGCATTTTTGCGGGTAATTCGCCGCTACTGTGCTTGCTGACAATAACCTCAATTTTATGTTGTCGGAGGAGACTTTGCTCCGATTCCAGTGAGAAAGGGCCGATGTCTTTTACCCATGTCATCCAATCGGGAATGCGATGTTTGGGCTCAATGGCTGTTCGGTGTACAAAGTGCTGGCCGTGTTTGCGATGCATTTTTAGCGCCGCTAACATGGGTTCGCTGAGTTGACCTTGGGTGAGTAGTACCGATTTATAAGGTGCAAGCTGGCGCAATAACTCACTCCAATCTTTAAAGAATGTCCACTGATCATCCGCTTGTGGCTGCCAGGCTGGGCGCTCATAGCGGGTGATGGGAATGCCTGCTTGCTTGGCGACAGCTTGTGCCGTGGCACTCATGGTGGTGGCGAATGGATGCGTGGCGTCCAGAATTTCAGTGATTTGATTCTCTTGGATATAGCGCAGCAAGCCGCCACGCTTTGAAAAGCCACCGCTAATGACTTCGCAGGGGAGGTCAGGTTGACGTACTAGTCCAGCGATACTGTAAATCACGGTGACGCCTTTAGCATGGAACTCACGTGCTAAGCGCTTGCCATCGCTCGTGCCGCCGAGGAGTAAGAGTTTCATGTCTTAGCAAAATCACTGGCTAAGCCAACGGGCTCACCGGCACGATTAACCGCCCAAACTTCCATCGGAATATCACGCTTCACCGTTTTCTTAGCGACGGCTAAGGCATCCGCACAGATTTTTGAGGCCAGATCAATGCCTTGTGCCTGACATAAGTTCAGCGCTTCGATGCTGGTATTCGCTCCTTTAATTTGCTGCTGTAAAGCCTCATCGGCACCACAGGCTTTGGCACTCTCCGCCAGAAAATCAAAGTCGATTTCAGAAACACGACTATGTAAATCCAGATGTCCCATCGCTAATTTACTGAGCTTGCCAAAGCCGCCGCAAATACTGAGCTTGCCGACCGGATTATGGCGAATATATTTCAAGACTGCGCCTGCGAAATCCCCCATTTCTATCAAGGCCATTTCGGGTAGTTGGTATTGGCCTGCAATAAACGTTTCACTGCTGTTGCCGGTGCAAGCTGCGAGGTGTTCAGCAGCATTGGCGCGACACACATCGATGCCTTGGTGGATGGAGGCGATATACGCCGCACAAGAAAATGGCCGCACAATGCCGGTCGTACCTAGAATGGAAATGCCACCAACGATACCGAGGCGTCCGTTCATGGTTTTCAGAGCGATTTTCTCGCCATCTTCCACGCCGACGGTGACTTCAAAGCCGCCGTTGTAATGGTAGAGTGCAGCCAGCTCCTGTAAGTGCTCGCGAATCATTTTACGTGGAACGGGGTTGATTGCTGGCTGGCCGACGGGAATGACTATGCCGGTGCGAGTGGCTGTGCCAACGCCTTCGCCCGCTTTAAACACCACGGGGCAGGGGGCGATATCATGAGTTGCAGTTGCAGTTGCAGTTGCAGTTGCAGTTGCAGTTGCAGTTGCAGTGTTTGTGTTGGCTTGGGATAGTGGTCTTGCCGATGCTGGCCCGACATGTCTGCTGGCGACATTGCCGGTTAACAAATCCGCTTGCGCCAAGTGTGTTGCTGTCTCCAAATCCAGTAAGCGCAATTGCACATAAACCCTCGCACCATGTGTCGCATCGGGGTCATCGCCGCCATCTTTAATGGTAGATGCGGTGGCGCTGTCAGCATCGCGCTCCAACCGAGTGATCGGCATGGAAACCAGTTTGCCCTTGGGGAGGGTAATATCAACCGACTCTAGCTGCTCGTTAGCAAACAGATAGCGCGCCGCAGCTACCGTACAGGCAGTCGCGCAGCTGCCGGTGGTTAAGCCGGTGCGAAGTGGTCGAGCGTGTTCGTCGGTTTCGGGTTTCATGGGTCTATGATAAGCAATTGCAGAAAGATTGCTACAAATCCTGAATGCTGCTGCTCACTATTTTCTATTAACCCAAGCGTTAAGTAACAATCGATGAGTAATGTGGGGATAATCACGTTGCAGGTAAGTCGAGCGCTTCCAAAAGCAAAAATACCAATGAAACGCTAGAGCCTGTAATAAAGCCTGTAGAAGCTTCATTATTAACCTCATACGATGACCGAATCAGTCCCAATCTCGTCCCCTCGTGTCATGTCAGTTACACTCAGTAGTGGTTATAGTGATTACACATTCACTGAGGAACTACCGACATGAGCAAAACAGCCTTACTAGTCATCGACGTTCAGGACTCTTTCCTACAAAGAGATTACTGGACAGATACCGAATTCAAACCCTACGCGGAAAAGCAAACCCGCCTAATCAACCATGCCAGAGCGAATGATTGGCAAGTCGTTTATGTCCTACATAACGAATCAGCAGGTGTGTTTTCTCCTGAGTCCGGTTTTGTCCGTTTGATGAGTTTTCTGGAGCCTAAGGCCAATGAGCCAATCTTCAATAAACATGTTCACAATGCCTTATTGGAAAGCGGCTTGCACGAATGGCTACAAGCGCAGGGTATCAATAAATTAGTCATCAGCGGCATTCGCACCGAGCAATGCTGCGAAACAACGACCCGAGTTGGCAGCGATATGGGTTATGAGGTGGATTACGTATTAGACACCACGCTGACTTTCCCAATGAAGCACCCATTAACCGGCGAAATGGTGAGCGCAGAGGCGATTAAATCACACACGGCCTTAGTCTTGAGCGGACGCTTTGCCACCATTCGCATGGTCGATGACTATGATCAAGCCGCGTAATATTTACCTGCTGGTACTACCTCGGGTGCATCTGCTGGACTTGGCTGCACCCGCGCAGATTTTTGCGCATGAAGCATTTGCCGGTGAGGTGGCGATACATTACATCGCGCCTGAGCCGGAAGTGAATTCCCATCAAGGCTTGCACCTCAGCCAGCTCTCGCCACTGCCAGAATATATTGATGCGAATGATTGGGTGCTGATTATCGGCAGCGGATTTTTGTATAAGTATTTGGATGAGCCAGCTTCTCAAGCGGCCACGCATTGGCTAAAACAGGTGGTTACACAATGCGGCCTGATGGCAGGTATTTGTTCCGGTACTTTACTCGCGGCACAGGCTGGTTTATTGAATGGAAAACGCTGCACCACGCATCACGATTTAATTCCTCATCTCAAAACCATCGCGCCAAAAGCCAGAGTGCAGGAGGACTGTATTTTTGTTTCCGATGGCGATATCTGGACCAGTGCCGGCATTACCACGGGGATGGACTTGTGTTTGCACTTGGTCTCTGAGTGCTGGGGCCAAGAACTTGCGACCTCGATTGCTCGAGATTTGGTGTTGTATCAGCGTCGTTCCGGCCATGAAGTGCAGCTGAGCTTTTGGTTGCAGCATCGCAATCACATGCAGTCGCGGGTGCATTGTTTACAGGATTTGGTAATGGCGTCGCCAGGGCATCCGTGGACGGTGACTGAGCTTGCTGAGAGAGTGCATTTAAGCGAGCGCCAGTTGCGCCGAGTATTTCAAAGCGCAACCGGCCATAGCTTGCAGGATTACTTGCAGCTGGCGAAATTAGAACTCGCACAGCGCTTATTGGAGCAAACGAGCTTGTCGCTGGATGACATTGCCGAGCGTTGTGGCTTTAGTGCCGAAAGAAGCTTGCGACGCACTTGGGGGCGTTGGCGTCCGCAAACACCGAGTGAATACCGACACCAAAACCACCAACGACTCGCTTAAATTTATTCGATCACAGTCCGCAGCAATACCAAGTTATCCAACACCAAATTTGAAGACCAAATAAACTCGGCATCGGCGTCTTTCGCATCAAATAATTCAACAAAGTTGGTATATGACTTTTTATTATCCACGCCCACGGTGTTGTTGGTATATGTCACGGCAGCAGGCCAGCTACTGTCATCAAAGCTTGGTTGCATCCAATCTTCAGGCAGGGCCCAATGCGCGGCTGAAGTGCTGGCGGCATCTTTGATGGTTTGCTTATCGCAGGCCGAACTATCACGCACTGCGCCATCAATCACTAAGCAGCTGCGATCCACAATCGGTGCGGTATAAAAGGTTTGCGCTTTCCAGTTGGCATCGGTGATCGCAATGGTTTTGCCACTGGCATCCTGAAACTGTGCCACAAGGCCACCATCACCCGCGTGAAGCTTGGTGCCTCGATTGTTCTCCATACCCAATCCCAAGGTTTCTTCCCAGTCGATCATTTTGACTGCAATCGACAACGGGCGCTCGGCTTTAAAGCGCACTACATTTGAGTTAAATGGCGTAAACGGAACCGGATCAACTGCGATCAATTTGCCATTCACATACAGCTCAAAATAGTTATCGGCAAATAGGTAAGCCGTAAAGACTTCCTCGCCGCCCGCATCCGCGACGGGTACATCCTGTAGCTTCAAATCGGCAACGGAATCCAGTTCTTGCCCACCACATTCATTGAACAGATCGGTGGCTTTGGGTGCGGTTTGAAAGTTGTTTGCAGCCGGTACGGTCCAGACTTTGCCATCTTCTGAGGTGATTTCACCCATGGCGCTGATTCGTGAGCGAGCACCACAATCCAGTAGTCCCGCATTGGTGACTTTGGTGGCTGCACCTTTTGTAAAACTAGTCTCGTCGGCAAGGGCCGTGGCGCTTAACAATAATGTGCCGAAAATGAGTGAACATCCTTTTAACGCGTGCTGGTTCATGAGTATTGCTCCTACTGTGGGTGCCTATGATTTGACTCAGTTTATCGAATCAATATGGGGGAATTATGTAGCCTTTGTAAAGAGTCGGCATTGTTTGCCTTACGTGCCACCCAATTTCGCGAAATTAGCCTAGTTAAAGAGGCTTAGCCAAAGTAGGCCGGTGGCTGAAATAAAACTGTCATTTTAGCCCGTTACACTCCAGCCACTTATTTTTTGGAATTCATTATGACAAACGTATCGCAAACTATGGATGGCGCGGATCAGCAGCAGAGCGCTCACTGGCTAAAGTGGGTGATGGTGGCCGGGCTGGTTTATCTTTTGTTAGTGGCCGTCTCCATGATCGGCTCGGGTTTTAAAGCGGCAGCGGGCGATCAGGCAAAAACGCTCTTCGACTTTGCCTCCAACCCATTCGCTGGCTTAGTGATTGGTACGGTGGCAACCGCATTAATTCAATCCTCCAGTACCGTAACCTCGATTATCGTGGGTTTAGTGGCAGGTGGTTTGCCGGTTGCAGTCGCCGTGCCAATGATTATGGGGGCAAATATCGGCACCAGTATTACCAACACGCTGGTGAGCTTGGGCCATGTGCGCAGCAAAAAAGAATTCCGTCAGGCATTCGCTGCAGCCACGGTGCATGACTTTTTCAATTTGCTGAGTGTGGTCATCTTCCTACCTTTGGAAATTGCCTTTGGCTTGTTGGAAAAAGCCGGCGATGTGATGGCGCATTTGTTTGTCAGCGATGCCTCGGTCAGTATGAGTGGGCTGAACTTTATCAAGCCGCTCACTGCGCCAGTTGTAAATCTATCTAAAGATGTCGCTTACGGCGTACAAGCCACTTTAGGCTTGCCGGAATGGACCTCTGGTGTGCTGGTTATCTTGGGCGGTATTGCGCTGATTTTCATCTCGATTACCTACATCGGTAAGTTGATGAAACTGCTGATGGTTGGCCGCGCTAAACAAATTCTGCATAACGCAATTGGTCGCGGTCCTGTCAGTGGTATTGCTTCTGGCACCGTGGTGACAGTGCTGGTTCAATCGTCATCAACCACCACGAGTTTGATGGTGCCATTGGTGGGCTCTGGCGTATTTACCGTGCGGGATATTTATCCGTTTACCTTGGGCGCGAATATCGGAACCTGCATAACTGCGCTACTGGCTGCAACAGCGGTGAGTGGCGATAACAGTGTGTTTGCGCTGCAAATTGCCTTTGTGCATTTGGTTTACAACGTGCTGGGCGTGCTGGTGATTTACGGCTTGCCATTCCTGCGAGGGATACCGCCTTATCTTGCTGAAAAGCTGGCCGAGGTCGCGGCGGAGCGCAAGAGTATTGCTTTAGGCTATATACTCGGCGTGTTTTTCTTGGCACCGGGTATGCTGATTTTTGCAACGAATTGATAAGAATTAAGGGGTGGCAGCATGATGATTACTCAGGATAAATTGGCACAATTAGAAGCCAAGATAGTCGAAACTCGCGGGGTGTTGGATGAGTTGGAGTCAGCGGCGCGGGCTGTGCGGGAAAAGCGCCAGCACGAGATGGTTGAGCATTTGGATGAGTTGTTTCCGGAGGCGGAGCTAACGCCGGGAAAGCTGGGGCCATTTAAAGAAGAAGTCATGGCTGAATGGCGCGAGTTTATTGTTCGTTTGAAGCAGTATGTTTAGCGTGATTTAGCGAGGTAGAGAACATGGCAATGCACTCCGATGGGGTGCATTGTTATATGTAACGTTAAGATGAAATACCTGTTTCGTGTGTTTCGGGTTTCACACAAATACAGGTAAGCAATTGAGAAAATATTGTGATCGGTTGTAGTTGTTATGTTATGAGGGTTGATGCGTAAGCTATCTAAGGCTAATGTCACTAGATTTAGGGGAGGCGTAGAAAGTAAAAACAAACTCTGTTTCAACAGAACCAGCCTTTTTAAATGAAAATACGTTGGGCAAGCTTTGACCAACCGAGAGCAATAGCTCACTTTCAAACTCAAACAAGCTTTCGTCACTAGCTAGGGTGGCTGTCACTGTAATTTGACAGAGAGTTGACCGACATTGAGTGTCAATGGAGCCTACCTCTGTGTTTGGGAGTATCATATCGAATGAGTCTTTAATTTTACTCTCAGTTGACATTGCCCAATCTGTGTCAATGGGCTCGTACAACATACGATTCACAAATAGTTGTTCCTTTCTTTCAGTATTTTCTTTATTCATCAGTTGTTGTTGTTCTCTGCTGATTTTATCAGCAGAAGAGGCTTCGTTTGTGGTGGCTGATTCTTTGTAGGTGGCGAGTTTTTGGTTTTCTTGTAGCGCGATAACCTGTGCTTGAATTTCGCTTAACAACACTTCAATGGCAGATATTTTACTATCGTACTCGGCGCTTGGTTGGTGGCGGCTCGCACTCTCGGTTCGAGCCGCCAAGATGTCAGAAGTAGCTGGTGCAAAGTCTGTCGATTGAACTATGCGGTTGCGGCTTTCAATATCATTGAGTTTTAGCAGTATTAACTGGCGATCCTTTTCCACAGCACGAATATGTGATTGCTGTTGCATCGCGAGCACAACTAAACCTAGCGATAGACATGCTGGGATGATCATTGCTTTTAAGCTGGTTGAGCATTGGATAACCGACATCAAGACACTTCCTGTCGGTCATTCATAAATGTCGAAACTATGAAGAGAAGTACCAGGTGGTAACTTGCAGCTCATGGTCCAATAGTTGTAGAGGCTGTCCGATAGCAAATCAGAGTCTATAGTAACGCCTGTATAATCAGATGTGTCTGGCCCGGGGTTAGATGCAGTAATTATTTGAGTATATTCAACAGTCCCAAACTCATTGATATCACGGAAGTAACAGGCTAACTCGGGAGTATCATAGTCAGTCCGGCTTGAATAACGGTAGTTGATGTAGAGACTGAGGCCGTCGCTTGGAGTAGCTGATGCATTTCTGTGGATAGGGCACACAACCCATAGGCTATCTTTTGGGTGACGATTTGAAAGTCGAATACTGTCCCATTTCAGGTTAAAGGCTTGCTCTAGAAAAACGGCCTCGCATCCTAAGACAGAGGTGTTACTCTTATCATCGTAAGCGTGAGCATTAAAGGACATGAGTAGGAGGAGACCTAGTATTAGCTTCGATATCAATCTGTTCATTTTAGATTCCTTGATGGTGGTTTATGGGGCTTTCAACTTAATATTAGCTTGTTTTGGCTTCTTTCACGTGTTATTTTTTTAATGAGAGTGCATAAATAAATTTAATTAAATTAGGGATATACAAAAAGTGAAAGATAAATGACCTCTTTCTGAAGTGAATACCTTCGCTTTAAGGACTAGGGCGCAAACACCCGAGCCACCACCTCAGCATTCGATGGAAAAAACAAATGCAAATACGTCGCCGTCAAACCCTGTTTCCGATAAATCGCCTCACCCGGTGCAGGGTGCCTTTGCCTGCGGCCATGCCCAACCGGCTCCGGTGTACCTTCACTGCGCGACCGATGATGCGCATGTGCCCGAACCTCTCCTTCTGGCAAAATAGCCGTCTGCATCCCCTGACAACCACTGCGTCCACGCATTGCGCCATGGCCTTCTAAAATGCCGAGCATGGGGTAAACCGTGCCACCTAAATCGGTGAGTGTTTCCATGGCGTACAAAAAGCCACCGCACTCCGCAAGGATTGGCTTATCCGCTTCAAAAAACTCTCGAATAGCCAAGGCCATCGAAGCATTTTCAGCAAGCTTAGCCGCGTGTAATTCGGGATAGCCACCGGGGAACCACAGCGCATCAACCTCGGGCAAACCAGTATCGTAAAGCGGCGAAAAGTAAAAACACTCCGCGCCCATATCTTCCAGCAATTTAACATTGGCGGCGTAGATAAAGGAGAAAGCCTCATCCTTGGCAATACCAATTCTACGACCTTGTAATAGCTTCTCTGGAATGGCTATTTCAGCTGACTCAAAAGCAATAGGCTCTGGCAATGTGGTTAAGCCAGCCTCTTCAATCCACTGCGCGGCTCGCTCAATGCACAGCTCTAATTCATCACGAATTTCAGCGGCTTGTACTAATCCTAAATGGCGCTCTGGCAGCGTGACTTCTGGATTACGAGGCAGTGCCGCAATCAGCGGTAGGCTCTCTGGCAGCGCATCACGAATGAGTTGTGAATGGCGCTCGGAGCCGCAGTTATTGGCGATCAATCCTGCAACCATGTAGTCATCCCTAAAATTAGCCAAGCCAGAGGCTAAAGCGGCCGCCGTTTGCGCCATGCCTTTTACATCCATCACAATCGCAATGGGAATACCAAAGGTGGCCGCTAAATCTGCGCTGGAAGGCTGGCCATCAAACATACCCATGGCCCCTTCGATTAAGATTAAATCCGCTACTTCAGCGGCTTGATACAGCTTGTGTTTGCAGTCTGCTTCGCCTGCCATCCATAAATCCAATGGCTCTACGGGCTGGCCGGAAGCTTGCTCTAAAATTTGCGGGTCGAGGTAGTCCGGGCCGGTTTTAAACACGCGCACCGTTTTGCCCTGATTGCGAAAATAGCGCGAGAGGCCAGCGGTAATCGTGGTTTTGCCTTGGCCGGAAGCCGGAGCAGTTAGAAATAGAGCAGGGCAATAAGCTGTCATTTTAGAATTTCCGTGGTGTTGCTGTATTTGATAGTTTGCTATTGAGCCTGACTGGGACGTCTGGGTCTTGAAGCAATCTCAGTATTCAATCCCTGCCTGTGCTTTTACGCCTAAACGAAAGGCGTGGCGCTCGTCTTTTACATCGCTAATGGTGTCGGCGATTTCAATGAGTTCATCCGGCATGGTGCGGCCGGTGATAATTACATTTTGCATTTCAGGGCGTGCCAGCAGCGCTTCAACCACAGGCTCGACCGCTAAGTTTTTATACTTTAAGGGATAGCTCATTTCATCAAAGACGATCAGGCCATATTCTGGATTATTGAGCATTTCCACGGCAATCGCCCAGGCTTTTTCAGCGGCTTGGGTGTCTTCATTGTGGTCTTGTGTTTCCCAAGTGAAACCATGCCCCATCACATGCCAGTCGATCATTGGGTGGTCTTTAAAAAACAGGTATTCGCCGGTCACATCGCGGCCTTTAATGAACTGAATCACGCCGCATTTTTTGCCATGCCCCACGCTGCGCGCCATGGTGCCAAGTGCTGAGCTGCTTTTGCCTTTGCCGTTGCCTTTTAGCAAAATCAACACGCCACGCTCTTCGGTGGCTTTGGCGATGCGCTCATCCACAATGGCTTTTTTGCGCTTCATGCGGGCTTGATAACGTTCGTTTTGTTCAGGGCTTAACATGCTGTATTCCTAAAGGTTCGGTAGTGGAGGCAGGCGTTTTAACCAAGCGTAAGGCTTAGGTCAGATCGCGAAAAATTGCCCATAAGCTGTAAATAATGCTCCACACAATCAGTAAGATAATCAATATTCCCACCAGATAAGCCACCTTCTGGATGATTTTAGCGAGCGGGGATTTTGCTTGTTCTGGCTGTTCAGTCTGTTTAGATTCTTCAGGTGCCATCAGGCGACTCCGGCGATATTTAAGGGTAGATAATCTGCGCCCAAGCTACGGGCCATTTCACGGCCACGGCCACGTTTTACGGCGGCTTGCTCGGTATCAATCAGCGTGCAATGTCCGGCCAAGTGAATCCCGTCAATGGATTGGGTGGTGCGGCCATCGGTGAGCAGATAGGTTTGTATATTCAAGTCTGGCGCTTGGCGCAATAAACCTTGCAGATAGTGCTGGGCATTGAGTAGCACTTCGCGAATTGGCGTACCACCACCGGCTGGGGTTTGATTAAGTAGCGGGCTTAATTGTTTGGGCGCACGTACCTGCGGCAATAAAAACTGCACTTGCTGATTTCCAAAGCCTAAAATCGCCAGCCGCTCACGCACTAAATAGGCTTGTTGAGCGATGTGTAATACCACCGATTTAGCTTTAGCAAAGGCTTGATTCGCCAGCGTTGAGCCGGAGGTATCCAGCAAAATAAAGTGTAATACGGCTTTACCGCCGCGTGCTTTTTGATAGCGCCACTGCCAATCAGAATGGTGGGCGCTGCTGGCGATGGAAGCAAACCAGTTGATGCGTTTCGAGGCCGCTTGAGTGTGATGTGAGCCACCGGTGGCTTGTCCGCGTTGCTTGCCAGCGGCGATATTGCCTCGCTTACTCGCTAAGGCTTGCAGTGCGGGTGGCAATTCAATGGCTAATGGCACGTTGGATTGCTGCTGTTGCGGTTCTAAACTGCCCCAGTCGCCCGCTTGTGGATTGTCCTGTGAGTCATCATTGGGGCTCGTTTCGCTGCCGTTATTATCCGGTGGGTTATCATCAGCGTTTCCTGAGTCGCCATTGTTTGAAGGCGCATCGGTATTGGATGGCGGCTGTTTAGAATCCGACTCAGGCGGCTTGGTGCTCGGTGGTGTTTCCGGCGGCTTACTTGGAGCGCTTGGCGATGGCTTACGCTCTGGTGGGCGCGAATAGGGTGGTGGTGTAGGCGGTGCAGGGGTGTTTGCTTCACGCCGGCGATGCTGTAATACTAATGGCTCCACCGCATCTAAATCGGCAACTGTAATCACATCCCGACCTTGCCAAGCCGCATGGGCCAATGCCGCGCGATACCACACAATATCCGCTCGCATCCCATCCACATTCGCCCGATGGCTACGCTCGGCAATTGCGTGGCGTATGGCGTCGGGGCAATCAATTTGTTTAAGGCGCTGGGTAGCATGCTTGATTTGATCAATCAGTTGCTGCTGAGCTTCGGCATACTGCGCACAAAATTCAGCAGGGTTCTGATCAAAGGCCTCACGCAGTTTTACAATTTCAATGCGCTCGTCAATGCGGTATTGATTGCTCAATTCAACTGATAAACCAAAGCGATCTTGTAGCTGCGGGCGCAATTCACCTTCATCAGGGTTCATGGTGCCGATCAGTAAAAAGTCAGCAGGGTGGCGGTGGCTAATGCCATCACGTTCGATAATATTCACTTTGCTGGCGGACACGTCGAGTAGCAAATCCACCAGCGCATCCGGCAGTAAATTCACCTCATCCACGTACAGCACGCCATGGTGTGCTTTGGCCAATAAGCCGGGGTTAAAGTTGACCTGCTTATCGCTGAGCGCTTGTTGCAAATTGAGTGTGCCGATCAGCATTTCTTCGCTGGCACCCAGTGGCAGGGTGGTGAAACTACCGGGTGTTGGCAGGAGGGCAGCCAAGCCGCGCGCCAAGGTCGTTTTTGCAGAACCACGCGGGCCACTAATCAATACGCCACCAATCGACGGATTAATGGCCGTGAGGGTGAGCGCAAGTTTGAGCAGTGCCTGACCGGTCACGGCGACAAAGGGAAAGGCAGGGGTATCCGACATCAGCAGGCTTCGCATGGTTAAAGCTGCATAATGTAGGCAATGTGCGGGGGAATTGCAAAACTATCTCTTTCGCATTTAACGATGATTCGATTGACACTCGGGAAGCCCGTCTACCATAATCGGGGCGATCTGATGGTGCTGACAGGCGCATTGCGTTGTGTCAGATAAATGGGAAGTTGGTGCGTTTTTAACAATGCCGACACTGCCCCCGCAACGGTAGACGAGCGTGCTCGTGAGTCCGGAACCAGCCTTAGATGACCGAACAGGTGTTGCGGAGGGCCACACCGTTGCGAGTTACCGCTTTTTTAGTACCCCGCAGTATTCCCCTCTTCACTCACCTTCTTGATGAATGTGTCCGGCGCCAACGTGTGCGCCTGAAGGACCTACAAGGAGATTATTAACGTGAACATTCGACCGCAGTTATTTGCCAGTTGCTTAGCCCTAAGTGTGTTAGCCAGCTCAAGTGCTTCAGCCCATTTCCAGTTATTGCAAATTGATGACTACATGCAAGAAAAGGGCGGGACTGTCACCGTGAATATGCCATTTACCCACCCCTCGCACGGTGGCCCCATGATGGATATGCAACCACCAGAGTCACTCACCGTGACGCATCGCGGCAGAACCACTGACCTCACTTCCTCACTGACTTCACTAAAATGGCATGGCCCCGAAAGCGATGCGATTGCTTATCAGGCACCAGCAAAGCTTAGAAGCATGGGCGATTACACGTTTAATTTCGTACCTGCGCCCTACCTGGAAACCAGTGAAGATTCCTATATTCAGCAGTTCACCAAAACGGTGGTGAATGTGGGCGGCTTGCCAACAGGCTGGAGTGATGTGAGTAATGCACCTGCTGAGATCATTCCCGATCAAACACCGTATGCCGTGTATGCCGGTGGTTTGTTCAGTGGTGTGGTGATGGCCAATGGCGAGCCACAAGCGGGAATTGATGTGGAAGTGGAACTAATCAATCACGAGGTGAATGCGGATAATACCGGCTTTGTTGACAAGCCTTTGGTGGAATACCCGCGCGAGAATTTGAATATCATCACGCTGCGTACTGATGATAATGGTCGCTTCTTCTTCGGTGTGCCGGTTGCTGGTTACTGGGGCTTTGCGGCGCTGGGTGTTGGTAAGCAAAAGACTTACAAGGGCAAAGCCTTGTCGCAGGATGCCGTGCTGTGGATTCAGGCGCACGAACTAAAGAAGGTTAAGTGATTTATGCATATTGTTGATGGCGCATTATCCGACTCGGTCGTCATTGGCGGGGCTGTATTGGCCGTTGCGGGCATTGCTTATGGCTTGCGGCGTATGGATTTGGACCGCATTCCGCAAACCGGTATTTTGAGTGCCACCTTTTTTATTGCCTCGCTAATTCATGTGCCGGTCGGGCCAAGCAGTCTGCATTTGATTTTAAATGGGCTAATTGGTTTGGCGCTCGGCTGGACGGCATTCCCCGCCTTGTTTATTGCCTTGCTATTGCAGGCGATTTTCTTTGGTTATGGCGGCCTGATTGTATTAGGTGTGAATACCCTGAATATCGCTTTGCCTGCAGTCATGGTGTGGCTGCTATTTCGGCATAAGCTCCAGACTTGCCCGCCTAAGCAAGCGGCGATCTGGGGTGGTGCAGCGGGTGCTACCGCCATTGCCCTAACCGCGGTGATGGTGGCGATCTCGCTGGCCTTAAGTGGTGATGCCTTTATGCCGGCGGCGAAATTGGTGTTCTTTAGTCACATTCCGGTATTGGTGGTTGAGGCGTTGATCACTGCGGCAACCGTGTTGTTGTTAAAGCGGGTGAAGCCTGACTTTTTTGATCAGGCGCAGGGGTAGTTAACTATGTTGAGATTAGTATTACTTGGGGCTTTGTTTAGCTTTAGCGCTGTCGCAGCGGCGCACAATGTGGTGTCGGGTGTGTATGCCGATGGTATGAATATCGAGGGCGAAATCGGCTTTTCGAGTGGATTGATGGCAGAGTCTGGTGTGGTGGTTGAGGTGTTTAATGAGGCCGGCGAGAAGCTGGGCGAAACGCAACTTGATGACAATGGTTTCTTTACATATACCGCTAAAACCGTGGCGAAACACATCTTTAAAGCAGATTTAAGCTCTGGGCATATTGCTGAAATGACACTGGAAGCTGATGAGTTATCGGATGCTGGGCTTAAGTTAGCTGCGAAAGGTGCAGCAACGAATATTGCAACTGAGATTGTGTCAGCTAATGTAATGGCGGGCTCGAATGGCGTGAGTCAGGCAGCAAATGCTAGTGCTGGTGGATTTGCCAAGCAGTCTGCTGGAGCTGATACTCAGGCTGTCGCTGATAATGGGGTTGAGGCTGCTGCTGGCATTGTAGTCACTAATGCGGGCACGGCTATTTCAGCTGCTGAACTGCAAAGTCTGATCCGCAGTGCGGTGGCGCAACAAGTTCGACCCTTACAGAAAGAGCTTAGCGCGTATAAAGAGAAAGTGATGTTGCGGGATATTGCCGGTGGTTTGGGCTTTATCTTTGGTTTATTCGGGGTTGCAGCTTGGGCCTCGTCGCGACGTAAAACAGGGGCACAGTAATGCCGCAGTTTTTAGAGCACAGCATGACCTCCTGGAAAGGGCAGGAGGTCGAACATGCGCCGGGGCTAGTCGATCAGTTAGACCCGCGCGCACGAATACTGGCGGCATTGATCTTTGCACTGGCAGTGGTATTTAGTAAGAACTTATTGCTGCCATTCTTGGGCCTGCTACTGGCTTTCGGCTTTGCGCTAATGGCTTCGCTCAACCTGCGCCGTACTCTGCGTCGGGTCATTGCGATGGATATGTTTGTCTTGGTGATGGTGATTATGTTGCCATTCACCATGGCAGGCACGCCGCTGTTTTATGTGTTTGGCTTTGCAGCCAGCGAAGAAGGTTTTATCCATGCCATTGGAATTGCGCTAAAAGCCAATGCGGTGGTACTGGCGTTGTTGGCTTTGGTGGGTACACTGGAAGCCAGTAAGCTCGGCCATGCGTTAGGGCGCTTGCGGGTGCCGGAAAAACTGGTGCATCTGTTGCTATTTACTGTGCGTTATTTAGATGTGATCAGCCGTGAGTACAAACGCATGCGCAAAGCGATGAAAGCCCGTGCTTTTATGCCGCGCAATAGCTGGCACACTTGGCGTTCGTTTGGTTATCTGGTTGGCATGTTATTAGTGCGCAGTCTGGAGCGTTCGGAGCGTATTTATGCGGCCATGAAATGCCGTGGCTATTGTGGCAAACTTTACTTGTTCGATACCATGCAATGGCAAAAGCGCGATACCCAGCTGATGCTGTTTATGGCATTGTTTGCCAGCCTCGCACTCTTTATAGGATTGACGCTTAGATGACCGCACTGATTCGCGCAGAAGGAATTTCATACAGCTATCCGGTTCGCGGAATGGTGTTAGATCAGGCTGATTTGAGTTTGTTTGCCGGAGAGCGCATGTCGCTAGAGGGCGGCAATGGCGCGGGGAAAACCACTTTATTAAATCTACTGGTGGGTTTGAATAAGCCCAAAGCCGGTCAGATTTTCGCATTTGGACGCGAGCGCAAAGTCGAAGCGGATTTCATCGAAGTGCGCAGTAAAGCAGGATTTTTATTTCAAGACCCGGATGATCAGTTGTTTTGCCCCACCGTATTGGAAGACGTGGCATTTGGTCCGTTAAACCAAGGTAAGACACCCGCCGAAGCGCAGCGCCTTTCTTTGGAAGTGCTAGACTGTTTAGGGATGGCAGGCTTTGAGGATCGGGTCACGCATCAGTTATCGGGTGGGGAAAAACGCTTAATAACATTGGCTTCGGTACTGGCCATGCAGCCGGAAGTTTTATTGCTGGATGAGCCATCGAATGCGCTGGATTCACGTGCCCGTAGTCGCTTAATTGAAGTGCTGCAGTCGCTGCCGCAGGCAATGATTATTATCTCGCATGAGCCAAGCTTTTTGGATGCGCTGGTTACTCGGCGTACTCGGCTGGAAGCGGGTAAGGTCATTCCAGCCTGATTGCCAGTTTGAATGGATATCCTTTATTGGGCTTCTGAGGTTAGTAGGGAATAGCGTAAGTACAACCACCTTTCAGCGTGTCTGGTCAATGACCTGCACTTAAGAACAATTACCGTTTCAGAGGGCTTAGAGAATGTCCGATACTGAAGTGCAGTCATCGTTTTCATTTTCAGGGGGCTTAGTCAATGGTCAACACTGAAATACAATCACCGTTTCAGAATGCTAGCTTTCGGCGCTTATTTGCTGCGCAAATCACCTCGTTAGTTGGGAGTGGCTTTACGCAAGTGGCATTGGCTTTGCTGGCATTTGACTTGATGGGCGTGGAGGCTGCTGCGGTGCTTGGCATTGTGTGGTCATCGCGGGTGTTGGCTTCAGTCATTTTTGCGCCGATTTTTGGTGGGCTGGTGCACTTGCTGCCGCGTAAAACATGGTTGATTGGTCTTGATCTTGGGCGTGCTTTATTGGTCTGCGGGTTGTTTTGGGTAGATCAGCCGCTCATTTTATACCTGCTTATTTTTCTGATTAATGTGCTCTCGGCAGGCTTTACGCCCGTATTTCAAGCGGTGCTGCCAGATGTATTTCCCGATGAATCCACTTATACCCGTGCGCTTGCCTATTCCCGTTTAGCCTATGAAATGGAGCGTGTGCTAAGCCCTGCATTGGCGGGAGTGGCGCTGCTGCTAGTGACTTATCATTCTCTGTTTTTATTGAATGCGCTGAGCTTTGTGGCCTCAGCATTACTGCTGTTATTAACGGCGTTTCCAAAAGCCGTGCAGGGCGAGCGGGCTGGCGGCATTCTGCATAATATTACCTATGGCATTAATGGCTATCTACGCACGCCACGTTTGCAAGGGTTGTTGGCATTGCAGTTGGTCGTCGCTGCGACGGGTGCAGTGGTGATTGTAGATACCGTTGCCTATGTACAGGGTGATTTGGGTTTAAGCGAGCAAGCGACGGTTTGGGTCATGGTTGCTTCTGGCGCTGGTGCAATGTTGGCTGCACGACTGACGCCCTGGTTGCTGGAAAATCATTTTAGCGACCGTAAACTGATGTTG
Organism: Leucothrix mucor DSM 2157; assembly: GCF_000419525.1. Classification (NCBI taxonomy): domain Bacteria; kingdom Pseudomonadati; phylum Pseudomonadota; class Gammaproteobacteria; order Thiotrichales; family Thiotrichaceae; genus Leucothrix; species Leucothrix mucor. The sequence goes on from NZ_ATTE01000001.1 coordinate 187,962, forward strand.
CTTGCCGGTGGCATGATGCTCCTAGCTTTAGCACCAATCACTATTTGGGCGTTAAATGTAATTGCGCTAGCAGTTTTCTGGGCGTGCATTGGCTTTGCTTCAGCGATTGTTTTAACCATATCCGGGCGTTTAATTACACGCTCTTGTCACGAAGGCGATCGCAGCGCCTTTTTCTCAGCGAATTTTGCCTTGTCGCATTTGATGTGGCTGTTGTGTTATCCGCTGGCTGGTTGGTGGGGCTCAGAAAGTATTGCGCAAGCGGCATTGGGCTTAGGTATTTTGGGACTGCTTGGATTGCTGGCTGCCGTCCGTTTATGGCCAGCGGATGATGCGATTACGCTAAAACACTATCACCCTGAAATGGATCACCTGCACCCGCATTATCACGATGCGCATCATCAGCATACGCACGACTATGAGTGGGATGGCGTAGAGCCACATGTACACCCGCATCATCACCATGCCATTCAGCATACGCATCGCTTTGTGATTGATGAGCATCATGGGCATTGGCCTAAGCATTAAATTAGCGGGTTGAGTGTTGTTGAATAAGTGTTTGTTTATTATGCTTAAAATTCGAAGTGTATTGGCATTAAGCAATTATCACGTTAGTAAACTGAGAATTATTTACCGTTGGTCTTTTTTCTCTTCACAGTGTTTTATTAATAAACACGTCGAGTACTCATTAGGCAGATAACAGGCTAGTATAGTGATTGGCTATACCCCTAAATCAACAAAAATAATTGCCAATGTGTCTAAAAACAAAGAATGCTTCCATCGCGGGAAGACCAAATCGTGCGCTGTTGTGCGCCAATTTTTTGGTGTTAAGTTTTACCGTAACGGCTTGTGGCTCGGGCTCTAGCTCGGGTGGCTCAGATGTGGGCGCGACTGCGGCCCACAATGAGAGTGGTGTTGCGGCGAGTCCTGAGGTGTCTAGTGTTCCTGCGGTGCCGGTTGTGGTGGTTGGTGGTTCCGCGGGTGGTTCAGTAACTGTTGATAGTACGCTTGCTAGTGGGAATGTTGCGGAAACTGAAACCGAGGTAGCAGAGAGCAGTGACTCAAGCGGTAGCTCTGAATCTGCTGAAGTAGCGGATGATAACTCATCTACTAATGGCTCCGACCAGACTAATGTGCCACGAGATGCATCTACTGATGAAAGTGAGAGCTCTGAGTCTGCAGTGGTATCGGACGACACTACTACCACCGAGAATTCTGACCCAACTGAAGCAGTGGATAATAGCGCCTCAACTGACGAACCTGATTTAACAGAGTCACCCACAGATAACACTCCGGCTGAAGAGCCTGAATTAGCCGCATCCCCAGATGACTCTTCAACAACTATCCAAGTCACCACCGGCAGCCTAACCCCAGGTTATGACTGGCGCTTACCTGCATCGGCAAACTTATCAACTGAAGGCGGCTTAGTTCGTGATACTTGGGCCGAAGATAAGCCTTACACCCAAAGCGTCTTTTACTCCATTCGCTGGGATGCGGTGTATCAAGCCGATGGCAGTTATGACTTCAGCGAGTTTGAAAACTGGATTCGAGACTACTCGCATGGCGACAGCATTTTGGTACGTCTTGAGGTTAATTCCCGCTGCGATACCCCCGTCAGTTTGCGTGAGATCTTCGAGTTTTATGCCGGTGGTTCCACGGTATTCTGGCAGTCCCGCTACCTAAGCGAACACCAACAATTCGTTGCAGAATTCGCCCAGCGCTTTGCCAATGATCCACAAATTATTGGTGTACACCTTGGTATTGGCGATGGAAATTACTCAGGTATCAAGCCAGATGAATACACCAGCACCACGATCACCAATGGTGTCAGCGTGACTCAAGATCGCTGCGATGAGGTGGATTATTTCCATGCCGACAGTGGCTGGGGCGAGTTTTGGATGACCGAAGCCGATTTAGAGCATGCCATGAGCAAAGGCTTTAGCAGCACGCAATTTGTAAATTCGGTACGCCATATCATCGACTCCAACCTAAGCGCTTTTGCAGGCAATGAGCACAAGTTAGCGTTTACCAATTTCGGTGACTTTGCTTATGATGAATACGGCCTGGAGGCTGTGGCCAGTACTGAAATTGATGCTATTAACGAGGGTCAGGATCAGCAAATCGTGCCTTATGTCATGGCCAGCGGTATCGGAAATCGTGACGGCTTGATTGAAGATTGGTTAAGTTATAACGATACGGTGTACGGCATGCAGTTTGAACCGGGCCCAAACAGCAGCTGTTATTTGCGCATGGATGAGGACTTTGCCGACAGTATTCAAGGGCGCTATTGGGGAACCGAAAATGAGGAATATGGCACCGAGGATTATCAAATTCTTCGCCATGGTCCGTTGGAAACTCATAACTACCGCTTTTTGATGTCATCGCTGCGTGCGTTACAGATGCGTCGCAATTATATTCAGATACACACGCCGGGTATGGATAGCCTGCCCATCAGTGAACATAACACCCCTGACTTACTTAACTATCTATCTAAAACAGTGGGCCGCACACGAGCCGATACACCGGATGCCTTTGTCGTCATGGGTGAGCGTTATATCCGCGAATACTATCTCAAAGGATTTCAGGAGACGGATTTTGGAAATGCATCTTTAGCCAGCTGCCAAATTGATACCGGTGGTGAGCGTTATGTTCAGGTGCGCGAGTTTGGTCGTTGGTTGACCGAAGTTGGTGGGCAGGGCGATAAGGCTGAGTTGGTCGATTTAAGTGAATTTCCCTCGATGTGGAGCGTACCGAACTATTTGGAGACACAAATTGCGGGTGATCATGACACTAAAAAGTATGAATACGCCGCACGTCGCAGTCATGAGTTTGTCTTTGATATTAATGATGAGGTGGTCGCTGAGCGTTGTGATAGTCCTTGTGAGTTAGAGGTCAAATTAGTGTTTCGTGACGATGTATCGACCACGTTGCAAGTAATGAACCAGGAGGGTGTGTTAAGCACGTTACAAACACTGGGTGATGGCGCGTTGAAAACTGCTAGTTTCCCAGTCAGTGCTGAGTTTGCTAACCAGTTTAGTGGTGGCGATTTTGGTGTAACGACTGCCGCAGTGGGCCAGCCATTTCCTGTTTTAATGACACGAGTGAATTTCCTGAAACAATAAGCGATTGGATTAGTATGGATTGCTTAAGGATCTGCTAAAATATTGCAAAATTAGCAAATTGGTTTGAAAGAATCAGGAGATAGCATCATGGCAGGATCATTACAGGATCAGCTCCTCGGAGCCGGTTTAGTGCATACGCAAAATGCAAAGAAGATCAAAACGGACAAGCATAAAGCCCAAGCAAAAAACCGTAAAAATAAGGTGGAGCTGGAAAATGAAGCGGCTGCACTAGCCGACAAAGTTCGCGAAGAGCAGCGTCTGAAAAGTCAGGCGCTAAATGAGCAGCGTAAGCAGGAAACTGAGAAAAAGGCAGTTGCTGCGCAAATTCGTCAAATCATTGAAATGAACAGTATTTTCAAAGGTAAGGGCGATAATTTAGTGGCGTACAATTTCACTGATTTTAATAAAGTGAAAACCCAATATATGACGGCTGCTAACATGGATTTGGTCGTGCGTGGACGGGTAGCAATTGCTCGCTTAAAAGACGTTTATCACCTGATTCCGGCAGAAGCGGCCAATAAGATTATCGAGCGTGATGAGAGTTTTATTGTGGTGCTGAATGATCCTAAAGCTCAGGAAAGCGGCGCGCCGGAAGAAGATGATCCGTACGCAGCTTTCCAAATTCCAGATGATTTGATGTGGTAAATCAGTCCTGAGTCGGGGTCGTTTTACCCCATTTAAACGTTGAGGGCTTCTTAGCGGGAGCCTTCTTCGGTTCAGCTTTAGCAGCAGACTTTGGTGCAGGGCGCTCAATCGGCTCTTTCGGTTCAATCTTATCCACGATGCGCATCTGCATACCACGCAGCAAATTCCGTAAAATCTGATCTTTACACGTGCGGTAGTGTTTGTGCGCAGGTTTGCGGAAAAATGCGCTTAGTTCGTGTGGGCTGATCTTCATTTCCGTCATTGCTAGCATTTCCAGCATATCTTCCGCTTGCAAATTCAGCGCAATTTTCAGCTTAGTCAGAATGATGTTATTCGTGAGCCGCTTCTCAGGCTCTGGCATCGGGCCATCTTTTTTGCCGCGTTTTTCAACAATAAACCCATTTAAAAAAGTTGCTAATTGCTGGTCGGTGCAGGCTTGAAAGGCTTCGTCATCATCCTTCTTTAGCCAGTCGCTGATCTCAGCGCGGGTGACAGTGAGGTTAGCTTTTCCGAAAGTAGCGATCATTTTAGAATCATCTAAGTCGAAAATGTAACGGATACGGCGTAATACGTCATTGTTGTTCATGTTTCATCCTGATGAGGTGGCGGCTTGAGAGCTCTGAATCGGCATAGCGTGACATACGTTCGGACAGTATTCAATCAAAACGGATTTGGCATAAGCTTTTGATTGAATTGCAGTATACGATATGATGGCTGTATTGGGCTGATAATTGGTGGGATTTAATGAGACGTAATTGCGCGTTGCTGGTACTGAGTTTAATGGGAACGCTAGGGCTTCCTTCAATCGTGACGGCAGCGGCCAGCTCTGCGACCGATTTATGGCAGGATATTGGTAGTACTGATGCGACTCAAGCGCGCTCAGTGGTATCGACTTCAAAAGTGTCTACTGCTGACGGACGCCGTTTAGCAGCGGATGCTTATGCATTGCTAGAGGCTTTGCAGGTTGGCTCCTCAATGCAGCTCCCCTTGCCACTTCCAAACGGCGAAATGGTGACTTACCAATTCAAACGCTCTTCCATTATGGCCGATGCTTTGGCCGCAAAATTTCCATCCATTCAAACCTTTTCGGCCTATCAAATCGATAATCCCGCTAACCGTGGCCGTTTTGATATTACGCCACAGGGTTTTCATGGCATGTTTAAGCATGACGGCGAATGGGTGTTTATTGACCCGGAAGCGCAAACGGACACCGGACAATACGTCAGTTATCTCGGTAAAAATGCCAAAGCTACCAGCCTGCGCAAGTTAGATACCGTGATACAAGGCAATAGCGACATGAGCTTTCAGCGCCGGCCGGATATTGCCATTCGCGCGATTTTAGGTGAAACGCTTCGAACCTATCGCTTGGCAGTCAGCGCTGCAGGGGAGTACACCCAATATAATGGCGGCACGAAAGCGCTGGGCATGGCAGCCATTACCACTGCAATTAATCGAGTAAATGAAGTTTTCCAGCGCGACCTATCCGTGCGCTTGGAGCTGATTGCTGATAATGACAAGCTGGTCTTCACCAATAGCGCGACCGACCCATTCGATAATTCTAATGATGATATTGAAGCCAATGTTGTTCTGCTGACAGATGAAATCGGTGCTGACAACTATGATATTGGCCATGTCGTTAATACCACCGATGGCGGAATTGCGGCGCTTGGGTTGTGTGACGACGCGCTTAAAGGCTATGGATTAACCGGCACTCCAGCACCGACCGGTGATGCCTTTTATATTGATTTTCTGGCACATGAGTTAGGTCACCAACTGGGTGCCAATCATACCTTTAACGGTACTACCTTAAATTGTGGTGGCAACAATCGTAACCCGACTACCGCTTGGGAGCCAGGCAGTGGCTCGACGATTATGGGTTATGCCGGAATCTGTGGCTCACAGGACCTACAAGACCACAGCGACGCCTTTTTCCATGTGGGTTCCATCGAAGAAATTGCTACAGCCATGGCCAGCACTAGCTGTGGAGTGGATACCGCCACGGAAAATAATATTCCAATCGTCGATGCTGGCGAGGACTACACCATTCCTGCCTCAACGCCATTTAAGCTAAGTGGCAGCGGCAGTGATGAAGACAACGATCCACTGACTTTCATCTGGGAAGAATTGGATTTAGGCACACGATCAAGCGGCGTCGCTTCCATGGTGGATAATGGCACGCGGCCATTGTTCCGCTCGCAGCAATTATCCGATGAGCCAGTGCGTTATTTACCGAACCTCTCCGATATTGTCGCAGGCACTCAAAGCCTCGGTGAAACCTATGCAACCACCGACCGCACGTTAAACTTCCGCCTAACCGCGCGAGATGGCAAAGGTGGAGTCTCAACCGATGCCATAGAGATCATCGTCGCCACCAACGATCAGCAATTTAAAGTAACCGAACCTGCAACCGGTGACAGCTGGCTAACCGGCGAAGTGCAAACCATCCGCTGGGATGTCGCAGGTACCAATGCCGCCCCCTACAACTGCAGTGCTGTCGATATCACTCTCTCCAAAGATAATGGCGCAACATTTGGCACATCACTCGGCGAAGCCATCCCCAACAATGGTGAATACAAACTCACCGTTGGCAACTATATCGCCGAAAACTCCAGAATTATGGTTGCTTGTTCCGACAATATCTTCTTCGCCGTCAATGAAGGAAGATTCCGAGTCTCTAAAGATGGCGAGCCAATCGAAAGCGCCGACAGTGGTGGAGGAGGCGGTAGCTTGCCATTGTGGTTCGTATTACTGCTAACGCCGTTCACTCTGCTTCGCAAAAACAGAACTCAATAGCTCTAAGCTAGATTATTAGATCAATCACTAGAACTTACAAAGCTAGCCTGACTCGTCTTGTATCGTCCTATCAATAGCGAGGTTGAATCACCAACCTCGCTAGCAAAAACAGCAACTATCACCAAGCAAAGTCTGCTACCAGCTCAAGCCTCTATAACAAAAAACTAGGTTAATTATCCAATCAACCGGCTCGGCAAAAAACCAGCCCCGCGCTTCGGAATTAAATAAGGGCATGTCCCCAGCAACGCTGGGTGTGCCCCGTTTTAATTGCGAAGTGCGGAGCGAATTCAGAGCACCAAAGCACAGAGCCTAACCCTATCCCTCAATACCAGGATTCCCCGTCACCCCCTTAAGCCGAGGCACATTCAACTCCACCGCCCCAATCGTTTTCTTATCCTTTAAATACCCCGCCACCACATCCCAGATAGGCTTATTCTCCGGCACATTCTCCTGCACACTTGCCCAGCCCGCCACCGGATATTCCTTCTTAGCATCCAGTGCCTTGCCATCTAATTCCATATCAGACACCCGACTGCCCATTTTAGCCGTCGGATCAAAGCTAAACTGCAAACCACCCACCCGCACCATATCCCCACCTTGCTGATAATAAGGGTCTGGGTTGAACAAGTTGTCAGCCACATCTTCCAGCACTTCTTTAATCAGCTCACCACTCATTAAATTGCGCGTTACTGTGCCGTAGGTGAGGGCGGTCTGATCGGCAACATGCTCAAAGGTAATCGGCTGACCGGGCAACACACTAGTACCCCAGCGAAACCCCGGAGAGAAAGCAATCGGCGCATCCAGCCCTTCCATTAGCGCATTACAAATCAGCTGGTCAAAAGTGCCATTGAAGTTACCGCGTCGGTACAGCACGTCATCGCAAACCGCTAACTCCTCAGCGAGTTCTTTCTGATACGGCGCGCGGATTTTCTCAATCAGATCACTCATGCCTTTGTCAGCTTTGATCAGATTCGAAAATACCGGCAGCAGTTTGTAGCGATAATCCGTGACCTTGCCGCCTTTAACTTCCAGATCCAGTACCCCTAAAAATTTACCATTAGAACCCGCATTGGTGACTAAGGTTTTGCCGCCAGAGTTCTCAACGATCACGGGTTGATACACGCCATCGTGAGTATGGCCGCCCATAATCGCATCAATACCGGTTACGCGGGTGGCCAGTTTCAAATCCACATCCATACCATTATGCGACAGCAAAATGACAGCCTGCGCACCTTTGCCACGTGCTTCATCCACCATTTCCTGCATACGATCATCACGAATTCCAAAGCTCCAATCCGGTACAAAGTGGCGCGGGTTGGCAATTGGGGTGTAAGGGAAAGCCTGTCCGATAATGGCCACGGGCACGCCATTGATTTCCTTAATCACATAAGGCTCAAATACCGGTTCTTCAAAATCATTGGTGATAATGTTCTGCGCGACAAAATCAATTTTACCGGCAAAGTCATTTTCGATAATCTCAACCACGCGGTCAGCGCCGAAGGTCATTTCCCAATGCGCGGTCATTACATCCACACCCAATGCTAATTGGGCATCGACCATATCTTGCGCATTGGTTTTAAGAGCGGTCCAGGAGCCTTGCCAAGTATCGCCACCATCTAATAACAAAGCGTCAGGGCGATTAGCGCGCAGTTGATCAACCAAGGTTTTTAAGTGGGCAAAGCCACCGACTTTGCCATATTTTTGCGCGGCTTCTGCAAAGTTGAGATTGGTAAAGGCGTGCGCTTCCATCGAGTTTGGCGCGATGCCAAAATGATCCAAGTAGTGTTTACCCACCAAATGCGGCACGCGGCCTTTCATATCGCCAACGCCAATATTGATGCCGGGTTCACGAAAATAGATAGGATTTAACTGCGCATGGCAGTCGGTGTAATGCAGCACGGACACATTGCCAAACTTGGGGAGGTCATACGGGTTAGCCGCCTTACTGCTGAGTATTGCCTCACCGGCATAAGCATTATTCAGCTGGAAACCTGCGGCACTAGCGGCGGCAAGCATTTGTAGAAACTCTCGGCGGTTCAGGCTCACGGTATCCTCCTCAAATGAGATATTGCGCCCATTTTAAAGCGAAAACGTGGGAATGTCCCTTTGCACATGAGAGATAGTGCAAAGGGACGTGCTGATTTACTTCGGTTTAGGGTAGCGGTTATTGGCTTCCAGCACATTCAAATCCATATGATTGCGCATAAAGCGTTCTTTAGAATCTTGCTGTGGTTGGAAGTCCCACGCTGTGAAATGGCCTTTGCGATTGGCAGAATCAACCAGCTTTCGACAGGCCTGACTAAGCTTTACTTCGCGGGTGAATTGTTCAAAGTCCCAACGTTGATTCATTTCCTCGGTGAATGCTTCTATGAGGTCGGTGTAGTCCGGATCATCCGCTAAGTTATTCAACTCTTGCGGATCAGTCTCAAGATTGAACAATTGCGTTGGATCATTCGGGCAATAGTTAAACTTATACGCCCCGCGACGAATCATAATCATTGGAGCGACTGAGCCTTCAGCGCAATATTCCGAGTAGGCAGCGCGTTCAGGATCTTCCTGTCCGGAGGCCAAACCAACTACACTGCGCCCATCAATTTCACAGACGAGTTTGGTGGGGTCACCACCCGCCAGCTCAATCAAGGTTGGCAGAATATCGTGATTGGCTACTGGTGTTTTAACGCAGCCTGGCTTAAATCGGTCTGGCGCAGTAATCACGAAGGGCACGCGACTAGAGCCTTCAAAGAAACTCATTTTGTACCATAAGCCACGTTCACCCAGCATATCGCCGTGATCAGCACACAGAATAATTTGGGTGCTATCGCTGAAATCACACTGATCCAATACCGCTAAAATCTCACCGATTTTATCGTCCAGATAGCTGATATTTGCAAAGTAGCCATGGCGCGCATTGCGAATATCGGCATCGGTCACCTCAAAATTAGTGTAATCCACTGCATCATACAGGCGCTGTGAGTGCGCATCTTGCTCAGCATAAGGGATGGTGGGAGTGACCGGCATTGGAATAGCATCGTGATCATACAAATCCCAGAACTCGCGGCGCGAGACATAAGGGTCATGCGGATGCGTGAAGCTGACAGTTAAGGCAAAAGGGCGTGGATCAAGGCGGCGCGCATATTGGTAGAGTTTTAGCTTAGCGTGATACGCCACATCATCATCAAATTCCAACTGATTGCTGATCTCCGCGACACCGGCTTCAGTGACTGAGCTTAGGTTGTGATACCACCAGTCGATACGCTCCAGAGGGTTCTCCCAATCCGGCGTCCAGCCAAAGTCAGCGGGGTAAATATCGGTGGTCAAGCGCTCTTCAAAGCCGTGTAACTGATCAGGGCCAACAAAGTGCATTTTGCCACTGAGGGCGGTTTGGTAACCCATGTCGCGCAGGTAGTGCGCAAAGCTTGGGGTTGTGGCTTTAAACTCGGCGGCATTGTCATACACGCCGTTACGCGATGGCAACATGCCAGTCATAAAGCTGCCACGAGAAGGGGTGCACAAAGGGCTGGAGGTGTAGGCGTTATCAAATTTCACGCCACGGTCGATCAGTTTACGCAGGTTGGGAATGTGCAGGTGATTGATCATGGCATCGTCTAGCAGGGTGCCGGTCATTTGATCGACCATGAGAATCAGGATATTCGGTTGTGGCATGACTTTCTCCAAGGGTGATAGCAGTGACTGCTTGGGCTAGAATAGTTTTTTTTAATTAACTGTTCAATATAAAATGAGGTACAATTTCGACAATTAAAAAGCCAGCCAGTGGAGGCGTGTGTTAGATGCAAACTAAAGAATATGATTACGTGATTGTGGGTGCTGGTTCGGCAGGTTGTGTCTTGGCCAATCGCCTGACGGAAGATGCGAATGTGTCTGTGCTGTTATTGGAGTACGGTGGCAGCGACCGCAGTATTTTCATCCAGATGCCGACCGCCTTATCCATCCCGATGAATACCAAAAAATACAACTGGCAGTACGAGTCACAGCCTGAGCCTAATTTGGATAATCGCTTAATGCATTGTCCGCGCGGTAAAGTGCTGGGTGGTTCTTCCTCCATTAATGGCATGGTGTTTGTGCGCGGAAATGCAGGCGACTTTGATGAGTGGGAAGCGCACGGAGCCACTAACTGGGGCTATAAAGATTGCCTGCCGTATTTTAAAAAGATGGAAGATTGGGCCTTTGGTGCCGATGATTTTCGTGGAACTGGCGGCCCGCTAGCGGTCAATAACGGTAATAATCGCCAAAACCCGCTATACGATACCTTTGTGAAAGCTGGCCAGCAGGCGGGCTACATGAAAGCCGAAGACTACAACGGTGAAAGTCAGGAAGGCTTTGGCCCGATGCACATGACGGTGAAAAACGGCGTTCGTTGGTCAACGGCAAATGCTTATTTGAAGCCTGCCATGAGCCGCCCGAATTTGACGGTAGAAACCCATGCGCTGAGCCGCCGTATTTTGCTGGAAGGCAAAAAAGCCGTTGGTATTGAATATGAGCAGGGCGGCACGATTAAGCAGGTTAAAGCCAAGCGTGACGTGATTGTAAGTGCAGGGCCGATTGGTTCGCCACAGTTACTACAAGTCTCTGGCATTGGGCCAGCAGATGTTCTGAAAAAAGCAGGCATTGAAGTAAAACATGATCTGCCTGGTGTGGGTGAAAACCTGCAAGATCATTTGGAGTTCTATTTCCAGTACAAATGTAAGCAAGCAATTACACTAAATGGCAAGTTGAATCTATTTAGCAAAGCGCTGATTGGTATGCGTTGGATTCTGTTTAAAACAGGGCTGGGCGCGACCAATCACTTTGAGTCTTGCGCGTTTATTCGCTCAAATGACAAAGTAGCTTTCCCTGATCTGCAGTACCATTTCCTGCCAGCGGCCATGCGTTATGATGGTAATGCGGCATTTGATGGTCATGGCTTTCAGGTGCATGTTGGTCATAACAAGCCTTTTAGTAGGGGCTCTGTTCGGGTTAAGTCTGCTGACTTTAGCGAGAAGCCGGAGATTCAGTTTAACTACCTGCAAACGCCGGAAGATATTGAAGCCTTCCGCCAGTGTGTGCGATTGACTCGTGAAATTATTGAGCAACCAGCCTTTGATGAATACCGCGATGGCGAGATTCAGCCGGGTGAAGCGGTGCAGACTGATGAGGAGATTGATGCCTTTGTACGTCAGGCGGTGGAGAGTGCTTATCATCCATCGTGCAGCTGTAAGATGGGTACAGATGATATGGCTGTGGTTGATCCTGAAACCCGGGTGCGTGGGATTGAAGGGTTACGGGTTGTGGACTCTTCGATTTTCCCGACGATTCCAAATGGGAATTTGAATGGGCCTACGATTATGTTGGCTGAAAGAGCGGCGGATTTGATTAAGGGTAAGGGGATGTTGGAAGCGCTATAAGCTCCAAAGTGCATAGCGACTACTCAAGCTCGGTACGCTGTATTGGGCGGTCGCTTTTAGAATTGAGTCGCTTATCTGGCCTTAAATAAAGCAGCACACAAAATAAAGGCGCGGCAGTCATTAAACTGCCGCGCCTGATTAGCCATTTAATAGCTGAATGCTAAAGATCAATCACGTTTACGACGACGCGACTCACGTGGCGCACCATCACCACCCGAAATCGCGCCCTCCATCACACTCATCTCACCTCGATTCTGCGCTTTAGCGCCAACTGAAACCTCACCCAGCCGCGCTTCAACTTCAGCCACTGTCGGCTTTTCACCCTTAATGTGCTCATCCAGTGCTTCACGCATCGCACGAATATGCTCTGGTGTCGTACCACAGCAGCCGCCAATAATCCGAGCACCCGCATCAATTGCCATACGCACATAATCGGCCATGATTTCAGGCGTGCCGTTGTAATGAATCTTACCTTCGACATACTCCGGAATACCGCAGTTGGCCTTAGCCACATAGATATTCTCTTCATTGTCCGAAGCGTTGCCCATATTCAAAATAGCAACGACCAGCTCAGAAGCACCGACACCGCAGTTAGAGCCACACGCCGTTGGCGGGTGCTCGGAGTGCTCATACAGGTTCACCAAATCAGCCGGTGTAACACCCATCATCGAGCGGCCGTTAATATCAAAGCTCACGGTGCACACTGTCGGCAGGTCAGTCGTTGCAGCGCCAGCTAAGGCTGCTTGCACTTCTTCCAGTGACGACATGGTTTCAATCCACAAAATATCTGCACCACCGGCTGCCAGTGCCTGAGCTTGTTCAGCAAAAGCGGCGGTCGCAGATTCCATGGTCAGTGCGCCCATTGGCTCCATTAGCTCGCCAGTCGGCCCCATTGAGCCGGCCACTAAAATCTTGCGTTCAGTGGTGGCATCAGCACATTCACGGGCAATGCGTGCGCCTGCTTCATTCAGCTCGGTTACGCGGTCTTGCGCATCGTGCAGCTTTAAGCGAAAGGTGGTGCCACCAAAGGTATTGGTTAGCACAATATCAGAGCCTGCTTCGATAAAGCTCACATAATTGGCCGCAATGCGATCCGGATGATCAACGTTCCACAACTCCGGTGAGTCACCGGTTTGCAGGCCCATCGCGAACAGATTGGTGCCAGTTGCACCATCGGCCAATAAATAAGGACGCATTTTTAATAAGTCACGAAGGCAGTTAGTCATATTCAGATCCTGAAAAATAGTATTTTGCAGCACTTTAGCGGGTTGTCAGCGTGCTAACAAGGCGCAATTTTTAGAGGTCAGACTGCGTTTTATTTATCACGTGACCCATCATCGCGTTCGGGATACTCTAGGCCGTCGTAAAATTAACCGGGGAAATAACATGGCAACACAACGCGTAGACTGGGGCTTATTTCTACAAGGCGCTAGGGATACGTTGCCACTGATTGTCGCGGCGATTCCGTTTGGAATTGTGTATGGCGCAATGGCACAGGCGGCGGGCTTAACGCAATGGGAAGCGCTGGGCATGTCCTTATTTGTGTTTGCGGGCTCTTCGCAATTTATTGCCGTCACTTTGCTGGCCAGTGCAGCCGCCTTTCCAGTGATTGCGATGACGGTGTTTATCGTCAATCTGCGCCACATGTTGTATTCCGCCAGTTTAATGCAAGCGGCCAAGCAGGTTCCTGCCTTGCTGCGAGTGCCGATGGCCTTTTGGCTGACCGATGAAACCTACGCAGTAGTGGCCAATCGCCTGCGGGCCAAGCAAGACTCCGGCACCGGCTTTTACACCTACTACATTGGCTCTGCACTGACGATGTATCTCAACTGGCAGCTGTGTACCTGGATAGGTGTAATGGTTGGCGAGAGCGTGCCAGATATGACGCAATGGGGATTGGATATTGCGATGGTGGTTGCCTTTATCGGGATTGTGGTTCCTGCACTGCAACACTTGGCGCATTGGGCTTGTGCAGCAACCGCTGCCGTGAGTATCTTGCTGACTTATGATTGGCCGCATCAAAGTGGCTTGCTGTTTTCCTCATTGCTGGCCATTGCGGTGGGCATTCTAGTATTAAAACGACAACAGGCATGTGAACAGGCGAGGGCAAGTCATGAGTGATTATTGGTGGTTAATTGTTGGGATGACGGCGCTGACATTCTTGCCGCGTTATTTGCCATTGGCATTAGCGGGTAAGGTGCATATTCCGCCATTATTGGCGCAGGCGCTGGAATTTGTACCGATTGCCGTATTGACGGCGATTATTGTGCAGGTGAGTTTGGTGCGGGATGGGAGTGTAATGATCAGCACGGAGAATCCTTATCTGATTGCGTCCGTGCTGGCCTTTTTAACGGCACTGAAAACCCGTCACCTTATGCTGACGATTGTCGTCGGACTGGTTACGTTTTCTCTGTGTCGTTTTATCTTATAGCTTGTGTAGCAGGCTACGAATTTCTTCGTGTGCAGATTTAATTTCCTGCTCGATCTGAGACATGCGCTCAAGGATGTGCTGCTTCTGGTCAACGATAGATCCACGCTTAGCAATTAACTCATCCAGCTCAGAAACTGCTCGGCTCAGAAACGGTGAAATCTCATGGATTTCGCGCGTTGGCTGATGGATGTCGCCCGTAGAAACCATCTTAGCAGAACGGCCAAAACGGAATGTTTTGCGGTCCGGCAAGAAAGAGCCTTTTTGGCGCTCATAAAAAATCTTTAGTACATCGCCATCATTGCCTTCCTGATGTAGCGTGTAGTGTTTAATTTGGTCTGTACGTTTGACGTCCATTTCCGCCAACGTTGGGTAATCACTCATGTTTTAGTCCTGATTTGTTTTAGTTAAGTAACAATCTATACCATATTGTAGGTCAAATTTAGAGGCAATGTTAGTACTCTACTGCACAAGCGCATACCAAAACTATAGCGGCGCCGCTAAACATTCTGCGGTGATTGTCGCTGAAATCAAGCCCGTATCGCCCTGCATATTTGGAATATCCAAACGCTCAACGTGTATCTCGACTTTCGGGTGTTTAGTTTGCATCGCGGCGGCTTTTTTCAGCGCACTTTGAGTAGCCAGTTCCCGAGCCTGAGTAATGGCTTCAGCGGGATTAATCACATGAATGGGCTCGCCATCCTGATGTAAATGGTAGCCACCTTGTACCGCTGAACTGATCTCAATAACGGTGTGTACTTTCACCACCCCAATCGCCGCACCAATGGCATTAGCCACCTCGCTTCCGGTCGGAATAATGGGAGTAATTCCCAATCGCTCTCCAACCGTGCCGTAAAAAACCTGCGCTGGCCCACCCACGGCCACTAATGGAATAGAAGGTGTCAGCGATAAATTCAGATCACCTAATTGCAAACTACCCTGACAAATACTGCTAATGATCGGGTCAGTTGGCGCGAAGCTGTGACCGGCTAATCGCTCTAGTAATAAATGGGTACTTTTAGCGACCATGGCATCATAAATTTCCTGCGCAAAGGCGCGGCATTCCTGATCCATATTGGCATCGTTATAGGTTATTTTTCCGTGGGAACGGCCAACCATCAGGCAGACTAATTCAGCAGCTTCGCGCGACCATTGGGACTGCCGGTCGAGCACATGCGCTGCATCGCTGGGGGTAAAGCCACCGACTTGCAGCAGGCCACGGTCCACCAAACGCGTCACCCGATTGCGGTCAGACACCCGATTCACCAATTTTGACCAGCGCACGGGCTGATCCATAATGAGTGATAAGAACTCGCAGTCCGCTTCGCTAAGATCTTCCGGTAGCGGGTGGCGGTCATAGCCATCGGGGCGCACTAAAAACATCGTTGCCATGCCAAGGCCCATGCCTTGGCTGAGGCTTTGTTTCATGTCTTTGATCACGGATGGCCAGCGCGAACCTAGCAGCGCTAATGGCACCACGCGATTAGCCTGCAAGGTAATACGACCACGGTGATCAATTTCAATCGCGCTATCGCCACCTAAGCCAATGGTTTGCATATCAATGGCTTTTACCATGGTGCGAAAGCCACCAATCATAGAGCCGGCTTCATTGAGGTCTGGCCAGCCGTTTTTAACAATCGCTACATCGGTAGTGGTGCCGCCAATATCTGAGATAATAAAGTCGCTTTCACCCGATAAGAAATTAGCGCCAATCACGCTGGCGGCCGGGCCGGAGAGAATGGTTTCAATTGGGCGCTCAATCACTGTTTCAGCGCTGGCAATCGAGCCATCACCTTTTACAATCATTAGTGGGGCGGTAATCGCGTGATTCGCCAAAGCATCACGAACCGCATCAACCAGCGCCACAATCAAAGCAATAATACGAGCATTAAAGGCAGCGGTGAGTGCGCGGCGCGGGCCATTTAGCGCTTCGGATAAATCACAAGAAGCCGTCACCGGACAGCCTGAAATCTCATGGATTAAGGCCTGCGCCCGTCGCTCATGTTCAGGGTTGCGCACAGAATAATGCGAAGCCACGGCATAAGCACCGACCTTGCCAGCATTCTCCCCCAGCATGTTACGAATCGCTGCTTCATCCAACATCGTTGCTTCGCTACCATCATAACTATGGCCACCAGCCACCCGAGTGACCAACGCAGAGGGAATCGCCGACTCCAGATTACTGCGCTCTAACATCACATCATCAAAGCCAATCAGCAATACACCAATGCGCGAGCCTTGGCCTTCCACCAATGCATTGGTCGCCAGTGTGGTTGAGAGTGAGACTAGAGAAATAGAGTCTGCTGAGACCTCGTCACTGGCTTGCTGCATTACCTTATCCAGCGCTTCAATTACGCCAATGGATAAGTCGCCACGGGTGGTTAGCGCTTTGGCAGAGGCCACCAGTTTACGGCTTTGATTGTCGATAATCACCGCGTCGGTATAAGTGCCGCCAGTGTCGATTCCGATATTGTAGCTATTCATGCTGCGACTTAACCTCTGCGACGACGGCGTCGGCGGCCATCACCATCTTCATTGCGATTGCCCCCGGCTTTTTCGGGCGGCTTAGCGACCACGGAAAACAAATTCGGGAAAGGGTCAGTGTCATGCGGGAATGCCATCGCACCCACAAAATACTCCTGAAACTTAGTTTCTACGGCGGTTTCAATTTTCTCAATACTGCGAACCACGCGCTCAATAATATAGCGGGATTCTTTATTCAACAGGGCAATGCGCGCACCAGTTCCGGCAGCATTTCCCGCCGACGCCACTTGCTCCAATGGGCAGTCTGGAATCAGTCCCAATACCATCGCATGTTTTACATCAATATGACTTCCGAAGGCTCCGGCTAATCGAATGCGCTCGATTTGGGTGACGCCTAATTTATCCATTAATAAGCGCACACCAGCATACAGCGCGGCTTTACCCAACTGAATCTGGCGTACATCATTTTGCGAAACTGAAATCACCCGATCAGGGCGGCCCGAACCATCGTCATAAAGCACATAAGACCAAGTGCGCTCATTAGGAATAATCCGTGAACTGACTGCCGCTAAATCGCCATCCACCACGCCATCTTTGCTGATAATGCCCGCCAGATACATTTCGGCGATGACTTCAATAATGCCGGAGCCACAAATGCCATTCACGCCAATCTTCTTAATTTCGTCCTGAAAGCCATCTTCATTTGACCAAAGTTCGGAGCCAATCACGCGAAAGCGGGGCTCTTTGGTAATAGGGTCAATACGAACTCGCTCAATCGCGCCGGGTGCCGCACGTTGGCCGCAGCTGATTTGTGCGCCTTCAAAGGCAGGGCCGGTGGGGCTTGAGCAGGCCATTAGGCGATCTTTATTACCGAGAACGATTTCTGCATTGGTGCCCACATCCACCAGCAAGGTAATTTCATCTTGTAGCTGTGGCTCTTCAGAAAGCACCATACCCGCCGCATCGGCACCCACATGCCCGGCGATGCAGGGCAGAATATAGATCATGCCACCGGCATTAATTTTGATATCCATGTCTTTGGCGCGGGTGCGAATGGCTTCATCGGTCGCCAGTGCAAAGGGCGCGCCACCGAGTTCTACCGGATCAATTCCCAGCAGAATGTGATGCATAATGGGATTGGCCACCATCACCAACTCCATGACTTCATCCAGCGCAATATCCGCGTTTTCAACAATCTCAGCAATCAGCTTATTTAAACCGTCGCGAATGGCGTGGGTCATTTCACCCGCACCTTCAGGATGCATCATCACATAGGAGACGCGGCTCATGAGGTCTTCACCAAAGCGAATTTGGGGATTCATCAAACTACCGGACTGTATAACCTCGCCACTGTGCAAATCACACAAATGTGCTGCTACGGTGGTAGAGCCCACATCAATGGCGAGACCATAGGCTTTCTCTTTAAAGCCCGGCCACAGTGAGACAATTCGGCGACCGTCATATACCGCGGCGGTGACTTTCCATTCGCCAGAGCGCAGTACCGGTTGCAGGGTTTGCAGCAGGCTTAAGTCATATTCCAGATCGACCAAACCCCATTCGCGTTCCAGCGCATCGCAAACCCGTTGCATATCACCGCTTGGCTTATGCATGTCGGCTTCTTCTACGTCGATGTAATGAAGTTGAATGGTGCTGTCGAGGGTGATATCGCGCAGGTCCGCATCTTTGCGTACGACCTGTTTGTGTACCTGACTTTCCGGCGGCACATCAATGATGACATCGCCTTCCAGCAAGGTGTGGCAACTTAAGCGGCGGTTTTCTGCCAGCACTTTGCGCTTAGCCGAGTACTTTTTCTCAGCTTCAGACAAAGGGTTCAGATGTGAAATGCTGGAGACGATTTGGTGCTTCTGAAAGTTGCCTTCCATGCACTCGACCTGACAGCGGCCGCAAATCCCACGACCACCACAGACAGAATCAATATCAACGCCCAAGCTCTGAGCGATTTGTAATAACGGTGTGCCTAAGGGGAATTTCCCACGACGCCCAGAGGGCATAAACACAACTTTGGCGGTTTTGTTAGTCAATGGGATAGCTCCTCAAAAAATTATTGTTATGAACGGCGACGACGGTTGCCAGAGGTACGAGTACCGCGCGCGCCTTCTGCTGGTGCCTGACGGTATTTGCGAATCCAGTTGGCACAATCCGGATCATTACCCATCATCACATCGCCACCGAGTACTGCCTGAATGACTTCAGGATGCAGCGGGCTGGTAATCGCGGAGGTCATGCCCGCACCCATTGCCATGCTCAAAAAGGCACTGTTAACGCCGTTGCGATTTGGGAGGCCGAAGCTTACATTAGAAGCCCCGCAAGTGGTATTCACTTTTAGCTCATTACGTAGGCGTGAAACCAGCGCCATGACTTGCTTTCCGGCGGTATTGATCGCACCAATTGGCATCACTAAGGGGTCAACCACAACACGGTCGTGGGAGATGCCATAATCCGCTGCACGCTCAACGATTTTCTTCGCCACTTCAAATCGCACATTCGGATCTTCGCTTATGCCGGTCTCATCGTTTGAGATGGCCACTACCGAGGCATTGTATTTTGCGACCAGAGGCAATACGCGATCTAGTGACTCATCTTCACCGGTTACCGAGTTCACCAGCGCACGGCCTTGATACACCGCCAAACCCGCCTCCAGCGCATCAATAATCGAAGAGTCAATACACAGAGGTGTGTCAGTCAGCGACTGCACTAATTGAATCACTTCTGCGAGAATGCGTGGTTCATCCGCCAGTGGAATCCCCGCATTAATATCCAACATGTGCGCACCGGCGGCAATTTGTGCCAAGGCATCTGCTTCCACACGGCTGTAATCCCCGACTTTCATTTCTTCCGCGAGGATTTTACGACCGGTCGGATTAATGCGCTCACCAATGATCACAAAGGGATGATCGAAACCGATTTTTACTTCTTTAGTTGGCGATGTGATGATGGTGGTTGTCATGATGATGTCTCTCCAAGGGGCCGTCTATTGCGGCTAAATAAATGAGGGTTTATGCCTGAGTAATTGCCGCTTCGCGTCCGGGGAACCAAGGGATGCGATCACCGAGTACACCCGAGTTCTGCACGATTTCAGCCACGGCATATTCCATGCGATAGGCCATAATGTGTACGCCATGTACGCCGGGCATTTCTTTAATGGCATTGACCATGTCGGTACAAATATTGATGCCTTCCTGTTTTTGGTTTTCAGCACCAGCCAGTCGTTTGATAATGGCATCCGGAATATGCACGCCGGCAACATTGCTACGAATCCACTCCGCCGCGCGAGCAGAAGCTAGCGGGCCGACACCGGGTAAAATAAAGACTTTTTCGTGCAGTCCCATATCCACTACCTGATCCATATAATTGCGCATCATTTCAATATCAAAGCAGTATTGGGTTTGCACAAACTGAGCGCCGGCCGCTACTTTTTTAGCAAGGCGGTGAGGGCGGTAGTCAAAGGGTGGTGCGAAAGGATTAGCCGCTGCACCCAGAAAGACTTCCGGCGCTTTGCTGAGCTTGCGGCCACTTAAAAAGCGACCCTCATCACGCATGCCGCGCACCATGGATAAGGCTGACATGCAGTCCAAATCAAATACGGGTTTTGCTTCAGGGTGATCGCCAGATTGCACGCCATCGCCACTCAAACACATGATGTTCGCCACGCCCATCGCCGAAGCGCCAAGTACATCACCCTGAATCGCAATGCGGTTACGATCGCGGCAAGAGACTTGCATCACCATTGAGTAACCGTTGTGAGCGAGTAGGGCACACATGGCCACGCTAGACATATGGCAGTTAGCGCCTGAGCCGTCGGTGGCATTGATTGCATCGACATAGCCATCAAATACTTCGGCGCGCTCATACACTTCATTGGGGTCGGCAGAGTCCGGTGGGGCTATTTCTGCGGTGACGGCAAAGTGTCCCGCGCGCAATACCCGCTCAAAGCGGCCGGGTGAGGTGTGTCCGGGTAGTACCTTAAGGTTTTCACCGGGATTGGTTTCGTCATCAAAAAACATGGCGTCGTCTCGTTAGGACTCAGGAATTAGAGCGGGCTTGCTGACGTTTCTGGCGTACTTCACGTAGCCAGGCAGAGGTGCCTTTTTTGCGGGCATCCAGTGCAGGCTGAATAATCTGAATCGCCTGCTCCGTTTGCTTCATATTTTTGGTGCCTTCCCAAGCCACCACCCACACGCAATCCATATCGGGTTTGACTTCACATTTGCCATTAGGGCGCACGCCGCCACAAGGTCCATTGCGAATGGTTTTCGGGCAATTCATGGGGCAGGACATACCCGTGGAACCCAGTGTGCACTGGCCGCAGGATTGTGAATCAAACAGCAAACCTTTGGTGGCTTTTTCAACCGCCATAAACGGTTTTTCCAGTCGCTCATAGCCAATTTTTTCCAGCAAGGGAGCGGCTTTTAACAGACTGTTTTCAACACCACTGTAAATATGATGCAGGGTGTTTGAGTGCTTGGCAGACCAGCGGCGAAGTCGGTACATCAGGCGCTCTCCTCGTCTAGCCCGCCAGCGGCGACCAGACTTTTTAAGCGCTCATCGGGGTAGGCCGTCTCCAGTAACTCTGCTTCGCTAGCGGCTTGTGCCTGAATGTCATCCGCATTATCGCAAGGCTCGCTGACGCGTCTCCACTCCTCAACATAGTCATCCGTTCCGGCTTTTCCAGAGCGCATGGCGGCATCATCAATGGCGACTTGGAAGCGTTGGCTTAGCACCATCTTTCCCTTATTGCGGCCACGTTTGATAATTACCTGCGAGGGGATATCCCTCCAGTAAACGATAATTTTATCAGGCATGTTGCTGCTACCCTCTGGATTGGAAGTTGATAACTTGGGTCTGAAGCCCGCTTTCCAGCAAACCATAGCCGGTATGTTGGTGTTCAAAATCGAGGCCGAGATATTCGGCGGCTTGCTGCGCTGCTAGCAGCAATGTTGGATTGTGCGTTTGTGAGAGGTAAACCACTCGGGTGTAATGACCAAACATCATCGGCAGCAGCTCCGGATGCTGGTCTAATTTCAGGCCTTTCACGATCAGGCGCTGAAAGTGCTGGGCCAAAAAATCAGTTAAATAAAACGAGCCGATCGCCTGCTCGGCTAACTCATCAAACTGTTCAAGTCCGGCAAAAAAGGCATAGCAATGAGCGCCGGGCAGTCGTTCAATCGGATGGGCTTCGCTGGAGAACTCGGCAATCACCTTATCAATATCACCACCACTGCCACAGTCGGCATAGGCGATAAAAATATTCTGGTATTGCGCATGAAGCTCCTCAAGCTTTTCCCGCAACTTTCCGGCAATGCGCTCCGGTCGGTTGTGTAACTCCGCATCCAAACATTGAATGCGGAGGTGTTGCCAGTCATTCAGCACTTTAAGCTGTTGAATTTCTCTGGCCAGTGCGCCGCACGCGATAACAAGTGACGGCGCAGTCATGGCGTCAGGCTGCGTATTTTTCCGCGACCAGCTCAACGGCCATACTGGCGGCAGTGGCTGCATCACGGCAATAAGCGGTTGCGCCAACGGCCAAACCGAACTCTTCATTCAGTGGCGCGCCACCCACTAAGATGATGTAGTCATCACGAATACCGCGCTCGACCATCGCATCCACAACCACTTTCATATAAGGCATGGTAGTCGTCAGCAGGGCAGACATGCCCAGTACATCCGGCTTGTGCTCTTCTAGTGCTGCAAAGTACTCATCAACCGAGTTATTAATGCCGATATCGATGACTTCAAAGCCAGCGCCTTCCAGCATCATTCCGACCAGGTTTTTACCGATGTCATGAATGTCGCCTTTCACGGTGCCAATCACCATTTTACCAATTGGCTTCGCGCCGGTTTCAGCCAGTAGCGGGCGCAGAATGGACATGCCACCTTTCATTGCATTAGCCGCTAGTAGTACTTCCGGTACAAACAAAATACCATCGCGGAAGTCGATACCGACAATCGTCATGCCGCCAACCAGTGCTTCGGCCAGTACTTTCTCAGGAGACCAACCACGTTCCAGCAGGATGTTAGTGCCTTCAATAATTTCTTCTTTCATACCGTCGTACAAATCGTCGTGCATTTGCTCAACTAACTCGTCATCGGCAAGCTCGGATAAGATGATCTCGTCATCATCGTATTCATCAGTCATCAAAAGTACCTCTTAAAACAGTGTTATTGTTGTGAAGCGGTTGGCTCAGGGCCAAACCGGCAGCATCCTGCGGTTAATACTCTTTATCCGGGAAAGCGTTTTTACGGCGAGCGATAAAGTCCAGTAGGGCTTCGTCAATCGCTGGGTCCATGGCCGGTGGCTCGTACTCCGCCAGCATGGTTTTGAATATTTTATTGGCGCGTTGAGCGGCATCTAACTCGCCATCTTCCGACCACTGCTCGAAACTGTTGTTATCAGCAATATTGGAGCGGTAAAACGCGGTTTCGAAATTGGCTTGAGTGTGCGCTGCGCCAAGGAAATGATTGCCGGGGCCGACTTCGCGCAAAGCATCCATCGCCTGACCATTTTCACTCATATCGACGCCTTTAAGTAGCACCGACATCATATTGGCCTGATCAACATCCATAATGAATTTTTCATAGCTCATCACCAAGCCGCCTTCCAGCCAGCCTGCGGTATGCAGCATGAAGTTCACGCCTGCCAGTGCCGCTGTTTGCAGGGTATTCGCCGCTTCATAAGCTGCTTGCGCATCAGGTACTTTAGAGGCACATAAGCCACCACCACTGCGGAACGGGACGCCTAAACGACGCGCCAGTGCAGCGGCAACATACAGAATTAAACTTGGCTCTGGCGTACCAAAGGTTGGCGCACCGGATTGCATAGAAACGGCTGCAGCAAAGGTACCAAATACCACTGGCGCACCCGGATTAACCAGCTGCACAAAGGCCATACCCGCTAAGGCTTCTGCCAGAATCTGCGTGGCAGTACCGGCTACTGTGACGGGTGACATAGCACCGGCCAGAATAAAGGGCGAAATGACCGTTGCTTGATTATGACGCGCATATACCTTGGCAGCACCGAGCATGGTGTCATCAAAAGTCATTGGCGAGTTGGCATTAATCAGGCTGGCAGTGACAGCGTTGTTATCAACGAACTCATCACCAAACACGATTTTGCACATGTCGACCGTGTCTTGCGCGCGCTCTGGTGCAGTGACCGAGCCCATAAACGGCTTGTCGCTGTATTTGATATGACTGTAGATCATATCGAAGTGGCGCTTGTTAACCGGTAAATCAACCGGCTCACAGATGGTGCCGCCGGAGTGATGCATACCCGGTGACATGTAGGCCAGTTTTACAAAATTACGGAAGTCTTCGATGGTGGCATAACGACGACCTTTATCCAGGTCGCGAACAAATGGCGAGCCATAAGCTGGAACTAGTACGGTGCGTTTGCCGCCGATAATGGTGGTGTTTTCAGGGTTGCGGGCGTGTTGGGTAAATTCTTTTGGCGCGCTGGCCTGAATAATGGCGCGGCACATGCCACGAGGGAAGCGGACGAGTTCGCCCTTAACATCAGCACCGGCATCTTTAAGGATTTGCAGGGCTTCAGGATCATCGCGGAACTCAATACCGATTTCTTCCAGTACGGTATCCGCATTGTATTCTATCTGTGCGAGTCCAGACTCATCCAGCACTTCATAATAAGGAATGTTACGCTCGATGTAAGCTGACCGATGGGTCTGGGAAATCTTGCGCGCTGCGCGCTTTCCACTACGACCGCCACCGCCGCCTCTGGTTCGTCTTTCACTCATGCAGTTAGCTCCACAATCCATAAGGTTTTAAATTTCCACCAATTTGATTTTGCAGCGTTGTGCCAGATCTGAGCAAGCAAAAAAAACAATATCTGAGTATAAATTTTGGCGTGTGCTGAGCAGACAAGCGAGGAGTTGTGCGGGGCGAGTGGTTGGAGCTGTTATTTTTGATGTATCTGGCACCAAAGGAGGGTGTTGGTTGGACCCAACACCCTCCTGTTAAACGTCGATTAATCGATGATTAGATTAAGAACGTGGTTTGATGTTTTCAGGGTCGTACAGCGGGCCGTAACCAACTGCATCTAACGTGACTTTATAGATCTCACCCTGATATTCCATATCCAATACGCGACCAACCTGGCAATATTCATAAGGCAGGAATGCCAGTGCAATATTTTTTCCAATGCTTGGGCCAAAGGCGATACTGGTGGTGTATGAGCGACGACCTTTAGCGTCGATCAGTGTTTCGCCCGTTTCAGGGTCCAAAATCGGGCAAGCGCCAAATGGGAAGCGTGCAACGCCATGCGAGTCGACATTATCATTCACGGTCAGCGTACAGAGGTAGGCAGGCTGGTGCTCACGCTCACGAATCTTCAGGTAGGCTTCTTTACCAATAAAGTCAGCGGCTTTAACCACTTTACGTGCTAAGTCGACTTCTAACAGGTTGTACTCAGTCAGTAAGTCAGCGTTTTGTAGGCGTAAGCTCTTTTCCAAACGACGACTGTTGGCGTAAGTTTCAACACCCACTGGCAACACGCCTTCTGCAAACAAAGCATCCCAAACGGCTAAGCCATCTTCCAGTTTGAAGTGCAGCTCCCAGCCTTGCTCACCGACATACGAGATGCGGAAAGCGGTGACTTTTTTGCCTGCGATTTCCAGCGTACGAAGCCCCGCAAATGGGAAGTTCTCATTGCTGATATCGTCTGGGTTGGCGATCAATTTAGACAGGGTGGTGCGCGCATTCGGTCCCCAAAGGCCTAAGCAACCAAACTCGGTTGATAAATCCTCGACCAGTACTTGATCATAGCCGTAGTCTTCGGCATTGCGCTTCATCCAAACGAAGTCACGGTTACCCGCATCACCACCATCAATCACGCGGAAGTGGTTTTCACCTAAACGCAGTACGGTTAAATCGGCACGGACACCGGCGACTTTATCTAGGAAGTGCGTGTAAACCCCTTTGCCAATCGGCGTATCGCCAGCCACTTTGGCTACGCAAAGGAATTCCATTAGATCAGCTGCTCCTTCGCCGCTCACGTCATAGATCGCAAAGTGGCTGAGGTTGACCATGCCCACATTCTCAGACATTTCCAAATGCTCAGCATTGGAGACGCGCCAGAAGTGACGGTTTTCCCATTCGTTTTCACGAACCGGGACTTTATCACCCCATTTTTCTAAGAGGTGCTCATTGGCGGCATAGCCGTGTGCACGCTCCCAACCAGCAGCTTCCATAAAGTAACCGCCCAGCTCTTTTTCACGCTCCCAGAATGGGCTCTTGTAGTGATCACGCGCCGCGGTGTATGGCTCGCGGTTATGCACTGGCGGGTTGTAGATTTTGAAAGCCGATTCATAGCAACGGTCGGCGATGTATTGCTCTTCACATTGGAATGGGTAATAGCGTGCCACGTCGATACGCGCGTGGTCGATATGGGTGTAACCGTCAGTCATCCAGTCAGCCAGAATTTTACCGGTACCTGGTCCATCTTTGACCCAAACGGATTCGGCATACCACAGGCCACGCACATTGGCAGACTCACCAATGGATGGGCCACCATCGGCAGTCACTTGTAATAGGCCGTTGAATGAGTATTTCTCATCGTAGCCCAGCTCGCCCAAAATCGGCGTCAGCTCAATGGCTCGCTCTAATGGCTCCATCACTTCTTCGATATCTAAATCGCGCTGTGAAGGAGACAGGCGGGCTTCCTGCTTTTCTAAAATGTCGCGAGGGTGGCACATACGAGGCGCTTTTTCTTCGTAGTAGCCCCACTCAATCTGGCCACCTTCAGCGGTTTTTGGGTCTCCGGTATCACGCAAGTAAGCGGAGTTACCTTGGTCGCGTAGCAGTGGATAACCGATGTCTTTGCCCGTGCCTGCAAACTCTTCAAAAGGCTTGAAGAAGGTTAGTGGGTGATCAACCGGCATGATGGGTAAATCTTCACCCGCCATTTCAGCGATCAAACGGCCCCAAAGGCCAGCACAGACAACCACGTAATCGGCTTCGATATAACCGCGTTCGGTTTCAACGCCTTTAATGCGACCGTCTTCGATTTTCAGGCCAGTACAGGAGGTGTTAGCAAAGGCTTGTAGCTTGCCGGTTTCAACGCCCATTTCGACCAATTCGCCCGCAACGGTTTGAGAGCGAGGGACAACCAAACCTGCATCCGGGTCCCATAAGGCACCTTGAATCATATCTTCTTCAAGTAGTGGGAATTTTGCTTTGGCTTCGGCAGTTGAGATCATTTCAACGCGGTTGCCTAAGGCTTTACCAGACGTCACTCGGCGCTTGAGTTCAAGCATGCGCTCATCATCGCCAACACGAGCGACTTCAAGGCCTCCGACACGGGCATAGTGGCCCATCTTGTCAAAGAAGTCGATGCTGTATTGGGTGGTGAACATGGTCATTTGATCGTGCATCGTGTTGTAAACGAAATCAGATGCATGTGCGGTCGAACCGATATCAGTAGGGATCGCGGACTTATCAATGCCGACGATATCATCCCAGCCACGCTCGATAAGATGGTGTGCAACGGATGACCCGACAATACCACCCAAACCGATGATGACTACTTTTGCTTTAGCAGGGAACTTTGCCATTTTAAACTTAACTCCAGACCGAACATTTCAAGGGGAACATGCGAACCGAATTTATCGGCGAGGTGATTTTTGGTCAAACAAAAAAAACGTAGGCTGCAGCTAAGTTTTGCCACACCTGCCGATAACGTCCATTTTGGCGCATCGGCAGGGCCTATAAAGTGCAGCTAGATTATTGATTAATATAGCGTAAGGGCACACGGCGGGTAATGCTGGTGAACAGCGTGTAGGAAATGGTGCGGCTATGCGTTGCCACAAGATTGACATCCACTTCCTTACCCCATAATTCTACAGGGTCACCTTCTTTAGCATCCGGCAAATCAGTGAGGTCAACGGTGAGCATATCCATGGATACGCGCCCGATAATTCGGCTGGGTTTGCCGTTGACCGAGACTGGTGTGCCATCCTGAGCATGGCGTGAATAACCATCGGCATAACCGATTGCCACAACACCGACGCGGGTAGGGCGATCACAAATAAAGTTCTCGCCATAGCCAATGGGCTCGCCAGCAGCTAGCTCTCTTACCGAGAAAATCTCAGAGCGTAGCGACATGGCCGGTTTGAGTAAGGCATGGCTTGGATCATCCGGTGCCATCAGGGGCGATGCGCCATACAGCATAATACCGGGGCGCACATAAGCTTGATTGGCTGCAGCGGGCCAGGCCAGTGTGCCGGCTGAGTTAGCCAAGCTACAGTTTAAGCCTAAGCTGTTATTCACCTGACTGATGCGTTCTAACTGGCGTTCGGTGGTTGGCTGGTCGGGTTCATCGGCGCGCGAGAAGTGGCTCATTAGCGTGACTTGTCCGACATGCGGGCAAGCGGCTAAGCGGGCATACACCGCAGGATAGTCTGCCGGTGAAAAACCTAAGCGGTGCATGCCGCTATCCATTTTCAGGAAGATATGCACCTTTTTGCTGAGTTTAGCCTCCAGCAACCAGCCTAATTGACGCTCGGTTGCGACGGCCATGTAAAGGTCGTGTTGATCGACTTGTTGTAACTCATCCGGTTCAAAAATCCCTTCTAATAATAAGACGGGATTAGTGATTCCAGAGTCGCGTAACTCCATCGCTTCCTCAAGACAGGCGACACCATAAGCGTCGGCTTCCGGGCTGAGGGCTTTGGCAACGGCGACGGCACCGTGGCCGTAAGCATTGGCTTTGATAATGGCGATCGCTTTGGCAGACGGCGCCAATACTTTCGATTGGCGATAATTATGCCGAATGGCATCGAGGTCAATAATGGCGTGTGCTGGTCTCATAAGCTAAATAGGTTGCTAACTAGACAACCATCACTCCCTCAACCTCGACTTGTACGCCTAGTGGCAGTGCCGCAACGCCAATCGCTGCACGGGCCGGGAATGGGGCTTCAAAGTAACGCACCATCACTTCGTTAACCATCGCGAAGTTATTAAGGTCAGTCAGGTAAATATTCAGCTTTACGATGTCTTTTACTGAACCGCCAGCCGCTTCTGTAACGGCTTTAATATTGCGAAACACCTGATCGGCTTGCTCTGCAAAGTCGGTGGTTTCTACTTTCATCGTCTCAGGGTTTAACGGAATCTGGCCAGACAGGTAAGTGGTGTTACCGACCGTGACAGCTTGTGAGTAGGGGCCGATTGCTGATGGAGCGTTTTCCGTTGAAACAATGGTTCTTTCAGTCATGACAACTTCCTGCGTAAGGGTTAATGAATGCTTCGAGCATAATACAGGCGTTTCCGCAAAAGCAATGGGGTCACGCCTTGATTATGGGGTCAGTGTTTATCATCTGGTTGGGCCAGCTCAATGGCCAATTCTTCAAAGCTCGCCTGAATATCTTCGCGATCTTCTGAGGCAGCTTCTTCAATGACGTCCATTTCAATATCTGAATTTAGGGAGGCACTTAGCGGGGTAGAGGCCATGACTACGAAATCGCCACGTTCCTCTTCGGTGTGGTCTGCACGGCGAGTTGAGCGCCAGAGCGTAAAGGTCACCACCGTCCCCATCATTACCGCAATGGTACTGTAAAATGCGGAGGGTCCGAATATATCCATCGCAAAGGCCGCAATGGGTGAGCCCATGGTCGCACCAATTGCATTTACTAATACTAAGGTGCCACTGGCCGCGACCATTTGAATTGGCGATAGGTAGTCATTCACATGCGCGCCACACAAAGCATACAGGGGCATAATCATGCCGCCAATAAACAGTGCCATCACAAAGAACATCACACCTTGGTCTGGATTCGCGGCGGCATAAAGCGCTAACGCACCACCGATTGCGCAGGTGGTTAAAATAACGCTACGACGACCATAGCGGTCCGATAGCCAACCTAGTGGGTACTGACTTAAGAAGCCGCCGATAATTATCGAGCTCATAAATAGCGCGACATCTTTAACTGAGAAACCGAGGTTGGTGGTATACACCGCACCCATTCCAAAGAAGGCCCCCATGCACACACCGGAGGCAAACATTCCAAATACGCCAAGTGGTGAGATTTTATAGAGCTGAAAAATACTCACAGACTCAGCCGAGGTGAGCGTCGGGCCGCTATTGGCCGAAACCAGAATCGGCACTACCGCCAAGCTGATCATTAAAGATGACAGAATAAATAGCTCAATCTGCTCAGGTGAGGCTAGGTTTAGTAGGAACTGGCCGCCGGCCATGCCACCTAGCGAAATGATCATATAAATACTGAGCATTTGGCCGCGCGAATCGTTGTCGGCGGCATCGTTTAGCCAGCTTTCGGTCACGATGTATAAACCGGCGTAGGAAAATCCGGTGACTAAGCGCATTGCCCACCACAAAAACGGATCAACCCAGACGCCATGAATCAAAATAGAAGTGGACGCCAGTGAGGCCAGTGCGCCAAATACACGCACATGGCCGACTTTGGCAATTAGGCGAGGAACGGCATAACAACCCGCGATTAAACCGATGAAATAACCCGACATCACCAATCCAGTGATGCTGGTATCAAAGCCCTCGATGGTGGCGCGGATGCCGAGCAATGTGCCTTGAAGGCCATTGCCCAACATGATCAATCCCATGCCTAGAAACAGTGCCCAGGTATTTATTAGTGTTTTGCGCACGTGCTTCTCCTAGCGTTAGTGTCGCTCAGGATTCTAAAGCGGGCTCGGGTGATAAATCCACCAACGAATGTGATGGCTCAGAGAAAACTTTCCACTTATCCGCCGGCACTTCTTTGAACACTTCTGTAAAGCGCGAGTGATGCAAGTTCGAATCATCGACCGCCCGAATCAGGATCTGTTTGATATTGTGGGGGAATTCGCGATAAATGCGCGCATACACTTCAGGATCTTTTTCACTGCTGTCTCCAATCAAAATGAATTGATGCTCCGGATAACGATGGATAATATTCATCGCCTTGGTGGTTTTATACACCTCGGATGACAGGAAAAACTTGATAAAGCTGCGATCGGTCGGGTTGAAATTGCGCAGATGCATCGCGCCTTTCGGGTAATGCGTGTCGATAAATGGCTGTAGCAGCGGATACATTTGCCAAGGTGAAGAGGACAAATAATGGAAATACGCCCCTTCATTTTCTAGCCACTGATAAAACGCTGGCATGCCTTTGGTGGCGGTGTATTCGTGAAAGAATATATTCTGGACCAGTTTCTTTTTATCCGACACATTGCTGGTTTTGATGGTGTCATCAATGTCGGAAATTACCGATAAGCCTTTGCGTGGAATCATCTGTGCTTCGGCGCTGAATACGCGGTTATCGCCATCGGGGGCTTGTACTGGCAAGGTTAGCCATTCGCCCGCGGCGACTTCACCTTTGAACGGGACTTCATATTGAGTGTGGCCGTTTAGACCGGTGCGCGGTGAGGTCAATAGCTCATCGCCCAGTCGCAAATTAACGCGCTTGTTACTTTCATTATCCAGCAAAAACCATTTGATACGTTCCTGGAATATCGGCAGCTTGGCTTGCTGCTCGGTGACATCCATAAACTCCAGCAACTCAGATACGGCTTTGACATTCAGCAAACGAATCAGGCTATTGGTGTCCAGCTCAAAAAACCAAGCGTGTACCGGCACTTCCCAGCTGCCATCTTCGTTCTGCGTGGCGCTGGTGGGAAAGAAGATCAGCTCTTCATCCAATTTTAGCGGCGAGCCGTGGCTCAGCCAGAGTGGCGCAAGGAAGACCCAATATTTTAGGCGCGTTAATTTTTCCGTCAGGGTTGAGCTCATGTTCGTCTCTCACAAAAGGGTTAAGACTGCGTAGCCATTAAGAATGTATTAGCGCCTATCTTCGCACAGTGGCTGCGCCATCGAAAGCGCAGCCACTGGCGTAGGGTTTATTCCTCGTAAGCTTTGGCGACTTCTTCGGCGATGATGGCAATGCCGTCGCGCACCACAGACTCCGGTTGCGCATAGGAGACGCGGATACATTCCTGCGTATGTCGCCAGCCGGGCTCAATGCCGGGGAAGAAGTTGTGTCCGGGGATGACCAATACGCCACGCGCTTTTAAGCGTTGGTAAAGCTCTTGCGAGGTAATCGGCAAGCCTTCAAACCATAACCATAGGAAGATCGCGCCTTCTGGTTTATGGATGTAATAGGGCAGGTCGCCTAGCGAATTGCGGAAAGCATTCACCGCAAAGTCGGCACTCTCGCGATAATACGGCTCTACATATTGCTTGCTGAGAGTCAGAATTTCGCCAGTGCGGAACCATTCTTTGGAAAGGGATGGGCCTAAGTTGCAGCAAGCTAAGTTGGCGATGGTACTGGCATTGCTGTAGGCCTCGATCACTTCCTCATTCGCCACGATGATACCGGTACGTACACCCGGCAGGCCAAGTTTGGATAGGCTGAGCACTAAAATCGTGTTGTCATTCCAGTGAGGCTTGGCGTCATTAAAAATAATACCGGGGAACGGTAAGCCGTATGCGCCATCTAAAATAAAGGGAATACCTTCGGCTTTAGCGACCGCATCTAAATGCTTGATTTCGTTGTCGGTGAGCACATTGCCGGTTGGATTGGTTGGGCGCGACACGCACAGTGCACCAGCATGATTTAAATTGAGCTGCGAGAAATCCACGCGGTATTTGAACAGGTGATCATCCAAATGCTCGATCTCAGGGCGCGTGGCGCTGAACAAATTCTCATGAATCCCCACATCGCTGTAGCCAATATATTCTGGGGCCATTGGTAAGTGGATGGTGCGCTGTTCGCCATCTTTGCAAGGGCCGCCGAAGAGATTAAACAGAATGAAGAAGGCTGCCTGACTGCCGTTGGAAATCGCAATATTGCGCTCGCTGAGGTCCCAACCGAACTCTTTTCGCAGTAAACCTGCAACATTTTGACGGAACTCGGTCTCACCTTTGGTGGACTGATAAATACCCAGCATGCTGTGCAGCAGTTGCGGGTCGGCAGCGATATCGGCCATGCGCTGCTGGAAGACGGCTTCCATTTCCGGAATGCGTCCCGGGTTGCCACCACCTAAAAAGAGCATATCCGGATTATCGTTGAGCGCACTGCTCAAGTCGTCCATGAGGTCTACAATGCCTGACTCTGAGGCAAACTTGTCGCCGAAGGCTGATAATTTCATGAGGTCCTGCCGCTGTGTATTTTCAAGGTGCTATGGTCTCATATTGCGCTGCACCATGGGAAGAACCTATAAACGGGCATTGGCAGTGCTAAGGTTTAATCATTACAATGATCGAAAACTTCGATACTAAAAGGACCATCCATGAATTTTTGCAGCGAGTGCGGGCAGAAGGTAACTAAGCAAATCCCTGAAGGCGACAACCGGCTACGTGATGTTTGCGAGCACTGCGATACGATTCATTATGAAAACCCTAAGGTGGTGGCAGGCAGTCTACCGGTCAGTGGTGATCGGGTGTTGCTGTGCAAGCGTGCCATTGAGCCGCGCTATGGTTACTGGACCTTGCCAGCGGGCTTTATGGAAAACGACGAAACCCTGACTGAAGCCGCTGCCCGTGAAACGCAGGAAGAAGCATTGGCAGAGGTGACTGATCTTGAGCTGTACACCGTGATCAGCGTGCCAAGTGTCAATCAGGTTCATGTGTTAATGCGCGGTGAGTTGGTGGATGACAAGTTTGCGGCGGGTATTGAAAGCCTTGAAGTAAAGCTGTTTCGCGAAGATGAAATTCCTTGGGATGATATTGCCTTTCGCGCGGTGAGGATGACGCTGGAGCGTTATTTTGAAGATCGCAAAACTGGTAAATTCCCGGTCTATAATTTGGATATTGAACGCTGGTAATCGCTTATGTTACGCCTGACCTTGTTTTTGATGATTCTGGTGGCCCTGCTGATTTTAATTGGCGTGGTGTATATGGCTTATCGCAAAGTAAAGCGAGGCATTGGTGGCGCTTGGGATAAAGGGGTTGAAACCGTTTCTGAGCAACAACAACGCTGGAAGCGACGCGAGCAACTCAAGTCGCTTCCGGAGTTTATCCAACAAGCGCACCAGCAGTCGGAGACGATTGAGCAAGATACCGAGCTGCTGCCTGCTGAGTGGCAAGCGTCGCTACGCCCTTTAAATAGCGCGATGCAGGCTATTTTAAATATTAGCGTGAATGATCTGCCTAAAGCTGAAAAAATCCGCACGTTTTATAACACCAGCTTGCCGGCTTACGCTGGCTTTGTCGCGAAGCTACGAACCGATCATTTGCACCTTGATGCTGAGGAAAAGCAAAAAGCGGTCGATAATCTGGCGGTGTTTGAGGCGGACTTTGCACAATACGAACAGCGCATACAAGCAGCACGGCGTTTTGATTTTGATGTATTGATGGATGTGATAAAGGTTCGTTTAAAAAATCGCTAACGGAGAGATGTAATGGGTATTGTTTTGTGGGTGATTGTCGCCATTCTGGTCGCAATTGTTATCTGGTTGGCGATGCAGCCGGGTAATTTTGAAGTTGTTCGCCGCCGTGTGGTGCAGCTGAAACCTGAAGAAATTTACCCGATCGTTGCAGATCTCAAGCAGTGGAATGGCTGGAGCCCATGGCTAATGCATGAGCCGGATGCGACCCTGAAATACGGTGATATCACTGACAAATCGGGTGGTTGGTATTCCTGGGAAGGCAAGTATATCGGCGCGGGGAAAATGACGCATACCAGTCTGACTGTGAATGAAGCCATTGAGCAAGAGCTCCACTTCACCAAGCCCATGAAATCCCGCAACCATGTGTACTGGCGTTTTAATACCGTCGGTGATTCCACGGAAGTCACGTGGGGTATGCGTGGGAAAATGCCATTCTTTTTCCGCTGGATGAGTAACATGATGGACCAGTGGGTGGGTAAGGATTTTGAGATTGGTTTATCGCGCTTAGCAATGGTCGCGGGTGATATGTCGGACCCGATGAGTATTGAATTTACCGGACAGATCACCAGTGAGCCAGAGGATTATATTGCCAAGCACTTTGTGGGCAGTGTGAAAGACTTACCCGCTGCGATGCGTGAAGGCTTTCCTGAAGTTAAAGCGGTGATTGATGAGAACGGTATGCAAATTGCCGGTACGCCAATGGCGATTTATCACACCTTTGAAATGAAAACAGGCAAGGTGATTTGTGATATTGCCGTTCCTGTGGTGGAGGCGCAATCGGTTGATGGCTTTATTAGTGGCGCGCTGTTTGGGCAGAGTTATTTGCGCACAACAGCTAAGGGTGAGTATTCGAATTTGGAGAAGGCTTGGCACAGTGCGTTTGGCCATGCACGGATGTTTAAGCGCAAGATTGATATGACCAAGCCAATGGTGGAACGCTATGCGAGTGATCCCGAGACCAACAATGGCTTGGACGTGGTGACTTATATTGATTTGCCGTTGAAGTAGGTGTTTATTCACTCTGCAATTTAAGTGTGTATTTAGTGCATTTTAGGCTCACAAGGTAGCAATAAATCAGTCTCTAATGTTATTGTCCGAAGTATCAAATTTTAGCCCTCCAGAGAGAAGAGACTATGCAAAAACTGAGCTGCTTTAAAGCCTATGACATCCGCGGACAATTGGGTACAGAGTTGAATGACGATATTGCTTACCGTATTGGCCGTGCCTATGGTGAATGGTTGCCAGCAGGTAAAAAGCAAGTCGTGGTTGGCGGTGATATTCGATTGACGTCAGAAAGCCTCAAAGCAGCGCTAGCCAATGGTTTAATGGACTCTGGCATTGACGTTATTGACCTTGGCATGACCGGTACGGAAGAGATTTATTTTGCAACTTCGCACCTCAAGGTTGCGGGTGGCGTTGAAGTCACTGCCAGTCATAACCCAATGGATTACAACGGTATGAAATTGGTCTGTGAAGGCTCCCGACCAATCAGTGGTGATACCGGCCTAAGGGATATCCAGTTGATGGCAGAAGATGAAACATTGTCTGATAAGCCTCCTGTTGCTGAGCGTGGTACGTTGGTTAAGCAGTCTTGCGAAGCGGCCTACGTTGATCACTTGCTAAGCTATATTGACCCTAAAGCAATTAAGCCATTGAAGTTGGTGGTCAACTCAGGAAATGGTGCAGCGGGTCATGTCGTTGATGCTATTGAAAAGTCCTTTGCAAAATTAGGCGTTCCAGTCACTTTTATCAAGGTACACCACGAAGCAGATGGAAACTTCCCGAACGGTATTCCTAATCCTCTATTGCAGGAATGTCGTGAAGATACTCGCCAAGCCGTAATTGAGCATGGTGCGGATATGGGAATTGCCTGGGATGGTGATTTTGATCGCTGTTTCTTATTCGATGAAAAGGGTGAGTTCATCGAAGGCTACTATATTGTTGGTTTGCTGGCAGAGGCCTTTTTGCAGAAAAATCCTGGGGCGAAAATTATTCATGATCCACGTCTGACCTGGAATACGATTGAAGTTGTTGAGTCTAATGGTGGACAGCCTATTCTGTGCAAAACAGGCCATGCATTTATCAAAGAGCGGATGCGGTCAGAAGATGCGATTTATGGTGGCGAGATGAGTGCACACCATTACTTCCGTGACTTTGCCTATTGCGACAGCGGCATGATTCCTTGGCTGTTGGTTACTGAGTTACTCTCTGTCAAAGGTCAGCCACTCTCTGACATGGTGTCAGAGCGAATTGCGGCTTACCCTTCACCGGGTGAAATTAATTTCCGATTAACTGATCCGAAGACTGTCATTGCAGGTATTCGAGCGCATTATGAAAAAGATGCACTGGTTATTGATGAGACGGATGGGATTAGTCTGGAGTTTAGCGACTGGCGCTTTAATCTGCGATCGTCCAATACGGAGCCGGTTGTCCGCTTAAATCTGGAAACACGTGGTGATGAAGCCTTGATGCAGGCCAAGCTTGCAGAGCTGAGTGAGCGACTAAACGCGGGTTAAAGCTGTACGCCAAACTGCATTATATAACGCCACCTGATCTGCTTGTAACTGGTTTAAGAATCACAAGTAGACCAAGGTGGCGTTTTTAATTAAAATCCAGTCAGTACAATTTTACCTTTCGATTTGCCGGACTCCAGCAGGGCATGTGCCTTAATCAGGTTCTCGGTATTAATTGCGCCAAAGTCGCTCGCCAGAGTGGTTTTGATATCACCGGCGTCAACCATCTTGGCAACATTCGCCAGCAGCTTGTGCTGTTCAATCATGTCATCGGTTTGGAATAGGGAGCGGGTAAACATCAGTTCCCAGTTCACTGATACACTTTTGACTTTAAATGGCATGATGTTGAACTCGGTCGGATCATCGATCAGCGCCATTTTTCCTTGTGGCGCAATCGCTTCGATAATGGCCGCCATGTGATCATCAGTATTAGTCAGGCTGGCGATGTATTTTACCGTATCAAAGCCAATCGCTTTTAACTCAGAATCTAATGGCTTGCTGTGATCAATCACATGATCTGCGCCGATATTTTTAACCCATTCCTGAGTTTCAGGTCGGGACGCGGTGCCGATAATGGTTAGGTTGGTTAGCTTTTTAGCCAGCTGAACCATGATAGAACCCACGCCGCCAGATGCGCCAATCACTAATAGCTCGCCAGTGCTTTCTTCCGTCAGGCCGAGGCGATCGAATAACAATTCCCAAGCAGTAATTGAAGTCAAAGGAAGTGCTGCGGCCTCGGTAAAACTCAGTGACTCCGGCATTTTTGACACAATGCGCTCATCAACCAGATGGTATTCCGCATTTGAACCGGAGCGGTTAATCGCACCGGCATACCAAACTTTATCGCCTGCTTTGAATAAGGTGACGTCCTCGCCGACGGACTCCACTACGCCAGCTGCATCGTAGCCCAGCACTTTGTAATCATCGCCTTCAGGGGCGGCACGCATGCGGACTTTGGCATCTACCGGGTTTACTGAGACCGCTTCAACACGGACTAGGATATCTTTGCCGCTGGCGGCTGGCTTTGGTAGCTCGATATCCATTAGCGCGTTTGGTGCATCGATTGGTAGGGACTTTTGGTAACCAATTGCTTTCATGATTTTTTCCTCGGAGGTTTTAGCTTTGGTGGTTGATTATAGTGGGAGCTGTGTGGGTAGCAAGGATTCACTACGGCTGTGTCGGATATACGGGGTTCTGGGTACTCAATACGGAACACTATTTTCTTGACAGGTGAATACAGGTGAATACACTGTATTCAAGTACCTAAATGATGGAAGTAATCATGGCCTCAACAATTCCCCCAATGACAGTTCGCTTTAGTGAAGAGACCCGCAACAGTTTGAATGAGTTTGCTAAGCTTACAAACCGCTCTCGGTCTTATGTTATTAATCAGGCAGTTGAAGCGTTTCTGGCGACACGCATGGATTATCTAAAAGAGTTGGATAACGCAGTTGAGTCTATCGAAAAAGAGCCAACTTATGCCGCAAGTGAAATTTTTGAATGGATGCACACTTGGGGTGAAGAAAACGAACAACCGTTTGAAACCAAGAAACCAGCTCCTAAAAAGGCCGGCTAATGGAAATTCGTTTTACTGCGCCTGCACAGCAAGACTTGAAAGAGTTGCGAGACTACCTTGAACCACTGTCTCCGAGTGGCTTTAAAAATGTAGTTTCTGATATTGAAAAAACGGTAAAAGAGATACCGGGTAGTATTTCGAGAGGGTTTAGAACGCCTCGCGATGATGTTTGGGAAAAGATAACCCCAGCATATAAATACCGAATTCCTTACCATATTAAGGATAACGTGCTTTACGTGCTTCGGGTTTACCATCCGAGTCGCAAGCCCTTGGACTACGGAAGTGACCCCTCGTTGGTATAAAGGGTGTAGTTGCACTGTAGCCCTATTGAGCTGAGATTAACTGATATTATCAAAGTACATAAAAGTGTATATGTACAGGATTTGATTATGAAAAGTTTAAGTTATACCGCAGTGCGCAACAATCTCGCAAAAACAATGGCGCAAGTTTGCAAAGATCATTCACCCGTTCTCATCACACGAAAAGGGGAGAGTACTGTGGTCATGATTTCTCTGGAGGACTACCACAACCTTGAAGAAACGGCTTATCTCTTGAGAAGCCCGAAGAATACACGGCGCTTGATGACGTCTATTGCAAGTCTTGAGTAAGGAAATTGGTAAGCCAGAGCTATTAGGAGGGAGTAACCTCTCCCTCGGTCGCTCCTATGAACACCCAATAGGTGGCCAACTAGTCCCTTTAGTTCTTATACGTTGAATTACAATACGGATGACTTAATTGGCCATTGCTTGGAGTTCCTAGGCCACCGTCTTCTTTTCTTTGAATATGGTCAATTGTAATTGATTTTAGATGAACAAGCCCTTGGCAAATTTTACACCTCGGAGCACTTTGAACTGCATCCCTCAGGAACACTTCAGATTTAGAATTTGATGAAAATGTGCTCGTACCCGGAAGTTCCCCATTATCATTGATCTTGAGATATGTGTAGCTATCAGATATTGCACTATCAATGTCCTCCATCGCAGTTTTGTTGTCCAATATTAGGTCAAGAATATCTGTGTAGAGAGACTTTAGATGAAGGTATCCCTTTAGAGCACTTCCGTATTTGGTCGTGATTTGATTGGTGAGGTTCTTTCTATTGATGATATATGTTTCAAAAGTAGCTCTTGCTCTTATAAAGTCATCAAAACTATTCTTGTTTTCAAAATCCTTGATTATCTCAATCCATGCAAGGAAAGCTGTAGGTTGATATCTCCCTTTTTCGCTGTAGAAATAAACCGCAGGATGAAGACCTAAGGACGATGGGTGTGTCGTAGTGAAACGCCTGATAATTCGGTTAGTATTTTTTAAGAATTTTATAGTAGCTTTACCATCAGGATCATCTCCGACCTCTTTTTTTAAAGCATTGTTTGATAGCTTCACTAGATCAAAAATTAAAGGAAGTGTTCTTGGTGAGTAGTTTTTGCCTGCTAGTGGCAAATCCAAAGTTTTAACAGGGCCGTTGGTTTCTGGTGTGAAGAGAGATTCGTTGATTTCTTTAGCAATCTTTATTATCTCATCACCTATTTCATCTTGATACTTTGACCAATATTGATGTCCAGTCCCTGAACGCATGATGGCTCTTGATGCTATTGCGTAGGGTGTTTTACGTGCCTTGAGAAGAGCTTTTTCGGTCTCACTGATTGGGGTAGACTTTTCATTAATTTTAAAAAAAGACTTTTGAGCTTTATCAGAGTCGCCCTGAACCCACTGAATATTAACGGATAGAATCCCCAACTTGAGTGCTGTTTTGAGTTTCTCCGGAGCAGCTAATTCTTGGTTCGCTGCTGCGTCAAGGAAACTCTGGTATGAACCAATTTCACGCTCTATTAGTTTGCGGGTTTTAACGGCTATTGATAGTTGCTCTGAATCTATGTCATGGTTAAAAAATGATTGTGAAATTAGCCCGTCGCCATAGTCATTATTAACCCATGCTATGAGAGCGCTTAGCCTATGTGCTCCATCTATAACAAAGGTGTACTGTCCTGCGCTCCAGAGAATGATTGATGGAATCAAATCTCCATTAAGAAAACTATGTATAAAGTCCTTTATTTTTTCTTCGTCCCAGTCCGCAGTTTCTCTCTGGAAGTCCGGTTTTCTAAGAGATGAATAGAGAAACTGCCCTTTGGCAAGCGCACCCGCACTAAGGGTGT
This sequence comes from Leucothrix mucor DSM 2157, assembly GCF_000419525.1. NCBI lineage: Bacteria > Pseudomonadati > Pseudomonadota > Gammaproteobacteria > Thiotrichales > Thiotrichaceae > Leucothrix > Leucothrix mucor. The sequence goes on from NZ_ATTE01000001.1 coordinate 228,442, forward strand.
TAACAAGCTGTTGGTTTGTATTGTTGTTAAGTACCTCAAAGTCTTCCCTGGGAATTAGGGCGTCTAAGTTAACTCTTGGCATGTCTGGTTATTTCCGAAGATTAAAATAATGAGTGAAAATAGCACATATTGACTGCGTGTTCATCGATAGTGTCTATCTTGGTTGAAGCTGCATCAATGCGCCTCATCCCAATTAACCCCAACCCCAGTATCCACCACCAGCGGCACTGCCAACTCCGCCGCCTTAGTCATCCGCTCAACCACAATCCCTCTAACCAACTCCAGCTCTTCATCCGCTACTTCAAACACCAATTCATCATGCACCTGCATAATCATTTTGGTGCTTGTAGTGCCTTCGCGCAGCCAGTCATGTACTGAGATCATCGCTAGTTTAATAATATCCGCCGCAGTTCCCTGCATCGGTGCATTGATCGCGGTACGCTCGGCATAATTGCGGCGCATGGCATTCTTAGAATTAATCTCTGGCAGGTACAAACGACGGCCAAATAAGGTCTCAACATAACCTTGCTCTTTCGCCTTCTCGCGGGTGTCTTCCATATACGCTTTCACGCCGGGGTAGCGGGCAAAATACAGATTCACATATTCCTGCGCTTCACCGCGCGACACGCTCAGCTGTTTGGCCAAGCCAAAGGCCGACATGCCATAAATCAAACCAAAGTTAACCGCTTTCGCTGCACGACGTTGATCAACAACAACTTCTTCCAGAGGCACGCCAAAAATTTCTGCAGCGGTCGCTTTATGAATATCTTTACCCGCTGAGAACGCGCTGAGTAAGCCTTCGTCACCAGACAGGTGCGCCATAATCCGCAGTTCGATTTGCGAGTAATCGGCCGCGAGAATGCTACGGCCCTTTGGTGCCACAAATGCCTGACGAATACGACGGCCTTCCGCATTTCTGACGGGAATATTTTGTAAGTTTGGATCAGTTGAGGATAAGCGTCCGGTTGCGGCAATCGCTTGCTGATAAGAGGTGTGAACGCGTCCGGTGCTGTCATTAATCATCAGCGGCAGCTTGTCGGTATACGTCGATTTCAACTTACTCAATCCACGATGTTCCAACAGCAAGCGCGGTACTTCATGTTCCAGCGCCAGCTCACTTAACACATCCTCTGCGGTTGATGGCTGACCTTTTGGTGTTTTACGAATGACGGGAAGATTCAGCTTTTCCTCATCAAAGAAAATCGCCTGAATTTGCTTGGGTGAGCCAAGGTTAAACTCTTCACCGGCCAGCGCATAAATCTCTTTTTCCAGCTCGGCCATGCGCGTGGTGAGTTCTTTACTTTGCACGCCTAGCATCTCAGCATCGATCATAACGCCGGTGCGTTCGATATCGGATAATACCTTCAGCAGTGGCATTTCAATTTCGCGATACAGCTTTTCTTGATTGGGTGCTTTATCGTTTTTCAGCGCTTTAATTTGTGGCGCAAAGAAGCGATGCAAACGCAAGGTCACATCTGCATCTTCCGCAGCATAGGGTGTGGCTTCTTCCAAAGTAATTTGGTTGAAGGTGAGCTGTTTTTTGCCTTTGCCCGCAATGTCTTCAAACTTAATGGTTTGATGATTTAAGTGTTTCAGGCACAGCGTATCCATATCGTGACGGTTAGCCACAGAGTCCAATACATAGGATTCCAACATGGTGTCATGTGCAATGCCGCGCAACTCGATACCATGATTTAGCAGCACAGAGCGGTCATATTTCAGATTTTGACCGACTTTAAGTATCGTTGGATCTTCCAGCAATGGCTTGAGGCGCGCCAAAGTGGCATCAAAGTCCAACTGCTCAGGCACATCAATATAATCGTGACCTAATGGCAAGTAGGCGGCTTCACCAGGTGTCACTGAAAAGCATAGGCCAACCACACGGGCATCAATATAATTCAGGCTGGTGGTTTCACTATCAAACGATACCCACTTAGCGGTGCTGATTTTTTCAACCCACTCATCCAATTGTGCTTCGGTGAGAATGCATTGGTAGTCAACTTCATCAATGATTTCAACTGCAGGCACGCCGCCTTCCATTGGGGCTGGCTCATCCAATGTTGTAATGATATCGGGGCTGCTTTCTTGTAAGCGAGCTAAGCGCGTGCGCAAGCCCAGTTCGGTATACAGCTCAGCCAGTCGCTCAGTATTTTCTTTGCTGAAACTCAGTGAATCACCCGTGCAGCTTAGATCAAGATCACATTTTATCGTGACCAGCTCGTAAGACAGCGGCAGGCGGGGGATGGCTTCGCGTAAATATTCACCGACTTTGCCTTTGAAGTTATCCGCATTGGCGATGATGTTTTCAAGCGTGCCGTACTCGGCCAACCACTTCACTGCAGTTTTTGGGCCTACTTTATCAACCCCTGGAATATTATCGACTTTATCGCCCATCAGGGTGAGGTAGTCTTTGATCTGATCAGGCCGCACGCCGTATTTGTCGATGACTCCCTGAATGTCGTGGAAGCTGTTAGACATGGTATTGATCAGGCTAACCCGCTCGTTGACCAGTTGCGCCATGTCTTTATCGCCAGTGGAGATAATCACGTCGCCATCATAACCAACGGACAGGGTGCCAATGACGTCATCCGCTTCTACATCGGGGATTACTAACATCGGATAACCTTGCGCCAGTATGATCTCGTGCAGCGGCTCTATTTGATAGCGCAGCTCTTCCGGCATGGGCGGGCGAGTGGCTTTGTATTCCGGAAACAGGTCATTTCGGAAGGTTTTTCCCTTGGCATCGAACACCACGGCCATATGTTCTGGTTCATAGGTTTTGCGTAAGCTATCAAGCATACTCAGCACACCATGAATTGCGTTAGTTTGTCTACCATCTGGGCTAGTCAGGGTGTTGGGTAGGCCAAAAAAGGCGCGAAACAGATAGGATGATCCATCAACGAGAACAAGCGGTTTGCGGGGATTTTTATCTGACATGGTTTGTTGGTATGATGTCCGGAAATAATATGAGTGAGTATAAGCGATGTCCACCCAAGTAACAGCCCCTGTTCTGCCAGAGATTATTTATCCTGCGACAGCGAAGATTGAGTCGCTGCGGCCGGTTTACTCGCCTGAACAAAAAGAGGCGGTTAAGAATAAGATTAAAAAACTGCTTAAGGAGCAGAATGCCGTATTAATCGCGCACTATTACGTGTCTGCGGAGTTGCAAGAGCTGGCGGAAGAAACCGGCGGTTATGTGTCTGACTCGCTCGATATGGCGAAATTTGGTAATGAACATCCTGCGAAAACCTTAGTGGTAGCAGGGGTTCGTTTTATGGGTGAGACCGCGAAAATCCTGACGCCGGAAAAGCGGGTGATCATGCCGACGCTGGAAGCGGAATGTTCACTGGATTTGAGTTGTCCAATTGAAGACTTTGACAAGTTTTGTGATGAGCATCCTGAGCACACGGTGGTGGTGTATGCCAATACTAGTGCGGCGGTTAAAGCACGTGCTGATTATGTGGTGACTTCCGGTATTGCTTTGGATTTGGTCTCTTGGTTGGCTGATCAAGGTAAGAAAATCTTATGGGCACCCGATCGCCATTTGGGTACTTATATTCAGCGCGCTACACAAGTTGAAATGGTGCGCTGGCAGGGTGCTTGTATTGTACATGATGAGTTTAAGTCTCGTGCGCTGGGTGAGCTGATTGAGAAATATCCGGATGCGGCGGTTTTAGTGCATCCTGAGTCGCCAACCGATGTCATTGCATTGGCGGATGTAGTGGGGTCAACCACGCAAATCATCACCGCGGCCAAAGAGCTGCCTAACAAGCAATTCATTGTGGCAACCGATAAAGGCATCTTCTATAAAATGAAGAAGGCGGCTCCTGATAAGGAATTTATCGAAGCTCCAACCAATGGTACTGGCGCGACCTGTAAAAGCTGTGCGCACTGTCCTTGGATGGCGATGAACGGGCTGGATAATTTGTTAGCAGTGCTGGAAAATGGTGATAACGAAGTGTTTGTCGACGAAGAAATTCGTGTAAAGGCATTACGCTCAACCCAACGCATGCTGGACTTTGCTAAGGCATTTGCTGCGGGCGAGTTAGATTCAAAATAAAAAATAGAGTAATACCAGCTGCCTGAAGGAATCGGGCAGCTGGAAAAATTAATGGAATAAAATACATGCGCTCCACAAAAGATTTACTGCTTTATCTGAGTTTGGTTGGCATGGTCGGCTTTGCCGGACTGTCATATTATTTATACAAAGAGTCGGTGATGTCGGGCAAGGCCGCGATTTTCACTAGCAGTAAATCAGGAGAACAAAGTGCTGCGCCCGCTGGTCAAACGCCAACTGCCGGTACGGATGCTCAAAGCTCTGGCGCTATCGACCGCGATGAGGATGGCACTGACACGACTCAAACCGCTCAGGCACCTGTTGTTATTCCTGAAGATAAGCCGGTGGTTCCTGAGGTTCCAACCGAGGAAGACCGAACTGGTTTTCAGCGCGCAAGTCGCATCATGGGCATTAACACTGCCGATGTGAAAGAAGATACCTCCAGCGTCCAGTTCGTCAATATTTTCAAATCCGCCATTCCTTTTTATGAAACCACGCCATGGGGTAGTGGAAAGGACGTTGAGTACGATGCTCAAGGCTGGCCAATTGATTTGCATGGTGGTCAGGCGCTAACTAAATTCCTGAATCGTTTGCCAGTGAATACCGTTCCCGATGGCTTTTACACGGTGCTATACGATGGTAAGGGCACGATCCACTATGGGAATGATGCATCCCTTGTCGCGCACCGTGATGGTATGGATATTATCGAAATCAAAGCCGGCCCTGATCGCATTCTAAATGCGTCGTTGGCGATTAAAGAGATCGATAAGAAAGACTATATTCGCAATATTCGCGTGCTATTGCCGGGCGGTATTTGTAACGGTAACCCCTACATTCGAGTGGATGATGAAAGTGCCTGTAAGCCGGGTGCTTACTTATCATTTGCCTCTCATTACGAGCTGATTCGCTACAACCCTGATTACTTGAATTTTATTAAAGATTTTCAGGTGATTCGTTTTATGAATATGAGCGGCATGACGCGTAATCCAGTGATTGATTGGGATGATCGCAACAAGCCTGAAAAAGCCACTTGGGGGGGGCGCGAAGGGACTTATTCACGGGGCGCGCCGGTTGAGGTGATGATTGATATTGCCAATAAAGTGAATGCCGATGCGTGGTTCTCTATGCCGTATCAGGCTAGTGATGACTATATTCGTAAGTTTGCCGACATGGTAAATGAGCGCCTGAAACCGGGTCTGAAAGCGTATATTGAATACAGTAATGAAATCTGGAATCCAATCTTTGTGCATCATGATTATGCGATTAATCAGGGCCTTAAACTCGGTTTGGATACTGACAAAAATAAGGCGCGTACCAAGTACCATTCACTGCGCAGTGTGCAGGTGTTTGATATCTGGGAAGCGGCCTTTGGTGGTACAGATCGCTTGATTCGGGTAATGGGGGCATGGACAAGTAATCCTCGTATGTCGAATGCCTTGTTGACCTATCGCGATGCGTATAAAAAGACCGATGCTTTAGCCGTCGCGCCATATTTCGGTGCCACAATTAAAGAAATTCAGAACGCTAAAAATGTTGATGATATTTTCAAAGCGATCAATAACAGACGCTCTAAGAAAGGTTTTGCTGCCAGTGTGCGACAAATGGAGCAGCAGTCGAAAGTGGCTGAGGTATTTGATGTCGATATGATTGCCTATGAAGGTGGTCAGCATTTGGTGGATTGGAATACCCGTAAGGCAGATGACGGCAATAACGAACTGTTGTATGCCGCCAATCGTGACCGTCGTATGGGTGACCTCTACAAGAAATACATGGAAGCCTGGGAAAAGGCCGGCGGCAGGCTGTTTGTTCAATTTAGCGCGCCACGTATTTATAGCTGGTACGGCAGCTGGGGGATTAAAGAATACATTTCTCAGTCTCGCTCCGAAGCGCCTAAGTACGATGCGATCCTAAGTTATATGGAGCAAAAGGCTGGGATTAAAGGGCCGGAAGCGACCTCATTGATGAATACAGCCACGGCGCAAAGTGGTGTTGAGTTAAAGAAAGTCAGCTCACCGGATGTGTTGTGGTCGATGAATGATTTCTGGCCGGTGTATTTGCCGAATAAAGACCCATCGAAAGTCTCCAAAATCGCGGCAAAATGGCAGGCGTATTGGGATGAAACCAATCTGTATCTGGCCGTCGCCGTTGAAGATGGCCATGTTGAAACAGGTGATGGCATTGAGCTAACCGTAAAACTGGGTGAAGAAGAGCCCAAGTCACTGGAACTTAAGTACGGCGAAGCAGGGGAGTTTAATCCGTTCTTTACGCAGGTTGAGCATGGTTACAAAGTCTCTGCAGTGATTCCTTGGGAGAAGCTCTCTAAAGTCCCTGAGGTTGGCGATAGCATGGGCTTTGATATCCAAATTACTGATGTAGATAAAGATCGCAAGAAAGCCACTTTACACTGGGCTGAGCGTGCCTCTCAAAAGGCGGGAGACCATAAAATGCTCACTGCCGCAGTGAAAGATGCAACCAAACTCGGCAACACTAAATCAGAAATTGAGTTCATTTTACCCACGGTAACACTGATCGAAGAGTAGGGATGTTTGAGGTGTAATTGCACTTATCGGGTAAGTATTGCTAAGTCAGTACTTACCCTGTTTAATTGTGGACACTAATCAAAATAACAATAAGGTCCCTAGTATGGAGATGCTCACATTTCCAATTCTGATAGTCACATTCCTGATTACTCTGTGGTTGACTAGTCATATTGCCAAACAACTTTACGCGCGTCAGCCGGGCATGCCTTGGGTGTTTACCTCTTGGTTGGTTGGAATTATTTTTGGCATTGCCTCGTTAATCCTGTTGGATGTGTTGGCGCTTGAGCCAATGCTGACTGTGATTCTGCAAATTGCCATGCCGGTGTTCTTTTCAACGCTAGCATTTGTGCTATTTACTCAAGTCTCATGGGGCGGTGCACTCACAACCAATATTGCCGGTGTGTTTATTGGTTTAATTTTATCCGTGGTGGCAATGGTAGTGCTTGGCTTACCTCTGGAGAAAACCTTTAGCGCAGCTAGAGTGGTGTTACACAACGGCAAAGCAGAGATCACCTCAATGGTGACGGGCAAGCCTGCTGATTTGATTGTGACCGAAGCGCCAGTCGTTGAAGATGAAATCGAGCTGGAGCCCGTTTATTCCTCAAGAGACTTCTTGCCGGAAGAGGCTCAAAAAGCCTTAGCCAAGCAAGACGAGGTTGTTTTAAAAACGGCTAAGTATCGCGATATCAATGTGTTCAATGCACGTCGTGCGGTCGGTAAGTTGGTGCGTGCTTCGTGGAAAGACGGCCGTATTTCATCCGGTAAGTTAGAAGCTGTGCAGGGTGGTGATTTGATTGTGACTTTACGTCGTAAGGAAGGCTTAGCACAGGTACCGATCGCGATGTCTAAACTCAAAAAGCTTGAAGTTTATCGCTAGTACCCAGTTGTTAGACTAATTCAGAAAGTGGGGTTATTGATGTGGTTCTTTTTTCTCAGGAACCGGATCGTAGCCCCAAGTTCCCCAAGGGTGGCATTTGCCAACCCGCTTCACCGTAAGCCATAAGCCTTTCAAAGCGCCAAAGCGTTCAATTGCCTGAAAGGAATAACGTGAGCAAGTCGGCTCATGGCGGCAGTTCGCGCCAATCACCGGACTTAAAAATAACTGATAACCCCGGATTAACCAGAGAAAAATCTGCTTCATTTTCCGTAGAGTGTCTTAGGATCAATGAGTGGCTCTGAGTCTGTGATTAGCTCGTTGCCTTCCACGACTCGGTAGAAACAGCTGCGGCGGCCTGTGTGGCACGCTGGACCGGTTTGATCAACTTCTAATAGCAGTGTGTCGGCATCGCAATCAATGCGGAAGCCTTTTAGCAACTGCACCTGACCGGAGCTTTCACCCTTGCGCCATAAAGACTGACGCGAACGGGACCAGTAGCACACGCGGTTATTCTTCAATGTCTCAGCAATCGATGTGGAATTCATCCACGCCATCATCAAGACTTCGCCGGTATCATGCTGTTGAGCAATCGCCGGAATCAATCCATCCTCGTTAAACGTTAGCTGAGCGATAAATTGCTCGATAAAGGTATCATTTGGAATAGCGGCTTGAGTTGTGGAATCAGTCATTATTAGCTTACCTGTACATCAGTTTGACGAACGTAATTGGCCTCTTCGCAGCGACGTAAATAGTCTGCCCAGTGGGCTTCATAGTTATCGCCTAAGTCGCGCAGCAAGTTCCAGTCATACAAACCGCTGTCGTGCTTATCATCAAACACTAATTTCACTGCATAGCGACCAACGGGCTCAATGGCGGTGATATTGACCGACTCTTTGCCCAGTTGCAGTTTTTCCTGTCCCGGCCCGTGGCCACGCACCTCCGCTGAAGGCGAGTAAACCCGTAAATATTCACACGGCAATTGATGCACTACATTATCTGGCCAGGTCAGTTCCAGCACCCGTGATTTCTGATGCAGCGCGATATTGGTTGGTGTCATAACGGTTTTCTCTGTTCAATGGAGGTGAGTAGTGTAGCCACAGGTCGGTTTGAGCGAGACCTTGCTATACCTTACAAGATATAGCGAGACAGATCTTCATCCTGAACCAATGGGCCAAGCGTATCATCAACTTTCTTACCGTCAACAACAACCTCAGCTTCACAGTCTGGCGCACGATATAGCTCATCTTCCAGCAAACGCTCAACAATGGTGTGCAAACGACGCGCACCGATGTTCTCAGTGCTGGAGTTCACATCAAAGGCATGCTTGGCAATGCGCTCAATACCATCTTGAGTGAAGGTCAAATTAACGCCTTCAGTTTGCAGCAGGCCAACATATTGCTCAGTCAGTGATGCGTGAGGCTCAACCAAAATACGCTCAAAGTCTTTTGCAGTTAGAGCTTCTAACTCAACACGAATCGGTAAACGACCCTGCAGCTCCGGAATCAGATCAGAAGGCTTCGCTAAGTGGAACGCACCGGATGCGATAAACAGAATGTGATCGGTTTTGATAATACCGTGCTTAGTCGTTACGCTAGTGCCTTCGATTAATGGTAGTAAATCACGCTGAACGCCTTCACGTGATACATCAGCTCCACCTGATTGGCCTTTGCGAACCACTTTATCGATCTCATCCAAGAAGACGATACCGTTTTGCTCAACGTTTTTAATCGCAATCTGTTTGATTTCGTCGTTGTTCAGCATCTTGTGGGCTTCTTCTTCAGCCAACAGCTTCAGCGCTTCTTTGATCTTCACTTTGCGCTTTTGCTTTTTGTCTGCACCCATATTCGCGAACATGCCTTGTAACTGGCTCGCCATATCTTCCATGCCCGGTGGTGCCATGATGTCTACACTGGCCGCCGCTTGGGCGACATCAATTTCGATCTCTTTGTCGTCTAACTGGCCTTCGCGCAATTTCTTGCGGAATTTCTGACGCGTCGCACTATCGGTGGTTTCAGCGCTAGTCCAGCTAGCATCTGTCGTTTCTGTCTTGGGTGAAGGCAGCAGAATATCTAATACGCGGTCTTCTGCAGCATCTTCAGCACGGTATTTGTGCTTTTCAACTTCTTGTTCACGCGTTAGCTTAATCGCAATATCCGCTAAATCACGAATAATGGAGTCAACTTCCTTACCGACATAACCCACTTCGGTAAATTTAGTGGCTTCCACTTTAATGAATGGCGCGTTCGCCAGTTTCGCTAAGCGGCGTGCAATTTCGGTTTTACCGACACCGGTAGGCCCGATCATCAGAATATTTTTAGGGGTAACTTCATGGCGCAAATCTTCGCCTAACTGCTGCCGACGCCAGCGATTACGCAGCGCAATGGCTACCGCGCGCTTGGCTTGCTGTTGCCCGACAACATGTTTGTCGAGTTCCTGTACGATTTCCCGAGGAGTCATTGACATGGTGATGGATTCCTTAAAGTTCTTCGATAGTACGGTTGTGATTGGTGTAGATACAGATATCTGCTGCAATACCTAAGCCTTTTTCCACGATATCACGGGCCGACATATCAGTATTGTCCAAGAGCGCACGCGCGGCTGATTGCGCAAACGGGCCACCAGAGCCAATGGCGATCAGATTATCTTCCGGCTCAATAACATCCCCATTACCGGTAATGATTAATGAAGTTTCGCTATCGGCGACGGCCAACAAGGCTTCCAGACGGCGCATTGCGCGATCGCTTCGCCAGTCTTTAGCTAGCTCAATGGCTGCACGGGTCAGGTTACCGTTGTACTGCTCCAGTTTGGCTTCAAAGCGCTCAAACAGGGTAAAGGCATCGGCGGTACCGCCTGCGAAGCCTGCAATGACCTGACCATCGTGTAAACGTCGAACTTTGCGAGCGTTTCCTTTCATGACGGTGTTGCCCAATGAGACTTGACCGTCTCCGCCAATTACGACTTTGCCATTCCGGCGTACCGAAAGGATCGTTGTTCCTCGATATTGCTCCACTTATAAGCTCCGCTTTTGATTTAATTCAAGCAAATTATGTTGGGGTGACCAGTTCGTATTTCAAGCAACTTTAAAAATTCGGTATACTGCGCTCTTTACAAAGTGCGGGGAGTTTCCATGTTTAAGCAAGTTTGCTGGGGAAACCGGATTTTTTTAATCATGGTAATGGGGCTGTTTTTTGTCTCATTACTTAGTGGCTGTGGCACAAAGGGTGATCTTTACCTGCCAAAAGCGAAAGCAGCTGACACCACTCAAGATAAGCAGAAAACAAAATAATGGATTACTTTAATTATAAGCAAGGCCAGCTCTACGCTGAAGATGTGTCGGTCAAAGGCATTGCAAATACCTATGGCACACCCTGTTATATCTATTCACGGGCGACCTTGGAGCGCCACTGGCATGCCTTTAATAATGCCTTTGGCGATCATGACCACCTGATCTGCTATTCGGTAAAGGCGTGTTCTAACTTAGCCATTCTGAATTTATTTGCCCGCTTAGGCTCAGGCTTCGACATTGTATCGGTTGGCGAGCTGGAGCGTGTGATTGCGGCTGGTGGAGACCCTGGAAAAGTGGTTTTCTCAGGCGTTGGTAAGCGTGACGATGAAATGCGCCGTGCACTGGAAGTCGGTATTCGCTGCTTTAATATCGAATCTGAGGCTGAATTAGACCGTTTGAATAGCGTTGCTCGTGAAATGGGTAAGGCTGCTGCGATCTCTATTCGGGTTAATCCGGATGTTGATGCGAAAACTCACCCGTATATTTCTACCGGTTTGAAAGAAAATAAATTCGGCATTGATATTAAAACCGTTGAAGCGGTGTATGAGCGTGCGGAAAGCATGCCAAATATCAAAGTCGATGGAATTGATTGTCATATCGGTTCTCAGTTGACAGAAGTATCTCCATTTTTAGATGCGCTGGACCGCGTACTGGATCTGGCTGATCGCTTAAAAGAGAAAGGCATTACCATTAGCCATCTTGATTTAGGAGGTGGACTGGGCGTGCGTTACAACGAAGAAACCCCACCATTGCCTGCTGAATACATGCAGAAAATGATGGAAAACGAGCGCCTGAAAGATTACGAAGTGGTGATCGAGCCAGGCCGTGCGATTGTCGCGAATGCAGCAATTTTGGTGTCTCGTGTGGAATACCTGAAACCTGGCGAAACCAAGAGCTTTGCGATTGTTGATGCGGCGATGAATGACTTATTGCGCCCATCTTTGTATCAGGCATGGCAGCGGATTATTCCGGTGAAGGAAGAACCAGCGGTTGAAAGCAGCTTGTATGACATCGTTGGCCCAATTTGCGAAACTGGCGATTTCCTTGGAAAAGACCGTGAGTTGGCGCTGGAACAAGGCGATTTGATTGCGATTCGCTCTTCAGGCGCTTATGGCTTTAGCATGTCATCTAACTACAACACGCGTCCTCGGGCTTGTGAAGTATTGATCGATGGCGAGCAAGTGCATCAAATCCGTCGTCGCGAGACGATTCAGGAGTTATTTGCTGGTGAGTCTTTGCTGCCATAACTACAGTCAGCGGCAGCGCACCCCGCGTTGCCGCTTTGTAAATCCTCATTTCTACCTATTAGAATCCTTCAGTTGGAAAATACACTCATGAAATTGGAACGCGAAACAATCGAGCTGGGTACTGACATTCGTCATGCGGTCATCTGGTTACATGGCTTGGGTGCCGATGGTAATGACTTTGTGCCGATCGTGCCGGAGCTAAAGCTGGATAAAAGCATTGGCGTGCGCTTTATTTTTCCGCATGCGCCATCTCGCCCAGTCACGCTGAATAACGGTTATACGATGCCAGCTTGGTATGACATTATTTCTTTAGATCGCAGTAAAAATGCCAGTGAAGACGACATTCTGACGACGGTGGGCTGGATTAATGAACTGATCGAAGAGCAAATTCAGCTGGGCATCGAGCCTGAAAATATTATTATGGCTGGCTTCTCCCAAGGTGGTGTAATTGCCCTGCATACGGCATTGCGTTATCCCAAGCGTTTAGGTGGCCTAATGGCACTATCTACCTACTTTCCCTTTGCCGATGAAGTGTTGTCGAAATTGCCAAAAGGCTATGATCAGATTCCGGTATTTGCGGCGCATGGCACGTATGATCCGGTGATTCCAGTGGCATGGTGGGAAGACTATGTGCCAAAACTGGAAAAGCATGGCTTCGATGTACTTTCCAAAACGTATCCCATGGAACATTCGGTACACCCCTCTGAGATTCAGGACATGGGGATGTGGTTTCGGGATGTATTAACGGACTCAACAGACTAAGAGGAATAACTGAAATGACCCGTATCCATTTTGTCGGTGGTGAGAAAGGTGGTGTAGGTAAGTCGGTGTTAGCCAGAGTACTGGCGCAATATCATATTGATAAAGAGAAACCATTTACGGCGTTTGATGGTGATTTATCGCATGGCGCTTTAGTGCGTTATTACGGTGATTACACCCAAGCGGTTGATATTGCCTCGTTTGAAAGTGCTGACCAAATCGCAGAAGCAGCCGTTGAGTCGGGCTGTGATGTGATTGTTGATTTGGCGGCACAGGCTGCGCGTCCGCTGGATAGCTGGATTACAGAATCTGGTTTGGTCGATTTCAGTGAAGATGCTGGCGTGGGAATTACTCTATGGCATGTGATGGATGATGGGACTGATTCGGTCCGTTTGCTGGAAAAGGTATTGGATACCTATGGAGCAGGGCCTCAGTACATTTTAGTCCGCAATCATGGGCGCGGCGGTGATTTTTCCTTATTTGATGAGTCGGACGCTAAGGCCAGAGCGATGGCGCTGGGCGCACGTGTGATGGATCTGCCGAGCTTGCATGCGGGCTCTATGCGCAAGATTGATCGGGCGGGTGCGAGCTTGTGGGCAGCGGCTAATAATAAGGATAAAGTGAAAGGCCCAACGCTGGGTATGATGGAACGCCAGCGAGTTAAAGTCTGGTTGAGTAAAGCTTATGCGGAGTTGGATAAAGCGCTCTAGTTGCTCAAATCATTATTCGTGGCTTGCTAAACTTTTTTGCTGGTTAGCAAGCCACGAAGTTTAGCCTGAAGTATTATTCCTTATAATCAGGCTCACTACGATCAAGCAGCGTTTTCAGGTCATCAAAGTGGCGCTGCGACTGGTCGGGATAGTCATCCAATTCGCTAGCCGTTTTTTCTGCAACTTCATGAGATAGCACCCGTAATGGCTGACCTGTTTGCAGCGCGCGAATATAGGTTTCCGCGGAGCGCTCAAAGTAATATAGGCGATTAAAGGTGTCCGCCACGCTATCACCAAGTACTAGCAGGCCGTGATTACCCATAATCATCACCTTAACTTTGGGATCACCCAGCAAGCGTGAACAACGCTCACCCTCAGCTTCAAATGCCAAGCCCCCAAAGCTGTCATCAATCACATAGCGCTGGTAAAACGTGGCAGTATTTTGATCTATTGGCAGTAAGCGACTGTCGGCCAGTGAAGCTAATACCGTAGAAAACATGGAATGCACATGCATAACGCAGCGCGCATGTGGGCAGTAGCGATGTACTGAGCCATGTAAGCCCCACGCGGTTGGGTCTGGCGCATTGGGCTGCTTTAAGACATCCGGATCATTAGCATCCAACAGTAATAATTCGCTAGCCTTAATCAGCCCAAAGTGTCGTTGATTAGGGTTAATCAAAAACTCAGTACCATCATCATTCACCGCTAAGGAAAAGTGATTAGCGACGGCTTCGTTGAGGTTAAGCCGTGCAGCACTGCGAAAGGCGGCGGCTAAATCAACGCGTTGTTGCCAGTGTGGGTCTTGTGAGTGTGAAGTGGGCATGCTTATTCCTCTTGAGTGTCGGTAACGTTAGGATATTCCTTGCGCAATGCCCGGTAGGTACTACGCATTTCGCCTCGATCAATATAACAGCCGCGTAGGTGGCGCGCGCCACTGCCTTCAATAAATGAGCCGCGACCATGTGCAATGCGATGGTTATCAAACACAATGCATTCACCAGCATTCAGCCTGAAGCGCATTAGGTATTTAGGGTCTTGTAGCATTTGGCCAAATTTACGAAATGCCGGATAAAACTCATCCATAAACGTTTGTGGCATATCGAAAATGTCGGATAAATGTTGGCTAAAACTAATGCCACTGACTTCACCGTTGACCGGATCGAGTTCAATAATACGCTGGCGGGCACGAACATCTTGCGTGTCGGTGGTGTAGCGGAAGGGGACTTTGGTCTCGGTCAGTAGTTTGAAGTAGTCAGGATAATGCTCGCGGAACTCATTAGCAACGCTGGTGGCATCGACAAACAGGCTCTGGCCACCTTCAGCGTCATTGACTCGGCAATGCAGAAATTGCACACCGGGAGCGAGTTCTTCAGGGGGCAAATCGGTATGCAACTCCAATGCTCTGGCGGTATAAGCGAGATTGACGGGCTTTACTTCGGTGCGCACATTAAAGGCGTAACCTGAAAAAGAGGGGCGTACGGTACCAATTAGCTCGCAGGCTTGTTGCAAACCTTCATCGCTATCTGGCATGTCGGTAATCAGTGCAATGCCTTCATCAAGCAGCGCCTCAATCCAGTCAGCGACTTTGGCTGGGCGCGTAATGAGGTCATCAAAGCTAAAGCGGGCAATTTGCTCATATTGATCGGCGTACCAGCTGCGGCGTGCTCGGATGGCAATATCGCCATGGCCGGGTGCATTATCACTGCTTGGTGTGTGCCATTGGCTTAGCCAGTCTTTGTGGTAAGTGCTTTGGTGACCGCTTGGCCAAGTGAGGTATAGGTGATCAGCGTCATCACTGATTTCAAGCGGCCTTAGGTGGTCGGCTTCGGCGAGAATGTCGAAACTTCGTTCCTGCGTATCGGTATCCCAAGAGCTGGGGCAGTTATCCCGCAGCCAGTAATAGTTAAAATAGGCTGCGTCAGCATTGGGCAGGGAAAGGGTCAGACCGTTATCATGAAGCTGTAGCATGCGGATTACCTCGAGCAGGAATTTGGAAATTCCAAGATAATCTTGAGCTGAATTTTGAGATACACCCAAGCTGCCAAGTGATGGCAGATTGGGTGTCTTTACAATGGGGCTTTTAGCTAGCTGCTTCTGGCTGTTGGCGCTCAAATACCCACTTGTCTTTGCTGGATAATTCAGCTGCGTATTTATAGCCAGCGATATCGAAATCTTTGATACCCTCGGGTGACTCAATTCGGTTGCGGATAATGAAGTCTGCCATCATGCCACGGGCTTTTTTGGCATAGAAAGCAATGATGCGCGTCTTACCATCTTTGGTTTCTTTAAAGTCGATATTTAGAATACGGCCTTTAACCTGTTTGGGTTTGACCGATTTATAATACTCATTGGATGCCAGGTTAACCAAGACTGCTTCTTCCTGTTCTGCCAAGACGGCATTCAGACTATCGGTAATCTGATCACCCCAGAACTCATACAAGTTCGCACCGCGTGGGTTTTTCAGCTTGGTTTTCATTTCCAGGCGGTAAGGCTGAATCAAGTCCATCGGACGCAAGGCGCCATACAGGCCTGATAGAATCCGCAAATGATCTTGGGCATAGTTCAGATCATCTTTAGTGAAGCTGGCGCTATCAATCCCTGAATACACATCCCCTTTAAATGCAAACAATGCCGGTTTGGCATTCTCGGGATTAAATGGGGTGTGAAACTGTTGAAAGCGCTCAAAGTTTAGATTCGCGAGGTTCTCACTGATGCTCATCATGCTTTCGATTTGCGGTGGTGCATAGTCGCGCAATTCATCAATCAGAATTTGCGACTGATCAAGCTGAGCCGGCACGCTATAATCCGCGTCTGGCATTGGAAAATCGAAATTTTGGCCCTTAGAGGGCGACAATGTAACGAGCATCAGTGGTTTCCTGTTATCTTATTCTGCCATTAGGTGTTCGTATTTCTTCATCAGGGTATCCTGATCTTCAACGCGATTCGGATCTTTTGGAATGCAATCAACCGGGCACACTTCTACACACTGTGGCTCGTCAAAATGGCCAACACACTCGGTGCAGCGATCAGGGTCGATTTCATAGATCTCATCGCCCATAGAAATGGCGTCATTTGGGCACTCAGGCTCGCAAACATCACAATTGATGCATTCGTCAGTAATAATCAATGACATGGTATTTTCCTGTTACATATCGATAATGGGTTGAATTCTAACAGCGCAGCGTTACAAAAAACATTATTCCCTACAGAGTCTAGCCAAAAACATCCATTTGCCTTTGTGTGAGCCGCTCATAGGAGGTACCGACAAAGTATAAAATGCTATCGGCGACGGGTTGCAACTGCTTTTCCTGATAGTGCTGATAATCGGGCTTAGCGGTGATATTTTCAATGGGGTCGGGTCCATTGAGTGTCATCAGGTATTGGATTCGCTTGCCGGGCTTTTGCATTTTGCGAGCGGCTTTCACATGGGGTGGCTGGCTGCTGATATAGCTCTCTAGCGGGCGGCGCAGGCGTTTGGTGTAAACCAGTTGATCATCGCACTCGCCGGCAAATAGCTGATCAGTGACTTCGCGGACATAATCAGCATAGGGCAGGTCATTAAAGATGCGTCGGTAAAGCTCTTGCTGAAAGGTTTTGGCCAGCGTAGTCCAGTCGGTGCGGACGGTTTCTAAACCCTTAAACACCATGCTGAGTTCATCATTTCGGCGCACAACGCCGGCATAACGCTTTTTGCTACCCGCTTCACTGCCGCGAATAGTCGGCATTAAAAAGCGTAGATAATGCGTTTCGTATTCGATTTCCAGATTGGAGGGGATATCGAAGCGTTCTTGTAAGGTTTGAGCCCAGTGTTGATTGAGTGCCGCGGCGAGTTGCTGGCCGATTTCATTGGCTTCGGTTTCGCTGGCTTGCTCATCCAGATGCACAAAGACCGAGTCGGTATCGCCATAAATCACGGTATAGCCTTGTTCACCAATAAAGGCCGCGCTTTGCTGAATGATTTCATGGCCTCGGCGGGTGATGCTGCTGGCTAACTGCGGATTGAAAAAGCGACAACCAGATGAGCCAAGCACCCCGTAAAACGAATTCATAATAATCTTGATGGCATAGGATAATGGAGCGTCTTTATGCTGCTTGGCCATGTCGCGATCTTTCCAGAGCTGAGTAACTAAATCAGGAAGAATGTAATTATCACGAGAAAAACGTGCGCCTGCAAAACCGGGAATGGCGGGTGACTCAGGTTCGCTCAATCCAATAGCTAAGCCCAGCGGATCAATTTTAAAAGTGCGGATAATACTGGGATACAGGCTTTTAAAATCCAGCACTAACACATTGCGATACAGGCCCGGCATTGAGTCCATCACATAGCCACCGGGGCTGGTGGCTTGGTTTTGCTGGCTACCAATATCGGGCGCGACATAACCTTGGCGGTGCAAGCGTGGCAAATATAAATGATCAAAAGCGGCGGTAGAACCACCTTGGCGGTCCATCGCTAAACCTGTCATGCGGGCGCGTTCGATGGAGAAGTTAATCAGATCAGCTTTTTCAAAGATGCAGGCCACTAATACGCAATCCTGAATATTATAGGCGGCTAGCCGTAAGGGTTCTTCGCGGTATTGACGGCGAATTTCAGCAAGTTTGTCGCCTTCTGCACTGATTAGCTTATCTTCGCCGAGAATTTGCTGGGCTACATGGCCCAATTCGTAATGCTCGAAATTCCAGAATGCGCCTTTTAAACAGCTGATGCCATCGAGTACTACGCGACCGGGGACTCGGGCAACATCAATTTGACCGCCGTTTTTGGCTTCAAGTACCGTCGCGGTTTCATTGCCGCGGCCTAAAGCAAAGGGCAGTTTCAGTTGCTGACATTTCCATTTGATAAAACTTAAATCAAAGCCAATCACATTCCAGCCGAGAATCAGGTCGGGGTCTTCGCGCTGAATCCAGTCAAAACAGGCTTGCAGAGCGTCGCGCTCGGTATCAAACCAATCCAATTCAAAGTCTTGGGGGGTATCTGCCGTGACATTGGGTTGCTGGGGATGACACACCATAAATACGTGTCGCTTATCGGCGCTGGTGACAGCGATAGAATAGAGCTTGCCGCGTAAATCATGCGTTTCTATATCCAGAGAGACCCATTTTAGGCTAGGGGCGTAGTCGCTGGCTTTCAGCTGTGGCTGGAGCATTTCAAGATAGCCATCTCGCTGGATTAGCTCGCCACGCGCACAGACTGAGGCCGTAATAAAGCGCTCCATTAAATACCGCTCGGTGGGCTTTACTTCGGACTCATTCAGCTGTGTTTTATCGTGAGAGAGATGGTCGCGCAGGGCGTTAAGCTCACGCTGTTGCTGAAAATACAAGCCATCGACGGACTCGCCAGCCAATGTTTTCAGTGGTAAGGGTTTGCGGCTAATACGAGGCGGTAAACGCATTGGATTATCGTGGCGAATAAAGCAGACCGCTTGCTCGCCATTAATCACCAGACGTAGCGGCCCCTGATCTGTGCTAAGCCAGAAACTGAGTTCGATGCCAGTGGGCGTATCACGCCATTGTCTGGTGAGCAGAAAGCCGTTAAGTTGCGTTATCATGACGCTCAGTTTAACAGTTTGCACTAATCAGGAGTAGCAATGACACCGGCGACCAAGCAAGCGCAGAAAGCAGGAATTGCGTACAAAATCCATCAATATGAACATGACCCCGCTGCGCAGGGATATGGTGAGGAAGCGGCTCAGGCAATGGGTGTCGATGCTGTGCGGGTGTTTAAAACCTTATTGATTGCCTTAAATGGCGAGCCGAAAAATCTGGCGGTTGCTGTCGTGCCGGTTTCCGGACAGTTGAACCTTAAAGCGGCCGCCTCTGCTTTAGGCGCTAAAAAAGCGGCGATGGCAGATACCAAGATTGCGCAAAGTACCACCGGCTATATTTTGGGTGGCATTAGCCCGCTTGGGCAGAAGAAGCGATTGCCAACATTGATTGATAATTCTGCCTTTGAGTTTGAAACAATTTTTGTGAGTGGTGGGCGACGCGGGCTTGAAATTGAGTTGAGCGCCGCAGATTTAAAACAGCTGTGTAATGCCAAATCAGCAGCTTGTGCGAGTGGTTAATTGACTGACTCATAATGTGCTTTAATCTTACAAATAGGTCTGATTTTATCCAGTTAAAGAACTAATCCTATTTTTAAAGCTCAATATTAATGTTTGAACCACCGAAAACTTATTAATTCGATAACAAAATAAGTTATAGTTATGTCTATTTACTAGACATTTGATAGTCACTAGGATCGAATAACCAAAATGGATGAGGCTTAATGTGTCTTGCTTCATCCTAACCAGAGCCCGTTTCCTGCTTCTACCGCTGTGTGTTTTACCCCAAGCCCACACCGTCTTCATTAGAAATTAAGCAGCTCGAGACAAGCAATTGACGACGAATATGTTGTTCTGTGCGCCATGCCATTGCTGTCTGTTTCAGGTGCTCCAATAAAAAAACATCGACTTCGGAGATGATACGATGAAGCACAATTATACCCCCGCAATTCCCCACTCACATGCCCGTAGGAATAAAGCCCTTAGTTTGTTTGGCGCCTTAATGCTAAGCAGTACTGGCTTTGCCTCGGTTACGCCTGACACTCGGCCTACTTCGACGGCTTATACCAAAGCGACATTTGTAGAGTCACACGCCATGCTATCCCGTGCTGTGGAGCGTCCTAGCTATGCAGTTGCCGGTCGGCCACAAAACAAGGCCACCTCTGGAGCTCGTCCAGACCCGCGCCAGTTATTAGATGCCAGCCTGCGTGGCGATTTAGCCTTGGTGCAGGAGCTCGTGCGCCAAAAGGTGAATATTCAATTTGCCAATGAAGATGGCGAGCGTGCACTACACATGGCGGCCTCGCGTGGTCATTTAGCGATTGTGATCTTTTTGATCAGTCATGGTGCGAATATGAATGCCCGTACGGTGAATAACTGGATTCCGTTGCATCATGCCATTCGCTTTAATCATCCGGTAGTGGCTAATTATTTGCTGGCGAAAGGTGCACCACCATACTTTCGTACGGCTGATGGCGTGAACTCTCTGCAGATTGCCGAAACCATGCGTAACCAAAAAATGATTAGCTTGGTCATGAAGTATATGTAGGCATAGCCTTTCTGACTGAGCCATTCTATGATGCTCGCCTTAAATACTTAAGGGTGTAAGCATGGAGCAGGTTCAGTCATTGGCGACTCACTGGTTATTGATTCTGGTCGTTGTCGCCTTTTTTGCCGGTTATGTGGATGCTATTGCTGGCGGCGGCGGGATGATTTTGATTCCGGCGCTGCTATTTGCAGGCATTCCGGCAGTCGCGGCAATGGCGGCTAATAAAATCGTAGCCATGTCAGGTACTGCAATCGCAGTCGTTAAATTTGCCTTAGCTCGCCAAGTGAATTGGAAGGTTGTAGCCTGGAGTGCATTGCCGTGTTTATTGGCATCCTACTTAGGTGGTCGGGTGGCTTTGCATATGAGTGATGAGCTGTTAGCTTGGGCTATTCTGATCTGTATTCCTATCGCTTTGTACTTTGTCTTGCGTGGTAAACAAGCGATTAAGGCAGAGGAAGGCGCATCTGCAAAAAAATCTCCCTTAGCATTAGCACCGATCGGTTTTTATGATGGATTATTAGGGCCGGGGACGGGCACTTATATGACCATCGCAATGCGCCGAGTATTGAGCTTGGATTATTTGCAGGCGACGGCGACGACTAAGCCATTAAACCTGCTAACCAATGTAGGGGCTGCAATTGCATTTTTATTTGCAGGAAAAGTGATCTGGAGTCTGGCACTGCCGATGCTGCTGGCCAATATGGCCGGTGCGTGGCTGGGTAGTCATTCTGCCATTCGCAATGGTGAAAAATTCATTCGGTATATGCTGATCGTGGTGCTAACGGTGATGTTGGTTGCGAACTTATTTAAGCTGCTAATGGAATGATTCTGGGATGGAGTTCTTAGAGTCGCGACGGGCATTTTGAGAGTGGCAGTGTGTAAAAGAGGCAGTGTCTATGAGTATTTGTGCAGTTTTTTTGGTATAGGCCGTCAGATTAAATAGTCTGACAGCCTATACTTATCGCTTAGTAAAGCTGCATTTTCGGCAGCGCACCTTTGCGATTAATCAGGAAGGTACCATCAGGGCCGGGGTTGCCACCTTGTGAGCGCAAAAAGCCCTTAGCAACCGGATTCATATTTGCCTGTGGCTTCGCTGAAATATTAACCTGGTATTTCCAGTCATTTTGCAGTGTCAGCTTGCCATTGATATCCAGTGGCGCGCTGGCATTGGTGATTTCAGCAACCAGTGTATCGTTTTCAGAGCTAATATCTGCACGGTAATTGCCGGGGTCCAGTCTAACGGGTGCAAGGATTTCTCCCTGGCTAAAATTCAACACGCCATTGATTACAGGGAATCCTTCTGGATAAATCTCAGCATGCTCAATTAGCCCCTGAAATTCACCACCCAATTGTGCAAAGCGTTGTACTCGTGAGAGTAGGCTGGCATCGGCTTCAAAGTTGGTGTTATCCAGTTTAATGCCACGATCTAGTCCGTAACTGGCTTGTCCACTGGCTTTGAGTTGTGGGCTATCAATAGTCACATCGCTGACTAAAGATAAGCTTAGTAAGCTTTTAATCGGTAGCACTGTCCAATTAACCCGGCCTAAATCAAAGCCATTCACGCGAGCATTAGTTGCCTGACCTGACCAAATGGTACCACTGCTGCCAGTCAGCTGGACATTAGGTGCCATGCGCTCAATATGAGGTTCAACAAATGCCGCTGGGGTTAGCCATAGGGCGGTGATAATGAAGGTAATCAGACCTAATAAAATCAGCTTAACCGTTTTCATTTGGCCTCCAGTGTAACGACAGCAGTGGAGGTACCCACTTCTTTACCAGGCTTCATCGACAACTCTTTTACCGTAAAGCCAAACTTGGTTTCGGCATCGTATAGAAAGCGCATGACGTTATCGGCTTCCGCGCTGCTTTTCAGATCAAGTTTGACCGTATTGCTGGCGATGGTGCGCATTTCATTTAAGTCGGAGCGTAAGCGCCATGTTCTGAGCACACTTTCGATTTTCTGCTGTGGATTGCCACGGTTAGTTGAGGCTTGGCGACCGCCACTAGCGCGTAATTGCTTAATCTGAGTGCTTTGCTGGCGTACTTTTTCTAAAATCGTCAACCGGTCTTCTATCTGCTGTTGCAGAGCTGCATGCTCTTTAATCATCGGCTGCAAAAACAGCAACCAGATTAATAGAATGGGCACCACGATAGCCGCCACACTCACTAATGTTTTTTCGCGCGAGCTCAGCATCATAAACCACTGTTTCATAATGCCTCCTGCACAGTCAGTGTCGAGGTCACATTATTGGCCGTCGTCTTTGATGAGCCAATGCTCACACTCAATTGATTTTTTGAGGCCGCACTTTTAAAGTTTTCCAGCATACTGAGGTTTGGTGCCTCGACATTGATTTCGACTTTATTACGTCGGAAACCCAGTTCTTTAATGGTCATTTCCTGAAACTGTTTAAACAATGGGGCAACCTTGGCAATCGTCGGAAGCGGTGAAGTGCCACTCACTTCTGAGCCACCTTCAAGAATCGATAAAGTACTGGTCATTGAAGAGAGTTGCGCATCGGCTTCGGTGAGCCTGCCACCGCTAATGGTTGAGCGATACACGCTACCAATCTGATCTTCAACCGACTCCAGTTGTTGTTTTAATTGATGATTTTGCCAAGTGAACATGCCAACCCATGTCAGTAATAATAAACCGGCAATCACCGCAACCGGTTTCCATGGTGACCAGTTGATGCCGTTTAAAGCGCTTTCGCCACGGCTGTAATTATTGAGGAGATTGAGTTCTAAAGTGGGAGCAATGTCATTGTATTGAAGCAGGCCTGTGGCATTACCCGCGCGAATTTCAATATCCTGATCTTGTAGCAAGCGCGTCAATCGCAAGCTATCACCACTCACATACAGTGCTTCAGGTGGGTCTTGCTCAAGCTGTGGCGGTAACAAGAAATCAAGCGTATCAACATCGCAGGCAAAGCCTTTAAA
Organism: Leucothrix mucor DSM 2157; assembly: GCF_000419525.1. Lineage (NCBI taxonomy): Bacteria > Pseudomonadati > Pseudomonadota > Gammaproteobacteria > Thiotrichales > Thiotrichaceae > Leucothrix > Leucothrix mucor. Next base: position 251,944 of record NZ_ATTE01000001.1, read on the forward strand.
CATTGATTGGCGAATTTGCGCTTCCTGCTCACCAATTAATACTGACCAACCATCGCTAGGGACGGATAAGGCAAATACGCCGGGCAGTACATAATTGACGGTAAGATCTTGTGATTTGAGTGCATCAACCCAAACGCCTAAACGCTCGTGATTGATGATCGCGGCCTGTACCGGGTCGCTTTCCGTGGCGCGATAGGCACTGAAGTGCAAGTCTTCAATGTCTTCAGCCAGCGTTTCTTCCAAAGCATAGGGCAGGGCTTGTAGCATCTGCTTTTTATTTTTGCTGGGAATATGAGTTTCGGCCAGTAACACCTCATCATCAGGAATCAGCAGTAGTACCTTTCTACCACGCTGTTGTTTGCGGACGTCGTCCCAAGTGCCTTGAACAAAAGATGCTTCAGTCTGCTTATTACTTATACAAGCAAATAGCGGGGCATCCTCCGGACTTGATAGTTTGATGATAAGCAGCTGCATTGTTATTCTGATTCTAAGAGTTGTTGGTTGCTAAAATCGCGCGAAATGACGTTAACTTTACCATCATTTCGGTGCAAAATACTATTGATATAGATCCGAGCGGTACCGATGTTGATCTCACCTTGCAGCAAAAAATAGCTACTGGTAATCGAAATATCATGCCCGTAAACCAACACATTGCCATCGGCATCAGGCTGCATGGCAGGCTCGACCACGGCTAATCGCAAAAACTCTTCCAGTGCTTCAAATGGCGTATCATCACGAACTGAGACAATGTTTTCAGCGGCTTCTGGGGTAAAGCCGAGCGCTTGAATTACCTCATAGGAGGCGGTATTCACATTGACGCTAGTCATTTCAGGTAGGGCAGTGAAGTATTTACGCAGCAGCTTGTAGCCATCTTTATCGATGCCTTTTAGCAGGCGCAATTCCGTTGGGCTAACCATACGGCTATTGGCAGTGCTGTAAGCGATTTCTTGTGAGCGATAATGGTCAGATTCAGCGCCACCTTCAAGGGTGTTTTGATCTTCATCGATCCAATCTTGTAATACATCAACCACATTGATCGGTACACCCAGCGTTTCGTCAGGGTCAGCGACTACGACCATATTGGCGACTCGCTGCCTAGCAATAATATAGCGGTTGTGTTCCCGAGCCTGTGCAGCATCTTCAGGAGATAGCGGCTCGTTATCCGCATCCACTGTTTCGCTGACGACTTCATCCACTTCTGGAATCGGATTTTCAGGCGGGTAAACATTATTCACATTGATCAGCGCTTGCAGGTCATACAATCGACCAGTCATGCTGCCGCCGGGGATTGGAATCGGTGGGATTTCAGTGGCCCATGGCTCGGTTAAATTATCTGTTTCCGGCGCTTCTTCCGAGTCACGCGCGAGAATTGTTCGCGTCCAGTCTTCAATACCCGTAGCGTAAATATACGCTTGCTCCAGATTGTTGATATTGCTGGATAAGCGAGTATTTAACTGCTGGCGAAATAAGATATTCGCCGAAATCGTCACCGCAATCGTCATAATCACCAGCGCAATAATCAGCGCTGCGCCTTGCTGTTCGCGGGGTGATTTCTGGTTAAAACGATTGCGGTGAGAAGGGTGCATATTAAGGTTTTATTGGCGCTAGGCGTTCACTCAAGCGAGTCACTGGTTGGCCCGGTCCATTGAGCTTATATTCATAAATAACCATATAACTCATCACGGCCTGAACATAGTTGCGTGTTTCATTATACGGAATGCTCTCAATCCAACGAGCAGCTTCCAACGGATAATCCGGTGCCCATCTTGGCATGCGGTGTGGGCCAGCATTGTATGAAGCGGTCGCTAGTGCATAGTTGCCATCAAAACGCTTAAGTAATGATTTTAAGTAGCTTGCGCCGAGCAGCACATTGGTTTCAGGCTCAAAGACTTGTCTAGTGCTCAGGCGTTTAAGCCCCAGCTCTTTAGCCACTTGTTTAGCGGTCGGTGGAATCAGCTGCATCAAGCCTTGCGCTTTAGCACTAGACACAATATTGGGGTCAAAAGCACTTTCACGACGTGCCACACCATAAATCAATGATGCTGGTACGCCTTGTTTAGCTGCCGTTTGGCGAATGATTGATTCGTAAGCCATTGGGAAGCGTAGGCCAACCTCATTCCAATCTTTAGCACGTGAAATGGTCAAAATAGCGGTAAAGTGATAGCCACGATCTTGTGCCAGTTTTGCAGCCGCGAGCATTTGCTCTTTATTGCGGCCTTCAAGCACATGAAACCACTCAGCCCGAGCTTCGGTTTTCATATCCAGTGCCAGCAATTCCAGTGCACGTTGAATACCGGGTACTGTGAGTAACCCGGGAATCAAGTGATCTAAGGCAGGAGTCGTTCTGTCTAGGCTGGTGTATGGCTGCCCAAGTTGATCGGCGGATAAAAAGCCATAGAAAGAAGCATTCTCAGCAACTTTTTGGTAAATCGCTTTAGCCGCTTCGGGCTGCTTCTCGGCCTCTAGGGCGCGAGCCTTCCAATACTGCCAGCTGCTTTCTTCTTGCTGCTCAGCAGGCATCGCCTCAATGGCTTCCAACAGTACTCGCCAATTACCTTGACGAACCGCTAAGCGAGCCAGCCAGTTATTGGCATCGGTATCGCGATATTCTTCTGGAATAGCCGATAGCGAGGTGAGCGCATGATCTTCATGATCCAGTGCATCACGTACGGCGATATAGCGGCTGATTTCTGCTTGTTGCGGAATGCTGAACTTGTATTTCTTTAGTGCATTCTGAAATTCGTCGCGTGCCGACTCAGTGTCATTACGAGCCAAGCGCTTAATCGCATAGGCCGCGACTTCACGAGTGCGCGGCGTATCCTTATTCATTAACTTGGATGACAATGCAGACTGCGGTTTGCTGCGCGCAGTAATCCAAAGTTTCACTAGTTGTTGATCGCTTTTGGAGAGCGGACGGGAAATACTTTTGGCGAGCGAGGTTGCACCCCGATCAATCGCTAACTTAATACGCGCCCAGTAATCATCACGTTTTAACTGACCATTACTTTTAAGTTGTGCAAATAGGGCATCACACTGTTTTGGACGGTCACGACCCGACATCCAGATCGTTTTGCCTTCTTCCAGCGCTTTTTCTTTATCGCCTAGTTCGACACGTGCTTGCAGGTGTAAGCAGCGTGCTTTAATACTGTCATTGACTCCCTGATACTCGGTGAAGGTTTGACCCCATTGCCCTTCAACGTTGTAGCGCTGCATTAGGCTGACTTGTAGGTCTTTACTCAGTGGAGAGTCGCTGTTGTCACGAAGAAACTGCGTCAGTGTCTTAGTTGATGTGCCCGACAAGTTGTTAGTAAGACTCTGGTACTCAAGGTACGGGTACAGAATATAGTTTTTCAGCGAGCTGATATTCGCTGTCTTTCCTGCCTTTAATTGGGCGTAAGTGTCTTTAAATAGCGCACGGTCGCTCGCCTCGTCAGCCACGGCAGTGCCGGAGAAAACGATTAACAGGGAGAAACAAAGAGTACGAAAAGCAGGCATTCTGCCCCCAAATTTTTATAATAGATTTATCCCATCATCGCACCCGGCGCAATCCGGAGCAATATGGAAATTTACATACTGTTCAGTGCTGCAAGATAGCGTTCATAGCGTCGAGGTGAGATTTCTTCAGCCTCTGCTGCTGCCCGTATCGCACACTGAGGTTCATGATTATGCGTACAGTTGCTGAACTTACACTGATTCATATACGGTTTGAACTCACGATATCCATTGGCCAACTGAATTTCGCTAAGATTGTCCAAGGCATAATCACGAACACCCGGTGAATCAATCAGATAAGCCCCATCTGATAATTCATACAAGTTTGCAGTGGTCGTGGTGTGTCGTCCTTCGCCCGAGCCTGAAATATCCGAGGTTAGAATCTCGGCATCCGGCATAATTTTATTGGCAATTGATGATTTTCCAACGCCAGAGCGACCCAATAAAATATTCGTTTTGCCACGCATGACTTCATTGAGCTGCTCGCCGCTAGCATCATCCAAGGCATTGATATGCATAATGGAGTAACCAATGGCTTCATAGTCAGCCAGTGCTTGCCAGTCAACATCAGTCGCCAAGCCTGACAGGTCACTCTTATTCATAATGATAACTGCATCGGCAGATAAGCGCTCAGCAGCAATTAAATAGCGATCAACCAATTCCCAAATAGGCACTGGCAACCAGGCGCTAACAATCAGCAGCTGATCGACATTGGCCGCAATGGTGCGCGGCTTGCCCCGATACGTGGAGCGGGTAATGTCATTCTTGCGCGGTAGAATTTTGTCGATGCGCGCCGTACCCGTTGGGTTACTTTGCCATTCTACCCAGTCGCCACAGGCTACATTATCCAGCTTGCGCTTAGTGGTACAGCGCAAGCTAGTGCCGTCAGCGCATTGCACCAATAATTCGGCACCGAACCGGGTGATAACCCGACCGGTGCCTTGAGTTTGCACATGAGTCTCGTTGCTCATGATTGTAAAAACTTATGCATGGTGCGTAATGCGCATTATTGTGCCTCGGAATCCGGGAATTTGTAGTACTGCTTATTCAGATAAGCGACTACATCATGTATTTCTGTATCAAACCAATTAGTGTTCAAGTTTGAATCACAGAGTCTAACTTGTGCGTCGAGCGCTTTCAAACTTTTCACTTTGCGATCTTTGCTCACAAATACTTCAGTACCATGGCAAGATTGGCATTGTGATCCAGCAAACAGTTTAGCACCGTTTGCTGGATCGCCGGCGGCGAACGTGGTTCCTGCAAAAGCTAAAGTCATCGCTGCAAGGATTATTCGAAACATTTTTTTCTCCCAAATTTTATGAACCACGCTGCCTTGCACTACAAAAGTCAGTGAAGCCGGTAGCCTCTATTGCCTTCTTAAATGGGCAATACGAATTGAGGCAGGTGGGTGTGAATCGTAAAACGCTGAGTACAGTGGATCGGGTGTTAATGTACCGGCGTTCTTTTTGTATAGACCGACGAGGGCACTGATGAGTTCCTCAGCACTGGATTCTTTTGCGGCAAAAGCGTCGGCTTCAAACTCGTGTTTGCGGGACCACCATGACATGACAGGACCGATAAAAAAAGTAAATACCGGACTAACGAGGAGAAACAACAGCAGAGCCATATGGGTTGACTGATTCTGTACGCCAAGTTGCTGGTAAAACCATTCCTGCTTCATTAAAAAGGCCAATAACATAAAGCCAAGCAGGGTGCTTAGCACCGATACGATCATGCCTTTAAAGACGTGTTTATGTTTAAAATGACCGAGTTCATGAGCTAATACGGCTTCAACTTGCTTAGGTGTCAGCTGCTTTAGCAGGGTGTCGAAAAACACAATCCGCTTGTTTTTACCAAAGCCGGTAAAGTAGGCATTTCCATGACTGGAGCGGCGCGAGCCATCCATCATAAACACGCCTTGAGAGCTGAAACCATTGCGCTCTAACAAGGTGGTAATCCGGTCCAGTACTTCGCCTGATTCCAGCGGGGTAAATTTATTAAATATCGGTGCAATAAATTTTGGATATGCCCACATCATCACTAATGAAAAGGCGGTAATTGCTAGCCAAGCATAGAACCACCACAAGGAACCGGCTGAATTCATTAGCCACAGCACTAACATGATAAGCGGTACGCCGATCACTAATGACAGCATCAGGGTTTTGACTAAATCTACGGCTAATGTTTTGAGCGTGGATTTGTTAAAACCAAATTTTTCCTCTATCACGAAGGTGCGATACAGTGAGGTTGGAATGTCCAGCAGGCTGGAAATCACCATAAAGCTTAGAATCACGGCGGTACCGCTTGCCAGTTCCCCCCATCCGCTATCAGCCCACAAGCTATTTAGCCACTGTAAGCCGCCACCTAAGGTCCAGATCAGCAATAGAACGGTACTAATAATCAGCTCAATGCGGCCCAGTTTACCTTTAGCCTGCGTGTAATCCGCCGCTTTTTGGTGCTCTTTTAGCGTGATGGACTCGGCAAATTCTGCCGGTACTGCAGGGCGATGTTCTGCCACATATCGGGACTGGCGAAATGATAGCCAGAGTTGAGTGCCGATAGTCGCGATTATTGCTAAGATAAATATCAACGTGAAGGTAGGCATTTGCTAAGATACATCCTGAATTCAAAACGAGAAGAAAGTATAAACCATGCATGTAGACAACAATAATTTAATCTGGATTGATCTGGAAATGACCGGTCTGGATACTGTGAATGATCAGATCATCGAAATTGCGACGGTGATTACCGATAAAGAACTGAACATTTTGGCAGAAGGGCCAGTGATCGCCATTCATCAATCCGATGAGATCATGGCGGGAATGGACTCCTGGAACCAGAAACAGCATGGATCGTCCGGTTTGATTGAGCGAGTGCGTAACAGTACGCATACCGAAGCGATGGCTGAAGCGGAAACGATTGCGTTCCTGAGTCAGTACATTGATGCGGGCAAGTCGCCAATGTGTGGCAACAGCATTTGTCAGGATCGTCGCTTTATGGCGCGCACGATGCCGCTATTGGAAGATTTCTTCCATTACCGCAATTTGGATGTCAGCACATTGAAAGAGTTAGCAGTACGCTGGAAGCCGGAAGTAGCCAAAGGCTTTAAAAAGAAAGGCTCGCATTTGGCCATGGATGACATTGTGGATTCTATTGCTGAGCTACAGTATTACCGCAAAGAAATCATGTCGATCTGATGCTGGTATTCTCTGATATTTCATTGCGCCGTGGTGGGCGCGAGCTGATTGGTAGCAGTACCTTTAGCATTCATCCGGGCCAAAAAGTCGGCCTGACGGGTGCGAATGGCACCGGTAAATCGAGTTTGTTTGCCTTGATTCGGGGGGAGTTGTCCCTAGAGTCCGGACAGTTCTCCATGCCGCCCAATTGGGTAATGGCGCATGTGGCTCAGCACACACCTTCAAGCGAGCAGACCGCACTGAGTTATGCGCTGGAAGGCGATATTGAATTTGCCTCTTTGCAAGTCCAGATGAAAACCGCCGAAGGTGAGCATTTAGCCTCATTGCTAGGACAGCTGGAAGCGATCGATGGTTATACCACTGAAAGCCGCGCTGCGACCTTGCTGCAAGGCCTTGGCTTTAAGCAGGAGCAGATTAGCCGTCCGGTGAGCAGTTTCTCCGGTGGTTGGCGCATGCGCTTAAATCTGGCGCAGGCATTGATGTGCCGTTCCGACTTGTTATTGCTGGATGAGCCGACCAATCATTTGGACTTGGATGCGGTGATCTGGCTGCAGCAGTGGCTGATTCAATATCCGGGCACTTTGGTGCTAATTTCGCACGATCGCGAGTTTTTAGATGCCGTGACCAGCCACATTGCGCATGTGGAACATCAGAAAATTACTTTGTACACCGGTAACTATTCGGCTTTTGAACACTTACGAGCTGAGCGTTTATCGCAGCAACAAAGCACCTTTGAGCGTCAGCAACGCGAAGTCGCGCATATTCGTAAGTATGTGGATCGCTTTCGGGCGCAGGCAACTAAGGCTCGGCAGGCGCAAAGTCGCTTAAAAGCCTTGGAGCGGATGGAGCTGGTATCGCAAGCGCATATCGATTCACCGTTTAAATTCAGCTTTTTCGAGCCGCGTAAATTGCCAGACCGCTTGTTGAATCTCACCGAAGCTTCGGTGGGGTATGGCGGCGCACCGATTATTGAGAAGGTCGACTTTCAATTAATGCCGGGGCAGCGTATTGGTTTAATCGGGCCAAACGGTGCAGGTAAATCAACGCTGATTAAATGCTTGGCGGGTGAGTTGCCTGTGTTGGCAGGCTCCATGTGGTCTGCGCAGGATTTGCATCTTGGCTATTTCGCACAGCATCAGGTGGAACAGTTACATATTGACCAGTCGCCACTGGACCATATGCGCGCTTTAGATAAAGAAGCACGTGAACAGGATTTGCGTAATTATCTGGGTGGCTTCGGTTTTCAAGGCGAGCGTGTTGATGAAGCGGTTCAGCCATTTTCAGGTGGTGAGAAAGCGCGGCTGGTTTTGGCTTTATTAGTGTACCAACGGCCAAACTTATTGCTACTGGATGAGCCGACCAATCATCTTGATTTAGACATGCGTCATGCGTTGAGTATGGCACTGCAAGCCTTTGAAGGCGCTATGGTTATTGTCTCGCACGATCGACATTTGCTAAAATCAGTCACTGACGATCTGGTATTGGTGGATTCCGGCAAAGCGACTGTGTTTGAGGGCGATCTGGATGATTATTCGCTATGGTTGAAAAACCGCGAGCAGGCGCAAAACGCGCCAAAAACGGAAGATAGACCTGATAATCGTAAGGATAAACGCAAGCAAAATGCAGAACAACGCAAACGATTGCAGCCCCTAAAACGGATCGTTGATAAGCACGAAAAAGAGATGGATACTTTGAGTAAAGGCTCAGCTGAACTTGAAAAGCAGCTCGCTGACCCTGATATTTATAGCGAGCATAATAAAGAGAAGCTAAAAGCATTGCTGCTGAAGAAAAGCGAAATCGACGGTAAGCTTGAAGAAGTGGAACTTGCATGGATGGAAGCTGCCGAAGAGTACGAGCAAGCGATGAGTTAATAATTTGTCACTCAGTATTATTGGTTTCCATATATACTGATTGTTATCACAATAAAGATATTTTTTTATACTTAGGAGATTGTTTATGAGTTTTTTAGATGTGGGTTCTGGCCAGATTGTTGCCAATGCTGCAGAAAGTGAGCGCGCGGCGTTTATTCAGCGCACTTACCTGCACTTAGGCGGCGCGATTGTTGCCTATGCAGTAGCAGTGACCTTTTTCCTACAAACTGGAATCGCTAATGCCTTTATGGGCGTACTAGCTGGTTCTTCCTGGATGTGGCTGCTGGTAATGGCTGCATACATGGGTATTTCAATGTTGGCAGATAACTGGGCACACTCCGGTGTTTCTCGTGAGCGTCAATACATGGGACTCGGTTTGTACGTGGTGGCATTTGCCTTCCTGTCGACCTTACCAATTACACGCGCACTGATGACAGCGCCAGACACATTGACTTACGCGGTAGTCATTACTGCTGCGCTGGTGGGTGGACTGACGTTCACTGCGTTCTCAACCAAGATTAACTTCTCTTTCATGGGACGCTTCCTGATGATCGGTGGTTTCGTGGCAATGGGTGTTATCGTTGCAGCGATTCTGTTTGGTTTCTCATTAGGCCTGTGGTTCTCTGGTGCGATGATTCTGTTTGCAGCGGCTTCTGTCTTGTACAGCACGTCAAACATCATTCATGAGTATCACACTAACCAGCACGTAGCAGCGTCTTTGTCATTGTTCTCAAGCGTTGGTTTGTTGTTCTGGTATGTACTTCAGTTCCTGATGGCATTCATGGGCGACGACTAGTCACTACTGAACGTTAAGCTATAAAAAAAGCCCCGCATGATGCGGGGCTTTTTTGTATCTGACGTTTATCTAAAATCAATCAAAGATCGTAACCACGCTCTTCGTGATCCACGATATCCAGACCTTGTGCTTCCTCATCATCAGAGACTCTCACACCATTGGTGATCATGCCGACCGCCTTGAAAATTAGGTAAGTCACAACCGCTGTGTATAAGCCCGTTGCGATAATACCGACTAGCTGCACGCCCATTTGATGCATCATGCCACTGATATTTTCAGCATAGCCTTGGCCGCTGAATACACCCAGTTGATCGGATGCAAAAATCGCCGCAAGGAAGGTTCCTAAAATACCGCCGACGCCATGCACTGGGAATACATCCAGTGAGTCATCGATTTTGTATTTTTGCTTGATCAGCAGGGTCGCATTAAAGCAGACGATACCGGCTAATAAGCCAATAATCAGTGCGCCGCCAGGGCCTACAAAACCGGATGCCGGAGTAATCGTACCTAAGCCTGCAACCATACCGGTTACTGTTCCCAGTGCGGTAGGCTTGCCGTATTTTTTCCACTCGTAGAACATCCAGGTCAACGCACCAGTGGCGGCTGAGATGTGAGTGACCAGCATTGCCATGGCTGCGTCGCCATTCGCTGCCAGCGCTGAGCCGCCGTTAAAACCAAACCAGCCAACCCACAACATACCAGCACCAGTAATGGTCATTGTCATATTATGAGGTGCGGCATTTCCACGGACAAAGCTCTTGCGTGGGCCGATCATAATGGCCGTAACGAGTGCAGCAACACCTGCGGTAATGTGGACAACGGTTCCGCCAGCAAAATCCAGCAGTCCCATTTGTTGTAACCAGCCGCCACCCCAAACCCAGTGCGTGACCGGCGCATACACAAATGCCAACCAAATGGTGCTAAAGATTAATACCGCAGAGAACTTAATTCGCTCAGCAAAGGCACCAATAATCAAAGCGGGTGTAATGACGGCAAAGGTCATTTGGAATAGGGCAAATAGCGATTCTGGAATGTCGCCGGACACCGAGCCTTCGGTGACGCCATTGAACATAAACTTAGAGAAGTTTCCAATGAATGCACCGTCGCCATTAAAGGCTAAGCTGTAACCCATGACTAACCAAAACACGGAGCCAATGCCGGCAATCGCAAAGCATTGCATGAGGATGGATAGCACGTTGCGGCTTTTAACCAACCCGCCATAAAACAAGGCTAACCCGGGTAATGTCATAAACAAAACCAAGGCTGTTGAGGTTAAAATCCAGGCAGTATTAGCACCATTGACCAAGGGGGCCTCATCTGCGAGCGCAGTGAGGGGGGCCAGCATTAAAAGTAGTGCTGGCAATAAAAAATGTTTCATCTAGCAGTTTCCTCTCCGGGGTTAACTTACAGTGCGTCTGGACCAGTCTCTCCGGTACGAATCCGAATGGTTTGCTCGATATGAGTTACGAAGATTTTACCGTCACCAATTTTGCTGGTGTTGGCTGCTTTGATAATGGCTTCGATGGCTTCATCCACACGGTCATCATCCACAGCCGTTTCGATTTTTACTTTGGGGAGGAAATCCACCACGTATTCCGCGCCACGATAGAGCTCGGTATGGCCCTTTTGACGGCCGAAGCCTTTAACTTCAGTTACGGTCAAACCATAAATGCCCATCTCAGATAAAGATTCCCGTACATCATCCAATTTAAATGGCTTGATGATTGCGGTGATTAGTTTCATAGGGTGTTCCTCAGAAGTAGTAAAACAAGAATCAACGAATACGCGCTGCCCGACGTAGCCGCTTGTCGGGCGGCTACATGGTAACATATTAGTTGGAAATTATGGATTCAGGTACATGACGGGGGCACGTTGCTGCTGGGTCAAGGTTGGAATATCCAATCCCTCGATGGTCAGGTCTTCCGGTATCTCATCTGCGGTAATTAGCAGATAGAGTTTATCGGTAGCACGTGTCATTGCCATGTGTAGCAGGTGAGTATTTTCCAGCTTCAGACTGCGACGCTCGCGGCTATTTAACGCGGGATTGTCCTCATCATCAAAAATACGTTCCAGTCCGGTGATAAACACAACTTTGCTCTCTAGGCCCGTAGCCGATTCAATATCGCACAGGGTAATAGCTTCAACGTCATTCACACTGCCGGTTAGCGTGACCGTGGGAATATCGAGCGCTTTGCGGATGTCTTGTGCCAAAAAACGAGTCGTTTGCTTGTTGGCATTGATAATCAGAATATCCTGTGGTGCGCAGCCATTTTGTACCAACTGGTGCAGCTCGCTGAGCAGGCGCTTTTGCTGATATTCCTTACCTGAAAAATGCAGTAACTGCGGGTGCTGCTCGGAAGGAATCGGATCAACCTGATTCATGGAGTACAGCGGGTGGCGTACTTCTTCCATCAGGCGGTGCAGTCTGAAGTTATCCACCACGCGAGCAATGCCTTGGTTGCAACGATAGCTATGCTTCAAGCGAATGGTGTGGCCACGCAGATCAAATCCGGTTTCTTGCCAGTTCAGACTACGATTGCAAAAGCCTTGATCTTCATCGGCGGTCATAAATAACTGGGCGTGCGGCGACATAACGCGCTTGATGAGCTCAAACCAAACCGGTGCAAAATACTGTGCCTCATCAATCAGAACGTAGTCGTAAGGCTCGAAGATTTTTCCATCATCCAGTGCTTGCAGCAAAATGGCTGGCGCATCACCCCACAAATGGCTATTGCGATCTTTCAAATGCGTATCGATTTGAATCATGGCCTGCCAGACACGTTTACGCACTGGGTTAGGCAGGGCATAGCTACGACTGGAGCGCAGGGTACCCATGTATTCGGTTTCGGTTTGAATGCGGCGATCTTTAATGAAGTTAATTTCGCGAATCAGGCCGTGTCTGGACAGCTCGCCGACTTCAAAGTGGCGCTTGATCATTAAGTCGAGTAGCTCTGTTTCCTGGTCTTCGTAAACGAACTTCCAAGTGCCACCCAATAATTTGCGACACCACTCCATAAAGGGATGGCATTGAATTTTGGCTTGCTTAGGTGTTGAACATGAAATTTCATGTTTTAACTGATTATTGATGGCTTTATTATAGCTAAGTATTAAAATGCGGCTGTCTGGATGACTTTTGCACAGCTGTTTTGCATGCTCAATCAGTACTTTGCTCTTGCCGCTGCCCGATAAGCCGGTCACTAAACGTAGAGAGAATGGCTTACCATCGCTGTTGTTTTCATCAACTTTTAAGCTGGCTAGCTGCTCGGCGTCGAGCCGTTGCTCAGTATCGCTGGCTTCAGGACAAAAGCTGTTGTGAATGTAGTCTATGACCGTCTCAGAGGCCGCCAAGCCATAAAGTCGGTCGGTGACCAATTGCATGGCACCATCCATTAGCGCTTTACCAATCGCCAGTAATTTTGGAGATTTCAGATAAAGTGTTTGGCGAGCTTCAAGGTTATCCGGTAAGGCTAGTACGATCGGTAGCAGATGGTGAGTATGACCTTGCATAGCGGCAGGTAGTAGGGCATCACGTTCGGCAATGATACTTTTAACGGCGGGGTGTTCGGCGAGCGTTTCCGGCGTTAGTAGCATCGAGCGTGGGATGGCTCCGGCAGGCAGTGTGGCGAGCAATAATGACTGAGTGCCTTTAGTGAGCCAGTAGCGTAAGCCGTCGCTGGTTGGGTCAGCGCATTGGCTTTGGTAGGCCGTCACATCTTCTGGCAACTGCTGCAGACAGCTATGAAGTTGTGGTGCCGGATAGCTGGTCGTCAGCGATTCTTCTGGTATGATCAGTGCCATATAATAAGGTGATCCTAATTGGCTTCTGGCCGATTTTATAAAATCGAAAAATATTTAAGCTTTGGGGGCTATTTTGCCCGAAGCTGAGAACAATTTTAACATAAATTCTACTTTAGAATCGCCTCGATTCTGGATTGATAAGATTAGGAATACAGATAAGGCTATGGCTATCTACGCAGTTGGAGATTTACAGGGGTGTTACACTGCATTTCAGCGATTATTGGACAAAGTCCAGTTTTCACCGGAGCAGGATACCCTGTGGCTCGCCGGTGACTTAGTGAGTCGTGGAAAGCAGTCGTTGGAAGTGTTGAGGGCGGTTAAAGATTTGGGTGATTCTGCTGTTGCGGTGCTGGGTAATCATGATATTAGCCTGATTGCTGCCCATTATGGGGTAGTTAAAGCACACAATTCCTTGCAGCCGGTCATGAAAGCCCCTGATCGCGAAGAGCTGATCGAGTGGCTACGTTTTCGCCCCATCTTGCATGTTGATTCGGAGTTGGGCTATTGCATGGCGCATGCCGGTGTTTATCCGTTGTGGAATTTGAATCAGGCACAGCAGTTTGCTCGTGAAATTGAGGTTCCGATCCGTGGGGCGACCATTAAGCGCTGGCTAAAAAATGTGTATGGCGACAAGCCAGAGCTGTGGAATGAGTCATTAAAATCCTATGACCGTCATCGCTTTATTCTGAATGCCTTTACTCGAATGCGAGGCTGCCAACAAAATGGCGGGCTCAACTATTCGGTCAAGGGGACTGCCAGCGATCACCAAGCGGCAGGTTTGTATCCCTGGTTTCAGGTGCCACAACGGGTTTTATTACCCTACAAAGTAGTGTTTGGTCACTGGTCGGCGATGGGCTTTTATGAAAATAATCAGGTGGTTTCGCTGGATACTGGCTGCGTGTGGGGCGGAAAATTGACCGCTGTGCGCTTGGACAGTGATATCATCCAACCGATTCAGGTTGCTTGTAAGTAGGTTGGTGGCATGAAGACCACAAGTATTTTTGGTGTGTTTGCTTTGCTCGGTAAAGGTAAGCCACCCATTGATGAAGACGTCCCCACTGCGCCGGTAACGACTGGCAATGATGATGGCGAGGCGTCGGGAAAAGCAATTTTGGAAAAACCGAAAGTTACCGTGATTTCCGCGAATGGCTCGTTAAAAGTCTACGTGCGCGGCATTGAGTATAATCTGCGGGTAACCAAGCCAGCGCATGGCGTTGGAGTGAGTGAGCTTAAGCGGTCGCTGGACCGTAACCGTGAAATGCTGGGCCAGAGTTTTGACTCGATGGTCGAGATTTATCAGGCATATTGTTTGAACCCTGACCCTTTTGTTGAGTATAACGAGGGTGCGTTTCGAACCGCGACGAAGAATGCACTGGTTGCTAGGGCGAATATCGATGTGTTAATTCCGTTGATTAATATTCGTGGCGGGGATGCGGAGTATTGTGGTGCGGGCGAAGGACTGCCGATTGAGCAGCATGTAGAGTCGCTCCGTAAGCGCGCAGAAAAGCTGGTGGATGATGAGCTGGGTGTTGAGCTTGAAGAAGAGCCAACCGGTGAAGTTGAATGGCAGTCTGTGTTTATTGCGGGGGTGGTTGTGGTGCTGGTGGTGATGTTGTTGAAGGTTTTTTTGTGATGCGACTGCTCGCAGAATTACTTGAGCAGCCGACCCTGTCAGGATGTTATTTCACGTCAAACTGGTAACCTAACATCATTATATCCCGCTTAAAGTGCTCCGCGACTTGCTCTGCTACATCGTCATCATAGTAAGTACGGAAGTCCTTTTTACGATCTCCTGCTTTGCGCTTGTGCGGCAGCTCTATTGCCGGAATACCGACTGTTTTGCATATATGCGAGAAGTCCTCATTCAGCGACTCGTAATGCCCTAGATAGTTGACCTGCTTCACGCCGTGAAGGTCCACTAAATAATCCGACTGCAATGATAAAGAGGTATCAATATGGTATTGATACGGGCGTTCTGGGTTGAATTTCCAACGCATAAACTCATTAAAGTCAGTAATGCCATTCATGTATTGAGGGCGCTCACGAAGAATATGGTGGAACGAGCTGACCTGTAAATCCCAAGGGTTACGTACAAACGCAAATTTAAACAAGCCATCATAAAACTCAGCTGGCAACATTTCTTTAGCTGCGATTATGTGTGAGTGTCTAGGAAAGCGAGTCCCCAGTTTGTGCCCGGTCAAACCACTAAGGCGATGACAAGGCCACATCAGGTAATACATCGGGTCTTGCCAGCGCAGTTTGTTTAATGCCGAGCGCACACTGGTGCCTCCGGTCTTGGCGATATGAACAAACAGAAAGTTATGTTTATGGGATAGCAGCATTTTATTGTCCTTCAGATAGGCCTTTATTGGCCATGAGTTACCGGCTTGAACAGTCTAAATCCAATCCAAAGGTTTTTCACGTGTCGTTGGAATTGAGCTTCTGCCTTCAACAAATAGACCGTGCCAGATCGCAAACTGCATCATGCCCCAAATTTCACGGCTAAATGATTTCCCAGCCTTTTGTAGTGTGAAGATTTTGCGGCATTGTTGCACATCAAACCATTCATTGATTGCCTGATTCTGCATTAGTTTTGTTTCGAGCTGTTCCAGAAATTCACCCGACAGCCAGCCGGCTACCGGCACATGAAAACCTCGCTTTGGCAGGTTTAGGTGATCTTTGGCTAGTACCTTCTCAGCCCATCGTCGAATTAGGAATTTACCTCGCCCTTGCTGATACTTCACTTCATCAGGAAGTGATAATCCAAATTCAACCAATCGGTGATCTGAGAAGGGGACTCTGCCTTCCAAGCCATGAGCCATCAGAATTCGATCGGACTTCACTAATAGGTTATCTGGCAGGGATGTCGTTAAATCGACATATTGCAGCTTTTGCATCTTTGACCAATGCGAGGGGGCATCAGCCCAGGCCTGCTTAAAGACATCGCGCGGTGAGGTCTGCCGAAGTAGCGGGTTACGGGCTTTTGAGGTCTGTCTTCCTGTTGACCATTGGCCACGAGACTTAACGCCGCCACTCCCAAAAACCAGTGATTTCAGTTTACTTTCGATAGAGTCGGAATAGCGTCGGTAACCAGCGAAAGCCTCGTCACCGCCTTCACCAGAGAACACAACTTTCAGATCTTTAGATGCCACATCTGACAGCATCGCCAAGGGCAGGCAGGCATAGTCTCGCATCAGCTCATCGGTGGCCCAGACCATATACACAATCCGCTCAAACATATCCTGATTGGTAAGAACCAGCGGAGTGTGCTCTGTTCCAAATTGTTTGGCCAGTACGTTAGCTTGGCTTAATTCGTCTTTGCCATCCGGAAACCCAATCGAGTAGGTACGCAAGGGTTGGTCATATTTCTCGGTCAGTTCGGCAAGTAGTACGCTGGAGTCAATCCCGCCAGATAAAAACAACCCAAGCGGAACATCTGAACGCAAGTGCTCTTTCATTACTTGGTGGAATAGGGGCTCAAACTCCTCAATGGCTTCATCGACGGTCACTTGTCGCGACACGACTGTTTGCGCGGTCCAATACTGATGTTCTATGATTTTGCCATCAGCATGAATTTCTAAGCATTGCCCTGGTAATACTCGTTTAACTTGCTTGAATATGGTGTCTTTGCCGCCATGAAATTGATAATCCAGAAAACCGCTTAAGGCTTCCGGTTCGATTTGAGGCTGCTCATTCAATAAAGGACGGATTCCTTTTAATTCGGATGCAAACACTACTCCATCAGAGGTTTTGGCATAAAATAGCGGCTTGATTCCTAGTCGGTCACGCACTAAGAGAACACGCTCATTCCGCTCGTCATAGAGCGCGAAAGCAAACATTCCATTGAGCTGTTTAAAACCCTCGATACCATTACGTTGATAGACTTGCAGTATGGACTCGCAGTCTGAACCGGTTAAGGGTCTAAACGCGTGCTCCTTATTTTGATGAAGATCGGTGCGGCGTAACTCGGGGTCATTATAAACCTCACCGTTTGCTATCAAATGCAGGTGTCCATCTGGTGAGTGTAACGGTTGATCGCCACCGGCTAAGTCAACAATCGCTAAGCGCGTATGTACCAGCCCCACTTGTTTGTGGGAGTAGACGCCAAAACCATCCGGTCCTCGATGTTCTAGTGCTCTCGCTGAGCGCTGTAAGCGCTGCTCATCTAGCTTGCCTTTGAAATAATAGCCACCAGCAATCCCACACATCAGCGGTCACCTAGTAATAGTTGAAGATAATGTTTGGCGCTAATATCCGAGCGGTATTCGGCTACTGCTTCCTGTAGTGTCTCCCGACTGTGTGGAGCGCGTAAGGTTTTAAGCATCGCTGCTGCCAACTGATCAACATCCCCGACCGGAACGAGTTCACCATATTTACCTTCTGCCAGTACTTCATTAGGCCCACTAGGGCAACGAGTTGAAACCGACGGTACACCCAGAGCCAACGCTTCGGTGAGTACATTCGGCGAGCCTTCCCAACGTGACGATAGGACAAACAGGTCAGCCTGTTTTAACCAGCTATAAATGGATGACTGAAATCCCGGTAAGCTGACTTTGTCTTTCAGTTGGAGTGTTTTTAGTTGTATTTCTAAGTCTGCTCTCAGGCTTCCATCACCCAGAATGATCAGGCGACAAGGTTCTTCTTTAACCACTTTAGCAAAAGCACTGAGTAGGGTGGCGAAGTCTTTCTGTTTGCTCAGTCGGCCTGCACCCATTACAACTGGCAATGTTTTATTGTCGAGCCAGTCATGGGTTTTGATGGTTGGAAGTTCTAACATTGAATCCGTGATCACTGGATTGCGAACCACTGTTACTTTGTTCTCTGCAATTCCGGTGATTTTTAACGTGTCCTGGCGCACGCCTTCTGAAACTGCGATCACCTTATCGACCCATGGATAAATTACTCGCATGGGTGCAGTTCGCCACCAGCGACTGAGTGCTGATTTATGCTCTAGTGCAGTGGATAAGTTCGTGCCTAAGCGAATAACAATGCGAGTGTCGACCTTTGCTAGTTTACGTGCCATCAGAGCTGCACGACCTGCTCGATCTTTGGCTACCAGCATGGCGTCCGGTTGATGCGTTTTGAGGTAGGTTTTCAGCTCAGGGACAGCAGTTAATGTGTGTCCTGCCTTTAATTCTATTTGACGCACGTTATCCGGAATGTCGCGCAGGTGAGGGCCTTTAGCGCGGATCATCAATAAATCAATGTCAATATCAGGTCGCTTAGCAAACTCTCGTACCAAGTTCATTACCATGCGCTCTACGCCACCGGCACCTGAGAATGACAATAGTACGGATAGTTTTTTACGATCCTGCTGTTTGATTTGGTTGTCCATTTAAACCCTGTCTAAGCTCTAAAATTGTGAAATAGCAAAAGCGAGTGCTATTTATTAGCCTTTCGATTGTGTATCTAATAATTTTTGAAATAATTGCTGGTAAGCTTGTACAACACAGTCCGCCGAAAACGAGGTATCAAGCTTTTGTCGCCCATTTTTAATGAGCTGCTCAGCAAGCTTGGGTGATTCTTTTAGTTTGCGTACCGCCGCTTCAAACATCGCCTCATTATCTTTTTCACACAATAATCCATTAACCTCATGGTCGATTAGCCACGCAGGTCCCTCGATATCTGAAGTGATAATTGGGACTTCCTCCCTCCAAGCTTCAACGACAACATTCCCGAAAGGCTCAGAGCGAGTCGGAAATAAAATAACGTCGGCCGCGGAAAAAACTTCACCCATCTTACGGTGCCAACCCAAGAAGCGAACCCGATCAGCAACCCCCAAAGATTCTGCTAACCGTGTCAGTTCAGTCCGCTCAGAACCCTCTCCGGCAATTAATAGATATAGCCATGGAATGCGCACCGCAACACGAATCGCCAGGTCATGACCTTTTACCTGATGCAGTCGGCCGATACTGGCGGCTACAAAATAGTGTTGTGAGATCTTAAACTGTTGTCGAATTGCTTGAGTATCTGATTGCGAGTGAGGTAAAGCGTCTGAAAAATTGGGAATTAATTGAGTCTTTTCCCTCAAAACACCGCCTGCCACAAGGTGGTCAATTAGTTGAGGGGCATTGACGACCACTTTATCAAACCGAAGAAAATACTTACTTTTATAATAACCACCAACTCTAACCAGCTTTGCGAGGCCTTTGATATTTGGAATTGCATCAGCGCCACGACTCATCCAGCCCATTGCGATATTGCTATCTGTTTCTCTGATAATTCTGGCGATTGCCCAGCGAGAAAAATGCTTACGCCAACCGTTTAAGCGTACAACGCGAACATCACAGCCTGCATCGCGCAATTTTTGCTCGCGCGCTTTGTGTGGTTGGATAACCAAGACTTGGCGGATTCCTCGTTGCTGAAATGCAATGGCTAGCTTTTCAAAGAATGTTTCCGCGCCGCCATCACCAGAGGCGAGCATCACTTGGGTTAATCTAATATCTTTGGTCAAATAAATATCACTCAGGACGGTAGAGGTGGATGCTACAACTGTAACAAATACTCACCTTAAAACGTATGCTCATACCAAACTTCCTCTATAAATAAGTTAAGTAGTGCTTGTTTTTGAGTATCCTAATGCATAACAAATGATGATTTAATTTGAAGCTATAATTGATCATTAAGCGTGTTGTTGATTTTAGTGATCAAGAATCTAACAGTGTGATACATTTGCACACTTCATAAACTTACTCCGGGGATAATATGTACTTCCAGCAATCACGACCTGAGATGTGTGCATTTCTTCCCGAGAGCTACACGCGAGTTCTCGAAATAGGGTGTGGAGAGGGGACTTTTAGCAAGAATTTAGACTCAGGTCAGGTTGTTGAACTTTGGGGGATTGAGCCATCCAAAGATGCAGGATCCGTTGCAGAGACACAAGCTTACAAAGTGTTGTATGGGACATATGAAGACTGCTTCGATTTGCTACCAGATAACTTTTTTGATTTGGTTGTCTGCAATGATGTAATAGAACACATGGTGGATCATGACCATTTTTTCAGCTCTATCAAGAAAAAAATGCAAAAAAAAGGATTTATCACCGGCTCAATACCTAATGTTCGATATTATAGAAACTTGAAAAGTTTGTTGCTCAAGAAAGACTGGCAATATCAAAATTCAGGGGTCTTAGACAGAACGCATCTTCGATTTTTTACCGAGAAGAGTCTGTTAAGAACCTTTAAAGAGCATGATTATGTTATCAGTTCTTTTTCGGGGATCAACAAGGCACGAGGCTTCAAACTATTTATTATTCTGGCACTTGTTTTCAGTTTCTTCAGTTGGAAAGATATTCAATATACTCAGTTTGGGTTTCGTATTAGTCCTAAGTGATCTTCTCTTATATTCTAAAAGTAACTCATGGATACAGTAACGTTAGCTATGGCCTGCGTCAGACTGGACCTCATAAACCAGTTTACAAGCCATTTTCACTATGATTTTATGTATAATTAATCCATACCATCAATCACCCATGCCAGAGTCGAATGCCAAACAATAACAAAATCAATAACATCCTGATCGTTCGTCTAAGTGCGATTGGTGATATTGTGATGGCATCAGCCATTATCGCGCCTCTAAAGAAAAAATACCCGGATGCCAATATTTATTGGCTAGCGCAGCCCGAAAGCCGAGCCTTGCTAGAACATCATCCTGATATTAAGGGCGTTATTCCATGGCCTCGCTCAGAATGGTTGTCATTATGGAAGGCTAAGGAATATGGCAAGTTGTGGACAGTATTCCGTGCGTTTAGGCAGCAGCTACTGCGATATGATTTTGATCTGGCGCTGGACTTGCAGGGCTTGTTAAAAAGCGGTTTATTTACCCGTGCATCCGGGGCAAAGAAACGCATTGGGCTCGGGGCCCGTGAAGGCTCGCAATACTTCATGCATCAGGTGGTGTCTCGTAATAAAGGCAACACGCGCTTGATCGGATCAGAGTACCGCTATTTAGCTGAGCAGCTAGGACTTGAAAGTGAGCCATGGCTAATGCGGGTGGAGTATGATGATCAAGCTGCACAAAAAGCCAAAACAATACTGGATGAATCCACTAATGGACAGCCATTCCTTGTTATTTGTCCATTTACTACTCGCCCGCAAAAGCACTGGTTTAATGACTATTGGGTGGAGCTGATTGAAAAGCTTAAGACTACATACCAACTGCCAGTCGTCATGCTGGGAGGCCCGGCGGATTGTGAGGCGGCTAAATCGATCAGTGAGAATTCGGACGTTATTGACCTGACAGGCAAGACCTCGCTTACGGTTGCCACTGCAATTATTAATCAGTGTCACTTGCTGGTAGGAGTTGATACGGGATTGACACATATGGGTCATGCTGCACAGGTGCCGACGGTT
The DNA here is from genome assembly GCF_000419525.1 of Leucothrix mucor DSM 2157. Taxonomy (NCBI): domain Bacteria; kingdom Pseudomonadati; phylum Pseudomonadota; class Gammaproteobacteria; order Thiotrichales; family Thiotrichaceae; genus Leucothrix; species Leucothrix mucor. The sequence goes on from NZ_ATTE01000001.1 coordinate 273,449, forward strand.
GCCTTATTTGGTTCTACCCGACCATATCTTGAGACCGGTCTTGCTAGTAGCCATGTCATCTATCACGAAAGAGAGTGCTCACCTTGTAAGCGTAAGCCGACTTGTGATGGGCGCTTTGACTGCATGCGCGAAATTACACCGGACGAAGTGGTGGCTACTGCGCTTGCTCTAACGGGGCCTGTCCAATGAAAATTTTACATGTGGAAACGGGGCAGCACCTTTATGGTGGAGCCAAGCAGGTTGAGTTTTTACTGGATGGCTTACAGAAAAAGGGATTGGATAACGTGCTTTGCGCGCCGAAAGGCAGCGAGATTGCTAAGCGTGCAATGGCAAACCATATTCCTTGCCGGACAACGGATTCGGCCGGAGATGTTGATCTGAAGTTCTTATGGCAAATAAGACGTATTATGGCTCAGGAAAAGCCTGATGTCGTTCACTTGCATAGTCGACGTGGTGCCGATGTATTAGGTGCTTTGGCCGCAAGATCATTAGGTTTACCGACCGTTTTATCGCGCAGGGTAGACAACCGAGAGGCTAAATGGGTCGTTAATCTCAAGTACAAGATGTATGACCATATCATCACAATATCCAGAGGCATCTTGGATGTTTTGCTCGATGAGGGTGTTGACCCTCGAAAAATCACCTGCGTTCATAGTTCTGTTGATGCTTCTCAATATCAGCAACCCGCTACTCGTAAAGCGTTTTTGCAGGAGTTTAATCTGCCAAAGCAGTCGCTAACGGTCGGTGTCATTGCTCAGCTCATTCAGCGCAAAGGGCATCGTTACTTGCTCGATGTGATGCCGAAACTGATTGAGCAACATCCGCAATTGCAGGTGCTGATTTTTGGCAAAGGGCCGTTGGAGGCTGAGTTAAAAGCTAAGGTGCTGGAGCAAGGGTTGCAGGGGCATGTCCACTTCACTGGCTTCAGAGATGACTTACGCCATTGGTTGGGGTGTCTCGATTTAGTGGTTCATCCTGCAGATATTGAAGGGCTGGGAGTTTCATTGCTACAAGCTGCGGCCGCAGGCGTTCCTATCATCGCTAGTCGTACTGGTGGCATTCCGGAAATTGTGCACCATCGGGAAAATGGGTTACTCATCGATGTTGGTGATAAACAAGCACTACAAGCTGCGATCAGTGAGTTGGCCGGTGATCCGGTAACTCGCAAAGCAATGGGTGAAAAAGCGCAAATGATTGTCATGCAATCGTTTTCACTGCAGCAAATGATCGATGGAAATTATGCAGTTTATCAACGGGTATTGTCTGAGCGACGCCACTCCAATAAGAACAAGCAGGGCTAAATACTATGCATATCAAACTCCCGGATTTCACTCAAGCACGCGTTTTGGTCGTGGGCGACTTGATGCTGGATCAATACTGGTATGGCAATAGCAAACGAATTTCTCCAGAGGCGCCAGTGCCCGTAGTTCATGTGCGGAAAAATGAATTGCGCCCTGGGGGGGCGTGCAATGTTGCGTTGAATATTAGTGCTCTCGGTGCGCAGGTAAACTTATTAGGCCTCACTGGTGCAGATGACAATGCAGAAAAGCTACAGAATTTACTGGAAGGTAAAGGCATTGAGTGCCACTTCCAACGATGCCCTGAGCAAGATACCTGCGTTAAATTGCGTGTTATTGCCCAGCACCAACAAATGATCAGGCTAGACTTTGAAGATGAGTTTCAGTGTGTTGAAAAAGACACAATGTTCGAGCACTACAAAGCACAATTAGCGGATGCAGACATTGTTGTCCTTTCTGACTACAACAAAGGGACTCTGAGTAATGTTGACCAATTAATTGAGTTAGCTCGCAGTCAAAATAAAGCAGTCATTGTTGACCCGAAAGGGAGTAACTTTGATAAGTATAGTGGTGCTACTTTAATCACGCCCAATCGCAGTGAGTTTGAAACGGTGGCAGGTACCTTTAACGACAATGCTAGCTTAGAACAACAGGGCTTGGCATTTTGTGAGCGGTTGATGCTGGATGCAATTCTTGTAACGCGTGGTGAAGAAGGAATGACGTTACTACGCCATGATGGGCCAGCGGTTCATTTACCCACACATGCACGCGAAGTCTTTGATGTGACAGGGGCTGGCGATACGGTGGTGGCTACCTTAGCGACTGCGATGGCTGTTGGTATGAATAAGAAAGATGCGATGTATTTGGCGAACATTGCTGCGGGATTGGTCGTGCGAAAACTCGGAACGGCTAGTGTTACGCCGATAGAAATTCAACAAGCGCTCGCCACTCATAAATCGCCTGCTGGCATCGTAGATGAAGAGCAATTAAAGCAATTAATTTTACAAGCTCAGCAACAAGGTGAGCGTGTGATTATGACGAATGGTTGTTTTGATATCCTTCATGCCGGTCACATTAGCTACCTACAACAAGCACGGGAGCTTGGCGATCGTCTTATCATCGCTGTTAATACCGATGAGTCTGTGAGTGAGCTAAAAGGTCCTCAGCGTCCGGTTAATAATCTTCATAGCCGTATGACGGTGTTAGCAGCACTGGGTTGTGTGGACTGGGTTGTTCCATTTTCTGAAGAGACGCCAGAGCGTTTGTACTGTCATGTTTTACCTGATGTTATTGTAAAAGGTGGTGATTATGAGGAGCATGAAGTAGCAGGTGGTGATTGTGTGAAGGCGGCCGGTGGTGAAGTGCAAATATTATCATTTCTGAGTGGTCACTCTACGAGCGGTGTGATTGATAAAATTATTCGCTCACAAATAACCACCGACGGATAAGTGCATGGTAAGTCGTAAGAAATCCCGAATTGAACAGTGGCTGTCATTTAACCAGTATCGTAAGCGATTTGGCGCGGGAGCTGTTTTAGATAAAAGTGAATCCATTGACTTTGGTGCCTTGAAACAACAAGTGGTTGAGGGTGATGAATGCGTTTACAACTTAGGTGCTAGTCGTGATATTCAACAACATCTGAGCAATTTGCGGACAGAGTTTGCAGGACGCTCTGAGCTACTCTACCATCATGCCCGAATGATTGTTTTAATCCGTCGAGACTACAAAGTAGGCCAAAATTTTAAAAAGTTTGAGTTTCTTTGGGAGCAGGAGATGGAATATCTGCTACGGGAAATGAATTTACGTTGGCTGGTTTCTGCCGCGGATACGTTTGCAGATCATGCGAAAGAGCCTTTAGTTCGGGCGCTCACATTGAATGTATCACTCCTCTTTAACACCGTCAAAATGCAGGAGACCGAACGCTTTCTGCAGGAGTCCGAGCACTTTAAAGACAGCACGGAGCGCCAAGCAATACTCCAAAATGGGCGTACTGATTTATTTGATGGCACAGCTGCCTTCGTTGTTGGCACGGATGATACCTTGCGTAATATGCGCTGGCGCATAGATGAAGTGGCGGAGCTACATCCGGTTGGGAAAATTCTGCAGGAAGTTTTCAGGCGCTTGCAGAATGAGGATACGGTCTATGGGCGTTTTCGGAAAAGGCATACAAAAACCAAAACTGCGTGGTGGTGATATGGCTAACACACCCTCGGAGTCGCAGGTTTTTTTCGTTGGGTTTTGGCCCGATTATGAAACTTACTTTCTGAACGCAGCGAACCAAGGTGCCTGTAACTATACACTGGTGAACCCGAAGGATAACCTTAAACGCCTAAGCGGTTTTCGATGGCTTCCTCGAGCTATACAAAATGCCTTCGTTGTTCGGGTAATCAAAAAAATATTCCAAAAGTACCCAAATGCGTTATTCATTTTCCAAGGTGATACAACATTGCTTACACTTCTAAGTAAGCAAAAAGACTTACCAAAGGTTGCTGTTTTGATGCGTAACATTATCTCAGCAGAAAGCCAGCCGGCTTTGCTCCTACATGAGCTGAGTAAAAGAAGTGTACCTATCTTCAGTTTTGATCAGCAAAACTGTAAGCAATTCAACTTTAGCCACTATCAACAGTTCGCAGAAAAGCTACCTCTGGCAGAACAAAAAGTTGATTATGACTTTTGCTTTATAGGGCGAGGAAAAGGGCGTCAGACATTGTTGAAGACGATAAAGCACGAGTCTGAGAAGCTCGGATTTAGAGCGAACATTGAGATACTGGGTGTTAAAAAAGTCCAAACAAAGACTGGTGTAAAGCCTAAGCGGATATTGGACTATCAGGAATATCTGAAGCGACAATTAAACTGTCACTGCATTATTGACATAAACCAATCAGAACAGCTTGGTTTGACATTACGTCCTATTGAAGCGATGTTGTATGAGAAAAAACTGCTGACTAATAACGAAAGTATTCGACATGAAGCATTCTATCGCCCTGATAACATTTTCATTATTTCAGAGGATATGGACTATCACGATGTTAAATCATTCATGGCAAAGCCCTACATCAAAATACCGACAGAAGTGATGGAGCAATACCAAGCAGCTCCTGTCATCAGCGACATCATTCAACAAATCGAGCTTTCGTATAATAGCTGATGCGTCACCCAATTCTGCTGAGACAGCCAGATCTTAATTAGGAGAAACCATGAAGCTTGTCATTTTGGATCGCGACGGTGTTATTAATCATGACTCTGATCAATACATTAAGTCGGTAGATGAATGGATACCAATTGACGGCAGCTTAACTGCAATCGCTAAGCTCAATAGGGCTGGGGTTAAGGTGGGGGTCGCTACTAATCAATCGGGCATTGCACGTGGATATTATGGTGAAGATACGCTTCATGCCATGCACGACAAAATGTTCGAACTGTTACAAGTTCAGGGCGGGAGGGTTGATCAATTACGCTTTTGTCCTCATGGGCCAGATGAGGATTGTTTGTGTCGAAAACCAAAGGCTGGAATGTTGCTCGATATTATGTCTGCAGAAAGGGTTGATGCGACAGAGACTATATTTGTTGGCGATACGGTTGGAGATCAAAAGGCGGCTGCCGGTGCAGGGGTTGAGTTCGCATTGGTGAAAACAGGAAAAGGTCAACGAACTCTTCAGGCACATCCAGATCTTTTTGCTGGAGTTCCTGTTTATGAAAACTTGGCCACTTTTGCTGCTGAGTTGATAGCAAAAGAGTCAGGCAACGGGTAATTCAGATCGCAGCCTAGTAAAAGGCTTCATGGGATCTAATAATAGCGCGCTCAGAAGTCGCAGCTTCAGGGTTGCAAAGGAATTGAGCAACGTACTCTTTTATAGTAATTGACCTTTCGCTGCCTTATCGGCTTGTCCGCACCACCAATGAGCGACAAGAATATGCACTTCCTGAACTCTAGCAGTCACTCGGCTTGGTGCAGAGATGTTGATATCAACTAACTCCTTCAATGCGCCCCCATGCTCCCCCGTCATACCTATCACAGACATTCCTCGAGCCTTAGCTTGCTTGACTGCAGCAATGATATTCTCACTGTTTCCAGAGGTAGAAATAGCAATCAAGCAATCACCTGATTGAGCAAGCGCCTGAACCTGACGTGAGAACACCGTGCTAAATTCAAAATCATTGGTGTGAGCAGTTAGAATTGAAGTATCCGTCGTCAATGCAATCGCGGGAAGTGGCCTACGATCTTCCTCAAAGCGAACCATAAACTCTGCCGCTATATGCTGGCTATCCGCGGCACTACCGCCGTTACCGCACAATAAAAGCTTATTTCCAGCTGCAAAGGTTTTGATAATTAAATCACTGGCATCAAGGACAGATTGATGATTGTTCGCAAGTTTAGCAATAACATCAGAATGCTCTTCGATTGCGGAGATAAACGTACTGTTTGTAGTCATGAAAAATGAATCCAAAATTATTTAATTATCTTATTCGCCTAAGCGCAATAATGCTCACGCCAAGAAACACTAACGCTGGCGTAAATGCACTCAACATCGGGGATAAACCATAAACACTTCCCAGCTCATTCAGTACCTTATTAATCAGGAAAAACGCAATCCCTGCAATGATACCAATAAACACCCGCTGACCTGCACCGCCGCCACGCTGTGAGCCAAACAAAAACGGCATGGCTAAAATTAGCATAATTAACGCAGATACCGGTGCCGAGAAACGCTTCCAATAGGCTAATTTAAACTTATCGGCATTGAGCTTATTCGCTTCTTGATAGCTGATCAATTCTGATAGTTCAGCAATCGAGAGCTGCTCTGCTTGTACCGAGGCAATCGAAATAAACTTAGGGTCTAACAAATCAGGATCGATACGACGCTCTGTTTCTTTAGTGACCACGCCATTGTCTGTAAACGTTTGCTCGATAATATTTTGCATTTCCCAGCCCTCAGGCGTGGCTAATATTGCCTCAACCTGAGAGAGCGACTGTAAGCCGGTATAGTTTGGCTTAATGGCGTAGATGGTGACATCGGTCAGTTTTTCTTCTGACCAAACCTGTCCGATATGGAAGATGCGTTGCTTATCTTTAACCCATAAGCTAGCACCACGCACCATCACGATATTCTTCGTATTGAGTGATGACTTGAAATTACGTCCCGCTAAGTCAGCCTGAGGTACAACATACTCACCCATCAGAAAAACGGCAATCACTAGCACTACACCCAGCTTTAGCACCGAGACGATAATATTAGCAATGGAAATACCCGCTGCGCGCATGGCGATAAATTCGGAATTGGCCGCCAGATTACCCAGTCCCAATAAGGTGCCAATCAGCATGGCAGTGGGGAATAGCTCATACAACCTGCTTGGAATAGAGTACAGCAGGTAAATAATGGCCTGTAAGCTGGAGTAATTCTCGTTGACCTTGCCTGACTCACTGATGAAGTCAAAAAACAACAGTAGGGTTGTCAACGCAAACCACGCCATAAACAAACCTAAGAAAACAGACTTCCAGAGGTAGCGATCGATAATATTCATCGCAAGCCACCATAGCGTCGCCAAACCAACCATAAAGCTAAGATGACAAAGGGGATATGCACCCACCACAAGCCTAAAAAGCCTGGAATTTTGCCATCTTCCAGCATCGACTTACCGGTAATCATGAGGTTGGCATAGACCGCATACAGCAAAATGCCTACGGCTAGTTTGCCAAATCGACCTTGACGCGGAGTGGTGTAACTCAAAGGGAAGGCTAGTAAAGCCATAATGGGGGCCGATAAAATGATCCCAAAGCGCCAGTGTAATTCAGCATTGCTGGGGGCGTCGGTGGCTTTCAATAACGCTAAAGTCGGAGCTGCTGAAAGCTCCTGATCAACACCTGAAATCAGCGATGGCACGCGAATGCCATGCTCGCTAAAGGTAAATAGGGTGAAGCTACCATCAGATATTTTCTGATCATAGCGGCTGCCATTATTAATTTGCAGCACTCGCTCGCCACTAGCTTGGTCAATAAATAGCAACGCTTGTTCCGCCATCATGACGCGCTTTTCTTTGCCATCATCGGTTTGCATAAAGAAGTTATTCATCACCACATTTTGCTCATTAAGCGATTCAACAAACAATGTGAATGAGCGACCACCTGACTGACTATGCATAAACTCGCCTACCGGAATGCCGGATGACTCTGGTCGTTGCTTAATTTCGGAGGTGATGGATTTTTGTGACTGCTCAAGTAGTGGAAATACGTACAACACTTGCACAGCCAAAAACAAAGTAAGCGGCAGTAATAAAAGAAAAATGGCCTGATAAAACTGTCCGGGCCCAATGCCAGAAGCATGCATGGCTGAGACTTCGTTATCCCGATACAAACGGCCAAATGCCAACATCATACCGATTAATAAGGCCACTGGAGCTAGCTGAATAGCACCTTTGATTGAGCCAATTAATACCAAAATACCCAAGGCATCGACGGGCAGCTGGCCCGAGCTAACGTTACCTAGCAGGCGCGCCACGGTGTTACCCACAATAATGAGTAGTAAAACCAGCAGGGTCGCCAAGAAGGCTTGGAGTATTTCTTTTATAAGATAGCGATTAAGTATCATTCAGCGGTGTCGTGGTTGGCATACCATTTGTATAAATCGATTCCGTCAATCTGGCAGCCTTTGTAGCGCTTATGGGTCCAGAGATATTGCTCGGGATACTGTGTTATTTGCTGCTCTACCAGTTGGCTAATACGTAGTGTATCACTATTAATATCATCGCCCGGAAAATTTTCCAGTGCTGGCATCAGGTGCAAGGTATAGCCTGGTGTTGAGGATTCACTGCGGGTGCAATAAATCGGAATGACTTGTGCATTGGTGAGCTTTGACAATCGGGAGGTGGCTGGGTTAGTTGGCGCATCTACACCAAAAAACGGCACCATAATGTGGTTTTTGCCGCGGAAGTTCTGGTCGGGCGCATACCACACTGCAACCCCTTGCTTCAGGATACGCACCATATCGCGGATATTGTCTTTAGCAATGGTTCGGCCAAAACGGGCTTCACGGCGTTGAATGCTGATCGTATTGAGTAGGGCGTTTTGGTGAGGTCTAAAGACAAAGCAAGAACTGAGTCTGTCCGCAATAATGCTGCCGCTGACTTCTAAACTGGTAAAGTGAGTACTTAGAAAGATGATTGGGCGTTTATTTTCCAAAGCTGTCTCTAAGTGCTCTAGCCCATCAATATGCGAGAGCTTACGCAGTGAGTCTAATCGTCCCCACCAGCTAAATGAGGCATCCATCAGGCCTTTGCCTAAAGAGCGGAAATGCGCTTTATTGAGTGCAGTAAGTTCTGCTGCTGATTTTTGCGGATAGGCGATGCGTAGATTGGTCTGACAAACTTGCCGACGCTTTGGTAACAGGAGATAAAGCAGGCCTCCCATTGCCCCGCCGATAGTCATTTGCCAGCGCCAAGGGAGCTGGCTCATTAACCAAAGAAGGCCAATGCCAAACCAGCTTAGCCAATATTTAGGATGTAGAAATTGCGTCATGCCAGCTATTTAAAAGAACAATCAACTCGCCAGCATACACGCTGTCATATGCGAACTCTAGTGTTTAGCCGCTGCTTATATTATAAGCCAGCCGTCTTCAGGCGTTTATATTCTGCCATGATAGTTTTCACATAATGCTGCGTTTCGCGATAGGGCGGTATACCACCGTATTTATCTACTTTCCCCGGGCCTGCATTATAGGCTGCCAGTGCAAAGGACTTGTTGCCGTTGAAGCGCTTCAACATCCATGACAGGTACTTAACGCCGCCTTGAATATTCTGCTCAGGGTTCCAGGGGTTTTTAACCTTCAAATGGGATGCTGTGCCCGGCATGAGCTGCATTAAGCCGATTGCACCCGCACGAGAGAGTGCTTTTTCATTAAAGCAGGACTCTTGTTTTACCACCGAATGGACTAAGGCTTCATCAACACCATATTTCGCCGCGTAATGGCGGATAGTATTTTGATAAGTCTGTTTTTTGCGTTGCAGGTAAGCGGCGCTGGCACATTGCTTGCGCAGCTGTTTTCCGGATGGGATACCTTTGCTTGTTGCCGCCGTACGAGTGACCGCTTTACTCGCGGCTGGCTTTGTCAACGGTGCGATACGCGGTGTTTTGTAGGTTTTAACTAAGCGGAAGTGCTTATCGTTAAGACGTTTGTCGGTGAGAATCCGCTCACCATTGGCACCATGATAGGCGTAAACATCTGCAAAAGCAGGCGTTGTGCTAACTGCAGCACATACGATCAGACCACACAGGCCTGATATAGCAGTAAGAGAAGATTTCATGAGTCATGACAGGTTTGTCTTGAGCGCTAACAAGTACAGGTACTTTAGGGGGCGCTAGCGAGTCGCCGACAAACATCCTTTATAAGTTTTATTATTTCCAGAGTATAAACTCCGGCATTAGTCATCTTCGAGTGTATGGCGTGCTGAGAAAATGAGCTAGTAACTTGCGACGAATGGCTCTGTCTTTGAATTTGCACCGTTGTTCCGAATCGGCTGGTGCTGAGTGTGGGTAACTCGTAATGTGGATTCGTGGTCAGCGCTGCGACACCGCTGGCTGATCAAGCTTGTGATTACTCATAAGGATTTGATGATCACAGACCCCCTGGAGCTATCTTAGGATAGCTCCACTTTTTTATCTGCAATTAATGAAGAACGCCCGGAACCGCCAGGGTGAATGGTGCAATCACTGCATCAAACGTGTGGCCATCATCGGCTTGCATCTGATAACTCCCCTGCATAGACCCCACTGGTGTTTCAATCATCGTACCGCTGGTATATTGGAATGACTCCCCATGTTTCAAATGTGGCTGCTCACCAATCACTCCCTTGCCTTTCACCTCTTGTACCCGGTTCTCAGCATCGGTGATAATCCAATGCCGCGATAATAGCTTCGCTGCTACCTCGCCATGGTTTTCAACCGTAATGGTGTAGGCAAACACAAATCGATTAGTGTCTGTATCTGACTCAGAAGGCAGATATTCTGTTTTCACGCTCACGCGGATGTCGTATTGTTTTATTTCACTCATAGCCGTGCAGTATAATCCCTTTTAATGAATAATTTTACTTTTTCACCGGTTGCCACAATCGCCTCCTGCTTTAAGGATAAGTTTACCATTCCCCGTCAACCAGGGTTAGTGACCGCAGTGACTGCCGAGGTGGTTTTGCTGAAACCTTATGCAACGCCTGAGATTGTCAGAGGCTTGGAAGGCTATTCGCATTTGTGGATAATATTTGCATTTCACGCGATTCCACTGGGGCAATGGCGGCCAACGGTTCGACCTCCAAGGTTGCAGGGTAAACAACGCTTGGGTGTATTTGCCACGCGCTCTACCCATCGACCTAATCCAATTGGCTTATCCGTGGTTAAATTGTTGGATATCCAGATTCGAGACGGGGATGTCCGGTTAATTCTCGAAGGTTGCGATCTACTAGATGGGACTCCGGTGCTGGATATCAAGCCCTACCTGCCTTATGCTGACGCGATAAGTGATGCTCGCGGGGGCTTTGCCACCAGTATTCCGGATAGACGATTGCGGGTGGAGTTTAGCGAGCAAGCAGCGGCCGAATGTGCGGTGATTAGTCAGGAACTATCAAAGGACATTGCTCTGCTTATTCGCCAGTTATTGGAAATGGACCCACGACCTCATTACCAAATGGGAAAATTGGGGGATCGAGTTTATGCGACCCAGTTATATGATTTTAATTTACGCTGGCGCTATCTGCAGCCAGAAGTCGTTGAAGTGATTGAGTTATCTTCTGAGCTACCGTCTAAGGAATTCTAATAATAATGCAATATTTTGCGTCTCGATGCCTGCTAAGTAGTGGTCTCGCATTACTGTTAAGCGCTGGAGCGACTCAGGCAGATACCACCACAGCACTGTTGTCTCCTAAGCCTGCGCTAGCGCATCAAACCATCAATGAATCAACTCAGGCAGAGTTGCCGGAAGCGGTTTTGCAGTCGCTCAAAGAAAATAGAGTGCCGGCTGAAAATATCAGTATCTATGTTCGCGACCTGTACGCTGACCAAGCCATGTTGGCGCACAATGTCGACCTAATACGGGCACCGGCATCCACTATCAAGTTAGTCACTACCTATGCGGCACTCAAGCAGCTTGGGCCAAATTATGCCTGGCGTACCGAAGCGTGGCTGCGCGGTAGCTTGCAGGATGGCGTTTTGGATGGTGATTTGATTTTAAAAGGCTATGGCGACCCGTTTTTAGTCTATGAGCGCTTTTGGAAGTTTCTTCACGAGCTTCGGGAGCAAGGCTTACAGCAGATCAATGGCGATATTATCATTGATAATCAGTACTTTGATATTCCAGAGCATGATCCCGGTGCGTTCGATGGCCAGAGCTATAACGTGTATAATGCAGGTCCATCACCTTTGATGTTCAACTTTCAGGCATCTCGCATCTTAATAAAGGCCTCGGCGGATGAAGCAGCCACCCAGCCGGATGTGATGTTGGAGCCGGCATCCTCTCAAGCGATAGACAATCGGGTGACTTTGGTACAAGGGCGTTGTAAGCGAATGCATAGCCGACCTAAATTAAGTCGCGATGCGGATGGTCGGTTGGTTGTCGAAGGCAGTTTTTCCAAGAGCTGCGAACCACAGTCTATAATGCGCGTAGTCTCTGAGCCTGATCAGCATGTGTTCGATGCATTTACTGAGTTCTGGGCTGACTTAGGCGGGAGCTTGGGTGGCGGGCTTGAAATTGGACGAGTGACTGAAACCGACGAACTTTTTCATACGTACGCGTCACCTACCTTAGCCGAGCAAATTCGCTTGATTAATAAGTGGAGTAACAACGTGATGACCCGGCAGCTGATGTTGACTGTCGGAGCCAATCGTTTTGGTGCGCCAGCGACGTTGGATAAAGGGCGTAAGGCTGTGTTGGAGATCTTGCAAGAGCAGGGAATTGATACACAGGGAATCGTGATTGATAATGGCTCCGGCTTGTCGAGAAATACAAGAATTTCGGCACGACAGATGGCACAATTGCTGGAGACGGCTTATCGGGATGCGTTTATGCCTGAGTTTATGTCGTCCCTATCGGTTCCAGGGCTTGATGGAACACTGGTATCACGGTTTAGAAAAGAAGATATGGCGGGGCGTAGCCATTTAAAAACCGGAACATTGAATTACGTGACAGCAATTTCTGGCTACATGCTTAATCGTCAAGGACGGCGTTTAGTCATCGTCATACAACAAAATGGCCCTCGTGCTTCGGCAGCGGTGGGCGCTAAGATTCAGGATGAAATACTGCGTTGGGCATTTGAACAATAAGTCATTTTGCTCTTTTGGGCGGTTCATGAGGTAGGTAGATGTTGGTCAAAACAATTGTACGTCGTACACCCGTTATTGCTGGTTTAATCGTGTTTATTTCTGCAGCATCGGTCTTTGCTGCTGAGAGTAAACCGCTAGCCAAGCTGACTATTAGCGGCGTCAGTGGCGACCTCAAAGAAGGGCTGGAAAGACACCTGCCCGTTAATATGCCTGAATGTACGGCCTCTAAAGAAACGGTCAGCGACTATTTCCGAACGCTGAAAACTAGCTTAGTCAAAGGTGGTCGGGCACTTGGTTACTACAATGCCGAGTACACAACGGGCGGAAAGGTAGTTGAGAACTGCTGGCAACTGACCATGGCGATAAAGCCGGGCGAGCCGGTGCGCGTTGTGAGCCAATTAATCGAAGTAGTTGGCTCGGGGTCGAATGATAGGCCGTTTATCAATGCCATGCGCACACCACCTTATCAGCAGGGTGACGTTCTCAATCATCAACTGTATACCGACTTTAAAGATAATTTAACCGATGTTGCGGAGTCACGTGGCTATCTGGATGCGGTCTATGAGCAGCATGCGCTGACTGTTGATCCGGAGACTAATCAGGCCCGCGTAAATTTGGTTTTAAACACCGGCCCGCGTTACACCTTTGGCGATATCAAGATTGAACAGGATGTTATCAGTGATCGCTTGATGACGCGCTTTATCAAAATAAAACCGGGTACGCCTTATAGTACTAATGGCGTGCTTGAGCAGCAGCAAATTCTACAAAAAAGTGGCTACTATTCTGATGTCATCGTGAATGTCAATATTAAGAATGCCAAAAACCAGCAAGTGCCGGTGAGTATCAAATTAACACGCGCAAAGCGTGACAAGCTTAAGTTTACTTTAGGTTATGGTACCGATACGGGAGCGCGTGTTAAGACCGAGGCGTTACGCCGATTTACCGGCTCAAAGGGCCGCAGCGTTGAGGCCAAAGCACAGTGGGCTGAAACCCTATCCAAAATCGAACTTAAGCTAATCGAGCCGCGTGAAAACCCTGATTATGATGCGCTGAGCTACATGATCGACTGGACTTATGACACGGCTAACGATGTCGACAGTGCGAGTATCACTTTGGGTGCAGAGTACAAGCGCAAGTTGAGCAGTAACTGGGAGCAAGCCATTTTTATTAATGCGCTCATGGACCGAACTAGCAGTAATGGTAGCGATACTGATAGCTCCTATCTAACCTTGGTCGGTGGACGCTTGTCTAAAACAAAAACCAATAGTGAGAAATTCGCGAGCTCTGGTTGGAGTGTTTATATGCAAGCTCAGGCGGCAGTTGATAATTTGCTGAGTGACCAGAGCATTTCGCAGTTTGAATTTAAATCCAAGTATATTTTCCCGTTTGGTAAAGGGCGCTTGGTTAATCGTCTCGACTTAGGGCTTACCAGCGCCGGAGATCTTGAGGATTTACCTAAGAGTCTGCGTTTCTTTGCCGGTGGTGGAAGCAGTGTGCGTGGTTACGACTTTGAATCAATTGGTGAAGAAAACAGTTCTGGCTCGGTGATTGGTGGTAAGAACTTGTTAGTGGGCAGTTTGGAATACGAACACCCGATTAAAGATGCCTGGAGTATTGCCGCCTTTATTGATGCGGGTGATGCTTTTAATGAGTGGAATGACATTGATCTGGAGATTGGTGTTGGTTTTGGTGGGCGCTATCGCTCACCAATTGGACCTGTTCGGGTTGACGTAGGCTTTCCTGAAGGCCGAGTGGGGGATGCAACGTTTCACTTAAGTGTTGGGCCTGATCTGTGAAGTCTCCAATTAGTGATTATCTGTTTTCGCCACTGGTTTGGATTCAGATAGTACTGCTTTTTTTACTGATGACCTTGTTGGCGTTGTTACTCACGCCACTCGGCCCATTGTTGGGCGCATGGACAGCTACTACGCTGGTTAAAGAGCTAACCATCGAAGGGGTGAGCGGTAGTCTGCTAAGCGAGGTCAAAGTCGAGAAACTCGAGTGGCGCGATGGTGATGTAACAACGCTCAATAACATCACGTTGGAACCCGGTCAGCAGGATTTCAGTAGTAGCGGTATTAGAATTAAAACCCTGAATGTTGACTCCTTACAGCTAGCGTTGGCAGAAGGTACTCCCGCGCGTCCGCGTGGCGAAAAGGTTGATATTGGTGATTTTGGTATTGACCCGCTCAATCTATTTGTAGAGTCAGGCAAGCTTGGTCAATTTCTGGTAACCGAAGGCGAGACTAACTTATTTGAATTGTCGGATGTCAGCTTGGATGGCACCGAAATTGTTGATAATAAAATCAGTCTGAAAGACGTTAGTGCGCAGATGACGATGGACCCTGAGCCGATTGCTTTAACGGTCTCATCATTTAGCATGGACATGTTAGAGCCTCACGCAATGGCCGTGCAGGCAAATGCTCAGTGGCAGCATCCTGATATTGGCAAAATCAATGCGGACGTGGTTGGCGGAGGCTTCCTGCAAGCCTATACGCTAGATATCAAAGGCGATATCGATAATCCCGATGTTGGCAAACAATCATTCAGTGCGCTCGGAAAGGGTGACTTTGACTTTATTGATATCAGCGCACTGAATTTGGATAGTGACAGCGGCAGCATGACCGCCACCGGCGAATTAGCTTGGGTGCCGGATGTCTCTATTGACCTGGATGTTGATGCTAAGTCATTTAACACCACGCAGTTTACTCCAGAGTGGCCTGCTGAGCTAACCGGTAAAGTGAAGCTTAAAGTCGCTATTCAGCAGGATAAGTTACGTGGTGCGCTGG
The DNA here is from genome assembly GCF_000419525.1 of Leucothrix mucor DSM 2157. Taxonomy (NCBI): domain Bacteria; kingdom Pseudomonadati; phylum Pseudomonadota; class Gammaproteobacteria; order Thiotrichales; family Thiotrichaceae; genus Leucothrix; species Leucothrix mucor. The sequence goes on from NZ_ATTE01000001.1 coordinate 288,838, forward strand.
ATATTGTAACGTTGAACGGTAAAGTGCGTGGTTATCCGTTCTCTGGTAGTGGCCAAGTGTCATTACTGGATGATGATTTTCAGTTTAAAAATTTACAACTGGTTGCTTCTGGCAATCGGGTGAATGTGAATGGGCAAGCCAGCGAGCCGTTTGACTTAAGCTGGGAAGTAGATGCTAAAAATATATCCAAACTAGCGCTTGGCATTGATGGCAGTGTGACGGCCAATGGAACGCTGACCGGTAGTGTGGCGAACCCAATTTTAAACGGTAAGCTACGTGCCAATCGACTAGCATTCCAAGGGCAGCGTTTAGAGTCTGCTCAGGCAGATATCAGAACGGCTGATGGTCAATATTTCCTGGATGGCAAGTTGCAAGGTTTGCTGGTGAATGGCGAGCGCTTTAGTAGCGCAACCGTAGTTGGTCGTGGTGATGTTGATAAGCATGAAGTCGATTTATCGGTTAATCATGCCCAAGCCAAGCTTAAAGCTTCGTTAGAAGGCGCATGGCTGGGTCAGGAATGGCAAGGTACTTTAAAATCCACCAATATCAGCGATACTGCCGTGGGCAGTTGGCGTTTATCAAAGCCTGCGAAGTTAACGGTTTCCGCTGAGGGCTTTAGTGGCGATGAGATTTGTTTGGAATCTAGAGATGGTAAAGCATGCTCGCTTGCCAATTACTCAACCCAAGATGGACTTAAAGCCTCAGGGAATCTAAGTGGTGCGCCGTTGCAATGGATTAATCCATTTTTACCTGAAACGCTGGCGGTTAAAGGTCGTGTTGGTGGTGACTACGCGGTTACCTTAAACCCTGAATTAAAAGGCAGTGCTAATCTGCAATTCCAGCCGGGCGAAGTAGCCGTCACTCAAGATGGCAAGGTTCAACGTTTTGCCTATCGCCAAGGGATGCTAAAAGCGGAGATTGATGGCAATAATATCGATGCAGAAACCAGCTTTAATCTTGCGGATGACGGTTTGTTGTCGGCGACTGCTGCAGTCAAGTTATCACCCGCAGACGGCAATCATGAGATCAATGCGCAAGGCGAATTTAAAGCGGTTCCACTCCAGTTAGCGCAAACGTTCTTACCTGAAGAGTTGGGTTTGTCCGGCAAAATAGATGGCAATTTTGATGTTGTTCAAAATGGCAGTGGGCGCTCTGGAAAAGTAAAAATTAACAGTACGGATGTCCAGCTCGCCTATAACGATGCGGAGTATGGCAATCAGCGCTATCGCTTTAACCAGCTGGCAGTTGATGCCACCTTGAATGGCGATAATGTGGTTGCAGAAGCACAGTTAGCTTTGCGAGATGGTGGAAGTTTCAGTGGGCGCGCTTCAGTTGACTTGAGCAAGCCAGATTTGGTGAAATCAGTCACCTCCGATGGAAAATTCAATGCGATGCCACTGGCATTAGCAAGGCCCTATTTACCGCCCGATGTGGGTGTGGATGGCTTGATTAGTGGTGAGTACTCCGTGCGACAAGAAGCGGCAGGCACCGTTGGCCGGGTCGATATCGCCTCTAATAATGGTAGCTTCAGTTATAAAGCCGAGGGCAGTAGTCGCCAAACCTATGCTTATACCAGCGCCAAGGTGCAAGCCACCATTCAAGGCGATACAGTACAGGCAGATGCCTCATTAGAATTAAAAGATGGTGGCTCTCTAACGACTCGTGTTGGTGTTGATCTCTCAGTTCCAAATAAAGCCACTGCAATCACCGCAGAGGGTACGGTTAAAGATATGCCAATGCTGTTGGCGCAGGCATTTATGCCAGAAGGTCTAACGCTAAATGGGCGTATCAATGGTCGTTATCAAATACAGCAGCAGGGAACTACAAAAGGCACCGTTAACCTTACCTTCCCAGCGGGCTCGGTTCGTTATGATGACGGAACCAATGGCGCTCAAACCTATGAATATCGGCAAGCTGAAGTTAATGCCGAAATTAACGGGGATGATGTGGTTGCCGATGCGCAATTTGTTCTGCGTGATGGCGGCACCTTTAGCGGTAAAGGGCGTTTAAACTTATCCAAAGCTGACAATTTGTACGACTTTGAAGGTGAGGGTCAGTTAAGCGCCTTGCCTCTCTCTTTAGCTGAGCCTTACATTCCCGCTGGGATTCGTTTCAGTGGCGCGGTGAATGGTAGCTATCAATTATCACAGCGCGGTGGGCAACAGGGGCAAATTAAACTAACTCTACCTGCCAGCAGCGTCAGCATTACTGATGCCAGTGGCAAGCTACAGCGCTTTGCTTATGAGACCAGCAAAATCACTGCGGTCGTCAAAGGCTCTGCGATTACGGCGGATGCGCGCTTAGTGTTGAAAGACGGTGGCGTGCTGACCAGCAATGCGAATGTCACGCTGGGCGCTAGCATGAAAGATCATCGTATTAATGTTGAGGGACAGCTAATTGCTGTGCCATTGGCCTTAGCCGCACCGTATTTAAGTGAAGATGTATCGTTCCCCGGTAAGGTGAATGGCAATTACAACTTTGCGCAAGTCGGTGGTCGCCAAACCGGAAAAGTTAGTCTGAATCTGCCGAATAGCTATTTCAGTATTTTGACGCAGTCTGGTGATCAGCAGCCATTTCCATATGAAAATGGCTTGTTAAATGCCACGATTGATGGCGACCGCATCAATATCGATACCTCACTGATCTTTAAAAACCGTGGTGATTTACGGGCGAGTGCGCAGGTAACGCTGCAGAAAACAGGGTCTCCGCTAATCAATGGTAATTTGGATATTAATATCCCGAACATTTACTGGGCGCAAGCTTATGTGCCATACAGCCGCGGACTGCGTGGCGAAGTGGTCGGAAAGGTTAGCTTTAGCGGCACGGTGGATAACCCTCGGGTTGTGGGTCGGGTTGATTACCGAAATGGTTACTTGCGATTGCCGCAGGTGGGAACTGAGCTCACGGATATAACTTTAAGCATCCAGACCAACCGGGCGAATGAGGCGGTCATAACCGGTAGTATGATCTCCGATGGTGGAATTATCCGAGCCAATGGCAGCATGTCACTGGCAGATATTAAAAACTGGTCTGCAAAAATGAGCTTAGTAGGTGAGAACGTCAAGTTTGTTGATACCTTTGAAGCCAAAGCGTATATGACGCCTAACTTACAGATTACTGCGGGTCCGCAAGCGATTGTCATTACCGGCACAGTGGATATTCCCAAGGCTGATATCAATCTGAAAGATTTACCAGAGCTTAGTATTGATGAGTCTGATGATGCGATTGTTGTGGGTGAAAAAGGCGCTTCTGATACCATTAATGCCGTTAAGGTGCAGCCCAATATTCTGGTGCGCTTAGGCAATGATGTACGCTTTAAGGGCTTTGGCTTTGCAACGCGCCTGAGTGGCTCTCTGCGCATTACTAATAGCCGGAATACCATTGTGACCAATGGGTCGCTATTTATCATTGACGGGCGTTACCAGGCCTATGGTCAGGATCTAAAGATCGATTACGGACGTTTAGTGTTTAATGGTCCGCCTAAAAATGTGGGTGTGGACGTAAAAGCAGTGCGTGAAGTGGAAAGCGGTGAAGTGGGTATTCAATTATCTGGAACTCTGCAACGACTGACTTCAACGATTTTCTCCAATCCAGCCATGGAAGAAACCGATGCGCTGAGTTACCTGCTAACAGGACACAGCTTGTCGACAGCGACTGGTCGTGAGACCGCATTATTAATGCAGGCAGTGCGTGGCTTTGGTATTGATGGTAGCGATGGTCTGATTCAGCGATTAGGTAACTCACTGGGCTTGGATGACCTGAGCATTGTGACCAAGGAAGACTTTAAGGAAAGTGAATTGCAGCTGGGTAAGCGCTTAGGCTCAAAGCTTTATGTGCGTTACTTGGTTGGTTTGTTTGATTCAGCCCACCGACTTGCGGTGGACTATAAAATCAACAAATTCCTAAATCTTGAGGTACAGGTTGGTGAAGAGCAGAGTGTGGATTTAATCTATCAGATCGAAATGAACTGAGGATATTAAAGTGCGGGTTTGACAACCTCGCCGCCTGCGTGATGCCAAGCAATAATGCCGCCACGCAGGTTGATCGCTTTAATATTCGCCTGCTCAGCCAGAAACTGACAAGCCTGACCTGAGCGCATGCCGCTGCGACAATAAATGATATTGGTGACGTCGTCTGAGAACTCATTCACTTTCAGCGGTACCGTGTGCAGTGGCATAAACTCACCACCGGCAATGATTCCCTGATTGAACTCTTCCTGCGAACGAACGTCAACAAGGCGGATGTTCTCACCATTGGCGAGGCGTTGCTTCAGTGTTTCAGCATCGATTTCTTCGATCATTGACATGGTGATTAGTCCTTAAAAAATTAAGGCAGAATGGTAGCCTCACCAGCGTGTTCGGTCAAGCGAGGGGCTGGTTTACCAAAGTTTAATAGAGCGCTGGGCTGATTTGGTATTTACTAAATAAAATGGCCAGCGTTAAGGGAGTCACCTTTTTGAAAACGAATTTATTAGTCGCCGGTATGCTGGTGGCAGCGATGAGCATCGCTCATGCAGAATTAAACCTTGAGTTACCGGAGACGTTTAAACCGTCCGGAACCATTGCTCCGCCGGTTGCGGCCACTATCGATTTCACCAGCCTTGGAGTGAAACGACTGCGTGCGGTTCGCAAGCGTTCCAATGTGGTTGAAGATCCAGAGCTGAGTAGTTGGATTCAAAGCTTAGGGCGTAAACTAGTGGCTCAGACCGGACAGTCAAGTAGCCCATTTTACTTTGTTATTGTGCGCGATGATGATGTGAATGCCTATGCCACTCAGGGTGGTTTAATTGTGATTAACTCCGGTCTTATTTTGCGCTCAGATACTGAAAGCGAATTGGCTGCGGTTGTTGCGCATGAAACGGCTCACGTTACGCAGCGACACATTGACCGAATGATTGAACAGGCCAAGCGTAGCTCCGTTGGAACGACTGCGGCAATGCTGGCGGGCCTAATTGTTGGTTCTCAAGACCCAACCGCAGGGCAAGCCATTGTGACTTCGGCAATGGCGGTTGATGCCCATCAAAGCTTAACCTTTAGCCGCTCTGCTGAAACGGAGGCTGACCGTGAAGGTTTAAGAATTCTGGCTAATGCCGGTTTTAATCCTCAAGGTATGCCCGCATTTTTACGTAAATTAGCCGATGGCGTTGACCCTCGTTATGCGGATATCAGCCGTTACTTATCCAGCCATCCATTGAGTAATCAGCGTTTTAATGATGTTGGCGAGCGGGCAGCACGTTATGGTCGTTATAATGGTCGTGAGAATAGTGATTTCTTCTATTACCGTGAAAAGCTACGTCAACTGACGCGCAGTGCGGCACAGGTTGAAAATACTCCAGCGGCTATTCAAAAGTACGCCACAGCACAACAGTATTTGCAGCAAGGTGCGGCTCGTCAAGCTATTCAGGCTTTGCAGAATCCGGGCAATCGAATGCCAGAAGTGGTGTTATTAGCCAATGCTCAAAACCAAGCAAGGCAATATCAACAAACAGTGCAGTTATTGCAGCCACATCTAGCGCGTTCGCCTGCTGAGGAGCGATTGATCATTCCTATGGCTGAGGCATTAGCAGGCCTTAATCGTACTGAAGAGGCATGGAAGTTGATGGCGGGTGTGCGTTTGAATGAGCAAACCAGTCTGGAATTTTTGGAGAGTCGGCAAAGCATAGCCAGCCAAGCGAAGAAGTTAGGGCAGGCTTACTACTCGATTGCAGAGCGTAATATTCGTATTGGAGAGTATACGAATGCCATTACTCAATTGAAGCTCGCTTTGAAACAACCCGAGCTAATGCCCTATGAGCGCCAAGATATAGAACAGGCCATTTATCGGGCGGAACGCTTTAAAAAGTCTTAAATACCCACGGCGAGCTTAATGGTAGCTTGGAAAATATCTGATATGGGATATATTGTCCGTTATACCTATACTAAATTGTATCCGCTATCCTAAAAATGGTTGCTTAAAGCGACTAAATCTGGAGGAAACACACTATGAAGAACATATCTTGTATGTTGTCTGCTATCGCTTTGTTGGGGATATTCTCATTGCCCGTGACTGCGACCACAGATGATGCCAGCATGATTGAAGCCGGTAAAAAGGTTTCACTCAACAAAACAAAAGGTAACTGTTTGGCATGCCATATGATTGTTGGCGGCGATATGCCCGGCAATATTGGCCCACCGCTAATTGCGATGAAAGCCCGTTTTCCTGATTTGGCTAAGCTGAGAGCGCAAATTGCCGATCCTCGTGAGATAAATCCGAATTCGATCATGCCACCGTTTGGTGCGCACGGTATCTTAACGGATGCGGAAATTGATCAGGTTGCTGCATACATTCACAGCTTATAACGAAATGATTTGAGGACTATGCGAATAATGAAACGTAGAACATTTTTAAGAAATACCCTGGCGGTGAGCGCAGCGGGTGCCGCATTGGGCACTGGCTTAGTAGCGCCTGGCGTTGCATTGGCAGATGATGAGCCGGTGAATCCGTTTAAGGTCGGCACGTTGGAAGAAGCATTGAAAGCCGCTGGTGCCGAAGGCTATGAAGAGACTGATAAGGTTGTTGTAACCGCGCCTGATTTAGCCGAAAACGCAGCGGTTGTTCCTGTTGAAATATCATCTGAGCTGGAAGGCGTCACCGAGATTGTTATTTTGATTGCGAATAATCCAACCCCTTATGCGGCAAAGTTTGCAATCGGCGAAGGGTCGGATGCATTGGTCAAGTGCCGCTTCAAAATGGGTGAGAGTAGTGATGTGATTGGCATTGTGAAAGCAGGCGATAAATATTACGGCGCTAAGAAGGCGGTTAAAGTAACTAAAGGCGGCTGCGGCGGTTAAGGGCTAAAGGAGTTTTTCATGGCTAATGAATATAAAACACGTCTGAAAGTGAAGCTTGAAGATGGCAAAGTAAATGTGAAAGCGATTATCTCTCATCCGATGATCACAGGTTTGACCAAAGATAAAAACGGCGAGACGATCCCTGCACATTTTATTAATGATGTGAAAGTCACAGCAAACGACAAGTTGATGATGAATGCCACTTGGGGCGTTGCAGTCTCTAAAAACCCTTATATATCCTTTGATTATAAAGGTGAGTCTGGTGATGTGGTCAAGCTGTCATGGACGGATAATATGGGAAACACGGGTGGCGCTGAGGCAAAGGTTAAGTAAATCCGTGTCAACGAAACATTGAGGGAATTGTCTATGAAAAAAACAGCAATGACGACATTGGGATTACTGGCGTTGGGAGCAGGCTTTCTATTTGGCTCAGTGGCGAATGCGTCACCAGAGGAAGATCAAAAATCCTTCCAGACGTTTTTTAAGGAGCGCTTTGCCAGTACTGAGTTCAGTGATTTTCAGAATGGGGTTTATTCTATCCATCCTGATTCTCGTAAGCAGTGGGAGTCTATTGAAGATTTTCCACCGTATGAGTTGGCTGTAGATCAAGGGCGTGAAATATGGGAAAAGCCGTTTGCGAATGGTAAAACGTATGCTGATTGCTTTGGCGGTGAGCTGTCTGAAATTCGTGCGCGTTATCCTTACTACAATGCTGAAAAAGATACCGTGCTGACGCTGGAAGCCGATATCAACGATTGTCGCGAAGCAAATGGTGAAAAGCCTTTTGGCTGGAAAAAGGGCGCTATTGCTGAGCTATCTGCATTTATTGCCTATGAGGGTCGTGGTAAGCCGGTGCAGGTGAAAATGCCTGAAACCGAAAAAGAACTGGCTTGGTATGATAAAGGTAAGCAGTTTTTCTATGCTAAACGCGGTCAACTGAATATGGCTTGCGCTGACTGTCATGTGTACTACTCTGGCAGAATGATTCGCTCAGAAACCTTGAGTCCTGCACTAGGTCATACGACTCATTTCCCCGTGTATCGCTCGAAATGGGGCAGTATGGGAACGTTGCACCGTCGCTATGCTGGTTGTAATGAAAACATTCGTGCCAAGTCGTTTAAAGCGCAGAGTGATGAGTATCGTGCATTAGAATACTTCCAGACAATTATGTCTAACGGGCTTGCCTTTAATGGCCCGGGCGCACGTAAGTAAGATCAGTATACCCCTTGAGCTTGGCTATCTGGCTAGGTCTAAGGGGTATCTAAGCATTTGTTTGAAGCTTTAATCTTCCTCTTTAGTAAAGAAGTTAAAGTTAATTGAGAAGCCCAAACCCTGTTCATCTGGTGCCACCAAAGTCACCAGTCTTTGAATCGCGGTCTCTAGCCTGATTTTTAACGGCAGGTCATCATCAGCCAACGCATAATCAATATCCATTGCTTCACTGTAGTAGGAATCACTCAGCGCCATCGCCTGATGATTACATGCCAACAGTAGTGCAATTGTAGTCGCCCTTACATACTTCATGGTTTCGCCCTTTTTTGCTGGTGTGTGATTTTTGTTTTTTGCGTGTTGCTTATAATTGTTTTTTATCGCGCTATTATTACAAATTGTTATACCACAAACAATCACAAAGCGCTGCGGACAACGCCTTGTGATTGGATTTAAGGGGAGGGCTGGAGCCGTGTTTAGAGGTCTAGATTTCTGAATTCTGCGACGGCTGGTGCGTGGTCAGAAGGGCGCTCCCAAGTGCGGGGCACTTTGTCGATATAGCTGGCAATACATTGTTCGCTGAGCAAGTTGCTGGTTAGGACAAGATCGATTCTTAATCCTTTGTTGTTCTCCAAGCCACCGCTGCGATAGTCCCACCAGCTCCAAAGTTCATCCTCTTGCTCAAACAGGCGAAAAGAGTCTGAAAAACCCAAATCCAGAATCTTTTTAAGCGCATTACGCTCGGGTGTGGAGCACAAAATCTTCTCGTGCCAAGACTTTGGGTTGTGTACATCGCGATCAGTCGGGGCGATATTAAAATCTCCCAGAATAATAAACTTCTGATGCTGTTGAATCTTTTCCTCAACCCATGCGGTGACTTTTTCCAGCCAGTCCAGTTTGTAAGCAAACTTTTCAGAGCCAACTTCAGAGCCGTTAACCACATACAGATTAAGTACCTGCAAATCACCAAAACGTGCTGCGACGATTCGGCGCTGTGGGTCTTCCAATCCGGGTAAATCAAATAACACATCTTCAGCAGGAATCTTGCTGAGCACGGCGACACCGTTATAGGTTTTCTGGCCATTAAAAACGACTTCGTAACCGGCTTCCCGAATGGCTGCTTCGGGAAACTGATCATCTGTCATTTTAGTTTCCTGCAATACCAGAATATCTGGCTTGGCAGAGGCTAACCAATCTAATACATGAGGCAGCCGCACTCGTAGAGAGTTTACGTTCCAGCTGGCAATCTTCATGCCGCTTCCTCGCTTAAGCCGTTGTGGCGGAGTAAGGCCGCAACATCTGGCTCACGGCCACGGAAGGCAACAAAAGAGTCCATCGCAGGGCGTGAGCCACCTTGTTGCAGGACTTGCTCCAGAAAGTCATTACCCACGGTAGGTGAGAATAGTCCTTCTTCTTCAAAGCGGCCAAAAGCGTCTGCTGACAGTACTTCAGCCCACTTGTAGCTGTAGTAACCCGCTGCATAACCACCGGCAAAAATATGCGAAAAGCTGTGCTGGAAGCGATTAAATACAGGGGCCGGAATCACTGATACCTGTGCACGCGTCTCATCCAGAATTTGCTGAACTTGATCGGCTGTTTTAATCTCAGTATCCATGTGAATGCGGATATCAAAGATTGAGAACTCCAGCTGTCTAACCATCGCCATGCCTGACTGGAAGTGCTGTGCCTTTTTGATTTTGTCGAACAGCTCATCCGGAATCTTTTCACCGGTTTCATAGTGTGCGGCAAACATATCCAAGGCTCCACGCTGCCAGCACCAGTTTTCCATAAACTGGCTCGGTAGTTCGACCGCATCCCACTCCACGCCACTGATACCTGAAATACTCAGATATTCAACTTTGCTCAGCATGTGGTGTAAACCGTGGCCAAACTCGTGGAATAGGGTGATGACTTCATCGTGAGTGAACAGTGCTGGCTTATCGCCGGTGGGTGATGAGGAGTTGCAAGTCATGTAAGCGACGGGTGTTTGTACTGAGTCGCCATCATCAAAGCGGCTGCAATAGCTGCCCATCCATGCACCACCACGCTTATTTTGGCGAGCGTATAGGTCAAAATAGAACTGAGCAACTAGCTCGCCTGACTGATCAAAAATCTCATAAAAACGAACATCGGAATGCCATACATCAACATCGGTACGTTGGCGAATGCTGATGTTGTAAAGCGATTCAACCAATTTAAACAGGCCTTTAATGACCGTATCGGCGGGGAAGTAGGGCTTTAAGTCTTCACTGCTGAAATTAAATAATTGCTGCTTTAGTTTATCGCTGGCATAAGCCACATCCCAAGCTTCCAGCTGTGGAATGTTCAGCTCATCGGCGGCAAAGGTTTTAAGCTCATCAAACTCCTTCTGTGCGTAAGGGCGTGACTTTTCAGCAAGCTCTTGCAGGAAGGTGAGAATATGCGCTGGAGACTCGGCCATTTTTACATCAACGGAGTAATCGGCGTAGTGTTCAAAACCTAACAGCTGTGCCTCTTCCTGACGCAGTTGGAGAATCTCAACCATCAGCTCGCTGTTATCTTGTTCTGGTGCATCTGCCTGATCAGAGGCGCGGGTGGTATATGCTCGGTATAGTGTTTCCCGTAAAGCACGGTCATTGGCATAAGTCATCACGGCGTGGAAGGATGGGAACTCCAGTGTCAGCAGCCAGCCTTCTTGCTCGCGTTGCTTGGCACTTTGCGCCGCAGCTGCCATTGCGCTTTCTGGCATTCCTGCAAGCTTCGATACATCATCAATCGCCAGAGTCCAGTTATTGGTTGCATCCAAAACATGGTCTGAAAATGTAGAGGTTAACTGTGATAAACGTTGGCTGATCTCACGAAAACGCTGCTGCTTGCTTTCATCCAAATCGATTCCAGAGCGGCGGAAACCTTGCAAAGCATCTTCCAGACTTTTGCGCTGAGCATCATTTAAGCCGAGTGCATCCTGATTGTTCTGAATTGATTGCATAGCTTCAAAGTAGGCTTTGTTTTGGCCCATCTCTGCACCGTACTCGCTGAGTTTTGGCAAGCTGGCGTTGTAGGCTTCACGCATTTCTGGCGTATTCACAACTGCATTCATATGGCCTACCGGAGAGAATATTTTGCCGAGTCGGTTATCAGCAACTTCCAGCGGCTGAATGAAATTGTACCAGTTTGGTTCTGGCGTATTTTCCAATAAACGATTTAGCAGAGCCCGGTTGTCCTGCAAGCATTGGTCAAGGGCAGGGCCGACATCACTGGCGGTGATCTTGCTAAATGTAGGCAGGTTTTGGGTTTCCAGTAAGTAGTTCGTCATATTGTTTTTGGTCGCATCAGATTAGTTGCGCTAATCATAATGCTTTTTGCGAATGCTTGCATGAAACCTAATTCACTTATGGGAATAAAAAAGCCCTCGTGTAGTTCGAGGGCTTTTTGTGTGTTGCTATTAGAGAAAGGTTAATTAATCAGCGCTTAGTTTTGGCGATGGGGTCTCACATGAGCCTGTACCATAAGGGCTACGCACATTTGGAGGGCTGTTTTCGCCAGTAACATCTGCAGCCAATACTGGCAGAGTTAAGTTTAGCTTTTCAATATACTCAGTTCCGCCAACTGTTACCTGCGCGGTAATTTGGATGGTTTCCCACCAAGCATGGTTTTGAGGGTAGCTGATTTGAACCGTTGCCTGTCCTGACTCATCGGTGATGCTGTTACCACTTATCGTAGTCGAATTAGTCGGCTCTAAGGTGCCATTGTTGTTGTAGTCTTCATTTTCATCCAACCAGCCATCTCTATCCAGATCTTCTGCACTACATTCTGCATCGGTGTATTGGCCCCAAGCCGCAGCATCCTCATCATAGAAAAGCTGCCCTTTGGCATAATCGGTTGATACAACTGTGAAGTCAACCTGCTTGCCTGAAACTGGGTTTCCCGCATTGTCCGTCACAATGACGCCAAATGTTTTCTGGTAGAACGGGCTATTTTCTTCAATCAACTCATCAAAACCAAAAGCCAGTCGCATCGCATCGCCACCAACGGTCAGGGTAGTGGTATCTTCAATATCAGAAGCGCCTTCAATGTGTGACGTAATCACAACACCATCTTTGGCACTCACAGCTTTACCAGCGGTATACACAATACTTGCGCTACCTGAGGAGTCTGTTTCTGCTTTTGAGCTACTGATTTTTCCGTCAACCGTGTCATTTAGGTTGAATACAACCACCTGACCTTTGACCGGATTATCATTGATGTCACGAACCTGCGCCAAAATAGAACTGCTACCCAAGGCGGCAATAATTGAAGGATCTGCCTGAATGTTTAAGTAATGTGGGTCGGTTGCGATGTACTCCATTGCAAGGCTAGTCGATAGGTAAGTCGTGTTATCGGTTGCGGTGATTACCGTACCACCGGCGGTTGCTGATTCAATATCGAAAGTAGCGTTACCGCTGGCATCAGTCGTTACTTGCCCAACCTCAACGCCGCCCACTGAGATTTTTCCGCGAGTTGCGCTAAGGTGTATGGTTTTTCCAGCCTGAGGCACACCATCTGCGGTCCATGCCAATGTGATTGCTTCAGTCGTATTAACCGGAATTTCTGTATTGCCACTGCTTAGATTGAATGCATTGGGTGATACAGTAATGATTTTGCTTGTGATTGCGCCGAGTGCTTCGGCAGTAATTGTGTACTCGCCACCAACGCTAGGCTGCAGTTCAAACTGTGCTTCACCTTCAGAGTCAGTCACAAGTGTGGAGTTTAATAGTGATGAGCTGATGGTAACAGACTGCTGAGATAAACCTTCATCGGCCGCATCTTTTAGCTTTACGGTATAAGTTGTCGGTTTATCCATTGAGATGCTTTCAGCACCATCAATTTGTACTGTCGTACCGATAATATCAATCGACAGGGTTTCCGTGATGTCGCCCGCTGTTACCGATACATTGACGCTCTGATTGCGAGGCTCATCCGGCACTAAATTCCATGTCGTTAAAATACCGTCAGAGCTAACCGTACCAGGTAATAAGGTGGCGCCATTATCAACAGAGGGTGTAAAAGTGATTCCGCTTAGCGCGATATTGTTACTGTCTTTTGCCATCATATAGATGGTGACTGGGTCTGAGCCTTCGGTCGCATCATCTGAGTCTGCATCACTTAAAAGTGAGCGCGAACTAGCATAAATTACCAAAGAGGCAACTTCGGCGGTGCCTGTTTCTGTTTCATTAGTCGTATCCGTACTTGTGTCGCTGGTATCAGTGTCTGTGTCGGTAGATGTATCAGTCGAAGCTCCTACAATAAAGCCGGTGTCAGTGCTTGAACTGCTGCTAGAAGAGCCGCCGCTACCGCCGCCTCCACACGCTGTAAGTGCCAATGAGATCGCTAATGGGAGTGCGAGTTTCAGAGTGGTCTGGGTAAGTGACATGTGCGAGCCCTTATCATTATTATTGTTAGCTGGGATTTTATTGAGTTTAACTTTATCACCGAATTTCACCAGAGGGTAAATTCGCTGGACAAGTGGTTACTCACCAGACTAAGGGCAGTTTATAGCAGGCAAAAAAGAGCCGCGTAAAACGCGGCCAAGTCACATCGAATACTGTTTTCCGGTCGATGTTTAACCGGATTGATGCTCGGACTGAGTCGTTGCATAACGTGGATCACGGGCTTCCAGGGCCAGCTTATAACTACGAATTCCCCGATATACCGCGCTAGCCAATTTCTCTTGGTAGTGTGGTGTTTTCAGTTGTTTCTCTTCACGAGGATTCGAAATAAATGCAGTCTCAATCAGCATGGATGGAATATCTGGTGAGCGCAACACACCAAAGTTCGCACTTTCCACTACCTTACGTGCCAGGCGGTTAACCGTTCCAAGCTCAGACAATACTTCTTTCGCTAAATCAAAACTGTCATCCAAAGCAGCAGACTGTGTTAGATCCAGCAATACTTCAGACAGTACGCGGTTATCAGACTGCAGCGTGGTACCAGCCATTTCAACGCCGCCACCATTCTCACTTTTTGCCAACCAATAAGCCATCTCACTGGATGCGCCTTTGTCAGACAATATATACACAGAAGAGCCAGTCACTGTTTTGTTGGTGTTAGCATCTGCGTGTACAGAGATAAATAAGTCAGCACCATTAGCGCGAGCAATCTCGATACGCTTACGCAAAGTAATGTACTTGTCGCTATCGCGTGTTAAGAAAGCCTTCATACCTTTGGTATTGTCGATGTGCTTTTTCAGTCGACGAGCGATCTGCAGTACAACATCCTTCTCATAAGTACCGTGCTTGCCTACCGCGCCAGAATCATATCCACCGTGGCCAGGATCAATCGCAACATTAAAGTTACGTGAGCCGGCTTTTGCTTGGCTGGCAACAGGTTTTAGCGCTTGCTTAGGTGCAGGAGCGGCTGCCGCAGCAACGACCGCTGCAGAAGCGGTACTATTGTTATCATCCAGTACAATCTCTAACAGGTACTTACCTGAGGACTGACTGAGTGATGCTTTAGCTTTAGTCTTTTGTGCCATATCCAGCACAATTCTCAGATCATCGTCGTTACGCATTGCATAACGCAGACGGCTAACTAAGCTGGTGGGTCTGTCACTATTAAGCTTCAATGCGCCGGCTGCCTTAGCACCCTTAAGGTCAAGAACAACGCGGTTAGGCGAGCTTAATGTAAATAATTTGTGCTCAATCGAACGATCAAGTTCGAACACGATGTGTTGTTGGTTTCGACCATTACGCATCGAAACTGACTTAACCAATGCTTTGCTATCCTTAGCTGCAAGGTGAGGGGCATAGACCATGGTTCCTAAGACACCAACTGATTTTGCCAGTGTCAGAACGAAATCCCTTCTTTTCTGATTGTTAACTTCCATTTGGACCGCTCTATAGTATTACCAGACTTACAGTGCATAAGATAAACGCATTAGCCTGATAAGATCAAGTAGATTTTACATTAAATCTATAAGTCTATGTTTTTTATTGAATTAAGGTGTTTCGATTGTGGCAGTTCGGCCATCACCCGCATAGCTTAAAGTTACGACAATATCGGCCTTGGGTAAAAAGCCTTTGGCTTGGTCGGGCCACTCAATTAAACACAGTGCATCTGGCCTGAAATAGTCGCGCACACCGAGATACTCCAGCTCTTCTGGGTCGGACAGACGGTATAAATCAAAATGGTAAATGTCGCGTCCTGCCAGACTATAGGGCTCAACCAGAGTATAAGTGGGGCTTTTCACCGTTCCTTCAAGCCCCAAGGATCTGAGAAGGCCACGCACTAAGGTAGTTTTGCCAGCGCCAAGATCACCGTGCAGTAGCACTAAGCCACCCACCGGTAACAGACAGGCAAGTTGCCCGCCAAGTTCCATCATAGATTGTTCATCGGCTAAATTTAGTGTGCAGGGGATCTGCAAATTACAGGCTGTATTCGGGTTCATAACTTGGTATCTGGATAGAGATGCTCCATACTATCGCGAAAATCTTAATAGTTCGAGACCGGCATGACGTCATTAGCATCGCAATCAGATCGGCAAGGCTTTGTTGAACGCTTGCAGGAATGGGGGCGGGAGCTGGGTTTTCAGCAGTTGGGCATTAGTAATACAGAGCTTTCTGAAGAAGAGCTGCGTCTGCAGGATTGGCTGGATAAGGGCTATCAGGGTGATATGGCTTGGATGGGCTCGCACGGGGTTAAGCGTAGCCGGCCAGCGTTATTACATGAAGGTACTCGCAGTGTGATTAGCGTGCGAATGGATTATTTGCCCACCGCCAGTACCGATTCTGAAATGGTTTTGAATCATCCTGAGCTTGCTTTCATCTCACGCTATGCGTTAGGGCGTGATTACCACAAAGTACTCAAGAAAAAATTACAGCAGTTAGCGCTACAAATACAAGATGAAATTGGGGCGTTTGGATTTCGGGTATTTGTCGACAGTGCACCGGTGCTAGAAAAGCCGATTGCTGTCAAAGCGGGCTTAGGTTGGGTTGGAAAACACAGCAATATTCTGAGTCGGGATGCCGGTTCATGGTTCTTTCTTGGCGAGATATATGTCGATTTGGAATTGCCGGAAACTGGAGCTGTTCAAGAGCACTGTGGCAGTTGTACCGCGTGTATCGATGTATGTCCGACACAAGCCATTGTTGCGCCATATGTCGTGGATGCCACTCGCTGTATTTCCTATCTGACTATCGAGTTAAAAGGCGTGATTCCTCCGGAATTTAGAGGAGCCATTGGCAATCGTATTTATGGCTGTGATGATTGTCAGTTAATCTGCCCGTGGAATCGTTTTGCCCAGCAAAGTGATGAGCCGGATTACGAAGTTAGGCACCAGCTGGATAGCGCAAGATTACTGGATTTGTTTGCTTGGTCAGAACCCGTATTTTTAGACAAAATGCAAGGCTCTGCTATTCGACGAATCGGTTATACCCGTTGGCAGCGAAATATCGCGGTCGCATTGGGCAATGCACCGTACCACCAACGAATAATTACCGCCCTTATGGAGCAACGCGCCAGCGCCTGTGAACTGGTTGCCGAGCATATCGATTGGGCATTAGACCAACAAAAAACAAAGAGTCAGCACTGATGTTATAAATTATCTGCATCGGCGATTTATTCCTGCGTTATAGGGAATCATTGCTTTTGTGATGTTTGTGGGTGCCAGCTTGAATAGGAGAGAACAACCGGATGTTACGCCGTTTTTTAATATTACTAATTGGCTGTGCCTTACTTAGCCCCTCGTATGCCATTACGGATACCTCGATCATTTATGAAGAGGTTGAAGGTTCAGTTTATCAGATTCGTGTGATAAATGATGAGACTGGTAAAAAGGTGTCAATTGGCTCCGGTTTTGTGGTTGGAGAAAACAATGTATTGGCCACTAATTATCATGTGGTCAGCGAGTATGTAAACGAGCCGGATGTTTTCCGCTTGGAGTACCTCTCAACTAAAGGCGAGTCTGGCCCGTTGGAGTTGCTCGACCTTGATGTGACGCATGATTTGGCGGTGCTTAAAAGCCAAAAGCCAATGGGCAAAGTGCTGAATATCGCCGCCGTACCTGATAAAGGCGCGCGCTTATACTCCTTAGGAAATCCCTTAGACTTGGGTTTTTCGATCGTTACTGGCACCAATAATGGCATTATGACGCAGGATCAGGATGGTAATATTCTGTTCTCGGGCAGCTTGAATCAAGGCATGAGTGGTGGACCCGCTTTAGATGAAGCGGGCAATGTCATCGGAATCAATGTGGCGACACAGGGTAATTCCTTAGGCTTTTTAGTGCCGGCCAATTATTTGGCGACTATTTTGGATGGCTTAAAGAAAACTGATTATGCCGCTGTTAAAAACCGTTTTGTGCGCATTTCTGAGCAATTAGCTGAAAGTTCAGCCCGAACCATTAGCCGTTTGTCTTCCAACTCTTGGGGCAGCACTAAAATCGGTAAGTTGATTGTACCCGCTGAGTTAGACAAGTCGATGCGTTGCTGGGATGCCAGCCGTACACCGAAGAAAGATGATTTATTCCGCTCTTTCCTCACCAGTTGCTCTAATCAAAACGACACCTACTTATCCCGACACTTATCCTTGGGCTCAATCAATTACGAGTACCATTGGCTCGATACTGAAAAGCTGAATCCGCTACGTTTTTATGATCGCTATGAGAAGGTGAATAGCAGCTTTATTGAGAATAATGTCGATAAGTCGGATGTCACCAACTTCGCTTGCCATACCGGCTTTACTCTGATTGCAGACCAGCAATTCAAGTCGACGGTTTGTCGTCGGGATTATCTGAAATATACCGGATTAAGCGACATGCTATTTACGATCGTCTTGGTTGGTCATGAAGATCAAGGGGCGATGTTCAATCTGGATATTACCGGTACCAATGCTGATGCAGCATTTGGCCTGTTTCAACAAATGGTGGAGAAGTTCCAATGGCAAAGCTAATCCTGGAAACAACCCATCGTGGTAAGCGTACTTTTTATAAGTTGGATTCCTTGCCTGCAACGGTTGGACGCGGTTTACACAATGATGTCATCGTTACTGATGAAACGGTCTCTCCAAGCCATCTACGGATTGAGCAGACTGATCAAGGTGTTATCGTTAAAAATTTGTCGGATGAAAATGGCACACTGTTAAACGCTAAAGTGTTGGATGAGGCCGTTATTGATCTAAACTCTCCCGCCATGCTCATGATGGGCGATTTAAAAGCACGTTTGATGTCCTCGGATATGCCGGTGGCAGCTACTCGGTTAAAAGCCCAGAAGAGTGCATGGGGGGCGTTTCTGATGAGCCCGTTTTGGGCTGGCTTATTGATGACCTGTGCGGTTATCAGCATTTTTATGTTCAAGTACATCGGCACGCCGGTGGTACAGGAGCCATTGGTCTATTTGAGTAAAGTGTTGCCGGGTGTTTTGCTGCTATTTGGTGTGGCATTTATGATCTCTGGGGTGAGTCGTTTATCGGCACATCGCTGGGCATTTATTCCGGCGCTCAGTATTGCAGCGTTATTCATTTTAATGCCTCAGCTACTGACGTACGTAGGGCACTTTTTGAGCTACTTCTTCACGTCTGATACTCCGGCGATGCTGCTGGATAGCGCGTCTAACTTCCTGCTGCTGCCGATCTTATTGGTGTTGTATATGGTTAAGGTGCATTACACACGCCTGCTGCCTGCAGTTGGGGTTGCTCTGTTGGTGACATTGCCGATTAGTGCGTTTTACGCCTCTGACTTGGTTGACCAGATTTCTACCAGCTCTGGCTTCTCGCCAATGCCTTCTTACAGTAAAACCTTGAGTTCGCTGGATGTCAAAATGGACAAGCCAGTTGAGGTTGCTGACTTTATAGAGCAATCACGCCAAGCGTTAGATGGTAGAGTTCAGCAGTTATTAGAAGAAGCAAAAGAGTAAACGGCATGTTTCAGGCATCATTAAATGCTTGAAAGTACATTACTTTGCCATCAAAAAGCTTGATCACATAACTTGTTTTTTTTTGAGCGAAGCCGAAACAAAAACGGGGCTCCAATTGGTGCCCCGTTTTTTATGGCCTAAGTTATCACTTAGAGCTTATGTGTTTGTAACCAATGCTCTAACAAAGTCATATGCCAGATCTTACTGCCTTGAATACGCGTTAGATATTCATCCGGCTTAGCCAGTAACTTATCAACATAGCTACGTTGATACAGGCCGCGCTCACGGCAAACCTGTGAGTTTAATGTGTCTTGCATAAACTCTAAAAACTCACCTCGCACAAACTTGAGTGCTGGTACTGGGAAATAACCTTTAGGGCGGTCGATAACGCTATCTGGAATCAGGCCACGTGAAATTTGCTTCAGTACGTATTTACCGCCATCGCGCAGTTTCATTTCCGGAGGCATTTTAGCGGCCAACTCAACCAGCTCATGATCCAAGAATGGAACACGTGCTTCCAAGCCCCAAGCCATGGTCATGTTATCAACCCGCTTAACCGGATCATCAACGATCAATGTGGTGGTATCGGCACGTAGTACAGAATCAACAAATTGATCGGCCTTTGGCGCTTCCAGTAAGTCTTTCATGAGTTCAGATGTGAAATCTCGGCTGATGTATTTTGGCGTCAGCATCTCCATCATTTCATCATGATCGCGGTCGAAGTAATACGGGCGGAAACGTTCCAAAGCGCTACCGGTAGCCGCCTGCATCTGTGGGTACCAGAAGTAGCCGCCAAACACCTCATCCGCACCTTGGCCAGACTGCACTACTTTAACTTCTTTGGAGACTTGCTCAGAGAGTAAGTAGAAGCCGATCGCATCCTGACCAAACATTGGCTCGGACATATTTTCAATGGCTTCTGGTAAACGGGTTAGGGTCTGCTCGTTCGGGATGTGGACTTTGTGATGTTTAGTATTGAAGTGCTCAACTACCGCATCGGAGTACTCATATTCACTTCCTTTTTCTTCCGGCTGGTCATCAAAGCCGATAGTGAAAGTGCGAATGTCTTCAATGCCGATTTCATCCAATAAACCGACCAGCAAGCTTGAATCCAAGCCGCCGGATAGCAATACACCAACGGGCACATCAGACACATTATTACGGCGTTTTACGGCTAATTTAAGCGCTTCGTGAATTTTATCAGTCCATTCTTCGTCGCTGAATTTCTCAGCAGGGCGCGTGGCATCCAGCTCCCAGTAGCGCTCCAGCGTGTGCTCGCCATTCTCATGAATGGTCAGGCTGTGGGCTGGCTCTAATTTGCGCACACCTTTTAGGATGGTGCGGGGAGCCGGCACTACCGCATGCAGAGTAAATAGGTTGTGCAGCGCGGCAGGGTCTAGCTCAGTATCGATATCCGGAGTTGCCAGCAAAGCAGGCATGGATGATGCAAAGCGAATTCCTTGCTTACCAAAGGAGTAATACAACGGTTTGATGCCCATGCGATCGCGCGCCATGAACAAAGTCTTCTTTTTGAGGTCCCATACTGCAATGGCAAACATTCCTAGGAAGCGTTTGACGCAGTCTTTGCCCCATTCAGCATAGGCTTTGAGGATGACCTCAGTGTCACCGGTAGAGAAAAAACGGTGGCCACGAGCGATCAGTTGCTCACGCAGTTCCGGGTGATTGTAGATGGTACCGTTAAATACCAATGCCAGACCAAGTGTGGGGTCAAGCATCGGTTGATTGCCTTTTTCACTGAGATCAAGAATGGATAGACGTCGGTGACCGAACGCTAAGGGGCCGTCTGAGTAGCTGCCTGAACTGTCTGGGCCACGCTTTTCCAGCTTGTCCATCATTAACTGGATGCTGCTAAGCTGAGGTTGACTGCCATCCAGTCTGTATTCGCCGCAAATTCCGCACATAGTAGATACACTTAATGGTAATTATTCGTGGCAGGGATTATGGCAGATAATAAGCGCTACCGTGAGAAACACTAAAAAGGCTCCATAGAATAAGTCAATCAGCCTGATAAATTAATATACTTTTCAAGTAGTTAATCTGTTAGGTAATGGTTATTCACGTTGCATTAAGGTTGTTGGTAAATTATACTAGTAAGCAGTTTGTATATGATTTAATCAATAAAATCATAATCGTGTCCGAATGGATGATGGGCACGGAAGTACTTCAATACACATAGCCTCTATTCGAATTCTGAGGTTTTATAAGGAATAATGTGATGAAAAAGGTCAATAGAGTTAAGTTTTTGACGACCGGTTTAGTTGCAGTCGTTGGTTTTGGTTTGACTGGTGCAAGCTTTGCTGCGTCAGCGAAGGACTACAAGTTGGTTCATGCTGATGGCGGACAAATTCGCGGTGCACACGTTGCCGTTGCCGTCAGACGTGGCTTTCCAGGTGTTAAGCCAGATGTCGTAAAGATGGCATCCGCCGCTGCTCCTAATTGTTACCACGTTCGTTTCATCTACAAAGGGGTGCTAAAGCAAGTTACCTTTAACTGCAGTAACGGACAACGCGAGCTAACAATGCTAACGCGTTAAAGCTCAAATCTGACAACTGTCTAGATACCCGCCACAGGAATAAAATCCGGTGGCGGGTTTTTTGTTTCCCGAAAATCCTTTCCCTGAATAAAAATTCATCATATACTCAGGCTTGGTTCAGCTTGTGATGGGCATGTAATTCTGCTGGTAATTTGAGCGATAGCATAGAATTACACTCACATATATTCAAAATAACTAGGGACATCAGGCTTCTTTTAAGTCTAGGTGGTCGCAAGTGATACCAGAGGGGCTTCTATGTCGGCGGATCAGGGCTACGTGATTGGCAGCAAACATAGGACATGAGCTTAAAAAGAATTACCAAAACTACTGTCAGGTCATGGATTGATCCCGGTTGCTAGTGTTGGTGATGACTATAAAAAAATATAAGTTATGAGTTATTCCGAAGCAGCCATACCACCATCGATGCCTTTAAATAAGGGCACTGTCACCAGTTCATTAAAAGTACGTCAACTCATTAGCATGCTGATTGTTGTTGCTATGGGGATTTCTTTATTAGGAGGAGGTTACCTGAGTGTTTATAGCGCTAACGCAATGGATGCCGTAGGAAAGCAGCAGCGTTTAGTTGCAGAGGCATTGATTCTTAAAGTGCCCGTGTTAATTGATGATGACAGCTATCCCGATACAAAGTTATTTCTGCTGAAAGAGTTTCTTGATAAGGAGCGCTTTAGTCACGGCTTTGATGATGATGGAACGGAGCATGAGTATTATGCTTACTTTGAAGATCCTGAAACCGGCTTGATTGTTTGGCAAAGCAAGTTCCCAGAGCTCAATATGCGCACTGAAAACCGCCACGGTAGGGGTGGTTTTGTAAAGAAGTTTAAGTTCAGTAATGAACTCGGCACAGAACCCGAACTTAAAGAGCGCCTGTTACCCAGTTATAAAGAAAACAGCAGCGACCAGTTAAAGTTCATCGTTTATACCCGTATGATTGAGCGGCAGGACCTGAAGCCTCTGCGCTTGGTCTTGGCCAAATCAGCCATCGCGTTTAACAACGACTGGGCCAATGTACAGACCACGATTGTTGTTTTATTCTTCTCCACACTAGCACTAGTGCTAGTCTCTCAGCTCATTAGCAATTACTTCATTATCACCCCAATTCGTGACTTTGAAGAAGAAGTGCGCTCCATTGAATCCGGCGCTCAGGATGCAATTACCAAAGCTTATCCTGTTGAGTTAACGGAAGTGAAGGGCGCAATCAACACCCTGATTAATGTCGAGAAAGGTCAGAAAAAGCGCTACCGGGAATCCTTGGATAACTTGGCGCACAGCCTTAAAACACCGCTGGCTGAGATTCAATCCACGGCGCTGTCAAAATACAATCTGAAAGAAGAAGATAAAGATCATCTGATGGATAAGATTAGTCAGATGAGCGACATCGTGGCTTATCAGTTAAACCGTGCAGCTGTGAGCACTCCCAATGCCATTATCAAGAGCCAGCCTTTGCGCCCGATACTCTATCGTCTGCGGGATTCGCTGAAAAAAGTGTATCACCATCAGGATTTTGAAATTGAGATTCATGTTGATGATATTGATACCGTGCGCATGGAGTACGATGACCTGATGGAGCTATTCGGTAATTTGATGAACAACTCCTGCCGTTTCTGCGATTCGGTAGTGGATGTTAATGCAACTCGCGAGGCGAATTTCCTGGTCGTCAATATTGATGACGACGGCATGGGTTTCAGCACGGATAATCCTGCTGATCTGCTAAAGCGCGGTATGCGCGATGACAGTAAAACCGAAGGGCAGGGAATTGGTCTGGCGATGAGTACTGAAATTGTCCAAGCGGTTGGTGGTAAGATTGAGCTTAAAGTATCACCTCAGGTCGGTGCACGGGTGCGTTTGTATCTGCCGATCTAAATTACGAGCGCTTTCGGACATGGACGTTCGGAAATAATTCTCTGATAAAATGTTGGTACTATTGCGTTGTCCGAGTGTCTTGATTACTCTAGGCTGGACTTTAAACATGAACTAATACTTAGTAGGAGCACTAATTATGGTACACACTCTACCAGATCTGCCATTTGCAAAAGATGCACTTGAACCTCATATCTCAGCGGAGACTTTTGAGTACCATCACGATAAGCACCACGCTGCCTATGTGACTAACTTGAACAACCTGATTGCAGGTACAGAGTTCGAAGATAAGTCATTAGAAGAGATCGTAACATCAGCACCTGCTGGCGGCATCTTCAACAACGCAGCACAAGTTTGGAATCACACATTCTACTTTAACTGCATGGCACCAAATGCAGGTGGCGAGCCAACTGGCGCGCTGGCTGATGCAATCAACAGCACATTCGGTTCTTTTGAAGCATTCAAAGAGAAGATGTCTACTTCTGCGGTGACTAACTTCGGTTCTGGTTGGACTTGGTTGGTTAAGAACGCTGATGGCGCTCTGGAAATCGTAAACACTGCAAACGCAGGTTGCCCTCTGACTGCTGGCCAAACTCCATTGATGACTATCGATGTTTGGGAGCATGCTTACTACGTTGACAAGCGTAACGCTCGTCCTGCTTATGTTGCTTCTTTCTGGAACATCGTAAACTGGGACTTCGTATCGGCTAATTTTGCGGCTTAAACTATTGGATTGACCCAATATAGTTTATCTGCCAAAATTAAAAATTGCCTAAAAAGGGTGACTTTCCAGTCACCCTTTTTTATTTTGTTGTGATTAATCAACGACCCGGCAATAAGAGTGGTTACTTAAAACCGTCAAATATATACCCATACCAAGGATCAGGCCGACGCTCAATGAGACGCTGATAGCTCTGATCACCGCGTTTATTAAATAAAACGGGAAGCTATTAATATGTCCAATGTCAGGCATTTTCTTACCCTAATGGATTTTTCGCCGAAAGAGCTAAATGCGATGATTCAACGGGCGATACAGATGAAGCAGGAATGGAAGAGCGGCCAGCTCAGCCAACCATTGCAGCAGCGCACTCTCGCCATGATTTTCGAAAAATCATCAACTCGTACTCGTGTCTCATTTGAGACTGGTATTACGCAGTTGGGCGGCCACGGCTTGTTTCTATCCTCACGTGATACCCAGCTAGGGCGCGGTGAGCCGATTGAGGATGCAGCCCGTGTTATCTCAAGCATGGTCGACTTGGTAATGATCAGAACCTTTGAGCATGAGTCCATTGAGCGCTTTGCCGCTTTCTCTAGTGTGCCGGTGATCAATGCCTTAACCGACGATTATCATCCTTGCCAATTGCTGGCAGATATCATGACCTATGTTGAGCATCGCGGTAGTATCGCTGGGAAAACAGTGACTTGGGTTGGCGATGGGAATAATATGTGCCAATCTTGGATGAATGCAGCGGAGCAATTTGATTTCCATCTTAATATTGCTTGCCCTGAAGGCTATGATCCTGCGCCTGAGTTGATGAAGGATGTGGGTGATAGAGTGAGTATCATGCGTGATACTAAGCTGGCGGCAACGAATTCAGACCTGATTTCAACCGATGTTTGGGCGAGTATGGGTCAGGAAGATGAACAAGCCTTGCGCGTTAAAGCATTTAGCGAGTTTCAGGTGAACGCCGAAGTTATGGCCTGTGCTAAGCCAGATGCGCTGTTTATGCACTGTCTACCTGCACATCGTGAAGAAGAAGTCAGCGCGGAAGTGCTTGAAGGCCCGCAAAGCGTTGTCTGGGATGAAGCAGAAAATCGCCTGCATGCACAAAAAGCGCTAATGGAAACATTAGCCATGAATTTCAGTAATCTGGACTTGTCGTAAGCAAGCCCATAACCATAAGAATGTAATCCATGTCAGACCAGTTACTCCAGAAAGCAGCCACCGATCGCCGAACGTTCGCGATTATCTCGCACCCCGATGCGGGTAAAACCACCATGACTGAAAAACTCCTGTTATTCGGGGGAGCGATTCAGCTGGCGGGGTCGGTAAAAGGGCGTAAAGCCGCGCGGCATGCGACTTCCGACTGGATGACCATGGAAAAAGAACGTGGAATCTCGGTTACCTCCTCAGTGATGCAGTTCCCATACAACGGGCACATCGTTAATCTGTTGGATACACCAGGTCACGAAGATTTCTCCGAAGATACTTACCGGACGTTGACCGCTGTTGACTCTGCACTGATGGTGATCGACGTCGCTAAAGGTGTTGAGGATCGGACTATCAAGCTGATGGAAGTGTGTCGTCTGCGTGATACGCCGATTATGACCTTCATTAACAAGCTTGACCGAGAGGGTCGCGATCCAATTGAGTTGATGGATGAAGTTGAAGACATCCTGAAAATTCGCTGTGCGCCAATCACTTGGCCAATCGGCATGGGTAAGCGCCTGAAGGGTGTTTACCACCTGTACAATAACAGTGTGCACTTATTCAATGCACAGCACTCCGGAAAAGTATTGCAGGGTGAGGTGATTGATGGTCTGGATAATCCGCGGTTGGATGAGCTGCTAGGCGATCAGATTGAAGAGCTGCGCATGGAGATAGAGCTGGTGCAGGGCGCTAGTAATGCCTTTGATAAAGAGGCTTACCTGCGTGGCGAATTAACACCGGTGTTCTTTGGTTCTGCCGTGAATAACTTTGGTATTGCCGAGTTATTGAATGACTTTGTTAAGTACGCACCGGGCCCACAGCCAAGAAAAACAACTACGCGTACCGTAGAAGCGACTGAAAATAAATTCACTGGCTTTGTGTTTAAGATTCAAGCCAATATGGACCCACAGCATCGTGACCGGATTGCTTTTATGCGCATCTGTTCTGGTGTGTTCCAGAAGGGGATGAAGCTTCGTCAGGTGCGCACTGGAAAGGATGTAAAGATTCCAGATGCACTCACCTTTATGGCTTCTGATCGTGGTCATGTGGATGATGCTTATCCCGGCGATATTATCGGAATACACAACCACGGCACGATTCGTATCGGTGATACCTTTACACAAGGCGAAGAGCTGTATTTTACGGGTATTCCTAACTTTGCGCCGGAGTTGTTCCGTCGTGCGCACTTGCGTGACCCACTAAAGATGAAGCAGTTGCAGAAAGGTTTAAGTCAGTTATGTGAAGAGGGTGCGACTCAGTTATTTAAGCCCGTTAGTAATAATGATTTGGTGCTGGGAGCCGTTGGTATTCTGCAGTTTGAAGTGGTCGCACAGCGCCTGAAAGATGAGTACAACGTTGACTGTAACTTTGAAATGGTCAATGTGCAGACGGCGCGCTGGATTGCTTGTGATGATGAGAAAATGTTGTCGCAGTTTAAAACCAAGGCAGCTTCTAACTTGGCTTATGACCATGCGAATGAGTTAGTGTATATCGCTCCATCGCGGGTTAATCTGCAAATGGCCATCGAGCGTTGGCCGGATATTCGATTCTTAAGTACTCGCGAACACGGTATTTACGAGTAAATTAAAATCCCCCGATACTGTTCTGCTATCGGGGGATTATTGTTTTAGCGACAGTGTGGCAACATGCTGGCGTTAAACGCCTTAGCAAAGTTGCGCATCGCGACCCGATAGCGAAGATGAGCTTCGTTGTAAATTACGTCCCCCATCCCATCCAGCGTTTTCACTGAGCAAGTGCCTTTTTGGCTTGGATCACTCAAGCTTGGTATTTTCAAACCGGCTCGTCCGCTGTAATAACCCATTAAGGTACGTTCTCCGCGCATTGCAGCTTGCTGTGCTTCTACGGCTGGGTTACGGCTTTCCAGAGCCTTTAAGCGTGCAGCATAATCAATAGCGGCATTGCTGGTTGCTTCTGTAGGGGCGGCTGTGGCTTTGATAGCTTGTGGTGGTAGACTTACAGGGCGGGACGGATTTGGTCCCGCATTGCATGCTTGAAGCATCAAACTGCTCATCAAAATGGTCGGGATATATAGCATTTTCATAAGGGTTTCCGGTTAGAAAAAGCGCGTCTTAGTGCCAGTAACATCAAAGCCATCCAGCTGAGTGATCCAAATGATCCACCACCGCCACTAGTGCTCTTAGAGGTGTTTGTTTGGTCGGTAGTATCCGGATTAGCAGCGACGACTAGCGTGGTGTCATCATCAATGATTATTCCAGTTGTTGTCAACTCAGTCACTGACTCGGCAAATTGTGCGTTATCAGGCTTCTGAATGGTTAAGACTAACTCCTGATTTTCTTCACTAATCAAGTCACCTGAAACCTGAACCTGAATGCTGCTATACATAGTACCTGAAGCTATAAATGTGGAGCCTGACTTTACGATTGCGCCGGTTGCTTGGTCTACGATCTCGTAGTCAAGGTTAACAGGTTCTTCAGTGGTTGCTGAGAGTGCAACAATAAAGGTCAGATTACGCACGCCAGTGTCTTGCTCTGTTATGGACGGTGAATTAACTGTGATAATTGGGTCTCCACCCAGCACGGTTAGGTCTCCCTCAGATAATGCAAAGAAGATGTTATCACTACAAGCCACTTGAATGCGTGCATGATGCAGGCTGGTAATGTCCGAAGGCAAAGTGACCGTGGTGCTACCATCATTTGGCGTTTCTGATTGTAATAAAATGCTGCTGCCGGTGCGCTCCAGTAATGCGATATCCACGGCGCTACAGTTAATGGGAGACTCATCGGTATTTGCAACATCCCAATCCACAGTAATGGTTTGATTAGATGATAAGGTCGTATCACTACTTTGGCTGCTTACGCTAAACTCAGTGCCGGTATTAACGACATCAATCAACATGTTGTCTTGTGTGATACCGCCGTTGTTGTCGCGGCTGAGCAGGGCAAAGTTGAGCCTTCTATCTTGAGTGGGCAATATCTCACCAATGGTACTGCTGTTTGTGAATAAGTCATTCAGGCGCGGTAAATAGCGCACTGCTTCTGGCTGTGGCGGCCAAACTCGGAACAAGGGATTGTCACCCAGATCGGTGTAAAGTCCGCCAGTGGTGCCGGTATCGGTTTGCTCCCAAGAGTTTAGTAACGAGTCGTTATCTGCATCAGAAGTGACTCCGGATAATACAAACGGCGTAGATGCAGGAATCACATAATCGCTACCCGCATCGACCGTCGGCGTGGTGTTCTCGGTATTGTAAATCGTTCCACACTTAGCGCCAGAGCCTTGTCGAGTGTAATTTTTAATTTGGTTGATGCTGGCCGAGTGAAAAAAGGCATCGGAATGTGTTTGAAGATTGTCTGTTCCGCAGATGCCCGCATAACTCATGATACTGCTACCACTACCAGGCTCGACTGCGGTGCTAGATTCACGATTACCCGCGCTACAATTTAACTGGTGGCCATTGAAGGTATGAGAAGCGCCAAGTTGGTGGCCGATCTCATGGGCAACATAGTCGATATTAAACGCATCACCGGATGGCGCGTTTGATCCCGTTGCACCACCTGCCTTATAAGTGCCACAAGCAGAATTCAGGAAAGCCAACCCACCCGTGCTACCGGTTCCAAATACATGGCCGATATCGTAGTTGCTGCTGCCGATTAGTGCGTTAATATTAACGATGTTTTCCTCAACCATCGCAGAAGCATCTTCATTGGTATAAGGGTCTGAATTAGCATCGGTGTAAATTAGCTTATCGTTGTTCTCAACCAGTTGTAAATGAATGCTTAGGTCGCGCTCGAAAACCTGATTCAGACGGTTTACCGTCGTTACCATTGCCGCCATGGCTGCTTCGCTACTGCCAAACATGCTGGTGTATTCGCCGGTTACTGCTAAGGCTAGTTTATAAGTCAGCAGGTTTTCAGCAGCCTGCCCAGTAGTGCGGTTTGCGGTAAATTCAGTGGCATGATCGTGATCACTCAGCGGGTCTTCATCGTGCACTTTGCATTGAAAATCTGTGGTAGTTGCTTCAGCATTCTCACGACGGCTCAGACTAGTGTAGGTGTTACCACCTTGTATCAGGTCAGGGTCAATAAACACACGATCACCGTCATCCATGTCAATCATGCCATGAAAACCTTGCGGTCCAATGTCGATACGCCCTGTTATGCCAGGGTTCTCGGTACTAGTGATGCGCCAAGTTTTAATATTTGGAAAGCGCTCGGCGAGCCCTGCTGGCATTACCTGTGTCGCTTCCATGGTAAACGACATCTGACGACCGTCTGGGAGCGGTAGGTCGATGGTTTTAGTGCTGATAAGCTGATCACTTGCCGCCTTGCTTTGCAGTTGAGTGAGCTGTTGGCTAAGTCCTAGCGTATCCAGCGATAAAGAACGGGCTTTCACGAGTGTGCCGGGGGCCGCACGCTCACTTTGAAATTGATAGTTGTGGTCTAGTTCACTCCAAAACGCTTCCCCGGCGATTAGAGTTTGGGATGCTAATAGGCAGGGCAGAAGGATTATTTTTCTCATAGGGGCATCTGTCTTTTGGGGGAATTATTTTAATTATTGAAGCAACTTTCTTATGCTATGGTTTGCACCCTAGCACAAGAAAACTGAATTCCCCCCAAACGCTATATGAATGCCCGTTCAGCTAAGTGACTTATTTCTAAACAAAAATAAAAGTCCGATCATGGATATTAGCCAGAAACTGCTACTACCTCCGCCACCAGAGTTGGATATTTCGTCTACTGATGTAGCGTCATCTGTACGAGGTGTTGTGTTCCCCGTGCTAACATTCTGACCAATGGTAAAGGCTTTAGATGAAATACTGTAAAACACGTTATTTGAGCAGCTGAGTTTAAAGCGCCCAAATGCAGTCAATGGAATATCAGCCGGTAGCTTAATAATGGCTGAGCCTGAGTTTGGAATATTGCTGGCCAGTGTAGTGTCAAATAAATAACCATCATTACTAGAGAACTGAACGTCGACTGCTGCGCAATTAATTGGAGCGATATCGGTATCGGCGACCGTCCAGTTTATTGAGATGCTGCTATCTCTGGCATAGCTTTGCGCAGAGTCTGATAACTTAAAGCCGGCACCCGTATTAATAACCTTCAGTTGAACTTGGTCCAAACTAGGATCGTGCTGACCATCGTAAACAGCCAGTTGAAAATTCAAAGTGCGGTTAGTTTGTGGCAAGGTTTCGCCGTTACCGTTTTGGTAGCCAAGTGACGTTGCGCGAGCTGGAAAGCTGCGAGTGTTGCTGGTGGTTGGTGGCTTCAGGCGAAACAGTGGATTATCTCCGGTATCCTCCCCCAAATTAGCACTGCTACCGACATCTAATTGTTCCCAACTGTAGAGTAGGGAATCATTTTCCAAATCGCTGGCTGTTCCGGTGAGTTCAAAGGGTGTGTTTGCCGGAATTGTGTAGTTGCTGCCCGCAGAGACGAATGGGCGACTATTGTTAACGGCTTGTACTGTACCGCAATGGCTCGCGGTACCAATGGAAATATTTTGGGTGATCTGCTGAATGCTGCCACTATGAAACATTGCATCGGCATTGAGCTGTAAGTCATCGGTATCGCAACCTCCCGCGTAAGACATAATGCTTGAGCCGCTACCTGGTTCAAAGGCCGTTTTTGCCGTTCTGGCGCCACTCGTGCATACGCCAAGGTTACTGTTGAATGTATGGGTCGCACCGAATTGATGGCCGATTTCATGGGCTACAAAGTCGACATCAAAGCTATCATGGCTTGGGTTATTAATGCCGGATGCTGCCATCGCTTTAATGCTGCTATTACAGGTGCTACCAATGTAAGCAAGGCCGCCGCCGTACGAGCCAAACACGTGGCCGATATCATAATTATCATTGCCAATAACGCTATCGATGTTTTTCTGATTCTCACTCAACATCGCTTCGATATCGAAATTGGAGTAAGGGTCACTGTTGGCATTGGTATAGATGAGTTGATCGTTATTCTCAATCAGCGTCAGACGGATACCCAGACTTGTTTCGTAGATTTGATTGACGCGATTTAAAGTGGTGGCAATCGCGCTTAAGCTTGCGGCGACAGTGCCACCTTGTTTTTGGGTGTATTCACCCGTCGCTGCGATGGCAATACGATATTCAGTTAAGCCGGAAACGCTACGGGCTGCTAAGTTGGCTCGGCCGTGTAGTGGGCTAAATGATTCGTGATCATGCGCTTCTGGTGTGCTGCACTGAAATGGCTCATCGTTGTGTTGGTCGGCTTTTCGGTAGCTCAGATAATAATCTGCACCAAGGCTTTTATCCGGATCAATAAACAGTGTCTCGCCATCCTTGGTCAGCAGCATGGCATGAAAACCCTGAACGGTCATATCGACGCGCCCGGAGAGAATTTCACCAGCAGGGCTGGCGACTTGGTAAGTACGAATAGATGGGTATTTGTTGGTTAGTGCGCTTGGTAGCAACTGGATTTCTGTTAGTGTGAGGGTAACGCTGTCGCCATTCGGTAGTGGCAGTTCGATGCTTAGTGGCTGAGCTTGTCTCGCGGTAACTTGTATTGAGCTGGGGACAGCTGCTAACTTAGCTCGCATTGCTTGGCTATCAAGCTTCAGGCTTCGGGTGTATCCGTCATTTGAATGGCTATCGGTAACTGAACGGGCCGCGGTAACAGTGTTATCTTTCCATAAAGCCCCATCAAGTTGTGCAGCCTGAGCTACACTAATCTGACAGGCCAGTATCGCCGCCACTGCTAACCCCAATCTTCCTGATTTGACCATTGCTTGCTCCATTAAGCTATCGTTCAGTTCGAATTTCATCCTATATTTAAAGGATGCATCGAGAGAACGTGGTCAGGTCAAATGGTGGGGTTTAGCTGCTGAAAAATCAGCAGCTGAGGTCTGTCCGCAAATCGATACCTCTAATCCAGAGTTAAAGGAAATAGGTCAGGGTGTCATCCAGAAATTGCCACCCTTGAGGGGTGCAACAAAGTGTATCGGGAGTATTGCTGATTAAACCCATATCAATGGTTTTATCCAGCACTGGCTGAATGGATGAGAGGGGTTGAGCGGTGCGTTGTTCATAAAGCTTGGCATCTACGCCACTTTTTAGGCGCAATGCATTCAGCATGAACTCAAATGATAGGTTTTTACTTTCCAGTACTTCTTGCGAGGAGCGGAAGCTGCCAGACAGCGCCTTGTCCATATACTGTTTTGGTTGGCGGTATTTTTGGTGTCTTTCGATCTGGCCGTCGGGCTTGGTCAGCTTGCCATGCGCACCCGCGCCAATGCCAATGTAGTCACCAAACTCCCAGTAGTTACGATTGTGCAGGCACTGTCGATTGATTTTGGAGTAAGCTGAGACCTCATATTGCACATAGCCATGCTCGGCCAATAGCGCTTGTCCGGCTTGCTGTATTTCCCATAAGTACTCGTGATCGGGCAGGGTGGGTGGCTGATGATGAAATAGCGTATTAGGCTCCAACGTCAACTGATACCAAGACAAATGTGTGGGTTCGCAATCAATCGCTTGCTGTAGATCATTAAGGGCTTGCTCAATCGTTTGCTGTGGCAAGCCAAACATCAAATCCAGATTGAAATTATCAAAACCCGCCTGATGAGCAATTTGTGCGGCTTTCAATGCTTCATCTGCATTATGAACACGTCCCAGTACTTTTAAATGTTCAGGATTGTAGCTTTGTATGCCAATAGACAGGCGATTGATTCCAGCGGCTCGATAGTCCGTAAAGCGCTGTTGCTCAAAAGTACCGGGGTTAGCTTCCAGCGTGATTTCAATATCATCCTGCCAAGGAATCAACTTGGCAATGCCATTCAACAGTTGCTTAATCGCTGCAGCTGAAAATAGGCTCGGTGTACCACCACCAATAAAGATAGTGCTTAATGGCCGGCCTTGAGTCTGTGGTAACTCACTGCGTAAATCATTGAGCAGGGCGTCTACATACGCCTGTTCCGGCAGCGCATCCGGTGCTTTGTGTGAATTGAAATCACAGTAGGGGCACTTGCGGATGCACCAAGGAATATGCACATATAAACTTAACGGTATCATTCAGGCTGCTGGCTCAGGTAGTTGCTGATAGTGACGTATTGCTCAACGCCCAGTGTTTCTGCGCGAGCGGTGGGGTCGATGCCCAGTGACTCTAGGGCTTCGCTATCCATCAGTGTTTTCAATGTATTACGCAATGTTTTACGGCGCTGAGAGAAAGCTTGGGTGACGACTTTACTGAGTAGGGCTTCGTCTTCGGCAATAAAGGGCTTTTCTTTAAATGGCGTCAGCTTAACCACTGCAGAGTCTACCTTCGGCGGAGGACTAAATGACTCAGGGCCAACATAAAATAAATACTCTGTCTTACAGCGATATTGAACCATGACAGACAGTCTGCCAAAACTCTTATTGCCCGGCTCCGCAGTCAGGCGATCAACCACTTCCTTTTGCAGCATGAAGTGCATGTCTTTAATCGACTGTGCAGATTCCAGTAGGTGAAAGATAAGCGGCGTTGAGATGTTGTAGGGCAGGTTGCCGATGACTCGCAATGGAAGCGTTTCATCAATGATCTCTGCAAAGTTAACTCGCAGCGCATCCACATTGTGAATGGTTAGCTTGTCACCACCGAGGTGCTCCAGATGGCGAATAACATCGCGGTCAATCTCGATCACTTGCAAATGATCTAAGGATGGCAGAATGGGCTTGGTCAGCGCACCCAGTCCGGGACCAATTTCAAGCATCTGATCGTCCGCTTTCGGATTAATGTGCTTGATCAATAAATTGATAATGTAGGGATCGGTTAGGAAATGCTGTCCGAAACGTTTTTTAGCGTAGTGATTTGACATATTTTGGTTTGGCACAAATAAAGAAGCCTCCCCCGCGAGGGAGAGGCTGTCTGTGGTTAAGCGGTGTAATTACCGCAGTATTTTCAGTTCTACCCGACGGTTCTCAGCACGACCTGCCGCACTGCCATTATCGGCAATCGGAGATACTTCGCCATAACCTTTAGCAGATAAGTTGCTAGCGCTTACACCTTTGCTGATCAGGTAAGTCTGTACTGACTCTGCACGACGCTGTGACAGTCTTTGGTTAGCATTTGCGCCACCAACACTATCAGTATGTCCACCAACCTCGATCTTAAGATCAGGGAATTGGTTTAGCTTCAGTGCGGCTTCATCCAGTATTGGCAATGAAGCGCTAGTCAGGTCAGCAGAACCGGTGTTGAAGTTAACACCTTTCAGGTTGATGCTCTGGATTTCAGAACATCCGACCTCGTTAACCGCATTACCCGCTACTGTATTTTCACACAGATCGCTTGCATCGGTAACACCATCACGGTCTGCATCAGGCTTACCACATCCAGTGACATCAACTTCTTCACCAGGTAGTGACTCTGGGCAACGATCCAGACGGTCAGCTACCCCATCCATATCGCCATCAGGCTCACATCCGTTTTGGTCAACTTCTTTGCCTTCAGCCGTTGTTGGGCACTGGTCAGCACTATCGACAACACCATCGTTATCGGTATCAAATTCACAACCAGAGCTGTAAACCGCTGCGCCAGCTGGTGTTGCAGGACATTCATCAATATTGTCCGCTACACCGTCGGCATCGCTATCAACCGGGCAACCTTTGGCATCGACTGTGACACCTGCTGCAGTATCAGCACAAGCATCAGCTGAGTTGAGGACGCCATCAGCATCGTCATCCAGCTCACAGCCTTTAGAGTCAACGCTAGCACCGGCTACAGTCTCAGGGCACTCGTCGCGGCTATCCAGAATGAAGTCCTTATCGCCATCGCCTTCACAACCGTTGGCATCAACCTTTGCGCCTTCAGCAGTTTCAGGACACTGATCAGCGCTATCTTTCACGCCATCGGCATCGGTATCGACTTCACAGCCTTTCGCGTCAACTGTCGCACCGGCCACTGTCTCAGGGCAGGCATCCGCAGAGTTAATGACCTTATCGGCATCGTCGTCCAGCTCACAACCATTAGCATCGACTTTCGCACCTGCTACGGTTTCAGGACATTGATCCGCGCTGTCTTTCACGCCATCCGCATCGGTATCGACTTCACAGCCTTTCGCGTCAACGGTGGCACCAGCGACCGTCTCAGGGCAGGCGTCAGCGGAGTTGATGACCTTGTCAGCATCATCATCCAGCTCACAGCCATTGGCATCGACTTTAGCGCCAGCTACGGTTTCAGGACATTGATCAGCGCTGTCTTTCACGCCGTCGGCATCGGTATCGACTTCACAGCCTTTGGCGTCAACTGTCGCACCAGCCACTGTCTCAGGGCAGGCATCCGCGGAGTTAATGACCTTATCGGCATCATCGTCCAGCTCACAACCGTTGGCGTCGACTTTCGCGCCCGCAACCGTTTCAGGACATTGATCAGCGCTATCTTTCACACCATCCGCATCGGTATCGACTTCACAGCCTTTGGCATCAACCGTTGCACCGGCCACTGTCTCAGGGCAGGCATCCGCAGAGTTGATCACCTTATCGGCATCATCGTCCAACTCACAACCATTGGCATCGACCTTAGCACCAGCTACGGTTTCAGGACATTGATCAGCACTGTCTTTCACGCCGTCTGCATCGGTATCGACTTCACAGCCTTTGGCATCAACCGTTGCACCAGCCACTGTCTCAGGGCAGGCATCAGCGGAGTTGATGACTTTATCGGCATCGTCGTCCAGCTCACAACCGTTAGCATCGACTTTCGCACCTGCTACGGTTTCAGGACATTGATCAGCGCTGTCTTTCACGCCATCTGCATCGGTATCGACTTCACAGCCTTTGGCATCAACCGTCGCACCGGCCACTGTCTCAGGGCAGGCGTCAGCGGAGTTGATGACCTTGTCAGCATCATCATCCAGCTCACAACCATTCGCATCGACTTTAGCGCCAGCTACGGTTTCAGGACATTGATCAGCGCTATCTTTCACGCCATCGGCATCGGTATCGACTTCACAGCCTTTCGCGTCAACCGTCGCACCGGCCACTGTCTCAGGGCAGGCATCCGCAGAGTTAATGACCTTATCGGCATCATCATCCAGCTCACAACCGTTAGCATCGACTTTCGCGCCAGCTACGGTTTCAGGACACTGATCTGCGCTGTCTTTCACGCCGTCTGCATCGGTATCAACTTCACAGCCTTTCGCATCAACTGTCGCACCAGCCACAGTCTCAGGGCAGGCGTCAGCGGAGTTAATGACCTTGTCAGCATCATCGTCCAGCTCACAACCATTGGCATCGACTTTAGCGCCCGCTACGGTTTCAGGACATTGATCAGCGCTGTCTTTCACGCCGTCTGCATCGGTATCGATTTCACAGCCTTTAGAGTCAACGGTTGCACCGTCAACGGTCTCAGGGCATTCATCGCGGCTATCCAGAACAAAGTCTTTGTCACCATCGCCTTCACAGCCTTTAGCGTCAACCTTCGCGCCTTCAACCGTTTCAGGACAAGCATCTGCACTGTTAACTACGCCATCTTTGTCGTTATCCAGTTCACAACCACGTGCATCAACTTCGGCACCTTCTGCCGTTGTTGGGCAAGCATCTTGACTGTTTACAACTTTGTCAGCGTCATCATCCAGCTCACAGCCGTTAGCATCGACTTTCGCGCCAGCTACCGTTTCAGGACATTGATCAGCGCTGTCTTTTACGCCATCCGCGTCGGTATCGACTTCACAACCATTAGAGTTGATCGTGGCACCTTCAACAGTATCAGGGCACTCATCACTGCTATCTAGGATGTAGTCTTTATCCGCATCGCCTTCACAACCTTTGGCATCAACTTTCGCATTAGCTGCGGTATCAGGGCACTGGTCAGCGCTATCAATTACGCCATCTAAATCTGAATCAACTTCACAACCTAATGGCGTAACAGAGGCTTCATAGACAGTATCAGGGCACTGGTCTTTGTTGTTGACTACGCCATCTTTGTCATCATCCAACTCACAACCGTAAGCATCAACTGTTGCACCATCTGGCGTTGTAG
This sequence comes from Leucothrix mucor DSM 2157, assembly GCF_000419525.1. Taxonomy (NCBI): domain Bacteria; kingdom Pseudomonadati; phylum Pseudomonadota; class Gammaproteobacteria; order Thiotrichales; family Thiotrichaceae; genus Leucothrix; species Leucothrix mucor. The sequence continues at coordinate 326,064 of NZ_ATTE01000001.1, forward strand.
CACAGCTGTCGAGCGCATTGACGATAAAGTCTTTATCATCATCCAGCTCACAACCTAAGCCATTAACACCCAAGCCTTCAGCAGTTGCAGGGCAAGAGTCTTGGCTATCAACAACACCATCATTATCGCTGTCTAGCTCACAACCATTAGCACCGACTGTTAAGCCTTCTGCGGTTGCAGGGCACTCATCTTTGCTATCAGCGACGCCGTCGGCATCCGTATCAATCTCACAACCTAATGGAGAAACGGTTACGCCAGCAGGTGAAGCAGGGCATTGGTCTTTACTGTCTTTAACACCATCAGCATCAGAGTCTAGCTCACAACCTTTAGCATCAACGGAGAGACCGGCATCAGTATTTGCACATTCATCTGCACCATCTAATACACCGTCTTTGTCCGAATCAATCTGACAACCTTTCGCATCAACCGGCAAGCCAGCTGGTGTTACTTGGCAGCGATCCATACGATCAACAACGCCGTCTTTATCAGTATCAATTTCACAGCCTTCAGCATTAACGGCTGCGCCTGGGAAGGTTTCAGCACATTTATCTAGGCTGTCTACGATGCCATCCATATCGGAGTCAACTTCACAACCGTTGCTGCCGACTTCGACATTGGCCGGAGTGCCAGGGCAACGATCAAGTACTTCGATCACGCCATCGCTATCGGTATCCAATACACAACCGCGGTTGTCGACTAAAGTACCTGCCGCCGTTCCGGGACAACGATCAGATGGGTTTACCACGCCATCAGCATCTTCGTCCGCAGTGGCATTACTCAGTGCCAGTTGCAGTTTTTCATTTTCGCTAAGCATGCGCTGCTTGTCTTCTTTAGCTAATGCTTCCAGATTAACAAACTGCTGTGGAATAGCGTTCAGACCAACCAGCTTCTCAGAGAGTCCCTGAGTTTGGTTGGCAAACGATTGGCTCAAGCCAGTGGTTTGGGCTGTTAGCGTTTCTTCCAGACCGCGATTTTGGTTACTCAGATTCTCAACGAGTCCAACGCTCTGGTTAACTAGCTTTTCTTCCAAGCCGCGTTTCTGGCTAGCAAGTTGTTGCTCTAAGCCTTGGGTTTGAGTGGTTAACTTCTCTCCCAACGCTTGAGTTTGGCTATCCAGCTTTTGTCCAAGCGCTTGAGTCTGGCTAGCTAGCTCTTGGCCTAAGCCTTGAGTTTGACTGCTTAACTGCTCACCGAGTGTCTGAGTTTGATTATCCAGCTTTTGGGTCAGTCCCAATGCTTGGCTGTCTAGCTTCTGTTCAAGCCCTTGAGCTTGGCTAGCAAGCTTTTCCTGCAGTAGTCGATTTTGCTCAACCAGCTGTGCTGCGAGTGTCTGATTTTGTGCACTCAGGCGCTCGGCAAGGTTTGAGCTCAGGGAGTTGATATCAGCAGATTGCTTTTCAAGCTCAGCAATGCGCACAACCAGTCTGTCACGCTCTGTCATTAGCTCAGCAACTTTCTTTTTATCTTCCGCTGAGGTTTGAGCCGCGGTTTCTTCAACATCTGCCAGTTGTGAGCGCAGGGCATTGATCTGCTCGACGTCATCTTCTGGTAATGGAATATCTACAATATAGAACGGTGCCGGTGGCATGTTCATTAACGTAGATGGGGCAAATGCAGGCAAACTCTCCGGTGGAATCTCAAATAGAGATTCTGGAACGATTGGCATCAGGCTTGGCATAGGCATAAAGCCGTAGCCTTCTTCCATGGTCATGCCTGTGCCCATATTCATCATATCCATTGCGGGATTGAATTGGCCTTCAAACATAACAGGAGGAGCCAGTGTGGCTGGTGTTTCGGTAGCGGCTGTTGTGGCAGCATCCGTTTCCGTAGTCACCTGTTCGGCAAATGCGGGGTTGGTTGCATACATTAGCAAGCTAGCGAAGATCAGAGGTCTTATGGTGCTGCGCATCGTTCTAATATCTCCGAGAGTTCATATAGCGTTATCCTTTGCCTCCGAGGGACAGGTCGCGCCTGGCCGAGGCGATGGTGATCGTGAAGCCTGCGATCACGTCGAGAAATGACATTACTGTGAGGATCAGAAAAACTGAATTTCCCGCCCAGTCAAAGATTAGCCATGATACCAAAAAACCGACCAGTACAAAGGTGGATAGTGTGTGATCAACGATTGATACACTGGACGTGCGGGTCGATTTGAAAAGTTCTATATATAAGGTGATTAAACCAAGCAAGATCACTATGACGCCAATGGTGGGGGTCCATAGTTGTTCAGACGGTAAGTGTACGCTAAAAAGTGCACGGTTCAATTCACGGGGGAATACCCCGATAGCGGCTAAAGCATAGTAGCCGAATAAGAAGAAGGCAAACAACGGAAAGTAATTCAAAATCCGCATTAGGAGAGAGTCTTTTTCATAAAATTATGGATTGCCACCAGCTAGCCTTTCGTCATTTACTCGCCCGAGTATAGCCCAAACTCTGATTCAGCGGCACCGTTTCAACTAATAAAATTCTGATCAATTTACCATCTCAAAAACGAACGGCATCTTAGAATCGAAGAATGGCATAAATTGTATCTATCTGCTGATAGGAGGGAATTCGCAAACGGTTTATTCGCTTCATACTTATCCCATGATCAATTAGTGATGCAAGTGGGCTATTTACTCAGGCTTTCAGAGTCTGCCTGACAGCCGGATTAAATAACAACTAAGTTATGAGAGAGAACCAGATTATGACATCTAAAAATAGAAATACCTACAAGTGGGCTTGTTTGCCAATCGTTTTAAGCTCTGCGGCGGTGTTATCCACTCAGCTGATGGCAGGCGAGAATCAGGACGTGCAGTATCAGGATGCCCAGCAAGTGGGTAGTCTGAGCCATCAATATGTGGGTGGGCGTACCCGTGTTGGTGCCAGCATTACTGATGATGGCGATGCTAGTGCTGATATTAGTCATGTGTTCTCTGAAACTCAGAATAGTTCTACCAGTGGTGGACTTTGGGCAGGCTTTGATCTGGAAGGCGAAGACAAGGGTGTTGATGCGGGTGGTGTTCAAATCAACCATAACTGGGTGTCACGTGATGGGCAGGGGAATGCAACTCACGTAAACAAGGCATTTGCAGCCTATGACCGTAATGTTGATGATCATGCAAAAGTAACCGTTGGTTACGGTCAGGAGCGTGAAGCGGGTTCTTGGGAAGGTCATGTCAGCAAAGGTGTTTCAGATAAGCGTTTGGTCAGCCATGACAGCAGTACTGGCAAAGCCGTGTATGAAAAAGCATTCGACTATGGCGTTGGTGGTAGTGTAGGTAAGTTCCTGCCAGGCTCTAATACTCGGGTACGTGCTGGTTTGGATTACCAGTGGGGAACAGAGCAAGCCGATAATGAAGATCGTGCAATGATGACCACGGTATCTGCCGGTATTGAGAAGTTCTTTGCAGGTACGCCACACAGTGTTGGTTTAGATGTATCAGCCTCTCGCAAGCAGGGCGGCGAAGAGTATGTTGATTCGGATGATACTGATACATCAGCAAGCCTGAGCTATCACTATGACTTTGGTGGTTCTAATATTTATCAGCCTGATCAGCGCTATCGCCGTGTGCGGGTTGAGATTCCGGGACAAGCAACGCCTGCAACCTATGCGAAGAAGCCTGTCTACAAGCAGCAGCCAATTTATAAGAGCCAGCCGGTTTACAAGCAGCAGCCTATCTATAAGAAGCAGCCGATTTATGTAAACAAGACGGTAACCACTGGCGGCACTCACGCTACCAAGAGTACGGTTGAGTTGGAAGGCCAGACATTCTTTAAGTATGGCAGCGCAGTATTGATTCCATCCGCTAAGCAGCGTTTGTTGCAGATTGCGGCTGAAATTCGCAAGCATGGCTACAAAGGTAATATTCGTATTACCGGTAACAGCTGTGGTTTGGGCGATCCTCGCCGTGATCAGGAGCTGTCAGAAGAGCGTGCATCAGTGGTTCGCAATTTCATGATTTCACAAGGCTTCAATCCAAGTCATCTGATTGCTCGTGGTCTGGGTAAGTCACATCCTAAGTACCCAACAACTGCGGATCAGGACTTCAAAAATCGCCGTGTTGATATTGAGTATGTTACTGAGCGTCAAACCAGTGCCGGATCAGCAGGTCGTACTAGCACTCAACGTGTACAGAATGGCTACCGCAATGTGATCGCAGGTTACAAGCGTATTCAGACAGGCACTAAGAATGTGCAGGTTGGTGTACGTAATGTTCAGACTGGAACAACGGATATCATGGTATCGGCAGGCGCTCCGGGTACTCCACGTGTTATCTGGCGTACAGAAGCGATTGCGACGACACCGGCTTGGATTACTCGTGGTCTGCGTAACAACATCCAGCACAACCGTAATGTTGATACCTACCGCACCACCGCTGGCAGCACAACAACAGTTGTTGATAATGGTAATAATGGCCCGGTTGCCGTTGATGATGCTCAGAAAATCTACCAGAACGATTCAGTAACTTTGGATGTGTTAGCGAACGATACCGATGCTGATAACAATACATTGACGATTTTGTCAGTCTCTGCAACTAGTAATGGCGGTACGGTTACTAATTCAGGAACCAACCTTGTTTATCATGCGCCGACTGATTATGTAGGGCAGGATACCTTTACTTACACTATCACTGATGGTAGTCAGACTTCACAAGCAACAGTTACCGTTACCATCAGTGCAGTAACGACGGGTGGCAGCAATCAAGACCCGACTGCAGGCAATGACTCTGCATCGGTTAAATCTGGTAGTTCAGTGAATGTTTCGGTATTAGCTAATGATAGTGATCCGGATGGCGATAGCATCAGTGTGAGTGGCTTTAGCCAAGGGTCTAACGGAATGGTTACAGAGGCCTCTACCGGTGTACTGATGTACACCCCTGATACTGGCTTCTCAGGTAAAGACAGCTTCACTTACACGATTGTTGATGGCAATGGCGGCAGTGCGACTGCAACAGTAACCATTGATGTTAGCGGCGGTAATAGTGATGTTTGTACCATGGTCTGTATCGGCGCAAATTCAGATGACTTCTTCGAGAGTATTCATGGCTCGATTACGTTAGATGTATTGGAGAATGATACAGGTAAGGGTTTGAAAATTACGGCGGTTGACAACGGTAAGAGTGGAACGACTCAGATCGTAGATAACAAAATTGTCTACACGCCGGGAGAAAAATTCGATGGATCGGATATGTTCTACTACGCAATTGAAGATGAAACAGGAATGACTGATAGTGCATTGGTCATGGTTTATTCAGATAACGTGAAGAAGTAATTGCATCTTCATGAATAAACTAACCGGCTAAGGATAGCCTTAAAAAAGCCGCGACTTGTTCGCGGCTTTTTTGTGCCGGTCATTTGAGTATTGTGATTTTTAGTCTGAGGGCCGCTTTTTAAAATATAGGTGCATGATTTGTCCCGTATTTTGCCTTATGCTATTAGCGCTTAGGTGGAAATTCAATAATGAACAATTTTAAGAGGCAGTGAGTATGCGAGCAGTGAGAAGAGCGATACCAGAAGACACGACATTGATTAATAGTCCGGCTTGGCAGGCTTTGGCAGAGCACTTCGACACACTAAAATCTGTGCACATGCTGGATTTATTTGAGCAAGACCCCAAGCGCTTCGAGAACTTCTCAGCGCAGCAGGGTGAGCTATTACTGGATTACTCCAAAAATCGCATCACTGATGAAACGCTATCCCTGTTATTTGATCTGGCTCGTCAAGCTGATTTGCCAACCATGCGTAACAAGCTATTCTCTGGTGAAAAAATCAATAACACTGAAGATCGCGCCGTATTACATACCGCATTGCGTAATCGCTCCAATACGCCAGTCAGCTGCGATGGCGAGAATGTCATGCCAGATGTGAATGCCGAGCTGGATAAAATGCGTGTATTCAGTGAGTGGGTGCGTTCTGGTGAGTGGAAAGGCTTCACTGGCGAAGCGATTACTGACATTGTGAATATCGGTATTGGTGGTTCTGACTTAGGTCCGAATATGGTGTGTACTGCACTTAAGCCGTATGCCTCTGATAACCTCAATGTGCATTTCGTATCCAATGTGGATGCCATGCAGATCACCCAGATTGTAAAAAAGCTACGCCCTGAAACCACCTTATTTATTGTCGCGTCAAAAACCTTTACAACTCAAGAAACGCTAACTAATGCTAAAAGCGCCCGAGCATGGTTCCTAGACCAGCCTGGTACTGATGAATCCGCTATTGCCAAGCACTTTGTCGCGGTTTCCACCAATGAATCTGCGGTGTCTGCTTTCGGAATTGATACTGCAAATATGTTCAGCTTCTGGGATTGGGTTGGCGGTCGTTACTCACTGTGGTCTGCGGTTGGTTTGTCCATTATTTTATATGTGGGCATGGATAACTATGAGCAGTTGTTAGCAGGTGCTCATGATATGGATAAGCACTTTGTTGAGAAGCCACTGGAAAGCAATCTACCGGTCATTCTGGCGTTGCTTGGTATTTGGTATGCCAACTTCTTTGAAGCGGAATCCCAAGTTATTCTACCGTATGACCATAACCTAGGTTTACTGCCGGCTTACCTTGAGCAGGCGGATATGGAGAGTAATGGTAAGTCGGTCAATCGTGAAGGCAAGGCCGTCAGCTATTCAACGGGCCCGATTGTGTGGGGTGCTGAGGGCATTAATGGGCAACACGCGTTCTATCAGTTATTGCATCAAGGAACCCGAGTCATTCCCGCAGACTTTATCGCGTCGATTCAGTCTCATTCTGGTAATCAGCATCACACCGATATTCTGACCTCGAACTTTTTAGCACAAACCGAAGCGCTAATGCGTGGGCGCACACTGGAAGAAACTCGTGCCGAGCTCACTCAGGCAGGTATTACCGGTGAAGCAGCTGAGTTGCGTTTGCCGCATATGTATTTTGAAGGGAATCAACCGACTAACTCGATTGTGATGAAGCAGCTAACGCCGTTCAATCTGGGTAGTTTGGTGGCGATGTATGAGCATAAGATATTTGTGCAGGGGGTGATCTGGGATGTGAATTCTTATGATCAGTGGGGTGTTGAGTTAGGTAAAAAGCTGGCTAAAAACATCCTGCAGGAAATTGAAAGTGGCGATGATAAGTTTGAACATGACTCATCAACGGCTGGATTGCTTAATTGGTTCCGCCAGAATCGCGAGTCATAAGTTAAGCTGACTGGGTGTCTTCGGGTTAATCCTTATTTTTTAACTCGAAGACTCCTGTTTATCAAGCTGATGGGCTAAGCTGCAGTTAGTGCAGTTAGTGCAGTTAGTGCAGTTAGTGCAGTTAGTGCAGTTAGTGCAGTTAGTGCAGTTAGTGCAGTTAGCGCATCAACTTATGCGAAATAACAGAATGCTTCTGAGTTAAAACGGCAAGTTCTCTGGCAGCATTCGGTGCCAGATCAGCGAATAGGTTTCACCGGACAGCAAGGTATCCACAAAAATAACTGCACTGGGTGTTGCAAACCATATCGCTAGTGATAGCGCGATAATAAATCCACTACCGTAAGGCTGCTTGCTATCAACTACTTTTAGTGCCGTGCCAAACGAGCGTTTGATCCGACGGTTCATAAAGTCCACGCTATACAGCTCATCCAGCAGCAAATGCAGAATAAAGCCGCTAAACATAAAGAATCCCATCAACCATGACAAAAAGTCGCTCTTTTCAAAGATCTGATAGCTAATGGCCGTGGTAGCCAAACCGGATAATGCAGCGGCGGCAATTGAGTGAATGGCTCCACGGTGCTTGGTGTAAATATTGAAAATTCGCCAGAGGCCATAACGGATGAATAAATAAATGGCCAAGCCGACCAACCAAAGCTCAACCACCGAGCGGGAGTTTTCCTCAGACACCACCCAAAATAAGGCTGCAATAATGCCAAGTACCGAAAATATTATTCGACTGGGGTAGGAGTAGTGCAGGTCGATATCCGGCAAAATTCCACCGATAGTTCCGATCAGAATCAATACCATTGCATTGTCAGAATTCACAAAGCCGACCTGCAAACATAAGGTGCTTAACAAACCAGATACCACTGCCGCAGTGCTTATGTGCGTATTAAAGTTAGCCATATAATCAGGAATTATTTTTCGGATAATTGAGCAGCGAGTTTGGCTGCTTTACGTTGTTGTTTGCGAACTTTGCGTGTCATTCCGGCTAAATACAGCGTTGGAATGGTGAACAGAGTCAATAAGGCTGAGAAGCCAACACCCCAGACAATTGCTGTTGCTACTGGTCCCCACACTAAGGATTTTCCACCAATGCCGGTTGCCAGTGAAAATAGGCCGGCAATGGTCGTAAGGGTAGTGATCAGGATTGGAATCACCCGTCGTCTTGCTGAGTAAACCACAGAATGTACTACACTCATTCCCGCATTGAAGCGGTCATTGGCGGCGGATATTAATACAATTGCCGCATTCACCGCAATGCCCGCCAAGGCGACCACTCCATATAGAGTATACAAACTGAGAGGGTTTTGTGTGACCAGCAAACCTAGTACCACACCGGTAAAAGCCAATGGCACAGTCGCCAGAATCATAAACGGCTGGAAATAGCTTTTAAACTGAGTACCTAGAATCAAATACATCAGTCCGATACCAATCAGGAAAAGTAGCCCGATTGAGTCCAGACTTTCATTGATATCATCTAGTTGACCAGAGAAATCGAGATCAACATTAGGATACTTGCTGCGATATTGCTCCCAACCTTGTTTTAATAAATCATTGGCAGTGACTGTGTCGATTTGGCATTGATCATAGTCTCGTTCAGTGCCATTGATGGCAGGATCAAGACGACAATCCCAGAAGTCCTCAGGCTCCGTGAGCTTGATTAGATCGGCTTCCAGCGTAATTGCTTTGCGGAAATTGTAATGGCGAATATTACCCAGTGATATTTTGCGACTGTCATCCACCAGACTGCGCAGTGGAACCGTCCCACCACTAGGCAATGGCATACGGAAATTGAGTAGCTTGCCAATATCATCGGTTTGGGTGGTGGCAGATTTAACCCGTATTTGCAGCTTTTCACCATTGTCCTGCATTTCAGAGACAATTTCGCCATCCACTAATAGGCGAATGGTGCGGGTCACATCGCTAGGATTAACCCCCGCTCGGCGAATCGCGTCGTGATTCATTTCCAGCGTGAGTTCCATGCGCCCACGACTGGCATCATTGGTGATGTCTTTAATGCCTTTGATATTTTCTAGTACATTGCTGAGGTCAGCGCTGGCGGCTTGAATTTCAGCGTAGCCATCACCACGCACTTTCACACTGATTGGCTTGCTGGATGGCGGGCCTGAGGCCATCGCTAAAAATGAAATATTCTTCGCGCCGACAACGCCGGTCACGTCTTTACGCATTTCTTCGATAATTTCATAAACATCGCGCGCGCCGTCGGCTTCTGGCAACAAACTCACGACAATTTGACCGTACTGATCACCATTAAGCGGCGCTGTTTCGGTCAGCATTAAGCCAGAATAAACAGCGACGGAACGGGCATCATTGGGCTGCAAATGCTTTTTGACTTGCGCTTCGACTTCGAGGGTTTTCTTTAAGGTTTCACCTAGCGGTGTGGAAGCATTCATCTCCACATTCACATAAAAAATTCTGAGCGCATCGCCAGCAAAAAAGTCAACTTTGATGAGTCCGGCAGACAGCACGCCAATGGCACTAAAAAAGCAGAATAGAATCACCGCAAAGGTCATTTTTGGCCAGCGTAGGGCACGAATTAGTGTTTTGGAATATTTCAGCTGAATCCAATGAATGGCTGATTCACGCCAGCGCTGAATGCGTAACTTTTTTTGCAGGTTAATATTAGCGCCAGTGATGTGCGAAGGCAGCATCCAGAAGGCTTCAATCAGGCTGATAGCCAAGGCAATAGTCACTACCATTGGAATAACTTTCATGAATTTGCCGAGAATGCCGGGCAGTAACATGAGTGGTAAAAAGGCAGCAATCGTCGTTAACACCGCAGTAGTCACCGGCAATGCAACTTCCTTCATGGATTCTACGGAGGCATCCAGCGCATTCATCCCACGTTGCAGGCGATAATAGATGGACTCCACCACCACCACGGCATCATCGACCAGCATTCCAAGCACAATCACCACACCAAGTAGCACAGTGACATTCAGAGTCTCGCCAGTGGCCGACAGCACCCAAAAGGTAAGCGCTAAGATAAAGGGAATACCGATAGCCGTTAGCACCGCAATTTGAGTGCCAAGAAACAGCCACGCCACCAGTAGCACTAGCAATAAACCAATTAAGGCATTGCTTTGCATGATATTAATGGCTTTTTGGGTGGGCAGGGTTTGGTCATCAACCAGTTGCAGAGCGACACCAGTGCTGGCATTGACTTCATTTTGCTCATCGACCCAGGTTCTTAAGCGGTCAATCAGGTCGAGTACATTGGTATTATCCTGCTTCATGACTAGCAACATCACGGCTGGCTTGCCGTCAATGCGAGCTTCTTCGGAGGCTTTTTTACGGGCGCGTTGCACGGTGGCCAAGCGACCTAAATTAACTTCACCCTGCGCAGAAGGGATTGGCATGGCGCTGACTTTGGATGGATCAGAGGTTTTGCCAACCATGCGCACCAGCCAGCTTTGGCGACCAACATCCATGGTGCCGGCGGCGCTATCTTGAAACCATAACTGGAGCGCATCGGATAATTGTCCCGGTAGCAAGCCATGAGCTTCCAGCGCATCAGGGTTAAAGTTAATTTGCAGTTCGGGGTCATCCAATGCGATCGTATCGACCCGATCCACCCCAGACATTTGCTCAATACTTTGCTCTGTACTGCGTGCACTTTTGCGTAGTAGCTCATCATCAGCCAGTGTAGTGACTGCGACGATAGCGGCAGGAAACGCATTGCCCGAGGTGATTTCAATAATCTCTGATTCAATCGCTTCGCTGGGTAGCAGAGCTTGAGCGCTTTGCAACTCACGCCTTAAATCTGCCAAGCGCTTGTCATAAACCTCGGGCGCTAAATCTTCAAAGCGCACCAGAATACTGGAGGTGTTTTCGCGGCTGTTACTAGAGACAAAATTGATGTCTGCAATGCCATTCAGCGCATCTTCCAGCGGGTCAGTAATCCGGCTTTCCACATCTTGTGCCGAAGCACCGGGAAGAATGGTGAGAATACTAATCCAGTTAAAGTTGATAGTAGGGTCTTGCTGGCGCGGCATGCCCTGATACGACAGATAGCCAATTGCCAACACAAGAATGAACGTGAGGTTGGCCAGTACGTGGTTTTTTAAGAGTAATCTGTACATTTAATTGACGCGAATTCGCTGGCCAGTGCTTACTGAGAAACGGTTCACGATAATCACCTGACTAGTACCAGGAAGTTTAACCGCAGCCGGCTGCCCCTCTATGGCATATGGAATGGCATGAAACTTCGCTTTGCCGTCTTCTGCCAACATAATACCTAGCGCATTATCGCGACGCACCATGTATTCAGCGGGAATTTTTTGGGTGCCATCCTTCCACTGTAAACGGCCATTCAAACCGCTGATAATAGATGAATTGGGTGTATTGGCTTCAAGCCGGATGTGCTGTGTATTACTGGCCGTATTTAACTGGTTTAGTACACTGCGAATTCTGACTCTCTGGCTAAGCTCACCACTGGTAAAAAACAAAGCATCACTAGCCTTGGCTTTAACCAGTTCGCTAGGGGATAAGTCGGCTTCGATTTCCAGTTTATCGGTTTGTAATAACTGAAATACCTGCATGCCGGGTGTGACTAACTGGCCTTGTTGTACATTGCGGGCAGTGACTTGTCCTGAAAATGGCGCGTAAATTTTGCAACGGGAAATCGATAACTCAGCCGCATCAATGCTGGTTTGTTTCAGGCGCATATCGGCTTCGCTAGTCAATAATTGGGACTCAACCTGATCAAAACTATCACGGGAAATTACATTGCGACGTAATAACTGCTGATTACGCGTGAACTGTTTGCGAGCTAAGTCGTACTGCGTTCTGCTAAGTTTGAGAGCGGCAGCAGCTTGTTGTTTGAGATTGCTATAGTCGCGGCAATCCAGCTCTAACAGCAGTTTTCCCTTGCTGACTTGATCGCCAACTTCCGCAGATATGCTTAAGGCGCGCCCCTGAACTTCAGCGCTGATACCACTGTCATTTAAGCTAATTACTCGGGCAGGAGCGCTGTATTCTGCAGTAATTACCAGTTCAGAAAGGGCTTGCGTGGTGACGCGAAGTTGCTCGACTTCGCCTTCAATTTTACTTGTAGGGTCAGCGTTGTCTGCCGCTGAGAGCGGCATTGCTGCAGTTATTCCCCATAGCACTACTACCGTGCAAATACGTATTATCATAAATTGCCACAAACCCAATCTTCAGCCCGAATAATTTCCAACCTGCTCAAGCATTGGCTAAGTGGCTAAAGATGTCAATAATGTCTGATTTTCGGCAGCTTGGGCGGCTTTTAAAAATAAAATACTGATAGATTGTAGGGTTAGGGGTTACTTGGTGTACTGATTGGGCCATCGGGAATGCTTAGCGCATTTTTATGAAATACTGGCACTTTGTTTGGATTGAGTACTTCTTCCGGTGGTGGAGCCAGTGGGGTAGCTGTTTTATTTTTGGTGCTTTTCTTTTTGTTTTTAGCGACTACAGGTTTAGTTTTTGGTGGAGCAACCGGTGTGGCGACAACGGTCTCCGAAACTGATGAGCTAACCAGCATGGCATCACGCTTAAAAGCACGATAGATCAACATCATAATAGTGCCGTAAAATACACAGGCAATACTGGCTACCCAGCAATAAAAGCCAATTCCGCGCGAAACAACGGCAATACTTTGGCCTGAGGTATCAGTTGGAATTTCACTGAATAAGAACGCTTGCGACAAGCACAATAGCGACAGCACACTGGTGGCTAAAGCCCACCAAGGGCGCTTACGAATCAGTAGTAATGCCAACAGTGCTAATGGGTTTGCAAACCATGCAAATTGAAAAATCATAAACCCCATCCAGCCGACCAGCATGATCCAGTAGCCTTGTACGGCCTGTTCAGTGGTGACAAACACGGTTTCCACCAGTGCAATGCAGAATAGCACACCAGCAGCGAGCAGAAATAATAGCGCAAGCGCGCGAAAAATGGATGTTTTGAAGTCTCTCATGGCGGCAGTTTAGTGCTCTTTGATGTTGCGTTAATCCTTCCTTGGATAATCCGTATCGCTCAACTGACCAGCGAGTACAGCGACGGCGTTTTGCATCGTTTGCAAGGCTTGTTGCTTGCCGTTTAGCCCTAAGGCCTGACAACAATAAGCCCAGTCGTGATGCTGTAATACACGCAGGATCAGCAGTTTTGCAGACTGATCCGACAAGCTGACCGCCGACCGCGATAAAGCTGCGGGAAGCCAGGCGGATAAACTTGCGATGACCAAATCATATCCAACCTGAGCGTTAGCAAAGCGATGGATATCTTGTTGCATAAATTGATCGGCTTGCGGCGCTTCCGGGTTAATCGCCATTAGCAGTTTCAGTGTCAGTTCTGGTTCAAGGTGTTTTAACGCGTCGCTGAGCTGAGCTACAAATTGTCGGGTAAATCGTACAGCGCTGTGTCGCTGTAATTGCTGGCCTGCGGGGGTAAGCGGGCACAACATAATCGCTGAGTGATAACCACTACTGGCTTCTCGTTTCAAACCAAGATGTGCCAAATTATAGGCAGTCGATTGCCAAAAGTATAACAACTCAGCAGAGATTCCGAAACTAGTAGATAGATAATCAGCCGTAGATTGCTGTTTGATTGACGCGAGTAAGGTTTTACCTAAGCCTTGCTGCTGGCAGTCGGGGTGTACCGCAATGCGCATTATGCGATCAGTTGATAATTGTGTCGCTTCTGGCAGACCTAACTGATAGGACAGGATTTGCGGGACTAAATGGCCGGCAGGGCGGCGCTTTCCCTGATAAATTTGTTCGGTGATTGCTGGGTCTAAGCTGCCTTCGCGACTCACTAGCGCCACGGCCAGCAGGCAATCTCCAGAACTCAGAATATGAATACTCAGGGCGGGGTTATCCAGTAGCTGTAATAAATCACTGGGCCGTGTTTGGTAATGCGCAGTGACTAATAAACCAAACAATTGCCGCAATAGTGGCTCTTGGTTTAGTAAGTCTTCTCGGCTGAGATATTGATATTTAAGCTCATCAGCGCTGAGCTGTGTGCCAGTTAACTCTAAAGGCTCAGCATCCAGCAGAAGCAAGTCATTAACCAGCTGCTCCAATGGGTCATGACTTCCCCAGCGTACGGCTTGTTGCAGTTTAATTACATTCCAATTGGGTGTTAGGCGATTGAGTTGGTGCTTGAAGCGGATAGCAAAACCACGTCCATTGCCTTCATAACCGTGGGTGGTGGTCGAAAATACAATGCGTGAATAGTGTTGTAGCAGGCGTGTGAGTAGCGGTCCGGGAATGGCTCCGGCTTCATCAATAATCACCAAGTCGGCTTGTGGGCGCTCCTGATCTAACTGATCCGGCGCAACATAACGTAAGCCCGAATGATGGCCTGCTTGATTAAGTAAGGGTTGAATCATGGCGCGTGCCGGAGCGCTGACAATAATGGTTAACTCGCGCTCATTTAATAACGCATCAGCCGTCACGCCCAGTGCTGTTGATTTCCCACGGCCCCGATCAGCCGTCAATACCAGAGGGCGTCTGCGATGCCCATGCAGAACCCGTTTAACTGCCTCAACAACCTGCAACTGCTCCTCATTTAAGATGATGTGCTCGTGACTGTCGCTTAAATTTGGAGGATTCTCTAAAGCAGGCAATGGCATTTCTGAGGTGATTAGTGGAATACTCTGCGCATGAAAACATTGAACCATTCGTCGGAAAAATACAGGATGTTGATAGCGATCAGCGCCTTCCGGCAGGAGTAAAATCAAACCGCCACCACCTCGAATGGTGCCGCTAATCACGCCTAAAGCATTCGCTGGAAAGGCGTCCAAAGCATCTAATACCACCCAATCCCACTCTTGCCCAAGTTGCGTAATTGCTTTGGAATAGGGCAGAGCTGCGCCGTTTTTAAGCGTTTTTTCGGTTACCCAAAGCACTTTTCGATTGGCAAGTAAGGATCCCAGCCTGCTTAATTGATCGCCGACCAAAGCAAAAAACTGCCGATGATGCGGGTTCATTGCTGAGCCTCTATGCATCCTGCTGCATGGATGGGGCCGTTCATCGGTTTTGGCTCAGTAGGGAACTTGTTTCTTAACATACAATCTTAGCCTTCATAAGAAGCGAAACATCATACCAGTTAGCTATAATAAAACATGACCATAAATTGGGAGGCGGTATGTTTAAAATAATTAAGGTGGTGGCTTTAGCCATCGCTGTAACTGCCTGTTCAGAACCAGCGGAAGATTCAGTATCAAAGCATGATCCAGTGAGGTCTAATTTCTCATTGGCTTCAGTCACAACGTCGGAAGTCATTTCTCCATCTGATATCGACGAATTTTCCCTAATCCGTGAAGAATCATTTGGCGGTCTAAAGCTGGATATGGAAATTGCGGAACTCACCCCGCTAATCGACTGTGGAGCTATCAAAGGCGAGCCAGTATTCTGGGAAGGTATTGGCGAGATCATTCAAGAGTGGGATTACCCGGAATGTGGAGTGAAACTGCAAATGAGTACAGCTGATCCGAATGTGTCACAAATTGTCTCTTCCATTGCAATCAGCGCCCCCAGCAAATTGACGACAGCTCGCGGTATTCATATTGGCAGTAGCGAAAGTGAGGTTATGGCGGCCTATGCTGATTACGAAGATACTGAACATTCTGCGCCCGGCGAAAGCTTTATGGCAGGCTCTGTCTATGGCGGTTTGATTTTCTCGTTTGAAGATGATCAGGTGGTGCGCATGTTTTTGGGTGCCGGTGTCGAATAAAGTCGCTAGCGCCTAGGGTTTCCAGTATTCTTAATCGTCTCGATTTGCGATTCCGTTTAAGGGTTCTTTATGTTTCGTTTGTTTTTAGTGGTTGTTCTGCTGGCAGTCAGCTTGTATGCGTTAAGGTTATGGCGTAGTCGTCAAGCAAAATCCGACAATCGTACATTGGGGCAAAATCAGAAACGCCTCAAAATGGTGTCTTGTGAGGAGTGCGGGCTACATATTCCAGATAATGAAGCCATAAAAATAGGGGATAAAACCTTTTGCAGTCTCGAGCACGCCAAGCCTCACAATTAATCAGTAACGATAATCAGGCACATTCCGCCTTTACGCTGCACCAAAATCCGTGGAGCCCGATTCAGCTTTATAGTATCTACCGCCTGATTTTGGTGGGGGTACTTCAGCTACTTACCCTCACCGCTAATATGCCCATGCAACTGGGTAGCTACGATGCCTCTCTCTTTGAGTGGGTATTAAATAGTTTTACGGTGATTGCGGTGATCGCTATTTTTAATGCGCACTTCCGCTGGCCCAGTTATAACGTGCAGATTTTCATGCACCCCGTTCTCGATATTAGCTTTCTGTTAGGACTGATTTTTTCCAGCGGTGGCTTGCATTCCGGTATGGGAATCTTGCTGGGCTTACCGATTATTCTGCAAAACATTCTAAAGCCTGGTCAGGTCTCGCTGATGATCTCAGCGATCAGTATTACCGCCTTGCTGGGTATTGAATTCTATATGCAGCAGGAAGCACAGCGAAGTGCATCCGACTTATCTTATGCCGGCATTTTGACTTTATTTATCTTTTCTGCATCCTGGATGTTAGGGAAATGGTTTGAAAAAGCCTCAATTACCGCTGAGCTTGCTAAACGTCGTGGTGTTGACCTAGCGAACTTATCCCAACTCAATCAATCCATTTTAGATCAGCTACAAACCGGCATTTTGGTAGTGGAGCGCACTGGCGTTATTCGCCATATGAATCCAACGGCGTGGGATATGCTGGGCCGTCCAGCAGATTGGCGCAGTAAACCCTTGCGTGATTTTGCCCCTGAGTTGAATGCACATTACAAACACTGGGTTGCTAATGTTTGCCCGAAGGTCGTGAGTTACGACATTAAGCACTGGAAAACCACTGAGCTAAGCTTTCGTTTGGCCCAATTAGGGACTCGCTCCAGTGGCGCATCCCTGATTTATCTTGAAGACACCAGCGCGCAGCGTGAAAAGCAGCAGGGCGTTAAGATGGCTTCATTAGGTCAGTTGACGGCTAATATCGCGCATGAAATTCGTAATCCACTGGGTGCGATTAGCCACGCCGCACAGTTATTATCCGAGTCTCCTGAACTCACCAAGCCCGATCAACGCATGGTGCAGATCATTCAGGAAAACTCTAAGCGCATGAACACCACGATTGAAAGTGTACTGAACCTTTCACGCAAGCGGGAAGCCAGCCGTGAAAATATTGCGCTGGGCCAATGGCTGCAAAAATTCCGTGAAGATTTTGTGCGTCGCTCCTCGCTGACGATGCGACAGGTGAATTTGCATGTAGAGCCGTTGGATGCTGAAATCCAATTTGACCCAAACCACTTTGATCAGATCATGTGGAATCTCTGCCGAAATGCGGAAAAGTATGCCCACGAAGACTCTGAAGAGCTGCAATTAGATATTCAATGCAGCCAGCCAGCCCACACTCGTGACCTGATTTTGAGTGTGATTGATAATGGTGTCGGGATTACCGAAGTGGCGCGAGAGCGTTTATTTGAGCCGTTTTATACCACCAGCACTAAAGGAACCGGTCTGGGATTATTCATGGCGCGTGAATTATGTTTGAGTAATGGCGCAAATCTTGAGTACGTTCAGCTTAATGGTCGGGGTAGTTGTTTTAGAATCGTCTTTGCGCACAGTAAACATAATTAAAATAGAGAACAGCGATGGCACAACAAAAAGTATTAGTAGTTGATGATGAGCCGGATATTCGCGAGCTGCTGGAAATCACCCTGTTACGCATGGGGCTGGATACCGCAACCGCTGGCTCGGTTAAAGAAGCTTTATTGACCATTCAGACATTCAAGCCTGACTTGTGCCTGACGGATATGAAGCTACCCGACGGCACTGGTTTAGACATTGTGCGTTACATTCAACGTGAATGCGCTCATGTGCCAGTCGCAGTAATTACCGCGTTTGGAAGCATGGAGTCAGCCGTTGAGGCCTTAAAAGCCGGTGCTTATGATTTTGTATCCAAGCCGGTTGATCTGAGTAAATTGCGCGACTTAGTGCAAACCGCTTTGACGTTATCTGGTCATGTAGATGGCAAAAGTAGCGGTGGAAGTGCCGCAGGACAAGGCTCCGGAACGACCGAACGTAGTTCTATTATTGGTGAGTCAGAGGCTATGTGTCGCTTGAATGCCACGATTGGCAAGCTGGCGCGCAGCCAAGCCCCCGTGTTTATTCATGGTGAATCCGGTAGTGGTAAAGAATTAGTGGCGCGAGAAATTCATAATCTTAGCCCACGAGCGAGTGGCAGTTTTGTGCCGGTCAACTGTGGTGCCATTCCAGAAAATTTGATGGAAAGTGAGTTCTTCGGTCATAAAAAAGGCAGCTTTACTGGCGCGATGGAAGATAAAAAAGGCCTGTTTCAGGCAGCACATCGCGGGACTTTATTCTTGGATGAAGTGGCTGATTTACCTTTGGGTATGCAGGTTAAATTGCTGCGTGCGATTCAGGAGAAAGCCGTCAAGCCAGTGGGTGGAACGGAAGAACTATCAGTCGATACCCGCATCTTAAGTGCGACTCATAAAGATTTGGAAAAAGAGGTCGAGCAAGGTAACTTCCGTCAGGATTTATACTACCGACTGAATGTTATAAAGCTGGATGTACCGCCACTGCATGCACGCGGTGATGATGTTGAATTACTGTCAGATTTCTTCCTGGAATTAATCGCAGAGCGCTGGCAATTGCCGACTATTAGCTTGTCTGATGCGGCACGCCAATCCCTGAACAATTATGCCTTTCCGGGCAATGTTCGTGAACTGGAAAACATTCTGGAACGTGCCTCAACCTTGTGCGAAAACAACCTGATTCAGCCGCATGATTTGCAGCTCCCTGAAATTAGTCCGGTCATGAAAACCGCTGAGACAATGCAGGCAAAAATCGCCGCACATCCTGCCTGGAGTCGGCCTGAAGAGGATGATGAGCGTACTCAGATTCTGGAAGCACTAGATCAAACACGCTGGAATCGCACCGCAGCCGCAAAGCAGCTGGGAATGACATTCCGCCAATTGCGCTACCGTATTAAAAAGTATGACTTGGATGATGCCGGCTAATCTTAGCCGCTAAATCCTGTAACACCCCTCGCATCAACCCGCTTGCCTGTTCCCCACATTAGTTTGTGTCTGTGGGGAATCATCGGCATAATGCTATCAAGTTACTCCTGCCAGCCAACTCAAATGACTCATCAAAAACCATCGCCGGCGTGCGTGGTTTTGGGCAATCAGCCAATGGTTTGTGCTGAACTGTCATGGCTGACAGATGATTCTATTTGCTCAAATTTCAAATCGCGTGATACATTGAGAACCTGAAAACGATCGCGTGCTTCAGGCGTGATCAGATTGAAATAACAGAAGGTGTGCATGACTGCAATTTTAGATGTTCAGAATATTCACAAACATTTTGGTTCTCTCGAAGTGCTTCGCGGGATGTCCCTCAAAGCCAATGCCGGCGATGTTATTTCTCTGATCGGCTCCTCCGGTTCAGGTAAATCCACTTTTTTGCGTTGTATTAATCTGCTTGAAATGCCAGATCAGGGCTCAGTGAGTGTCTGTGGTGAGTCAGTGCAGCTCAATACCAACAAGAAAGGCGTTCGTGTTGCGGCGGACCCTAAGCAGGTTCAAGCGCTACGCACCCGTGTTGGGATGGTATTTCAGCAATTTAATCTATGGTCGCACCTAAGCATTCTGGAGAATGTGATGGAAGCGCCGATTCGGGTTCAGGGTTTATCCAAAGCGGAAGCGCGTGATATCGGGATGACTTACTTAGAGAAAGTAGGGATTGCCAGTAAAGCGGATGAGTATCCGGGGTTTTTATCCGGCGGTCAGCAGCAGCGTGTGGCGATTGCCCGCTCACTGGCAATGCGTCCGGAAGCGATTTTATTTGATGAGCCAACCTCGGCATTAGATCCTGAGTTAGTGGGTGAAGTACTCACCGTCATGCGTAATTTGGCTGAAGATGGCATGACCATGGTGGTGGTTACTCACGAAATGGCTTTTGCACGCGATGTTTCAAGTCGGGCCATGTTCTTACATCAGGGACTGGTTGAAGAAGAAGGCCCGCCGGCTGAACTGTTCGGTTCACCACAATCAGAACGACTGCGTCAGTTCTTATCGAACACGGTTTATTAAGCCAAGAATAATTGATCCACGTTTGACCCTTTAAAACAAGAAAGTACTATGGAGAAAGAAGTATGACTAAGAAATGGTTATTGTCAGTTGCATTAGGCGCCGCATTAGTGAGTGGTTCTGCGTTTGCAGATACATTGCGTATCGGTACTGAGGGAGCATATCCTCCGTACAACTTCATCAACGATGATGGCAAGCTGGCAGGTTTTGAAGTCGATCTGGGTAATGAGATTTGTAAGCGTGTTGATATGACATGCGAGTTCGTACAAAACGAATGGGATTCTATTATTCCAAACCTGATTGCTGGTAACTACGATGCGATTATGGCCGGTATGTCGATTACTGAAGAGCGTCAAAAGTCGATTGCATTTAGTGATGAGTACAAGCCAGTTGATGCTTCTTTATATGCAGCTGCCAAAGGCGACACTTTTGATTTCGATAAGCTGGAAGGTAAGAGTGTTGGCGTACAGGGCGCAACCATTCAGGCCGCTTTTGCTGAAGAGAAACTAGGCGAAAACAATACTATCAAGTCTTACGAAAAGCCTGACCAGTCGATTGCTGACTTGGCTGCAGGGAACGTAGACATGGTATTGGCTGATGGCGAATTCATTCGCACGGCAACTGGCGGCTCTAACGGCATGCTGGAAGTCGTTGGTCCTGAAGAAATGATTGGTGGTGGTATCGGTATCGGCTTGCGTCAAGATGACGAGAAGCTGGCTGAAAAGTTGAATGCAGCACTGGCTGACATGAAAGCGGATGGTACTTTGGATGAAGTGATGAGCAAATACTTCAAAGATGTTAAGCCTTACAAAGCTGACTAATCTAATCCATTGCTGAAGTAACGCAAACTCCCGGCCCGCCCCTGATTTAAGCACTCAACGGGGGAGGGCCGGTGAGTCTTATTATTTCCTTATCAAGGCACGCCCATGATAGAACTACTCCCTGACTGGCTGTCCAGCTGGTTAGGCCCCGACGGCATCGACACACTTAAGTACCTCACCAATGGTAAGCACATGGCTTGGTACGCCAGTGTTCAATACACGCTGATTGCGGCCTTTTTGGGTGCGGCACTGGCATTGCTTTTTGGCCTGCTTGGCGCAGCCATGAAGTTCTCCAAAGTGGCACCGTTGCGGTGGATTGGTAATATCTACACGACCATGGTTCGTGGCGTTCCGGATGTTCTATTTCTATTATTTTTCCCGCTGGCACTAGAGCAACTTGCTGAACTAGTGATGGCGTATATGTATTGCAGTTCAGAGGACTTGGCCACGGCCACCGGATGGCCTTTGTGCAAAGATGCGCAATGGTTCTTGTCGACGACTGAATACCTGTTTATGGCGTGCTTATCCTTCGGGATTGTTTACGGCGCATTTGCAGCTAATGTGATTTATGGCGCGATGCAGGCAGTGCCGAAAGGGCAGCTTGAAGCGGCACAAGCATTTGGTTTTACTGAAAAACAAGTTTTCTGGCGCTTTCGGGTTCGTCAGATGTGGGTTTATGCTTTGCCGGGCTTGTCCAATGTTTGGTTGCTATTGTTAAAGGCGACATCACTGCTGTCCCTATTACAGATCACCGACATTGTGGCTTGGGCCGATCGCTTAGGCGCACCAAATTACTTGGCAATGGCAGGTTTAGTACACCCTGACTGGCGCTGGAAATACTATCTCGTATTGTTTATATTCTATATTTTAATGACGATGTTATCGGAGCGCTTTTTCGGCGCACTGCAAGCGCGGGCCAGCCGCGGTATGGTGAGGAATAACTGATGGAGTGGTTCACAAGTATTCCTTTCGTACAGGACATTGTCATATTGTTTAAACCGGCTTTGTACAATATGTACTTTGCCTTGGTTTCAATTCCAATTGGCTTCCCGTTTGCGATTATTTTGGCACTGGGAAAAAACAGCCGTAACTGGTTTTTGTCCTCGATTTCCAACGCCTATATTTATGCGTTTCGTGGCTCGCCGTTGTTTATTCAGTTCTTTATGTTTTACTCCCTATCGCTGGCGATGAATCAGACGGTATGGAAGCCACTGGGGCTGGATGGCTTAATGCTGAATCCTTTATTCATTGGTCCTTTAGTGCTGATCTTAAATACCAGTGCCTACTCAGCTGAGATCTTCTATGGCGCACTTAAGAGCGTGCCAAAAGGCGAAATCGAAGCGGCCCGCTCTGTGGGTATGAGTAAATGGCAAGAGTTTCGTACGGCCGTTTGGCCTAATATGATGCGCTTGGCCTGGCCTGGCTACACCAATGAAGTGGTGTTTTTGTTCCATGCTACCGCACTGGTCTATTTCACCTTGCCAGTAATCAATGATCAAAAAGATCTGATGAATAAAGCCGGCGAGTTATTTGAGAAGGACTACAATTTATTCCTGCATTTCTCAGTAGCGGCTTTCTACTTCCTGATTATTTCGATGGTGATATTCTTTGTGTTCAATAAGATATATCAGTACCTGACGCGGCATTTAAATACGGGCCGCCGTATCAAAATCAACCCAAATTACATTCGTTAATCCTTTAGGATATTGAGACCTATCATGACCTTTGAGCGCATCGTTCGCACGATTCGTGGCGACTCTCCGGGTAAAACCACGGAGTTAGTTTACTTCCGACTTGGCCCTAAAGACGCTGGCCGCAAAGTGTATTTGCAAGCGGCGCTACATGCGGATGAGCAGCCGGGTATTATGATTTTGCACCATCTGCTGGCACTGCTGAAAGAGGCTAATAACAACGGCCAATTAAAGGCTGAGTTTGTTGTGTTCCCGATGGTTAATCCGTTAGGTATGGGCAATATTGCTTTCCGCCAACACCAAGGGCGTTATGACAATTCCTCTGGGGTGAACTTCAACCGTAACTGGCCCAATTTATTTAAAGCGATAGATGAGCGAGTTGCAGATAAGCTGGGTGATGATGCCGAGGCGAATGTGCGCCTGGTGCGCAGTGCTGTGGCGGAGTGGTTAGCTGAAAGCAAGCCAGTGAATGCTTTGCAGCAGCAGCGCCATTGGGTAATGCAAGAAGCGTTTAATGCGGATTATGTGTTGGATTTGCATTGCGATAATGACGCGCTACCGCACATTTTTACCGTGCCACAAGCGACGGTAAAAATGCAGGACCTGTCAGATTGGATGGGTTCCGCTGCAACACTGACCACTGAAGACAGTGGCGGAAACTCTTTCGATGAGGTCTGGCCCGGTCTTTGGATTAAGCTGGCAGCGGCTTATCCGGATAAAGCGATTCCCATGGCTTGCCAAGCAGCAACCTTGGAATACCGTGGTCAATACGACGTATTCGATGGCATGAATAAGGATGACGCAGAGCGCCTGTATGGCTTCCTGCAAAGTCAGGGCCTGATTGATGGTGAATTGATCCGTGAACGGCCTCCTGTGTCTCCTGCAGCAACTGATTTAGCGGCGACGGAGATGACCCGTGTAGATACTGCTGGCCTGTTAGCCTACAAAGTTGAACTCGGTGATGTCGTTAGCAAAGGGGATGTACTAGCTGAGTTAATTGCTCTGGACGGAGAAGGGGCTTTTGAAAGCCGTACGCCAGTGCTAGCCGGTACCGATGGCGTGGTGATTTCGCGCAATGTACACAAATACGTGTGGCCGGGCTGTTCTATCGCCAAAGTAGTCGGCAGTGAGATTTTGGAGTCTCGCGGCGATTATCTGCTGGAAGATTAATTGCTTTAAAAAAGCTAGGCGCTTAGATCTGTAAAGGATTAAGCGCCTAGGCGGATATAAGGTTAAGCGTTCAACTCCATTAAGCAGATCAAAGCTGATTCAGGGCGCTAACGACCATGCTAAAAAATGATGCCCAAGCGCAATGCCGCATCATTTAATATCCGGTTTATCAGCCTCAAGCCAGCGCTTTAATGTCTCATGTAAATCAGTCATACGAATGGGTTTCGATAGGAAGTCATTCATTCCCGAACTAAAGCAACGCGCCCGATCTTCACTGAGCACATTTGCTGTGAGTGCAATAACCGGTGTTTGCTTGCGCTGCTGTTCTGCCTCGCATTGACGAATGCACACGGTGGCTTCATGGCCATCCATCTCTGGCATCTGGATATCCATCAACACAACATCAAAAACGTTTTCGCGGTACAACTCACAAGCGACTTTGCCATTACTGGCATGCGTGGCTTCCAGTCCAAATGATTTGAGCATTTTCATGGCGACCATCTTATTCACCGGATTATCTTCTGCCAGTAGCAGTTTACCGCTGAGTTGAGGAAGGTCTTGTGGCTTGGTAGCTGTTGGCGTTTTTGTTTTTTCTTGGTCAACAATTGACAGCGGCAATGTGAAACTAAACACGCTACCACGGCCCAGTTCGCTTTCAACCTCAATCACACCACCCATTGCTTGTACCAACTTCTGGCTGATCGATAAGCCCAGACCGGTTCCGCCATGTCGTCTCGTACTGCTGGTATCGGCCTGCACGAACGATGAGAACAAGTCTTTTTGTACATCACTGGCAATACCAATTCCCATATCACGGACCAATACTTTGATCGTGGCAACTTTGTCTTTAATGCCCAGTAACTCCGTTTCCAGTGTAATGGTGCCTTGATCGGAGAATTTAATAGCATTTAGAATCAGATTGCTCAACACCTGCCGAACTCGCATTGGATCACCTTTTAAAGTGTCCGGCAGCTCAGGTGCGTTGTTGGTTGTTAAAGTCAGGCCTTTGTTTTTGGCACTGCCCGATAGCATGCTTCCGACTTCATCGACCAACTGGCCTAGATTAAAATCTAATTGCTTTAACTCCAGCTTGCCGGCTTCGATATTAGAAAAGTCCAGAATATTGCTGATGATGGCCAAGAGCGAGTCGGTGGAGGAGTGCGCCACCTGAATCTGTTCCAGTTGCTCTGCGCTCAAATTCTTATCTTTAAGTAGCAGCTCCAACGACCCTAAAACGCCATTAATGGGAGTGCGCAGCTCATGGCTGACAACCCCTAAAAACTCATTCTTAGTGACATTCGCGGCTTCGGCTTTTTTGATCGATTGAGCAAGTGACCTGCGAGTCACCGCTTCCTCATCCTGAAGTGCTTGTAAGCGATTGACGATATAAGCCAAAAAGCTGAATTCTTTAGAAATGAGCGGATGCTGGGTAATATCTTTCGTGCGCTTGCCTGCTGCCATGGCATCCAGTTTGTCATTAATTTTTCTGACGGGTGTCAGGATAAATATGCGCAAACTCAGCAGATAAAATAAAGCCAGTAAGATCAATGGCGCAATCAGTATCCAGCGTATTTTATTGACGTGACGTTCAACTTGCTGGACGACCTCATTAGTATTCCACCCCATATGTAAGGTAGCAATATGCTCGCCGTCATGCTCAATGTTTTGTGTCAGATGTTGGAACATGGCATCTGGCATCTTACTAATTTCCAACCGATAGTCAGGCGCGTGCGGGTCATACTGCTCCTCACCGGCGATACCGATTATTCGCGACTCATGATCTTCGACTCGGCCATACAATAGCGTGGAGTCCATTGATAATGCCGCACTGAGGTGGGCATCCAGCTTATCAAAGTCGCTTTGCAAGATAGGCAGTATGGAGGTGCTGGCAATTAACTGTGCTGTCTGCTGGTTCTTCTCACTGAGCTTTGTCAGTAAATAGTCAGACTCTAAACGGCGTACAAAATGATCCCCTGTCAAGGCGACAAGGATACAGGTAATCACCAGCACTGCCGATATTTGAGCGCTTAAATGCCATCGAGTGTCTTTACTAAATTTCACGTAGAACTGGTTACCTGATTAGTGGCCTCGGTTGGCGCACTTTGTTTACTGCTGATGAAGTACCAAATCATTGTGATGACCTGAATGCTTAATAATAATGCAAAAGCGATTTGATAGCCATGCGGGTCATATTGATCCGCGCGCTCACTAGGGAATAAATCAATCACATAACCAACGCCCCATTGCATAAGGAATGCAAAGATAAACACTAGTAAGTTTAAGGCAGTATTAACACGGCCTGAGAGTTCAGCCGGATAGCTTTGCGAGAGCACCGCATAAGTTAGAACACCGGAGCTTGAGAAGAAGGTATAAGCCATCCACAGCGCGCCGGGGTATTCGGTAAATTCAAACACCATGGCCAGCTGCACCAATAAAAACAAGCACATGCCAGAGGCGGCAACCGTCATTGGAGCCACGCCACGATGGCGCAGCCAATCGGCGATCATACCAATCGTCAGGTAGCCAATAATCAATGAAATGGCGATCAGGAATAACACATTGGCAACACCATCACGCTCTAGATTGGCGACATCACGCAGCCAAGGACCAGACCATAAGCCAATGATAGAGCCTAAGGTTGCCTGACAAGCGACTGACCACGGCGCAATACTCCAGAATATTTTGCTTTTAAAGATGCGTCGAATGCCATCGATATGCTGCTTGAGTGTGGTGCCTGTTTGGGGAATGGGCTTATCCGGCACAATAAAAAACACCGCCAGAGCAACTAAGAAAGTCAGCCCCGCCAGCACCATAAACACACCGCGCCAGTCTGTAATTTGCAGTGCAAATTCAACCGGTGTTGAGGCGGTCAATACACCAAAGCCACCTGCAGTTAACAGGAAGCCATTAATCATAGGAAGGCGTTCCATCGGGAACCATTGCACAAAGGCCTTAAACGACGCCATTAAACAGGCTGAGACCCCAAAACCAATGAGCGCACGCCCAATCAACAGGCCGGTCAGTGTTTCAGCCATCGCAAAGATCGCGGCACCAAGGGCTGCGAACATCAATAAAATGGCTTCTGTTTTGCGTGGGCCGTAGCGGTCTAGCAAAATTCCCAATGGCAACTGAGTAGCGGCAAAGGCAATTAAGTAAATACTGGTCAGCAGGCCAAGCTGGTTAGCGGTTAAATCCAAATCGCTGGATAAGTCACCAGCGATAATGGTATTCACCACTCGAAATAAATAAGAGAGAAAGTAGCCCGCCGCAAATGGGACGAAAATACGTAACAGCAAGCCGAGTGAGTAGCGCTGAGAAGTGTTAGTCATAGTGGTCAAGGGAATACGCTCGCTGAGGTTAATTGACTAATTATCGCCAGCGATACGCCCGCCCGATAAGTGATGCGGCCTATACTAAAAGGCTGGACGAGTCTGGGCAAGTGTATAGTGTTGCTTATTGTTCGCGTTTAAAATGGATGATCTCTCCACTGGCGCTAATCGCATCAGCTTCTACATTTTTCTTGCGGTCGAGTCGCAAAATTCCCAAATTGCTTTGATTGACCAAGCGCCGACGGCCTAAGCCTTCAGGTTTGCGTGAGCGCACCCGCATTCTACGGCGTTTGGTCAGCCAGTTTAGCGGAGAACGTCGGCCGTAGAGAAAGCGGTCAAGTAGGTCAAAGTAGTGCAGCAACTTATCCGGAAAGCGATTTTTAATTCCGCTGGCCGTGACTTGGGTGACCTCAGGGCCGCCTTCGCGATGCCTGAGTGAGATATCATAGACAAAGGAGTAATGCACATCGCCTGATAAAATCACAAAATGTTGCGGTGTTTTGGGGTGTAAAAAGATATTCAGAATGACATTACCCGCCCCATTGTGTGCCATCCAGTTTTCAGCATCGACCATCAGCGCCTGACCAAAATAACTGAAAATGCGTTGAATCACTTCGATCAGCTTTACCCCGAAAATAGGGGCGGGGGAGACTAAAATCACTGCATCGTGATGCACCAGTTCTTGCTGTAAATCGCTAAGTGCTTCCCAATCCATAAGGCCAGAGGGGCTGGAGGCACGGGTTTCAGAGCGCCAGCGATTGGTGCGGGTATCGGCTACAATAATTTTTGGCACCGTTTCCACGCTGTAATCCCAGCGCCGGAAATGCAGCAGGGTATCTATTAAAGCGTCTGCGGCAATGTCATCGGTATTATCAAACACCGAGTGACTGGATTCGTAAATGGTTTCAAAGGCCGCTGCATTATTTCCCCAACCCTGACACAGCCAGTAAGCAATTAAGGCATTGCCAATAATGCGTTTAGAGAATGGATGACCATAAGCCGCTTGCTCCCAGCCGCGATTAAGATTCCAATCATCCGTCACATCATGATCATCAAAAATCATGTACACAGGGATATGCGCCATGGCTCGACGCACGGGAGTTAAGCCTGTTGCGAATTTTTTGATATCCACCGCTTGCTGGCGAAATGCTTCCAGAAATTCTTCCGGTACTTTGGCGGCATCATCCGGGTCCAGATAATCCCACAGCGTCGGCGACCAGATTAAGGCATACATGGCCACCAATTCAGCGAGGGTAATTAAGTGGTTATACGCTGAGTTGGTGGTAAATATCGGTTTTTGGCTGCCATCAAAAAATAAGTCTAAAAGCTTCTGATTAACCTTATTGGCTGGCAGCAGTTTATCGCGCTGGTAGTAACAGCAATCACTGGCCAATAAGCCTTTGGTATCGTTAGCGGAAGCGCCTTCCCAAGTCTCCGGCGTAAGGCCCAGCAGCGCAATAGTCTGGTGAATGACCTTAAGCAGGGGGCCGGCCACATCATCTGCATAAATCTGATCGCCAGACATAATCATGGTGTCAGGACGGTCGACCACATCATCCAAGTTCTCTTGAATTAAGTTATCCAACTGCCCCAGCGCATCATCGCAACCCGAATGTGGCTTACGACAAGAGCCGTGAATCACTTTAGTTAGGTGGGACTTAATCACAAAGTCCGGATGCTTGCGCTCAGCATAGAGTAGATCCGGAATCAGCTCGCCTAGGCTGTATTGTTTTCCTGCATCGGTAAAGGTCAGTTGATATTGAATCAGCTGATCTTGTGGCAGCTTCTCATCAAAATTCAAATGGAGCAGGGTGATAAAAGCGCGTTCGCCGACTTGCACCGTTTTAACCGCATCGCCGCTAAGCGTCTGGTCGTATAGCGTGGCATCGTCGGTATTTAAGCTCAGGTGAATGGCTTCAGGCTCGCGGCTAAACATCAGCCATACGGTGAATTGTTGTTGGGTACAGCGCCTGAGAATAGGGCCAGCAATGATGAGGGGAAGGGTTTCAACCATAGCTGTCATTGTATACCTGATGGGAAGATGCCTAATAATACCCAGATGAAGCTAAGGAAGGAACCGCTAAAAAACACTGGGAAATTACGATTTGTTTGGATTCGCTGTGTGTTCAAACGTAAAGAGGCCGCTATCGCTAGCGGCCTCTGACAATCACATACCAACGGTGTTATTACTTGATGAATAACATCTCGCGGTACTTAGCCAGTGGCCACATGTCATCAGGTACTTCTGCTTCCAGAGCATCTGCATGGCTACGCACTTCTTCCATCAGGTCGCGAACGTCATTTGCCAGATACTGCATATGCGCTTCAACGTTATCGAAGTCATGCTTTTCCATGGCTGCAGTCAGCTTAGCAACGGATGCCAGCAGTGCATTGGTCTCAGCAGCAACGGTAGTCGCTGTTGATTTGTCCATTTCGATACCCATTTCTGACATGCCAGAATAGGTTGTAGACAGCTCCATCAGGTAGCTAGACGCTGCTGGGAAGATAATGGTTTTAGCCATTTCAATCATCAGCTTGGCTTCTACTTCGATAGACTGAACATACTGCTCAGAGTAAACCTCGTAGCGGCTTTCCAGCTCAACAGCAGACAGTACGCCAGTGGATGAGAACAGTTTGATCACTGCTTCATCCTGGAATGCTGGCAGTGCATCAGCAGAAGTCGGCAGGTTTTTCAGGCCGCGCTCTTCAACCGCCATTTTGTGCCATTCTGCAGAGTAGCCGTCACCACCGAATACAGCATTGCCGTGCTCCAGCATCAGCTCTTTCAGTACAGCAATAACCGCCGCAGTTTGATCAACGCCGCTGCTCAGATTCGCTTCCAGCTTCTCAGCAATCCAATTCAGCGAGTCAGCCAGCATCGTGTTCATGGCAACCAATGGGCCAGACACTGACTGTGAGGAACCAACCGCACGGAACTCAAAGCGGTTGCCAGTGAAGGCAAACGGAGAAGTACGGTTACGGTCGCCAGGATCACGCTCAAATTTCAGAATTTGTGACAGACCTAAATCCATCAAGCCGCCTTCTGCTTTAGCTTCCAGCTTGCCTTCTTTAATATCGTGGAATACGCCTTCTAACTGGCTACCCAGATACACAGACAAAATCGCTGGAGGCGCTTCGTTAGCACCCAAACGATGATCGTTTGAAGCCGATGCGATGACTGCACGCAGTAGTGGCCCATAAAGGTGCACGCCACGAATTACTGCACCACAAAAGAGCAGGAAGTTCAGGTTGTCGTGTGGTGTTCTGCCTGGATCTAATAAGTTACCTTGAGTCGCGTTACCCACAGACCAGTTTACGTGCTTACCAGAACCGTTGACGCCAGCGAATGGCTTTTCATGTAACAAACACATGAAGCCGTGTTCTCTGGCCGTCATTTTCAGGATAGTCATCAGCAATTGCTGGTGATCAGCCGCAACGTTAGCCGCTTCGTAGTAAGGCGCAATTTCGAACTGGCCCGGTGCGACTTCATTGTGATGTGTTTTAGCTGGGATGCCTAAGCGGTATAGTTTGTCTTCAACCGCTTGCATGTAAACCTGTACGCGCGCTGGGATCGCGGCGAAGTAGTGGTCATCAAACTCTTGGCCTTTAGCCGGTGCTGCACCGAATAAAGTACGGCCTGCTAGCAATAAGTCAGGGCGGCTGTTTGCGAAGTTTGAATCAACTAAGAAGTATTCCTGCTCAGCACCACAGCTGGAGTTTAATGGTGCGATGTCTGTCTCGCCCATCAAAGACAGTACTTTGTTTGCCGCCTTATCCATTGCTGCATTTGAGCGCAATAGTGGGATTTTCTTATCCAACGCTTCACCAGTCCAAGAGATGAACACACTTGGAATCATCAGTGTGGCACCGTTGTCGGTGTGCATCACGTAAGCTGGGCTGGTTGGGTCCCAAGCCGTGTAGCCGCGTGCAGCATTGGTCATGCGCAGGCTTCCGTTAGGGAATGAGGAACCATCTGGCTCGCCTTTAATCAGCAGGCTTCCAGTGAATTCAGTAATGCAGTTGCCTTCAGGGCTGGTGATGATGAAACCATCATGCTTCTCAGCCGTAGCATTAGTCATTGGGTAGAAGATGTGAGAGAAAAACTTAACGCCTTTCTTCGTTGCCCACTCTTTCATCGCTGCTGCAACAATGTCTGCAGTCGCTGAGTCAAGTACCGCGCCAGTCTGAACTGTCTTCTTGATGGCTTTAAACGCGTTCTTAGACAGCGCTTCTTCCATCTTTGCCAAGTTGAAAACATCACACGCCCAAATTTTGCTTAATGCGCCTGGCTTTTCTACCAATACCGGCTCGCGGTTTGTAATTTGATAAATTGCCTGAACTCGGCTTTCATTGCCACTCATACACTGTCCTCGGTTTAGATTTAGTCTAGCTGTTGAAAATACTTTAGCAATAACTGTGCCAAGATATGAAAATTAGCCAAGACAGCGCACTACTGCTTGTTCTGCAATCGATTGAAGGCAGCTGGAGTGTCATTAGGTTGTCAGATTATATTCACAAAACGTTCATCTTTGCACTGATTTGGTGCATGATGTTTTTTAGAGCAATTCAATAACGTCACCGACCGCAATTCGGCTCTCTGATGGTGCAGAGCTAAGGCGAGCGTTCATTCCCATCAGTGGTTGTGAGGCGGCGCTGGCATGTTTTTCCATGAGAACAGCCATTGGTTGTTTATCGGGATGCGCTTCGCCGGTATCCGGGTCACGCGTGGTTAAAATACAGCGCTCGCAAGGGTCGAGTATTTCAAAGGTGCTCTCACCAATTCGAACCTGCTTCCAGTGATCTTCAGCAAACGCCTCAACACCACTTACAATGATATTCGGGCGGAAGCGGCGCGCATCGTAGGGAATCCCAGCCCAGTCACAGCCTTGGCGCATACTGGCTTCGCTGGCAATTAAGATGGGCGAGGCATCGGCAAAGCTGGTTTCGAAGTTATACTTGGCAGAGTGGCGAGCGTTTGGTTTCCAGATCGCGATGCGAGCGTCTAAGCTGAGGATCTCGCTAAGCCACACGGCCGCAGCATCGCCAGCATCCAATGCCTGAATTTTGTCGCGCCAGACTTGGCCGTTGAGTGAGGTGGGCTTGGACATGCTGTTGTGGTTTGGTATTGGGCAGGCTAAAGCTTGATTAGGGTGAGATAGAGTCCAACCATCAGGATTCATTTCGCAGCGCAGTTGTAGTAATTCTGGGTTACTACGGGAGGTGATGAAAATACCCTTGTCATCTATGGCCATCAGTCGGCGGTCATTGAGCATGCCTTCGGCATCGAAGCCTGTATCAGGAATGGCAATGCCTTGGGCGGATTTAAAAGGATAGATAGTGAGTTGGGAAACGGTAATCATAAGGTATCCTACTGCGTAAATATGAGTGATGAGGGCTGTGAGTGTTTACTTATCGGCCGTTTAATCGTTGCTTGCTTATGATAGTGGCAGCTAGCAGGGCATGAGGCAATTTTAGTGATTGCTGCGTGAGCATTACATGTAATTATTAGCAGTATAAATAGAGGCGTTGGAAACGAAACATGGAAGTCATGCAAATTCAAACGGTAGTCGTTGGAGCGGGTGTTGTTGGTTTAGCTTGTGCAGCGGCACTTGCACAAAGCGGACGTGAAGTTATTTTACTAGAGCAGGCTTCAGCTTTTGGTCATGGCGTGAGCTCGCGTAACTCCGAAGTGATTCACGCCGGAATCTACTACCCACCGGGTTCTTTAAAAGCAGAGCTTTGTGTCGCAGGGCGCGATGCTTTGTATGAGTATTGTGAGCGCAAGCAGGTAAAGCACCAACGTATTGGTAAGCTGATTGTGGCGACTCAGCCAGAAGATATGAACACGCTAGAGCAACTATTTCAGCGTGGCACGGCTAATGGTGTGAATGATTTGCATTGGCTGAGCGCCGAAGAAGCACAAGCACAGCAGCCAGGATTACAATGTTTAGGCGCTCTGGCATCCCCATCGACCGGCATTATTGACAGCCATGGTTTAATGCTGAGTTTGCTAGGTGATCTGGAAGATGCCGGTGGCATGTTGGCTTTAGGCGCGCCACTGCTATCAGTTGTCGCAAATGATGCAGGTTTTGAGCTGGAAGTCGGCGGCGAGGAGTCAATGCGTCTGCAATCACAAGAGTTTATCAATTGCGCCGGACTTTATTCCGTTGATGTAGCGCAATCCATTCAAGGTTTGGCCACAGCGCATATCCCCGAAACAGTATTAGCCAAAGGCAGCTATTTTCGATTACAGGGCAAAGCGCCATTCACTCAGCTTATTTATCCCGCACCCGTCACGGGCGGTTTAGGGGTACACTTAACCATCGACTTAGGTCGCCAAGTGCGCTTTGGGCCGGATGTTGAATTTCTGGATTCTAATCTGCCTGCGGAGATTGATTACACGGTGAGCCCTGAGCGGGCTGAGTCATTTTATGCCGAGGTGCGACGTTATTGGCCGGAGCTGCCAGATAACAGTTTGCTGCCGGATTATTCCGGCGTACGCCCGAAAGTGGCTTACAACGGGACGATCAATAGCGATTTTGAGATCAGCACTGCGCAGCAACATGGCATTACAGGATTAGTGAATTTGTTTGGCATTGAGTCGCCGGGCTTAACTGCCTCGCTGGCGTTGGCTGAGCGGGTTACCCAGCTGTTAGATCGTGCTTAGCATTGGACCAACACCATAACCGAATCAGGGAGAAAGGCATGGGGCATCATCACGCGCCGTTGACAAATGAAGCGATGAATACGCATACGCAATATCATCACCATGTTCGGGCGCTACAGTTGGCTCGTGAGGCGATGACGCAAACGGATAAATACCTCAAGCCCGATAGCCCGCATTATTTGCCTGATTACATTGCTAAATTGGAGTCGATGCAGCATCAAGCTCAAAGCTCTGGTGAAGATTTAAGTGCCAAAATTCAGGCTATGAAGAACAATTTAGTGGCGTATCAAAAGCGTGCTGCTGAGGCGCAGCTAGTGCTTGATTCCTTACCCGCTAAGTTAGATGCCCTATCTCAGGCGAATGAGGTGTTTTTAGCGCCATCCGAGCGCCAGCAAGAGTGTTTGTATGTGTTGGATGCTGAAACCTGCCAAGCCAGTTGCATGGGCTGGGAAAGTGACGAGGCGATAGGCGCAACCACCGTATTATTCACCGGCAAGCCGGATATTGAACTCACCCACGAGCATCAAACCGATGCGGTTCGGGTCTGGCATCATCATGTGATGGTCAGTAATTTATGTATTAGCGATCAGCGTTGTTATGGCGATGCACACCGCGATGCCATTCAGCTAATTCCACCGGCGCAATACCGCGAGGTGGATGGCATAGCGCGGCGCGTTGGTGATCAGCTAGCAGGCACCATTATGACTGACGTGTGCATTCGCTCCTGCAAAATTGTTGCGCCCAATGGGCCACTACAAGGCATCTTTGCCAGCGATGGCATGCAACGTAATCTACGCATTATTGATAACGATATAACAACCATGGGCTCGCATACGATTTCAATTGCGGGTTTGCTAACTGGCGGAGTAATTTCCGGTAATGTGCTGAGGCAAGTACCGGGTGGTGACATCCCGAAAATCAGGCTGTATCCGGCACGTATCGGTGGCAATATGGCGGACGATGGCGTGGTGACGGTGCTGTCATTTGCCTATGAGCCAGGCGAGGTGCTTATGCAATATGGCGCTCTCGAAACCGGTCAGGCAGGCAATCGTCTAGTGATGGAAGATGGGACTGAAGCCGAGTTAGCGATTGATGATTTACGCGGTGAGATTCCAGCGGAAATTGCTCATATGGCTTTAGGAGTGCATGACTTTAATTATCACGCTTATCTGAAAGACTTCAGTACACTGACTTATGCGCAGTATTGCGAAAAAGATGCTTATGGCTGGTTGCAGTTGCAGGCTTGGCTACGGTTACGCCATAAAGAATTTAGTGAAGGGCGCAGACAAGGTCATGTATTAGGTCAGCCTAGTGCTGAGCAGCGTCATATTGCCGAGAATAATTTAGGCCCTGCACTGGACGTGTTACGACAGGGCAGTTTGCAGGATGTGGTGTTGAGCGAAATTGAGCAAACCGCTATTCGTAGTTTTATTATGAAGCGACTGGCGATACTGCATAGTCGGGTCGAGCCACTTCAGGACTTGGGTGCGAAAAATGAAAAGCGCGATGCAATTTTGCGGTTTTTATTGCCAGCGGAGTTGAGGGTAATTGCCTGAGTTGTCTTCCTCAGGTTTGAGTTAGATCTTTAGCTACTGTCTCATTGATATGGCACCGAAATATTGGTGCAACCCTTGGAATCGCCTCAGCAGCTACAGATAGTGTAGTTCTGTGTTTCAGCTCGCAGATAACGGAAGGCCCTACAGCGTAAATGCAATCACACTCAATATTGGCCATGCACACAAGTGAAAAATCATCGCCCGTGAATAGCGCTGCAATAATTTCTCCAGCGGAATACTGGATAAAATAAAGGGTCGGCCATCACGTGGCTTTTCAATCAGGTGAGTAGAGGTTTGGCGATAGTGATAATCTAGCTCGTCATCGACTATTGCTTCGGCGGCTTGTTTGGCTAGCTTCAATTCATGTTGGTCAATTTTGCCGTCGCCATTTTTATCAAAGCGGCGAAGCATTTCATAATGATCTTTTTTCCAACTGGCCAGCGTACCTAAAATCACCTGATGGCGTTGTTGGTCGGTTTGATGCCCATTCACAGTGGTTAGCTGTCCCAGCACATACACTTTCTGACCGGGGAAGATTGCGCGATACCAATACTGCTGGCGGAAATACAGTTCGGTAATAATCTCGGCTTTACGCGGATCAATCGTGCAACTACCAAATTCATCTTCCACTAAAAACTGATCACTACTTTTTTGGTAAGGGCGGCTAAACCAAACTACCGGTGGCAGGTAATACGGTCCTGGGCCAACTTCATTGGGCATGGTCATCGCCGTGCCGATAACCTCAGCATAGCCTTGAGCGACATTACGTAGCGAAGTGGTTGGCGTGTCATGCAACGTACGCCAGCGGATAAAGATCAGGATAGATGCGATCAGGCTAAATGCGCCTGCCATGGCCAGCAGGGTGGGGAGGTTACGCTCGCTAGTTTGCCAAATGACCAATAGCAATCCCGGTATATACAGCCAACTGCTGATAGATGAAATCAGCAGTCCTCGCAACATAATCAATCCCATAACCGCAATCCGCCTGCTTAGGTCGCTTTGCCAGCGAACTGATCGGCGACGGAGATATCTTCCATCTCTTCCAGTCGAAATTCCATCAATTGGAAGCCGTCAAAGTTAAAGACATTAGCGATAATATTGTCTGGGAATTGCTCGCGGCGCGTATTCATCACCGCAGCGGATTCGTTATAGAACTCGCGGCGATCTGAGATGCTATCTTCCAAGGACGTGATGCGCGTTTGCAGTCTTAAAAATGCATCGCTGGCTTTTAGCTCAGGGTAGTCTTCGGCGACTGAAAATAGATTGATCAGGCTGCCTTCCAGTTGGTGCTCGGCTTTACCAATGGTTTGGATATCACCACTTTGCAAAGCAGCTTCAGCATTACGACGTGCGGCAATCACACGCACTAAAGTTTCACCTTCATAAGCCATGTGCTGCTTACAGGTGTCGATTAGCTTGGGCAGTTCGCTATTACGCTGCTTTAGCAATACATCGATATTGCTCCAGGATTTTTTGGCATTGTTTTTCAGCGTGACCAGCTGATTATAGATAGCGATGGCCCAGGCAAATGGTGCGATCACCAAGGTCGTGAAGATAATGAGTCCAATATTCATGACAGGCACTTATTTTTATTAAAGGTGCCTTAAAGTCTATCAGCTTGTGGGGGAGGTGGGAGGAGTTCCCGATAACAGGAGTGGTGCCCGACGATTCAGGCACCACACTGCATTATGGCTTAGCTCAGCTTTGCGAGATTCTCCGCAGCTGGGCGTCGATCAGGTCTTCATACAAGCTGTCGTTATTGCCGGCATACACCATGGCAGACGCCAGTTTGCTGGCCAGAATCGCGTACTTCACTTTCTCTGGTAAGCGATTAATCCGCGCATGTAAGCTTGGATTGTTCTGAATCATCGCAGGCATATGCATTCTTAATGCTGCCAAATGATCAGCACGACCAGCACGCTCAGGATTAGACTGGAAGAACTCAAACATCCGAGCATAGTGCTGGTTGATCTCGCGGCTGATCTGGTTAGATAACTCAGTGTACGTAATGCTACCTTTCAACTCACGATAGCGCTTCAGAATCGCACGGGCTTCCTGCTCCGCCATGTGATTCAGAATATCAATGACATCAGCCACGTACTCTTCTTTACAGGCTAAGAACTCCTCATCACTAAACATCAGGTTGGCGATGATCTCGTAAGAGGATGAAATAACACCACACTTATTCGCCGAAGCATCCCGCATAATCACGACGCCGCGTTGCTGCAACACAGTACGAGCCGGTGGCGTAATGAAGGAGTTCGCCCCTTCAATAATCACTGGCGCACTTGGCGTGCCGTCATCTTTGAAGAAACGCTCCACATTGCTGCTATCGATGGTTTCAGGACGTCCGCCAGCTGGAATGAACAAGTCAGCTTCTACCGTGAACACCAGACTATTAAAGCTCTGGTAGAACGCATCTGTAGATACCCATTCTTCACTTAAGCCGCTATCCGTCATGGTGAGCTTGCGATACAGCACACTCATGCCTTCTTTGCGGGTTTGCTGGCGATACAGCAGGAAGCCGCCAACGTGCAATGCTTCAGGATCAAAGCCATCCAAATCAGATTGCAGCACCACAGTGCTCATGGCTGTTTTATCCAAACCTTCCGGATCGTACAGCGCACCACTGCCATCAATGATTAGCTTGATTTGCACGTATGGGCAACGCTCGTATAACAAGCGCATGGCATTACCGGCCACGTCACCATTTGGACCACCAGTGAATTTCACACTGAACGGCGCATTGTGCATATCAATGCCGCATTCCATCATGGTGACTTCCGCAAAGCGAATCACACCAATCGAAGTCACACCGTAGTCTTTATGGTTAATCCCCACGCGTTTACTGGACATAATACCGGAGCCCAACACATAGCCACGCGCCGCTGCTGTTTTAGCAATCAGCTCGATCATGACATTGTGCATGTTCTCATCAGGGCCTAATTCGATCGGCTCATCCTGACGGTAGTAATCCAGTACGCGGCTGTCCTTCGCGATGCCATTTTCAGTGATGTATAAATCGAGGAAGGCATTGATAAAGCCAAACTGCAATTTGTACAAATACTGCTGACGTTGCTCAGGTGTGGAGCGTGGGTCGATATTTAAAATCGCCACCAGCTTCGAGCCACCCTCGTAGATGTCCTTGTTCTTCAGATGCTGCGTGTGGGCCAATACGTAGTTCTCTTTGAACATGGTGCTGGCGCTTGTAATATAGTCATCACGGCTCTGGGTGATCAACGTTCTCCAACCACCGCGGGCGATGTCTGAGAATCCGATGTGGTAACCCGCTCCGCGACGCCCTGAGAAGTAGGTAATCCGGAAGGGGCGATCGGTCGGCAAATCAGCAATGAAATGCGGCTCCAGCTCTTCCAAATACAAGGGGTCAAGGCGGAAAGCCAAGGCATGCTTTTCAGATACGAAGAAGTTGGTCTTTAAGCAATGACGGATAAAGGAAATCGCGCAGCGGAAAATCACGCGGCGGAACGTATCCAGTACCTTACGGCCTGAGTTAAAGCCATCCACTAAGTGAACGGTTTTTTCCAGCTCGGCCTGATACTCGCCTTCGCGATCATCGGTATCCAGCTCTGGATCAAAGCGCGTGTAGAACAGCTTCAGCAGTTGCGAGCTAACATCCAGATTATTGTGGAATGCTGCCATAATGCTTTCTTGGTCATACATATCTGGAGCGCTATGGGCCAAATTGGTATGACAGAAGCTAATCAAAGAGCTGATCAGAGTGGCATCATTTCCGGTCATTGCACCGGTTTCTACCAAGGCACGATAGCTGGTCGATCCGGTAGACAGGATTTGCGTGTTATACAATTCGCGACGCAGTGACGCATACAGTGGGCTGCCGGCATTTAACGACTTTTGCTCACGTGGTTTCACGTAAAACGTCGATAAGAAGCAAGGGGACAGTTCACTGGATAATGTCAGTGCGTAAGAGCGCTTAACGCTAATACCCAAACGCTGGAACACTTCTAATAGCTGTGCTAAGAAGCCAGAATGTGGTGGGTTGGTTACACCAAATGAAATCCGGTACTCACCATGCGTAGTGGTTTCGCGGCGTAAGAAAATACCGCCATTGGATTCTGTATTATGGAACAGGTGCAACAAACGCGCCACACGATCTGGTGGTGAAATCTTGACGTATTCTTCGTCATTTCGCCACAGGGTATCTAACAAAGCAGGTACCAGTGTCGTGTCAAAGTCTGAGTCCAGTACGCTCATCGCTTCAGTGACCAGCTTGCTGGTTTCCTCAGGGATAACGGCAGAACCGGCAGGAGCCAGCGGCTCAGTCACCTCTGGACTAAACTCACAGCGCATGACTTCAAGGTTCTTATCACTGTTTGGCATCACGCCAAATGAAGTGGTAATTTCCAGGTAGTTAATATTGCGCTGAGGAATATCGTGCAATGTGTGATATAGCGATCCTTTCTCATCCACCTGCGCCAGCATCAATGTGTCAGCTCGGTCAACAAGGGTTAAGCGCTTGTAGTGTTCCATTTCATGCAGGCTGGACGCCAACAAAGCAAGGGCGCTCGACTCATCCTGGTTTAACACCAAGAAATAAGGACTCATTTGTTCTTTCAGCCACTTAAGATTGGACTGAAGTTGTTCGTGTGATTGGCTAACTTTTTGGCTTAAATCTTGAGCTATCTGATCTATATTGTTCAGACTCATGACATCTCCACCTCAGGAATTAATTTGTACAGGATTTTTTGGTCATACTACTCCAATAGGATTTTAGGTAAATAGTTTTTTCCGCATTTTTGCACCTTTTTAGTGCTTTTTTAGATTAATAAGCAGCAGATCAGCATAGGATGATTTATCTGCGGTTTTTGCTTACCATAGGCTTTTGATTCCTGCACATAAGGCACTTACCCATGAAAAATGAAGCGGTTATAGAACATATTGTTAGCTGGATGAAGGCATATGTTGAACAGTCCCACACGAAAGGCTTTGTGGTGGGTGTTTCCGGCGGGATTGATTCGGCGCTAACCTCCACCTTGGCAGCTAAAACGGGCTTGCCAACGCTGTGTCTGGAAATGCCGATTCATCAAGCCAGTTCACAAGTGACCCGAGCTCGTGAACATATTGCTCAGTTAGAAGCTAAATACCCGAATGTGAGCTCCGTCGAGACCGATTTAACGCCGGTGTTTGATCAGTTTGTTGGTAGTTTGCCAGCGGTTGAAAGTGAGGATATGCGTTTCTTGTCGTTGGCTAATGCTCGCGCCCGTCTACGCATGACAACACTGTATTATTTTGCGGGCTTACATAACTACATCGTGGCTGGTACGGGTAATAAGGTAGAAGATTTTGGCGTTGGTTTTTACACCAAATACGGGGATGGCGGAGTAGATATCAGCCCGATTGCCGATTTGATGAAAACAGAAGTATTTAGTCTGGCGAGTACTTTGGGCGTGATTGAAGCGATTCAGGTGGCAAAACCCACAGATGGATTGTGGGGAGATGACCGCTCTGATGAGGACCAAATTGGTGCAAGCTATCCAGAGCTTGAGTGGGCAATGCGCTATGACCCAGCTGAAAAGCCAGAAAGTGAGTTGAGTGAGCGGGAGCGTGAAGTGTTGGCAATATATACTCGATTGAATCGAGCGAATCAGCACAAAATGAATCCGATTCCGGTTTGTGAGATTCCTGCTGAATTGATGTAATTCTGGAAAAAAAGAGCCGGGGCCAAGTATTGTAGGGAGGGGATTGACCCCGGCATGTTTATAGATACGCAGCAGTTAGCAAACTGGATTCAAATTCTTTTAAATAATTATAAATGGAATCATCAAACACCATGTATGAGATAAAAACAGCAGACGCTCGGGTGCAAATCCGTGAGGATATGGGAGCGGCCATTTCACGCTATGACTTAGATGATGGCACGCCGGTATTCAGACCATCACCCGCCGATGCCAGTGATGAGTTTCAGTTAGCTTGTAACTTGATGATCCCTTGGTGCAATCGAATTTCCGATGGTGGCTTTTATGCGGATTCTGTTTTTTATCCACTGTTTCCTAATCGAAAAGACGAGCCAAGCCCACTACATGGTGATGCGTTTCAGCAAGCGTGGGAATGCATAAAGCAGACGGAGTCATCGGTGAGCTTTCGATTAGAAACACGTGAGACGCCGCCATTTCATTATGTTGCCGAAGTGGATTACACGCTGGATGGCGCAGCGCTTAAGGTTACGCTGACGGTGACGAATCTCAGTGAAGCCTGTTTGCCGTATGGGGTAGGGCTGCATCCGTGGTTTTTACAGGACGATGACACGTGGCTGCAAACGACCGTGCAAGAGTTTATTGTTTCAGATGATGCAGGGCTCCCGATTGAAGCTTTGGAAATTGCTAAACGGCCGGAATGGGACTTTTCCAATGTGGAGAATTTACCGGCAGCAGGGCTTGATCATTGCTTTACAGGGTGGAGTCAGCAGGCGACCTTAGGTTGGCCATCGCGTGATCTTAAGTTGGAGATTACTACCGACGGTAATTTGCCTTGCTGCCACATCTATTCTCCGGGCAAACAGTCGCCATTTTTCTGTTTTGAGCCGGTGTCGCATCCCGTTAACGCCCACCACTGGCCGGACCGTTCTTTACAGGGTCTAACGCAATTGGTACAAGGTGAAAGCCTGCGCGTTTGTTGTAATTTTGCTCCCTCTAAAATATAAAAAATAGGGGCTTTTGCATCTGACTGAACGTGTGGGGCGTATATAAGACAGAATCTAATTGAAAACGAGCTATATGCCGAATACAAGCCTCATACATTCACAGCTAACGACCTCAACTCTGCGCATCTTACTGGACGCAGGTGAGGTGGTTTTAGAGTCGCAACGTGCCTTACACAAAGGCGGTTTAAATCTGGTTGGCGAGTGCTTGAAGGGGCAGGGGGATTTTTACGAACTGTCCCATTATCCGGCAGATGATGTTTTTGATTCAGACTCTAAGTCGCAGTATTACTTCCATACGCACCGTGGTCTAGATGGCGAATATGGCCATTTCCACACCTTTCTACGTGCCACTGGCATGCCTCCCGCAATTACTCCCATCCGTAATACTGGCACTGAGCCTTGGCCTGAAGGTGATGATGCTTTATCGCATTTGATCTGCATTGCCATGAATCGTGATGGTTTACCGATTGGTTTGTTTACTACCAATCGCTGGGTAACCGGTGAGACTTGGTATAAAGCCGAGGATGTGATTGCCATGTTGGATGCTTTCGTGGTCGATCATGCTTTTCCTAATCTTGCCGTGAATCAGTGGATTTCTTCGATGTTTCGCTTATTTAAATACGAGATTGCGGAACTGCTGCGGGAGCGTGATGACGCGATTCGTAACTGGAAAGCAGAGCATCCGGGAGTAGATGTGTTTGAAGATCGGGGTCTGGAAGTAACAAGTTATAAAACAATCAATGTCGATCAGCAGATCGGCACAATAAAAGCGTGCCTTGAGAAACAGGACGCAGGAGTGAAATCACTATGAAGATCAGTCAATCAGTTTTAAAAGCACGTCCTTTTTCAGTGGCAATGGCAGCAATGGTGCTGGGTCTGACGGCGGTCTCTGTGCCGGTATTGGCAGAAACCATGGCTAAGCCGATTACTGTGGCAGCAGCTAGTAACCCTTGTGCAGCAAATCCGTGTGCTGCAAAGAATCCTTGTGCTGCTAAAGCAAATCCATGTGCAGCAGCAAATCCATGCGCGGCCAAAGCAAACCCATGTACCGTAGCAAATCCTTGCACGGCTAAAGCAAACCCATGTGCAGCGGCAAATCCTTGCGCAGCTAAAGCAAACCCATGTGCTGCAAAGAATCCGTGCGCAGCTAAAGCCAATCCATGTGCAACATCGAATCCTTGCGCAGCCAAAGCTAACCCATGTGCTGCAGCAAATCCTTGCGCGGCTAAAGCCAATCCATGTGCAGCAGCAAATCCTTGCGCGGCTAAAGCCAACCCATGTGCAGCGGCGAATCCTTGCGCGGCTAAAGCCAACCCATGTGCAGCGGCGAATCCTTGCGCGG
Organism: Leucothrix mucor DSM 2157; assembly: GCF_000419525.1. Taxonomy (NCBI): domain Bacteria; kingdom Pseudomonadati; phylum Pseudomonadota; class Gammaproteobacteria; order Thiotrichales; family Thiotrichaceae; genus Leucothrix; species Leucothrix mucor. The sequence continues at coordinate 369,581 of NZ_ATTE01000001.1, forward strand.
CCAAAGCAAATCCATGTGCCGCAGCGAATCCTTGCGCGGCCAAAGCAAATCCATGTGCAGCGGCGAATCCTTGCGCGGCTAAAGCCAATCCATGTGCAGCAAAGAACCCTTGCGCGGCTAAAGCTAACCCATGTGCAGCGACGAACCCTTGTGCCGCTAAAAATCCTTGCGCAGCAGGTGGCATTTCATCGAAAGCAATTTCCCGCCCTGAAGGCACAAAGGCTTATGAAGGCGATGCTGAAGAGTTAATCGCTTACGGCAAGAAGCTTTGGGAAGATAATTCACTAAGTGCTAGCGGAGGGCTGTCTTGCTCAACCTGCCATGCAGGCTACAACACATTATCTAAGAGTTTCGCGCTACCTTACCCGCATAAGATTGCGATGGTTCAGGCACAAATTGGTGTTGAAACTTTGGTTGATGTTGAGCAAATCGTACAGTTCTGCATGATGTCACCGATGCAGGCTAAGCCATTAGCTTGGGAGTCTAAAGAGTTGGCTGCGTTGTCGGCATTTGTGGTTGATTTCCAGAAAGGCTATACGCCGAAGTAAGACTTCAGCCAGATCTTAAATCAACGAGCGACCGACTGCTTTCAAAGTGTGCCGGTCGTTTGCGTTTCAGGTACCGGAATTTCCAAAGTTACCTGCAGGCCTTGCCCCGGTTGAGAGTCAATTCGTAACTCTGCGCCAATCAAGTCGGCCCTTTTTTGCATATTCAGCAAGCCTCTGCCGCTCGATTGTTGCGGTAGCGTTCCACAACCATCATCGTAAATACAAATTCGCGCAACCTGCTGGTTTTCGCCTTTATTCACAATCGCTGTTTCAATAGTAAGGTTCTCGGCATAGCTATGTTTAAGCGCATTGGTAATGGCTTCTTGCACGATTCGCATGGTATTGAGCACATTGGCAGGGCCAAAATTAGCAATTGGCGGCAAATCATCTACTTTCCAATGCAGTGTCCATCGGGCATTGGCCAGTTGGTCCGATAAGCGCATTCGTAACATGCCCAGTAACGTGGGTAAGTCTTCTGCTTCGTAATCCAAGGAATCAATCACCATACGCAAGTCCTGCAAAGCAGACTTAAGATTAGCTTTGAGTTGTTCCTGACTGACTTTGCCTGACTCCAAACTCACGAGTGTTGCGACCAATTGCCCGCCGATACCATCGTGAATATCCCGCATAATGCGTTGGCGCTCTTCGGCTAATGTATATTTTTGTGTGAGTTGTTTTACCTGTCGATAGCCGTGTTCAATGTCATCAGTCTTGCGCTTGACTTCATTTTGTAGCTCTTGATTGTAGTGCTCAACCACATTCATACTTTGCACAAAGCGATTAATCAGCGTCGTGGCAATTACAACAACCACCAAAAGGGCCGCAAAATGAATCATAAAAGGCGACTGCTTCGGAATAAGCTGTAGCACTAAGATCAAGTCGTGCATGCCATAGATCATCAGGCCTGAGCCTGCAGTCATAATTGGAATCAGCCGTGTTTCTTTGTATTTAATGTAGTGAAAGACCACAAAACCCAGCGTGTAGAAGCCTAATAGAGCCAATGCTGGATTCCAGATCACTTGGCTATAGCGAATAGCCCATTCGGTATCAGGATGGGCAAATGGAAGGCTGAGTACCAGAGTGATTCCAATCATCCAGTATTCCATTTTTTTAGGAAATTGGCCGGCATAACGATGGATAAACATGACCACGCCCAGCATGGAGTAACCAAAACACAGCGACAGCACGACCTCCCAATACTCTAGAGGCATCGGAATAGTGCGCAGGAAATGGTTGGAGTCGTGAAAAGTCCACAACAGCGAGAACACTGCATAAAACAAGTAATAGCTATCAGCTTGCCGGAACAGCCATAAAATACTGATAAAGATACTGCTGAACACCATACTTAAAGTGATGGTGGTGACCAGGTCAATTCGTAGGTGGGTATTTTGTGCAAAGTGATGCTGTAACAGCTCTTGCGGGCCAGTATAGACCGCGCCTAAGTAGGTCGACTCTGCAAACTGCCCTTTGAGGCGAATCGTAAGAAAGTTGCGCTGTCGCTCTAATGCATTGTGGTCAAAGTTAAATATTTGCGGATGATTGCGGTTTCTGCTGATCGGTTCGACCATTCTTCCACCATTCCCAATCCACTGATTATTAATAAAGACTTCTACATTTTGTGAAATATTGGGGAGGTAAACCGACATCCGCTGAGGCTCAGAGCCTGAGTTTAAAAAGGGGATGACATACCAGAGGTCAGTGGTATTTTGCTTAGCGGCGGTGTCCCAGTCGGGGAGCGAAACTTCGGTGTGTTTTAGACCAGCCAGTTCTCTGGGGGTAGTGGCATTGCTGTTAATCACATAAGCACGGGTTAACTGATATTGCTCGGGGAGTGGGCTAAGCCAGAAATAACTAATATAAAATGTGGCAATTACATAAACCAGCAGAGCACCAAGCCACAGCAGCATCGGGGTACGAAGAAAGATTCTGACAACATCTCCCATTAAATCAGGTTCATTTTTAGCGCCTCAAACACCGCTTCGGCGCGTGAGTTAACCGAGAGCTTGCGGTAGATGTTTTTAACGTGTGTGGCGACGGTATGGTATGAGAGCCCTTCAATTTCGGCGATTTCCTGCGAGGTATAACCTTTAGCCACTTTTTGCAGAACCTGCTGTTCGCGTTGTGTGAGCTTTTCAAGTAAGGCTTGCTCGGGGCGAAAGTGCTTCATTAAATGACGGGCAATGCTGGGGCTTATCGGCGCGCCGCCAGCGGCTAAATCAGTGATTGCTGTGCCGATCTGGATAGACTCATCATCTTTGAGTAGGTAGCCACTGGCACCGGCTGCAATGGCTTTTAGAATATGCCATTCATCACCAAACACACTGATCACCATCATGGCGGTATCAAAGCCTTCATCTTGCATCAATGTGATGATTTCCAGCCCATTGCCATCTGGCAAATCCAGATCAATCAATAACACATCAGGGGTTTTATCATGCAGGGCTAGGCGCGCATCGGCAACCGTGCTGCAGGTGGCTTGGAGTTTAAGCCGCGGATCACTTTGCACCACGCCGGCAAGTCGCTCCAGAATAATGGCGTCATCTTCGACGACCATGACAGAAATCTTAGACTCTGAAGCATTATGCATAGTGCGACCTTAATCTCGTTAACACAATTTTGGGGGGGAAAATGGCAGTGCTGATCGAAAACAGATTAGCATATATTAAGCATTTTCACTGAGTATAAGGCGATAAGTTGCTGGTTTTTCGGGTGAATACCGAGAATTGGTGAGTGTGATAGCCATCACTTCAGAATATAGTGAAACTGGGGCAAGCCAACTGTGATACTCAGTTGCACAGTGCTTATTAATTGCAAAATTTAGTGCAGGAATTTAAATTGTACTAAAATTAATCAAAAAACCTCGTTTTGTCATAAAACGCCGGAAATGTTCTATGCTTACAGTTATAATGCTCCGACGAACGGAGTATAATCTGGTCCCACTATTGTAAATTCTGGTTTGATATCCGCAGTCATCGATACGCCTTTGCGATGCTGCAATTAGGGTCGCGGAGCAGAGTTTACAGCCATAAGCCAAAATAATAAGTTGCAAGGGAGTTTGACGCCCCACCTGTACTGCAGGCGGGGCGTTTTTTATTGGGCTTAGCGAATGACGTGCCCGACGAATGTTGCAGTGTCGTTTAAGATCTTTGAACCACGGCGGAAGCCAAGTCCGCAGGCTTCCCAAGCGAAGAATACGCCAGCCTGATAAGAGCGGCCTTCAGAGTCGGTCGCCAGTTCCGCATATTCCTGATAAAGCATGTCATGAACGTCGTAAGGACCATCCGTAGACTCCAGCGTGTCGCCTTGCTCATCAATAATTGCGACATTGGCACCTTCGCGTCCAAACATTGGCTTGGATACTTGCTTAATCCCTTCAAGCGGCTTGTTGTCAGTAGCTAACAAGTATGGCGAGTCTGGGAATAGTTCATACAGCACTTTCATAATGCCTTTGCTTTGGAACAGCAAAGTGTAAGCGGGGTTAATTACCACGCCAGTGCGCTTACGGCCAATCTCGGTGAGTAGTTCAACTAGCTCAGGCTCATCCGCTGCCATGTCTTCCCAAGGCCATAACTTGAACCAGAAATTGGTGGATTCCTGATCTTTATTAAAGATGCCTTCATCTGGTAAGAAGCCGGCTTCATCAATGTAGCAAAAGTCTGTGCTAAATCCGGCATCAGTCGCAATGCGCTGGAGTAGGCGGGTCGTTTGCTCATCTTCAGGCAAGTCCCGAACGCTGGAAAACAAAATGCGCTCGCCATTGAAGTATTCATCAAACTTTTCCAAGCCATCATCATTAGTGATCAGGCGTTTAAAGTTGTCACGAATAACTTCATAAGCATTGTTGAACTGTGCGGCTTCATCCATGCCATTACTTTTCAGCAGGGCCCACTGGATAATGCAGGTTTCAAACAAGCTAGTCGGTGTGTCGGCATTGAACTCCAACAGTTTGATCGGCTTGCCATCAATACCACCGGCAAAGTCGAAACGGCCATACAGGTGCCAGTCATCATCATCCCAGCTGAATTTAATTAGTTGAACCAAACTTTCCGGAATGCCCAGCTCTTCAAATAAATCATTGTCGATGACATGCTGTCCGGCTTCGGCAAACATGTCATACAGCTCATTGGCTGCAGCGTAATAAGCCTCGGCTTCTGCTTCTGAAACCGGTAACAGCTCCGGGGCGACATAAGCCGAGCCATCAGGGTCGGTATGCCAGGTAAAACCAATTTCTTCCATTAGCTCATTGCTAACGGGTTCAACAGTTTGGGTGCGCAGCAAGGTATTAACCTCCGAATGAGCGAGTAGATGAACTGGATGGGGTTCTGTTTTGACCGCCAGTGAAACCAGATTTTGGCTTAGTAGACGCTGTTGGTGCGCTTCTGGCGCGGTTTTGTGCGCTGGATACTGAAGCTGCAGGACGAGTACTGGCCGCAGTCCGAGCTTTAGCGTTTGCATTGTTCGCCAGTTTATTAGCGATCATGCCGCCGATCAGCGAGCCTGCCGCACTGGCTAGGATCATTTCACCCAGTCCAAGTCCGCCACCGGAGCTGGCTGAGGCTTCTTTAGTCAGTTCAGACGTACCAGCATCCACTTTGTCAGCTTCTGCTTTAGCCAGAGCGGTTAGCTCTTCATTGCTAAGAACGGTCTCTTTGCCATCCAGAGTCTTGAGTACGGCACGTGTAGCGCCTTCAGTCGGATAGCGCTCGGCTAACTCATACTTATCCGGATTAGCGCTAATCTGTGAGATAACTAAGAAGTAATTCTGGCTTTGCAGGTCTTGCTCAAGCTGGCCGAGGTCTTGCTGCTGTTGTGGCGCTTGTGCAGCCGGTGGTGGTGGAGCGTCGGCACCGCAGCCCTGAAGGTTAGCAACTACTAGCAGGCCTAAGCTGCCAGCCATAGAATAAGATGCGGCTTTTTTGATATGTCTCATAAGAAGTTCCGTTAATTTAACTTAGAGTTATTTATGCAATATGGCCTCTACCATAGCAAATTCAAGGGGCCAATATGTATAGTCTTGACCAATATGTAATATTCAGCTTTGCGGCTTACGTTTCATTCATCAGCCGCTTCTTATATAATCCCGCCTTTCCTAAACCCACAGAGTGCCAACGTGAGCTTATCTGTCCAAGAGTTGCAATGCAGCCGTGGAGACCTGTGCTTATTTCAGGGCTTATCTTTCGAGCTGCAACCCGGTCAGCTGATCTGGCTGGAAGGGCGTAATGGCAGCGGCAAGACCACCTTATTGCGGACTTTGTGCGGCTTATTTCTGGCTGACCACGGCGATATTTTGTGGCAAAAGCAGCCTATCCGGCAAATACCCGATGAGTTTTACCGGCAATTATTCTACCTTGGTCACCAGAACGCTTTAAAGCTGGATTTGAATCCTATCGAAAACCTGACGGTGTTGAGCCGTTTGGCTGGACAAACGGTGTCTGAGTCGCAACTTGAAGTCGCCTTGGCCAAAATGGGACTCGCTGGCTACGAAGATGTACCGGTGCGCAAGCTATCTCAGGGTCAAAAGCGTAGAGTGGCACTGAGTCGTTTGTTAATTAGCGATGCGCCGTTGTGGGTTCTGGATGAGCCGTTTGTGGCGTTAGACGTTGTGGCCGTGGAATTATTGCAGTCAATTATTGTCCAGCAAGTACAGGACGGTGGAATGGTCATCCTCACCACGCATCAGGCAGTACCCTTGCCTGAAGAGCAAATGCAACGGCTGTCATTGGATCGTTATGCTTAAGTCATTTTTCACCGTATTAAACCGTGATATCACGCTGGCACTGCGACGCCGCACGGATATTTTCACGGTACTGTTCTTCTTTATTATCGTGGTAAGCCTGTTTCCGCTGGGCGTGGGCTTTGAGGCGGACATGTTACGCAAGATGGCACCCGGTGTGGTTTGGGTGGCGGCCTTACTGGCATCGACTCTGGCGCTGGAGCGTATGTTTGCTAATGACTATGAAGATGGCACGCTGGAACAAATGCTGCTGACACCCCAGCCACTAGGCGTGTTGGTATTTGCTAAAGTGCTGGCGCATTGGCTATTAACCGGCCTTCCATTGGTGCTGATTGCACCGCTGGCTGGACTGCAATACCATCTGCCGGCGTCGAGTATTGGTACCTTAATGCTGGTGTTGCTGTTAGGTACGCCAGTGTTGAGCATGATTGGCGCGATTGGTGCGGCCCTGACCTTAGGCTTACGAGGCGGTGGCGTGCTTATTTCGTTACTCGTACTACCCTTATATATACCAGTGTTGGTTTATGGTTCCGGCGCTGTTGCAGCAAGTATGCAAGCGGGCACACCGCTACAGCCTTATTATTTATTGTTGTCGGCATTTTTAATGTTGGCACTCGTGTTTGCACCGTGGGCTACGGCGGCAGCACTGCGAATTTCGGTGGAATAGGTTATTAGGTACCATGGCAATTAATTGGTTTAAATATTCATCTCCTGCAGCGTTTTACCCCTTAGCGGGTAAGCTGATTCCATGGTTTATGGGGGCAGCGATCGTTTTTACGTTGGGTGGTTTGTACTGGGGCTTTTTCCAGACGCCAGACGTGCTGAGTGATCAGAAGCAATATTATAGAATTATCTATGTGCACGTAGCCTCTGCTTGGATGGCGATGTGGCTATACGTGGTCATGGTCGCTTGGGCGGTGCTTGGTTTGATATTCAATACGCGAATGTCCTACATGATGGCCTCTGCAACCGCGGTTACTGGCGCAGTAATGACGGCCTTATCGCTATGGACTGGCGCATTCTGGGGACAAACCAGCTGGGGAACCTGGTGGGACTGGGACCCTCGGATGACTACACAGTTGATATTGTTATTTCTCTATATTGGCTATATCGCATTACAGTCAGCCATTGAAGATACGCGACGCTCAGACCGGGCTTCGGCAGTACTGGCAATTGTAGGTTTAGCGATTGTGCCGGTGATCTATTATTCAATTAACTGCCCTGATCCGAATGAATGTGCATCTCTACATCAGGAGTCCTCGTTAAAACGGATAGAGCCCAATATTCTGATTGCGATGTTAGTCACGACCTTCGGCTTTTGGATGTACTGTTTTGCTACGATATTGATGCGCGTACGCAATATTATTTTACAGCGTGAAAGCCATACCAGCTGGGTTGCACGACTAGAGGCCTTCAAATGAAAGAATTTTTTGCCATGGGCGGCTATGGCTTTTATATCTGGTGCTCAATGGGCATGGTGTTTGCGCTAATGATTTTGGAGCCACTCATGCTTCGTTTTCAGCGCATCAGCCTTACCAAGCGCATTCGTGGCCAAATTAGACGTCAAGCTGCTCGTTCCAATAAGGATTTACCATCATGAAAGCACGACATAAACGGATTGTATTTATCATCATTGGACTGTGTGCGGTCGGTGCCGCCTCGGCGATGATCACCCAAGCCATGAAAAGTAACTTAGCTTATTTATATGCGCCGGAAGCGGTGTTGGCCGGTAAAGCACCGACGGATCGGGTGATTCGCTTAGGTGGATTGGTGAAAAAAGACAGCTTGAAGCGCAGTGATACCAGCTTGGAGCTGAGCTTTATTCTGGCGGATAACCGCGGCAATGAAATCACGGTGAATTACGACAAAATCCTGCCGGACTTATTTAAGGAAGAACAGAGCGCTGTGGTAAAGGGGCGTTTAACGCCGGATAAGCAATTCATCGCTGAAGAAGTGCTGGCAAAGCACGATGCAGAATACATGCCACCGGAAGTGGCGGACGTGTTGGCTCAAGAGCATGCGCCAGCGCCTAAAAAAACTGAGGCTGGAGCCTACTAATGATTCCTGAAATTGGTCATTTTGCACTGGTACTGGCGTTAGTTATTTCGCTAGTGCAATCGGTGTTCCCTATGATTGGCGCGGCAACGGGTAATGCACAATGGGTTGCCATGGCAAAGCCGGCGGCGAAAGCCCAAGTCTTGTTTTTGGCAGTTTCCTTTGCTTGCCTAACGACTTCATTCTTAGTTAGCGACTTTTCTGTTTTATATGTGGCGAGTAACTCCAACACATTAATGCCAACGATTTACAAAATCTCGGCAGTCTGGGGTGCACACGAAGGTTCCTTGTTGCTATGGGCATTGACCTTGGCAGTGTGGGGCGCGCTGGTTGCGGTGTACAGCAAAGGCATTTCAGCCGTTATGCTGGCACGCGTACTGGCGGTGATGGGTATGATTGGCGTTGGTTTCATGCTGTTTATGTTGCTGACTTCAAACCCATTTGAGCGCTTATTCCCGATTCCGGCAGAAGGTCGCACACTGAATCCATTGCTGCAAGATCCGGGCTTAGCGATTCACCCGCCAATGTTATACATGGGCTATGTGGGCTTCTCGGTAGCATTTGCTTTCGCCATTGCCGCGATGTTAGGCGGTAAGCTGGATGCGGCTTGGGCGCGTTGGGCTCGCCCTTGGACCAATGTGGCTTGGGTATTTCTAACGATCGGTATCGCACTGGGTAGCTGGTGGGCGTATTACGAGCTTGGCTGGGGCGGCTGGTGGTTCTGGGACCCAGTTGAAAACGCGTCGTTGATGCCTTGGTTAGTCGGTACGGCGTTGATTCACTCACTGGCAGTCACTGAGAAGCGCGCAGCGTTTAAGTCGTGGACAGTCTTGTTGGCGATCTTTGCTTTCTCTTTAAGTTTGCTGGGAACCTTCTTGGTTCGTTCCGGTGTACTGACATCTGTACATGCCTTTGCCAGCGACCCTGAGCGTGGCTTATTTATTCTGATCTTCTTAGTGTTGGTGGTTGGTTCCTCTTTGCTGCTTTACGCCTTGCGTGCGCCAAAGTTGCGTTCAACCGGTACCTTCGAAGTGATCTCTCGTGAAATGGGCTTATTGGTTAATAACATTGCCTTGATTGCAATGACGGCTACCGTATTGCTGGGTACTTTATATCCATTGATCATCGATGCTTTGGGTATGGGTAAGATCTCGGTGGGGCCTCCGTACTTTAATACCTTATCGCTGCCATTGGGCGTGGTGTTATTTAGTGCCATGGGCTTTGGTTTGTTCCTGCGTTGGAAGAAAGACAAAGTCGAGCGTGTGTTTGCCAAAGTGCGCTGGATTTTACTGCTGGCACTGATTATCGCCTTCTTAGTTCCGATTCTATTTTTGGAAGAGTTTAGCTTCAAAGCGGCGCTGGGATTATTCCTCGCATCGTGGGTGAGTTTGGCTGCAATCCTGTGGGTTAAAGAGCAGGGTCGTTCACCGTTTAAATTGCCATTAGCGACTTGGGGAGCGGCTGTTGCTCATATTGGTATGGCTGTTACCGTTGCTGGTATTGCCGTGACTTCCATGTACAGCAGTGAAAAAGACGTGCGTTTACAGCAAGGCCAAGCCTATGAAATGAGTGGTTATAGTTTCTTGTTTAACGGTGTTAAGCAGGTACAAGTTGCGAACTATGTAGCACAGCGTGGCGAAGTGGTTGTCAGTAAAGATGGCAAAGTGATCACCACCTTACACCCTGAAAAGCGTAACTACGGCCCAGGTACTATGCCGATGACTGAAGCGGGTATCGAAAGTGGATTCTTCCGTGATCTGTTCATTGCGCTGGGTGAGCCATTAGGCGAGAGCGACTGGAGTGTGCGTTTGTACCATAAGCCATTGGTGAACTGGATCTGGATGGGGGCAGCATTGATGGGGCTAGGTGGTCTACTGGCTGCATTCGATCGCCGTTACCGCTTAGTGCGCAGACGGGTTGACGAGCCTGTTGTCACCAAAGAGTCTGATAAAACTAAGCCTGTTGCAGCTGATGGAAACGAGGTAACCGCATGAAAAAGACAGCACTTATTCCACTAATTCTATTTGTGGTACTGGTGGCGTTTCTGGCAATTGGTTTGGGCTTAAAGCCGCGAGAAGTGCCATCCCCGTTTATTGGTAAGGCGGTACCTGAGTTTGAGCTGCCTGAGCTGATGAAAGACGGCGAAACCATTTCTCCGGAAGACCTGAAAGGTCAGGTCTGGGTGATGAATGTGTTTGCTTCATGGTGTGTGGCTTGTCGTGCGGAGCATGAGGTGCTGAGTAAGTTTATCCGCACTGAGAAAATTCCAGTGTTAGGGCTTAACTACAAAGATGAACCGCAGGATGCCAAAGACTGGCTGAAAGCGCTGGGTAATCCTTATCAGCACATTGCGGTTGATTATGCCGGTAAGGTGGGTATCGACTTGGGTGTATACGGCGTGCCAGAGACTTTTGTGGTGGATAAAAAAGGGATTATTCGTCACAAGGTGATTGGTCCGGTATTTGATGAAACGGTGCGTGATGATTTATTGCCGTTGATTCTGAAGCTGCGTGAGGAAAAAAGCTGATGCGCCGTTTTTGTCTAGTATTGCTGATGTGTCTTGGTACTTCGCTGGTGTCGCCTAGTTGGGCTGAAAGTGGCGATGCCATGTTGACCTTTGAAAGCCCTGAGCATGAAGCGACTTATAACAAGCTGACCGAGGAGCTGCGCTGTCTGGTTTGTCAAAATCAAAATTTGGCAGGCTCTGATGCGGATCTGGCGAAAGATCTGCGTGCTCAGGTGTATGAGATGGTCGAAGCGGGTAAAAGCCGGAGCGAAGTCGTTGATTATATGGTGGCGCGCTATGGTGATTTTGTGCTGTATCGTCCTGCCTTTAAGTTAAAGACCCTGCTGCTCTGGGTAGGGCCGGTGGTGTTTCTTTTGCTGACGTTGTTTTTTGTGACCCGTTGGGTGCGTCGTCAGCCAAAACAATCTGGGGAGTCTTTAAGTGACTTCCAACGCAGTGCCGTTCGCGACCTGTTAAATAAGGATAACTAGGGGAATACCATGCTTTGGTTTTTTATTGCAGGCTTGCTGCTGATCGCAGTGGCCATTTTAGTAATGCCTTTATTTCGTACTCAGGATGAGACTACCGACAACCGTCGTGAGCAGAATATTCAGATTGTGCGTGAGCAAATGGCGGAGTTGGAAAGCAGTTTTGAGCGTGCGGAAGTGGAAAGTGATGAGTATCATGCACGCCGCTCCGAGTTAGAGCAAGCGCTACATTTGGATGTGGATGGCGAGGCAGAACACGTTCGTAACAAGACCAGTACTACCTCACGAGTGAGTGCTGGTTTTGTGCTGTTGTTTGTACCGATGGCGGCTTTGGCGCTTTATCTGTACTTAGGCGCGCCGCAAGCTCCACAGATGATTGAAGAGGCCAGAAATAATCCACCGGCTGAAATCCCACTGAAAGCGGATGGTACGCCGGATGTTGAAAAGCTGGTGGCGAGCTTGCATGACAAATTACGCAAGAGCCCTGCAAATGCTGAAGGTTGGTATATGTTGGGTCGCTCTTACATGATGATGCAGCAGTTTGATGGCGCCGTTGAAGCCTATGATAATCTGAATAAGCTACAACCTGGCGAGCCGGATGTTATGTTGATGTTGGCAGATGCCTTGTCGATGCAGCAGGGTGGACAGATGGCAGGGCGTCCTGAGGCTTTGATTAATGAGGCACTGGTTGCGGCTCCGGAAAATACAACTGCGTTGTGGTTGTCGGGTATGGCGTTGGAGCAGCAGGAAAAATATCAGGAAGCCTTTGATCGCTGGACTGTTTTGCGCCCATTGCTGGAGGATATTCCACAAGAGCAAGAGCAGCTGGATATTCTGATTAATCGGGTTAAGGCGAAGCTAAGCGGTGATACCGCTGTGGCAGATTCAGCAGTTGATAAATCTGGTGATGCGGCTGAGTCAAGCGCTGCGGCACCTGCTGTTAAAGCGGATAGTGCTGAAGGCGAAGCAAAAGTAGTTGCTAAGGATGCAGCGGCTTCTGGTGCACAAGTCAACTTAAGCGTGAGCCTGAGCGATGCAATGCTTGAGCAGGTGTCTCCTGAAGATAGTGTGTTTATCTATGCTAAAGCGCAAACCGGTCCACCAATGCCATTAGCGGCTAAGCGCCTCCAAGTTAAAGACTTGCCAACGACGGTCATATTGGATGATAGTATGGCTATGATGCCGCAATTTAAGCTATCAGCATTTGATACCTTGATTGTCGGTGCCCGGATTTCTAAGTCTGGTAATGCAGTTGGTCAAGATGGCGACTTGTACACGGAGCAAGAAAAGGTGGCTCACGGCGATACGGTAACATTGAGCATTGATAGCGTATTGAAAAAATAATTTGCCTATGAGGGAAGGGATTGAGCTTAATCAGATGTGCGTTTAGCTTTTTACTGATTGCCTGTTTATTCGGGTTATTGCTCAATCCCGCTCTGGCGGAAAATGAAACCACAGAGTCCCTACAAGTCCCATGGCCGATGCGGCTGGAATTATCCTGGTGGAATGCTTTCAGCAAAGTCGAACTACGGGAGCTTCAGCAAAACATTGCTGATGCTAAAGTTCAGTTAGCACAAATCACCCAGCCCCCTGAGGCGCAGAAACAGGCTGAGCACATTCAGTCTCTGTTTGATCAGTATTATCAAAAACGTGGGACGCAGCTCCCGATTAGCTCGATATCATTGCCTGCGGACAAGGCGCAATACACTTTAGAAGAAGTGCAACAACATGTCAGTGAGCGGCGCAAAGCGGCCTCTGAGTTGCAGCTAATGGAGTCCAGCCTTGAGCAGCAAAATGGAGATTTGAAACAGCAAAAGGCAGCGGTTGTTGCGATTGCGGTGGTCTATCAGCGGCCGCAGAAAGCCTCTGAAAATAGTTTGCAGGAAGGGCTGGATTGGATTCAGAAACAACTGAATCAGGCATTGCTAAGCTTAAATAATAGCGTGCTTAGTCAGCAAATTAAGAATCAGCAAGCTTACTTAGAGCAATTACTGGCTTCTGAGAAAGAGCAAATTCAACGGCTGGTAGTGCAACCTCGTTCACTGTTTGAGTCGCGTAAAAATATTGATGCTCAGCAGCAACTTATCATCGATTATCAAGAAAAAATTCAGCAGCTTAAGGCTAAGCAACTCAGTTTATCTTCTGGGTCGGATCAATCCCGCAATCAAATTCTATTGATTGGCCGGCAGATATTATTGCAGGAAGCAAAGTTACGGCTGGCAGAAGCAAGAAGCTTGGCCAGTCAACTGGTGCTGGATATTGTCGCACTGGATAATACGATAGGTGATGAGGAGCGAGATGCGGCACGGCAACGTCTGCAGGCTGCTGAAGCTCTGCTGGAGTCTAATCAAGAGTGGGTTAATAGCAGTTTAAAGCGCTTAGATGAAGAGTCTGAGTTATTGGATTCTATTAAAAATGTTGATGAGAAGAATGGCGTTAATGCCGATATTAATCAGCCCGCAGAGTTTACAGATTATGTTGCTGAAGCCAAGCAAGCCTTAGATGAGCTATCTCAATACAGTGTTGATTTGACGCTGTTGGTTGAGATTGTGAATAGCAAATTGTCTTCTACAGCTCGTGGTGCCGAAGTGCTGGTGGAAAAGGCGGATGACACGATTCGGCAGAGCTGGCAGCAGTTTCGCGCGTGGATGGAAGTGTCGCTGTTTAGTATCAATGGCACGCCGGTTAACTCTTTTGGTTTGCTTAATTTTCTGCTGATTATGTTTGTCGGTTGGATGCTGACGCGTTTATTCCGGCATGCCGTGTTGAAAGTTACTCAGCATTCCTCGAAAGGGATGCAGCCCTCATCCATTGCGACCTTGAGCCGCATCGTGAGTGTATTCTTCTTAGGGATTGCGCTGCTAGTGGGCTTTTCCAGTTTAGGGATTGATGTCACTAAGTTGGCGCTGGTGGCCAGTGCGCTCAGTATTGGTATTGGTTTTGGCTTGCAGAACATTATCAACAATTTCGTCTCGGGGATTATTTTGCTGTTCGAGCGAAGCATGAAGGTTGGAGACTATATTGAGATGGATGATGGTACGGTGGGTGAGGTACGGGAAATTAATATCCGAAGTACGGTTATCACGACTAATAACAATATCGATATCATTGTGCCGAACTCGATTTTCGTTAATAACAGTGTGACCAACTGGACGATGACTGATGGTAATTTACGGATCAAATTACCTTTCACTGTGGCTTATGGTTGTGACAAGGATCTGCTGCGTGAGGTCATTTTCGAAGCAGTATTAAAGCAACCTTACACACTGAATATTATTGATAAGCATCATCCGCAATTACGACTTTCCAGTTTTGGTGATAATGCGCTGAATTTTGATTTAGTGGTTTGGATTAAGCCGGGTTGGTCGAAGCGCCCGGGTAGGGTGAAAGCAGCCTATAACTGGGTGATCGATGATGTGTTGCGCGAGCATAATTTTGAAATTCCATTCCCTCAGCGCGATATTCATGTTTTCTATGATGGTGAGGCAAAATCAGAGCCCAGGTTTACTAGCCCATCGAGCTAGGCGTGTCTGGTCAGTCGCTAGTCGTTAGATTTTCCATAAACCTCGCTAATCAGGTGTCTGATACCGTAAGCACGTTTAATTGCCTTACAAGTCACGCCTGCGCGGCATAATAAACCGATACGATGATACTAAAAAATAACTGATATCGGATGATCGCTGCGATGCCTGTAACTGACCGAAAAGACCGTTTTTACGAAATTGACTTGCTACGCTTTTTAGCAGCGTTGGCTGTTGTGCTCTATCACTATACTTTCCGTGGTTTTGCTGAAGGTGGCTACAGTCCGGTTGAATACCCGATCATCGGCGATTACTTCAAGTATGGCTCCTATGGTGTGCAGCTATTCTTTATTATCAGTGGCTTTGTTATTTTAATGACGGCGACCAAACGTGGTGCTGCGCACTTTGTGATTTCAAGAATTACACGGCTGTATCCCGCATTTTGGGTCTGTGTATCGCTTACGGCATTGGTGATTGCGTGGAAGGGTGGGGCTTTATTTCAGGTTGATCTAATCCAATATCTACTCAATCTCAGCATGATCAGCGGTTTTGCCGGGGTGGAAATGGTCGATGGGGTGTACTGGACCTTATTGGTTGAATTGAAGTTTTATGCGTTGATTTTTGTTTTACTTATCATCGGACAAATTCAGCGGATTGAATGGTTTCTGGCCCTTTGGTTGGCGATTACGGCTGCTTCCTTTGTGCTAGCAATGCCAAAGATTGTTACCTTTATATTCCTTACCGAATGGTCTGCTTACTTTATCGCAGGTGCTTTGTTTTACCTGATTCGTCAAAAAGGGCTGAACGTGTTTCGAGGTCTGATGTTGTGGGCGAGCTTTATGCTGGCGATATTGGGCAACTTGCAGCAGCTTGGTGCTTTAGAGGCGATGTATCACAGTGACTTTTCGCCCTATGTAACCAGTATCATGATTGCCGGTTTTTATATTGTATTTTTACTGATCGCATTTGGTAAAACGCAGCATTTAAGTTCTGAGAAGTTGGTGAAGCTGGGCGTGCTGACCTATCCCTTGTACTTAATTCATCAAAATATTGGTTTTATTATTTACCATCAGTTTGGGGATGTTGTTAACCGCTATGTGCTGCTAGTCGGGCTTGTATTGGTGATGATGCTGGCGGCTTGGTTGATTCATAAGTTGATTGAGCAACCACTGGGCCGTTGGATGAATAATGTGCTGAAAGGCTTGTGGGAGAGAGTGCAAATTACTCTGGAAAATAAAAAGGCTACGGCTTCACAGCTGCCTTAATGCAGATATGAAAAAGCCCTTAGATCCTGATATTTCAGAAGATAAGGGCTTCTACTAAAATCGTCACTCACGGTGACAAGTTTATCGAGTCAGGTGAAGTCTTGAGGGAAGCTTCCCATCACCGCTTTGCATATCTGCATATTCGGCTCGACTTTATTCATGCTGTAGAAATGTAATCCCGGCGCGCCACGTTCCATCAGTGTCATACACATCTGTGTGATGTAGTCATCCGCAAATGCTCGCAGTGATTCAGGATCATTCTCATAAGTTTCTAAGCGTATTCGTAACCAGCGCGGAATCTCAGCGCCACAGGCATCTGAGAAGCGCGACAAGCTTTCAAAGTTACCGATTGGCATAATGCCTGGGATAATGGGAATATCCACGCCAGCCTTCGCACATTCATCCACAAAGTAGCTATAGCCATCTGGATTATAAAAATACTGAGTAATGGCGCTATCAGCACCGGCTTTAACTTTTTTAACAAAGTTATCAAGATCTTGCTTGTGGTCAATCGACTGCGGATGCTTTTCAGGATAAGCCGCTACTTCAATGTGAAAATAGTCACCACTGTGCTCACGGATGAACTCTACCAGTTCATTGGCATAATGGAATTCGCCTGGGTCTTCCATACCCATCGGCAAGTCACCACGTAGAGCAACTAAGCGAGTAATATTATTCGCTTTATAGTTATCCAGAATCGTTCCAATACGTTCACGACTGGAACCAACGCAGGTTAGGTGGGAAGCAGTTGGAATACCAGAGGCTTGTTGAACACCTAGTACGGTATCAAACGTGGTTTGTTGATCAGAGCCGCCGGCGCCAAAAGTGACGGAGAAAAATTCCGGCTTCAGTGTGGCTAGGGCTTCACTGGCGGAGAGAATATTGGCTTTACCTTGATCGGTCTTAGCGGGGAAAAACTCAAAACTGACGTGTTTAGTCATGATTTGCTACTCATTCATGCATCTGTGGGCGAAAGAGTAATAATGAAGAGCAGGGCGCTCACAGAAGGGTTAAAAAGACCCTGCCCCGAAATGATCAGGACAGGGTCATTATCACAACAGTGTTGCTAAGTTGTGCTTAGTAGCGGTAGTGATCTACTTTGAATGGGCCTTCAACTGGCACACTAATGTAGTCAGCTTGATACTGAGTCAGAGTTGTCAGCTTAGCACCAACACGCTCAAGGTGAAGACGAGCAACTTCTTCGTCCAGGTGCTTTGGTAGCATGTAAACTTTGTTCTCGTAGTTTTCAGCGTGCGCAAACAACTCAATCTGAGCCAGAGTTTGGTTCGTGAATGAGTTAGACATTACAAAGCTAGGATGACCTGTACCGCAACCCAAGTTAACCAAACGGCCTTGTGCCAGCAGGATAATACGCTTGCCGTCAGGGAAGATAATGTGATCAACCTGTGGCTTGATGTTTTCCCACTCGTACTTTTCCAGACCAGCAACGTCGATTTCGTTATCGAAGTGACCGATGTTACAAACGATCGCCTGATCCTTCATCTGAGCCATATGATCATGAGTGATGATGTGGTAGTTACCCGTCGCAGAAACAAAGATGTCAGCTTGAGAAGCAACGTCATCCATTGTTACAACGCGGTAGCCTTCCATCGCTGCTTGTAGTGCACAGATTGGGTCAACTTCAGTTACCCATACAGTTGCGCCTAAACCACGTAGAGACTGAGCAGAACCTTTACCTACGTCACCGTAACCAGCAACAACTGCGATCTTACCTGCAATCATTACATCAGTTGCACGCTTGATAGAGTCAACCAGTGACTCGCGGCAGCCGTACAGGTTATCGAACTTAGACTTGGTTACAGAGTCATTTACGTTGATTGCTGGGAAAGTCAGTTCGCCTGCTTCAGCCATCTTGTATAGACGATGTACACCAGTCGTTGTCTCTTCGGTAACACCTTTGATATTTACACGAATACGTGAGTACCACGTTGGATCAGTCTTCAATTTCTCACGAATTGAAGCGTACATAATGATCTCTTCTTCGCTGCCTGGGTTATCCAGAACAGAAAGATCTTTCTCTGCTTTAGTACCTAGCTCGATCAGGCCTGTTGCATCACCACCATCATCAAGGATCATGTTTGGTGTGCCACCATCATGCCAATCGAAGATACGGTGACAGTAGTCCCAGTACTCTTCTAATGACTCGCCTTTGAAAGCGAATACAGGAATGCCAGCTGCAGCGATAGCCGCCGCTGCGTGATCCTGTGTAGAGAAGATATTGCATGAAGCCCAGCGAACTTCAGCGCCTAGCGCAACCAGAGTTTCGATCAAAACGGCTGTCTGAATCGTCATGTGCAGAGAGCCTGCAATGCGAGCGCCTTTAAGTGGCTGGTCAGCATACTTAGTACGCAGTGATACCAAGCCTGGCATTTCAGTTTCAGCGATATTGATTTCTTTACGACCAAAAGAAGCCTGACTCATGTCGGCCACTAAATAATCGGTAAAATTCTGTTCTACTTGTGCATTCATAATACATTGTCCAATCGTAAAATAGCGTGGTTGGATTTATGAACAATCACCTTCAAGCCTGGCCCGAATAGGGGTGCAACGCTACTTGAGGGCGATTGATAAAGCTAAATTTAAAGTGCTGCTTTTAATGCTTCAGCGCGGTCTGTCTTTTCCCAAGGCAGATCGATATCCGAACGACCAAAGTGACCATAAGTGGCTGTTTGGCGGTAGATAGGCTGAATCAGGTCAAGCATAGTCACAATACCGTAAGGGCGTAGATCGAAGTGCTCACGTACCAGCATTTCGATCTTCTCATCAGCAATCTTGCCCGTGCCAAATGTCTCAATAGAGATAGACGTTGGCTCTGCAACACCAATGGCGTAAGACACTTGAATCTCGCAGCGCTCCGCTAAGCCTGCTGCCACGATGTTTTTGGCAACGTAACGGCCAGCATATGCAGCTGAACGGTCAACTTTTGAAGGATCTTTTCCGGAGAATGCTCCGCCACCGTGACGTGCCATTCCACCGTATGTATCAACAATGATTTTACGTCCAGTCAGACCACAGTCACCAACAGGTCCACCAATAATGAATTGGCCAGTTGGGTTGATGTGGTAACTGGTTTTTTGGGTTAACCATTCAGCTGGTAGTACCGGCTTGATGATTTCTTCCATCACTGCTTCACGAAGATCCGACAAGCTGATGCCCGGATTGTGCTGGGTTGATAATACTACAGCATCAATAGCAACAGGCTTATCACCCTCATAACGGAAGGTTACTTGGCTTTTAGCGTCAGGACGCAGCCAAGGCAGTACACCAGACTTCATCAGCTCAGCCTGGCGCTTTACTAGAAGGTGGGCATAAGTCAGGGGGGCAGGCATCAAGACTTCGGTTTCGTTACTGGCGTAACCGAACATCAGACCCTGGTCACCAGCGCCTTGTGATTCTTTATCTTCGCGATCGACACCCATGGCGATGTCGGGAGACTGCTGACCGATAGCATTAATAACGGCGCAGGTGTTGCCATCGAAGCCAACTTCAGAGGTGTTATAACCGATGTTAGTAACAACTTCGCGGACAATCGTTTCGATATCCACGTAAGCAGAAGTCGTGACTTCTCCAGCCAGTACAACCATTCCGGTTTTAACTAAGGTCTCGCATGCAACGCGAGCATCTTTATCTTGGGTAAGAATGGCATCAAGTACAGCATCAGAGATCTGATCTGCCATTTTGTCCGGATGGCCTGCTGATACAGACTCAGAAGTAAATAAGTGGTTCCCAGCCATAAAAAAATCTCCTTAAGATTATGACTGAGCGCCGTTGTAATGTTTGGATAACCGACTGAGCCTAGCCAACAGTAGTTGGTCGCAACGCTCCTCAGGGGCTATGTGTAGTGCAATTCTAAAATAGAGCGGGTATCATATAGAACTTGAATTAAAAAATCACTATTTTGGGTCGGTTTTTATAGCCGCTCATCTTGGTCGGTCATGATTGTCAGCAAAATTAAACTTTTTGTACTATAATCTCAACTTATGACTGGGTTCAAAAAATGAACTTTTTCGTCAATATTTCGACAAACCTCAAAGCTATCTTCTGGTATTTCTGTGCCAACATCCAAGCGTGAGTCTTAAGGGGAAAAAGTGGATAAACGATCTTTTCTGTTTCTACAAGGAGCTGCGACACCATTTTTTGACCGCTTAGCAAAAGCAATCAGGCGAGCAAAAATCGATACCTGTCGTGTTAAATTCTGTTGCGGTGATGCCTTATATCATAAGGGCGGGGATGCTGTAAGCTACGTTGGTGATACTGTTGATTTGCCCACTTTTTACAAAGAGTTGTTTTCTGAGCGCAATGTCACAGACTTGGTCCTATTTGGTGACACTCGCCCTGTTCATATCCCTGCAATCAAGTTAGCCAAAGAGCTCAACCTTCGTATTCACGTTTATGAAGAAGGATATCTGCGACCTGACTGGATAACAATGGACAGAGGTGGCGTTAATGCGTATTCGCCTTTGCCGAAGTCCCCTAACTATTACAGGGAAGCCGTTCTTAAAGTCCCAAGACGTGTGGTTAGCCAAAAAACGGGTTATAGCCAATGGATAAGGCTGGCCGAGGACATGGTTTATAATGTCGCTCGCCTAGGTGATTTCAAATTTTATCCGAAATACACCCGTCACCGCCTTCATGGCCCGGCACAGGAGTACTTTGGCTGGGTTAAGCGTCACTCCATGCTTCCATTTCATGCGATTTATGCTTCGCGTTTGATACGTCAACTTCTGAATATGAAGGCAAAATATTACGTTTACCCATTGCAGCTTGATAGCGACTCTCAAGTTAGGGTGCATTCTTCTTATGGTGATGGAGTTAATTCTGCAACCGAGGAAATTATTCGTTCATTTGCCAAGCATGCCTCCAAGGACGCTTTTTTGGTGATAAAAAATCATCCATTAGATACGGGGATAACCAAGCACAAAAAATTTGCCTATAAAACAGCCTCGGAGAATGGCGTTCGTTCACGTGTTCGATTTATCGAAGCCGGTCACTTACCAACCTTCTTGAGTCATGCTGCGGGTACTGTCCTGATAAATAGTACGACAGGTATGTCTGCTTTGTTTCATCAATGCCCAACAATAGCCCTCGGAAAAGCTTTGTACGATATTCCGGGCCTGACCTTTCAAGGGGGGCTCAATGACTTCTGGAGGCGTGCAAAAACACCAAATCGTCAGCTTTTTATGGCGTTCCGAGATGTTGTGATTCACAAAACTCAAATCAATGGGAATTTCTATACAAGAAAAGGAGTAGAAATGGCCGTTAAGGGAAGTTTGAGGCGTTTGGGAATTCCTCCGATCCCAGAGCCAGAGCCTGAGGCGAAGGTTGCTATGGACAACCAAGTCGTGGCTGATAACTTTTAGGCGAAATCTGGATGTCGCTCCATACTATCTTAATTACTGGTGCAACTAGCGGTATTGGCAAGGCGCTGGTGCGAGAATATTCGCAACCAGCTAATTTTTTGATCTTGGTTGGACGATGCGAGTTAAAATTAAAAGCCCTATGTAATGAATGTCAGCGGTTCGATACAAGTGCAGTTTACTATGTTGTAGATTTCGAGCTTCCAAATGAAGTGCTAGCTCTTTCAGAGGAGATAGCTGCGACTCATCAAGTAGACTTATTGGTTTCTAACGCTGGGGTTACTAGTAGTACTGAAAAGGGGCAGATAGAAGACTGGGATAAAATAGAAGCACTGACCGCTGTTAATTATCGAAGTGCAATTGCCATAGCGCAGCCTTTTATTCGTCAAATGCAGAAGAGGGGTAGCGGACACATAGCATATGTGAGCTCTCTGGCAGCCTACCGAGGAATGCCATTGACGCCCTCCTATGCCGCTAGCAAAGCAGCATTGAAATCTTATGCTGAAGCGATGCGTGGCTTACTGAAGCCTCAATCAATACATGTTTCAATAGTGACTCCAGGGTTTGTAAAGACAGCTATGAGTGATCAGTTCCCCGGTGATCGTC
This sequence comes from Leucothrix mucor DSM 2157, assembly GCF_000419525.1. Taxonomy (NCBI): domain Bacteria; kingdom Pseudomonadati; phylum Pseudomonadota; class Gammaproteobacteria; order Thiotrichales; family Thiotrichaceae; genus Leucothrix; species Leucothrix mucor. The sequence continues at coordinate 391,682 of NZ_ATTE01000001.1, forward strand.
CTTTTTTATGGTCTGCCGAGCGGGCAGCTCGCTACATTAAGCAAGGCTTGGATCGCAAAAAGGCGTATATTTCATTTCCTAAGCTTCTAACGATTGGTATGAAGCTGCTTTCCTGTCTTCCGGCTTGGCTTTCTGATAGCATCCTTGCACGTCTTCGTTACTAACAGCGTTCAGCGAGTCTAATGGCATATCTTTTCTCATTCCTAGCATGCCTTAGCATAACGTGCTTTCTTGAAGTTCTATTTCAGCCGTACTATGCAAGCCTCCTTAAGCGGCAGATTAGAGGAGTTTTCATAACAGTCAATCTAGTGTTTATTACACAGATTTTGTTTCTATTAATTACGCATAGACCCATGTTTTCAGCAGTGCTCACGCTAATAGTTGTTTCCATGCTGCTTGCTGTAAATAATGCCAAGTACAAAGCATTACGAGAGCCTTTGGTTTTTAGTGATTTGTTTCTTTATTTGCAGGCTATCCGTTATCCCCGTTTGTATTTCCCTTTTTTGGGACTTCCTGCTTTGGTTCTGATCCCTACCATGTTTGTAGTAGTCGTTTATCTCGGCTTTACATTAGAGGCTAGTGTTTTTGATAATCCACTTGTAAATACATTATTGCTTGCCGGGGGGTTAGGTTTAGCCATTTTAGTCTTGCTGAAACTTGCTGCTACGGCGGTAGTTAGTAGGGATCTTGAGACTGATATCAAAAGCTTCGGGATTTTATCAACTTTGTGCATTTACGCCAGATTAGCTTCTGTGGAGAGGGCGAGCTTAGAAGTATCGCTCCTAGATTGCTCTCCATTTAAGGGGTGTTCTGGTGAGGAAGATACTAGAAAGCAAAAAAGGGGGCAGCTACCTGATATTGTTGCAATTCAAAGCGAGTCTTTTTTTGATGCAAGAAACCTCTCTGAAATTATAAAAAAAGAGGTGTTGGGTAATTACGATCAATGCTTACTAGCAAGCTTTCAACATGGGGCCTTATCTGTTCCCGCTTGGGGCGCAAACACGATGCGTACTGAGTTTGCTTTCCTTGCAGGCTATACGCCAGAAACGCTGGGTTTGGCGCGCTTTTATCCCTATCAGCAGCTACTCAAAATGAACGAGCCCCAGTCCCTGATTGCTTATCTAAAGCACCTGGGTTACCGCTGTATTTGTATACACCCACATGATGCGGGTTTCTTTTTGCGTGACCAGTTTTTTGAAAAGCTTGGCTTTGATGAATTTATTGATGAAGCATCATTTGAGAACCCGGAGCGGATTGGGCCTTATATATCGGATGCTGAAGTCTACCAAAAAATAATTTCAACCACCCTTCAGCAAAGTGATCAGCCATTATTTATCTTCGCTATTACAATGGAAAACCATGGGCCATTGCACCTTGAAGGCGTCGAGAAGAATGAGTGGAAGCAGTACTTTGAAACAAAGCCAGAAGAGAAGAATGATGATCTCACGGTATATCTTCGGCATCTCAAAAACGCGGATACTATGATTGATAATCTGATGAGTTTTTACGAACAATCAGAAAGGCGCGTTGGCTTAGCGTTTTATGGCGATCATGTTCCTGCAATTTCAGAGACATTCAATCATTACCATTACTCTGATGACCGATCTAATTACTTTATTTGGAATAATTATCTAGATACAAAACATGCTGTCGGCAGCATAGAGCCTAAGTTTGAAGATATCAAAGTAGAAGATTTGGCATTAACACTTCTATCGTCACTGGACTTGTCGCCTCATTCTCGCAATAAGTCATAAATTTCCTCAAGCTTGATTAACTGACGTTTTTTCTTTCTGAGCTGACGCACTTGTTTTGGAGTTGGCCATGAATCATAGCGCTCCTCATGCATAGCTCCAGTGCTGTTAATATGTTTACGGCCGATTCGAATATAATCTTTGAAAACTTTAGCACCTATTGTGAAAAGCTGCTTATTGAGAGAGAACACCGAGTCGTTGCTCTCAATTGAATGAAGAGCTTGGCTAACAGTTTCGCCTTCATCAAAATGCTCAGCTAAGTGGTGTAGCGTGATGCCGCTTTCGTTATAATCTTCAAGCACCGCATAGAAAGCCGGATCAACACCTTTTAGTTCAGGGAGTAGAGATGGATGTAGATTAAATGCATTACCGTTGAATAGGTCATAGATATGGGGATGTACTCTCTGATTAAAGTGAACGCATAGCATTGCATCAGCATTTATTTTCTTTAGTGAGTTGCTAACTTGAGGCTGATTGATATCGGGGGTGTTGAGAAGCGGAATAGCATGTTTTTTAGCAAGCTGATTAATGCCTTGGGCTCTGCCCAAAGAACAAAGAAGGTAACCTTGCGTGATAAACCATAGATAAAGGGCATAACACACACCACTTTTTTTAACTCTTGAGAGGCTAGATAACCAGTGGTTTTCATTAACACGCAAGTTGCGAGTAGATGAAACAACCGCGACGACTTCAATTTCTGCACAACCCAATAACTCACTCAGAACGATGGCTGAGTAAATGCAGGGATAAGTACAGAATATTAGTCGTAGCGGTTTCTTAGTGATACTACTTAGCCAAGCTTATTGAGTAACTTGCGAGTGCAATCAACAGTAAACCTGATTTGCTCCTCAGTATGCTCAGAGCTAATAAAAAAGCGAAGTCTGGCAGCTTTATCTTCAACGGCTGGCCTTAATATTGGTTGTACATTAATGCCTTCATCAAACAGTTGATTGGATAGCACAACCGCATTTTTGGAGCTTCCAGCTATGACAGGAATAACAGAATAGCCTTCACTTTTCCCTGTATCAATGCCTGCCGCCTTAGCCAACTCCAAAAATAACTTTCCACGTTGGCGCAGACGCGTAACACGCTCAGGCTCTTTCTGCATTAAATCGATTGCGCAGGATGATGCTGCAGCTAAAGGCGGTGAAATGCCCACGCTGTACAGGAAGCCCGGCGCGTAGTGGCGTAGGTGCTTGACCAGGGCAGTCTCACCCGCAATGTAACCACCACAGCTGGCGAAGCTTTTACTTAAAGTCCCCATCCAAATGTCTACATCGGAAAAGTTGATATCAAAATACTCCCCGATGCCATGTCCTTGCTCACCAAGAACACCCACCGAGTGGGCTTCATCAACCATTAAAAAAGCATGATGACGTTTTTTGACTTCGATGAATCTGGGCAGATCAGGGATATCCCCGTCCATACTGTAAAGGCCTTCTATAACAATAAGCACCCGCTCAAATTTTTCGCGCTGACTGGTAAGGATTTCATCAAGATGTTCCCAGTCATTGTGTCGAAACGATAAGCGTTTAGCTCCTGAGAGCTTAGCACCTTGCAGGATACTGTTGTGCGCCAATGAATCGTGCACTATCAAGTCTCTAGCACCAAATAAATAGCCAATAGTTGAGACATTGGTTGCATGCCCGCTAACAAAGACAACGCAGTCGTCTGCTTTGTAAAGCTCAGCCAACTGATGTTCTAGCTTCTGCTGAATGCCGCGCTCACCAGACACCATGCGACTGGCTGATACTGTCGTACCAAATTGATCAATTGCTTGTTTTGACGCTTCAATAACCTCGGGATGTCCACTGAGTCCGAGATAGTTATAGCTGGAAAAATTGATGTACTCTTTACCGTCAATAGACGTTACAGCACCTGCTATTGACTCATGCGTCTTGAAGAAAGGGCTACTAACGCCAAGCGTTGCGCCACCTTGCTCCAGCATCTTAATTTCTTTATAGCCATCGAACTTATCAAAACGGCAGAAATCCTCATTTACCCTACGACCAAATAGTGTTCTGATTGTTGGATCAATAGGTTCCTGCTCACGCTTGAGCCTGCTCTTATCTCTGGCATTAAGGGCTTTGTTGAGTAAACTTTCTTTTACGGAGTCACTTAATCCCGTCAGCTTAGACTTAGTCATCAGTTGTGTGATTTATCTCGTTGATTGCATCTTCAGATAACTCAGCTCCATGTTTAGAGGCTAAGCCTTCCAGAACTTCATCGTTATCATGATCTCTTCCGCCCAGTTTAGCATGAATCTTTTCTGAAATTTTACTAATGCTACCACCCTCGGTAAGGCTCATCAGCGGAATTTTTGCATTGAATTTTTCTTCAATAGCCATTAGCAATTCCATGCCCATTAATGAGTCCATTCCCAAGTCATAGATGGAGCATGTGGTATCTATTTTTTCAACGGGCAAGCGTAAGATATTGGAGATCTCTAAGGTTAAGAGTTCTTCAATTAATGCGATTACTTCCAGATCATCTAGATCGGCAATTCGGGTAAAGAAGTCCTCGTTTTCACCACTACTGCCACCGTGAAGTAGTAGCCAATTATTTTGTTGAGTAAACTTTGGTGATTTAGCACTTGGCATCGCGCGGTTGATTGTTTTCCAGTCGAAATTAATCATTGCAGCACCTTGGTCACCGCTGATAATGAGTTGCTCAAGTTCTTTCATCGCTTGATCTGCGCTCAGCGCTGCTCCGCCAAGGCGTGACAGCAAAGACTCTTGAGTATCTTTGTTACGGGCCAGAAAACCAGCATCTGAAATAGCGCCCCATGCAGCATAGGAGGCAGCAAGACCCAGAGATCGTCTGTGACTGACTAGGCTTTCAAGCATATAGTTTGCAGCTACATAATTACCTTGGCCAGGGTTGCCAAATAACGTCGTTGCAGAAGAGTAGAGAACAAAAAACTCTAGTGAACTTGCTTGAGTGAGTTGGTGCAGGTTCCAAGCTCCGAGTGCTTTGGGCTTGAGAACTTTATCTAGTCTTTCACGGCTAAGGTTTCGCAGCAAGCTATCATCAAAGAGGGTAGCGGCGTGGATAATGCCGCGCAACGCCGGTGCTGTCGTCTCAAGCTCATTCATCACTTTTGTCAGTTGCTTCAGATCACTCACATCGCAAGGGGGAACGTATACAGTAATACCGCTAGACTGAAGCTCACTGACCGCTTCCTTAGCTTCTAGAGTGACAACACCTTTTCGACCCAATAAGGTTAGGTGCAGAGCACCTTTTTCAGCCAGCCACTTTGCGGTTCTCAAGCCAAAGCCGCTTAGCCCGCCGGTAATAAGGTAGTTAGCTTTTGGATCTAAGTGCAGAGCACTCTTGGTAGAGTTAAAGTTCTGCTCCGTAGCTTGAGGGTTAGACAGGTTAATGATGACTTTACCGATCTGTCTGGACTGCTGCATATAACGGAACGAGTCCTGAATGCGGCTTGAGTCAAAGACGCGATAGGGTAATGGGTGAAGTGCGCCATCATGGAATAGCTCCATTAACTCTTTAAACAATCGACGTGCCAACTCAGCGCGCTCGGTGAGCAATTGATCAGCATCAATTCCGAAGTAGGTAATATTGTTACGGAACGGCCTTAGTCCAATTCGTGAGTTTTCGTAGAAGTCGCGTTTTCCAAGCTCAAGCAAGCGACCAAATGGCTTCAAAATAGCTAGGTTACGATTGACAGCCTCGCCATAAACAGAGTTTAGGATAACATCAACGCCTTTGCCTTCAGTGAGTCTGAGGATCTCCTCAGCAAATGCCAAGCTTCGGGAGTCCATCACATAGTCAGCGCCGGCATGTTTTACCATCGCACGCTTTTCGCTGGTTCCTGCTGCTGCAAATACTACTGCTCCCATGTGTCGAGCCAGTTGAATCGCCGCTAGACCTACGCCGCCACTTGCACCGTGAATCAGCACTTTCTCGCCAGGCTGTAGTTGAGCTAAGTGTGAAAAGGCATAGTAAACAGTAAAAAAGGCTGTCGGAATGGTGGCTGCCTCTTCAAAGCTCCAGGCGCTTGGTTTATGGGCTGTAGCAGTCGTTGTGGTGACTACGCGGCTTGAGAAGCAGGCGGGGGCGAAGCCTAGTACTTCATCGCCGATGTTGAACTCTTGGACGTTGCTACCAGTTCTCACGACGGTTCCGGCTACTTCCATGCCTAAGGTTGCACCTGCAAAACCATTTTCGACGGCTTCATCCGATAATAGACCCATGGCATACATGACATCTCTGAAGTTAAGACCAGCAGCAATTGGCTTTATCTCAATTTCATCAGGTTGCAGGGATACTTCAGGAAGCGCTTTCCAGTATAAATTTTTAAATGAGCCCGGAGTTTTAAAGTCCAGAGCGGCTGCTGGAGCTATTAGAGGCTCTGTACCCTGACGCGCAATATGACGTTTCATGCGAAGCACATAGCGGGCTTCAGTGGTAATCACTACTTCAGTTTCTTCTGTATTCTCGGTGATCTCATTAATAATGCTTTGCATTAAGCCGAAAGACAGCTGTTTACACTGAATGTCTATAAGGCGGCAATGCAGGTCTGGGTATTCATTCATAACCACTCTGCCTAAGCCCCAAACAGGCGCGGCCAGAGGGTTGAAGCTAACGCCATTTAACGTATTACTAAATACCGAGCCTCCTTTAGTCAGCAGGCTTAGCTGGGGGGGGTGAGGGACTGACTCCAATGCAAGCAATAAACCTTGCAAGGCGCAAACAGGGTCAAGTAGGTCAATTTCGGTGCCGTATCCGCTTAGGAAAAGCACTCGGTCAAATGGTTGGAGCGCTAGTAGCCGATTTAAGTCATCGCTTGATGAGGTATTAAATACATAGTTGTCATTGCTTACCTCTCGGTAGGAATCACCCTCACAAGCAATCGTGCAGTGAATTGATTCTGCTGTGATAGCTTGCAACAAGTGCTGAGTGAATCCTTCTTGCTGTTGTCCTGTGATGACCAGCCAAGTTTCTTGTTCGACAGCTTGCTGGGTGATCAATGTTTGAGTATCAGGGTTCGTCGCACTTAACAGGAAGACACCTTCAAAATCTAGCGCATCTGGTTCGTTCAAGCTAGTTGTATTATCAAGGCCAGCCGAGCTCAGTAATGTCAGCCAGTTGCTTGGCTCCATTAATCGTGGCTGGTTTTCATGCCACCAATCTGGCTGACTGCCGAACATAATGTCACTGACATGGTCTGGAGAGCGCTCGAGAATGATGAGTTGGGCCTTCTCATTCATCAGCGATTTAAGGCTGGATAGCGTCTCAGGCAAATTGTCTGATTCGTGAAGTAAGTGAGCGATACAAATAAAGTCAAACGGAGCGGTAAAGGTGCTACTGTCCAGTTGGTTTAAATCAATAACGGCTGCACTTGCCCAGTCACGATCATCTAATGTGCGCTCTATGGAGCTGAGGTTGGCGGCATTATCACTCGCAATGACTAAATCAGTTTGCCCATTATCTAGCTCATCAAGCAGAGCATAGCTGATCTGTGCTGGATAGCTGGCAATCAATAGGATACGGCAGCGCTGAGTACTTGGCCAATTAGCAACAGAGGTTAAAACTGCCTTGCTCAGCGCCTGATTAAATGAGCGATAATTTGGACCGACCTCAAGCATCTGTTCAAACAGGCTGCTCTTGTCTGCTCGTAGGAGCTTGTCGCTATCTAGCTCCCCACTTAGTACTTTTGGGAGCGCTTCACCGCATTGAGACAACAATAAAACCTCAGGCAGGTACTCGGGAGATTGTTGGACAATATGCTCCCAAATGCTAATAGCTTCCGGAAAGTCACTTGGGTCTTGCAGTGTAGCGAGTCCATCCGATACCGCTAAAAGGTCATTGTTCTCAAGCATTGAAGTTAGCTTGGTAAGCAGTGGATGTTGCGCCTCTGGAAGCTGCCGACGCAAGTCATCCAAAGTGAAGGAGTTTTCGAGGTTTAGTTGCTGTATTGCATCAAAAGCATATCTGACGCACATCATGTCTAATAATAATGAGAACTCGCGAAAGTGACTTGGGCGCTTTAGAGCGTCCGAGTTTTTAACTAGTTCTTTTTTGACATGGCCGATGAAGCCAGAGGTGTCAGGCGTGGCTGGCCAATACTTTTTCTGTGACTGCAATTCGGCCACATAATTATATTGGGTGATTTCCTCAATCATTGCTTTTTTGAACTGAAGCTGACGGAATCGGCAGTTCTGAAGTTCAGCAAGAACAAGGCCGTTATCATCTGTCAGGTAAAAGTTTGCAATGACTGAGCGTTGACTCTGGCGTATCACGTCAACCTGAATTTTTGTTGCGTGATTAGCGCTACTGCCAAATAAATGCAAGCGACCAATTTGAATTGGGATCAACGCTTTTCTTTCACCTTGATCTATTGCTTGCTTGCAAATGTCGACTAAAACCTGAAAGCCAGAGTCCAGCAGTGAGGGGTGCAGTAAATAGGCATCTATACCGGCTTGAAGATTAGATGGTAGTACTAAGTTAGCAATGGCTTGGTTAGTGTTAGCTTTGACATCACTGACCGCCTGAAATGCTGGGCCGTAACTTAGGCCCACAGTTGTCGCTAGGTTGTAGTGCTCCTCAGCACCGACGATATTGACAAAGTCAGTAGCTAATGCTTCAGGAATAGAGTCTTGCTGTTGTTTGTAGCTTTTACCTAGCAGGCGGCCCATCGCGTTTTGAGTCCACTCATCGTCGCTGAGTCGATCTCTGCTGCTGATCTTAAAGCTGCCATCTTTAGGGTCTAAAGCGAAGCGAACTTTCTTTGATTGTCCAGGTTCAAATACGATCGGTGCCGGTATTTCAACCATTTCCAACTGATAGCTGTCTTCGGGCATCCAGAGCTTAGAGGCTGCCAAAGCCATCTCTATGTAAGCAGCGGCCGGAAAGATAATGGCATCATCCACCACGTGATCCGCCAAGTAGGGGAGTTCCGTGGTGTCTAGGTTGTTCTCCCAAGTAATATCGCTGTCCTTTAAGCGATATCCCAGAAGTGGGTGCTCACGACGACGGTTAACCAAGTCATAGCCTTCGACGGTTAATGGGTACCAATAGCGTTCTTTTTGCCAAGGGTAACTTGGTAGCTCTACATGCTTCCCTTCAACTGGGAACAGTTTGTGCTCATCAATTTTACAGCCGCTTAGAATAATTCTGAGCGCATTGGTATGCAGGCGTTTCTGGCTATCTTGTTTGCGCTTTAGCGTTTCCAGCGCTTGTCCATGAGTGCCTTTGTTTTTCAGCGATTCATTGATATAGCTGCGTAGAATTGGGTGTGGGCCAATTTCGACAAATACGTTGTAACCATCGTCGATCAAGTGTTCAATGGCTTTGCCAAATAGCACAGGGTGTCGAATGTTTTTCCACCAATACTCTGCTCCCAGCTCAGTACCTGAAAGTGGGGCGCCGGTAACGGTAGAAATAAAGCTTGATGACTCTTTCAGAGGCGTCAGCGATTTTAGATTGGTTTTGACTGAGTCTTCAATCGGGTTCATTTTACGGCTATGGAAAGCATAGTTCAGGTCGAGCAGTCGGTAAAACTTTCCTTGTGAGCTGAGTAATGCGCCAAGCCTTTCTATATCATCAAGGTCGCCTGCGATGGTTAAGGCATTAGGGCTGTTTTCACCTGCAACTTCAATGGAGTCAACACCATCAATTTGTGTCAGAAGTTCAGTAAGTAACTCTCTGCTAACCCCAATGGCGGCCATGCGGCCTTGTCCTGCAGTTAGCGCTTGGGCTTGGCTACGGAAGTAAATGACGTGCGTTGCCTGTTCTAAGCTTAATGCGCCAGATGCCCAAGCCGCGGCGACTTCACCAACACTGTGTCCAAGGACAGCCTCAGGTTCAATGCCGTAAGTCTCAAGCACCGAAGCAATTGCTACTTGAATGGCAAACAGTAGCGGTTGTGCAACTTCAGTTCGCTCAAGTGATGAGTTTTCCTCGTCTTGCATCAGCGCTTCTGTGAGTGAATAGTCTGGTGCTATTGAGTTTAGTATCTGGTCGACGCTATTAAAAGCATTCTTGAATATAGCGTTATCTTGATATAGGGACTGGCCCATGCCTTGCCACTGACATCCGTTACCGGTAAACACAAATGCCAGCTTTGCATTGTTGAGATGCTCGCCGGTGGTGATGTGTTCGGATCGTCCCGAATCAGCGAAGTTCCGAAGGCTATCGATTGCTGCCTCACCAGCAAGGCCTGAAAGAGCTAGTGCATTTGAAAACTTCGACCGCTTAAATCTGGCTGAATATGCAATATCATAAAAGCGACTACTTCCTATTGCTTGTAGTTGATTAGCATAGCGAGCGGCTAGCGCCTTAAGTGCCTCGGGCGTACGGGAAGAAAGTATTAACGAAGCACTTATTTCTGGTGCTTCTGCAGTCTGGGAAGCGCTTGTAGGAGTCTTGTATTCTTCCAGCAAAATGTGGGCATTCGCCCCACCAAAGCCAAACGAATTAATCCCAATATAGTGAGGTTTAATTTGTTGGTTTAGAGGAGTATTTTCCGTTACTACCTTTAGGTTAAGTCGCTGTAAATCGATATTCGGATTGGGCGCTTTGAAGTGTAAGGATGAGGGAATCGTCTTGTTTTTTAGTGATAGCGTTGCCTTTAGAAACCCAGCCATGCCAGAGGCCGTTTCGAGGTGACCTAGGTTCGTTTTCGCTGAACCAATAAGTAATGGCTTCTCTGTATCGCGTAGTTTGCCTAGGGCATTACCCAGAGCGGTTGCTTCAAGAGGGTCCCCAACCGGAGTGCCGGTACCATGAGCTTCTACATAACTTAAGTCATCGGCAGTTACTCCAGTTCCACGGTAGACACGCTCTAATAGAGCGCTTTGCGTCTCCATGCCTGGTACTGTAATACCTGACGTATTACCGTCACAATTGACACCAGAGTTTACAATCACCGCATGGATGCGGTCACCATCTGCTTCCGCTTGGGCTAGTGGCTTTAGCAGTAGCATTCCCGCGCCTTCTGAGCGCACATAGCCATCGCCTGATGCATCAAATGCACGGCATCGACCTGTAGGAGAAAGCATCGAAGCCTTTGAAAAACCGACAAAAGGGAATGGATGAACTAACATGTTAATGCCGCCACATAGGGCGACCGGAGCCTCATCCAACCACAGCGACTTGCACGCTTCATGAATTGCAACCAATGAGGAAGAGCAGGCTGTATCAACCGAAACAGAAGGACCGCGAAGGTCAAAAGTGTAGGAAATACGGTTTGAGGCCACGCTCGCTGTATTGCCGGTCATGGTGTAAGCATCAAGCGAGGCTAAGTCGTCAGTTCTTCTGTGAGCATAGTCATTGCTGGCAATACCGACATAGACGGCACATTCGGAGCCTTTGATGCGCTCAGCGGGAACACCGGCATTTTCTAAAGTTTCCCACGCTAGCTCTAATAGCAGTCGCTGTTGTGGGTCCATTTGGTCGGCTTCTCTTGGTGAAATGCCGAAGAATGCTGGGTCAAACAAATCAATGTTATCTAAAACACCTGCCGCAAACGTGTAGCTTTTACCGGGCTCGTTCTTGTCAGGGTGAGAGTAAAAGTCGGTTCCCCAGCGGTCACTACTTACCTCAGTAACCACATCCTTGCCTTCACTCAATACGTGCCAGTAATCTTCGGGAGACTTTATGTTGCCTGGAAGTCGGCAAGCCATGCCGATAATCGCAATTCTTTTATCTTTGTTGTTCAAAGTGTTACCTACTGGTTAAGCGTCGCGGGTCTATTTTGATGCGCATTGAATATGAATTATAGTTATCCTAGGGCATATTTTACGGCAAATTGATCCTACCTTATGATGAAAGTAGGATAAAGTGTCCTGTTGATGCGGGGATTGGGTAATCGTGCAAGTTTATCGCGCGCAGTATCGCCACAGTTTATCGGTTAATCGCTGAGTGAACAATATTATTGGCTTGATACATTGACTCAGCATCTACGTTTTTCATTTGAATGATGGTGAAATGACTGCCTTGATTAAGTTTAGAAAACAATCAATTTTTTGAACTAAGGCGTTATCTTGTAGGGTTTTTGAGGGTGTGTGGTTTGTTTTTCGAAGGTGTAGCTCATCTGTCAGCCTTTCTGGTGTCGTAAACGAGCGTGATGTCCAGTCAAAGTAGCGTGGATACACAATGAGTGTTCCCGCCACCAATGCATCTAGAGTAAGTTGTCTATTACGTCTAGGGATTGTATGCTCATCTTGAGTTAGGCCCCAGCCAGCATAAAACGGTAAGCCATAGCAGTATACCGGTAGCTCTCGCATTAGTGCTTCAAAGCCCACCAAGGATGTCAACGTATGAACTTCATCAGCTTGCTTTAAGCAGTCTGTAATGCTTGTGTTGTAGACTATCTGGTCGCAATAAGATTCTATTGCGTTCCAACTCAGTTCACCTTTGCGGTTTTTACTGACTACGTCTGGGTGAGGCTTGTAAGCAATGTAAGCGTCGGGGTTGCGCTGCCGGACAAGTTTGATAAGGCCTAGGTTCTCCTTTATATCCTTGCAACCCAGTTTAATAGATGCATCATCTGCGACTTGTCCCGGAATGAGTATGACGGTTTTTCCTTCGGGGCAATGGAATAAGTTCTCTGACTGTCTTGTGCCGACATTATATTTACTTATTTCTAAGGCAGTAATCTGAGTTCTAAGGTTTTTAGCACGCGTAATTAATGCTTCATCAAACTGGTGGTAGAGCAGAATGTGTTCTAAATCTGATGGTTGGTTAGGGTCAAAGTATATCCCCCGTGAGTCAAATACTAGTGAGGAAGGCGGCGCGTAATTCGATCCCAAATTAATTGAGCGGAGAAAGCCATCTTCAATCTTAATGAGTTTGGCTGAGGTTTTGTCGACTATTTTCTTTGCAGCAGCTTCATGTCGTGAAGACCAGATCAATATTCTGCTACTTTCATCACAGCCAAGCTTCTGAGCTTGTGCTTCATTTCTAATAAAGTGGATTTCATTATCTGGACTTTTTAGATAGTAAGGTACAAACCGTTTTTTCCAGAGCGGAAAGCCAAAGCAAAAAAGTTTTCCGGTATTCTTCTGATAATGCTTGTATTGAAGTTTTACGTAGTTTAGTACTGCTTCCAGCTCACAAGGCCTTTGCGAGATTGGGTCTAAGTAGCGCGAATATTGAATATGAGTTGCATGAAATAGTGTTAGTAGGTCAGGGCGTGCTGAGCGTCGCTGAAAAACAGGAAGGTCTGTAGGTAGTCTGTCATCGGTCAATCCCCAGCCTGCATAAAATGGGGCGCCAAAGCACACGACTGGCTTATTCAGTAGTAGGGCTTCAAAGCCAGTTTGTGAGGATACAACATACACTTTCTTGACCTGCTTCATTAGCACTAAAGAGTTAATGTTGTCGCTGAGTAAGTGAACATTAGAGGGCAAGGGAGTATTGAGTGTTAAGCAACCTTTTCGTTTTCCTGCCATGACATCAGGATGTGTTTTGATCAGGATGTCTGAGTCTGGGTTTTCTGAAATTGCTGCAGCCAGCATTTGCTCAAAGTTATCTTTGCTTGCTAAGGCGTATGGTATTGAAGTGTCACCATCTACTTGGTCGATAACTAATATTGGAAGTGTGTAGCGCTGCAGTGACTCTGGTAATTGCAGTTTTGCATTGTTGTATTTGGTGATGTGATGGTCTGTAATCAGTTTTAGGCAAGTACGTGCCCGTGAGTATTGTTGCTCGCTAAGTGAGCTTGCGTTAATTAACTGCTCAAGGTCCGAGGTCTGAGTAGCATCATAAAATAAGCCTGTTTTATCGATAACTAAGGACCAAGAGCTGGCACCAAGTCGTCCTTGGCTCATGGAGTGTATGAAGCCATCTTCAACCGAAGCATATTGGATGTAATTTTGTTCCGCATACAGTTTAGCTTTCTGAGTATTCTTTTTTCGTCCCCAGCCTACAATAATATCAAGGGAACTAGCCTTTTCTTTATTAGGGACTAAAATTACATCGTTAGTTTGGAGGTGTTTTTTGATATAAGTGTTTCTAGCAAGGCCTCGGGTAAATACACCGAGGGTCATTGTTTGAGTAGTTGTAATTTTTCCTTGACGCTTGAGATCTTTGATAACTGTGCTTTCATCCTGCCAAGCATGTCGTTTAGATGCCTTATACTGGGGTGATATAATATGGTATTGCTTACTACGAGTATTGTTTTTTCCAAAGCCATAAAGTTGAATATTTTTCCCCGGCAGGCCTAAAGAAATCAGATAATTAGTCCAGAGTAGCCCTGCACTTGGTGGAGCTTTTAGTTGTTGAACTAGATTGCTCCAGCATTTTATCGGAATTGTGATGATGCGCTTTTGTTGCTTTAAGTAGTCATGGCAGCCCGACCAATTGCGAAGAGTAAAGCGAACATCTCCGCCTGAAATGATGATCCACCGGACTGACTCTGGGAGTACTAGCTGTTCATTAAGAACTTCTGGCGACGTTATCCAAATATCAATGCGTTGGCCCGTGTCTGGGGCGTGGGATGCATGTCTGGGATAACGATTGAAGCGGCAAACTATGTCTTGCTGGTCTATTTTTTTACCAAGATTGGAGTTGCGGAGGCATGCAGAGTTTCCGACGACTGCGACTATTTTTTGGTATATGAAATCAGTTAACTCCTCCCTCCACTGAGCTTGCATGTCATTTATCTCTAAAAGTTCTTTTGAGCAAGTTGGTTGAGTGCGGTTGGGGGAGGTCTTGTTTTTATTGATTACCAAACCTGTTCTTTGATGAAGCGATTCGGATATTAAAGTCTCAATTGCGTATCTTTGACTTTCAACTTGAGTCTTTATTAGCGCTGTTTGCAGTGCAGTGAGAAGTGTCTCATCAATGCTTCCGTTTATATCTCGATATAGTCTAGCGTGTGCTAAACAATAGGTAGGACAGTCTAGTATTTCATATGCTTTTCTGAAAAACGAAAGTGTAGTTTTATCGTAAGCCCCACGGCTCCGACGGAGTTGTGCTGCCCAATAGTAGACCCGAGCGATTGCTTGCATAAAACTCTCCTGAAGAATGACCATAAGTTTTGCTTGTTGATTATATGTTTTTTTAACTTCTTTGCTAAGAGTGAAATACTTCCTTCCAGACTTGTTAAGTGATGATGAAAGGTAGAGGAGCAGGACTGGAAGTCGTTAATGAAAAACTTGAGGTAAAGTATTGAAATACTAACCTTTGGTAAAAGTGGCCAAGCAACTTCTAATAGAAGTTGAATATTATAAGTTCGTAAATATCCATCGCTCTATGGAGTTCGGTTTATGGGAGAGTAACGCTGTACGATGTGCAGAACAGATTTGCCATGTGTTTGCTGTTAGTAATATGCCCGAACTCGTTTTTTATACGAAGGCTGCTTTGTAAATAAAATTTTGGGTCCAAAAATGACTCTAGATGTTGCAACCACTGTTGCTGATCTATTGCAATACTCGCAGCAGTACCACAAAACCGTATGGCATCTGACAGTGGGGAGCTTATAGTAGGAGTATTATAGGAGCCGGCTTCAATAATCTTAATGGCTGATTTGCATTGATTAAATGGCGTTGGCTCGAGGGGGAGCAAATTAACCCATGAGTTACTTGCAGCCTGTATGTAGTTAGTGAAGGGAAGCTTGGGAAGGTGTCGGATCTGTGTAGACTTAAGCTCAAGTAATCGTGAAGTGAGAGGACCAATAATCAGTAGTTGCACGTCGCTGTTTTTGTTTAAAAAATAGGCAATAATGTCTTCTATTTGCCAAAAATCCCTGTCGTGAGAACGAGTCCCTGGAAAGTAAGTTAAAACTTTACGCTTATTTGCGTTAGGTTGGACTGCTTTGTATGGCCAATCATAGTGCATATAATTTTGTAAGACGCAGATTTTGACATCAGGGAATGTAGCACGAACAAACCTCCCCAGCTCACTGGTCGACACTGTCACATTTCGGATGTGCTGCAGGGCCTCAAAATGAGACAGAAGCCGCCGTTTAATATTTCTTCTGGGCTGTACGTTGTTTAGTACAGCTGGGCTGAACTCTAAGTAGGTTGGGTCGAAAATTAGGTCATCAAAATCTGCGATTACGGTAATGCCCTGATTATCAAGTTGGCGCACAATGCGTCGAAACCGGCTTGAGTATCTTGGTCTATGAAATACGACATGGCTTAGGTCTGCGGTAGCAGTGAATGACTCGATGTGCTCCAGCCTGCTTTTGATTCCTTGTGCCCTTAGCGCATAGGCTAGGTTGTCACAGCGGTAGCGAAAAGATGGGTCGTCCAAAAAAAACTCTGGCTTAGCGCTAAATGACACAAAAGAAATAGTCATGTGTTAATCAAATGTATCTGCTTCATTTAATAACTCACCGAGTCGGTCCTTGTCTGATAGTATTGGTTGCTCGCCCCCAACTAAGGGCCAGTCAATCGCAATAGCTGGGTCGTTCCATGCAAGGCTTCTTTCGTATTCTGGAGAATAGTAGTCGGTACACTTGTAAACGAACTCCGCAGATTCACTTGTTACGTAAAAGCCATGTGCAAAGCCTGCCGGTACCCATAACATTCGTCTGTTATCTTCGGAGAGTTCATACCCCACCCACTGGCCAAAAGTAGAAGAGCTTCTTCTGAGGTCAACGGCGACATCAAACACTGAGCCCTGTGTAACACGAACCAGTTTTCCTTGAGGGTGTTTTATTTGATAGTGTAAGCCTCTCAGAATACCTTGGCTCGATTTGCTGTGATTATCTTGCACAAAAGTAACTTCTGCGACTGACTCAGTGAAGCTTTTGTGCTGCCAAGTTTCCATAAAGAACCCCCTATGATCCCCATAAACAGAGGGCTCTAAGAGTACGACGTCGGGGATGGAGGTTTGAATATATTTCATAATTATTTCATATTGATAAGGTGGTTTTCGAATAGTAGAGGATATTTGCCTTCTGGTTGCTGTTTATTTAACAGTCAGGTGCGGGAAGTAAGCTCCGGTGTAGTTATATGATTGTACCATTGGACTTTTGATGTCCATGGTGCCATGCAGCAAGAATTGGGCTAAACTACCTCCCTATCGAATACTATTATAAGGAAGTGATTATGCGCAAAGGAATTATTTTGGCCGGCGGATCAGGTACAAGACTTCATCCATCAACCTTAGCGGTTTCTAAGCAGCTATTGCCAGTCTTTGATAAGCCCATGATTTATTATCCATTAACCACGCTCATGCTGGCTGGGATCAAAGATATCCTGATTATTTCAACTCCTCAAGACACGCCTAGGTTTAAGAGTCTTCTGGGTGATGGAAGTCAGTGGGGAATAAACCTAGAGTATGTCATACAACAGTCACCAGATGGTTTGGCGCAGGCTTTTATTCTGGGCGAGTCCTTTATTGGCTCTGATGACTGTGCGCTAGTGCTAGGCGACAATATTTTTTATGGTCATGATTTCCACGAGTTGCTCGAGCATGCCTCTGATAAAGAGAGTGGTGCTTCAGTCTTTGCCTACCATGTTCATGATCCGGAGCGATACGGTATCGTGGAATTTTCCGGGGACGGTGATGTTTTGAGTCTGGAGGAAAAACCCCAAGAACCAAAATCAAGCTATGCTGTTACGGGTTTATACTTTTATGATAACCGAGTTGTTGAAATGGCTAAGAGTCTGAAGCCATCACCACGTGGTGAACTTGAAATAACGGACATAAATAAGCTTTATCTTGAGCAAGGAGATTTGTCTGTGGAAGTAATGGGTCGAGGCTATGCGTGGTTAGATACAGGGACTCATGAGTCATTGCTAGAGGCTAGTTTGTATATTTCTGTTCTTGAAAAGCGACAAGGGTTAAAAATAGCCTGTCCGGAAGAGGTGGCTTATCGATCGGGGTGGATTGATGCGTCTGCTCTGGAGTCCTTAGCTGCACCCTTGGCTAAAAGCGGTTACGGTGCTTATTTGCTTAGCTTGTTAAAACAAAAGGTTCATTAAGTCAGGCTTCAATTTAGAGTTTTATACGCTGATCGTAATGGTTAGTAATGCACATGGTAAATGGAAGTGCATTACTTGATAAAAGGTTGAATAGAAGATGAGTATTAAGCAGCACGATATGGATGATAGTAATTTTCTACCTGCCACAGTATTGCCTAAGTTAAGTGGTGAAGCTGTTGTGCAAAAAACTGCTATCGTGGTTCATTTCTATTATCAGGATTTGTGGCCTGAAGTGCGAGATAGATTGCTCCATCTCGATGTCGACTTTGATTTATTTATAACTGTTCCCTTTGAGCTCAAAGAGTTGGCGATCGAGTCGGTTCTCACGGTATTTCCTTCCGCAAAAATAAGACCTTTTAAAAACCTTGGAATGGATGTGCTGCCGTTTCTAGGGGTTATTCCTGAATTAATCAGTAAAGGTTATGAGTCTGTTTGTAAGGTGCATGCTAAGAAAGGGCATGATGCTAATGCTGCAATCTGGCGACGCTCCATGTTAGACAGTTTGATAGGCACTCATCATAATTTTACTCAAGTTGTCTCTGCTTTTGCAGCAGACACTGAACTACAATTTGCGGGTCCAGGGAGTTTTTATCAGTCAGCCAAGCTGATGATGTATGGTAATCGTACTAATTTGGAGAAAATATTTGAACGAATATATGGATATCCACTTCCGAGTGAGGATTGGGGGTTCTTTATAGGAACAATGTTTTGGGTTCGTCCAGCCCTGCTCTCTAGATTGGCCTATTATGCGAAAGGGTTGGTTGAGGAAATAGAGGACGACGTGCGAAAGGATGGGCAGGTTGCCCACGCCTTAGAGCGTATGTTTGGATTAATCCCCGTCATCAATAACGCTAAAGTAGGATTGCTTTATCCCTCTATTAAGGATGATACAGGTGTTACGACAGGTATCATAAAGGTTAGATCGCAGCAAGATATTGGATATATTTACTCACCATCGTTACTTTTAAGAAATCTGCTCGCCTTAACTCATAATAAGATCCAGCTAAAAAACGAAGATCGATTTGATGCCCAAAGTTATGATCGTAAAAATCCTGCCCTAGAGGAGGGGGGCGTAGATAGGCTTCAGCACTATCTAATACAGGGGCAGTTTGGTGACTTAGCCAGAGAGGAGTTTGTCGGGGGAGAAGTGGCGTTGTTCCGGTTAGCTACCAATGAGCAGCTCCTGAGTAGTCAGATGATAGATTGGCATCGTTTAACAATATTGAAACGGCCAGCTTCGACGTGTTCTGTGATAATTGTTTTTGATGGCAGTAAGGAAAGGCTTAATAAAAGTATTTGTTCACTCGTGAACATGCAGTCAGGTTACTTAAGTCAAGTAATTGTGGTCGCTGATGATCTCGCGATGGTAGAAGATATTTACAAAGACGTTGTAGGAGCGGCAGATGTGGCGCTCACTTTGACAATGGTTAGCGGTACCGGTCTTAATAACGCTGCGCTGGATAAAAACTTGGGCTTTAATCAGTGTGTCAGTGAATACGTTTTCTTTTTGCAGTCAGGAGTTGCTGTAATGCCTGGCTGGTCTGAGGGGTTACTAAGATCACTTTCCAGTCCGCATATCAGTTCTGTACAGGCTCGTATTAGCTCTGATTGTGATGTTGTCTCTGCTTCTCAATATCAAAGGCTTGGATGTGCTATACCAACCGTAACAGGTGCTTGTATTGGCTTTAAGTCAACAGTATTTGCAATGAGTCGTGGCTTCGATGCTGCTTTGCCGGAGCGATTAGCTGAAGTCGACTTGGGCTTGCGCCTGAATATCTATGAGGCAGATAAGACAAGTTGGTATGCTAGTGCAGTTGAGGTCTTACCTGGTGATGCCCTCCCAGTCAGGGAAGATGGGCTTTATTATGCAAAGAATACCGACCATTCTATGTTTCGAAATCGTTGGTCTGCTGTCATTGACTCTATTGCTGATAGCTTTAGATGTTTTGGTCCGCTAGCCTTTGAAATGAAACCAGTCGGTAGCTTGAAGAGGGGGGCTAGTAGCAAGCAGGGGGCTTGGCTTGCCTTAGAGGCAGATCCGTGCTTTCAGTTAATTCTAGCGCCGAAGATAAGTATGAAGCCGGGCTGGTATAGAGTTACTCTTAATCTTCAGTCGACGTTTCGAAGAGATACTGCAAAATTTTACTTTGATGTGGGGCGAGGCTTAAATGAGGTTGATACTTGGGTCACTCCCTATGTAAGAGGGGAGTCGCTCCAGCGTATTTTTTATCTTAATGAGGCTGCATTCTATACTCGCTTTGATCCTCAAGAAGGTGGGGGTGAGTTCAGTGTTAATAATTTTACTATTTCCTCAGTGGATGATGGGGCGGCGATTAATGAAATCGTTAGTCGAATCAGTGCTCAGCACCCTCGACTTGGTGGTTTCAGATCTAGGGATATTCACCGTATTGCAAAGAAGACTGCATCTGGCAACGCCAGTAACCTGCTGGATGAGCTTTTCGAGCTTTACGGAGAAACATTCTTGTTGCCAGTGACGGATTCTGCTTACGAAAATTGGATCGATACGGTTGAGTTTCCTTCGCTGCCATCGCCTGAGGACGCTAGAAGGATTGTTGCGGAGTGGGATCAAAAACCACTAATCTCAATAATAATGCCTACCTATAATACTGAAGCGCAGTATCTCAGGTTGTGTATTGACTCAGTTCTAAAGCAGTCATATTCAAATTGGGAGTTATGCATTGCGGATGATGCTTCTTCAAATTCTGAAGTGAGGCAGGTGCTTAGTGAGTATCAGAAAAACGATGATAGAGTTAAAGTTGTTTATAGGTCTGAAAATGGACATATATCGCAAGCTAGTAATAGCGCGTTAGAGTTAGCAGCTGGTGATTTCATTGCTTTGCTGGATCATGATGATGAGCTTGCAGAACATGCTCTCTTTTTTATGGTTGAGGCCATCAATGAAAACCCTAATGCAAAAATATTCTATAGTGATGAGGATAAAATAAGTGCGACAGGAGAGCGTGAAGAGCCACACTTTAAGAGTGACTGGAATCCTGATTTGTTTTTCTCTCAAAACTATGTTTCTCATCTTGGGCTTTATGATCATAGTCTAATAAGAAAAATCGATGGTTTCCGTGAAGGGGTGGAAGGTAGTCAAGATCAGGACTTGCTTCTGAGGTGTCTACCGTATGTATCGTTCGAAGAAGTAGTTCACGTGCCGAGGGTTTTGTATCACTGGAGAGTGGTTGAGGGTTCGACGGCAATGTCTGCCGATCAAAAGGACTACACAACAGATGCAGGCATCACGGCACTGAGTAACTACTTTAACAAAAACGGGCCAGAGGGGACGCACGTAAGAATGGGTAAGTTTCCTAATACCTATAAAGTGGATTATCCAATTCCTAAGCCCGAGCCACTTGTTAGTTTGTTAATTCCAACTAGGGATCGCTTGTCGCTGGTTGAAGTTGCAGTAAGAAGTATTCTTGAGAAAAGTACCTACACAAACTACGAAATTTTAATACTGGACAACGGGAGTGTTGAAAAGAAGACTCTCGACTTTTTTGCTAAAATAAAATCAGAAGATAGGCGGGTAAAAGTACTGAGATATGATCACCCATTTAATTATTCAGCTATAAACAACTTTGGTGTGCAGCATGCTAAGGGTACTATTATTGGTCTAGTAAACAATGATGTCGATGTGATTTCAGAAAACTGGTTGAGTGAGATGGTTAGTCAGTGCTGCAGGAAAGAAATAGGTTGTGTCGGTGCAAAGCTTTATTACAGTAATGAGACCTTGCAGCATGGTGGGGTAATCGTTGGGCTAGGCGGCGTTGCGGGTCATAGCCATAAGCAGTTTAGTCGGGACGCACCCGGATATTTTCGCCGGTTAATGCTGGTTCAAAGCTTATCTGCAGTGACTGCTGCGTGCCTGCTGGTTCGTAAAGAGGTTTATGAACAAGTTGGCGGTTTAGATGAGGAGAACCTTGAAATTGCATTTAATGATGTTGATTTTTGCTTGAAAGTCAGGGCTGCTGGATACAGAAATCTCTGGACTCCTTATGCTGAGCTATACCACTATGAATCTATCAGTCGTGGGACAGAGGATACGCCGGAAAAACAAGCAAGATTTTCTGGTGAAGTGAGCTATATGCAAACTAAATGGGGTAAGACACTGGCTCTCGATCCTTACTATAGCCCTAACTTGACGTTAGATCGTGAGGATTTTTCAATAACCACTCGTCCACAGCCACCCTATACAATTGTTTACTAAGGAAGACTCTAAGCAATGACTTTAGAAAATAAGCCATACGATGTTGTCCTGCATATCGGTGGACCAAAAACTGGAAGTTCCGCACTTCAGAATTTCTTCCTGAAAAATCGGGAGTCGCTTGCTAGAGCCGGATATTATTATCCTGAACATGGTTCTGACGCTAATGGTATTTCCGGAGGGCACTCTCGTTTAGGAATAAGTTTGCTTAATAAGCAGGAAGCTCTTGCTGAGCAGGTCTTCAATGAATACATTGACGAAGCAAACAGTCAAGGTCAAACGCTGTTACTATCAGCTGAGTCATTTTATAGCCTTCCTGCAGTAGTAAGGTCACTCACAAATGGTCTTAGGTGTCGGGTGATATGTTTCTTTAGGGATCCGGCAGAGTATGTTGTTTCAATTTATAATCAGTCAGTTAAACGGCATTATAATACTATCAAGCTAGAGACATTTTGTAAGCGTATTTTGAGTACCGAACAGCATCAAGCTTCGGGTCTGCTGATCTATACTTGGGCAGAGCATTTCGGGCTGGAGAATATTTCGCTTATTGAGTACCAGAAGCCGAAGTCTGCTGATGCAAGTTTAGAAAAGATATTCTTATCCGAGCTTGGCATTGACTCACGGCAGCAGGCTAAATTTGAGTATAACACGAAGCCTATTAACAGAGCTTATAACGAGTCGGTTCTTGAGTTTAAGCGGCGATTGAACTGCGTCATCGACAAAGATTCAAAGCCTCAGAACAATAAAATAGATCATGTCCTTCAATCTATCTCAGATAATCAATCAGCTGATAGAATAGAAAATGTTGCTACACAGGTGTTGAAAGATACTTATGTGTTGCTGGATGCTAAATTCAAAGATTCCAACGAGAAAATTCGAAATGACTTTTTCCAAGGTAAGAAGCTTTCAGTAGTTGATGAGCTGGTAATTGATCAAGAAAAATCATTGTTTAGTTTACTTCACTTTGCCGAATACCTAGAAACTATAAAGGCATTAGATAAAGAGCTAGATGCCTATATTCGCCAGTGTATCGAGAAAAAGCTAGGCACCGAGGATGTCGATTACTACGTGCTAAGTCTGGCTGAGGCGTATGGGATTGATGTCAGTAAGGTGGCTATGAATCCTATAAAAGCTACTGCACAGCAAAGCGGTTTTAATAATATGCTGGTAAAGCAGGTGCTAGATAATAGTCGTGATGTTGGTGTATTGCTAAAAGTCATTGCAATAGTGCTTGAGCGTCAGGGGAAGTTTAAGCAAGCATTCAATGTTATAAAAAAAGTGTCACGAACGAGCGAAACTGAGGGTGTTCCTGAGGTTTTAAATCGGATAAAAAGAAAACTAAACAAAGAATCATAAGAATAATGGATAGGAAGGTCGTTATGAAAAGCTATGAAGAACGTTATGATGTCATCTTACATATTGGTGCTCCAAAAACTGGTAGCTCTGCATTACAGCATTTTTTGTTTCTAAATAGAGAATTGTTGCTTGAAAAAGGTATTTACTACCCAAGGCACGGGTTTGATGTTAACGGGATTTCAGGAGGGCATTCAGGGATCGGCGCAAGTCTGATTGAAGGAGATGTTTCAAAGTCTCAAAGTATATTGGACCGATATGTTAGTGAGTCTCGAAAAAAAGGGCTTACGTTGCTGGTTTCTGCGGAGTCATTATTTGGTTATCCTAAGCAGGTGAAAAAATTGTGTAGTGGTCTAAATGTTGGGGTTATTTCATTTTACAGAGACCCTTTAGAGTCAATTATCTCGGGTTACAATCAATCGGTTAAACGGCACTATAATACCAGTACACTGGATAGCTACTGCCTGAAAATATTAGGCGTGGGTAGTCGAGGGGCTTCAGGAATGATGCTGTACGACTGGTCGGAGAGTTTTGGAAGAGATAATTTGATGGTGCTTGAGTATAAAAAGCCCGTAAATGCTGACTCCGTTCTGGAGAGGCAGCTTTTGGCACAGCTTGGAGTGTCAGAGTCGGAGTTTGCCGATTTTGAGTACAATAAAAAGCCTATAAATCGTGGTTATGAGCCAGTCGCGCTAGAGTTTAAGCGTCTGTTGAACGTGATTTTGAATCCTCATCATAAGCCTGATAACCAAAAAATAGATTATTTATTGCAAGAAGTCTCCGACAGTCACTCTAATGAAATACAAAATAATGCTTCCTACCTCAGTGAGGTTACTTATCAGGCGCTAACTGAGGAATTTGGGTGCATTGCTAATAAGATACGTCACGACTTTATGTCGGGAGGGGTAGCATCCAAAAATGAAGTGATATTTCAGCCTTTGGAAGCGGTAGATCAAGCCAATCTGCTGATGTACGCCAGTGCAATTATGAGCAAAGATAGCTCTAGTCACACCTATATCCTTAGATGCTTAGAGGTATCCAAGGATCTTTCTCAGGATGTTAATGTCCTTAAGGTGATTTATTCAACACTAAAATAGCGCGGATTTATGGTTTTTGGTAGATCATAGGGCTATTAGATAGTTCAACAATATCACCTTTAACACGTACTCCAATAGTGTCTCCCTGATTAATGGCTAGCCCTGTAAGGTCTAGTCTGTAAGCATAGCATCCGTCACCATGGTGGTTTTGTTTAAGGTCTTCTCTGAAGGCATCAGCCAACACTGATTTAGTTACGACATTATTAACCAACAGCTCTACTGTAACTCTCTCCGGGCTGAATGCAGACTTTGCCCATCCTACTACTGCATCATCGGTAAGTTTATCAATAAATCCTATGTTTCTATTCTTGCGCGTACTATCCAAGTAAGCAGTTCTATTTGGAGTAATAAATTGGATAGCATCATTTCTCTGCTGGGGGCTGCCAGTGCCTACAAAGTCGGCTATTGTAGTAACGGCTTCTTCTTTATTTTGTAGGACCTTCTCATTGGATAGCATAAGGCAGGGAGAATTCAGTGACTTTAAAATTTCTAGTAGCTTCAAGTGGTCCTGAATTACGTTGCCCATGTTGTGTAGTACGTCCTCCTCCATAGAGATTCGATTTCGATTGGCTATCGAAAAAATATCTTTAAAAATGGCAATGTAGTAAGGGTTTCTCAGTTTTCCTTTCGTTTGATCGAAGTACTTCAATAACCCTGGGCGTTTCCATGCCCATATCGTGTGTTTGTCGTTATATTCGGAAATAATCGCTTCCGCTTCCGTCAAGTTTCCACTTTCGAAGGCATTACTGAGATCAATGTCTTCGAAAGTGGCATCGTCGTGACGGCGGCCTACTGAAACTCCAAGTTTGTGGAGCGTGCCTGCGATCATAGACGTGCCACTCCTTGCGCAACCAAGCACTACAATCGTTTTTGGCTCATCTGATGGATTCTTCGGATTAACGATGTAGAAGCCTTTGTTGCGCATCTTATCTTGAATGGTTTTATCTCTTGTTTCGGGCATTAGTATGCGCTCTCACTGTTAGTTATCTTAATGTGGTTTCTACTTGCCAGTTGACTCAAGTTGAGCCTGAACTTTGTGTAGTTGAAGAATCAATAGCTCATTTTCAATCTCCAGCACTTCAATTCGCTCCCTCATCTTGTAGTCATAAATTTGACTGCTATCAGGTAAGCGTGCTGAAGATGGAAATACTTGTCTGGGGCGCTCGCCACGTTCTTTGCTGCGCAAGTAATGTAACAGTGGGTCAAGCCCGAGCTCTGCAACATCCGTGTTCGTCTCAAGGTAGCGTCGAGCTGAGAAGCTAGGGCCAGGGTCACGCTTAAGGCGTGCTCCAATTGTCATGAAATGTGCGAAGGGCTCAAGGCCTGAGCCTGAGGCATCTGGGTAAGTTGCCAAATACCATTCAGCATCAAAGAGGCCTGAGTTAATAATTAGGGTTTCAGTGTCGAGTGGTTTGCTTGTCATTATACCGTTTCCTTTACCGTATCATCACTTTGTGAAGGGGGGGAAGGTGGCAGCGGTAAGCGCCCCTCTTTAACACCATTGTTAATAAAGTGAATAAGTGGGTTGGCGGTAGATTGCTGAACATCAATGTACTTACTAACATACCAGTAGGTATCGAAGAGTGGGCTAGGGTTTCTATACTCCTGAGCACCTTGAAGAATAAAGTGCTCCAAAGGGTCCATTCCAGATTTTCCAACATCATCGTACTGATTGAGATACCAAATTTCATCGAAGTATTCAGACTTTTTGATAGCGTTTCGGTAGTCGTTAAGGCGGCTTTTCGCAAGCTCACGAGCAAACGCTTTAGAGCGATTATGAAGTATGGTGTTGCGTTGTTTAAGCTCTTTGAAATCACTTTCGGATTTAAGTAAGCTGCGCGTTAGAATCGCAACTTCATCAAATCGTTCGGTGATATCTTTTTCAAGACCAACGACCAGCTGGGTGAGGGACTGGTTTTCTGCTTTCAGGCCCTGTACTTGTTTTATGAGTTCGTCCTGAGCTGCCGGTTCTTCTGGCATTGCGGGTCTCCGTTAGATTATAGTTGCACTGATATAAGTATCGATAAATTAGATTTAGGTAGCTAGCATTAACATTACCTTAGTAATGAGGTTATTATAGCTATGTGAAACATCAATTGTACAGCAAGGAGCGATTCGTGATTCCAATTGTATTATCAGGCGGTTCAGGTACACGTCTATGGCCTTTTTCTCGAAAAGGGTTTCCCAAACAGTTTTTATCGTTTATTGGAGAGGACACTCTACTTCAAAGTACGCTCTTGAGGCTACCTGTTGGTTTAGAGCCTATTATAGTGTGTAATGAGCAGCATCGTTTTATAGTTGCTGAGCAATTATTGGAAAAGAATATTAAACACAAAGGGATTTTGCTTGAGCCTGTGGGTAGGAATACTGCCCCAGCAGTTGCAATTGCCGCAATGCATGCTATGGAGACGTCTCCTGATGAATTACTTTTAGTTTTAGCGGCAGATCACGCTATTGAAAATGAAGGGGCATTCCATAAGGCGCTCGACTCTGCAGTAAAGTCTGCTGAAGCAGGCAATCTCGTGACTTTCGGAGTTACCGCTACTAGTCCACATACAGGATTCGGTTATATCAAAGCAGGAAACCCTCTCGATGGTGGGTATCATGTTGATGGATTTGTGGAAAAACCAGATATTGAAACAGCTAATGATTATATCGATAGCGGCCAATATTACTGGAATAGTGGTATGTTTGTTTTTCGAGCAAGTGTTTACCTTGATGAACTGAAACGTCACAGACCTGACGTTTATGAAGCTTGTGAAAATGCTTTTGATTCTAAATCAGCAGATTTAGATTTTATCAGGTTGTCGACTACTGCGTTTGAGCTATGCCCTGACGTATCAATAGACTATGCGGTGATGGAGCGCACTGATAAAGCCGTTGTCGTACCTTTAGATGCTGGCTGGAATGATATAGGTTCTTGGAGTGCTATTTGGGATATTTCAGAGAAAGACGCGGAAGATAACGTCTGCCATGGTGACATAATTGTACAGGACTCAAAGCGCAACTTGCTTTTTTCCGAGGAACGTTTAGTGACGGTTGTTGGGGTTGATGACTTAGTGGTTGTTGAAACTAAGGATGCGGTTTTAGTGGCAAACAAAGAAAGTGTTCAAGATGTCAAGAAAATAGTTTCTCAGCTTAAAGATAGTCAAAGACCTGAAGCTGAATGGCATAGAGTAGTTTATCGACCTTGGGGTTGCTATGACTCCATTGATTCTGATGAACGATTTCAGGTAAAACGGATAACTGTCAAACCAGGAGCAACGCTATCGCTACAGAAGCACCACCATCGTGCAGAGCATTGGATTGTAGTTAGTGGTACGGCAGAGGTTACTTGCGACGACAAGGTTTTCTTGCTTACTGAAAACCAATCAACTTATATTCCTTTAGGCTCCATGCATCGATTGTCTAATCCAGGAAAGTTGCCACTACAGTTGATTGAAGTTCAGTCTGGTAGCTACCTTGGTGAGGATGATATTGTTCGCTTTGAGGATGTTTACGGGCGGTAGCCTGATTTGTGTGGACGGGCTTTTACTCTCGCTAGGACCTTAATTCGTAGTCTATTTGTGTAGTTGGGCTGATCAAATTTGCATAGGAAATATTAGTAGTGGTATCTAAAGATAGATTAGACATAGATTTTTATAAACTATTTTACAATGACTTAGCTATTATGAGTGATTCAGCGCTTAAAGAGCACTGGGTTAATCAAGGCGAAAAAGAGGGGAGATACCCATCGCTTTATGAGCTACTATCGAGTATTAATGTGGATGAAGAGAAGTTTTTTTCTTCAGTGTCTCTTAATTTCTATCTTGGGCTTTATCCAATGCTCGCCGCTAAGGGGATAGATAATAGTTTGCAAGCTGGTTATCATTTCTTTAAGCATGGAATATTTGAAGGGAAGCATGGAAGTCTGGAAAGTTGGGTGAAAGAACATGTGGCCACATTTCCATTTATTACTGAGGATCAATTTAGTAAGGCAGTTGAATGTGTATGTAATATTAACAAGGAGTCTTTGCAAGACTTCCTCTCGAATATAGTTTGTAAAGAACCGGAGCCGTTAGGTATTAGTAATGATGAAAGTGATAACTATGATTTTTACCGCTGGTTGGGCGAGGCGTATCTAAAACAAGGTCTGAAAGATGCAGGGAGAAGGTCATTACTTGTATCGCTATACTATAAGCGTGGAGTACGTACCTTAGAGTTACTTGCAAACACTTATTATGACGATGAGCAATATAAACTAGCTATTGAGTATTATTCTGCGGCCTTGAATTTAAATAAGTGTCTCTATTGGTCATATCTAAACTCAGCTCGTGCATATTTAAAGCTAGGTCGGCCACTTTTGGCGGCACGAGTATTAAGTTCGGGTATCACCGATGGCCATTTATCAAAACTTGGTAGTGAGCTTGACTTAGCTGTGGATGCTTACTGGCATCAGGAGCAAGCAAAAAATAATTTACTGGCTGTTGAGGGTAGCCGCAGTGATTTAATTAGTAATAATAAGAAATTAAGTTCTAGAATTTATGAAATGTACTTATCCACAATGGGCGGAGAGAGAGGTTTAGAGAAAAATCTTAATATGAGTAAGGTTTTGATCATAGGAGATTATCATGTTAGTCAATGCATAAGATATCGTATTAATCAAAAAATAGAACAATTTGAAAAAGCTGGGATCGAAGTCGGAGCTATTAACTGGCTGGACTTGGCCGAAAAAGGCAATGAGCTCTATAAGTACGATATAGTTATCTTCTATAGGACTCCTGCAGTACCTCATGTACTCAAAGCTATGTCAGCAATCAATGCGTCTGGAAAATTGAGTATATTTGAAATAGACGACTTGATTTTTGACGAGAGTTACCCGCCTCCTCTAGACAGTTATGGGGGGTATGTAGGTTTAGATGAGTACACCAACCTTACAAAAGGGATGGGGTTATTTAACTCTGCAGCCAGTTTTTGTCGACTAGGTATTGCATCCACGATTCCGCTTAAAGATAAGTTAAAGAAAATAGTTTTTGGAAAAGAATGTATAGTTCACAGAAATGGGTATGACTCATTAAATGAATTTCGGCTAACGAATAAAGCAGATAAAGAGTTTGTAGATATTTTCTATGGAACTGGTACAAAAGCTCATAATTCTGATTTTACCGTTCTTTTGTTACCAACATTAACGAAAATTCTTTCGGAGTTTTCAAATGTCAGGCTGATTGTAGTTGGTTATCTATCTCTTCCTAGGGGGGTTTTGGATAAATTCGGTAATCAAATCAGGCTAGTGGAGCCTGTAAAGGAAGTCCAGTTATATTGGAGTTATCTAGAGTACGCAGATATTAATATTGCGGTGCTTGAAGAAGATGATATTAACGATTGCAAAAGCGAGTTGAAGTGGTTTGAAGCAGCTTGTTATGGTATACCTTCAATAGTTAGTGGTACTAAAAACTATTTAGATGTAATTGATAATGGAGTTGACGGATTTATTGCTAGAACTCCCGATGAGTGGTATACGTCTCTGAAGACGTTGATTGAGAGCAAGGACTTACGTAGAACAGTTGGTCTGGCGTCGATGGTGCGTACTAAAGAGCTTTACGCCATTGAAATTCTGGGGCAAAAGCTTGTAAATAATTTATCTAAATACATTGATAATATAACGCCAAAGCAACAGGCGGATAAAAAAACTAAGATCGCGATTGTTAATGTCTTCTTTCGGCCACAGTCAATTGGTGGAGCAACTAGAGTTGTTGAGGATAATTTTGATGTCATGCGGTCGAAATATGCTGAAGAATATGATGTGTGCGTATTCTCTGCAGATAAAGATTTTATGAAGTCGCACCAAGTAGTTGTCAACAACATTGAGGGAAGTAGGGTATATCGAGTCTCAACACTGTGGCGTGAAAATATGGATTGGCACCCAAAGGATAACAAAATGTATAGAGTCTTTACCAATTTTCTCGATTTGGAGAAGCCAGATGTAATACATTTCCACTGCGTTCAGCGCTTAACTGCTTCTGTAGTCGAAGCTGCGAGGGATGCACAGGTACCGTATATTGTTACCGTTCATGATGCTTGGTGGATATCAGACCACCAATTTCTTGTAGACCAAAACGGTCAGGTTTACCCAAGCGGGCATCCTAGTCCTTATGAGCAAGCCATGCTACCTAGTAATGTGAGCAGACAAGAGTCCTTAGGTCGGAAGAGATATCTAAAATCCTTGCTCAGGGGGGCAAAGTCAGTGCTGACAGTGTCGAAGTCTTTTGCTGAAGTTTATGAGGCAAATGGGATTGATAATGTCATTGTTACGAAAAACGGTTTGTCATCTGCGGTTGATTGGAAGCAAAAGCAGACTAAATATACTAAGAAGGTCGTATGTGGGCATATTGGTGGTATGAGTACTCACAAAGGCTATGATCTTCTTGAGGCTGCCGTTATTAAACTCCAGCCTGAAAATATTGAGTTGCTAGTGGTCGATCATTCGAAAGAAGCTGAGTATGTGAGTATTGACTATTGGGGGGATGTAAAGGTAGTGTCTCTAGGGCGTCAGGACCAAGATAAAATAGTCGACCTGTATGGAAAAATCGACGTATTATTTGCTCCCTCTATTTGGCCCGAAAGTTTCGGGTTGGTTACGCGTGAAGCCGCAGCCTGCGGTTGTTGGGTTGTTGCTAGTAATATGGGAGGAATTGGTGAAGATGTGGTTGAAGGTAAGAGCGGACATGTTATAGAGGCAACTGAAGCCGGTTTGGTTGATGTACTTGAAAAAATCAATCATAAGCCTGAGTTATACAAAAAGCTATCCAGCTCTACAGGACTTAGGTTGGTGGACGAGCAAGTAAAAGAAATTACAGAGATTTTACAGGAAATCGTATGACTAAATTTGTCATTGGAATAGGTTCGCAGAGAGCAGGATCGACGCTATTACATAAGGTGTTGGATGAGTGCACTGATGTTTTTATGCATCCAATTAAAGAGTTGCACTATTACGACACACTCTACGGTGTTCGTGGGGCTGATATTTTAGTTGACTTTTCTCGTAGACAATTAGATAGAGAGTTAGATCGCCTAATCGAAGCAAAAGGATATGGCTACATTGATAAAAAATATAAATGTTTTTTACGAGCTAATAGGATTCTCTCTTCTAAGTTAATATCGAGCGTTGACTATTTCGATCTTTATAGGCCATGTGTCGCTGATAATGAGTACTTGGGGGAGATTACACCTGAGTACATGATACTTCCTGAGGATGGCGTCTCAAAGCTTGCTGATGACTTAGGCAGCGATACCAAGATTATTCTCATATCGAGGGATCCAACTGAACGCTTTATATCTGCATTTAAATTATTAAAAAACTACAATAATCCAAACTATGACGCGACAAATTTTGCTAGGGATTTAGAATCTACTATAAGCGATATGCCTCAATGGATAAGGCAGCAAGAAGAGTTAAATGATTATGAAGCAGCTTTGAATAGATATCAAAAATATTTTAGTTCAGTACTGTTCTTGTCGTTTGAAAAAATGATATCAGATGTAGATCTCTTTATTGTGCAGTTAGAAAATTTTCTCTCCAGTACTGTGGATAAAGAAAAGCTTGTTGATATTTTAGGGAAAAAAGTCAATATGATAGGAGAGACTGGTAATATTTCTGATGAAACAAGAGCGCAATTAGATATTAGGTTTGAAGCTAGTAAGAAATATTTAGATGAGGTCTTTTATAAATAATGAGCCAGGTTAAACAGATTGAGAATCTATTTTTGTCAGTTGGTGCAATGAAGGCCGGCACTACATGGGTATACGACAAGCTGCAGCACCATCCACAAATAAATTTTAGCCGTGAAAAGGAGGTGCACTATTTTGCTCATGTCAATCATATTTCTAAGTCGCTGGATGACGTAAAATTAAAGCGAAGGGCTAAGGCTTCAATACTAAAGGCGGGAAAATTATTCAAGGCACGCGAGATTGATTTAGCTGAGTTCCGTAGTACTGTTGATTGGTATCTGAATTACTCCGTGGATCATGTGGATGATAATTGGTACCTTAACCTATTTGGGGATCATTTGACTGCTGATAGCGACTGTTACTGTGCTGATTTTTCCAATCTAACCTGTTTTTTAGATGATAAGGGCTGGGAGCATATACATAAGCTAGCGAAAAATATAAGATCGATTTATATTCTTCGGGATCCTATTTCTAGATTATGGTCACATTATAAGTTTCATTTACAATTTATCGGCCATGAAAATCAAGATAATCCCGATAAGAATCATAAACTATTTCGTTCGTTGATAAGTAAACCTTGGTTTATTCGTAACTCTCTTTATATGGATAATATAACTAGGGTTCGGAATCATTTAGGTGAAGATAAATTGAAGGTTTTTTATCTCGAAGATATATCAGGCAATCCCTCTGTCTTTTTTAAAGAAATTCATTCGTTTCTTGAGATATCGGACTTTGATTACTCATTTATGGATATAGAGGAACGAAAGAATACCTCAATATCGAAAAAAATCCCAGATGAATGGTATGATGAAATTAAGTCAGCTCTTCAGGATGAAATTATGCAGCTGAAAGCTGCTGGACTGTTTCATGAGTCTTGGCGTTTTTAATGTTATTTTTTCTGCGCTACTATATTCCGTAATATTGCTGCTACGAGCAATACTTAAAGTGAATGGAGATTAAGTTTTTAAACTTAACCCCTCATGAGTTTAACTAGGTAGTCAAAGCATATTCAAACTATAAGGTATTTTTTGTGAATCCATCTAAAACCTATACTTGCGCAATTTTTCAAATGGAGGCTGTCCATGAGGAAGTAATTCCTTCTATAATTAAGCCTTTAAATGCCCTTGGTATTAAGCCAGTACTTTATATCAATGAAAAGTGCTTTATAAAGCGAGGTGACATATTCAGTGAAATGCCTGAGTTAAATTTTGAATGTCATTATATTGAACTAACTTCTAAAAAACATTGGTCTGATCTTGCAAATAAAGTAAAAGAATCAGGGTACTCCTTTCTCATGATGACTACTTACCAGCGTGATGCAAGAGCGGCTTGGTTAGATCAGTTTGATCTACCTGTTGTTGGCATGGTTCATAATACAAAGTTATTTCTTGACTCTACTGTATGTAGGAATGTGTTGGCTTCAGGTAAATCTAGATTACTTTGTCTTGCTCCTCATGTTGCAGCTAAATTGTGTAGTAGTATGCCTGAAATAGGTATGGAGAGTATCGGGGTTGTAGAGTCGGTTTATTGGGGGGGGGGGACAACTCTTAATATTGAGACTTCAAGAGGAGTTCCTCATATTGCGATTCCAGGTGGGGTAAATTTTAGTACACGTGAATTTGAAGGACTTATTGATGTTTTGGCGAATGATAAAGAATTAGCTAGCAAGTTGTGTATCGATATTCTAGGAGGTGGTAAAGATAGAGCAGAATTAGAAGATTTAGTTAAAAGTAATGATTTATCTGAGAGTTTTGAGTTTGCTCCAATTGGTCCGAGTGGCCAAGTACTATATAATGATTATATTTCAAAGTTACTATCTGCAGACTTTCTTCACCCGCTTCTTCCAATCTCTTATGCTCCTTACCGAGAGTCGAAAATAACTTCGGCTATTCCTACAGCCGTTGCTTTTGCATTGCCTATACTTTTAGATAGGTGGACTTCTTGGGTGTATCGCATTCCTTCCATAACTGTTGGCTCTGGTTTGAAAGAGAGCTTGATCTATGTCTCTAAAATGGAAAGAAAAGAGGTGGCTTCTCTTAGGGAAAAGCTAAAAGATTACCAAAAAGTTACTCTTGAAAGAAATGAGTCAGAATTAAGACGTATCCTCGGCGAGTTTATTTTTAAGATCTAACACTGGGTGCTACTGTTAAAAGTCGAATCGGTGATCTAAGCATAGACTTCCTGGATTTTTTAACTAGTTAAAACTGATAGACTACATGGACATCACGCAATTTAAAGTAAATATCTGTAGAGGCATAGTTATTTTGGCCACCTGATTAGAGGCATTATGATATGCCTTATACGCAAACAGGTAACACTATGACAAAACGAACCAGACCGACCTATAGTCCCGAGTTTTGACTTGAAGCGGCTCAGCTTGGTAAGTGATGAAATGGTCTCCTCCCCTTAATCGGCATCTATGTGCCAGAATTGGAAGGTACAAATCTTACCAATACAAATGAGGAGAAGACCACATGAGTAATATTAGCGTCATTGGAATGGATTTATCAAAACAGGTTTTTCATATTGTTGGCCTAAATACTCGGCATAAAGTTGTTATCAAGAAAATGCTCAAACGGAAGCAGCTGATTACTTGGTTCTCCAATCTGCAACCCTGTCAAGTGAGTATGGAAGCCTGCGCTAGCGCTCATTACTGGGGAAGAACACTGAAAAAAATGGGATTTGAGGTGTCACTGCTGCCTGCGCAACACGTCAAAGCATTTGTTCAGGGAAATAAGAACGACTACAACGATGCACTGGCCATTGCTGAGGCAACGAGTCGCCCAAAAATTCACAATGTGCCGCTAAAAACAGTGGGACAGCAAGACCAACAAGCGATTCAGCGCATGAGAAAACAAGCAGTTCAGAGCCGAACAGCACTTTGCAACCAAACTCATGGTTTAGTTGGGGAGTACGGACTGGTTATACCTAAGGGGGTTACTGCATTACGCAAAGCTATTCCTGATTTATTGGAAGACGCTGAAAATGGATTGACCGACTTATTCCGACAGCTCCTCAAGCAGCGCCTTAATCAGTTGATTGAGTTAGAAGCGCATATTCAGTTCTATACTGACCTGCTAGTGAATCAAGCTGAACGCTGTGAGGAAATCAAACGCTTACAAAGCATTCCGGGGTTTGGCCCTATTGTTGCCAGCGCCTATTACAGTTATGTGGGTAGCGGTGAAGTATTCCGTAACGGGCGGGGTGTATCCGCTTCGTTAGGCTTAGTTCCTCGTCAGCACAGTACCGGCGGTAAAAACGTCCTGTTGGGCATTAGTAAGCGAGGTGATCAGGAACTGAGGGGGTTATTGGTTCATGGTGCCCGTGCTTTTGCCAGAGTGGCGAATAAGAAAAATGACCGCTTGAGCAGTTGGGTCTGTCAACTTATTGAGAAGCGGGGGATGAATAAGGCCACCGTTGCACTCGCGAACAAGTTAGCCCGCATTGCATGGGCGGTGACAACCAATAAAGAGGCTTATATTGCTTATCCGCGCTAGCGCATTGAAGGACGACAAGGTACGCTTTTATAATTTAAGGAAGAGTGTGTAGCTTTCTTCTACCCGTTGCAAAGGAACACTAATTGTTGATGACATAACTGGTTAAACCGGCCTGGCAGAAACCTGATGTGAACAGAGGCTAAAAAAGCCGTGTAAGCGATAAGGATGCTAGGCGCGACTGCTTCATCAAGGCCCCGTGTTATAGACGCGATAAACAGGCCGGATATACGAACGCAAACCTATCTATCAATCAATGAGTATTGTTGTTTGCAAAACTGGAGGAGACCATATACGTTCACGCCCTAAACAGTGGCTTGCAGCGCTTTATCCAACGGTAATTGGCTAATCGGGTTACCCCGAAGTCCTTCGTTGCAGAGGTTTCTCAGATAATCTGAGGTGCGTATACCCAAGCACCGTGTCGTTCCAATAATACTCAAAATCATTGGTCGAAACTGGTCTCCCTGAGAGGACTGACTGGCAAAAGAGAGCTTTCGCCAAATCACATACGGTCGGATAGCACGTTCAGCCAGATTGTTAGTCAATGGAATCGACAAGTCTTTCAGAAATGTCCAGCACATCGCTTCATCTTTCAATAGGTGCCTACATTGGTTGCGGGTTCGGTCCGCAAGCTTGAGTTCAGTGCCTTGCGACAGAGTCGTGTAGAAGCTTTCTCGAAGGCGTTGAAAGCGACGTTGATATCGCTCACGATCATCAAGATTATCCAATTGTCGGTGCCGCATTCTGATCACTGCACCACTGATTAATAGTAAACGCCTCCCAATCTCTCCGGCTAATCCGTTGCGTTCGCTGATCTTGGTGAAATGGCGAATAAGATGCGCCCAGCATAATTGACGTCGCTCAACCGGCACATCGTTGTATCCACTGTAATGATCCGTCACCAGGTATCCTGTAAACTCACCCAGCAGTTCATTGGCAGCGGTTTTGCCGCGTGAGTAATGCACCATAAAAAAGCAAAGTGACTGCGTGGCTAGCGTCCAAAGCCAACGTTGTTCAGTCCCTCGGTAGTGACGGGTCTCATCCGCATGTGCAATCAGGCTCTGTCTCACCTTGTTAGCAATTTGCCGATAAGGCACCCCTAACCAGGCATTGGCTTTTCCCTGTGCCTGACTAATCGCACCAATACTGAAATCCAGATGCCAACACTCAGACAAATACGCTTGTATCTGACGAATGGATAAATGAAATTGCCCACTCAGTTGAACAATGGTACTGACTAAACCCCCATCCATTTGCCCGCTGGGGACCCAATCCGGCAAGGTGGTCGTCAGCTCGCGCTGACAATTTGCACACTGTCCTGTAAAGAGCTGATGCTCTGTTACGCGATAACGCACTTCGGGCAAATCAAACACCTGATGACGATACGTGGGCTGAGCGTTTGGCGTCACAACGCCCCCACATTGGCAGCGTGAATGAGGAAAGTAGCGATGGATGGTATCGACCTGATCTTCCGGTAGCAGAGTACGCTCGTGTTTTTTATGCCCCGGTTGTGCTCCTTTGCTTCGGGATGACTTAGGCCGTTTCTTGCGCTGATGACGTTGTTCCGGAGAATCCGTTGAGGGGGCTTTAGAACTGTTACGAGAACTTGAGCCGTGCTGTGATTGCAAAGACTCAACGGCTGCTTTTAAGGCCGCTACTTCTGTTTGCAGAGCTTGATTGATCGCCACCAACTCACGAATGAGCTGTCTGGCCTCATCCAGCGAGGTAACGCTGTCTGCAATCTCACTGAGCTCCATTAAGTAATCATCCACAGTCAGTTGAATGACTGAAAATCTATCACAATCAGGCGTAGAGCGCTAGATTAGGCGTGAACGCGTACTCCAAAGGGGCACCACTGGGTGAAGTGACACAAGATAACGCGAATAAAATTGCAGGCGAGATGAAGCAGCGTCCCAGAAAATTACTAGGTTTTAAAACACCCGAAGAGGCTTATCATGAAATGGCAAAATCCTCTTGACTTCGGGAGGTGCGCTTGTGACTAAAATCCGCGTGACTTTATACCTGCTAGCTGCCCTTGTTCATGTATGCCTGATCTTTAGTATGTAACTTGTCTTAAACCTGACACTCCTTCGCTGAGTTTTTTATACCTAAATACTAAGTCAGCTGAGTCTGGCTTTATTAGCTTTATTTTTTCTTTTTCATACCAAAGAACCCCGTCCTCCAAGCGCTCATGGAACTCACAATCCAACCCAATTGATAAAGAAAAGTCTTTCCATTTGAATGGAACATTTACTTCAGATGATGACCAGTATGCGAAAGGAATATTATAAACTGCCGCTACGATCGCACCATGCAGGGATGATGTAAAAACAAAACTTGAATTCGCAATCTGATCTATTAGTCTTTCTACTGACTCATGATTTTTTTCTATGACCGTAGGCAAAACTGAGTCACACCCTGTCAACTTTAGTAACTCATCATCAGTCCTGGTTTCATTAAAGTGAGTGACTAGCAGGACTCCGCTTCTTCCTTCTGGGCTCTCTTTTGGCTCGTATAGCATAGGAAGCATAAAGGCACTATCACCGATAGGAGTATCATCAGGTAGTCCTAATAGGGCTCTAGAAAGGGGGCCTCTCACAGAGCAAAAATAGCACTTTTGAAGAAAGTCAGGTTTTATTTTGCTTCCTCTTGCACCGCACCCAAAGTACACGATCTTTTCATACCCCTCGGATAAGTCATTATCAATAACAACATTGGCTATAACGCTACCAACATTTCTTAGTAACAACTTGGAGTTTTTTTGTCCGTATTCAACTTCTGAGAAGAAACTTGCCATGTACTCCCCCAAGTAATCACCAAAATTTTGCACCGGACTAGACTGTTTCCACCACTTTAAATCATACATATATTAAAATCCAATAAAACTAACAAAAAATCAAATACTATCATAATCTTACAGTCTTTAACAGCGCCATAAGAAACCACTCAAAAGCTTATCTATATGAATTTAAAACATGCAAAACTTTAATTGATATATATATTTTCTTAGTAGACTCAATGACAGCACGTACGGTAAAGATGAGTACCTAAATAATAATTATCAATAATTCATTTCCGGTCCGAGCTCACATTATTCTGATCAAGTTCAGGTCGTTCTCTTGCCAAACACTATTCCCATGGGTAAATGGGGACGAAACTGATCAGCTGGATTCAGCCTTATTGGTTTCAAACATACAACGCTTACACTGACAACTCACTTTCAGCACGGGGGGGCAAGCTACTCGCTCAGAGGCGGAATTGGCTGTTCCCGCTTTATCCGCAGGTCGGTCAAGCTGTGCGGGATTTTACCCGGAGCCTATTATAAAGATAAAGCAGGGATTACCACAGTAAAAGACAGCGTTAGCTATGGACTCTATCGATTGCTGCTCGTTGTTTTTTTATGGTACATTATTTACGCGGCAAAGCCGCAGCGAGTACCTCAATAGCACAGAGCAATATCATCGTCGATTCCTGCGGCTACGAAAAAGCTTTCACGCCACGCCAGTTTGGGGAGATCTGGTCAGTGCTCAGTTGCCCTTGTGTAAAGCCGGCTGCCGACCGCTAGTTAGGGCGTGAACGCGTACAATGAATAGTGCCTCGGTCAGTTTATTCATGACTAATTATGACACAAATACAATCCCGTGAATGGTTACAGTTGTTAGTTCCATGAAATTCACAGCAGGTTAAGATTATAGAGTTCGTCATTATTAATGCTTTATAGGTAAATAGTTAAGGATGGATTCAGTCACGCATGACTACCGTGTTTACACTTATATACTAGAGTAAGTGCTTTTTCTAATCTGAATCAACTCAGTGATTCGATTCAGGCAGTTATATGTGAACATGTCTTATTAGTTTTCCGATATCAATTGTGACTTCTTCAATGTCAAATGCTTGTTTTTAATGCATATGAGGCGATTTTATGGTAGTTTATTACAAAAAATTTACTATGTGGAGTTGTGGCGTGAATTCAAAGCTTATGTTATTAACGGTTTGCTCAATCCTTGTTGGTTGTGTGGGTCAGGAGGGAGAGCCCCTTAGTAGTAAGGAGTTGCCTGTATCTCAGTCGACTTTAACGGAGGACAGCTTATTAAACGCCTCCAAAAGTATCGCGGCTACTCAAGAGCTGTCCGAAGTGGTTGTCAACGATGACCTTCCTGAAGATGAAGCCGTTGCATCTGTGCATTCGCTGGCGTCGGCCCCATTGGTTGGCCTTAAATCTTCTGTTGGTGCTTACGATGTAGGTGGTTATGCCTGTAACGTGGTGAGTACTCCGGGCGAAGCTTATACTTGGTCAATCAAGTTATATAACCTAAACGATTCTCTGCAAACTGAACGCGTCATTTTTGGTGTGAACAACAACAGGAATATCCAGTCGGTAGCCTGTACGCCAGATGGCTCCCACGCCTTATTTTCTATCAGAGAGTTTGCCAGAGGAGACTATGAAGTCTACTCGATTGACTTACTTACAAATGAGGTCACTCAGCTAACCGATAATGACACCGATGATGTGGATGTCAGTATGAGTGTTGATGGATTGGTGATGGCTTGGCAAGAGCGCCTGGCAGATGGTCGCCAAGGCATTACCATGCGAACCTATAACGCGGATAAAACAGCGTTCACTCAAAAAGGTATCGCGAGTGCAGTGCCATTTGTACAGCCTTCACTGAGTCCGAATGGAGAGTGGTTGGCCCTCGTGCAATTACGACCTAGTCGATTTTTAGCGTTACGTTATGATGTTAAAAATGGTGGGTTTTCTGAGATCCGAGCCATTGCCCGTCGCAAAAAATTATATCATCCGTCTATCTCCGATGATGGAAACATCTTTAGCTGGGTTGAAAACGCAAAGCAGAATCGCTTCTTTATTAAAGACATCTCAGGAGATGTACTGACTGAATATTTCAACCATGAAGCAGGCACTGAACACCCATTCTTGTCATTTGATGGGCAATGGATTTCATACAGTATTAATTCTGATGCGGGCGCAAAGACTTACCTAACAAATATTTCAACAGGGGAAACATCGACCATTGGTACTGAGCTTGCATCGCCTGGTCGTTACCTTGCAACGTCATGGATGGGAACCATTATTATCCCTCAGGTGTTGTCGCTCGAAGTGGCAACCAATACGATGCTTGAAAGTGGCAGCGCAATGCTAGCAACAGTGACTCGTTCAGGGCCACTTGTAGAGCCACTTGTAGTTAACTTATCCAGCTCAGATAGCAGTGAATTGAAAGTCCCTGCCTCTGTAACATTCAATATAGGCGAGACATCGAAGAGTTTTTATTTGACTCCGGTTGATGACGATGATATCGACGGTACGCAGCCAGTCACTATTTCTGCATCTGCAGTTGGGGCTGATACAGTATTGGTAGAGATGAGTGTTGAGGATGATGGCGAAATTTTAGATGAGCTTTCTATAAAACTTAATCGATCTTCAATTTCTGAAACAGACGGAAGTGCAATTGCGACGGTTACTCGTTCTGGTCCGACAGATAGTGCCTTGATTGTTACTCTCTCGAGTTCAAACTCAAGCGATGCGACTGTTCCAAAGTCAGTTACTATCCCAGCAGGGGCGGCTAGTGCGACCTTTAAAGTCACGGCTATTCAAGACTTGGCGAACGACGGAAATCAAACGGTTGTTATTGAGGCGAGTGCAAGTGGTCTAACAACGGGTGTTGTGTCATTGCTCGTTAAAGATGTTCCGGTTGATGAAGTTGAGGAGACGCAGGTTTCTTTAGATGCAAATGGAAATGTGAGTGTCTTTGATATTGGTGATACTTCAACGGCTGAAGACTTTAATATTACGGTACAGACAGTTGATGGTGCTGAGTTTTTGCAGATCCAGGGTCTTAATGGCCACAATATGCAAATTAACCAAGTGGGCGATACTGCTGCGTATATTAACTCCCGAGTTCAGACAGTCGTTAGAATTCCTCTAGGCGCAGTAAACAGCCTAAAGATCGATACTAAGGGTGGCGCTGATGTCATCAATATGCGTGCAAGCTTATCCCTGAGTGGTGGTGTATCGCTGATTGCGGATACGATTAATCTGCTAGCCGCTGAGATTAGTACTGAAACGGGTAATCTTTCTTTACAGGCAGATAAAGAAATCATACTTTCTAGCAGTACGCTGAGCTCTAAGAGTGGAAAGATTGACTTAGCTGCGAATATGAATGGTGATGCGTGCCTTAGCACTAGTGGTAACAGTGTTGGTGTGAACTTGCTGAATGGTTCTGCTATCAAGAGTGTGGCTGGTGATATTTCGGTTAAAGGTTGCGGTGGAGTAGACGGAAGTAAGAATATTGGTGTTTTGCTTAGCGACTCGGGTGGTCAAATTCAGTCGTCTGGTTCAGGTAATATT
Organism: Leucothrix mucor DSM 2157; assembly: GCF_000419525.1. Lineage (NCBI taxonomy): Bacteria > Pseudomonadati > Pseudomonadota > Gammaproteobacteria > Thiotrichales > Thiotrichaceae > Leucothrix > Leucothrix mucor. The sequence goes on from NZ_ATTE01000001.1 coordinate 433,578, forward strand.
ACGATTGTAGGTCATGCTGGAAGTGGCGAATCGAATAATACTGGGGTACTTGTTCAGGGGGCTCAAAGTTTTATTCTTTCTGAGTCTGGTAGCCTCGATATTCAAGGTTTCGGAAGTCTCGAAAGCTCTGGCGACTTTAACCAAGGGGTGTCCTTAACTGATGGTGCTAGCATTGCTTCAAATGCTAATACGGATCAGGTAAAAGATAACAGAGTATCTATCAATGTTGTTGGTGTCGGCGGTAAGAGTACTAATAACTCAAACCATGGTATTTCCATTAGCAAGCTTAGTGGTGTTCATAGTGAATCGGCTGACTTAATGATTAATGGTGTAACGGCTGGCAAAAATATTGATTCAAATGATAGCTCGGGCGTGTATTTGAACTCTGACGGTGTGTTGAGTGCTAAAAGTGGCTCGATGACGGTTGAAGCAGACATCATTAAAGTATTGGCAACTAAAATCTCTACAGGTGATGGTGATCTGAAAGTACTTGCTAGTCGAAATGTCGTATTGTCTGGTGGTGGATTAGTCACTGAAGGTGGAGATCTGACGGTAAGTGCTAATGCTAGTATGAGCATGACTTCGGTCGACTTATCCGGCTCGAGCTGTACGGACGTTGAAGGTAACTTCATTGGTGTCGATTTGGTTAGTGCTTCTTATCTCTCATCTGACGGTGGAGATATTAGGGTCGTTGGTTGTGGTGGTATATCGGGTGATAATAACGTTGGTGTTCGCTTGGGTAGTACTGGAGGAAAGATTGTCTCTTCCGGCGCAGGAAGTGTTTCAATTGCTGGTCTTGCGGGTACCGGAGGAGAGCTGAATGTGGGCTTGTTGGTTCAGGGAGACCAGAGCTTGGTTCAGGCAGCTGCGGGTAGCATTGATGTCTACGGAGCAGGAAGTAGTCTGAGCACGGGAGACTTTAACCCTGGCGTTGCGATTCAAAACGGAGGAAGTATTGTATCTAGTGCTTCTGAGCAGCAAGTTGCGACGAATAGTGTTTATGCTAGAGTTTCTGGTGTGGGTGGTATTAGTCACAATGACGATAATCACGGTGTAATCATCAATGGTGATGGTAGTCGCATACACACTGAAGCTGCTAACTTACAGGTTAAGGGTTTCACTCGCGGGTTGAACTTTGGTTCTGCGACAAGTGTGGGTATGGATGTCAATAATAGTGGAGAGGTCAGCTCAACACAGGGCGATATCACTATTGAAGGTGGTACAGTCAATATTTTGGCAACTAACATCTCTGCGCCTACAAGTGATTTGACTATTCTGGCAACACGCAACCTATTGCTATCGGATGCTAATTTGTCAACTGATACAGGCCGTATACATCTCGCCGCTAATATTAATACAGGAGGAACGCCGGAGGATGTTACTGACGATGTTTGCCTAGGCACTAAAGGTAACTTTGTTGGTGTTGAAATGCTTGCTGGTTCATCAATCAAGTCTGATGATGGTTCTATCTTTGTAAGCGGCTGCGGTGGTACATCAGGAAATGCGAATATTGGTCTGCGCCTTGCTATTACGGGTGGCGCAATTGCTGCAACAGGTAATGGTTCAGTTTGGGCTAAAGGTATCGCTGGCACTGGAACCAATAATAATATTGGTGTAACCGTTAAAGGTGCTGATAGTGCTATAACTTCGGCGAAAGGTAGTCTAACCGTGATGGGTTATGGTAGCTCGAGTAGTACAGGAGAGTTTAACCCTGGGCTGGCGGTACAAGAGCTGGGTACTATTGCATCAACAGGAAATAACATCGTAAACCTGATCGGGGTGGGTGGCAGCAGCCCTAAAACGGATAACCACGGAATCATTGTTAGTGGTTTAGGCAGTAAAGTCGCTATTAGTAACGCGATGTTGAATATTTCAGCGAGCGGTGGTGGATCTGAATCTAACCCCGGCAGTAATGTTGGTTTTTATGTAAATGGTGGCGCGACGGTTCAGTCCACAGGCACCGGAAACATTACAATTAGTGCTAATGGTGGATTAGGGTTAGATAATAACGATGGTGTTCGAATTGGTGGTGAAACTGATGACGGCGACAGCGCAGAGATTATCTCAAGCCTTGGTAATATCACCATTCGCGGAACGGCTAGCGGCCAAACCAAGGGTGATGGTAATAAGGGTGTGCGGGTCAATGCTGGTGGTAAGGTGACTGCACTGTCCGATGCTAATATTAATATTTATGGTATGGCTGGTGCAGGAGGTTCTACAAACCAAGGTATTCAGGTAGCTGGAGATATTAAAGCAGAGAAATATGCCCAAATTAGTGCTGTGAACGGACACATCGTATTGACGGGTGATGCTAATGATAGTGGAACCGGCGACGGAAACACGGGTGTTAATATCATGAACTACGGTTTTGTTGAAACAAGTGGTGCTGGTTCTATTACAGTTACAGGAAGTGGCGGTTTTGGCGGACTAAACCATTATGGTGTTGGTCTTTATAATGGTGGTGAAATACGCACCACAGGTACTGGACAGATTGATATAGATGGTACGGGTGGTACTGGTAATTTGGGTAACTCAGGCCTACGCTTGGCAGGTCAGCTACCTGAGGAAAATCCAAATAACCTACCGTTGCTATACGCTAAAATTTCTTCTGCACACGGTGATATTAATATCAAGGCTCAGGCAGGGCCTGGTGATGGTGGGGCTGCTCCGACTACGTCTCCATGGGATAAGGAAGATCATGGTATGCAGGGGGTTTATTTAACTCATGGTGGTTGGATTGAAGCATTAGGCACTGCTTCTATTAATATCGTCGCTACCGGTGGTGATGGTTATAACGAAACCAATGGCGTGTTTATTGAGGGGGAAGATAACTTTGGCTCTGAGGAAGGGCATGAGAAAGGGCTAGAGAGTTTCATTACCTCTGTCGATGGAGACATCAATATCGAAGGTTACGGTAGTACAAAAAATGCTGTAGGTAATAGTCTCGGAGTCGCTTTGTTGTTTGCTCAAATCAATGCAACGGGTTCTGGAAATATTAAGATCAAGGGTGTTGGCGGAAGTGGTAATAAAAGGCCAACTCATGGTATCCAGATTAATCAGATTGGCTCTCAAATCAGTGCTTTCAACGGTAGTATCGACTTAGTCGGGATTGGCGGGGTAGGTATAGCCAATGGTAACGTTGGTGTGAAGTTAGTTGATGGTGGACGTGTCGTTGTTTTGGGTACTAACCCTGATGCATCAATTAATATCGATGGTGTTGGTGGGGCTGTTGGCCGTAGTGCAAACCATGGTGTCCAAGTCAGTAACGGAACGAGTAGTACTGACCTAACGAGCATAGAGGGCATTAATGGTAACGTTACTGTTGTTGGTGTTGCAGGAGGTAATGGTCTAGGCGATAGCAACTTTGGTGTAAGCCTTTCAGGAACGACGGCGGGTGGTGGTGGTCAAATCATCTCACATGGCTCTGCGAAGCTTTATGTTGTTGGAACCGGTGGAAGTGGGGTTAATAGCAACGGTGGTGTGCAGATAGCATCAGGTGAAAGTAAGATCAGTTCTACCGCCGGAAACATTGAGGTTGTTGGTGTTGCTAGTAATGATAGTGTCGGTGAAGCTAATGCAGGAGTACTTATTCAAACCGGAGGCAAGATAGAGTCCAATGGCAGTGCGAGCATCTTTGTTAGAGGTACCGGTGGTTTGGGTGCAATTAATGAAGGCGTTGTGATTATGGATGAAGGTGCTGCAATAGCATCTACTGAAGGTGAGGTGATTATTACTGCAATCGGGGGTGATCAGGCGGAGGATATTCGCTTTTATGATCCAACCCAAGATGCTGTAAATTATATCGGTGGCCCTGAAGCATCGGGTAATATTACTCTAAATATCGATACGATTAACTCGGTTCTAGGAAGCATTCAGTCCAAAGGTCAGCTGTTGATCAAGCCAAGAACGGAAGGTTTGACGATTGGTTTGGCTGCGGGCGCTGAAGACGGCATTTTGAACTTTGGTGCTTCTGAGTTGACCAGTCTGGTTAATGGCTTTTCAAAAATTACCATTGGTACTGAAAGCTCTGGCCAGATTACATTGGGAGCACTTGTTTCCAATGACCCAATGGTGTTGAAGGGAAGTAATATTCAAGGTTTAACTACATCTCCGGTACATATCGATATGCAAGATGATACGACTATGATCCTATCTGGCCAGGTATCTCCAAATCGTGATGAGTCAGGTCGTTCTGTTGGTCAGTTAGTGGTTAATGGACGACTGAAGCTTGAAAAGACGGCTAACCTGTTAATGAAGTTTAGAGGACTAAATCCGGGTAATGCCTATGATCAGATAATTGTGAATGGTTTTATCAGTTTGAATTCTGCTAACTTGGATGTTACTTTCTTTGGTGGATTTACTCCTCAGCCGGGTGATACCTTTGTGATTGTCAGTAATGATGGTACTGAGCCTGTAGCTGGAATATTTGCAGGACTTCCTGAAGGAAGTACTTTAACGGTATCAGGTATTCCGCTGACTATTAGCTATGTTGGTGGTGATGGAAACGATGTTCAGTTAAGTTATTGATCTGTTGATGTGTAAGGAATAAAAAAGCCTGTCATGAAAATGACAGGCTTTTTTATATCAGTAAATTGTAGAGTTACTTCTTTAAGCTTTAGCAGGTTGCGCTAAGTCGATAATCTTTGAAAGGATTGATTCAAACTCAGACTCATCCATTGCATAGTCAGTGGTATCCGTAGTCTGCGTCGGAAAATTAAGTTCTAGGTTGTTTAAATATTTCTGACTAAACAGCTTATTCTGCTCGCTATATCTTGCACGAATGTTGTCTGATAGGATTGTGGGGAGTATATACTTACCACTGTTATCAGCATCACTCAGCTCTCCTAGTATGCGATAAAGCTGTCTGTCATTGATCTTTAAGGATAACGAACCCTCTGAAACTTGTTTGTTCAGAAGTAGCTTAAAGGCTAGGTATCGTCGACTAAGGCTGGGGTTAGATAACCCAGTGTCTAAGTCGACTGCTTCAGTGTTAAGTATCTTTTTACAGAAATCAGAAACAATATCGTTCTGATAAAGCTGGCTTCTTTCGAAGACTCTGCACTCGAAATTAGGAAAAAACTCAGACCAACTATCTGAGAATTTCATGTAATCTCCATCAAATGCCTGATTATAAAATCTCTTGACGTCATCGTAGAAAAAATTTGCGTGCGCGCGCTGATTGTAGGCCGAGCAATAATAGCTAACTTGATCTCTGAAGTAGCAGATCACTCGCACATTAAACATTTTGGGATTGAAAACTTGTCGAATTACTTTTGGGTCGCAATTCTGAAAAGATTCGGAGCTAAATATTAGCGTTTTATTTCTATGTTTAAATCTCCGAACAATTTTCCGACGATAGTTATGCGTTAAGTCAGTAACTTCTTTGTCTGTTAATTTATCCGTAATGCTTTTTTTAAGCCTCTCACCAATCAAATGATGAGCATTAACCCGGTAAAACATACGAGGGTAAATATAGTTATCAGACATAAGTTTCTTTGAGCTTTTATCCAGATACACCTGAAGTGATGATGTACCTGTTTTATGTCTACCGATATGTAATATTACGTCAATCATTCACGTGCCTTGATTAATTAAATGACGGATAAATTCACTAATGAATTGCCTACCCGTTTCTCAAACTCTCTTACTGCTTCCTCATATAGCATTAGATCTGGCTGTAAGGCCTCAAGTAGCTGCACATAGGTTGGTATTGATAGGTTGTCTTTAACGTAAGCGAGCTTCTCACTAGTATTCATAGCTGTATTAAGGGAAAAGTTTTCATGAACACTACCCGTAAGGTCGTCATCGCTACTGGCTAGTTGTTCAAAGTGCGGTGTAAGCTGGTGCTTAATCAGCTTAAGTGACAGATCAAAATGGCTAACTAAACCAAAAGAGTAGGCATTGTTTCGTAATGCGCTAATGGCAGAGTCTACGACGTCTTTTGTAACTGAGGTTCTTAGCTTTCCGTCCATGAGGCGATTATCGCAAATGGTCGCAGTTTGGAGATTAATGACTGCGCTAATGGATGGGTTTCGAAGGCTCGAACGTGCATATTGCTCCATAGTCATATCTGGAGGGAATCGCTTTTGAACGTCCCGTTCGAAATGAAAGCAAGATTGTATGCGCTCAATCGGATGTCTAATAAAGAAAACTGGGAAAATCATCCGTGAAAAGTTAACAGGTAGAGGCATTCTGATCTGATGAGATGCTAAGCAAGATATGTTTTCATTTCTGTTTAGTATCTGATCAAGCTCATCACAATTTATCATTGCGCCTGGGTTGTCTTTGTCAAAAGTCATAAACTGATCCCCGAAACTGTCACGGAGGATTTTGTCTAGAGAGGAACCTGCATTTTTGAATATATGCAGATGAACGAGTGTTTTTTTAAGTTGTTGTTCCATGCAGTTTATTCTCTTTCTAAGCCAATAAGATTTAAGCCACGACTAAAATGTCGCCAAGCTTCTTCAGTTGATAAGGTATGACGTGCAAACGCCGTATAGTTATGGGAGCAGTCTAGCCACTGCTCATCAGACAGCGCTAGCATTTCCAATACTTGTTGGGCGAATGCTTCCGGAGTGTCTGCGGTTGGTAGCAGGTCATTAATTCCGGGGATCCCTTCAGCGGCGATGCTGGTGGCCACTAGGGGGATGCCTTTTTGTAATGCCTCCAAGGTCTTGCCTTTAACGCCGGCGCCATATTGTAAGGGGGCGACAACGAGTCTGGCGAGACGGTACTCCTCGTGCAGGTCATCTTCTGAAATACCACCCAGTAGCGTGACCGATTCATCCGCCATCGCATAGAGTGACTCTGATGGGTTGGCCCCCACTAAGCGGAAACTTGCCTGAGGTGCGGCCTTTATAACGAAGGGCCACACCTCACTTAAAAACCACGTAACTGCATCATGATTCGGGGCGTGTTGCATGCCACCGACGAACACGATGCGCTGGCCTTCGGGTGCACGCTTACGGTCCGGACAGCCTGTTTCGTTACAATACAAGGGCAGGTAGCTCACCGTTTCAATGTTATGTTCCTGTTGCAAGTAATCCGCTTCGAACTGACTTGGAGTATAACTGAAGGCTGCCTGTCGGAAAATATCAATTTCTTCCTGCTCTCTGGCTTTGACCTGTTTGGCCTTCTCGGTATCTTGTTGACGCAGGGCTTCACGGTAAGCGCGGAGATTATGCAGATCATGGCAGAAATACAAGACCGGAATTGACGCTTCCTGACAGGCTTTGGCATGCATCTGATAAATGTGAGGACGATTAATCAGCACCGCATCTAAGTAGTCTTTATGAGCAGTCAGCCAGGCACTCCAGTTTTGCTCAAAATAATAGATCCCGGGGTAGTAGGTTTCAACGCCCAGCTGTTGCAACTGAGTCGCAAACTGAATTTGCCGCTCATGATCAATAAAGCAAGCGAAGTATTTAACGACATAGCCTTTTGATAGCAGTAGCTTGATGTAGGTCAGGGTGTGGCGGGCACCGGCATGACGGTCATATTCCGGCAAATAGTAATCCAGCACCGCAATAATCTTTTTACCGACACTCCGTTCTCTGGCAAAGAGTAATTGACTGCCATCAACATGCTTGGTTTCCAGCGTAGTTTGCCACTTGTCACGAAACTTTTGTTGATTAATCACCTGATGATGTTTGATGCCACTGCCAAGGTCGGTACCGTGAGACTTGCCTTCAAAATGAACCACTAAAGAGGCCGGTTGTAGATAGACCTCCCTGTTGTGATCTCGAGCCTCAAAACACAGGTCGGTATCTTCATAGTAAGCCGGTACAAAGCGCTCATCAAAGCCGCCCAACGTAAGCCAAAAGTCATGGCGAACGGCAATGGCTGCCCCTGAAATATAATCGGATGGTTTTAGGTAGCTATACTCAGGCAGGGCCGGGTTTTGGTCACGACCATAATTAAGGCCACCGGCATTCTGCCAAACCACTCCACCCGCCTCCTGCAAAGAGCCATCAGGATACAACAGCTTCGAACCAACAACGGCTGCATTCGGGTGTGTTTCGAAGGTGTCTATTAACGAAGATAACCAGCCAGGTTGAACTTGAGTGTCGTTATTGAGCAGGACCAGAAACGTTCCCTGCGCCGTCTTTGCAGCATGATTACAGTTACCCAGAAAGCCCAGATTCTTTGGTGTACGGACCACAATAAGGTGTGGATAATGATCTGCCGCCGCTAAGGTCTCATCCGTTGAACCATCGTCCGCTAAAATAATCTCATAAGGCGTTTGCTCAGGGTCTGTAAAGTCCGCAATCGCGTTCAGACAAGCACGGGTATGCGCCCATTGGTTATACACCGGAATAATAATCGAGACTATTGGCTTCGCCGTCACGGACCAGTCGCGATGCTCAGGCATCGTCGGCGCAATCAATGGACTGAAAAACTCCATGGGTGAAGCAGGGCGGACCGCTTGATAAGTTTGCTGTTGGTGATGCGCAACGTAAAAGAATAAGCGCTCAATCACATGGGCCAGAGTGCCATTTTTCTGACTATCCTCTGCTGGGAAATCAGCCCAGTCCAAATTAGCCTCAAACAACGGCCTCAAGGCCGAGGAGCGGAACCACATCATTGAGCCCGCCGGGAACTCAAGGGGAAACGCCTCCAGTGTCGTTGCCGGAACCCCCAGACGATCCAACAGAGCCTCACCCTCCGGACGCATATTCTCCCAATGCAAATGATTGCGCAAGGTAGGTAAAGGTGGCGGGTAAATAATGCCCAGCTCAGGATTTTGTTCAAACTGATTCAGAATGGCACTCACATACAGCGGGCTATCGAGCAAGTGCGACAAGCAATAGCTAAACCAGCCATCCGTCTCACTGCCATACGGGCTCTTCTTAGAATGTAAATGCAACACATAATCATGCGCCAGACACTCTTTCGCAAAGCCCACCACCATCGGTGCAATATCACGTCCCTGATTCGGCATCACCCTAACATCTAATGTGCCCAGATTTGGTAACGAGGCTAAGCCTTCGACAATCCGTTGCTGCTGAGGCTCCGAGGGCGTCGAGATCAAAAGATCAAAGTGGAATGGAATATTAGACAGCCAGTGTTGAAACTCGGGCAACATATCGTCATAGAAGATATGCGCCATGACCGCAATAGAGAATGTTTGTGCTGGCAGCGAAGCATAGTGCTGGCCGGTAGGGAGTGCCGGACATATTCTAAGACCATCAGGAGAGGCTCTTAGATTGTTTTGTCTTCCGATAAAAATATAGTGAAGTAGCGGGTTGATGTACGAAAGCCCTTCATTGCGAAGTTGTGAAAGATAAAAATAGCTGAAAAATGATTGAGAAGGATTTCTCCCCTCTCTTGCTCCATTGCCTACATAGTGAGCTATGGGATCAATGTTTGCTTTAGCAACATCTTGATAGGTATCAAGGTACCAATCTACATCAAATAATCCCGATTCTTTTAAGAGCTTGATACTTAATCGCTCATCGGCTTTAGAGACATCGAAGCTGACAGGTAGAAAAATTCTTCCTTCGTTAATTCCGTGCTCAAGGTAATGGACTAAAGGGTTTAGGCCTGAGAGTCTAACGTCTGGATAAAGTAGATAGTAAGCTCTGGTCGAGAAAGCTGAGCTCGGGTCATTTTCGTTTATTAACCCATATTTGAGAAAGTGTTCGTAGGGAGCATCGATGAGGTTATTTTTAGTACTGTATTTTTTTTGATACCAATCAGCATCAAATAAGCCACTATCCAGTATCAGATTTTTATCATCACTTGTGTCTGGTTTGTTGCTAAGTGATGGAGGTGGAGCCTGTTCGTAAGATTTTTTTGAAAATCGTTTTCTTATACGCTGGATAAACTTCATGCTTGCTGTCATGTCCTTGTTTAGTAAAACTTAATGTAATATTTTTGATTTTAATCTGATTGGTAGGGGTTTATTGAAAAATCTTCCAAAATTCTAGTTAGGTTCTGGTTGTAAGCAGGATCTTTCTGCAAAAAATACCACCATTTATGTTTAATGTAACGCACTTCTTTGTTAGTAATCCTTTTAACTTTGGCGTTTACAGCTGTTCCTCGTGATTGAGATTCATGGTGGTATAGTAGGGCATGTGGTGTCCATATGTTGCGATAGCCAAGTTCTTTTATTTTTAGACAGAAGTCAACATCATTCATACTGATTGCTAAACGTTCCGTCAGCCCCCCGGCTTGGAGGTAGGTGTCTTTTCTAACCATCAAGCATGCAGCAGTCATGGCTGAGAAATTTTGAACTTGATTTAATCGATTAAAGTAGCCATTTGATTTCATATTTTGCCCACGATGTGCGTGCCCTGCGACTCCATTAATACCTAGGATTATTCCTGCATGTTGTATTGTATGGTCTGCATAAATCAACTTGGCTCCGACACAGCCGACATTAGGGTGTATTGCATATCGGAGAAGCTCATTTAACCAAGTGTTAGAGATTACTTCAGTATCATTATTAAGCAATAAGATAATATCACCTTTTGCTTTCTTTACTGCATAGTTGTTCATTGCTGAAAAATTAAACGGTCTTTTGTAGCTTATTACGGATATATTAGGTAATTGATCAATGCTTGATAGAAAATCTAGTGTTCTTTTTTCTTTGCTATCATTATTAACTATAATAATTTCGTAATTTTTATAGGTTGATTTTTGAATAATAGACTGTATGCATCTGTCAAGTAGCTCTACTTTATCTCTTGTAGGTATAATGATGCTTATTTTATAATTTTTTTCAGTATATGGATAAATCACATCGCTGAAATTTATTCTACTAATGTCTTCTTTTTGTTGGTCAGGCTTATGGAATAGTATTTTAGGGATATGGACTATATCAGCTCCGTCAAGTTGGCTTGTTATCTTGTAAAGCACTTGGTAAGCAGTGAGTTTCTGAAGCTCGCTATCTGAAATCGCGCTTCTGAAAAAGTCGGACCTTATAATATAACTATTACCAATATAGTTCGATGAATAAAACAGGTCTGGGTTCCAGTCGGGCTTGAAGTGTGGTGAATGACGGAAGCCTGATGAGTTCAAATAGTCATTATCTGAATATATGAGTTTGGCATTAGGGTTAGCCGAAATCATATCTGACAATACAATAAGTGCATCTTCTGCGAGAGTGGAGCCGTTCTCAATAATTATTATATAGTCAATATTTTTTGTGTTATTAAAAAGGTTGGGAAAAGTTTCTCTTTGAGTTGCATGTGAGTAAACACTGTACGCTATTATGGTGTTTGAATTATTTTTAGGTGGTTCTTGAATATCAAATTTATTGCGTGAGAAAGAGAAGCCTGTTGGTGTTAGGTGTTTGTTTTTTTTCTGTTCATTATTGCTTATCCATAGTGAATAAAGTTCAGTCTCATTGAAGTTCGGTGGGTCAACTATTTCATTATATTTTTTGTATAGAATAGCAGATATGGACTGTTTTTCTTTTATGGATGTTAAATATACTTTACCAAAAGTAATGAGTGCTTTCCTGTTGAAATAAAGAGGGTGGTTGTTTATAAGCTTTTTTAGGGTACGAGTGAGGGCAAAAAAGAAACTAACCTGAAATATAGATAAACTATCCACGTTGAAATTCTTTTCTTCACTCACTAGCGATATCTTTTGTGGATTTCCTGAGCTTAAAAAAAGTCGTTTTCTAGTGCGTTGATTATAGAATGACAAGCTAATATCTTGTTCGTTATGAAGACCTTTATTTAGTATTAAGTTAACGATTTTTTTGTTGTTATTAGTAGATGATGCTACTAGTTCAAGCATATACCAGTTGTTTTTTTTAATGCTCTGTTTATTTTTAGTTATAAAAAAATCTACACTTATTTTTCCTAGATCATTGTGTTTAGTTTTTTCTTTAAACTCTATCTCCTTACGGAAAAATTTCTTTATTTGTGAGGTGGCTGAGTTCAAAGTTAATGTATTCTTTAGGGTTATAAGTTAGCTTCTAAACCAACAAGGCTCAAGCCACGAGTAAAGTGTCGCCAAGCTTCTTCAGTTGATAAGGTATGACGTGCAAACGCCGTATAGTTATGGGAGCAGTCTAGCCACTGCTCATCAGACAGCGCTAGCATTTCCAATACTTGTTGGGCGAATGCTTCCGGAGTGTCTGCGGTTGGTAGCAGGTCATTAATTCCGGGGATCCCTTCAGCGGCGATGCTGGTGGCCACTAGGGGGATGCCTTTTTGTAATGCCTCCAAGGTCTTGCCTTTAACGCCGGCGCCATATTGTAAGGGGGCGACAACGAGTCTGGCGAGACGGTACTCCTCGTGCAGGTCATCTTCTGAAATACCACCCAGTAGCGTGACCGATTCATCCGCCATCGCATAGAGTGACTCTGATGGGTTGGCCCCCACTAAGCGGAAACTTGCCTGAGGTGCGGCCTTTATAACGAAGGGCCATACCTCACTTAAAAACCATGTAACCGCATCATGATTCGGGGCGTGATGCATGCCACCGACGAACACGATGCGCTGGCCTTCGGGTGCACGCTTACGGTCCGGACAGCCTGTTTCGTTACAATACAAGGGCAGGTAGCTCACCGTTTCAATGTTATGTTCCTGTTGCAAGTAATCCGCTTCGAACTGACTTGGAGTATAACTGAAGGCTGCCTGTCGGAAAATATCAATTTCTTCCTGCTCTCTGGCTTTGACCTGTTTGGCCTTCTCGGTATCTTGTTGACGCAGGGCTTCACGGTAAGCGCGGAGATTATGCAGATCATGGCAGAAATACAAGACCGGAATTGACGCTTCCTGACAGGCTTTGGCATGCATCTGATAAATGTGAGGACGATTAATCAGCACCGCATCTAAGTAGTCTTTATGAGCAGTCAGCCAGGCACTCCAGTTTTGCTCAAAATAATAGATCCCGGGGTAGTAGGTTTCAACGCCCAGCTGTTGCAACTGAGTCGCAAACTGAATTTGCCGCTCATGATCAATAAAGCAAGCGAAGTATTTAACGACATAGCCTTTTGATAGCAGTAGCTTGATGTAGGTCAGGGTGTGGCGGGCACCGGCATGACGGTCATATTCTGGCAAATAGTAATCCAGCACCGCAATAATCTTTTTACCGACACTCCGTTCTCTGGCAAAGAGTAATTGACTGCCATCAACATGCTTGGTTTCCAGCGTAGTTTGCCACTTGTCACGAAACTTTTGTTGATTAATCACCTGATGATGTTTGATGCCACTGCCAAGGTCGGTACCGTGAGACTTGCCTTCAAAATGAACCACTAAAGAGGCCGGTTGTAGATAGACCTCCCTGTTGTGATCTCGAGCCTCAAAACACAGGTCGGTATCTTCATAGTAAGCCGGTACAAAGCGCTCATCAAAGCCGCCCAACGTAAGCCAAAAGTCATGGCGAACGGCAATGGCTGCCCCTGAAATATAATCGGATGGTTTTAGGTAGCTATACTCAGGCAGGGCCGGGTTTTGGTCACGACCATAATTAAGGCCACCGGCATTCTGCCAAACCACTCCACCCGCCTCCTGCAAAGAGCCATCAGGATACAACAGCTTCGAACCAACAACGGCTGCATTCGGGTGTGGTTTCGAAGGTGTCTATTAACGAAGATAACCAGCCAGGTTGAACTTGAGTGTCGTTATTGAGCAGGACCAGAAACGTTCCCTGCGCCGTCTTTGCAGCATGATTACAGTTACCCAGAAAGCCCAGATTCTTTGGTGTACGGACCACAATAAGGTGTGGATAATGATCTGCCGCCGCTAAGGTCTCATCCGTTGAACCATCGTCCGCTAAAATAATCTCATAAGGCGTTTGCTCAGGGTCTGTAAAGTCCGCAATCGCGTTCAGACAAGCACGGGTATGCGCCCATTGGTTATACACCGGAATAATAATCGAGACTATTGGCCTTCGCCGTCACGGACCAGTCGCGATGCTCAGGCATCGTCGGCGCAATCAATGGACTGAAAAACTCCATGGGTGAAGCAGGGCGGACCGCTTGATAAGTTTGCTGTTGGTGATGCGCAACGTAAAAGAATAAGCGCTCAATCACATGGGCCAGAGTGCCATTTTTCTGACTATCCTCTGCTGGGAAATCAGCCCAGTCCAAATTAGCCTCAAACAACGGCCTCAAGGCCGAGGAGCGGAACCACATCCATTGAGCCCGCCGGGAACTCAAGGGGAAACGCCTCCAGTGTCGTTGCCCGGAACCCCAGACGATCCCAGAGTCTCCCAATTGCAAGCATGATTGCGCAAAGGTAGGTAAAGGTGGCGGGTAAATAATGCCCAGCTCAGGATTTTTGTTCAAACTGATTCAGAATGGCCTCACATACAGCGGGCTATCGAGCAAGTGCGACAAGCAATAGCTAAACCAGCCATCCGTCTCACTGCCATACGGGCTCTTCTTAGAATGTAAATGCATCACATAATCATGCGCCAGACACTCTTTTCGCAAAGCCCACCACCATCGGTGCAATATTCACGTCCCTGATTCGGCATCACCCTAACATCTAATGTGCCCCAGGATTTGTGGGTACGGTGGCGAGCTAAGGCTTCGACAATCCAGTTGGTGGTGGAGCTTCCGAGGGGCGTCCCGAGATCAAAAGATCCAAAGTGGAATGGAATATTTAGACAAGCCAGTGTTGAAACTCGGGCAACATATCGTCATAGAAGATATGCGCCATGACCGCAATAGAGAATGTTTGTGCTGGCAGCGAAGCATAGTGCTGGCCGGTAGGGAGTGCCGGACATATTCTAAGAGCCGATTGAAGGTTTTTGTTGTTGCTTAAAAAAGCAGGAGCAACGATACCGTCGTATGTTTGATAGAGGTAGGCATCAGGATCTACTGCTTGTTGATCAGCCTGAAGATCTATCATTTGACGTACAGTTTTAGTCTCAAGCTGGAAAAAGTCAGGATGATTCGCCTTTATCTTTTTCAATACCCGCTTATGCGCAAATTTACGACTAACTCTGAATATTCTTAATTTCTCTATTTTCAGTAACTTAGAAGAAGTGTCAATTTCCAGCTGAACAGTAGTAGGGTTTATTAAAACTTTAAAAAAACGTTTCTTTAATACGCCATCTGTATAGCGAAGAAGTATTACCTGAGCTTTGTTATTAGAGTCTCTTAAGATAACCCTCATTATGCCTTGCCGAGCCTCAGCTTGCTTTATAACAAGTTCTATCATGTACCATGACGTTGTGCACAGCTGAGACGATGCGCCCAAAAGACTCAGCTCAGGCAAAGGATGAATGATCTGATACTCATAATCTGAATTATCTAATTTTAAAATGCCCTTAAGTATTTTCTTTGAAAATAACACATACAGTCTAAAAGGCATTCTCATAATTAAAGTATGCCAACAGCACTACTTGCAGCAGCAATCTGGAAGATAATCGTGATTATATCCTTAGCGTATTGCATTGATTTAGTATCAACCCTAGGAAAAATAAGTAACTCATCCCCTGGAGCCAGAACAGCGCCTTGATCAATGATTATTTGTCCATTAGGCTTTCTAATGATAATGCGACGTGCGTCTGCTCTCTCGGTAAATCCGCCGGCTCTAGCGACATAGTCTCTAGTTGTGGCATTACTAGCAAAGACAAGCGCTTGGGGTATGTTAACTTCACCACTGATGGTTATAACGTCACTACGAAACGGAATAACAATTACATCACCATCTTCCAAGCGAATATTGGCAATTTGGCCATTCTCGCTGACAACAACTCGACCATCAGGAACTATATTCCGTGCATTTTTTATGAACTCACTTACTAGAGCCGCTTCCTGTTGTCTTATACTTGCTTCTCCATCTGATTTGGCTGGTGATGTTAAGACGCTTCTCTCCAGCCGATTAATTGACTGTTGTAAGTTGATTTTTTGTTTCTCAGCAACACTCTTGCGACGAATAAATATGTTATTAATATCTGCTTCATCAGGAGAGATGGCTATGTAGTCAAGGACTTCTTTTAAGCGAGATCCTTTCTTCGCAGCTAGGTAAGAGTTGCCTAGGTAGCTACCTTCTACGGAAATATCAATCGTGCCACTTTGAGCGTCTGACACAAAGCGTACAGTGTCTCCGTCACGTAGGGCGGTATTAGCGAATTTACCAATGGGTAAATAAACAGAAAGTGGTCTTTGATTTCTTGTTCCGCTAAGTGCGATGTTTGTTACGCTAGAGTTCGGCCGAGCAATGTTTATTAGGTCGCGACCTGAACCTTCTTGTCTTGAAAATTCGAATCGGTAGTTTCCTCGCACATCGCCTTCTACATTCACGGTGCTACTTTGTGGAGCAACTAAAATAGTATCACCGTTTTGAAAACGAATATTTGGTAGTTGGCCCCATCGTAAAAACGCATATAAATCAACGGTTCCAATGGTCTGATTCCGCCTTAAGATTCTTATGTTTCGATAGCTTCCCCGATTTGGGTCAATGCCTCCTGCCTGGTGTAAATAGGCAAGAACACTATCTGTTTGTATACCTGCATATTGGCCTGGGCTAAGAACGGGGCCCGTCACAAATACACTTACAGGTGTCGCAGTTAAGAGATTGACGTAAACATCAACGCCCTGGGTATAGACACCTTGTAGCTTTCCTTTTACAAGCGATGAGAGATCTTTTGCTGGGCTTCCGGCTACTTTTACGGCGCCTATTTCGGGAAGAAAGAGATTTCCTTGTGCATCAATCACCGACGTTTCATCAGCTTGCACAGCTCCCCAGATATGGAGTGAGACTTTATCACCGGGAACAAGTATGTAGTCAGGGTCAAGGGCATTAGATCCCTGTGCTGCAAATTTTCCGGTAAAAAGACTGGCACCAAAAGGGCGGTTAAGGCCTCTAAGGCTCTCCGTGTCTGGTATTCCTTCATCGAATGCTTCAGGTGTTAAACTGTTTTGTGGGTCTGCCGCTTGTATGCTTAAGCACAGGGAAGATAATACAACTCCAGAAATGACTTTCTGGAGTAGCTTTGGTAGGTTTTTATAGTTCACGATGTTTGCCTCATGCCTAACTAAGGTGCTCACGCACTGAAGAAATTATTAAGGATAGCACTCCCCATATCATGAAGCTTGCTAGGAAGAATGATACCGCTGAGAGAATACGGTGGGGCTTTAGCGCCTCATCTGGAAGGTGAGGAGGAACAATACGTTCCAAGTAGCGCTGCTTTTGTTTGGATTCAATTTCCGCCTGCTTTAATGCACTTAGCGCGGTAACATAAAGTTGCTCTGCAAAAGTAAGCTCTGAAGTGAGCCTAGCCGTGTTTTGTACTGCTGAGGCGACTGTTTTTCCAGCGCCAGCATCAGGGTTTGTCCAGCGACTTTGCTGCACTAGGATTTGGTTTTTAATAGAGTTGATGTCATTGATCAAGGCTCTAACCTTGAGAGAGTCTTGGCGCATATAGGCGCTTATTTTTCTATATTCAGCTTCCGCAGTAGCTAGTTTTTGTTTCAACTCCGCAACAATACCTTGCTCAGTTTGGGCATTTTGTTCCACACTGATAACCTTTTCACTTTCGCTGAAAAGTGTGATCTGATTTCTGAGATTGTCCAGTGTGAGCTTGGCATCTTTGGCCTCTTTTTGTGCAAACTCTAACGCGTCGTCCCTAGCATTGTCAGACATTGTATTAATGAAGGTTTCACTGATTTCTAAGATTTCGTTTGAAATTTTCTGGGCCATTTCTGCTTCAAATGCGGTTACCTCAAGTATGCTGATACCTGAAGCTCCATCGAATGAGATATTGACGATCGTATTCTCCCAGTAATCTAGAAGGTCTTCATTGGTTGCATCCTCTGGCAATCTGGCCCACCAATCATGAGTAGTGCTTGAGTACTCTTTACGTAAACTGATTCTCTGGTTAATCAGGCGTAAGAAGTCGTGAGAGTTTATATAGTTTTGAACTGTTAGGGAGTCTGTTCCAGATGAGGCCATCCCAGTAAGCCCCGTTACCATCCCTAATACATCAACATTGCTTTGGCTGCTTCCTTGTATAATATAGCGGGACTCAGAAACATATTGATCACTAGCATACTTATAAAAGTAGGTTGAAACTAATGCACTAGGTATTAGAACAAAGAAAAAAAATGTAAATTTATTAAAGGACATTCTAAATGGTGCCTGTGTTGTTGCGATGAAAGCGTCGGTACTTTAGAAGGCCTGCTTCAATATCATCAAAGAGGATCGCAGCCCCTTTGTGAATTACCATTGCTCTATCAGTATAGTTTCGTACAAGCTTCACAGAGTTAGATGTCAAAATGAGTGAGGCATCCTTTGTCTTTTCTGTGAATGCATCCATGCATTTTTTTTGGAACTCAGGAGAGTTCCCCGTTGGGATTGGGTTGATAACTAAATAGGTATCGAACCTCATTGCAATACTTAGTGCAAAGGCAATATTTTTACCAAACCCATCCTGATATGTTTTAGTTGGAAGCTTGAGTGCCTTATCCGCTTCCAGAAAGTCTTTTATGAAAGCGATGATAGTTTTAGGTTGCTGTCCGTAGAGCTTGCAAATAAAGCGAATATTCTCCTCGCCAGTCAGATCACCATGAAAGCTACCAGTGTCACCGATTGGAGGAGAAAATGAACCGCGTCTTATAATCTTCCCTGTTGTTGGTAATTCAGAGCCTGAAATAAGTTTTAGCACTGTTGGAACACCAGCACTTTTTACTCCTAGTAAACTAACTCGATCACCTTCATTGAAGATAAAAGAGGCATTCAGAAGAACATGTTTTTTCTTATGAGTGCCTGGTATTGGCTTTAGCTTGGTGACATTGTCAAAGGATATAATCATTCGCGGGCTTTTTCCTCGGTGAGTCTCTGCATAGCTAAACCTATAAACAATGCTGTGAGGGTAAAGCCAAGGAGGTATTTTAAGTCGACCAGACTACTTTCCCATGTACGGTAGAATGCACTGCGTGACCACTCGGTGATGTGTAATACAGGGTTATAATAAAGAATAGCCATGACTTCAGGCGGAAAGCGCTCTGACGCGACAAAAAACACTCCCGACATAATAAATAAAGGGCGCGTGAGTAGACCCCAAAACTTTGGATATAAGCTGAATCGTGCGGCAAGTGCTGAATTAATAAGCCCTATTGCAAAACCAAGAGTAATCGACACAATTATCATTAGGAGGATGTCAAGCAATGAGTCGTAGGAGTAATCCCAGTAGCCAAGCAGCCCAACACCAGTGAAAATAACGACTCCAGCAATCAAAAGTATCGAGGATTCTATTAAGAGGTTTGCAATAATTGTATCGAAGGGGGTTATAAAGGGGTGAGTCATCAGGCCTTTACTTGTTCCTTGATTATTCATCACTCTGGTTGCCATCATTATGCAAAAATTGTAAGGAATGATAGCTGTTGCTAAAAACAGTACAATACTGCCGCCTAGAGGGTTATTCCTCCCAATTACAGTGAACAGTAATGAAATAAAAAGAATCTGTGATAGCGGCTGACCGATAGCCGACAGGAAACCCATCTTATTATTACCGAGCTTTATCAGCGTCTCTCGATAAACGATGGCTTGAATAACTCGAACCTGTATGCTTAGCGCATTTAAAAATAGAGCCATTACTAGGGAGTTTGAACGACTAATATCGGTGCTGCTTCTTGCCATTTTCCATCGACAAAGCAAGCAGCCCTCGGGGTATCTAAAGACAGAGTTTGACACCTGTTGCCATTAGCTGAGTAATAGCTAAAACGACCCATAGAGCCGTTATTACCACTTGAGGTAAGCTGCAATCTACTCGCCACTGCTGTAGCCAGTGGAGCTCTTCTTGGCGCGATGAAACTGTACTTCATGGGCTTTGATGTTGTGAGTGGGTCGGCTGGTTTGAAGAAGCGCGCCTTAATAGCACTACAGCCATTGAGTGATATCACTGCTATAAGGCTGAATAGGATTTTTCTTTTATTCATAGGGGATTTCTGTTGGTAAAAGAGGTCTATCCGAATATAGCGTACCAGCTCCTTGCGGCATAGGGTTTTTGGTTTGCTACTAACGGATACAACAAATCTGTGGATAAACGGTAAAGTGATTGACTGTGGTATGTCAAGTTACTTAGGTTGCGAACAAA
The DNA here is from genome assembly GCF_000419525.1 of Leucothrix mucor DSM 2157. Classification (NCBI taxonomy): domain Bacteria; kingdom Pseudomonadati; phylum Pseudomonadota; class Gammaproteobacteria; order Thiotrichales; family Thiotrichaceae; genus Leucothrix; species Leucothrix mucor. Next base: position 453,588 of record NZ_ATTE01000001.1, read on the forward strand.
TTTAGTCTCACTATTTTTCATTCGATAGCAGAGCATCTCAATCAGCCTTCTGCTAAAATTGCCTTCTTTATTCAAGTACCAGCTCAACAGGAGTTATTAATGTCATCTCGTAGTGTACTAGCCAATGCAATTCGTGTCCTTAGTATGGACGCTGTTCAACAAGCAAAATCCGGTCATCCGGGGGCGCCAATGGGTATGGCTGATATAGCCGAAGTACTCTACAACGACTTCATGAAACACAACCCGCAAAACCCAGCATGGCCAGACCGCGACCGTTTCGTGATGTCTAACGGTCATGCTTCAATGCTACCATACTCGGTGCTGCACCTAACGGGTTATGATTTGCCAATGTCGGAAATCCGTAACTTCCGCCAATTACACTCCAAAACACCGGGTCATCCAGAGTACGGTTACGCACCAGGCATCGAAACGACAACCGGACCACTGGGTCAAGGCCTCAGCAATGCGGTTGGTATGGCACTGGCTGAAAAAGTTATGGCGGCACAGTTCAATCGTGATAGTCACGCAATCGTAGATCATTTCACATACGTATTCTTGGGCGATGGTTGCCTTATGGAAGGTATTTCCCACGAAGTATGTTCACTAGCTGGCACATTAAAACTGGGCAAACTAATCTGCTACTACGATGACAACGGCATTTCTATCGACGGCGACGTTGTAGGCTGGTTCGCTGATGATACCCCTAAACGCTTCGAGTCTTACGGTTGGCAGGTTATTGCGAATGTTGATGGTCACGATGCGGATGCGATCAAAGCCGCAACCGAGCAGGCTCAGGCAGAAACTAACAAGCCAACACTAATCTGCTGCAAAACAGTGATTGGTAAAGGTGCTCCAAACAAGCAAGGCGGCCACAATGTACACGGCGAGCCATTAGGAGCAGACGAAATCGCAGCCACTCGCGAAGCAATGGGCTGGACACTACCTCCGTTCGAAATTCCTGATGATGTGTATGCCGGTTGGGATGCAAAAGAGCAGGGCGCTGCCGCAGAAGCTGAGTGGAATACTCGTTTCGATGCCTACAAAGCTGCATACCCTACAGAAGCCGCTGAGTTCTCACGCCGGATGGCGGGTGACTTGCCAGAGAACTGGGAGCAAGCCGCTAACGACGCAGTTAAATCCATTGCAGAGCAAGCGTTAACTCAAGCAACCCGTGCCTCGTCAAAGACTGCACTGAATGCATTTGGTCCGTTGTTGCCAGAGTTCTTGGGTGGTTCTGCCGACCTAACGCCATCTAACAACACCTTCTTCAGTGGTAGCAAATACATCAACTCAAACCATGGAACAGATAAAGATTTCACTGGAAACTACCTGTCCTACGGTGTGCGTGAGTTTGGTATGAGCGCCATTATGAATGGTGTAACACTGCATGGCGGATTGATGCCTTACGGCGCAACCTTCCTGATGTTCTCAGAATATGCACGTAATGCACTGCGCATGGCTGCACTAATGAAAATCCGTAGCATCTTTGTTTACACGCACGATTCGATCGGTTTGGGTGAAGATGGCCCAACCCACCAAGCGGTTGAGCAAATTCCAACGCTACGGATGATTCCAAATATGAATGTATGGCGTGCCTGTGATGCGGTTGAGTCAGCTGTATCCTGGAAGTCTGCGATCGAAAAGAAAGACCAACCGTCTTGTCTGATTTTCTCACGTCAAAGTCTGCCTCATGTTGAGCGCGATGCTGCGACTCTGGCGAACGTTAGCAAAGGTGGTTACATTATTAAAGATTGCGCTGGCACACCTGACGTAATTGTTATTGCTACCGGTTCAGAAGTTCAGCTTGCTTTGGAAGCAGCCGAGCAATCACCAAAGAATGTACGTGTAGTCTCCATGCCATCAACCATTGAGTTTGATCGTCAGGATGCAGCTTATAAAGAGTCTGTATTACCAGCAGCAGTCACTGCACGTGTGGCAGTCGAAGCAGCGATCATGGACGGTTGGTATAAATATGTCGGCATCAATGGCGCAATGGTCGGCATGACAGGCTTCGGCGAGTCGGCACCAGCACCAGAGTTGTTCGAGTACTTCGGTATCACGACTAAAGCCGTTCTGGAAGCCATTGAGCAAGTGACAGCCTAAGCGTCATTCTCGTGTCATGTTTAACGTTTACACTCTTAGTGTTAAAGAGGATTGATTAATGACTATTGTCAATATGACAGATCTGGAATTATCCGGAAAACGGGTGCTGATTCGTCAGGACCTGAATGTGCCGTTCAAAGACGGCAAAGTAACCTCTGCTGCGCGTATCGAGGCATCATTGCCAAGTTTACGCACGGCATTGGATGCTGGCGCTAAAGTAATGGTGATGTCTCACTTAGGGCGTCCGACCGAAGGGCAATATGAGGAGCAATACTCCTTACAGCCCGTTGCGGACTATTTAAGCGAAGCGCTAGGCAAGCCCGTAAAGCTGATTACAGACTATCTGGAAAATGCCCCTGTGCTAGAAGATGGCGAGCTGGCCTTACTGGAAAACGTACGTTTCAACAAGGGCGAAAAGTCTAACGACGAAACACTGTCTCGCCAGTACGCAAGCTTATGCGATATCTATGTCATGGATGCATTCGGTACTGCACATCGCGCGCAAGCCTCTACTTATGGCGCAGGTGAGTTTGCCCCAGTCGCGGCCGCAGGCCCATTGTTAGCCGGTGAGTTAGCGGCACTAAAGCAGGCGCTGGATAACCCAGCCCGTCCAATGGTGGCGCTGGTTGGTGGCTCAAAAGTCTCTACCAAGCTGACTGTGTTAGAATCGCTGTCTAAAGTGGTTGACCAGTTGATCGTCGGCGGTGGCATTGCCAATACCTTCATTGCCGCAGCGGGTCATAACGTTGGTAAATCACTTTATGAATCAGATTTAGTCGATACCTGCAAAGCTTTAACCAAAGCGGCTATTGCCAATGGTGGTAGCATTCCAGTACCGGTTGACGTGGTCTGCGGTAAGGAATTTTCAGAAACGGCTGAAGCAACACTCAAGCCAGTCTCTGAGATTGCAGATGACGATATGGTCTTTGATATCGGACCACGGTCGGCTGAAGAATTAGCAGAGATCATCCGCAATGCCGGAACGATTGTTTGGAACGGCCCGGTTGGCGTATTTGAATTCGACCAATTTGGCGAAGGCACCAAAGCCATTGCGATGGCGATTGCCAAATCAAAAGGCTTTTCGGTTGCAGGTGGTGGCGACACCTTGGCTGCTGTTGATAAATATGGCATCAGTGATAAGGTTTCCTACATCTCCACAGGTGGTGGCTCATTTCTGGAATTCTTAGAAGGTAAAAAACTTCCCGTCGTTTCCATGTTGGAAGCGCGAGCAAAAGGATAAAATAGACGCTATGAGACGAACGAAAATAGTAGCCACACTTGGACCCGCTACGGATACACCTGAGAGTATCGAAAAACTAATCGCTGCCGGTGTCAACGTAGTTCGATTAAACTTTTCTCACGGCTCGCCTGAAGAGCATGCGCATCGTGCGAAAATGGTACGCGATGCTGCTGCAAAGCTTGGGCGTACCGTTGGAATTTTAGGCGATTTACAAGGCCCTAAAATCCGTATTGACCGCTTTAAAGAGGGTAAGATTGAGCTGGCCACGGGCGATCAGTTCTTTCTTGACTCCGATATGGGTGTGAACGACGGCGACCAAAATGCGGTAGGTCTGACTTACAAAACACTGCCACAAGAAGTGCATGCTGGCGATGAGTTGTTGCTGGATGATGGCCGTATAGTGTTTTTGGTTAAAGGCGTCGTTGGTAACCGCATCGAGTGTGAAGTGGTTAATGGCGGCATCTTGTCTAACAACAAAGGCATTAACCGTCGTAACGGTGGTTTATCTGCAGATGCGTTGACTGAGAAAGACATTCAGGACATCAAAACTGCCGCAGCCATCGAAGTAGACTTTTTGGCTGTTTCCTTCCCACGCTCCGCAGAAGACATGCACTACGCACGTCGCTTGATGAATGAAGCGGGTGGAAATGCGGCCATGGTGTCTAAGCTGGAGCGCGCTGAAGTGATTCATCAGCCAGTGCTGGATGAGATCATTATCGCCTCTGACGTGGTGATGGTTGCTCGTGGTGATTTGGGTGTAGAAATTGGGGATGCGCACTTGCCGCTGACTCAAAAGAACATCATTAACCGCTGCCGCACATTGAATCGTATTGTTATCACTGCCACGCAGATGATGGAAACAATGATCGATAACCCGATCCCAACCCGTGCTGAAGTATTCGATGTTGCTAATGCGGTAATCGACGGTACAGATGCGGTGATGCTATCTGGTGAAACAGCCGTTGGTAAGCATCCGTATAAAGTCGTTGAGATCATGTCGGAGATTTGTGAGCAGGCAGAGCGTTCACGCGACTCTAATGTCTCTAAGCACCGTATGGACCTGCATTTTGAGCGTGTGGACGAAGGGATTGCGATGGCGACCATGTATGCTGCGAATCACATGAATATCAAAGCGATTGGTGCATTAACCGAGTCGGGCTCAACCGCACGTTGGATGTCACGCATTAGTTCAGGCATTCCAATCTTTGCACTAACGACTCACGAGAAGACTTGTCGTTTGGTTAGTCTGTATCGCGGTGTCTATCCCGTTATCCTGAAAGAGCCATTGACTGACCCACTAGTGGCCAACCGCGTGGTGGTTGATCACTTGTTGGCAGAAAAAGTGGTTGCTGAAGGCGATAACGTGATTGTGACTAAAGGTGATCTGATGGGGCGTGATGGTGGAACGAACCAGATGAAGATTATCCAGGTAGGCAACCATAAGCTTGCCTAAGTTAGAGTAATGCCGTAATTGGCAAGTCGTAAAAAAGAAACCGGCCGGTATTGAGTGAAATCAGTACCGGCCTGCTTCGTTTGGGGCAGGGAGGAATGATTAGTTAATCAGACCCATGCTCTCCAACTTCAGAAGTACTTGATGTGCGCAGTTGTCCACATCAACATTCTCAGTCTCAATCACTAGCTCAGGGTTAACCGGAACATCATAAGGATCAGAGATCCCTGTGAACTCCTTGATCTTGCCTTCGCGAGCCAGCTTGTACAGGCCTTTACGGTCACGGCGCTCACACTCTTCGATAGTCGTCGCAACGTGAACTTCAAGGAATGCACCAAACGTCTCGATATCTTCACGAACAGCACGACGAGTGGTTGCATAAGGCGCGATAGGCGCACAGATCGCAATACCGCCGTTCTTAGTGATCTCAGATGCAACATAACCAATGCGGCGAATGTTCAGGTCGCGATGCTCTTTAGAGAAGCCTAGTTCAGATGATAGGTTTTTACGAACCAAATCACCATCCAGTAATGTCACCGGACGACCACCCATCTCCATCAGTTTGACCATCAATGCGTTAGCAATAGTGGATTTTCCTGAGCCAGAGAAGCCAGTAAAGAACACAGTGAAGCCTTGCTTAGCGCGAGGTGGCTTAGAGCGACGCAGCTCTTGTACTACTGTTGGGAATGAGAACCACTCAGGAATCTCTAGGCCTTCAGCCAGACGGCGACGCAGTTCAGTACCAGAAATATTCAGTACGGTGGTGCCTTCTTCAACTTCATCAGCGGCTTCATACTGAGCGCGCTCTTGCACATAAACCATGTGCTTGAAGTCAATCATTTCGATGCCCATCTCTTCCTGATGCTTGCGGAACAGATCTTGCGCATCGTAAGGACCGTAGAAATCTTCGCCTTGAGAGTTATTGCCCGGGCCTGCGTGGTCACGACCAACAATTAGGTGAGTACAGCCATAGTTCTTGCGAATCAAACCGTGCCAAACTGCTTCTCTTGGGCCAGCCATACGCATCGCCAGGTTTAGCAGGCTCAACGTAGTGGTCGCGGATGGGTACTGATCCAAAACCGCTTCGTAGCAACGAACACGAGTAAAGTGATCGATATCGCCAGGCTTAGTCATACCCACAACTGGGTGAATCAACAAGTTAGCCTGAGCTTCTTTAGCGGCACGGAATGTCAGCTCTTGGTGTGCACGGTGCAGAGGGTTACGGGTTTGGAACGCAACCACACGACGCCAGCCCAGTTTGCGGAAATAAGCACGCAGCTCGTTTGGCGTGTCACGACGACCGCGGAAGTCATAATGAATAGGCTGCTGGATACCGGTAATAGCACCACCTAAGTAAACCGGGCCAGCCGTGTTGTGCAGGTAGTTTACTGCAGGGTGAGCGCTGTCATCTGCGCCAAATACCTTTTCAGCCTCAAGGGACTTATCTGGCGTCCAGCTATCAGAGATCGACAGAACAGCCAGAATTACGCCTTCCTGGTCGCGTAGAGCAATGTCCTGACCGGTTTCGATAGAATCTGCAAACTTTTGCGAAACATCTAACGTGATCGGCATAGGCCATAGTGAGCCATCGGCTAAGCGCATGTTTTCAACAACAGAGTCATGATCTTTTTGTGTCAAAAATCCTTTCAGAGGATTAAAGGCACCATTCATTAATAACTCAAGGTCACAAATTTGACGAGGAGTCAGATCCCATGATGGCAGGTCTGCAGCTTCCAGTTTAAGTTTTTGTGCACTTTCAGGGGAGACATACAGTTCCGTAATTGGTTGGTGGGACATTTGAGACAATCCTTTTTAAAAAAACATACCAATACACTAAATGCCCAACTTCAACAAAAGTTGAAATTGGGCTGATAAAACCATTACGACTGGCTTGGTTTACCAAATAACCAAGCAATAACCTTGTCAGCTGCTTGTTCCGGAGTTTGGTTTGTTGTATCCAAACGAATTTCCGGGTTGTTTGGAGCTTCGTAAGGGCTATCAATACCAGTGAAGTTTTTCAACTCTCCCGCACGTGCTTTTTTGTACAAGCCCTTCACATCACGCTTTTCAGCTACTTCTAGTGGCGTCTCAATGTAAATTTCAACGAACTCCGACTCAGGTAGCATCTCACGTACCATTCTGCGCTCACTACGGAAAGGTGAGATAAATGCAGTCAGCACGATAAGACCAGCATCTACCATTAGTTTAGACACCTCACCAATGCGTCGAATATTTTCAACACGATCAGCTTCGGTAAAACCTAGATCCTTATTAAGACCGTGACGCACATTGTCTCCGTCAAGCAAGAACGTATGTCTATTCATAAGGTTTAGTTTTATCTCAACCTCATTAGCAATAGTAGACTTTCCTGATCCAGATAGACCTGTAAACCACAGCACGACCGGCTTTTGGTTCTTCAGGTTAGCGTGCGCAGTACGGTCAATTTCGGTCGCCTGCCAATGAACATTGTCACTACGGCGTAAAGCGAAATTAAGCATACCAGCTGCAACAGTCGCGTTAGTCATCTTATCGATTAAGATAAAGCCACCTAGCTCATGTCCACCGCGCGCAATGTCATTGTAAGACTCAAACACCACACGCTTGTCAGTCGTTAATGAACAAACACCGATATCATTCAGTTGCAGTGTTTTTGCCGCGAGGTGCTCAATAGAGTTAACATCAACACGATACTTAGGGTGCTGAACAGTCGCATTAACCGATTGAGTACCGATCTTCATCACATAGCTGCGACCCGGTAGCATCTCGTGCTCATCCATCCAAACCAAAGTAGCTTCGAAGCTGTCAGCAGCCTCTGCAGGATCAGCTGCCGCACAAATAACATCACCGCGTGAGCAATCAATCTCATCGTTAAACGTCAGCGTAACAGATGCGCCAGCTGAAGCCTGTTCCAAGTCCCCATCCATCGTAACAATGCTTTTGATGGTTGATGTTTTACCAGAAGGCAATACTCTAATTTCGTCACCAGGCTTAACAATACCCGACGCAATTTGTCCAGAAAAGCCACGGAAATCAAGATTAGGACGGTTAACCCATTGCACAGGAAAACGTAACGGGCCGCTTTGTCTTGTATCTTCACCAACATCAACGGTTTCCAAGTGACTCATCAGTGTTTGGCCGCTATACCACGGCGTATTTTCACTGACTGAGGCAATATTATCGCCTTTAAAGCCGGAGATAGGCATAGCCGTAAACTCAGCAATACCAATAGAGTCAGCAAATACACGATAGTCTGAAACAATCTTGTCATAAGTCGCTTGGTCGTAGTCAACCAAATCCATCTTATTGACTGCCAACACAATGTTCTTGATACCCAGCAAGTTCACTAAATAACTATGGCGGCGAGTTTGCGTCAAGATGCCTTTACGTGCATCAATAAGAATCACTGCTAGCTGTGAGTCAGATGCACCAGTCACCATGTTACGCGTGTATTGCTCGTGGCCCGGTGTGTCAGCGACGATGAACTTACGCTTTTCAGTGGCAAAGAAGCGGTAGGCAACATCAATCGTGATACCTTGTTCACGTTCTGCTGCAAGACCATCAACTAATAGAGCAAAGTCAATATCTTGTCCCTGAGTACCACCCGCTTTTGATTCATCTTCTAGTGCAGCAAGCTGATCTTCAAAGATCATTTTGGAATCATAAAGCAGACGACCAATCAGTGTTGATTTACCGTCGTCAACAGAGCCGCAGGTAATAAAACGCAGCATCGTCTTTTCAAGGTGTGTATTAAGGTACTCTTCAACGTTCTCGGCGATGAGCGCGTCTGGGCGATAAGCATTATCACTCATTAGAAATATCCCTCTTGTTTTTTCTTTTCCATTGTCGCAGATGCATCTTTATCAATCGCTCGACCTTGACGCTCAGATGTTGTCGTCAGTAGCATTTCTTGAATGACTTCTGGCAATGTTTTAGCTGTTGACTCAACAGCACCTGTCAGCGGGTAACAACCCAAGGTACGGAATCGGATAGAGCGCTCAACAGGTACTTCGCCTGGCTCAAGTTGGAAGCGATCATCGTCAACCATTACTAACATGCCATCGCGCTCAACTGTCGGACGCATCTCTGAAAGGTATAGAGGAACGATCTCAATGTTTTCAAGGTAGATGTACTGCCAAATATCCAACTCAGTCCAGTTAGATAGTGGGAATACACGAATAGACTCACCTTTGTTTTTGCGAGTATTGTATAAGCTCCAAAGCTCTGGACGCTGGTTTTTAGGATCCCATCCGTGGTTCTTGCTACGGAAAGAAAAGATACGCTCTTTAGCGCGACTCTTTTCCTCATCACGGCGAGCACCACCAAAAGCAAGATCAAAGCCGTGCTTGTCTAGTGCTTGCTTAAGACCTTCTGTTTTCCACATATCTGTGTGCAGACTACCGTGATCAAATGGGTTGATGCCCTTATCTACCGCTTCTTGGTTTTTATGAACCAGTAGCTCCATGCCTGCATCTTTAGCTGCCTTGTCGCGCAGCTTATACATCTCTTGAAACTTCCAGGTAGTGTCAACGTGTAACAACGGGAAAGGTGGAGGAGAAGGGAAAAATGCCTTTTTCGCTAAGTGCAGCATAACAGCGCTGTCTTTACCTACCGAGTAGAGCATGACTGGGTTTTCCGCTTCTGCGGCAGCTTCCCGAAGAATTTGAATGCTCTCGTATTCCAGCTGTTTTAGATGGGTATGTTTCTTCATATTCACGGTTCTATTCTGTAGTTAGTTAACATTGGAGTCACTTTTATTCTGAGTAGGTCAGACTATAAATGAGACTTTGAATCTAATAAAGTAATTTGTATCTCTTAAAAAATAGCTTCGCCATTAGTTGCGGTCTTAACCGCGTGAATCTGATCAAGGATAGGGGGGGTGCTAATCCAGTCCCCAATGTTGTTTCGCACCCCTAAAGTTAAACTCTATCTGGAATCTCAGATGGTAATAATCCACTAAGGCTTCTCAGTTCAATTCGCTATCAGTAGCGAACAGAATGATGTGCTATGCAAATAGTAATTAACCTAAGAGTGTCTAGTAAAGGGCTCTTATTTTACAGTGATGTGGTTCTTGACGGTTCATCGTTGTTTTTCAGGTTTAGGTGTTTTTGTTCTACTAAGCATAGCTAGAAGATATTTTTACTTAAAAATCAGAGTGATAATTGAATTTTAAGTCTTAATGTTTCTGACTCAAAATTGTTTTTTATAAATAGCCGTTTCTAGGTTTAGTATTGACGTTGCCATTATGTATTTAATGTTCTTTATATGCGCTCTCAATGTGGTGGCTAGTATGCGTATTCCAATAGCACAGAGTTGGCCTAATTATATTTTATATTAGCAGCAATGTCATAAGTGTCATGCATGGCTTGAGTCGGTGGGCTCATCGCGCTTTTCTACTGAATTTCCTTAACCATCACCTTAGAGTTTCTCTGAGCATTATAAAGCGACTTCCGTGACCCAGGCAGTGCATCAATCGTTTCCAGCTTAAACCCCCGCTCCCTAAACCAGTCTATCGACTGCGTCGTCAAAATAATCAAACTCTTAACGCCTAATGTCTTAGCTCGTTCCGTAATATGACTAACTAAGTCCACGCCACGCTTCCCCGTCCGATAATCCTCATGCACCGCTAAACACGCCAACTCCGCCGCATCAGTCTCCTCAATCAAATACAACGCTGCACAGCCGATAATCTTCCCATCCCGCTCAATAACACTAAAATTCCCAATCTCCAGCTCCAGTTGTTCCCGCGAGCGCTTCTTTAGTGTGCCAACCGCTTCCAATGGCCGAATCAGGTCCAATATCCCCCCAACATCGTCAATCACCGCATCACGTGGCTCGTCATACAAGCCGCTACTAAACATGCTGCCAATACCGTCGCGCGTATAAAGCTCTAGTAATAAGCCACCGCGAATATCCATATCCACGACATGCGCACGTTCAACCCCTGCTTGTAGCGCATTGCTAATTTCCTGAAAGATCCGGTCTTCATACGTCGTTTTCAAAGCACTCAATTGTTTCATGTTGAGCTGCCTTGGAAGGAGAGGTAAGTCGTCGTTGTCATGCACAAAAATCAGCTTGTCGGCATTTAGCTTGCTAGCAGTGACGTTAGCGACTTCTTCAAACAGTACATTGTAAATTTGCCCGGTCGGCGAGTAGCCCAGTGGCGACAGCAGAATAATATTATCTTGTGAAATCAAAGATTCCAGTAGCTTGTGATTGACCTTGCGCACTTTGCCGGTATGCATATGGTCGATGCCATCAATTACGCCTAGTGGTCTGGCAGTGATGAAGTTACCGGAGATCACACCAAGGCTATTATTAACAATCGGTGGACGATTAAGTGCACGGTTTAGGTGGTTCTCAATTTCCAGGCGTGCCGCGCCGATGGCGGCTTTGGAATCTTCCAACGCATCGGTATCGGTAATCCGTAAGCCGTTGTGAAAGGGTGTACTGCGGTTGCGGGAGCTGAGCTGTGCATCGATTTGCGGGCGTGCGCCATGCACCAGAATAATTCTTGCGCCCAGTGTTGAGAGAATCGCGACATCACTTAGCAGCTCACCAATCGCAGGATGCAGCAATACTTCGCCGGAGAGCGCGATAACAAAGGTCTTGCCTCGGTGCATGTGGATGTAAGGCGCGGCTTCACGAAAAAAATCAACAAGGTTTTGTTCGTGCTGAAGGTCGGCGTCGGTTGTAGTCGCTGGCTGTTCTGGAGTGTCGGGCATGGGTAGTCGCATCTGAAAGTGGGTGGGGTGGTGTCCTTAAAAGCCATCAAATGCGCTGGGAAACCATTGTGGCGCATTATCGCCTTCAATCGCGATCACGTCAAAACGCATACAGCTTTTCGGATAATATTTCTGTTGATAGAAAAGTGCCGTGCGGATTGTTTTGCGTTGTTTGCTGCGAGTAACACTAGCGGCTGCTCCACCGTATTGTGCATTTTTACGGTAACGCACCTCGACAAATATCAAGCCAGTTTTATCTTGCATAATAAGATCGATTTCGCCCATGCGACAAAGGAAGTTTTGCTCGACTAACTGCAGTCCTTTACTTTGCAGAAACTCGCAGGCAATTTGCTCCTCCTGTTCCCCCTTAAGCTGTCGGCTAGTCGCCGCAGCTGAGGCTTTTGGTGTATAGTGCCGTTCGTTCATGGCATGCTTTCCTATTGTTATTATTAGCGGGAATTTTAGCACGGCCTTTTATTATTCAGCACTTTTACGGGAAACACGGTATGCAGATTGAGTCAGGCACCTTATACGTGGTGGCGACGCCGATTGGTAATCTGGGTGATATTACACATCGCGCATTGGAAGTGCTGGCAGGGGTCGATCGGATTTGCGCTGAGGATACCCGTAATAGTAAGAAGCTGCTGACGCACTTTGGTATTCAAAAGCCGCTGGTGGCATTGCATGATCACAATGAACGGGATCGTTTGCAGCAGTTAACGGAGTTTTTGCAATCGGGCGAGAGTTTGGCCTTGATTAGTGATGCCGGTACGCCTCTGATCAGTGACCCTGGTTATCATTTAGTTCAGCATTTGCGTGAAGCCGGTTTAAAGGTCGTGCCGCTACCGGGCGCTTGCGCGATTATTGCTGCTTTGTCGGTTGCAGGCTTACCAACGGATCGTTTTGTGTTTGAGGGCTTTTTGCCGGCTAAGTCCAGTGGGCGTAAGCAGGTCTTTAAGGATCGTACCCAGCAAACGTGTACCCAAGTCTATTATGAGTCGAGCCATCGTATTGAGGCTTCGGTGGCTGATTTGTGCGAAGTGATTGAAGCTGATCGGCGCGTGGTGTTGGCGCGTGAGTTGACTAAGTTGTTTGAAGAGTTGTTCTCTGGTACGGCTGCGGAGTTGCTCGCGTGGCTACAAGCAGACTCAAATCATCAACGTGGAGAGTTTGTATTGATGGTGCAGGGCGCGCTCCCCACCAGCGCGACACAAGGTATGGCATTGGAGCCTTTGCTGAAGCTATTAATGGATGAGTTGTCAGTTAAACAAAGTGCGGGATTGGCGGCTAAGATCACTGGTGAGAATAAAAATCACTGTTATAAGCTCGCAATGAGCTTGCGTGATCTATGAATCAGGATAGAAGTTTGTTACAGTGCGCGATCGAGTTGGCCAGGCAGTCGCGCAATTCAGGTTTCGACCTGCGTTGGGAGGAAAGTCCGGGCTCCATAGGGTAGGACGCCAGATAACTTCTGGGCAGTGTGAGCTGACGGCAAGTGCAGCAGAGAGAAGACCGCCACGTAAGTGGTAAGGGTGAAAGGGTGCGGTAAGAGCGCACCGCACAGCTGGTAACAGTTTGTGGCAAGGTAAACCCCGTCCGGAGCAAGACCAAATAGGGATACGATGGTGCGACCCGTACTGTATCCGGGTAGGTTGCTTGAGATATGCGGTGACGTATATACAGATGAATGACTGTCCAAGACAGAACCCGGCTTATCGGCCAACTCGAATCCTTTCATATTTGTTTGCTTAGTAAGCAGACGCAATATTTTTACACATATTTCCTGCACTTAGCGGGTTTTCATGATGTTCTTTCTTAAGTCTTTTCGACACCCATCTGTATTTCAGCAATAAACTCAGAATTATTCAGGTTTTTCTACTCGCAGTTCATCTAAGTATTTGTCTTTTCTATAAGTTTTTAGCAAAACTGTGTTGACCTATGGGTCTTCCGTAGCTATATTGGCGAAAAGTGGGGTGAAGTGGGGAATTGTGGTATTTTCCGAAAAAGTCACTCGCTCTGAATCGGAAAAAAACACATGTTTCGTGGAATATCCAATCTCAATGTTGATGTTAAGGGCCGTATCGCGGTTCCTTCACGTTACCGTGAGTCGATTCGGGAAAAAGCATCTGGTCAAATGATTGTAACGGCGGACCACACCGATTATTGCTTACTGGTTTATGCCATGGATGAGTGGCTTGAAGTTGAAAATACGCTTCGGAAGCTCCCAAACATGAAGCCTAGTGTAAGGAATCTACAACGTTTAGTGCTAGGGCACGCCGAAGAGGTGGACTTAGATTCACAGGGTCGGATTCGCATACCTGCTCCGTTACGGGAATACGCCAATATTGATAAGGCAACGGTATTGGTGGGGCAGATGAATAAGTTTGAATTATGGGATGAAGAGACTTGGTTGGCAAAACGGAAACTCTGGATTGCTGAGGCACAAGCTTCTCTCGAAACCGATGACGCACTAGATGGTATTTCATTTTAAATCAGGAAGCAGGCTACATGGCTGAAGAGTATCAACATGTAACAGTGTTGCTAGACGCTGCCGTAGAGGCATTGTCGGTTAATCCTGACGGGCTTTATATCGATGGCACATTTGGCCGTGGCGGTCATGCGCGCAAGATATTGGACCGTCTGGGGGATAACGGACGCCTGATCGTGGTCGATAAAGACCCGCAAGCGATTGCCATTGCCCGTCAACTGGCAGCAGATGATAGCAGGGTGTATGTCTTTCACGGCAGTTTTGCCGACTACCGGCAGGCACTGGAGAATTCCGGCTTCGGCAACAAGGTCGCGGGCATGTTATTAGACTTGGGTGTTTCCTCCCCACAGATCGATGATGCCGCCCGTGGTTTTAGCTTTCAGCGCAATGGCGACTTAGATATGCGAATGAATCCGGAGCAGGGTTTGTCTGCGGCGGACTGGTTAGCTGTTGCTGAGCCTGCTGAAATCGCTGCCGTGCTTTGGAAGTACGGTGAAGAGCGCTTTGCACGCCGGATTGTCGATAAGATTACCGAGCGCCGCGAAACTAAGCCACTGACTACAACATTAGAGCTGGCTAACTTAATTAGCGAAGCGGTTCCTCGTAAATTTCATGGACGCAAGCATCCTGCGACTAAAAGTTTTCAGGCGATCCGGATTTTCATCAACCAAGAGTTGGGTGATTTGGAGCGTTGTATTGCAGAAGCCGTGGATGACCTGGCGATCGATGGTCGCTTGGTAGTGATTAGTTTCCACTCCTTGGAAGACCGGATGGTAAAGCGTTTCTTTAAATTGAAATCCACACCGCCATCGATTCCACGTGGTATGCCGATTTTAGACTCAAGCATTGCTCCACCGTTTCGTACGATCGGAAAAGCACTGAAGCCGGATGAGGATGAAGTGGCGGGAAATGTGCGTTCACGTAGTTCAGTCATGCGAATTTTGGAGCGTTGGGCATGAAGCATTGGCGATTAATTTTATTAGTCTCGCTATATGTCGGTGTCGTGTTCACTGCGATTCAAGTGGTTGTTCAGCGTAACTACACGCGCGGTTTGTTTGTTGAGGCACAAAAAGTAGAGAAACAACGCAATATTTTGACGGCGGAATGGAGTCGTTTGAAATTGCAGCAAGGTACCGATTTAAACGAAGTTCGTGTTGAAGCACAGGCACGGCGGGAACTCGGAATGCATATTCCACGGGCTGTTGATATTAGGGTTATTAAAGAGTGAGTCGCAGAGCTAAACAATCCACTGTAATTCCACCGGTTTATCGGGGGCGACGCCTAACATTATTATTGGTGTTGCTGGCTGGTATGGTGGTGTTATTGCTGCGTGCCGGGTATCTGGAAGTCTTCCAGCAAACTTGGCTGCAAGAGCAGGCGGATAAACGTCAAATGCGTACGATGACCATTCCGCCATACCGCGGCATGATCTTAGATCGCAATGACGAGGCGCTGGCAATCAGTTCTCCCGTTGAGTCGGTGTGGAGTAATCCCCGTAAGTTTTTTGCAACGCGCGATTCATTGACTAAGAAAGCGGCTAGCGATGACAGAGCCGTAGCGGATGAAGCTCGCAATGCGTTGGACGAGCTAGACGTTAATATGGTCAAGCTTGAAGTCATTCTTGGCATGTCTGACGGTGAGTTGAGCAAGCTGCTGGATGACAATAAGCGTCGGAGCTTTGTGTACTTGGTGCGTCAAACGTCACCAGAGCAGGCGCAGGAAATTCAGGATTTAAATATTCCCGGCATTGGTTCCAATGACGAGTATCGTCGTTTCTATCCTATGGCGGAAGCCGTTGCTCATGTGGTTGGCTTTACCAATATTGATGATAGTGGTGTAGAAGGCATTGAGCGCTCAATGAACACTGAGCTAGCTGGTCGCGCAGGTAAAAAGCGCGTTATTCAGGATGGCGCCTCACGTTTAATTGAAGACGTTGAGCAGATTGATCGCATGGTGCCCGGTAAAGATGTGAATTTGAGCATTGATCGCCGGATTCAATATCAAGCTTATAAAGTGCTTAAAGAGCAAGTGACTCAGTTAAGCGCTAAAGCGGGCTCCGTTGTAGTGCTTGATGCGCATACCGGTGAGGTGTTAGCGATGGCCAATATGCCGGGCTTTAATCCAAATGCACGTAGCTCATTGCAGCCTGAAAATTACCGAAATCGTGCGGTAATGGATGCCTTTGAGCCAGGCTCAACTATTAAGCCTTTGACTATTGCAGCTGCTTTGGAAGCACGCGTTCTTGGACCTGATGTGCTGATTGATACAGCGCCTGGCTATCTGATGTTGGGTAAAACCAAAGTCAGCGACCCGCGTGATTATGGCGATTTGACCTTGGATATGGTGTTGGCCAAGTCCAGCAACGTAGGCGCCAGTAAAGTCGCTTTGTTGATGGATGCTAAAGAGCAGTGGAAATTTTTAAACCGGATTGGTTTTGGTTTGCGTCCAGACTCGGGTGCTCCAAGCGAGACAGATGGTTTGCTCAGTTATTACGATAGCTGGGGCAGTGTAGATAGAGCCTCACATGGTTATGGCTATGGTGTGTCGGTGAGTTTATTGCAGTTGGCACAGGCTTATACCATGTTCGCCAATGGTGGCATTATGTATCCGGCAAAACTGCTAAAGCTTGAAGGTGCTCCAGTTGGTCGTCAGATTATGCGCCCTGAAAATGCACGTGCGGTTTTGCGTATGTTGAAGGCGGTAGTTGCTGATGACGCAACCGGTAAGCGCGCAATGATTGATGGCTATACAGTGGCGGGTAAAACTGGTACAGCGTACAAGTTTTTGAATAAGCGTTATGACACACGTCGCCGCATTGTGAGCTTTATTGGTTTGGCTCCTGCCAGCAATCCACGGTTGATCGTGGCAGTGATGTTGGATGAGCCTCAGGTTGAGCGTGCAACCGGTGGCCGTTTGGTGGCTCCGATGTTCACCAAAATTATGTCTAACAGCTTACGCGTTCTGGATATTCCACCGGATGATTTACCTGCGCAAGCCGGATCTGGCGGCACTAAAAAGGGAGGTGCTTAATGACGATGTTATTAAGTGCATTGCTTGATGGTGTTTCCGGTGTACGCGATGCAGCTCCACAGTTGTCTGTTTCAGCAATGACTTTGGATAGTCGCGCAGTGAGCGAAGGTGCTGTATTTGTCGCATTGAGCGGTACACGTGAGCATGGCTTAGCCTATGCGCAGCAAGCGGTTGAGTGTGGCGCTGCGGCAGTGATTTGGGATTATGATGCGAATATTGAGGTTCCTGAATTAGCGGTTCCTCTAATTGCAATTGAAGATTTACCAGCAAGCCTAGGCGGAATTGCAGCCCGTCTTTATAACCACTCCGGTCATGACCTGCAGATTGTCGGGATTACAGGAACCGACGGAAAAACTTCTGTAAGCCACTTTCTGGCGCAGGCAATGAATGCTAGCGGCGGCTCGTGTGCAGTGATCGGTACACTCGGAATAGGTAACCCCAGCGCGCTGGAAAAGGCGACACACACTACGCCCGACGTGATCACCGTTCATCAGAATCTCCAACGTCTCAGTACGCGAGGGAGTCGCTGTGTGGCGATGGAGGTTTCTTCACATGCTTTAGATCAGCAGCGAGTAGCTGGCGTAGCATTTGATGTAGCGATATTGACTAACCTGACCCGTGATCACCTCGATTATCATGGAACGGTTGAGGCATATGCCGCTGCAAAAGCGAAATTATTTATTGAGCATGTGCCAAAGGTAGCCGTGCTTAATTTGAACGATGAATTTGGTCAGAAGCTGTTTGATACATTGGTTACTCTGCCAACGCAAACCATTGCTTATGCCATTGGCGAACTAGCAGATTATCCGGCAGATACGTTAATCGCGACCGAGCCGCATTATGACCATCAGGGTTTAAAGGCAACCATTCACTGGCAAGGGCAGGCATTGAAACTGTCAGTGGGTGTATTGGGTGACTTCAACCTCAGTAACTTACTGGCTGCCACGGGCGGACTGCTGGGGCTAGGTTACAGCGCAAGTGATGCGGTTGCGGCCCTGTCGCAAGTGACTACCGTTGCTGGCCGCATTGAGAAAATTACCATTGCAGCGTCTCAGCCGTTTTTATCGGTTGTGGATTATGCGCATACACCGGGCGCATTGTCGTCGGTGTTATCGGCGCTGCGGGTACATTGCCGTGGTCGCCTGATTTGCGTATTTGGATGCGGTGGTGACCGCGATGCAGGCAAGCGTCCTTTAATGGCAGCTGTTGCTGAAGCGAAAGCAGATGTGGTAATTGCCACGGATGACAATCCACGCAATGAAGACCCAAAGCTGATTATGCAGGATATTGTTGCAGGCTTTGAAAAGCCAGAAGCTGTGACGATTGAACATGATCGCGCTGCTGCAATTCGCTTGGCTATTCAACAAGCTAAAGCCGGTGATGTGGTGCTGGTTGCCGGTAAAGGCCATGAGCAAGAGCAATTAATTCAAGGTGTGGCACAGCACTTTGATGATCGCGAGCAGATTCGATTGGCGCTGACTGCCTTAATACAGGAGATGGCGTCATGACTTGGATGCTTTCTGATATCGCCAAAATGACTAATGGCGTGTTGCACGGTAACGATTTAAGTATCGACTCTGTCGCTACAGACTCTAGAAGCGTTACGGCGGACCAGTTATTTATCGCAATCAAAGGCGAGCGTTTTGATGCGCACGACTTTGTCGCTGATTTAGCTGGTAAAGCCGGTGCGGCACTGGTTCATCAGTATGTTGAGTGTGACCTGCCACAGGTTGTGGTGAGCGATACCCGTCAAGCGCTTGCGGATTTTGCAGCAGCATGGCGTCAGCAGTTTACTAAGCCAGTGATTGGCTTAACTGGCAGTAATGGCAAGACCACGGTTAAAGAGATGCTAAGTGCGATTTTATCGGTCAGGGGGTCGGTATTGGCAACGCTAGGTAATCTCAATAATGACTTAGGCATGCCATTAACCCTATTGCGATTACGCGAAGAACATGATTTCGCGGTAATCGAAATGGGCGCAAACCATTTTCATGAAATTGCGTTTTTGACTGCGATTTCAAAGCCGGATGTGGCGATTCTGAATAATGCAGGTGCCGCGCATCTGGAAGGTTTTGGCAGTATTGAAGGGGTTTCCCGTGCCAAAGCAGAGATTTTTCAAGGCCTGAGCGATGATGGCATTGCCATTATTAATGCAGACGATACTTACGCAGATTATTGGTATGGCTGTAATACATCGCGTCAGGTCATTAGTTTCGGCACTCAAAATGCCGCCACCGTACAAGGAAAGGCTACTCCAACAGGGATGTTGGTTCTTAATTATCAGCAGGAGCCAGTTGAAATAACGCTGAAACTGCTGGGCGAACACAACGCTCGAAATGCCTTGGCCGCTGCGGCTGCCGCACTAGCGATTGGCACGACCTTAGCGCAAATCAAGCAGGGTTTGGAGTCATTGCAACCGGTCAAAGGACGCTTAGCACCATTAGCAGGACAGCAAGACACGCTGTTGATTGATGATACCTACAATGCTAACCCATCATCAGCTAAAGCAGCGATTGATGTATTAGCGGGTTTTAGCGCTGGCGAACAGGTGTTTGTGTTAGGTGATATGGGTGAGCTTGGTGAGAATGTTGCCGAGCTTCATCAGGAAGTGGGCGCACATGCCCGTGAGCGGGACATCGACCAACTGTATTGCCTGGGTGCGCAGAGCGTACACGCAGCCAATGCCTTTGGCGCAGCGGCGAAGCACTTTGATGAGCTTGAACCGCTGTTGGATTCGTTAAAAGCAACAATGAAAAATAATATGACAATCTTAGTGAAAGGATCTCGCAGTATGCGTATGGAACGGGTGATTGAGGCCTTAAAAGCCACCGATTCAGTTAACGGGGGACGTAACTGATGCTGGTTGGTTTTTTTGAATGGTTGGCTAACCATTACAGTTTTTTTGGTGTTTTTAAATACCTGACATTACGCGGTATTTTGGCAGTTTTGACCGCGCTGGGTTTATGTCTGGCGATGGGGCCATTAATGATTCGTCGGTTAACGCTGATGAAGATTGGTCAAAGTGTGCGTGACGATGGTCCGCAAACACATTTAGTTAAAGCGGGCACCCCAACCATGGGTGGCGCGCTGATTTTATTGTCGATCGGTATCTCTACGTTACTGTGGGGCGATCTGCGCAATTACTACGTTTGGGTGACCCTGTTCGTTACTTTGGGCTCGGGTGTGGTTGGTGGTTTAGATGACTACCTAAAGCTTAAGTACCGTAACAGCAAAGGCTTGGCGGCACGTTGGAAGTATTCAGGCCTGTCATTTGTTGCGCTGATTGGCGTCATGGTGCTGTATATGAAGGCCGGCTCTGCCACTGAAACGACCTTGTTTATTCCGGTCTTCAAAGATTTGTTCTTTGAGATGGGGTGGATCTTCATTCCTTGGGCCTACTTAGTGATTGTTGGCTCCAGTAATGCGGTCAATCTGACAGATGGCTTGGATGGTTTGGCAATTATGCCGACGATTTTGGTTGCAGCGGGTTTAGGCGTATTTGCTTACTTGAGCGGTAACAGTGTATTTGCGGCATATTTGGGAATTCCATATGTGCCAGGTGTGGGTGAGATGGTTGTGTTCTGCGCCACGATTTTCGGGGCTGGCTTAGGCTTCTTGTGGTTTAACACTTACCCAGCACAAGTATTTATGGGCGATGTAGGCGCGCTGGCACTCGGTGCTGGTCTTGGCATCGTTGCAGTCATTGTCCGTCAGGAAATCGTATTGGCGATTATGGGCGGTGTGTTTGTGATGGAAGCGGTGTCCGTAATTTTGCAGGTTGGCTCATTTAAAATGACCGGCAAGCGTATTTTCCGGATGGCACCGATTCATCACCATTTTGAATTGAAGGGCTGGGCAGAGCCGAAAGTAATTGTCCGTTTTTGGATTATTACTATCGTTCTGGTTTTGGTTGGTTTAGCAACAATTAAGGTACGTTAAATCATGCAGCAAGCAACGCAGGTAAATTGGCATACACTCATTGTCGGTCTGGGAAAGACAGGCTTATCAGTGGCTCGCTATTTATCGGCTCAGGGCATCGACTTTGCTGTTATGGATTCTCGTGAAACGCCTCCATCTGCTGATGTCTTGGCTAAGGACTTTCCGGACGTACCGAGCTACTACGGTAAGTTCGATGCAGACATTATGTGTCAGGCGAAGCTGTTGGTGATCAATCCAGGTATTGCATTAGCAACGCCTGAGATTGAAAAAGCCCGTTCCTTAGGCATTGAAGTCGTTGGCGATGTGGAGTTGTTCGCGCGTGAAGCCGAGGCGCCAATCTTGGCAGTCACTGGCTCTAATGGCAAAACCACGGTAGCCAGTTTGCTGGATTGCATGGCAAAAGCGGCAGGAATACGGGTAGCGACCGGTGGAAATATTGGCTTACCCGCATTGGCTTTACTTGAGCAGAAAAATGTTGAGTTGTATGTGTTGGAGTTATCCAGTTTTCAACTAGAGACCACCAGTAATCTACATTGCCGTGCGGCCTGCATTTTGAATATCACTGAAGATCACCTGAATCGCTATGCGAACAGAATTGAGCTTTACGCAGCGGCTAAAGCAAGAATTTATGATCATTGCGATATTAAAGTAGTTAACCGTGATGATGAACGCGTGATGGCAATGGCTAAAGGTGGCGGTGTCGTTAGCTTTGGTTTTGATGCGCCAGAGCAGGGCCAATATGGCTTGATTAGCGAAGGTGATCAGCTGTTTTTAGCACGTGGCCGTGAAAAGTTATTAAAGAGCGCTGATGTTAAATTGCCGGGTCGTCATAACTTAGTGAACGCATTAGCCGCTCTGGCATTAGCCAATGCTGCGGGTATTCCGCTCAAGCCTTGTTTAGAAGTGCTAAAGACGTTTGAAGGCTTAGAACATCGCACGCAATGGGTTGGTGAGAACAATGGAATCCATTGGTACAACGACTCCAAGGGTACCAATGTCGGCGCAACTGTTGCGGCGCTCCATGGCCTGAATGGCAAAACAGTGTTGTTAGCTGGCGGGCAAGGTAAAGCGGCAGACTTCACACCACTAGCCGATGCGGTACAAAAGTATGCGCGGGCGGTAGTGTTGTTTGGTGAAGATGCTGAGCTGATTGCCTTAAGCATAAAAGGCGACATCCCTATCGTGTTTGCGACCGATATGTTGGATGCCGTAGAGCAAGCTAAGTTGTTGGCGCAGATTGGTGACAATGTATTGTTATCTCCGGCCTGTGCCAGTTTTGATATGTTTGATAGTTATGAGCATCGCGGCAGAGTGTTTGTCGAGGCGGTTAAACAGGTGGTGTTATGTTAACGCGCGTTCTTGCCGATTTTTTTCCTGAGTGGGAGCGCTATGTTGATCGTGCATTGCTGATCAATATTATGTTGTTGATGGCGTTTGGCACAGTGGTAATGACCTCTGCCTCAGTCGCAATTTCTGAAAAGAATTATGGTACGGCTTATTTCTATCTGAATCGTCAGGTGATGTTTTTGCTGATCGGCTCGGTGGTAGCTTATGTTACCTACCGAATTCGCATGTCATTTTGGCAGGGCATGGGGCCATTAATTCTGATCCCGATTTTGCTGATGCTGGTTGCTGTATTGGTCTTAGGCCGTGAGGTTAATGGTAGTACCCGTTGGTTGGGTGTGGGGCCAATGTCCATTCAGGTCTCTGAAATGGCGAAGGTCAGTGTGATTTTGTACATGGCGGGTTACTTAGTTCGTCATGGTAAGGCTCTGGCAGAATCAGCAGCCATCAAGCCATTGTTTTTACCGTTGATTGTGATTGTTTTAGTCGATGTTTTACTGATCCTGCAGCCTGACTTTGGAAGTCTGATCATGATCACGGCAACTGGCTTATCGATGCTGTTTTTAGGTGGCGTCAAATTGCATCGTTTACTGCTGTTGTTTGTGCTGGCAGTGGGTGGCATGGTCGGCATCATTATGATGGGTGGTTATCGTCTGGCGCGTGTCATTGCGTTTATGAACCCATGGGAGCATGCGCAGGATAAAGGCTACCAGACCGTACACTCGTTGATGGGTATCGGTGATGGCGGTTGGTACGGTGTTGGTTTAGGCGGCAGCGTACAAAAATTATTTTATCTACCAGAAGCGCATAATGACTATGTGTTTGCGGTGCTGGCAGAAGAGTTTGGATTTATCGGTATCGTGTTCATTCTGGCCTTGTTTGGCTGGTTTGTGCAGCGTGCATTCGTGATTGGCTTTAATGCAGATAAGGCGAAATTGCACTATGGCGCTTATGTGGCGTATGGCATTGGTTTCTGGATTGGTTTTCAGGTGCTGTTCCATATCGGTGTGAATCTTGCAGTGTTGCCACCAAAAGGTTTGACGCTGCCATTCGTAAGCTATGGTGGTAGTAGTTTGTTAAGCACCATGATTGCCATTGCTCTGTTAATGCGAGTGCATCGCGATACTCAAATTGCTTTGTTCGGCTTGTCAGATAAAGAGCTGGAGCGTGAAAAGCAGCGAAAGCAAACCGTTTCAAATCGTCGGGTTCCGGAAAAGCCGGCTCGTAAATTAAATAAGCGCCGTTCAGGAGGGTTGCTTCGTGGAAAATAAGCGTCCAGTTCTGATTACTGCTGGCGGTACCGGTGGCCATGTTTACCCTGGCCTTGCCGTGGCGCGTGCGCTGCAGGCGCAGAATATTCCAGTGGTCTGGATGGGCACGCCAAAAGGCTTTGAAGCACGTGTGATTCCTGAAGCAGGCATCGAGATGGCATTGCTGGAAGTGACTGGCTTACGCGGTAAAGGCATTACTACTTTGTTGCTGGCACCGTTTCGTTTGGTGAAAGCCTTGTACCAATCCGTTCGCATTATGCAAAAGCATAAGCCAGCTGCGGTATTGGGTATGGGTGGATTTGTAGCAGGTCCTGGTGGTTTGGTTGCCTCCTTGATGGGCATTCCCGTCATTATCCATGAGCAGAATGCAATTCCAGGTTTAACCAATCGTTTACTGAGCAAGTTTAGCCGCAAAGTATTAGAAGGCTTTCCGGGAACATTTCATCAGGCAGGCAATAAAGCTGTGCCAGTGGGAAATCCGGTGCGTCAAGATATTAGCAGTTTGCCAGCTCCAACTGAGCGCATGAAGCGGGATGACTCGCAGCTGCATTTGCTGATTATTGGTGGCAGCTTAGGTGCTCAGGCACTGAATGAAACTGTGCCACAAGCATTGGCGGAACTCGCACCAGAAATGCGCCCAGTAGTTCGCCATCAAGCTGGTAAAAATAAGGATGAATCAACCCGCGAGCAATATGCTAAGTCTGGGGTTGAGGCGACCGTCTCCCCGTTTATTGAAGACATGGGCGAAGCGTATGGCTGGGCTGATTTAGTGATTTGTCGCTCAGGGGCACTAACAGTGACCGAGCTGGCGGCAGCCGGTCTGGCGTCAATTTTGGTGCCTTATCCTTATGCAGTGGATGACCATCAAACCGCTAACGGTTTGTATCTATCAGAAAATGGCGCGGCAATTTTGGTTTCACAGTCTGATTTGACGGTTTCGTATCTGGCGCAGCATCTGCAGTCGTTGACTCAGGAGCCAGAGCGCTTATTACAGATGGGTGAAAAAGCCCGTGAATTGGCTCGTCCGAATGCGACCGAAGCAGTCGCTGCGATTGTAGCCGAAATGGCGAACTATACGTTTAACACAGAGGTTGTAGCATGAAGCCAGCAAACGAATTGGCCCGCAGACGCATCAAACAAATTCACTTTGTCGGCATCGGTGGTGCGGGCATGGGCGGTATCGCCGAAGTTATTTCTCATCTGGGTTACCGGGTGACAGGCTCTGACATTGCACAAAGCCCGATGACCGACCGCTTAAAAGATTTAGGCGTAAAAGTGTTTATTGGGCACGCGGCTGAGAATATCGAAGGCGCAAACGTGGTGGTGATTTCATCAGCGGTGAACGATAGCAACCCTGAAGTTGCAGCGGCTAAGATGAACGGCATTCCGGTAGTACCTCGTGCTGAAATGCTGGCTGAGATCATGCGCTTCAGTAACGGCATTGCCGTGGCTGGTACTCACGGTAAAACCACGACGACCAGTTTGGTAACTAGCTTATTAGCGGAGGGCGGATTAGATCCAACCTTCGTGATTGGCGGCAAGCTTAATAGTACGGCGAGTAACTCACGCTTAGGAACTGGTGAATATCTGGTTGCCGAAGCGGATGAGAGTGATGCGTCATTCTTGTTACTAAAGCCGATGATTTCGATTGTTACCAATATCGATGCGGATCACTTGTCGACCTACGGTGGTGACTTTGAAAAGCTGAAAGCCACGTTCGTTGAGTTTTTACATCACCTGCCATTCTACGGCATTGCCGTGATGTGTATTGATGACGAGCATGTCTGCGAGATTCTGCCAGAAGTGACGCGTACCGTTGTGAGCTACGGTATCCACTACGATGCCGATGTGCGTGCAGTTGATCTACGCTACGACGGCATGCAGAGCTACTTTAAGGTTGAGCGTAAAGGCTACACAACATTAGATATCGTGTTGAATATGCCGGGCGAGCACAATGTACAAAACGCACTGGCAGCGATTGCTGTTGCGACTGAGATTGGTGTCAGCGATGAAGCTATCCAGAGTGGCTTGCTACGTTTCCAAGGAGTGGGGCGTCGCTTTAACTGTTATGGCGATCTTGAGACTAAAAACGGCAAAGTGATGTTGGTTGATGATTATGGTCATCACCCAACTGAAATGGCTGCGACCATGAATGCGGTACGCACGGCATGGCCAAATCGTCGTATGGTGGTGCTGTTCCAACCGCATCGTTACACGCGTACTCGTGATTTGTTTGAAGATTTTGCAACGGTACTGTCTGAACCGGATGTATTGCTGCTAATGGATATCTATGCGGCTAGCGAAGATCCGATTCCGGGAGCCGATGGACGCTCGCTGTCTCGTGCGATTCGTAATCGCGGCAAGGTTGATCCGATCTTTATCGCGGACAATGCTGAGATTTTAGAAAACCTAAGCCACCAGCTTCAGGGTGGCGATGTATTACTGACTTTGGGTGCCGGTAGTGTCGGTACGATTTCTGCGGGTTTGCCTGAGCAACTAACCGCTTGGAGTAAAGCATAATGAAAGCCAGATTCGGTAAAGTCGCGGTTTTGATGGGTGGCTGGGGGGCTGAGCGCGAAGTATCACTAAACAGTGGTGCCGCCGTGTTAGCTGGCTTACAAGCTAAAGGTGTAGATGCTCATGGCATTGATGCTGATCGCAATGTCGTTGAGACGTTGAAAGCAGAAGGCTTTGATCGCGTATTCAATATTTTACACGGTCGTGGCGGTGAAGATGGTGTGCTGCAAGGCGCATTAGAATTGATTCAGATGCCGTATACTGGCTGTGGGGTTATGTCTTCAGCCATCAGCATGAATAAGCTGATGACTAAACGGTTTTGGCTAGGCTGCGGATTAAAAACACCTGCATTTATGATCTTGCAGGATGATACAGACTTTGATGCCGTGGTTGCTGAGTTAGGCTTGCCGCTCATTGTAAAGCCGGCCGATGAAGGTTCTAGCGTTGGGATGAGCAAGGTAACGAGTGCTGAGCAGTTGCCACTCGCGTATCAGGAAGCCCGCAAACATGATTCTGCTGTGTTTGTAGAGCAATGGGTGACTGGCAAAGAATATACGATTGCCATTGTCGGTGGTCAGGTATTGCCGGTGATTCGCGTTGAAACCGATAGCGCGTTTTACGATTACGAAGCGAAATACAAGTCAGATGATACTCGTTATTTCTGCCCTTGCGGTTTAGATCCGGAAGCCGAAGCGGAAATGCAGGCACTAGCAAAACAAGCTTTTGATGTATTGGGCACTTCTGGCTGGGGTCGGATTGATCTCATGCAGGATGAACAGGGACAGGCTTGGTTAATTGAGTTGAATACCGTTCCGGGCATGACGAGTCACTCATTAGTGCCAAAAGCAGCGAAGGCGGCGGGCATTAGTTTTGAAGACTTAGTGGTCAAAATTTTGGAGACATCAGAGTAAGCATATGGCAACTCAGGCGACAAAAAAGAAACGGCCACAGGCAACCCGAAAGCGAGGCGCTAAGCAGCCGCTATCGTCTCGTTTTAAGCCAGGCGTTTCGTTAAACCTGAATTGGGGGCGCGTTTCGGCAGTTTTATTCATGTTAGCGCCTTTATTACTGATAACTGCTGCATATATCTGGATTAATCGGCCGGAAAATCTTACGATTCGCGCAATCGAAGTCACTGGCGAATTGAAGTACCTGAAGCAGGAAGATTTGCAGCCAATTATTCAGCCGTTTGTATCCACCAATTTGTTTTTGCTGGATGCCAAGTCGCTGGAAACTGAGCTGGAATTTAGCCCTTGGGTGTACTCCGCTTCGATGACAAAACTGTGGCCAGACAAGCTACGGATAAAGATTCATGAAGAGCGGCCGATCGCGTTTTGGGGCGCAGATAGCATGCTAAATGAGTTCGGCGAGATCATTGATGCCGAACTACCTGAGAAAATAGGCCAGTTACCTGTTCTTTATAGTCCGGAAGACAAGGGGCGCGGTATGGTAGAGAACTACCTGAGAGTGCAACAGTGGACCCGGGAGTTTCCAACGCCGATAGCAGAGTTCCGCGAGGATGCGCGTGGCTCATGGCAGCTGAAACTTGAGAACGGATTGATTGTGAACATAGGGCGTGAAAAGCAGGAAAAGCGTTTGCGTCGTTTTGTCGTTGGATATCAACGTGAGTTAGCGGATCAGATCGATAAGATTCACACCGTGGACTTACGTTATACCAACGGTTTTGCAGTGAAATGGAAAAGTGACTGGCAATTGAAGCAGGAAGCCAGCAAGAAAAAGGGGTAGTACACCGCATGTCACGTAACGATGGAACAAATATGGTTGTCGCTTTGGATATTGGTACATCCAAAGTGGTCGCGCTGATTGGCGAAGTGTCTGCCAGCGGAGAGATTGAGATTGTCGGCATCGGCAAAACACCGGCACGCGGAATGAAAAAAGGCGTGGTGGTGAATATCGAGTCCACGATTGAATCAATCAACCGTGCGGTGGATGAAGCTGAGCTAATGGCTGGCGTGAACATCAACTCTGTGTTTGCCGGGATTGCAGGAAGCCACATTAGCAGCCTGAATTCACACGGTATCGTAGCGATTCGTGATAAAGAAGTGACTGATGCGGATTTAGAGCGCGTAATGGATGCGGCCCGTGCTGTTGCCATTCCAGCCGATCAGCGGATTTTGCATGTGCTGCCGCAAGAATATGTCATCGATGATCAGGATGGTATCCGTGATCCGGTGGGCATGGCTGGTGTGCGTTTAGAAGCCCGTGTGCATTTGGTGACTGGCGCTCAAAGTGCGGCACAAAATATTATTAAATGCGTTGAGCGTTGTGGTTTAGACGTAGACGATTTGATTCTGGAGCAAGTGGCATCAAGCTATGCGGTTCTGGAAGATGATGAGAAAGAATTAGGTGTGTGTCTGGTCGATATCGGCGGCGGCACCAGTGACATTGCGGTATTCCTGAATGGTGCGATTCAGCATACGGCGGTTATCCCGATTGCGGGAGATCAGGTCACCAATGATATTGCGGTTGCTGTGCGTACACCGACACAGTTCGCAGAGCAGTTAAAGATTCAGCACGGCAGCGCATTGCGTCAGCTGATTACTGAAGAAGAGATTATTGAGGTGCCGGGAGTCGGTGAGCGTGAGCCACGCACATTATCAACCCAAACTCTGGCATCTGTGATTGAACCCCGTTATGAGGAGCTGTTTTCATTGATTCTCGCGGAGCTACGTCGCAGCGGTTATGCCGAGCGTCTTGGTGGCGGTATCGTATTGACTGGTGGTTCATCAAAAATTCTGGGAGCAGTGGAGCTAGCGGAAGAGATTTTCCACATGCCAGTGCGCCTTGGATCACCCCGACGGGTGGGCGGCTTGAAAGGGGAAGTTGACAATCCAATTCATTCAACAGGTGTTGGATTGCTAATCTACGGCGCAAAACAAATGGCGGCCGGGACCGGGAGGGCTTATGTCTCGGGTACCTCTGTTAGTGTTTGGGAACGAATGAAAAATTGGTTTCAGGGAAATCTCTGATTTTTCTTGCGTTGCAATAAACCCGAATTCGATAGTTCGGGATTAATAAATTAGTCACATTGAATTGTTAGTACAAAGGATTATAAAAGGAGAATAGCATGTTTCAGATTATGGATGCAGATGGTCAAAGTGCGGTAATTAAAGTCGTTGGAGTCGGCGGCGGTGGCGGAAACGCTGTCCAGAACATGGTTGACTCCGGTATTGAAGGTGTTGAGTTTATCTGTGCCAATACAGATGCTCAGGCTCTGGAAGGCTCAGGTGTAGAGACTCTGATCCAGTTAGGACACTCACTGACTAAAGGTTTGGGTGCAGGCGCAAATCCTGATATCGGCCGTGAAGCGGCTCTGGAAGATCGCGAGCGCATTAAAGAGCTAATCGCGGGTACTGACATGCTATTCATCACTGCGGGTATGGGTGGTGGAACCGGTACTGGTGCAGCACCGGTTGTTGCTGAGCTGGCACGTGAGCTGGGTATTTTGACCGTTGCGGTTGTGACTAAGCCGTTCCCATTTGAAGGCCCACGCCGCATGAAAATGGCTGAAGCCGGAATCGCGGAACTGTCTAAGAGTGTTGACTCACTGATTACCATTCCAAATGGTAAGCTGCTGACGTCTCTAGGTAAAAACATCACGTTACTGGATGCGTTCAAAGCAGCGAATAACGTATTGTTAGGCGCGGTACAGGGTATTGCAGAACTGATTACCCGTCCTGGTCTGATCAACGTGGATTTCGCGGACGTTCGCACTGTAATGAATGGCATGGGCTTATCCATGATGGGTACTGGTTCTGCCAGCGGTGAAGAGCGTGCCACTAAGGCAGCTAAAGCGGCGATCTCTAGCCCATTGCTGGATGATATCGATCTGAATGGCGCGCGCGGTATTCTGGTTAACATCACAGCTGGCTTGGATATGGGTATCCATGAGTTTGAAGAAGTGGGTAGCGCAATCCGTGAGTTTGCTTCCGATGAAGCGACTGTGGTAGTTGGTACGGTTATTGATCCTGAGATGACTGATGAGATCCGCGTAACGATCGTGGTAACTGGTCTTGATGGTGCAAACCCAGCAACGACTAGCGATGCTCCAGCACGCCCTGCAACCACTCGCTTACGTCCTGTTCAAATCGAGCAGACACAGCGTAAAGTCGCTGGTAGCGATGTAAACCCTAGCGCCGACACTAGCAAAACTGCTAAGTCAGGCAGTGACAAGAACTACCTGGATATCCCAGCGTTCTTGCGCAATCAGGCTGACTAGTTTAATTAGCGCCTGAAGAAAAAATATCTATTCTCTGTTTCCGCTGTCGACTGGTTCGGCAGCGGTCCTTTTTCGGAGTGTTTATGCCAAGCTTTGAAGTGAGTACACAGTGGGTGGTTATTCTTGGGCTGGTGTCGCTGGCGACCTTTGTGTTGACCTTGCTACTAGTGCCATTGATTGTGATACGTATTCCGGAAGATTACTTCAGGGATAGTTATCGGCATAAAAGCCAGTGGTCGGAGTATCATCCGGTCTTACGGTTTTGCTTACTGATATTAAAGAATATGTTGGGAGTGATACTGCTAATTATGGGAATACTGATGCTGGTATTGCCGGGGCAGGGGATTCTGACGATTCTATTTGGTATTGCTTTAATGAATTTTCCCGGAAAATTCAAATTGGAGCGACGACTGATTTCTTATTCTAAGGTCCTAAGTTCGATAAACTGGATCAGAAAGAAAGCCAATCGTGCCCCAATTCAAGTTGATTAATCCAATGGGTAGTCATCTTCGAATACATCTTTAAGCTTTCTCTCTAAAGCTTTACGTTCAAGGTAGTCTTCAATATTACGGCGTAGCACATGCGGCTTCTGTGGCTCTGCGTGCTCTTTAGATTCGCCTTCGATTAGGTGAATGTTATTCTTATGCGCGACAAACATATCATCTAAGATTTTTTTGGTATTCATCATATTGTGGTACTCACTTGTTAGGAGATTATTATTTTTGTTGTGCCCTAACGCTTTAGCTGTTTGGCTTAAAGCGCTTCTTACTGGTGAATACGACCGATTATCAGGAATAGCAGCTGAATCATAACTGACTCAGCCTTACCGTTGGTCGGAAAAACTTAATGGTCTAGCGATTCAATCAATGCAGAAGCATCGTCGTGACTGAAGGTTTCCTGATCGGTATTTCTCAATGTGCCACCTAATTCTTCCGCCACCATTTGCGTCGTAGAGATCAAAATCTCAATGGCGTCAATGTCATCAATTGGGCTAGGCAGCTGCATCATGATAGATAGGCCGGGTGTCTCAGAGCCCTTTAAATCCGCTGGACTTAAGGTCCAAGGCTTGATGCCATTAGCAACGGTGAACAGGTTCGCGGGTACCCCATTATCTTCAACCGGATAGTGATATAAATCCATATCGCCAAAGCGCAATTGATACTGTGGCAACACTTCGCTGATCTTATCGCCAGACAGTGTTTTACCTTCCTCTGCCGCAATAAATAATACGACCTGACGGGGCGTAACAGCCTGCTTACGCGGTCTTGCGAGGATAGTTTCCTCAACCACAACCGGCGTTGAGCCATCGGTCGCTGGCAGATCCTGCATCACTGATGAAGTCGTCTTCCCAAAATCATCATTGATCTTAGGCACTACGCCATCACTTTGTTTTGGAAACTTATTCTGTGAAATACGTCCCATAATATACAAGGCGATCATCACGATGATCCCCGCGACGGTGATCAGAATACTAACTATGTCCATTGTGTTTTCCTTGGCAAAAACAATTGCTTACGGCTACTCATCTATCATCCGTGCCGCTTCATTTACATCGACCGCTACCATACGCGACACACCCGGTTCACGCATGGTAACCCCAACCAAATTCTCCGCCATTTCCATGGTAGATTTATTATGAGTTATAAAGATGAATTGTACCCGTTTCGACATGTGTCTTACCAGCTCGCAGAAACGCCCGACGTTCGCTTCATCCAGTGGCGCGTCCACCTCATCCAGCATACAAAACGGTGCAGGGTTTAATTCAAAGATCGCAAAGACCATCGCCACTGCCGTTAAGGCCTTCTCACCACCCGACATAAGTTGGATACTGCTCAAACGCTTTCCCGGTGGGCGAGCCATGATTGAGATGCCGGTAGTTAACAGGTCATCGCCAGTCATTTCCAGGTGTGCTTCACCGCCGCCAAACAAGCGTGGGAACATCTCCTGAATGCGCACATTCACCTTCTCAAAGGTTTCTTTGAAGCGACCGCGGGTATCCCTATCAATTTTACGAATGGCGCTCTCTAGCGTCGCCATAGCCTCTGCCAGGTCGGCATGTTGCTCGTCCAGATAGGTCTTTCGCTCATTTTGCGATTCATATTCTTCAATCGCGGCCAGATTGATCGCTCCTAAGCGCTGAATTTTCTGGCGAATATCCTGTAATTGTTCCTGATGCGATGAAATCTGAGCGCTTAGATCCATTTCATGCTGCAGCATTTGAGGATCAAATTCGGTTTCGGCCAACTGTTCCAGCAAGGTTTCTTCACGAACATTGACTGTTTGCCAGTGCAGCCTTAGTTTTTCGATTTTTTCGCGTTGAGTCTGAACAATGGCTTCAGCTTGCGCACGTGCTTGTTCATGCTCACGAATTTTCTGATCAATATCGGACAGCGCTTTGCGAGCATCCGTCAATGCAACTTCACTGACCTTACGTTGCTCAAGCGCTTGCTCTAATTGTTCTTGCAGGCTTGCGATCAGTGCATCATCCAACTGGGTATCAGTATGGCTTAGCTTACGTGCTTGCAACGACTCAATCTGGTAGTGAACTCGTTCGATCTGCGACTGACTGTTTTGGCAACCACTGCGTTGCGTTTCAATCTGAATTTGTAGCGCTTGGTATTGGTCGCGGTTCAGCTGAAATTGCTGACGGGCATCACTTAAAGCTTGTTCTAGTGGATGTTGCTGTTCTCTTAATAGCTCAAGATTTTCAGTGAGTTGCTCGATACTTGCTTGTGCCAGTGCCAGCGACTCTTCTGATTCTAATAATTGCGCGGTGTCAGCTTCTTGCTGCTGATTAAGTTCGGTCGTTTCTTCCGTTAAGCGCGCGGCAAATTGTGCCTGCTGTACTTGCTGCTGCTCCAGGCCGCGAGCACGCGCATTCACTTCACTTTCTTCGCGATGCAATTGCTGCTGTTGCTGTTGCTGTAACTTTAGCTGGCTTTGGGACTGCTCGGCCAGCTCCTGAAGTGCTTCAAGCGCCATTTCAGTGTGCTTGAGCTGTTGCTCATCTTTTGCGATGCTGGCTTGCAGCTCTTCAATGCTTTTCTGGCGAGCAATCACACCTTCTTGTTCGCGCTCAGAGCCCGGTAGGCGCACCCAGTTTGTTCCGTAGCAGCTGCCATCCGCAGTGATTAGGCGTTCACCTGCCTTGAGGTTGGATTGGCGGCTGAGCGCATCCTGATGATCTGTAGCGCAGTAAACTAATGCCAGCAGCGGCTTGAGTTGAGTAGGGGAGAGAACCTGCTGCGCCAAGCTATCTTTTGAATAGGTATGATTATCTGAGTTGGCATTGCCTGCCAGTAAAAGCTCTATTGCATGTGCCGGTGCTGTACTAATCAGGTGTTCGAGCCGCTGATCTGCGGGGAGTTGCAAAGCTTCCAGTGTTGGGCCTAATAAGCTTTCAACGGCATTTTCCCAGCCGGCATTGACTTTAATTTCTTCAGCCAGTCGTGGCAGTTGATCAAGATGGTGTTCTGTCAGCCATTGATTCAAGGCTGTTTTATCTTTACCTAAGCCCGCCTGCTGCAAGGTTTCCAGCGAGCTTAAACGCCCACGGGCGCTTTGTAATGAGCCGCGTAATTCATTCAGTTGTTGCTGTTCTTCTCGCTGCTCTTCTTGCTGTTTTTGCAGGGTGGCTTGCGTCGTACTGAGCGTGGCTTCGGTTTCTTCCAGCTTAGCGGCCAGTTGTAACTGATGCTCACGGACTAGCTCAATCTTTTCAGCTTGTTCGCTCTGATCACCTTGCTCGGCATGCTGCTGTTCAAGGCGCAGTAAGCGTTGCTGGTTACGGCTAATTTGTTGCTGTAATTGCTGAATTCGGCTGCTTTCAACACTGCTCTGGCGTGTTGGCTCAGCAAGTTGTTGCTGTCCAAGGGTCCATTGTTGTTTCCACTCATTGAGGGCTTGTTCAGCGACATCCAGCGCTTCTTGCTGAGTTTCTTGCATGGCCAGCATTTCTTCGGCCTTTGGCTCCAGCAATTCCAGCTCTGTTTGTGCTTGTAACAGCCGCTCCTCGTCATGTTGCAAGTGCATGCGGGCGTTTAACAGCTCTTGTTCGAGTTGCTCACGCTGCTGCTTGTCGCGTTGGACGATTTCGTGCTGATGACGAATTTGCTGTTCCAGCTGAGAAACCTGAGCACCGGATTCATACACACCAGCCTGTACCTGATTAAATTCGGCATTGGCTTCGGTTTGGCGGCTGCGATGAGCTTCCAGCTGTGTTTCAATCGAGCGTTGCTGTTTCAGGTGATCCTGATGCTTTTCCGCTTCGGTATTAATTTGTTCTTGCTGAGCTTGCAGCTCTTTTTGCACGGCTTGCAGTTGCAGATACAACAGTTCAGCGGCTAAGCGACGCTCAGTTTGTTTAAAGTCTTTAAAGCGTTCAGCGGCGCTGGCTTGACGTTTCAGGGTGCCGAGCTGTTTATCAATCTCTTCGCGCAGGTCATTCAGACGATCCAGATTGTCGCGGGTGCCACGAATGCGGGTCTCGGTTTCTTTACGGCGCTCTTTATATTTTGAAATACCGGCCGCTTCTTCGATATAAACGCGCAGCTCTTCAGGCTTAGCTTCGATCAGGCGGGAAATCATGCCCTGTTCGATAATGGCGTAACTGCGAGGACCTAAGCCGGTACCTAGGAAGATATCGGTAATGTCACGACGACGGCAGCGTGTACCATTTAGAAAGTATTTGGATTGTCCGTCGCGGCTCAGTAAGCGCTTGATAGCAATTTCAGAGAACTGGGAATATTCACCGCCTAGCGTGCCATCACTATTATCAAATACTAGTTCGATACTGGCTTGGCCGACTTTTTTGCGAGTGGAGGAGCCGTTGAATATGACGTCTTCCATCGAGGCGCCACGCAGGTTTTTAGCGGATGATTCGCCCATTACCCAGCGCACAGCGTCGATCGTATTGGATTTTCCGCAACCATTCGGGCCGACAATCGCGGTCAGATTGCTCCGCATTTCAATGGTCGTTGGGTCTACGAAAGATTTAAATCCAGACAGTTTGATCTTGCTAAGACGCATAAGAAAAAGGGATCGACCATTGTTGTGATTATCGTGGGGGGCCAATAATAAGTAAGGTGCAGCGTATTTGCACGAAAAAATTAAAAAACGGCATTCAACCCATGCGCTAGATACACTATCATACGCCATTCATTTCTAACGATGTAGCCAACCATGCTGATTATCCCCGGTGGCCGAGCCTTTTCCGACTTTATCCAAGCTAAGCTGTTGAAAAACTTACAGCGTGAAGTGCCAGAGGTACGAGCAGTCCATGCCCGTTATCAGCACTTTGCCGATCTTAGCCGTACTTTAACCGAACAAGAAGCTGAACGCCTTGAACACGTGTTGCGCTATGGTGAGGAGCAGGATACTGCTCAACCCGCTGGCGAGTTGTTTTTAGTGGCGCCACGCCAAGGCACTATCTCGCCTTGGTCGAGTAAAGCGACTGATATTTTGCACAACTGCGATCTAACAGCGGTGATTCGGGTAGAGCGTGCGACCGCGTACTACGTTGAATACAGTGCTTCTGTTTCTGCTGAGCAGAAAACACTGATCGCTGCACAATTGCATGATCGCATGATGGAGACGGTATTGCCGGATCTGGACAGCGTTGAAGGTTTGTTCAGCCATGCAGAACCTGCACCCTTGCGTTATGTTGAATTGGGCGCTAACCCAGTCGGCGCATTGCAGGAAGCTAATATTGAGTTGGGTCTTGCCTTATCTGCTGATGAGATTGAGTATCTGGCGGATAACTACGCGGCGCTTAAGCGTAATCCAACCGATGTTGAATTGATGATGTTTGCGCAGGCCAACTCTGAGCATTGTCGTCATAAAATCTTCAATGCCGATTGGGTGATTGATGATCAGCCGCAGACGCAAACACTGTTCGGCATGATTCGCAATACCTATAAGCATTCACCGGAAGGCGTATTAACCGCTTACAGCGATAACTCCTCAGTGATTGAAGGACCAGCGGCGAGTCGTTTCTTCCCGTCCAGCGATGGTCATGCTTACGAGCACCACAATGAAGCGGTGCACATGCTGATGAAGGTGGAAACTCATAACCACCCAACGGCCATTTCGCCATTCCCCGGTGCCGCGACTGGCTCTGGTGGTGAGATTCGTGATGAGGGCGCAACCGGTAACGGTTCGAAGCCTAAAGCGGGTCTCTGTGGTTTCTCAGTCTCTAACTTACGCATTCCTGGCCATGAAATGCCTTGGGAGCGCGACTTTGGTCGCCCTGAGCGGATTGATTCTGCGTTGAATATTATGCTGGATGGGCCAATTGGCGCGGCGGCATTTAACAATGAATTCGGACGTCCGAATTTGTGCGGCTACTTCCGTACTTTTGAAGCCGAAGTACCGGGCCCGAAAGGTCAGGAGCTTCGCGGCTACCATAAGCCCATTATGCTGGCAGGTGGTTTGGGTAATATTCGCCCTGACAATATTAAGAAAAAAGATCTACCAGAAGGCACGCCGATTGTGGTGCTAGGTGGGCCTGCAATGTTGATTGGTTTGGGTGGTGGTGCAGCCTCATCCATGGCCAGCGGTACCAGTGCTGAAAGTCTGGACTTTGCTTCGGTACAACGTGGCAATCCTGAGATGGAGCGTCGTTGTCAGGAAGTGATCGATCGCTGTGTGGCGTTAGGCCAAGACAGCCCAATCCTGTCGATTCACGACGTGGGTGCTGGTGGTATTTCCAATGCGATTCCGGAAATCATCAATGATGCCGGGCGAGGTGGACGTTTCGAGCTACGCGCAGTACCCAATGCGGAATCTGGCATGGCACCAATGGAAATTTGGTGTAACGAGGCTCAAGAGCGCTATGTGCTAGCGATTTCTGAAGAGCGTTTAGCCGAGTTTGAAGCGATTTGTGAGCGTGAGCGCGCGGTATATGCCGTGGTTGGAACTGCCACTGAAGATCGCCACTTGTTAGTACAAGATGCGCAGTTCGACAATAACCCTGTCGATATGCCAATGAATGTGCTGTTGGGTAAGCCGCCTAAAATGCTGCGCAATGTGCATCATAAAACCTTCAGCAAGCCAGAGCTTGAGCTGGATGGCATTGTATTGAGTGAAGCGATTGAGCGGGTATTGCGCTTGCCAACTGTCGCTTCAAAATCCTTCCTGATTACCATTGGCGATCGCAGCATCACCGGTATGGTGAACCGCGATCAGATGGTGGGTCCTTGGCAAGTACCGGTTGCTGATGTGGCGGTCACTGTGACAGATTACAAAGGCTACACCGGTGAAGCGATGGCAATCGGTGAGCGTACACCGCTGGCATTGGTTAATCCTGCTGCATCGGGCCGTATGGCGATCGGTGAGGCACTAACTAACTTGGCCGCCGCGAATATCGGCAAGTTATCCGATATCGTGTTATCCGCTAACTGGATGGCTGCTGCAGGTCATGACGGCGAAGATGCCGCATTGTTCGATACCGTAAAAGCGGTTGGTGAAGAGATTTGTCCGCAACTGGGCATTTGTATTCCAGTGGGTAAAGATTCGCTATCGATGAAGACAGTATGGCAACAGGGCGACGAGTCTCGCGAAATGACCTCACCATTGTCATTAATCGTGACGGGCTTTGGTGTGGTTCAGGATGTACGCAATACTCTAACGCCACAGTTACGTACCGATAAGGGTGATACTGACCTGATCGTAATTGACCTGGGTAAGCGCGAAAACCGTTTGGCAGCTTCTGCATTGGCGCAGGTTTATTCTCAGGTTGGAAAACACGCACCTGACTTTAAAGACACACATCAAATGATTTGTTTCTTTGAGACGATTCAGCGACTGAATGAAGAAGGTTTGTTATTGGCATATCACGACCGTTCAGATGGTGGTTTGCTGGCCACTTTATGCGAGATGGCATTCGCAGGCCGCACCGGTATCAATGTTGTACTGGATGATCTGGCGACTTCACCAATCGAAGCGCTGTTCAATGAAGAGCTGGGTGCCGTTATTCAGGTTAAGCATGAAGATACTGAAGAAGTGTTGGCTGCGTTCCGTGAAGCTGATCTTGGCAAACACACGCATGTTATTGGTTGCTTAACAGATGACGATGCGGTTGAGTTTAGCTGGGCAAAGGCTTCGATCTACCGCGAAAGCCGTACCACCTTGCAGACGTTCTGGAGCGATGTGAGCTACCAGATGCAGTCACTGCGTGATAATACAGAATGCGCTGATCAAGAGCTGGAGCAAATCGCTGATCCTGCGAATACAGGCTTGTTTGCTGAGCTTAGCTACGACCTTGATGAAGATATTGCCGCGCCTTATATCAAGAGTGGCGAGCGCCCATCGGTGGCGATTCTGCGCGAGCAGGGTGTAAACGGCCAGATTGAAATGGCAGCGGCGTTTGACCGTGCCGGTTTCCGCAGTGTCGATGTACACATGACGGATATTTTGAGTGGTCGTGTATCGCTGAGTGAGTTCAAAGGCTTAGTAGCTTGTGGCGGCTTCTCTTACGGTGACGTGCTAGGTGCTGGTGGCGGTTGGGCAAAGACTATTTTGTTCAATGAGCAAGCCAGTGCGACCTTCAGTGAGTTCTTTGCACGTGAGGATACTTTTGCATTAGGCGTATGTAACGGTTGTCAGATGCTGTCTCAATTGAAGCATATGATTCCGGGCGCATCGCATTGGCCATCATTCTACCGCAACTATTCTGAGCAGTTTGAAGCACGCTTAGCGATGGTTGAGGTGATGGAGTCTCCATCCATTCTGTTTAAGGATATGGTTGGCTCTAAGATGCCGATTGCCGTGGCGCATGGTGAAGGGCGTGCAGTCTTTGATGCAGGCGTTTCCCCATCAGGTTTGATCTCTGATCAGCGTGTCAGCTTGCGTTATGTTGATGCAGCAGGTCAGCCAACTGAGCACTATCCCGAGAACCCGAACG
Organism: Leucothrix mucor DSM 2157; assembly: GCF_000419525.1. NCBI lineage: Bacteria > Pseudomonadati > Pseudomonadota > Gammaproteobacteria > Thiotrichales > Thiotrichaceae > Leucothrix > Leucothrix mucor. Next base: position 492,834 of record NZ_ATTE01000001.1, read on the forward strand.
GCTCAGTGGATGGCATTACCGGTCTATGTAGTGAAGATGGTCGTGTGACGATTATGATGCCGCATCCTGAGCGAGTATTCCGCACAGTGACGAACTCATGGCATCCGGATGATTGGGATGAAGATGGAGCGTGGCTGCGGATGTTCCGCAATGCGCGTCGCTGGGTAGGCTGATAGAGCCGAAGGTGAGCAAGCCGGTTGATCGTGATTGATCAACCGGCTTTTTTTATACTAGTCAGTAAATAGATTCAACTTCTTGAAAACCATAGTAATTGGGCAGAATCCAGTAAAGGCTGACTGCATTACTAATGCGCCCACTAATACCATCAACCAGATAAAGCCGGAACTGATCATTGTCAGGATTGCTGACAGTAAAATTAGCGCTCCGGATGTCAGTCTTACTGCGTCACTCATATTCAGATTGTCTAGCATGACAAAGTCTCCTTGGTGAATCGTTTTCCATCATTAAGCCCGAAGGCTTCGAAATAAGGTCAGGTATCTTGTATCACAAATCGGGGATTGCGTGAAGCGGATTGCGGGATGACTAGAACTCAGGCTTTGGTTTACGGCTGATTAAACTACGTACGGCTTCTTGTGGTGAGAGCCCTTTATACAAAACTTGATGCACAGCATCGCAGATCGGCATTTCAACATTGGCGCGCTGCGCTAACAGGTGAATGCTTTGGGATGTTTTGGCACCTTCTACCGCTTGGCCAATGGACTTGATTGCCTCATCCAATGTTTTTCCAGCGCCTAAAGCAAGCCCTAATTGGCGATTGCGTGATTGGTTATCTGTACAGGTTAGGATTAAATCCCCCATGCCTGAGAGGCCCATCAGGGTTTCAGCATTTGCGCCTAGCGCTTGGCCTAAGCGAAGTATTTCAGCTAGTCCACGCGTAATGATCGCAGTGCGGGCATTGGCACCAAAGCCTAAGCCATCCGCAATACCTGCGGCAATTGCCAGTACATTTTTAACGGCACCGCCGAGCTCTACCCCGACAATATCGCGACTGGTATACACACGGTAATTTTCAGACTGAAAAGCAGCTGTGACTTGCTTGCCTAGTTGGTCACTACTGGCGGCAACAGTCATAGCCGTTGGTAGGCTGCGAGCTACTTCGGCGGCAAAGGTTGGCCCCGAAACTAGTCCGTATTGGGTGACTTGCGGTAGTATTTCTTCCACCAGTTCATGCAATAGCTTGCCACTGGTAAGCTCTAAACCTTTAGTTGCCCACAGTACTTTATGCTCAGCCGTTAACAGTGGCGCGAGCTGCTCCAGCAGTTGCCGAAAGCCATGGCTTGGTACCACAATCAGTTGATATAAGCTGTGTTGAGCTAAAGTGTTGAGGTCGCTGTGACAATGAAGTGTATCGGGGAAGGGGATATTGGGAAGATAGTCGGTATTTTCCCGCTGTTGTTCGTAGTGAGCGAGACGTTCCGCCCGATGACCCCAGAGATAAACCTCAAGGCCATTTCTGGCTAATTGCAGTGCCAGAGCGGTTCCCCAGGAGCCCGCTCCGTACACTGAAAAGCTGTCAGGTCGTAATGACATTAGGCCTGAGCTACACCGCCGTTTTCTTTAGCGGTTGCTTCTTCTGCCATACGCTGAGCATACAAGGCATCGAAGTTAATCGGTGACAGGTGCATCTCAGGGAAGCTACCTTTAGAGATCAGGCTAGCAATCGCTTCACGCGCATATGGGAACAGGTTGCCTGGGCAGTAGCTGGCCAATAAATGGTTCAGCTGATCAGCAGGGTAGCCAGTGATTTTGAATACACCCGCTTGAGTCACTTCGACCAAGAATGCTGTTTCATCATTACTCTTAACGGTAATGGTGAGCATCAACTCGACTTCGTAATGACCTTCAGACAGCGGTGTTACCTGCGTGTTTAACTGCAGGTTAGTGTTTGGCTCCCACTCTTTGGTGAAAATAGCCGGGCTGTTTGGCGCTTCAAACGACACATCTTTCAAATAAATGCGTTCAATAACAAACTGTGGTTCAGCTGTTTCTGTCGTAGTAGCGGCGGCTTGTTCTTCTGCCATGATAATTCCCTGTTATTGTTTGGATTCTAATAGTGGATCAAGCTTACCAAGACGGTCTAAATGTGCGATGTCATCGAAGCCACCGACAGACTGATCATTGATAAAAATTTGTGGCACTGTGTCACGGCCGCTTAGCGAGGCCATTGTTTTCCACAGTGCTGCATCGGCGCCCACGTCGATGTCTTCAAATTCTACGCCTTTACTGCTCAGCAAGCGACGTGCTCGCATGCAATAAGGGCAGAAACGGGTGCTGTACATAACGACTTTTGCGCTCATAACTTTAGTCCTGAGTTTATCGTTTAGCCAATGGTAAGCCGGCTGTTTCCCAGGCAACAATGCCGCCGCTCATATTATTAACATTCGCGAAACCGGCTTTAGTCAGTGTTTGACATGCGCCACCTGAACGGTTTCCAGTGCGGCAATACACTAGCACTGGAGAGTTTTTGTATTTTTCCAGCTCATTCAGTCGGGTGCTTAAGTTACCCAGTGGAATGTGCTTAGCGCCTTTAATCATACCATCCTGAATTTCGCGATCTTCACGGACATCCAGAACCAATGTTTTATCATCATTCATCAGTTTAACCGCGGTATTGACGGGTACCACCTGATATTTACGTGTCATACGACCGTATTCTGTCCAGATAATCAGCGCGAGTACCGCAAAAAAACCCAGAAACAATAAAGGGTTTGCGCGGGCAAATTCGATATATTCTTGCATTTTATAACCATGTGATGAATTGACAGGGCGTTAAGATACCGTTTGCGCGGCGCTTGGTAAAGTCTCACGCAAAGCTTATCGTACAAAACTGTCAGAGATTTATAATTAGGTGGTAATTTTAAGAGGAATTTAGCTGGCTAGCGAGGCTTGCAGAACACTTCTTGCATCATTTCAATCAATTTTAAGGTGCGCGAATCAGCAACGCGATAGAAGACTTTATTCGCTTCCTTGCGTGATCCGAGTACCCCTTTGTCGCGCAGGATGGCTAAGTGTTGAGAAATATTGCTTTGCGAGGTGCCAACCGACTCGACGATGTCTTGAACATTGACTTCATTGGTACCTAGTACGCACAAAATTTTCAGGCGTAGTGGGTGGGAAATGGCTTTCAGAGAGCGGGATGCTTGTTCAATGTCTTGTTCGCGACTAAGTAGGTCTTTGCTGTTAAAGGCGGGGGCGTTGCTGGTGCTTAAAGTTCCGCTAGTCATGTGTGATTACTCTGCTCATTGTCAGGGTGTTTAGTTAATTAGTATAAGCTGATACTTTAATGTAGTTTATATGTAAAGTCACTTGAATATCAAACAGCTAAAGTTATAAGCTAAAGCGATTAGAAAAATTATTTTTCAGGTAACTGCTTTGATCTATCGTCTATTTATCCTCAGCGCGCTGTGCTGCGGACTCAGTTTGTCGTCTGCTTATGCAGAAACCCAGCAACAAAAAATCAAGAATGAAATTTCAAAGGCGAGTAGCAGTTTAAATAAAGCTAAAGCTTATTCCTCCTCGTTACAGAAAGAATTGAGTAAGAACCAAGCTGAAATCAATCGTCTGTCACGCAAAGAGTATGAAACTGAGCAAAGCATTTCACGCATTACTCAGCAGCTGATCGAGTCGAATAAGAAAAAACAGGATTTGTCAGTACGCATCAAAGATGAAAAAGAGGCTTTGGCTAAGCAGCTGTTAGCGATGTACAGCTCGGGCGAAGAATCTCATTTACGCCTGTTACTTAAAGAAGATGACCCTTCAGACATCAGCCGCACCACTAAATACTTTGAATACCTTAATCGCAGTCGGGTTAAGCGGATTGAAAGAGTGCGAAAAACACTGAAAGAAGCCGAAGCGCTAGAAGCCTCGATTACTAAGGATCGTCAAGATTTGAAGCAGCTGCAGACAAGTTTAGCGCAGGATAAAAAGCAGTTAAGTGCTGAGCTGAGAAAAAATGAGGTGGCACTGGGGCGTGCTAAATCAGAAGTCGTTGATAAAAGTAAGGACTTGGCAAACCTGAAAAAGCAGGAAGCAGCACTGCAAGCAGTATTTGAAAAATTGGTTAGAGAGCAGCAAGCTAAGGCTCGTAAGGAAGAGGCGCGAATAGCTGCAAATAAGGCAGCCGCAGCGGCTAAGAGTCAGGCTTCAAGCTCAGCAGCTCAGCCTAGGCAAACGGTTGCCGCAAAGCCAGCTCCCAAACCTGCACCACCGGTGGCTGATTTGAAATTTGTTGCCAATCGACCCTTTTCTTCCCTGCGGGGACGCTTGCCTTGGCCGGTGCAGGGTACTTTGTATAAAAAGTACGGTAGTAAGCGAAACGACAAGCAAACTTGGAAAGGGGTGTTGATTAAAGCACCGGGCGGACAGCGAGTACACGCTGTTGCACGCGGGAAAGTGGAATACGCTGGCCCGCTTCGGGGTTATGGCTATGTGGTTATTTTGCAGCACGATAATAGTTACCGTACTCTCTACGCTTATAATCGTGCGGTGTATCGCAAAACCGGCGATATTGTTAAGGGCGGGGATGTGATTGGCGCAGTGGGGAATTCCGGAGAGCATAGCGAAAATGCTTTGTACTTTGAAATCCGCAAAGGGGCAACGACTAAAAACCCTTCCAGATGGTGTAAATAAAACCTTATGTGTCGCAAAGTTATTTTTGTTAGGAATTTTTCCGTGCTTTTCTGAATAAACGAAGTGCAAAGTTCCAGCTAAATGCTTAAACTCGGTGAGTCGCAACGAGCTTGACAATAATAACGAGCGAGATTCAAACATCCATCATGCATTAGCGGATGTTTCCACTGGAGAATATATGCAATTCAAGATCAATAAAAAACTAACTACAGGCCTGCTAATTGGCGCAGTAGTTGGCGGGGTAAGTACAGCTAGTTTGAACGTATTCGCGTTCAAAGATAACTCCACAGCAGTTCCTCTTGAGCAGTTAAGAAAATTTACTGAAGTATTCATGCGGATTAAGCGTGACTACGTCGAAGAAGTCGATGACAAGAAGCTGATGAGTGATGCAATCAGCGGTATGTTAACCGGACTTGATCCTCATTCCGCCTACCTTGATGAAGATGCATTCACTGAATTGCAGGTTGGAACCTCCGGTGAGTTTGGTGGCTTAGGTATCGAAGTGGGAATGGAAAATGGCTTTGTGAAAGTCATCTCACCAATCGATGATACGCCAGCAGAAAAAGCAGGCATCCAAGCGGGTGACTTGATTATTCGCCTTGATGATAAGCCGGTTAAAGGTTTGACCTTAAGCGATGCGGTTAAAATCATGCGCGGTAAGCCTGGCGAGCCGATCAATCTAATGATTGTTCGCGAAGGCAAAGATAAGCCGTTCACGATTAAAGTTGTGCGCGACATTATTAAAGTAAAAAGCGTCAAGCAGCGCATGCTGGAAGATGGCTTTGGTTACTTACGAATTTCAAGCTTCCAGTCTAAAACCACTAAGGGTGTTGCCGAAGGTATTGCCAAACTGGTTGAAGAGAATGGTGGCGAGCTGAAAGGTTTGGTTCTGGATTTACGAAACAACCCAGGTGGCGTGTTAAACGGCGCTGTTGGGGTGAGTGATCTGTTCCTTGAGTCTGGCAAGATTGTTTACACCGAAGGCCGTGTTGAAGACGCAGTAATGCGCTACGACGCTGAAGCCGGTGATATATTAGATGGCGCGCCATTGGTTGTGTTAGTGAACCAAGGTTCTGCGTCGGCTTCTGAGATCGTCGCAGGGGCGTTGCAAGATCATAAGCGTGCTTTGGTCGTCGGTGTGAAGACCTTCGGTAAAGGCTCTGTGCAAACGGTATTGCCATTGGATCAAAGCTCAGCGGTTAAGTTGACTACTGCGCGTTACTTCACGCCTGCAGGTCGCTCGATTCAGGCGACGGGTATTGAGCCGGATATTAAAGTAGAGCCACTGAAGCTGACTAATGGTAAGGATAAGACGGAAGAAGAGTTCCAGCCGTTATCTGAAGCGGATTTAGCGGGTCACTTATCTAATCCAACCGGCGAAGAAGAGAAGCCTTCTAAGTCTGCGCAGGATATTGCCAGTGAAGCGACTAAAGATGAAGAGAAGGACAGTAAAGAAGCGAATGATGCCAAGAATAAAAACTTGGTAGAGACTGACTTCCAGCTGTTTGAAGCTCAGAATGTACTGAAAAGTATGGTGCTAATTAAGCAGCTGAAATAATAAGCTGGTTTGATAAGCATAAAAAATCCCGGCAAATGACCGGGATTTTTTATGTCTGTAATTTGTGGCTTTGTTAAGGCTGTAAGCGCTGCAAATCCCAGTGATCTTCTTTTAGGCGATATTCAAAGCGATCGTGCAGACGGTTTTCACGACCCTGCCAGAACTCAATGGTCTCAGGTGATACACGGTAACCACCCCAAAACTCGGGCAGTGGAATCTCTTTGCCACTAAATTGAGTGCTCACATCAGTGAGCTTCTGCATCAGCTGCTCACGGGAGTCGATCGGGTGACTTTGATGTGAAGCCCATGCACCCAGTTGGCTGCCTTCCGGACGTGAATGAAAATATTCTGCAGACTCGCTCTCTGAAATCTTTTTAGCCGTTCCGCAAATCTCAATCTGACGCTCTACTTGTAACCATGGGAATAACAATGAGACTTGGTTGTTTTCAGCAATATCCCGCGCTTTAGCACTGGAGTAGTTGGTGAAAAACACAAAGCCATTACTGTCAAATTCCTTAAGTAATACAATGCGTGAGCTCGGTTTTCCACTGGCCGATACAGTACACAGTGTCATGGCATTGGCATCTGGATAGTCCGACTTTAGTGCTTGTGTAAACCAGCGATCAAACTGACGGAGCGGGTCTGGGTCCAGATCTGCTGCATACAAACCGCTTTGCGTGTATTCGCGCCGATAATCTGCAATATTCATGCTGTTTCATCCATTAAAGACTCCCAGCGAGCATACTTTGCTTCAAGGTCTGCTTGCAAGGATTGATACTTGTCCGTAATTTTTTTGGCTGAATCCTGATCTCGCTTGAAGAATTCTGCGGATGCCATTTCAGCTTCAATCGTAGTGATCTTGGTTTCTAAGTCTTCAATTTCCTGCGGTAATTGCTCTAATTCCCGCTGTACTTTATAGCTTAGCTTTTTAGCTGGCTTGCTCGCAGCTGCTGAATTGTCTGCAGGCTTTGAGTTTTTCGCTTTGTTCGCTTGAAGCTTAGACTCTTGCGCAGCACGTTCTTTTTGCTGTGCAGTACAGTCATCATAGCTACCCACATATTCACGAACCACACCATTGCCTTCAAAGATCAGGCAGCTGCTGACCAGATTATTGATAAAGGTACGGTCGTGGCTCACGATTAAGACGGTGCCATCGTAATTCAGCAGTAAATCTTCCAATAGCTCCAGTGTTTCCACATCCAGATCATTGGTCGGCTCATCGAGTACCAAAATATTAGCGGGCTTAATGAACAGCTTCGCGAGTAGCAGACGGTTACGCTCACCACCGGATAATGAATTAACCGGCGAGTTAGCACGCTGTGGCGTAAACAGGAAATCCTGCAAATAGCTGATAACGTGCTTGCTCTTGCCATTAATCGTGACGTTATCCGCGCCGCGATCTAAGTTGTCTTTTACTGAGCGGTCTTCATCTAGCTGATCACGTAACTGGTCAAAGTAGGCGACTTGCAAGTTGCTACCAAGATCGACAGTACCGGAGTCCGGCGCTAATTTGCCTAGCATAATGCGCAGCAGGGTGGTTTTACCGACACCATTAGGTCCGATTAAACCAATACGGTCGCCACGCTGCACCAGAATAGAGAAATCATCAACGAGTTGGCGGTCGCCGATGCTGTAGTTGACGTGTTTGATTTCGACAACCTTTTTACCGGACTTCTCGCCACTATCCATTTCCAGCTTGGCTTTGCCTTGCACATGGCGAATTGCTGCATGCTCTTTACGCATGGCTTCCAGTGCGCGGACACGGCCTTCGTTACGGGTACGACGGGCTTTGATGCCTTGGCGAATCCAGACTTCTTCTTGAGCCAGCTTCTTTTCAAAGCGTGCATTTTCAGCGCTTTCTGCTTCTAATTGCTCGGCTTTACGGCGTAGGAAGTTTTCATAATCACCCGGCCAGCTAGTGGCTTGTCCGCGATCAATCTCTACGATACGAGTCGCCAGACGGCGTAGGAAGCTACGGTCATGGGTAATGAAGACTAAAGTGGCTTTATAGCTCAGCAGGAACTCTTCCATCCATTGGATAACTTCGATATCTAAATGGTTGGTAGGCTCATCCAGTAGTAAAATATCCGGGCTCTGAACCAGTGCGCGAGCAAGCAATACACGACGCTTCACACCACCGGAGAGTTGAGTAAACTCGCTGGTCGGGTCAAGCTTGAGTAGGGAAATTGTGCTATCAATGGTATTGCCATACTGCCAGCCATCACAAGCTTCCAGCTTTTGTTGTACGGCTTCCAGTTTGTCCATCCAGCGAGGATCGTTAAAATCCGCATGCTCGTTTAGATGGTTGAATTCCTGTAATAGGTCACCGACTTCCGATAAGCCACCGGCGACCACGTCATACACGGTGCCAGCCATAGACTGGGGCACTTCCTGCTCCAGCTGAGTGATGACCGTGCCTTGCTCCAGAATACGCTCACCAGAATCAGGCTGATGAATGCCATTGATTACCTTGAGCAAGCTAGACTTACCGGCACCGTTACGGCCGATTAAGCAGATGCGTTCATTCGGCTCAATGCTGAGGTTGACGCCATCGAGCAGGGCGGGGCCACCAAAACTGAGTTGGATATTTTGTAAACGTAGTAGAGCCATATTTTATTAGCTGTGACGAAGGGTTGTTCCGCTGATTGCATCGCGGATTTCGGTGGGGTTTAGTTGGCCGCTAGTTGGGCCATCCAATACCGCATCAGGTTGATTTGCATGTTGCTGAAACTGTTCTAACACGGCCTGCGCTGTATAACAAGGCGCTTCGCCGGTGAGGTTGGCGCTGGTGGAGATGAGCGCACTACCGAGCTGGTCGCAAAGCTCACGAACCAAAGGGTGGCGAGTGACGCGTATTGCTAAGGTGTCATGATCGCCACGCAGAAGCATTGATGTCTCAGCTTTGGCAGGAAATACCCAAGTGATATTGCCAGCTTGCATTTGCTCTGCGCTGGGATTTATATCATCTGCAAGATAGCGTGAGACCTGACCAAAGTGCGAGGCAATAAGGATCAGGCCTTTTTCGACAGGGCGGCGCTTAATTTCAAGCAGTCGCTGGATCGCGTCGAGATTAGCGGGATCGCAACCCAAGCCGAAGACTGCTTCGGTTGGGTAAGCGATCACGCCGCCAGCGGTGACCTGTTGCGCAATTAATGAAATATCGTGAGTAATTAACATACTAAGTGCATATTAGTTAGTGTCTGAATCACTCGCATCACTGCTTGGCGTGGGTGTAGCCGCTTTGGTTGCGGTTGCCTTCTTAGCCGCTGGCTTTTTTGCTGGCGCTTTTTTTGCCGCAGCAGTCGTCGTGGCTTTTTTAGCAGGTGCTTTCTTGGCCGTTGTTGTTTTCTTTGCGGTAGGCTTCTTCGCAGCAGGTTTTTTGGCTGGTGCTTTTTTCTTAGCGGGAGCCTTCTTCGCTGCGGTTTCAGCTTTATCTGTCGTCTTTTTAGCAGCGGCTTTCTTACCACGGCCTTTACGCTCTGGTGCTTCCGCCAACATGCGAACACAGTCTTCCAGCGTTAATGTTTTGGCATCAACATCTTTCGGAACACGCGCATTTTTGTTTTTGTCGGTGACATAAGGTCCCCAGCGGCCATTCAATATCTGAATGCCTTCATCTGGGAAGTCCTGAATCAACTTTTCAGCATCAGCCTTTTTCTTCTGGGCGATCAGCTCAAGCGCATCTTCACGAGTGACGGTGTAAGGGTCATTGTTGTCTTTTGCCAGTGAGACAAATTTTGAACCGTACTTCACATAAGGTCCGAAGCGACCAAAGTTGGTGCTAATTTTCTCACCTTCGTCGGTTTCACCCAAATCGCGCGGTAGCTTAAACAGCTCCATCGCATCTTCATAGGTGACGCTATCCATTTTCTGGCCGGGGCGCAGACTGGCAAATAGCGGCTTTTCTTCATCATCGCGATGACCGATCTGGACAAAGGGACCGAAGCGTCCCATACGTACAGAAACTGGCTTGCCGCTTGCCTCATCGGTACCCAAAATACGGGCCTGCATGACTTCTTCGCGAGTAACAGACTCGTCTTTGTCGACGACTAGCTCATGGAACGGATTCCAGAAAGCTTCCAGAACGGGAATCCATTCTTTCTCGCCACGGGAAATCTCATCCAGCTCATTTTCCAAGTTCGCAGTAAAGTTGTAATCCACGTACTGAGTGAAATGTTGTGTCAGGAAACGATTAACGATTTTACCGATATCTGTCGGGTAAAAACGTCTGTTTTCCAGTTCCACATATTCGCGAGACTGCAGAGTTGAAATGATGCTGGCATAAGTCGATGGGCGACCGATGTCGAACTCTTCCAAAGTCTTAACCAAGCTGGCTTCCGAGAAGCGCGGTGGTGGCTCTGTGAAATGCTGATCTGCTTGTACCGCATGCAAGTTAAGCTTATCGCCTTCTTCCATGATTGGTAAAATCTTGTCGTTGCTGGAAGCTGCTGCACTCTCATTTTCACTATCTGACTTGCTGTCATCGCCTTCCTGATACACCGACATAAAGCCAGGGTCACGAACGGCAGAACCGGTTGCACGGAAGAAGTTTCCTTCGCTGCAAGATAGGTCAGCTGACACAGTATCCAGTGTGGCATGAATCATCTGACAAGCCACGGTGCGCTTCCAGATAAGGTCATACAGGCGGAACTGCTCATCAGTAAGATGCTTTTTAATTTCGTCCGGTACGTTACCAGCCGAAGTAGGGCGAATAGCCTCATGCGCTTCCTGAGCATTTTTGGACTTAGTTTTAAATGTCCGTACTTCAGGGTTAACCGCATTTTTACCGTAGCGTTGCTCAATCAAGTTGCGCAAGTCATTCACGGCATCATCAGCCAGTGCCACAGAGTCGGTACGCATATAGGAGATCAGACCAACAGCGCCATCGCCTAAGTCAATTCCTTCATACAGCTGCTGTGCAACACTCATGGTGCGACGAGTTGTAAAGCGCAGCTTTCTGGAAGCTTCTTGTTGTAGTGTAGAGGTAGTAAACGGCGCGGATGGATGACGCTTGCGCTGCTTTTTCTCTAATCGGGTAACGGTTAGCGTGCCAGGAGAAGTTGTTTCACCCTCGGCATTAACCACTAAGCCTGATTCATTAGACAGTGTTTGCTTGGCAGCATTGGCCAGCTCTGTCGTATTGATATCAAATTGTTTTAAGGCTTTACCATCTAAAGTATGTAAACGAGCATTGAATGGCTGTTCATCTTTATCGACGCTGGCATCGAGTGTCCAGTACTCCTGAGGAATGAACTTCTCGATCTCTTCCTCGCGCTCAACAATCATGCGTAGGGCAGGACTTTGTACGCGGCCAGCCGATAGGCTTGGCTTAATCTTCTTCCAGAGTAATGGAGATAGATTGAAACCTACTAAGTAGTCCAGTGCACGACGAGCCTGCTGTGCATCAACCATTGGCATGGCGAGCGAGCGAGGATTAGCAACGGCTTCCTGAACGGCTTTTTTGGTGATTTCGTAGAAGACTACTCGCGACACTTCTTTGTCTGTTAGTAGTTCTTTCTCTCTCAGGTACTCATAAAGGTGCCATGAAATAGCCTCACCCTCTCTATCGGGATCGGTTGCGAGATAGAGGTTCTTAGCGCCTTTTAATGACTTTACGATGCGATCGACATGCTTTTTATTGCGATCGATCAATTCATAGTGCATGGCGAAATTATTGTCGGTGTCAATGGCACCGCTTTTTGGAATAAGGTCACGCACATGGCCGTATGAAGCCAATACCTCAAAGTCCTTACCCAGGTACTTTTCAATAGTTTTGGCTTTTGCGGGAGATTCTACAATGACGAGATTTAGACTCATATTTCTGTCAGTCATGGTTATAAATTTGTGGCAACCATACACTGTATCCAGAAGCTGAGTAAAGTGATTGCATTAGGAATTTGCCAGCAGGGACTGTTTGAAAGTCCTGCAGCTAATGCAAAATCAGGTTGTGCTTTTAGTGGTAACTCAGTGGCTTGTCGCCCATTGCTACACTATCCATCCAAATATAAGACGCCTCAGAATCTGGCTGATTAAGCAGCAGCATTAGGATAACCCATTTCAACTTGTTTAAGTCGAGATCAACATCTTTAAGCTCTAGAATTCGATCGATCGCCCGCTCACGCATTTCATGAGTCAGTACTTTAGACTGCTCCAGAAACATCAGGTAGCTTTGGCATTCAAAGTTTAGCCAGCGAGATTCATAGCGGGAAAACACACGCAAGCTACCAGGGCTTGGCTCGCGAATATAGACTTCGCTTTTATCCGCCAGGCTCTCCAGCCAGTCAAACGCTTTGCTTATGTCGTTATTCGGGAATCCTGCTTCTTGCAGATAATGATGGAGAGCAGCTTTATTATGGGTCACGTTGTCTACTTCAGAATAATTTTCAAACAGGTAAAAAAGCACGTCCAGTGTATTTTCTTTGGTGTTCATAGTTGGGTAATTTTTCCATCCGCTGTGTTAAGCAAGGGTGAAAATTACGACCAAAAGAACACTAGCTACTCACGAATGCGCGTGTAACTACCCCGTCCATTGGCTGCAATTAAGCCCTGCAATTCCATGACTAAAAGCATGGATGAAAGTGCAGCAGGGGTCAATCCCGTTTGTACGACTAATTGGTCTATTGATACCGGATCATAGCCCATTGCGTCCAGTAGTCGGGTGTTATCGTCATTTTGGGTGGTTTCGACCACTTCGGGTGCAACTTTTTCAGGCGTGCTTTCTGTGCTTAACAGCTGGCTTAGGTCAATTTGTGCGGCGAGATCTTCCATCACGTCATGTGCTGTTTCAACCAACTTCGCGCCTTGGCGAATCAGTCGGTGGCAGCCACGGGCTAAGGGATTATGAATCGAACCCGGGATGGCAAACACCATGCGCCCCTGTTCATTAGCGTAATCAGCCGTAATTAAGGAACCGCTACGCTGGGCTGCTTCAACCACTAAAGAGCCGAGGCTTAAGCCGCTAATAATACGATTACGTCGCGGGAAGTTATTGGCATGTGGCGCGGTGCCAATAGGGTTCTCGCTGACCAAGGCACCCGTTTCGGCTATTTGATGGGCCAACTCACGGTGTTTGGCGGGATAAACCCGGTCCAATCCGGTGGCAGTGACTGCAATGGTGGCGCCGTTATCTGCCAAAGCGCCACGATGCGCCTCACCATCAATACCCATGGCCAAGCCACTGGTCACACAGAGACCCGTGTTGGCAAAGTATCGGGCAAATTCAAAGGCGTTATTCTTGCCGCCGGGAGTAGGGCTACGGCTGCCAACAATAGCAATCTGCGGATCACTCAATAGTGAAACATTGCCATGTACATATAATAGAGGTGGCGCAGCACTAATCTGCTTTAGCAATGCAGGGTATTGCGGGTCATTAATCGTAATCAGGTGATGGTTGTCTTTTTCCAGCCATAGGAGGTCTGGTTTGGATTTATCCTGATCGATCGACCGAATGGAGTCTGCTTGTTTGTCGCTTAGGCCAGCTTGTTTCAAATGATTGCTGTTAGCGGCGAGCACGGCTTCCGGATCGCCAAAGTGGCTGAGAAGTTTATGAAAGGCTTGGCAGCCAATGCCCGGAGCCCGCCAAAGCGAGATCCAGGCTGATAGCGATTGAGATGTCATCGAAGCATTTGGCCTGTAGGTCAAGGGTTACCTATTTTATACCCATTTTTCACAGCGTGTTGAGACTTTGTAATCAGCGCATAACTTAGGCGATCACTCACACTGTAAACCACGGCATGAGCAATTTTCTCAGGCGGTAGCGTCAACTTATCACCGGCGGCAACATAGCCTTTGTTCTCTTGCGGATGTGGATCGGCAATAGAACGGCCCGGTTGATAAACACCAACAACATAGCCAGGCTTGATTCCGTCACGTTTACCCTTATTAATAGTAATAATCATACTGGTGCCGCTAATGTGGGTGGCGTCGTATAGGCTCATTACGGTACCGCGGACCTTATGTCTGGGGATTTCGATTCGGGTATTAAGAATGCTGTCGTGATTGCTGATATTAAACAAGCGATCACCCACGCGAACTCCGCGCTTCATATCCATCAAGCGAGCCGTAGAAATAGGGCCGGCTTTTTCTATTTGAGCTTGAGCGCCATAGCTGACTTCATAGCCAAGGTGTTCACCGGTCTCTGGGTCACTCATTGGCTTGCCTTTGGAGAATACCGCGTATCGCTCTAAGGCTTGTCCGTTCAGGTTCTTAATGTAGATATTGGAATCAACATCCATTAGTAAATGTTCACTCTGACCATCAACAATATACGGTGCATTTTTGATGGTTGCCTCATCCAATACCCGAGGCCAAGACAAGAAAGGCGCGAGGGTTGAAATAGGCTCACCGGTGCCGTCGGTCCGTTCGATACGGATAGTCGGCGACATTCTGTCACTAATAGTGACGGTATCAGGACCGCGAACTGCTTTCGGGCCGCGATATATGTATAATACGTCGCCCGGATAAATAAGGTGTGGATTGTTGATGCGTTGGTTTTTGTCCCAAATTTCCGGCCAAAACCAAGGGTCTTTGAGGAATTTGTTGGCGATTCCCCAGAGTGTATCGCCTTTGCGAACTTTGTAGCGCAATGGTGCATCGCCTTTCAGTGTTCCTTTGGTTCGGGTCACTGTGCGCTTAACTTTAGGGTTTTGGGAATTGATTTCGGCGGCGCTTGGCGGCATGCCATAGGCGTCGTCATACTGTCCGTTATCGGAGCTAGCGCTGACTCGGGACGGTGAAGAAAGATTTTTTTTAATTGTGTCTTTGTCGCAGCCTCCTAGTAAAATGGAGCTCAGCACGATAACAGAGGTGAAAACCTGTCGTGAGATGGTGAAAGACATAATTTGCCCTCTCGTTCTTATTCGTTATTATGTTCGGGCTATAGTATCTTAGGGGATATTAAGCACGCATGAATTTCAGACTTACGGTAATTTAAATGGCAGTTTTAAAAGTATTAAGCTATCCCGATGCCCGACTACGCACAAAGGCTGTGCCTGTCGATGTGGTTGATGATGAGGTGCGCGGCATCATGGATGATATGCTCGAAACCATGTATGACGCACCAGGGATTGGCTTGGCTGCAACGCAGGTTAATGTGCATCGGCAAATTGTAGTCATCGACCTCTCTGAGGATAAAGATGAACCGTTGTATTTGGTTAACCCTAAAATCATTGCTAAATCGGGCAAAGAAGTGTCTGAAGAAGGCTGCTTATCTGTGCCTGAGTATTACGCGGAAGTTGAGCGTGCCAGTGAGGTTACGATCAGTGCATTGGGGCGCGATGGTAAGCCGTTTGAGTTGGAGGCAGAAGGCTTATTAGCTGTTTGCATTCAGCATGAAATGGATCACTTGCAGGGTAAATTATTTGTGGATTATTTGTCGCCATTAAAGCAGCAGCGAGTTCGCAAAAAGCTGGAAAAGATGGCTAAACAGGGTGCGTTATGAGTGACCGCTTGCGGCTGATCTACGCTGGAACTCCTGATTTTGCAGTGCCGGCTTTACGCGCTTTGTTAGACTCTGAGCATGAAGTCGTGGCTGTCTATACGCAGCCAGATCGCCCGGCAGGTCGTGGGCGTAAGTTGCAACCCGGCCCGGTTAAACAGGTTGCAATGGATGCGGGTATACCTGTTGAGCAGCCCCTGAATTTTAAAGAAGCAGAGGCACGTGAGCAGCTAGCAGCTTACAATGCCGACGTCATGATCGTTGCTGCTTATGGTTTGATCCTGCCACAGTCAGTATTGGATACGCCACGCTTTGGTTGCTTAAATATACATGGCTCACTATTGCCTCGTTGGCGTGGTGCTGCACCAATTCATCGCGCCATTCAAGCGGGTGATCAAGAGACTGGTGTCACGATTATGCAAATGGCCGCTGGTTTAGATACTGGCGATATGTTGTATAAAACCTTCCGCCCGATTGGTCCACAAGATACGTCGGAAACTATACACGATGGTTTAGCGGCAGATGGTGCTGAAGCGTTGCTGGTAGTATTAAATCAATTGCAAGCTGGCGAATTAAAGCCAGAAGTGCAGGACGAGTCATTGACTTGTTATGCCAGCAAGCTAACTAAGGCTGAGGCAGAGATCGATTGGTCGCAATCTGCGGTAGAAATTGATCGTACCATCCGCGCATTTAATCCGTGGCCAATGGCCTATACGCAGAAAAATGGTAAGCCATTGCGTTTGTTGATGTCATCGGTGGCTGAGGGTGAAACAGTCACTGCAGCACCGGGTACTGTATTATCAGAAGATAAAACAGGTATCAGAATTGCCACGGGTGAGGGAGTATTGCTCCTCACGCGCTTACAACTTCCCGGCGGAAAAGCATTGTCGGTTACTGAATTTCTAAATGGCCGCAGTTTGGCCGGAGAGCATTTCCCCTCATGAGTCAGAAAAACCCACGCGCAATAGCGGCTTTAATGCTGGAAAAAGTGATTTACGGCGGTACGTCTTTAAGTCAATTGCTGACAGAAGACAGTGCCAGTGATCCGATGGTTCGCGACCTGTGCTTCGGTACTCTGCGTTGGCATGAGCGGCTCACCGCTATCTTAGATATCTTGCTAACCAAATCATTAAAGTCAAAAGATAAAGACGTTGAGTGTTTATTGCGAGTTGGTCTGTATCAGGTGTTATATCAAAGTGCGCCAGAATATGCAGCGGTTAATGAAACCGTTGCAGCCGTCAAAGGCTTGAGAAAGCCATGGGCGGTGAAGTTTGTTAATGGTGTACTAAGAACATTCTTGCGTCGTAAAGAGTCTGTTCTTCACCAGATTGAAGAGATTGAAACTGCGCATTATGCCTTTCCTCAATGGCTGTTAGATTCTGTGCGCGAGGCTTGGCCTGAGCAGTGGGAGTCGGTATTAAAGCAAAGCAATGAACGTGCGCCGATGACTTTGCGAGTGAACTTATCGCAGAATACTCGGGATGAATATCAGGCGATGCTACAGGCTGAAGATATTCAAAGTACAGTCCATCCCCTAGTTCCATCGGCATTGATTTTAGAAAAACCAATGTCGGTGTTTGAGCTGCCGGGCTTCAATGAAGGCTTTGTCTCGGTGCAAGATGCCGCCGCTCAGCTAGCGGCGTTTTTATTGGAGTGTGAGCCGGGCATGCGAGTGCTGGATGCTTGTGCAGCGCCGGGTGGTAAAACCGGGCATATGCTTGAGCACACCGCCAATATCAAAGTGGTTGCAGTTGAAAACACCGAAATGCGTTTGTTGCGCATTGGTGAAAATCTGGAACGTTTAGGCTTAGAGGCTGAGATTGTACTGGCGGATGCCGGAGAGCCTGGTGAGTGGACAAAGCCTGGCTTTGATCGAATCCTGCTTGATGCACCATGCTCCGCAACTGGCGTAATTCGTCGCCATCCGGATATTAAGGTGTTACGTTGGCAAGAAGATATTGCCGAGTTACACATTCAGCAGCACAAACTTCTAAACACCATGTGGGATTTGCTGAATTCTGGCGGGCGCATCGTTTATGCGACCTGCTCAATTCTTCCTTCTGAGAATGAGGCAGTGGTTGCCGCGTTCTGTGAGTCACATCCGGATGCGCAAGTGCAGCCTATTGTTGACGTAGAATGGGGGATCGCACAGCAGTACGGACGTCAGGTTTTACCCGGTGTCGATGCCATGGATGGCTTTTATTACGCAGTCATCCAGAAAAAATAGTAGGAAGCCATGAACATCAAAAACACATTGAAACACTTTTTATTGGTGTTTTTGCTGCTTATGCCATTTGCCTCGAAATCAGAGGAGGATGGCATTTTCTTTACACGCTATGCCTTACATAGCGTGGATGCCGCGAATAATGTGTATTTGGTCAGCGCGCAGTTGGATTATCGTTTATCTAAATACTTAGAGCAGGCGCTATTGAATGGCGTGCCAATTAAAGTCAGTATTGTACTTGGTCTTGGAAAACAGCGTAGTTGGTGGTGGAATGAGGCCGATAGCCTTAGCACCATTAGCTATCAGGTAAAGTACCACGCCTTAAGCCAGCATTTTCTACTGACGCGCTATGACACCAATGAAAATTGGAACTTCCGCTCGCTCTCAGCGACCCTTCGCAAAATGGGTAGTATCGTCAATTACAAGCTCCCTCCACTTCCTGAAACAGTAAAAGAGGGTGGCTACTACATTTATATGGGTGCCCAAATGTCGCCAGCGACACTGCGCCTTCCGCTGCGTATTCAGTCGTTATTTAGCGATGATTACAGTCTAAGTAGTGAGGTCGTCTCATGGCCATTACCGTAAGAATCTTACTGTTTCAGGTTGCACCGGTGGCGATGATCGCCATACTACTAGGTGTCTCGCTCACTATCTTAAATATTTCAACACAAGACCCAGATGCCGAAGGTGATATGATTTCTTGGCTGGCGCCATTGAATATCGCCATATTAGGAATGCTGAGTTTTTTGGTGTTGTTCAACCTGTATCAGGCGATTACTCGTTTGCGAACGCAGCAGGCCGGATCGCGCTTTACTTTACGCTTGATGTTGGCTTTTTCGGTGTTGACCATTCTCCCTGTGTCGATCGTCACTTATTTCTCTATGAATTTTTTGGGTGACCGGATTGATAGTTGGTTTAATTTCAAAATTGAAGGCGCATTAGATGACTCGCTGGATCTGGCCCGTAATGCCCTTGATGTTCGGATGCGTCAGCATTTATATGATATCGAAAAGGTTGCCCGGGAGATAACCGTTAGCGACCCAATCGACTTTGATAATATTGTCGATGCTCGTATGCAGATGCTGGGTGCCTATGAGATGGTGCTGCTAGGTAAGAATAAACGGGTGTTGGTTTATAGTGGTGATAGCTCAGAAATCGGCACCATTTTCCCGCATTTTCCAGCTGATGAGATCACGCGTACACTCTCACGTCGTGGTTATATGTATCGGATGGAATATACCGATAACAGTAGTCTATACTCGAGGGTAGCGATCACTTTGAAGACAGGGCCGACGGCTGAAGCCATGATTCTGACTGCCTTGTTCCCATTCTCTGATCGAGAGCGACTATTGTCCAGTAATGTGCAAGAAGCTTACGACCAATACCAGAATATTAACTATCAGCGCAATCTGATTAAGAAGAGCTTTCGGCTGACCTTGTTTTTGATTATGGCCTTGTCAGTTTTGTTCTCGATTTGGGCCGCTTTTTTGTACTCGCGCAAGCTAACCAATCCGGTTAGGAAGCTATTGGAAGGTACCTTGGCGGTGGCCTCTGGAAACTTGCAGAAAAAACTGCCTGTTTCGGATAAAGACGACTTTAGCTTACTGGCCCGCTCCTTTAATACCATGACGACGCGACTGTCGGATGCACGTCATGAAAGTGAGCAAAGCCAGCAGCAAGTACAGCGCCAACATGACTATCTGAATGTGGTGCTGGATCACCTGACGTCTGGTGTCATCACCATTGATGATCAAGGAATCATTCAACGTATTAACCGGGCGGCAGAGCATGTGTTGCAGGTGCCATTAGCAGACTTTATCAATCGCAGCTTATCGGGTGTTGGTATTCAGCATGAGGGCTTGCAGCCTTTATTAGAAGCGATTCGTCCGCACTTGGAGCGCGAAGAGAAAGAATGGCAATGTGAAGTGAGCTTGCTATTGCCTGCTGGTCGTCAGATGCTGGTCTGTCGTGGTGCTGCATTGCCCCCTTCGGCGGATGGCTCAAAAGGATATGTGCTGGTATTGGATGATATTACCGAAGTGGTACAGGCTGAGCATGAGGCGGCTTGGAGTGAGGTTGCACGCCGTTTGGCACATGAAATTAAAAACCCGCTCACGCCAATTCGATTGTCAGCGGAGCGTTTGCAGCATCGTCTGCAACCTGAGCTGAGTGAAGACTCTGCTGACTTGTTAAAACGCATGAGTCGCACCATTGTTAACCAGGTAGATAACCTTAAAGCGATGGTGGATGCCTTTAGTGAATATGCACGAGCGCCGGCATTGAAGTTACAGTCCGTTGATCTGAATGCTTTGGTGACTGATGTTGCCGAGCTGTACAAGGTCAATGATCAGGTGATCAGTGTGCATGTTGAGCTGAGTCAAACGCCGGTGTTGTACCTTGACTCTGGGCGTATTCGCCAGCTGGTGGTGAATTTGCTGAAAAATGCATTTGAAGCCATTGATGTGGATAGTGAGGTTCGTGAGGTGCGAGTGTCTGTTCGTAGCAATACCTCGCGGGCGGGCCATCCGGAAGTTGAGCTCAGCGTTAGCGATAGTGGTCGGGGAATTCCGGCAGAGATTTTACCAAGCTTGTTTGATCCTTATGTTAGCAGTAAAAAGAAAGGCTCAGGCTTAGGCTTATCGATTGTGAAAAAAATAGTAGAGGAGCACTCAGGACGAGTGTTGGCTCGCAATAATGATGATCATGGTGCCACGTTAAGTGTGTATTTTCCGGTAGAGACTGGGCCGGAATTAACCATCAGTAAACCCATTGAGGTTAAGAATGTCACTTAAAATGACTGAAAAACATCGTATTTTAGTAGTAGATGATGAGCCTGATATTCGTCAATTAGTCAGTGAAATACTGGAAGATGAAGGCTATCAGGTAGTGGTTGCAGAAACCGCTGAACAAGCGCGTGAGCAGGTGCGAGTGAGTCGCCCTGAGCTGATCCTGTTGGATATCTGGATGCCGGGTGAGGACGGGATTTCCTTGCTCAAAAGCTGGTACGAAAGTGGCGTATTGCGTTGCCCAGTTATCATGATGTCAGGACATGGCACAATCGAGACGGCGGTAGAAGCTACTCGGTTGGGTGCTTATGACTTTATTGAAAAGCCGCTTACTATGGCAAAGTTATTGCTGTCGGTTGAGCATGGCTTGCGCTCTAGTTTATTGGAGCAGGAAAACCGTGGATTAAAGCGTCAGGTACTCGCGCCGTCTGAGCCGATTGGTTCCAGTTCAACCATGCGTGAATTACGCCTACAAGCCGAGCGCATCGCTCAGTATAAAGATGTTGTCGTTATTTTGTATGGTGAGTCAGGCGTCGGCAAAGAAGTTTTCTCGCGTTATATTCATGGTAAAAGTGAGCGTGCAAATAGCCCATTCGTGAAAGCCATTGTTTCCGCGCACAACCAGGAAAACTTCCTGAGTATGCTGTTTGGTAGTGAGCAGGATGGGCAGATTACACCCGGCTTAATGGATGAAGCACAAGGCGGTACTTTGTATCTTTGCGATATTCCTACCTTGGATGAAGCCTCACAGGAAGCACTGCTGCTGACCTTGCGCGATAAGCAATATACTCGTGTTGGTGGGCGTACTAAGGTCGACTTTAGTGCAACCTTAATCGTCTCTGCGCAGCATGATTTGCGCGATGATGTTGATGCTGGCGTATTTTCAGAAGAGCTATTCTTTCGGGTCAATGTAGTGCCATTGTTGATTCCGCCTCTCCGCGAGCACCCTGAAGATGTAACGGAGTTGTTGAATTTCTATGTGGATCGTCTGATTGCATTAGATGGTTTGCCATACCGACATTTCTCAGTGTCTGCACAGAATTACCTGCGTAACTATCGTTGGCTAGGCAATATCCGCGAGCTGCGCAATTTAGTGCAGCGCCTGTTGATTTTGGGGACTGATACTGAAATCAATCAGGAGGAAGTGGAAGAGGTACTGGGTCGCAGTATTCCGATCTTTAGTCAGGGTATTGAGCAATTGCCTATTAGCTTATTCGAGTTGCCATTGCGCCAAGCGCGTGAGCAATTTGAGCACGACTATTTAAGCTATCAGCTAGAGCAATGTAGCGGTAACGTTAGTCAACTGGCTGAACGAGTTCAGATGGAAAGAACGCATTTGTACCGTAAAATGCGCTCGTTAAATATTGATCCAAAGCAGTTCGGCAAATAAGCCCGATGAATATTGCCATTGTCGGAGCAGGACAGGTAGGAAGCTCGCTGGCTGCTAGTTTGGCGACTGAAGATAATGACGTGGTGGTGATTGATAATGATCCCGAGCGTCTGCGTCAGCTGCGTGAAAAGTTGGATATCGATACTTATCAGGGCAGCGCTTCGCACCCTGATGTGTTGGAGAATGCCAATGTCATGAATGCGGATATGTTGATTGCAGTGACCAGCAGTGACGAGGTGAACATGATCGCCTGTCAGGTCGCGTATCGCTTATTCCGCACTCCTACCAAAATTGCCCGAGTGCGCTCGCTGAGTTACTTGGAGCATCAAGAATTATTTTCCAAAGATGCCATTCCAATTGATGTGCTGATTAGCCCCGAGCGGCTAATTACCGAGCATGTCTATCGGCTAATTGCTAACCCAGGTGCCTTACAGGTTCTGGATTTTGCTGATGGACAAGTGCAGTTAGTGGCGCTTAAGGCCAAGTACGGCGGCAAACTTATCGATCATCAGATTCGTGAATTTGCCACGCATATGCCGGATGTAGATGTCCGCGTGATCGCTATTTTCCGTCATGGGAAAGCGATTCTTCCGGATGGTGATACCGTGATTGAGGTTGATGATGAAGTCTTTGTTATCGCCAGTAATCAGCATATCCGCGTGGTTATGAGTGAGCTGAGTATTGCTGAAAAGCCGTACAAGCGCATCATGATTGCCGGTGGTGGTAATGTGGGTGGCAACTTAGCGAGCATTCTGGAAGGCGAGCGCTACCAAGTAAAAATTATTGAAAAAAAGGCGGATGTCGCCGGTTACTTAGCTGAAAAGTTAGATAAAACGCTGGTGCTGGAAGGTGATGCGGCAGACGAGCACTTATTGCAGGAAGAAGATATCGGCAATATGGATGTGTTCTGTGCAGTAACCAATGATGATGAAGCCAATATTTTATCGGCTATGTTGGCAAAGCGATTGGGTGCACGTAAGGTAATGGCACTAGTTAATCGCCCTAGTTATGTAGATTTGGTGGAGAGCGGCATTATTGACTTGGCGATTTCTCCTCAGCAAATTACTTTGAGTGGCTTGTTAGCGCATGTGCGGCAGGGTGATATTGTCTCGGTTAATGCCTTACGCAAAGGTGCTGCTGAAGTACTTGAGGTGGTTGCCCATGGCGACAAGAAAACCTCGCGTGTAGTAGGGCGCACCTTAAAGCAGCTAAAGCTCCCGCCAGGTTCGACTGTATGCGCCGTAGTTAAAAAGAGTGGCGTTGTACTCTCTAATAATTCAGTGGTGATTGAAGCTGATGACCATGTAATTCTGTTCCTCTCAGACAAGCGATATATTCCTGCTATTGAGAAAATGTTCCAAGTCGGCATGGGTTTTATCTAAGCCATGCAGTATTGCGTTATTCAGCGAATTCTTGGTCTGCTATTGATGCTATTCAGCTTTACCCAGCTGGTTCCCGCATTGGTGGGGTGGGCTTATGATGGCTTGGATATCTTCCCGTTTCTGAAGTCTTTTTCAGTGCTGCTAATTGGCGGCGCGATGATCTGGTATCCGGTGCGCAAGCATAGCGATGAGATGCGGCTGCGTGATGGGTTTCTAGTCGTCATTTTATTCTGGACGGTATTGGGTGTATCAGGCTCGTTACCGCTACTAATGTCGGACCACCTAAAAATCAGCGTGCCGGATGCTATTTTTGAATCAATGTCCGCACTGACTACGACCGGTGCGACGGTGATTACCAAGCTGGATACATTGCCACATTCGATATTGTTCTACCGTCAGCAGTTACAGTGGCTGGGGGGCATGGGGATCATCGTATTGGCTGTCGCTATTCTCCCGATCTTAGGAATCGGGGGCAGTCAGCTCTATCGCGCTGAAATTCCGGGCCCTGTAAAAGACTCCAAGCTAACGCCAAGAATTAAAGAAACCGCCAAGCTATTATGGCTAATCTATTTTGGATTCACAGTAGCGTGTGCGCTCGCGTACAAGCTAGCTGGAATGAGTTGGTTTGATGCAGTCGGGCACAGTTTTTCTACTGTGGCGATTGGTGGGTTTTCTACTCACGATGCTAGTATGGGCTATTTTAATAGTCACTGGGTTGATACCGTTGCCATCGTGTTTATGCTGCTGTCCAGTGCGAATTTTAGTCTGCATTATTTGGTGTGGCGTAAGCGTAGCCCAGGCCTGTACCTTGAGAACTCAGAGTTTCGCTTCTACATGTATTGCGTGGCGGCAATTACCATTATTTGTGTGATTTATTTGCAGCTTGGGCATCACTACGGTTCTAGTAGTGAGACGATCTTTAAGTCCTTGTTTCAGGTTGTTTCGATGCTGACCACCACCGGTTTCACTACAACAGAGTATGTCTATTGGCCGCTATTTTTGCCGGTATTACTGATTTTTTCCAGCTTTATGGGAGGTTGTGCGGGCTCAACGGCGGGTGGTATTAAAGTGGTGCGCGTATTGCTGCTATTTAAGCAAGGCATGCGCGAGACGGCACGATTAATCCACCCCAGTGCCAGAATTTCGGTAAAGCTCAACCGCAAGCCAGTACCTGATAATGTGATGCAGGCAGTGTGGGGCTTCTTCTCAGTTTATATTGGTTTATTTGTCTTGATGATGTTGCTGTTGATGGCTAGCGGTCTGGATCAGGTGACGGCATTTTCGGCAGTGGCGGCCAGTTTAAATAACTTGGGCCCGGGTTTGGGGTCGGTTGCGGAAAACTATGCCGGTGTAAATGATTTCTCTAAGTGGGTGTTGTGCTTTGCGATGCTGCTCGGGCGTCTTGAAATATTCACATTATTGGTAGTACTAACCCCTGCATTTTGGCGTCAATAGCCGGTTTTTTGTGAGGCTAATAAGCCATTGATCAGCGTTTTTTGACCGAGCTTGCTGATATCTGAATGGGGCATTGCCGCTGGTCGATTGGCTTCGCGGCGTTCGTGGATATGGGGCTATAATGCCCAGTACAACCATGGACGTTTATAATAATGAAAATAAATAAACAACGCGCAGCAGGTTTTACCCTGATTGAAGCGCTTATCACTATCAGTGTCGCTGCCATTTTAGCCACACTTGCGGTTCCAAGCTTTACCCAAATGCTTGAGAATAATCGCGTCTCAGCGGCATCAAACGAATTCTTAACCACTATGATGTATGCGCGAAGTGAAGCCGTTAAGCGCAGCATCGCGGTGACTATTTGTACTAGTACTAATGGCTCAAGCTGCTCCACGGCACTAGATGACTACTCAAAAGGTTGGTTGGTATTTACTGACTGCAATGAGGATGGTCAGCTGACAACTGCGGCAACGGCCTGTGATCTAGATGGCGATGGAACGAATGATCCTGATTTACTGTTGCGGGTAAATGGGCCAACCCTTCAGGTATCGGTTACTTCAGGGCAGGCTCCAGACTCATTTACCTATTTATTTTCAGGTCGCTCACAAAGTGCTTCGTTTAGTATTGGGCCTGATGCATCAACCACGACCAAGACCATTTCAGTGGCAACCACTGGCCGTGTTCGACTGCAATAAAGCTTAGGCTTAGCGCAGCGCCTTTGGCAGTGTGAATGAAACGGTTTCAATCACGCCTTGAGTGTCTGGCAGTACATTGGCACCCATTTGGCTAAGTCTGTCAGTCACTTGCTGTACCAATACTTCCGGTGCTGAAGCGCCTGCAGTCAGGCCAATATTGATTTTGCCATCAAGCCACTCTGGTTTGATGTCTTCCGCGCCATCAATCAGGTAGGCGGGTACGCCACGTTTTTCGGCAATTTCGCGCAAGCGGTTTGAGTTAGAGCTATTCGGCGAGCCAACCACGAATACCAAGTCACATTTATCGACCAGATTTTTTAAAGCATCCTGACGGTTCTGTGTGGCATAGCAAATATCATCTTTCTTAGGTGCATGAATGCTAGGGAAGCGCTTGCGTAATGCTTCGATAATTACATTGGTATCATCGACGGATAAAGTCGTCTGTGTCACAAAGCCAATTTGATCCGGATTTTTGATATCCAGCGCCATGACTTCTTCTTCAGAGTCCACACGGTAAATAGCGCCACCGTAAGAGGTGTCGTATTGCCCCATTGTGCCTTCAACTTCCGGGTGGCCACGATGGCCAATCAAAATTGTTTCACGACCTTCGCGGCTGTAGCGCACCACTTCCATATGTACTTTAGTGACCAGCGGGCAAGTTGCATCAAACACTTGCAGGCCACGTGCTTTGGCTTCGTCCTGAACTTTGCGCGACACCCCATGAGCACTGAATATTACTGTCGCATCATCGGGGACTTCATCCAGTTCATTAACAAAGATCGCGCCTTTGTTTTTTAGATTATCGACCACGAAACGATTATGCACGACTTCATGGCGAACATAGATAGGCGCGCCCAATAGGTCGATGGCACGGTTTACAATATCAATAGCGCGGTCTACGCCGGCACAAAAACCCCGAGGGTTTGCGAGAGTCACTTGCATAATCAGATACTGGATATGTGAAAAGGAGAATTGTAGCAGCTCTTTAGCGCAAAAGATAAATCCCGAAACGGTTGTGTTTACTCTGTTGATAGGCGGTGACTTGGTTTAGTAATGGCGTCAATTCAGGTATAGTCTGCGGCATTAATTTTTGCGGATGTCTAACGAGCATGAAAGTATTATTAGTAGGTAATGGCGGGCGCGAGCATGCGCTAGCGTGGAAATTGGCCCAGTCACCAAAAGTTGATCAGGTTTTTGTTGCACCAGGTAATGCCGGAACAGCCTTAGAAGCCGGTATGGAAAACCTAGCGATTGCCGTTGATGATATCGATGGCTTACTGGCGTTTGCCAAAGAGCAGGGTGTTGAGCTCACGGTTGTTGGCCCTGAAGCGCCATTAGTTGCAGGCATTGTTGATCGATTTACTGAAGCGGGTTTGCGTTGTTTCGGTCCAACTAAAGCAGCTGCGCAACTGGAAGGCTCTAAAGCCTTTACTAAAGACTTCCTGGCTCGTCACAATATTCCAACCGCAGCCTACGGTAATTTCACTGATATTGATGAAGCGGTTGCTTACGTTAAACAAGTTGGCGCGCCGATTGTAGTGAAAGCAGATGGCTTAGCAGCCGGTAAGGGCGTGATCATTGCTCATACTGAGCAGGAAGCAATTGACGCTATTCAGGATATGTTAGCGGGCAATGCCTTTGGTGATGCCGGACATCGCGTGGTGGTTGAAGAGTTCTTGGTGGGTGAAGAAGCCAGCTTTATAGTGATTGCGGATGGCACAAACAGCTTACCAATGGCAAGCTCGCAAGATCATAAAGCGCGTGATAATGGCGACTTAGGTCCAAATACAGGTGGCATGGGGGCTTATTCTCCAGCACCAGTTGTGACACCTGAAGTTCACGATCTCATCATGAGGCAAGTGATCGAGCCAACGATTAGCGGCATGGCGGCCGAGGGTAATTCATTCACTGGCTTTTTGTATGCAGGTGTAATGGTGTCTCCGGAAGGCGAAATCAAAGTATTAGAGTTTAATGTGCGCTTTGGTGATCCTGAAACTCAGCCGATTATGATGCGCCTACGTTCAGATCTGGTTGATTTATTAGATGCCGCATTGGATGGTAAGTTGGATACAGCTAGCAGCGACTGGGACCCTCGCGCAGCATTGGGTGTTGTTCTGGCGGCTGGTGGTTATCCGATGGATTACGCTAAAGGTAAAGTCATTGCTGGTTTGCCTACTGAATCGAATGATAACGCTAAAGTATTTCATGCTGGAACCACTCTGTCGGGTGATGACGTCGTGACTTCTGGCGGTCGCGTGTTATGTGCAGTCGGCTTGGGCGATACAGTGACTGAGGCGCAGCAAAATGCATATGTATTGACTCATCAAATTAGCTGGGAAAATGTCTACTACCGTGATGATATCGGCTATCGTGCGGTTGCACGGGAAGCTAAGGCATAAGTTGGATGTTTAAGTATTGTCCGGCACATTGCTCAATCAGTGCCGGGCGATGCGAACATAGATCGCATGCATCATAATTAAAATTGCCGCAACGCTAATGCCATAGACGTGTGATTCAGTCACTACGCGCGCACCAATCAAAGCCGCATTGTCTTGTAATAGCCCAAACCAGTGATCACCTAAGACTTTACCAATCACTATCACGCTGACACCATAAGCGATGAGTCGATCATCTTTCTGGTAGGCGCCATAAGCTCCAATTAGGAATAATCCGTAGATAGCTCCGGATAAACCTGCATACCAATGAATCCTGGGGTCAAATAAATGCAGGCATAAGCCCACAAAAAATGTCAGGATAATTAAACTAATGGTAAAGGTTCTGACACGTATCGTGTTGTAGAATAGTAAGGCGAAGAGCCACAGACTGCTAATATTGAGTAAGTAGTGTGGCCAGTTCGTATGTACAAATTGACCACTTAATACCTTCCACCAAGCGCCATCATTGACCGCTTTTCGGACATATAATAAGTCCGGCTGCCAAAGCTGCAATACAGCACTCAATAATGATAAAAATGCGATCGCTATGGGGAGTTTGGATTTTATACGGTAGGCAAAGTGTGGTAGTTTTAGCACAATAGAATTTTATAAATTTTAAACAATAACAGGTTTCTAAATAAATGCGGACAGGAAATATGCGCAGGCCGTCTAAGCAAAAGGGTTTTACACTGCTAGAGATTATCGTTGTGGTGACCATCATTGCAATCATTGGGGCCATTGTCGCACCGAATATCATCAATAAATTCTCCGGTGTTCAGGTTGACGTTGCTAAGACGGAAATCAAGCGAATTAAGCAAGTATTGGGCTTCTATAAACTCAATAACTTTAATTTGCCGAGCACTGAGCAAGGTTTGGATGCCTTAGTAACAAAGCCAAGTGGAAGCCCGGAGCCAAGCAGTCGCTGGGAAAAGCAACTGGATAGCGTGCCGGTCGATCCATGGGGTAATCAATACCAATACCTGAACCCTGGCACTCATGATGACTTTGATATCTTCTCTTACGGTCCAGACGGGCGTAAAAGTGATGATGATATCGGTAGCTGGCAAATTGATAAGTAATCAAGGGACGCATAGTGCATCAATCGGCACGACCTAAAGCCGCTGCGGCGGGATATACGCTGATTGAAGTGATGGTGGTGATTGCAATCATGGCATTGCTCACCTCCATCGTCATCCCATACCTGCCCGTTGATAAAACAAAACAACTCTTAGCGACTGCCGACCGGTTTAAGTTGCAAATCTCTTACGCACAAAGTCAGTCCATCCTGCAATCTCAGGATATGGGCTTAATGTTGACCGAAGACGGTTATCAGTTTGTGCAGCGTACCCCTGAAGCTTGGCAGCCTGTTGATGATGAAGGCATACCGCCCACTAAGTTAGACGATTTCCTCGCTCAGCAACTGTTTATTGAAGATGTTGAATACCTTTCAGAAGAGCCTTTAGATGATGAGTCAGTCGCGCCTGCTGTGCTGTTCTTTTCCAGCGGAGAAACAACACCATTTGAGTACCGTCTGAGTTTATCTGAGGAAGCCTATGTTCGTTTGAAGTTTGACGCGCTGGGTGATGTGGAAGAGTTTATCAATGAATAGTCACGCACTGTCTCGCAAGTCTCCTATAAAAAATCGTGGATTTACGCTGATTGAAGTGTTGGTGGCGTTGTTGATTGTTGCTGTTGCGCTTAGTGCTGCGGCTAAGGTGATGTTAGGTGCTGCTCATAACGGTGCTCAGCGTGCTGACCGAACTGCTGCGCAGTGGGTTGCCCTGAATCAAATGTCGATTTTGAAGTTACGTCGTCAGTGGCCAGTGAATTCGGAAAGTGGTACCGAAGAGATGATGCACCGTAGCTGGGTATGGCGGCAGCGAGCGGAGTCAACCACTGATGAAAATGTCGTTCGCGTGACGATTGATGTACATCTTGAAGGCGAAGATGAAGATGATTTGTCGGCGTCAATCGTCGGGTTTGTGGCTAAGTTATGATAAATAAACGGGCCAACTCCGGATTTACGCTGATCGAACTGTTGGTATCGATTGCTATTTTCAGCTTGATGACGGTTGTCGCTTACGCCGGTATTGCAGCGGTCATGAATAATGATCAGACCTCGTTTGAGCATGAAACAGCGCTCAAACGCTTGCAACGTACCTTCGTATTTATTGAGAAAGATCTGCGCCAAATAAGCCCACGCCAACGCAATCCCGGAATATCGGATTTATTGCCCGCGTTGCGATCCGGTGAAGGTGAGGATGTAGGCTTACTCGAGTTTAGCCGCGCCGGTCATTCCAATCCGACAGAATTGACACGCAGTAGTTTACAGCGGGTTCGCTACGTTTTTGTCGACGAGGAGTTGCAGCGTTGGAGTTGGAACCTAGTCGATCACAGTGATATTGAGCCATCGAAAATGGTATTGCTGAAAGATGTGACTGCTGCTAGTGTGGCATTCTTCTCGGAAGAGGGAGAAACGGTTGATGAGTGGACATCTGATGCATTGCCGTTAGGAATTGAAATCCGATTGACCACTGAACGTTGGGGTGAGCTCAGAAGAGTGTTGCCTATCTATTACTAAACGCCATTTGTGAGCGGTTAGTTGTTGTTAAAATTGCGTAACTGAAATATTTAAAGTATCGCAGGCGACAATTGTCCGTGGTTTTGTCTATAATGGCGGCAGGACGAAATAGGATGAACCAAACCATTAGTCACAGGCGACTCATTCCCTGAATTTTGGTGGCTTCGGCGGAAACGATTAATTTCGTTCGATGCCGAGTGTGAGTCTGGAGGTTGAATTGAATCTTCGGCATTCATCTAAAGAATAAGACATAAGTTCATGGCCGTGCCCAGTTCGCGGTGCAGACTAAATTTAACTTTTAGCATGAAGGAAACGTTATGAAATCGATGCAGAAAGGTGTTCTCTCAGTTGCGGCCGCGACTGTTTTCGCTTCTGGCGCAATCTTACTTACCGACTCAGATTCTGATAAAGATATTAAGCCAGTGGCCCAGACTACGACTGAAGCTGTCACCGAAACTGCAGAGAGTGCTAAGGCGGAAGATACGGCTTCTCAGGTTGTAACTGAGGCGACGACAGACGTTGCTGAGACAACGGATGCCGCGACTAGCGAAGTTGCCGATGCGACTGACGCAGTTGAGACTGAAGCTGAAGAGGTTACTGCAGCAGTTGAAACAGCAACCGCTGAAATGGAGCCAGAAGTTCCTGCACTCGAAACGGCCGCTGTTGCGGCAGCAGCCACTGCGGTTGCAGTCGTTGCTTCTACTGACGAAGCGACTGCTGAGGTTTCAGAAACTGTTACTGAGACGGTTTCCGATGCCGGTGATGCGACTGAAGCAGTGACCGAAACGGTTGATGCTGCTGTGGCCGAAGTTGCCGCTACTACAGAAGAAGCGACAACAGAGGTTGCTGAGGCAGCATCTGAAGTAACTGAGACTGTTGCGGATGCCACTGATACGGCTGTAGAAGCTGTTGCTGAGACCGCTGATACAATAACTGAGGCTGTTACTGAAGCCGTTGCCACTGCTGAAGAAGCGGTGACAGAAGAAGTTGCTTCTACAGAAGAGGTCGTTACCGAAGAAGTCGCTGCAGTTGCTGCCGACGAAGAAATGGCTAGCGAAGAAGTCGTTGCTGAAGCAGCAGGTGATTTGCCAGCTCCACCTCCAGGTCCTTTCCAAGATGTTGCTAAAGCTGATACTGCTGAAGAAGTCGTTGTTGCAGAAGCAGTAGTAGACGCTCCTGTTGAAGCCGAAGCTGCAGTCAGTGAAGAAGCGCCGACTGAAGTAGTAGAAGAGGCTGTCGTTGCTGAAGCGCCTGCTGCAGAAGAAGTTGCAACTGCTGAAGTTGTTGAGACTCCTGTTGTGGCCGAGGCCACAGTGAGTGAAGAAGCTCCAGCTGAAGAAGTCGTTGCAGAAGCTCAGGTAGAAGCTCAGGTAGAAGCAGAGGCTCCTGCAGTAACAGAAGAAGTTGTCGCTGCGGTTGTAGCAGCTGCCGTTGTTGCCGAAGAAGTTGCGACAGTAGAAACTCCTGCTGAAACCGAAGAGGCATCTGCCGTAGCTGAGGCTGCAGTTAGTGAAGAAGCACCGGCTGAAGTAGCAGAAGAGGCCGTCGTTGCTGAAGCACCTTTAGCAGAAGAAGTTGCAACTGCTGAAGTTGCCGAAACGCCTGTTGTGGCCGAGGCTGCAGTCAGTGAGGAAGCAGTTGAAGAGGCTGTTGTTGCTGAAGCATCTGTAGCAGAAGAAGCTCCAGCTGAAGAAGTTGTCGCAGAAGCGGCTGAAGAAGTTGTCGCAGAAGCGGCTGAAGAAGCAGCGCCTGTTGAGGTTGTAGAAGAAGCTACAGCTGAGGCAGAAGTTGTAGTTGCCGAAGTCGATGGCACTGAAGAGGTTATTGTTGCTGTCGTTGAAGAAGTTCCTGCGGTTGAGGCTGAAGAAGCCCCAGCAGCAACTGAGGAAGTGGCAGTAGAAGCAGCGCCGGCAGAAGAAGTTGTAGCTGTGGTAGTTGAAGAGGCTCCAGCGGTTGTCGCAGAAGTTGTGGTACCTGAAGTTGAGGCTGAGGTAGCAGCACCTGAAGTGGCTAAAGTTGAAGAAGTTGCTCCGGTACAAGCACTCGTAGCTCCGGCACCAGTAGTGGCTTCTGCTGAGCAACAAGCCGCTGATGCAAAAATCAAAATGTACGAGCAGCAAATTCGTCAGATGGAAGCTCAATATCGTCAAGCGATGATGCAACAGCAGCGCATGATGATGAATTACTTTAATCAAATGTTGGTACAGCAAAACGCGCAACCACAAGCGACAATGGGTAAAGTGACCAAAGTGCAGCGTGTAATTATTGTACCTGTACCTGCTTATTCCTATGGAATGGGTGGTGGCGCGGCAATGATGGGTGGATATCCACATATGCCAATGATGAACTTGAATGTTCAGGGAATGATGGGTGCAAATCCAGTTCTGATGCCAGAAGATGTTAAGCCAGCGAACCAGTAATTAGGTAGAAAGAGAATAAGGAGAATATTGATGGAAATGTTACGTTGGTTAGCCACTAATAAGGTTGTTCAAACGACTTGGGGCTTAGGTATTTTAACAATGGTGATGTCTTCCGTATTTGGCGGAGGAAACAGTGATGCGAAGCACGAGCCTGTTAAGGCAGAAGCTGTAGCTGTTGAGCAGGTTGCTGAAGTTAAGGCAGTGCCTGAAGTTACAGTGGTTCAGGCTTTGGTTGCTACCGAAGTTGCCGCTACTGAAGAAGTTACAGAAGCTGATGCTGTAGAAGAAGTTGAAGTTGTTGAGACCGAAGTGGTTGAAGCTGTTGTGGAGTCATCCGAGGCCGCTGCGACTGAAGTGGCTGAAGCTGTTGTTGAGACTACAGAAGAAGCTGCAGAGGCAAGCACTGAAACAGCAGAAGCTGCTGTTGAGATGAGCGCTGAAACTACAGAGGCCACTGTTGAAGCGGCCGAAGCAGAAGTTGTCGCAGAGGCAGCAGTTGAGCCTGCGGAAGCGGAGGCAGTAACTGAAGAAGTTGCTACAGAAGCAGAAGTGGCGGCAGTAACGGAAGAAGTTGTCACTGAAGCAGAAGCTGCAGTAACCGAAGAAGTTGCTACTGAAACAGAAGTAGCTTTAGTAGCTGATGCTGACGGCTTTGCCGATAAGTCTACCGCAGACCTGCTAGTCATGGCGCGTGAAGCTTATTGGAACAATGGCCTTGAAGAGTCCGCTGAAATCTACAAAGCACTGATCGAACGTGAGCCTACTGTGATTGAGCATAAGGGCGAGCTGGGTAATGTGTTCTGGCGTCAAGGCTACCCTAAGCAAGCAGCTGAGCTGTATGCTGAGATTGCTGCGCCAATGATCGAAAAAGGTAACGGTGAGCGTGTGTCTAACATGGTTGGTTTTATTGGTTTGTTCTTCCCAGAGAAGGCGACTGAAATCCGCACATTGCTAGACGCTCAATAAGCGCAAAAGCCCTATAAAAGGCCGGACTTCTTAATAACAGGAGTCCGGCCTTTTTGCATTAATGGTTTGGCTAATTTAGTGCCATATTGGATACATAATTAGAGATTAACGTTCGATTACGGTTACATCTGTTTAATTCGGCTTATGGCTATATTGTCGTATACTATGCCATCGTCGACGAGTGGCTATGTGCGGAGTTTGCATATTTTTTGCGCTATAATAGCCAGTATCCTCCCTCAATCATTTAAATAAGGTTTGTCTGATGACTCCTGCTCAACGCATGCAGCAACGGCTGGAAAGCCTGCAAACGCACTTGAAACAAGAAAATCCGGTGTTGGTAGCGGTAGTGGATCGCTACAAAAAGCTGGATGCGATCTCTCATAAGATCGGCTTATTAACGCCGGGCGAGTCTTATGCGACCCGTATTTCTTGGTGGCCATTAATTTCCATACTGGGAACGTTTTCGGCGGGTAAATCCAGCTTCATTAACAGCTACCTTGGTCACAAACTGCAAAATACCGGTAACCAAGCGGTGGATGATCGCTTTACGGTGATCTCATACAGCAGTGATGAAGTCAGCCGCACCTTGCCAGGAATTGCCTTAGATGGTGATCCACGCTTCCCGTTTTATCAGATCAGTGAGCAAATTGAGTTGGTAACCGAAGGCGAAGGCTCAAAAATCGATAACTACCTGCAGATGAAGGTAGTGCCGAGTGAAGCCTTGCGCGGCAAGATCTTAATTGACTCCCCGGGCTTCGATGCCGATGAGCAGCGTAAATCGACACTGAAACTCACCGATCATATTATTGATTTGTCGGATCTGGTATTGGTGTTCTTTGATGCGCGTCACCCAGAGCCTGGTGCGATGCAAGACACGTTGGAGCACTTGGTTAAAGGTGCTCAGCGTCGTAATGACAGCAGTAAATTCCTGTTTATTCTGAATCAGGTCGATACCTCTGCCAAAGAAGACAACTTAGAAGCGATTGTAGCCTCATGGCACAAAGCCTTGGTTCAATGTGGTTTAAGCACTGGTCGTTTTTATGTGATGTTTAATACGGACATTGCGGTTCCGGTTGAAGATGAAGGTGTATGGAAGCGTTACCTGTCGAAGCGTGAAGTAGATTACGCTGAAATCACGCAGCGCATGGAAGCCATCAATGTTGAACGTGTGTACCGGATTATCGGTAACCTAGAGTCATTATCTAACCAAGTCGAGCAACAAGCGGTGCCGCAATTACAGGTAGCTCGTGCCCGCTGGCGCAAGCGTGTGCTGTTGCTGGATGCTGTGGTAATGGGTGCCTTTGCTTTAGGTATCGGTGCAATTGCTTGGACAACTGGCTGGCTGCCTCAGTGGTTGAGTAACCCAATGTTATTGGTTTCTGACTGGTTTAGCCTTGGTTTGCTGGCTGCATTTGTTGCGCTGCTTGTGTTTATCCATTTTGGTTTACGTCGCTGGGCGGCTAAAGGCATCGCTAAGAGCTTGAGTCAGGAAGAAACCTATGGTGACTTGTCGAATGCATTTATGAAAAGTACGCGTGCTATGACCAGTATATTCCGGACAAACCCTGTGGGTTGGAGTGGTCGTGTGAGTGGCAAGCTGTCGGGTATTCGCAACGATGTTGATCAGTTTGTTCAGCGTTTAAATGATAATTTCAGTAGCCCTTCGGGCAAGAATAAGAGCTAAGGGTAGAGTTATGAGTCAGTCAGAAACATTATTTGATCGTGCGCTGAAAGTTATTCCCGGCGGTGTGAATTCTCCGGTACGAGCGTTTAAAGGAGTGGGTGGAACGCCGCTGTTTATTGCTCGTGCAGAACAAGCGTATTTGTTTGATGCTGATGGTAAGCGCTACATTGATTACGTGGGCTCTTGGGGACCAATGATTGCGGGTCATTCAAACCCTGAGATCATTGCAGCAGTACAAGAAGCGATTGGTCGCGGGCTAAGCTACGGCGCGCCAACGGCAATTGAAGTGGATATGGCCGAGCGCATTGGCGAAATCATGCCATCCATCGAAATGGTTAGAATGGTGAACTCAGGTACTGAGGCCACTATGTCAGCGATTCGCTTGGCGCGTGGCTATACTGGTCGCGATAATATCGTCAAGTTTGAGGGTGGTTATCACGGGCATGGCGATTCACTATTGGTTAAAGCAGGTTCTGGCGCACTGACTTTTGGTGAGCCAAACTCTCCGGGTGTACCGGCGGATCTGGCTAAGCACACGCTAACACTGGATTACAATAATTCCGATCAGGTACGTGAGTTGTTTGCTGCGCAAGGTGATTCCATTGCCTGCATTATCGTAGAGCCAGTGTCTGGCAATATGAACTGCATACCGCCAGTACCGGGCTTCTTGGAAACCCTACGTGAAGTTTGTGATGAGCACGGCGCATTGCTGATTTTTGATGAAGTCATGACTGGCTTCCGTGTGGCATTTGGCGGTGCTCAGGAGGTTTACAACATCAAACCAGATCTGACGACACTGGGGAAAATCATCGGCGGTGGAATGCCGGTCGGTGCGTTTGGTGGTCGTCTTGATGTAATGGAGCGATTGGCGCCCACGGGTCCAATTTATCAAGCGGGTACTCTCTCAGGCAACCCAATTGCGATGACAGCTGGCTTAAAAACCTTAGAAATTATCAGTCGTGATGGCTTCTATGAGGATCTGGAACGCAAATCTGCACGTATGGTAGAAGGTATGCTTGAGGTTGCTAAGGCGAATGACATCGCATTGTCAAGTAATCGAGTGGGTGCGATGTTTGGTTTGTTCTTCACTGAGGAGCCAAAAGTGACCAATTATCAGCAGGTCACTGCTTGTAATATTGATCGCTTTAATCGCTTCTTCCATGGCATGTTAGATCACGGTGTGAACTTGGCACCCTCTGCTTATGAAGCAGGGTTTGTCTCAGCAGCACACACTGATCAAGACATTGATGAGACACTCGAGGCAGCGAACAAAGTGTTTGCTAGCTTATGAGGAAGGTTACCGTTTAGCCATAAAACTAGTCAATAACTTGACTTTAAATGGGAACTATCCTAAAAATTAGCACTCTCAGTATTTGAGTGCTAATAACGCACGATTTTTGGAGATTATACATATGGCAAAGTCACTGGCATTAAGTCACACCGGAATATCTGTTTCAGCAGGTAGTTTGGAGAGCTATGTCCAGTCGGTACATGAGTTGCCGGTTCTGAGCGTAGAAGAAGAAAAGGGATATGCTGTTCGCCTAGTTGAACAGGGAGATCTTGAAGCTGCGCGCAAGCTGGTCATGCACAATCTTCGATTTGTAATTAAGGTTGCTCGTGGCTATAGCGGTTATGGTTTACCGCTTGCGGATCTAATTCAGGAAGGAAATGTCGGCTTGATGAAAGCAGTCAAACGTTTCGATCCTGATGTAAATGTCCGTTTAGTGTCATTCGCAGTTCACTGGATTCGAGCTGAAATCCATGAATTCATTTTGCGTAACTGGAAAGTCGTTAAAGTGGCGACCACCAAAGCGCAGCGTAAATTATTCTTTAACCTTCGCAGCAGCAAAAAGCGTCTGGGATGGTTGAATTCGGCTGAAGTCAATGACATCGCAACAGACTTGGGTGTGACGAGTAA
Organism: Leucothrix mucor DSM 2157; assembly: GCF_000419525.1. Lineage (NCBI taxonomy): Bacteria > Pseudomonadati > Pseudomonadota > Gammaproteobacteria > Thiotrichales > Thiotrichaceae > Leucothrix > Leucothrix mucor. Next base: position 530,414 of record NZ_ATTE01000001.1, read on the forward strand.
AGACGTCATGGAAATGGAAAAACGCATGAGTGGTCAGGACATCTCATTTGATTTGTCACCTGGTCAGGAAGATGACGATAACGCTTATACGCCAAGTCAATATTTGCTGTCGACTGAGTCTCAAGACCCTGCAGAAATGCTGGAAGCCCAAGATTGGGAAGAACATACGCAAAATCGTTTTAACACAGCATTGGCTGAGTTGGATGATCGGAGTAAAGATATTCTGAGTAGCCGTTGGTTGGGAGAAACTAAATCAACCTTGCAGGACTTGGCTGATAAGTATGGTGTATCTGCTGAGCGGATTCGTCAGCTTGAATTTGCTGCGATTAATAAATTGAAGTCTGGAGTTCAGGTTGCTGCGATGTAAATGCAGTCAATGAACAACAAAAAAGGCCGCACTGAGTGCGGCCTTTTTTGTTTGGTATTATTGGTCAGGCTAATTAGCCGAATAACACAACCGAGAAAAAGCTCAGCCATGAAACTGCAATTAACAGAACGACTAGTAGCATTGGTAGGCCGAAATCGAAATCAAACATGGAGAGTCTCCCAGAAAATATAGGTGTAATGTTAGTGTATTGCCTGATCAAGTTCAAGTTGGATCATCAGGTTTTCAAATACAGTAACTACTTGCATTTCAAGTTCTGAAAGATCAATATCGTCGACATGAGCAAAAGAGCAAAGAAAACCAGCTATGAGGCCTCCGTGGCTGAACTAGAAGCGGTCGTCGCCCGGATGGAGCAGGGGGATATGCCACTTGAGGACGCGCTTCAGGCGTTTGAAGAGGGCGTGCGCCTGAGTCGGGAGTGTCAGCAATTGTTAAAAGCCGCAGAGCAGCGGGTCACTCTGTTGACCGCCGACGGTGAGGAAGATTTTTTAGCGGATGACTAGTGTACAATTGTCAGAGTCCTACCGATTACGGTTGGAGCAGTTACTGGCGGATGCTTTATCGATAGAGGATGTTTCACCCTCGCGTTTGCATGAAGCAATGCGCTATTCGGCGCTAGCCGGAGGTAAACGTATTCGGCCAACCTTGGTGTATGCTAGTGGTGAAGCCTTGGGTGTTCCCATTGCCGCATTAGATCGGATTGCCGTGGCGGTAGAATGTATTCATGCTTATTCTTTGGTTCATGATGACCTGCCGGCAATGGATGATGATGACCTGCGCCGTGGAATTCCGACCGCCCATAAGGCCTTTGATGAAGCCACCGCGATTTTATCGGGTGATGCGCTACAAGCTTTTGCTTTTGAATGGCTGAGTGAGCCTATCGAGGGCATTAGTGCACAAAGCCAACTACGCTTAATTCAGGGTTTATCGGCAGCTGCAGGCTCTCGTGGTATGGTAGGTGGGCAAGCCATTGACTTGGCAAGTGTTGGCCAACAGCTGACTGAAAAGCAGTTGGAAGTCATGCATGCTCATAAGACGGGAGCTTTGATAGACGCCTGTATATTGCTGCCAAGTTATTGCAGTGAGTTGGTCACGGAGCAACAGCGAGACTCACTGACTCGGTACGCAACCGCCATTGGTTTGGCGTTTCAGGTTCAGGACGACATCTTGGATGTGGAAAGCGATACCGCGACGCTAGGTAAGCAGCAAGGAGCGGATATTGCGGCGAATAAGCCGACCTATCCTTCAATTTTAGGAATGGATGGGGCAAAACAAAAGTTGCGGGAATTACACCAGGAAGCGTTTAACGCACTGGATATGTTTGGTTCCGAAGCAGATTTACTGCGCGACATTGCCCGATTCATCGTACAACGTATTAAGTAATTAGCCTATGTTCGATCAGATCATCAATCCCAGTGACTTACGTAAACTGGATAAAGAACAACTGCCTCAGTTGTGTGACGAACTGCGCGAGTTTCTGCTGCAATCAGTAGCAGGTTCTGGTGGTCATTTTTCAGCGGGATTGGGTACGGTTGAACTGACCGTTGCATTACACTATGTGTTCAATACACCGGAAGATCGCCTAGTCTGGGATGTTGGGCATCAGGCCTATCCACACAAAGCACTGACCGGACGTCGTGATCGGCTATCCAGCATCCGCAAGCAAGGTGGCTTGTCCGGATTTCCAAAACGTTCAGAAAGTGAATACGACACCTTTGGTGTTGGGCATTCCAGTACGTCAATTAGTGCAGCTTTGGGCATGGCACTTGCCGCCAAGCAGCAAGGCATTGACCGACAGACGATTGCCGTCATCGGTGATGGGGCATTAACTGCCGGCATGGCTTACGAGGCACTCAATCATGCGGGTGATTTAGATGCGCGCATGTTGGTGGTTCTCAATGACAATGATATGTCGATCTCGCCAAATGTTGGTGGCTTAAGTAAGTACTTGGCTCGTTTGTTGTCAGGCGGCCTATATTCCAGTATTCGAGAGCAAGGGAAGAAGATTCTTTCCGGCACACCAAGCATGAAGAAGTTGGCGCGTCGTGCCGAAGAGCATACCAAAGGCATGTTAATGCCAGGCACTATGTTTGAAGAAATGGGCTTTGTGTATTACGGGCCGGTCGATGGCCATGATGTGCTTGAGCTGGTTTTGATGTTCGAGAATATCCGCGATATTGATGAGCCACGCTTTATTCATGTGGTTACCAAAAAAGGTAAGGGCTACGAGCCCGCTGAAAATGATCCCTGTACTTATCATGGCGTGTCAGCTTTCGACTTAAATACTGGCTTGGTTAAAAGCGCCAAACCTTCCACGCCTACTTATACGCAGGTGTTTGGCCGCTGGTTATGTGACATCGCCGAAAAGGATGATCGGGTTGTCGGAATAACGCCAGCAATGCGCGAAGGTTCTGGCTTGGTTGAGTTCTCAGAACGCTTCCCTGATCGCTATTTTGATGTGGCAATTGCTGAGCAGCATGCGGTGACGCTAGCCGCAGGTATGGCATGCGATGGTACTAAGCCGATTGTTGCGATTTACTCTACCTTTTTGCAGCGCGCTTATGATCAGTTGATTCATGATGTGGCGATTCAGAATTTACCTGTTGTGTTTGCCATTGATCGCGCTGGTTTAGTTGGGGCGGATGGTGCAACCCATGCCGGTAATTACGACCTGTCATACTTGCGATGCATTCCAAATATGATCGTTATGGCTCCGGTCGATGAAAACGAATGTCGCCAGATGCTGTATACCGCTTACCTTGAAAATGGCCCAACCGCTGTGCGTTACCCCCGAGGCAAAGGCGCTGGCGTGGAGCCATCTGCCGAAATGATTGCTTTGCCAATTGGAAAAGCACAATCGCTGCGTCAAGGAAGCCGAATTGCAATCATGCTGTTTGGATCATTACTAACAATGGCGACCGATGCCGCTGATAAATTAGATGCCACACTCATTAATATGCGCTTCGTGAAACCGATGGATGAAGCCATGATCCAGGAGATGGCAAGCACACATGACTTGATTGTAACGTTAGAAGACAATGCAATTCAGGGTGGTGCCGGCAGTGGATTGTCAGAAGTGCTGTCTCGCTTGTGTCTTTCAGTTCCTGTTTTTCATCTTGGAATCCCCGATGTTTATGTTGAGCATGCAGAACGAGAAGCACAGTTGGCTGAAATAGGACTTTCTGCAGAAAGTATTGTAGAGCAAATTTGTGAATTTGCAGACGGCCGGTTTGCACCTCAACCATTTGCCAAAGTCGCTACTTTATAGACAAGACATTGATTTTACTGCATGATAATCCGCACTCGGTGCCCAGATTCAGCGTGGGTTAGGAATTTCTTCAATAAACTGGTCCAAATTGATATCAACCATACTAATAACAAAGGTTTGATACTGGGGGCAAAAAATTATGCTGGTACAAAGAACATTAGAGCGTACTGTTAGCACGGTAGGCATAGGATTACACTCGGGACAAAAAGTCGGTTTGACTTTGCGTCCGGCCGCACCAAATACAGGTATTGTATTTAGACGCGTAGACTTGGATGAGCCAGTTGATATTGTTAGCACACCGGAAGCGGTTGGTGAAACAGTATTGAGTACAACACTGGTGCAGGATGGCGTTAAAGTCGCGACCATTGAGCACTTAATGTCGGCTCTGGCTGGTTTAGGAATTGATAACGTTTATATCGACCTGACCGCATCCGAAGTTCCAATCATGGACGGTAGCGCCGCTCCATTTATCTATTTGATTCAGTCAGCGGGGATAGAGTCTCAGCGCGCACCAAAGCAATTTGTGCGAATCAAGCAGCCAGTTCGTTTTGAGAATAACGCTGGTTGGGCTGAGTTAACTCCTTACGATGGATTTAAAGTCTCTTTTGAAATCGACTTTAATCATCCGGCGGTAAAGTCTACACAACAAACGCTGGCACTCGATTTATCCAAGTCTTCCTATAGCCGTGAAATCAGCCGCGCGAGAACCTTTGGCTTTATGCGTGATGTTGAAATGCTGCGCTCTAAGAACATGGGCTTGGGGGGCAGTCTTGGAAATGCGGTCGTATTAGACGAATATCGAGTGCTAAATAAAGACGGCTTGCGCTACCAAGATGAGTTTGTGAAACACAAAATGTTAGATGCTATTGGTGACTTGTATACTTTAGGTCATAGCATTATTGGTGCTTATCACGGCTATAAATCAGGTCACGCAATCAACAATCTATTATTGCATGCGTTAATTGCTCAACCAGATGCTTGGGAGCTGACAACGCTTGAAGCTGAGGAAGAATCCTCGGTGAGTTATGCCGGTGAATTAGGCTACGCTTAATTGACTAACGGGCTTGTGGCGTTGCAATGCGCTGCAAGCTTGCCTTAAGATCTTCATCATCCAACCCCTCCGCCATGCTCATCAGTATGGACGACACTTCCTTAGATAACTCCTTACGCGGCTTTGGCACAACCACTGGCGTCATTTGCGGGGGCACTAGCTTAATCTTTACTTCCTTAAACTGGCTCAAAAACGTGTGATTGATGTGCTTCAACACTTCTTTTTGTTGATAACGCAGTTGATTGGCGAGAATAGAGCTTTCAACCACTACAGTCACAATTTGCTGACGCGCCACCACATATAACTTGAACTGTTTCGGATCAATTCTCAAATATTGCTGCACGCACTGTGACAGCCGATCAAAGTTTTTGATGCTTTCGTATAGGTAGGTGTTTGGGAGGTGGTTAGCTTGCTTCATGCTAACGAGTGTAACCGATTTCGGGTTGGTAGCGCTATGTGCTGTAGTCAGGGTTTAAGGTGATATTTCAATTTCATAATTCCAAAAGTAAGCGTCTGGTTATGCTCGACGTTAACGTGTGGTGGCACTTTTTATTGCCAGTCTGCTGTATGGCGCTGTTGATTGTTACTTTGTCCGTCGTTATGGAAAATAGCTCACTGACATCGAATGATCGCTTCGCGCAAAGCGTATCCAAAGGTGGTGCTAGCTCTGACTTATCAAAGGTACGGAAAAGATTGGCCTACCTTGAGGGCGAGACTGCGCGACTGGAAGCGTTTGCTGAGCGCATGATTCAGTTGGCGAAACTGGATAAAACAGTCTTTTCATTTAACAAGCCACCGGCTAGAGGTGGTTTAGCGCTAAGCGCGGGTAGTGGCCGAAATCCGATTTCGGAGTTGTCCGACCTGAATCAAGAGGTTCAGGCGTTGGAAGTTCACCTGCTGCATCAAAGTCATCAATTGGAGCGCATGCAGTTAGTGCTTAAATCCAGAGTGCTCAATGAGTCCGGTCACTTTGCACAATGGCCCGTTCAAAAAGGTTATGTATCCTCACGGTTTGGGCGGCGCAAAGACCCGTTTAGTGGGCTTAGCCGATATCACGGCGGCCTAGACATTGCTGCACCGAAAGGCACGCCTGTCATGAGTATTGCAGCCGGTAAAGTGGTATTTAGTGGGCGAAAAGGTGGCTACGGGCGAGTGGTTGAATTGGAGCATGCTGATGGCGTCATGAGTCGCTATGCACATTTGAATGCTTCAGACGTTAAGCTTGGTCAGCAAGTGGCTCGTGGCGATATCATTGCCAAAGTGGGAAGTACCGGCCGCTCTACCGGGCCTCACTTGCACCTTGAAGTGATCAAAGATAATCGCCGGATTAATCCGGAGCTTTTTCTGACCGGTCGGTCATTCCTGTATTAATTAAAAACAATAAACGTCTACAGGTTGCGTTAAGCGTGAATTTATCCGACGAACTGTACTATAATCTGCGGGGATTATTCAGTGCGGGTAGCTGGGGCCAGGGCGCACAACAAATATTAGCAGCCTTGCATTCCATAGGGATGACCCCACATCTACTTACTTAAAGCACTATTCATTATTAAGTTGTTCATATCCTGGGCATGAACGTCTTTAGCTCGCTTGCGTGCAGGAACAGATAATACCGGTATCACCGGGGAGAAAATAAATATCATGATAGGATCAGTTGCCAGAAAGCTCTTCGGTAGTCGCAACGATAGATTGGTCAAGGGTTACGCCAAGCTCGTTAGTCAGGTAAATGCGCTCGAGGAGCGTTTCAGCAAGCTGAGCGATGCAGAATTACAAAATAAGACGGTTGAGTTTCGTGAGCGCCTAGCTAAAGGCGACGCACTGGATTCATTGATTCCGGAAGCGTTTGCCACAGTGCGTGAAGCGGGTAAGCGCGTAATGGGTATGCGCCATTACGATGTACAGCTAATCGGAGGTATGGTGCTGAATGATGGCCGTATCGCGGAAATGCGCACGGGTGAAGGTAAAACACTGGTAGCAACACTAACGGTTTACCTGAATGCCTTACCAGGTGAGGGTGTTCACGTTATTACTGTGAATGACTACCTAGCGAGTCGTGATGCTGAGTGGATGTCGAAACTATATGGTTTCTTAGGCATGACCACCGGTATTATTGTTAGCGGTTTGGATCAGTCTGAGCGCCAAGCGGCTTATGCTTGTGATATCACTTACGGTACTAATAACGAGTTCGGCTTCGATTATTTACGCGACAATATGGCGTTCAATAAAGAAGAGCGCGTTCAACGTCCGCTAAGCTATGCGGTAGTGGATGAGGTTGACTCAATCCTTATCGATGAAGCGCGTACTCCACTGATCATTTCCGGACCCTCCAGTGAGTCGGCGAACCTTTACGGTGCCATTGATAAAGTTGTTCCTAATCTAGTGCCACAGGCTCCGGATGATGAAGAAGGACCTGGTGATTACTTAGTTGATGAGAAGTCGAAGCAAGTATTCCTGACGGATGCGGGTAATGAGCGTGCTGAAGAGCTATTACGTGAAGCAGGCGTTTTGCCAGAAGATGAAGGTCTGTTCGACAGCGCTAGCATCTCGGTACTACACCATCTGAATGCGGGTTTGCGTGCACATACGCTGTTCCAGTTAAACGTTGACTACATTATCAGCAATGGCGAAATCGTTATTGTCGATGAGTTCACTGGCCGTACCATGCCGGGGCGTCGTTGGTCAGAAGGTCTGCATCAAGCAATCGAAGCGAAAGAAGGCGTTGAGATCAAGCCTGAAAACCAGACGATGGCATCGATTACTTTCCAGAATTACTTCCGTTTGTACAAGAAGCTGTCAGGTATGACCGGTACAGCGGACACAGAAGCCTTCGAATTACAACAGATTTACGGCCTTGAAGTGGTAGTTATTCCAACCAACAAGCCAACAGCTCGTAAAGATGAAAACGATCTGGTCTACATGTCGCAAGAAGAAAAATACAATGCGATTGTAGAAGAAATCCATGATGCTCAGAAGCGCCAGCAACCAGTGTTAGTGGGTACGGCGTCTATCGATAGCTCTGAAGTGTTGGCTGCTTTATTGACTAAAGCCGGTATCCCTCACGAAGTATTGAATGCGAAGCAGCATGAGCGCGAAGCACATATCATTGAAAATGCGGGTCTGCCTGGCGCGGTAACCATCGCAACCAATATGGCTGGTCGTGGTACAGATATCGTGCTGGGTGGCTCGTTAGAAGCTGAGCTTAAATTAGTTGGTGATGATCCGGCAGCGATTGCAGCAGCGAAAGCAGATTGGCAGAAGCGCCATGACACGGTCGTTGCAGCCGGTGGTTTGCACATTATCGGTACTGAGCGCCATGAATCGCGTCGTGTAGATAATCAGTTACGTGGTCGTGCTGGTCGTCAGGGTGATCCGGGTTCCTCACGTTTCTTCTTGTCTCTGGAAGATAGCTTGATGCGTATCTTTGCCTCTGAGCGCGTGAAAAGCATTATGCAGCGCTTGGGTATGGAAAAAGGTCAGGCGATTGAAGCTAAGATTGTTTCCAAGTCGATCGAGAACGCACAGCGTAAAGTTGAAGGGCACAACTTCGATATTCGTAAAAACCTGCTGGAATACGATGATGTTGCCAATGACCAACGTAAAGTGGTTTATCAGCAGCGTTCTGAGTTGCTGGAAGGTGAAGATGTTCAGGAGTCTATTGAGTCTATTCGCTTTGATGTGCTTGATTCGGTTATTAGCCGTTTCGTTCCACCTCAAAGCTTGGATGAGCAATGGGATATTCCGGGTCTGACTGCAACGCTGAAAGAAGAGTTCGATCTGGATTTAGAAATTCAGACATGGTTGGATAAAGATGATTCACTGCATGAAGAGCCACTACGTGAACGCATTCAGGAAGCAGCTGAGAAGGTTCTGAAGCAGAAAGAAGACCTGATTGGCAGTGAAAACATGCGCAAGCTAGAACGTGATGTCATGCTGCACGTATTGGATGAAGAGTGGAAGGAGCATTTGGCAGCGATGGATTATCTACGTCAGAGTGTTGGCCTACGTGGCTATGCTCAAAAAAATCCAAAGCAGGAATACAAGCGCGAAGCCTTCGAAATGTTCCAAGATTTGCTGGATCGTATCAAGCTGAAAGTCATCGGCTTTTTGATGAAAATTCAGATTACACAAGATGCAGGTCAGCAAGTTGCACCACCTGAGCCAGAAGCAGCGCCAATGGAATATTCCCATGCAGAAGCGTCTAGCGCTTTAGGCGGCCCTGAGTCAGAAAGTGATGTGGATTTGAGCGGCTCTAAAGTCGGTCGTAACGATCCTTGCCCATGTGGTTCTGGTAAGAAATTTAAACAATGTCATGGACGCCTGAAATAAGCGATCATCAAAAAGGATTTTAAATATGGCTGTTAACTATACACCGGTTAGCGATGTGCTACCGATCGCGGGCATTCGTTTGGCAACTCAGCAAGCGGGCATTCGTTATAAAAATCGTGAAGATTTGTTAGTCATGGAGATTGCCGAAGGCAGCTCTGTGGCAGGCGTATTTACACAAAATCTTTTTTGCGCAGCGCCAGTGCTGCTTTGCCGCGAGTTTTTGGCAAAGCAAACGCCGCGTTATGTGGTCGTAAACTCCGGTAATGCCAATGCAGGTACTGGCCAGCAGGGCTTAGATAATGCACGTAAAGTGTGTGCAGGCTTGGCAGAAATCACTGGTGTGAATGTTGAGCAAGTATTGCCATTCTCTACCGGCGTTATTGGTCAGCAATTACCAGTACAGCCGTTTTTGGATACTTTCCCTAAGGCGCTAGCTGCTTTGGACGAGAAGAGCTGGTTTGCAGCGGCGAAAGCCATTATGACCACGGATACTCTGCCGAAAGCGATCAGCAAGCAGCTAACCATTGATGGCAAGCTAGTGACGCTGACGGGTATTGCCAAGGGTGCAGGCATGATCGAGCCTAATATGGCGACCATGCTGTCTTACATTGCAACCGACGCTAAGGTTGAGCAATCTTTGCTGCAATCCATGTTGAAGCAATCCGTTGGCCTGTCATTTAACTCAATTACCGTTGATGGTGATACGTCTACCAATGACGCGTTATTGCTGATGGCAACCGGTCACTCTGGTGCAGTGGTTAATGAAGCCAATATGGGCGAACTTCAGCAAGCGTTGAATGATGTGTGTCAGTTTCTGGCTCAGGCGATTATCCGCGATGCAGAGGGCGCAACTAAGTTTGTAACTCTGCAGGTTGAATCGGCTCCTGACATGGAAACGGCGCGAGCCATTGCCTTTACTGTAGCTCGCTCGCCGTTAGTGAAGACTGCATTGTTTGCGAGTGACCCGAACTGGGGTCGTATTGTTGCGGCGATTGGTCGTAGCCCAATTAAGCGCTTAGCCGTTGAGAAACTGTCTTTATGGTTGGGCGACACTCAGTTATTGGAAGGCGGTCAGCCAGTGGATAGCTATACAGAAGCCAAAGGTCAGATCGAAATGGATAAAGAAGAAATCACCATCCGCATCGTACTGAATGATGGTGATGCATCAACTGCGGTTTGGACTTCGGATTTGTCTCATGATTATGTGACGATTAATGCGGAGTACCGTAGCTAATGGGGCGTTCAGTAGTAGGATTAATGATTTCGGGATTGTTGATGATGTTGGTATCAGTATCATCTGCACAGGCTGCCGCACCAAATTGTGCGGAAGTGCGTGCCAAGTACCAATGCCCAATGGAAAAGAAAAAGGTCACGCTAAGCTTTGATGATGGCGTGGCGGATGTCACGCCTAAAGTACTGGATGTGTTGAAGCGCGAGAATATCCAAGGGACTTTCTTTGTGCTTGGAAATAAGGTGGATTGCCGTTTATACACCAATGACTGCAAGACCAATCCTGATAGTGCTCAGTGCCAGTCTTTTCAGTTATGTCAGCAGCGTAGGCAAACTCTGGGACGTATCAAAAGCGAAGGCCATATGATTGGTTCGCACAGCTACCAGCATGACCGTCACTCCACAATACCACTGGCAAAGGCTGAGTCTTATATCAAGCGCTCACGTGAAGTGTTAGCGCCATTTTTCACCACGGAGCCTGCGATCTTTCGTCTGCCGCATGGTGATGGTTGGTTCAACCAAAAAGATAAGCCTGAGGTAATGGCTGCGCTTAAAGAGAATGGCTTTGAGCATATCGGCTGGGAAATGACGGCTTACGATTGGAATAAAGATTACCAGAAAGGCGACAAGATTCTGGATAACGTAATGACTCAAATGTGCGGTGGAAAAGGGCGCCAAGGCGTGATTTTATTCCACGATGGCGACTTTGAAAACGAGCATGTTGGCCGTACGTTTACCGCTGATAATCTTGCACGTTGGATTCCTAGCATGCGTTGCGCTGCGGACTTCGTTCCGTTGACACACTTCAAAAAGACGCTGCAGGTAAAATAAGTGGACGACAATCTGGAGATTAAGCCGATCGAGGTGGTTGCGGCGGTGATTCGCGATGCCGACGGAAAAATTCTGATTGCCAAGCGCAGCTCTGATAAGCATCAGGGCGATAAATGGGAGTTTCCAGGGGGCAAGGTTGAACAGGGCGAATCCCGCCGTTCAGCGCTATCTCGTGAACTCAATGAAGAGTTGGGGATCGAGATTGGTCGTAGCTCTCGCCTGATTAGCATTTATCATGAGTACGTGGATAAATCCATTTATCTGGATGTGTACGAAGTGACGCAATGGTTTGGTGAGGCAAGCGGGAAAGAGGGGCAACCGATTGAATGGGTGTCGCCGGATAATCTTAAGCTGTTTGAGTTTCCGGAAGCAAATGCGCCAATTATCGAAGCGGTCAGTTTGCCAAAGCTAATTAAGGTGCTAAAGCCCCAAGCCGATTTTGATGCATTCAAGCTGCAAGTTATTAATAGCTTGAAAACGGGCTATCGTTTATTGATGTACTCGCCAGCGAGTGAAGCGACTCACAAAGAGTCTGAACATCTGAGTTGGCTGCTGGATACAGTCGCTGAACATTCTGCGGAAGTGCTTTTGCAATCTCCGCCAGCCTTGGTTCGTTCTGACTACAATCTTCATTTTAGTGCTAAAGAGTTACTTCATCTAACTGAGAAGCCAGTGGCAAAACGAGTGTCTGCAAGCTGTCACAGCCCTGGTGAGTTATTTAAGGCGCAGCGTTTAGGTTTGGATTTTGTCATAATTGAGCCGGTATTAACGCGCTCGCTGGAGACTGGTATTGATGCACTAGGCTGGCCAAAGTTTCAAAGCTTAGCAAACCGAATCAATATTCCGGCTTATGGAGCGGGTGGCTTGAGTGGTAAGGATTTGGAGCTAGCCAGAGAGTATGGTGCTCAGGGGGTTGTCAGTAACAGTCTGCCAGAGTCTTAAGCAGAGTCGTTTGAACCTGCTAAAAATAAGAAAGGAGCCTGAGTTATCTCAAGGCTCCTTTTTTGTGGATTATTCTGCGGCAGAATAACCGGTCATGCCAACTGTGTTGTAGCCACTGTCCACATAAGTAATTTCAGCACTGATACCGGATGCAAGATCCGAACATAAGAAGGCTGCAACATTACCCACTTCATCAACTGTCACGTTACGACGCATTGGTGCATTTTCAGCGACGTGATCCAACATTTTACGGAAATCACCGATGCCCGCTGCCGCTAAAGTGCGGATAGGGCCGGCAGAAATACCGTTAACACGGATACCGTCTTTACCAAGATCAAACGCCATGTAACGAATAGCGGCTTCCAAACTGGCTTTTGCCATGCCCATGACATTGTAATTCGGCATGCTGGAGACTGCGCCAAGGTAGCTTAAAGAAAGCATGGCTGCTTCGCGGTTAGCCATCATTGGTTTAGCGTACTTAGCCATTGCTAGGAAGCTGTAGGCACTCACGTCGTGGGCAATTGCTGAGCCTTCACGAGTGGTGTTTTCAACGATGCTGCCGGCTAGCTGCTCTTTAGGCGCAAATGCAATCGCATGCACCAGAATATCCAGATAATCCCAGTGAGCCTTTAATGCAGTAAAGGTAGACTCAATATCCGCATCGGTAGAAACATCACAGGGGATCACGATATCGGAGCCGAATTCAGCCGCGAACTTTTCTACGCGTGGTTTGAGCTTTTCATTTTGATAGGTGAAAGCCAGTTCAGCGCCTTCGCGATGCATGGCTTTAGCGATACCGTATGCAATCGAGCGATTGCTCGCAATTCCGGTAACCAGTGCCCGTTTACCTGCTAGAAACCCCATTTTTATTCCTCAGATGAATGATATCCGGTAATGATAAGGCCTCCACAGGGGCTTTACAACAAGCCTGTGCAGGGCAGGTTCCAATAGGTAACTTTGAAACCTGCCAAAGTGACTTATTCCAGAACGAATGTGATTTTCATGCGAACTTGATAACCTACAATTTTGCCATCTTTCACGCTGACTTCCTGATCTGCAACCCAAGCACTTGTTACGTTTTTCAGTGATTCATTAGCACGTTGGATGCCAGTTTCAATGGCGTCTTCGAAACTCTTGTTTGAGCTAGATGTAATTTCAGTGACTTTTGCGATAGACATTTTGTAAACTCCTATTGTAGTTATTGTTAGGGGCGAGAACTATAACATCGGTTCAAACTAGCAGTGCAACCGAAGCCTGATGGTTGGTATGCTATTTAATCAGGTGGCCTAGAGAATGGTCGTGCCGCCGTTATGGTCTAGTTGTACGCTGGAAATGTTTTGGGCTAACAGGTTAACTCGTCCCGTTGAGCGCTCCTGACGGTCAAGACTGAGTTCAAAGTTGTAACTGCGCGCTAATTGCACACGGCCGTTTTTATCCCGGCTAACGCTCAAACGCTTCAGCGACACCGTTTGATCAAGCAATTGTGCTTGTATGGCTTGGCAAGCCCCTGAGGCTGCTTGGGTAGCGGTTTCTTTAGCTTTGGTAGAATCAAACCAAAACCAAGCAATACCTGCTAATACTAGAATCACCAACAAACTACTCATTACTTAATCTACTCAATATGTGGACAGGTCGTCACGCTAACAAATAAAACAGGACTTCACTATGTTGCCAGACATTAAACTACTAGAAACAATTATTCGTGATGTGGCGCGCCAAGAGATATTGCCACGCTTTAACCAGATTGGCTATGAGCTTAAGTCTGATGGCAGTTTGATCACTGAGGCAGACCTGAGTGCCGATCGTGAGATTCGTAAGCAATTGACGGAGCATTATCCGCACATTGCGTATATGAGTGAGGAGATGCCAGAGCATGAGCAGACTGCGTTGTTAAATGATGAGCCTGAGATTTGGTGTTTAGATCCTTTAGATGGCACCAGTAACTTTGCCGCTGGGGTTCCGCTGTTTGCTACATCCTTATGCTTGATCCGTGAAGGCCAGGTGGTATTGGCACTTACTTATGATGTTAACCGCGATGAAATGTTTACAGCAATTAAAGGTGAGGGGGCTTATTTAAATGGTAAGCGCCTACAATGCCATGTTGAGACTAAGGAATTGAGCGCTTGCGTTGCTTTGGCGGATTATAAACGATTACCCACCGCGCTAGCATTGGACTTGATTGAGTTTTCACCGTTTCGCTCGCAACGCAATTTAGGCTCTAGTGTATTGGAGTGGGCATGGATTGCCGCGAGTCGTGGGCAAATTTATCTGCATGGCGGGATTAAACTGTGGGATTGTGCCGCAGGTTCGCTGATCTTGTCAGAGGCTGGAGGCCATTCTTGTACATTAGAAGGAGGGATCGTTTTTGAGCTCAATGTGGGTATGCGTTCAGTGGTGGCCTCGCCAGACAAGGAGCTGTTTGATAAGTGGTTTAGCTACTTACATGTTAAGTTGAATTAACATACAAATCATCAGGTTACTGTTTCTGGTAATACCCGACTAAAAGGGTTACCTATTTATCATTATTCAGATTCGATACAGCTAGGGCCCTTTATGATTCGGGTCATGCTTGCTCGAAGAACGAAGAAGAGTGGGTGCTTTAGACTGATAGATGAAGAAGTTTGGTAGGTAGTAGATACGTTCTTTGGGCTCAGTCACTCATTTAAAAATAAATATAACGTTGGGGTTAGATATGATGAAGAAAGTAGCATTACTGTGCGGGTTGGCGGCAATCTCTGCAGCTATCACGGTATCAGTTGTAGCAAAAGATAAGCCTACACTGGTTAGTAGCATGCAAGCCTACTTGGTGAAAACTAACGCACAAGGCAAAGAGTATCGCCAACCGGCTAAGCAAACTGAGCCTGGTCAGGTTATCGAATATAATCTGTCTTATGTCAATCAGATGCGTAAGCCACTGCAAGGTTTAGTTGTTAGCGGACCAATTCCAGCAAACACAAGCTACGTTGCAAATAGCGCAAATACTGCGATTGCTTCTGATCTGCTGGTGAGTATTGATGGTGGGGCGACTTTCGAGAGAGAGCCAGTTCGTCGTCAAATGAAAATGCCAAATGGTCAAATGAAGACGGTTACTATCCCTGCTGAAAAATATACCAATGTACGTTGGAATGTGAAGCAGCCAATTGGACCAAATGGTAACCAGCTTTATGCATACCGTGTAAAAGTTAAGTAAGACCATCAACTTGGGTCATTCGTGCAAGACGCTAATTATAAAAATAAGTTGAGCTTGAGTGAGTGTTCCAGGGGTTAGTGGTTTGATCTATGTGTCTGCCTGAATAGCCCCAAAAGTTTCTTAAAAATTATAATCGATAAAGAGAAAATCAATGAGAAAAAATAATCAACAGAAACCTCTTGCCCGTTGGATTGCTGCATCACTGGCAGCAGGCGCAATGGCTGGATTTGGCGCGCAGGCAGTGGCTGCCACCGCAGCTGGCACGATCATCAAAAACCTTGCGACGGTTACCTATGAAGATGCAAATGGTAATAAGTACTCAGCACAATCCAACGAAGCCTTCGTAACAGTAGCAGAGGTTTATAGCGCTACGGTTGAGAACGATAAAGCGCTAGCAGCAGCTCCGGGACAGACAGTATATTTTCCACATGTTCTGACTAATACTGGTAACTCAGCGGACACTTACACCATTAATACAGATACTGTTGTCGCTGGCGTTGTTGTTTATAACGACCTGAACAGTAATGGTCAGCCTGATCCTGGTGAGCCATCAATCCCTGCGGGCGGCACCATCACTATTCCGGCCGGTGAGCAAGTTAATCTTGTGGTTGCAATGCCAATTCCTGTAACTGCAGTTAGTGGCGACGTGCTTACTGCTGATCTGGATGTGACAACTGCAAATGGTGATGTAGTTGATGTTACCACTCCAACTGATGCAACGGGAACTGTTACTGATTCTGCGACTGTTACTACTGATCCTGTTCTAGTTTTGGGTAAACAATCAGTTCATAACCCAGCAACCAATGAAATTACTTATACACTGACCGTTAAGAATAACGGTGGTAGTGCAGCAACTAACGTTAATATTCTGGATGCTTTGCCAACAGTTGATACCGATGGTGCTGGCACTCTTGCGCAGATGACTTTTGTACAAGTTGATGAAACAAACGGTTTAGTAAACACTGGCGACTCAGTTGGTACTCATGATGCAGCCTATGATGAAGCCGGTACTGACCTAAACGATAATGGTGTCGCGACAGATACGCTTGCTGCGATTGTTGCTACAGACGTTTCGCTTCCACCAAACACTACAGTCTCTGTTACGTATACTGTTAAATATACTGCAGGCTGGGTTGCAGGTGCTGATATTGATAACACCTTTGTCGCTACTCATGACAATCCTGATACAACACCAGGCGCTCCTGCAACTTTAGAAGTTTCGTCTAATACAACTCATGACGTGTTACCACAGTATTATGCTGTTGACGCAAACGATGATGGACGCGGAACTGGAACTGCTAGTACTGGCATTGATGCTAATAATGGTGTTGATGACAGCGTTGCCACTACTGATGATACACAGTATGTCGCTTCTGTCCCAACAGGTGCGGAAGTGCTTTATACTCATGTCATTTCCAACGAAGGTAATGGTGATGATGTCTTCAATCTTGAAGTTACTAATACAGACTTCCCTAGCGGCACTGTGTTTACGTTCTGGGACGCAACCGGCACAGTACAGGTAACTGATACTGACAATGACGGTATTCCGGATACTGGTGTTTTGGCTATTGGCGGAAAAGAAACCATATTAATCAAAGCTAAGCTTCCTTCAGGCGTAGCAGATGCAGATCCAGTTACTCCTCCAGCTGGTGGATACAACGCGATTTTGACAGCTACCTCTGCTAATGAGGGTAAAGATGCGATTGCTGCCGATGACAACGATGTTACAAACCTCAAGTTAGGCTCTATCACTGCAGCAGCCGTTGATATTGCGAACACTGTTGCTGATCAAGGCGCAGATCTTGCGGCTGGATTTAACGATGATGGTTCTGTGAATGCTCAGGAAGATGGTCCAGCAGTGATAGCTGATGCTGTTGTTGGTGGTACTGTTGTCTACGACTTAAAACTAGCTAATGAGTCAGGTAGCTCGGATTCTTATCTGTTATCAGCTGAGAATATTCCAGCGGGATGGAGTGTTGTTTACAAAGACAAGCTAACAGGTAATGTTATTACTACAACGCCTTTAATTCCTGGTGCGGAGGATTATGAATATCAAGCAGTTGTTACTATCTCAGCTGATCCTGCATTAGCGAAAAGCGATTCTGATCAAAAGGGTCAAGTGATTGGTGATGATGCTGTTGATGGTTATGATGACATAAATAATGGCAGTCAAGTTCTGACTGGTGGTGATGGCGATAAAGATTACTTCATTGACTTTATTGCGGCGTCAACTGGAACTCCTGGCCTTGAAGATACTGTCCGTAATGCGATTGATGTTGCCCCTATGCGTGAAGTGGTAATCACTCCAAATGGTCAGAACCAGATTCAACCAGGTGGTACGGTAGATTATACTCACCTGTTAGAAAATAATGGTAACCTCACCGAGAAAGTAGAGTTAGCAGTGGCTAATAGCGAAACCGATAGTGGTTGGACAACGGTTATTAACATTGATACAGATGGTGATGGAATTCCGGATGCAGCCTCAAATACTTTGATTGGTCAAACCATTCAAGCGCCGAACCCTGATGGCACACCAACATTTGTAGATATTCTGGTAACGGATACTGACGGCGATGGAGTTATTGAACTATTACTACCAGCCGGTGTAGATGTAGCAATGAGCACAACCGTTAATGCACCATCTAACGCGCCATTGGGCACAGTTGATCTCTCAACCATTACAGTTGCAGATGCAACTATCGACACTCCAACAGGCTTGGGTGCTACTCTGGATACCGCTGAGGATCAAACCAATGTAATTCTTGGTCAAGTTCGTCTGGAAAAAACGGCTGCAATCGATGAAGATTGTGATGGCAGCTTAGAGACTGGTTTCTCTACTAATCAAACAACGACGGTTGAACCAGGTGATTGTGTTACATGGCAGTTGCATGCAACTAATGAAGGTAACGCAACAGTTAGTAACGTTGTCATGTCGGATGCCGCACCTGCGTTTACCGACCTGATTCCTACATACTTCGTTGGTGGTGTACCAGGAACTGTAAGTGCTCTTAAGTTCTGTCACGGTAATGGCTGTGCTCCAGATGCTACAACCGCTACAAATGCAACAATGGATGTAGGCACTGGTGTTGTGCAGTTTATACCAAACGGAGGTCAGTTAGTCTCCGGTGAAACTGCAACTGGTCAGTTCACGGTTAGAGTTCAGTAACAAGTAAGATGACTTCCTCTCGCCTCTTTAGGTGAGAGGATTTCTGAATATTTCTGCAGAGCCGGGAATATTCAGAAATTCAGGAAGATACTGTCCATACGTTTATTTTAAAAATAATAATTAATCGATGGTGATGCAGTAGCCTTGGTAGCTTGTTAATAAGCTACCCACCCCCTCTGTGAAAACATTTCCCTGAGCAATAAATATAATAATAAGTGGTAGCAATAATGAGAAAATCTGAAGGTTTAGGGATTAAAGTTATCAGCTTGATAATGTTGTACTTGGTACTCAGCTCTTCTTTGGCATTTGCCAAAACAAAGGCAGGAGTTACCATTACCAATCAGGCGGAAATTAGCTGGTTTGACACTGAAGATGGTTTGGTTAAACATGCTTTCTCTAATGTTTCTACTGTTGTGGTTGCACAGCAGTTTTCTCTGTTGCTCGAAAGCGATAATATTCGTCATTCAGCTGCAGGTAAGACTGTTACCTTACCTCATCGCTTAACAAATACGGGTAATGTGGCTTCTTCCTACGAACTGCGTATCCGTGATAATACTGATGACTCCGGTAGCTTGGGTAGCCTTCGTTTATTTAAAGATAACAATGGAAATGGTGCAGCTGACCCAGGTGAGGTTGAGTGGCCGGCTGTTGCGTGCCTGCCAAGCGAAGAGGGTGTTAGTTGTTATGAGATACCAAGACTTGAGCCTGACGCGGTTGTTGAATTTGTAGCGACAGGTATTACCCCGAACAATGGCCAAGATGGCAATACATATGGCCTAAATGTTAGGGTGTTTCCTACCCAGTATGATCAGATAGTGCAGGGTGTTGATAAAGTCGATACGACAAAAGATCGTGTTGAATCAGTGCAGTTTAGTGCGGCTATCAATGAAAATGCTTTGCCTGAGGATTGGGTCAATGATGACTTGGTTGATCTGATCACTGGGGCAGTGTTAACCATTAATAAATCATCCACTCCAATCTGTGGTGTGCCAGTAAAAGCTGAGCAACCAATCAGGTACTACATCAACTTTAGTAACATCGGAAGTGCCGCGCCACAAACCCGAGAGTTTAGTATTGATGGTGAGTCAATCACTGGTGTAATGCTGGAAGATGTATTGCCACCTAATGTTTCACTCGATAAAGCAACAATCCCAGTCAACGCGCCTAACCAGAGTATCACGACGGTTCAGTTGAAAGCCGACGAAGATACTAACCGTTGGATTCGTTTTTCAACTTGGGATGGTGTTGAAGTCATTTCTAAAGTTGGTCTATATATACCGGCGGCACAAATAGAGCCGAATGAAAGTGGTCAGTTACAGTTCGAAGTGACTATTAATCCTAATGTGACCGCATCTACGGTCTACAACCAAGCCCACTTTGATCTTGATGAGGGTGGCGTTGCAGAGTTTTCTAGTAACCGGGTGTGTGCCACGATTGAGCCTGGTAATACTCGTTCAGATCAAGGCGGACAGCCTGACGTCACTAACATAGCCAAAATTCGCTTTTTGACCCCGACGCTGGATATCAAGCGCGACATTACCCAAAGTGGTGGTGAGCCTGACTTCTATAGTGATAGTGATTTTGAAGATGCTTCAATTTATCGTTTAGATAGCGATAGCTACGATGTGATACGTGATGGCGTATATATTGAGCTAAGTTCAAGTGGTTTCAATGATGATATAGATACTGCTGAGTTGATCGTAGTAACTGTATCATCAGGCACTGGCGATAAACTGCAAGTTAGCTTATTAGAGACTGGCCCTAATACTGGTATTTTCCGCAGTTTGCACCCTATTCGTTTAAGTGCGACAGAGGCAGCTAACAATCGCTTTTGCCCCAGCAGTGCAACGACTCCACAATTTAGTGCAGCTGATTCTGGCTGTGTATTAAATGGTGCTGCTGATAGCAATCTGACTGTAACGGCTGATGATCCTGGCGTTGGACGAGTTCTGGAAGATGCCGCTTTGATTGATCCGTTAGGAGTCGTCTTTGACTCGGCTTACGGAAATCCTGTTGAGGGTGCAACCGTTTGGATTCGTAATGCTGATGGAAGTATTGCAACAGATCCTTTAACTGATGCTCCTTATGAAGCACAAGTTACTGGAGATGACGGTAAGTACCAGTTCCCATATTTGGTGCCAGGGCAGTACTACTTAGATGTTAACCCACCCGCGCAATACTCATTTCCAAGTGTTGTAGCTAGCGGTAACTTTATTCAGTACACCGTCAATGAGTATTCCTACGGTAAAGATGGTTACGAGCAAGTTTTAAATAGCGGTATTTTCGACCTTGCATCACTTCTGGTTGTTGATATCCCGTTAGATCCTGAAATGAATACTGACTTGTCTGTGTATAAGACAGCTTCTCTTGCAGAAGTAAGCATTGGTGGATCGATTGCTTACACGGTAAAGATTAAGAATCATTCTGGAAATACCTTATATAACATTAAAGTACGCGATAGCTTGCCTCGTGGTTTTAACTATGTTGATGGCACTGCTGAGCTTGATGGTGTGAAGATCGATGATCCGGCTGGTGCGCCACGTCCGAACTTAGTGTTCTCTAACTTGCCATTTGTCAGCGGTGAAGCTGATGGAGTGCTGGATTCTATTGAACACACATTAACGTATCGAGTTCGTACTACAGCGGGTGCGGTCAGTAGTGATGGTATCAATGTAGTACAGGCTGATGGTCGTACTGAAACCAGCTTTCCGATCGAGTCGAATGAGTCACGTGCAAAAGTACTGATTCAGCGTGATGGTGTACTGGCTGATAACGGCATTGTGTTTGGTAAAGTGTATGTCGATGCTGACTGCAACAATGTCCAAAACGGTGGAGAGTGGCCAATCGCTGGCGTTAAGTTGTACATGGAAGATGGCACCTGGGTCATTACTGATGCCAATGGCCAGTACAGCCTGTACGGAATTGAGCCAGGTAACCACGTCATTAAGATGGATCCGTTTACGCTACCTAAGGGTATTCAGTTTAAACCGACAGACAATCGCCAGATGGCTGACCCAGAGAGTCGCTTGGTTGATCTGACTTCAGGTGAGTTCCACCGTGCAGACTTTGCCGCGATTTGCCCTAAAGAAAATAAGCAAGAAATCCATGCAGAAATTATGGCGCGTAATGCCGGTCAGACTGACTGGATGCTGCAAAATGCACAGAAATATGATCCGGATAAAGTACAAACAAATGACGACTTACGTCAAAAAAGTGATAGCAGCGGTGACATCTCGAGTGGTGTGGTTGGTGAAAGTCAGCTTACTCAGCAGTCTGCGGGCCGTAACAACACTAAGCCGACAGTTACGACAGGCTATTCTGTTCAACTGAGTCAGTTCAATACAGAGGAAGCCGCTGAGAAAGCGCTTGAGCAGTTGCCAGAAGTGACGGCTAAAGAGTCCTTTGTTTATCAGATGGGTGATTTCTTCACAGTACGCTTTGGTTTTGAGCTGGACAAGAAAGCGATGACCGCACGTCAGCGTCAGCAAAAGTTTGTTGATTCAGAGATTGTTGCAACCATTTACGAACGCTTGAGTGATGAAGTTGCTGATCAGCTGGAAACGCCTCGTGGTTTAGAAACGATGCCACTGGCTAAAAAGGTTGTTAAAACACTAACTAAGGCGCAAGCCAAAGCAGGAACATGGTTGTGGCCAACAGACAATGTGAGCCTAGATGGTCGTTTCATGGTCTCAGTGCGTAAAGGTTTAACGCCGACTCTAATGGTTAACGGCAAGCCAATGCCACAGTCACAACTGGGTGAGCAAATCGAGAATATCCGTGAGTCAGCTCAGGTTGTTGCTTGGTATGGTATCCAGCTGCAACCAGGAAAGAACAAGCTAGAAGTTGTTGCTAAAGATATGTTTGGTAACACGCGAGTACTGGCTGAGGGCGAGTTTACCCGTCCAACATCCGCAGCAAAGTTGTATATCGAAACTGATAGCGACCAGTTGCCAGCAGATGGTGGTCGCTCTTACTTACCGATCACCATTAAGTTGCTGGATGGCAATGGCTATCTGGCACGTGGCGTGAACTTCGTCACGATCGAAGCAAGTGATGGTACTTGGGTTGAGCGTGATGTACAGGATCAGTCGCAAGGGCGTCAGGTACGTGTGGTCAATGGTTTACGGACCGTGAACCTGCGTAGCTCAGAGCGTAGTGGCAAGATTCGGGTACGAATTTCTGATGGCTCAATGCGCGATGAAATGGAAGTGACTCAGATTGCACCGTTGCGCCCATTAATTGCAGTTGGTGTGGTTGAAGTAGGCGGTCATATCTTTAAGCGCGGAGAGAGTTCTCCTGACTTATTGAATGAGAATGAGCTCAATGCACGAGCAGCTTTCTTCCTGAAAGGTCGTGTTGGCGAAGATATGCACCTGACGATGTCAGTTGATACGGATAAAGAGAGCGATGCGACCTTGTTCCGTGATATCGACCCGAATAAATCTTACCCGATTCATGGTGATAGCTCACAACGTGGCTATGAAGCACAAAGCCGTAGCCCGGTTTACGCCAAGCTGGAAAAAGATAACGATAGCATTATGTGGGGTGACTTCATCACTGATGGTAGTACCTTCAATGAAGATGTAACACGTGTACAGCGCAGCTTGACGGGTGCCAACCTGATTACCAAAGGTGGTCCGAACGAATGGCAGTTCTTTGTTTCTGAATTGGATGAGAACAACATTGTTGAGCGTATTCGCGGTCGCGGTGTGGCACTGAACTACCAGTTAGCGAATGCACCAATCGTCACTAACAGCGACACCTTGGAGATCATTACAGTCTCTCGTGATAACCCTGGTGTTGTGGTGAGTACAAAGCAACTAAGCCGCTTTGGTGACTACACCTTGGATGATGTAACGGGTGAGTTGAGCTTTAATGAGGTGGTTCCAACGGTTGATGATGAGTTAAACCCAGTTTATATCCAAGCAACCTACGATGTAGAGAGCGATGGCGAAAACTACACAATCGCTGGGGCACGAGTCACTCATGAGGTTAAGCCAGGTTTCAAAGTTGGTTTGAGCTATACAGTTGATCAAAATGAAAGTGATGGTTTTGAAATTTACGGCGCGACTTTGCAGTACAAAGACGATGATGGTCTGAGTGCTCAGGGAAGTATCGCACAGCTAAGCCCACGTGAGTCTGGTTCAGAGAGTGGTATAGGTGGACGTTTACACTTGTCGAAAGACTGGAATGATAAATCAACCACATCGATTACTCTAGGTCGTGCAACCACCGGCTTTGATCATCTTGGTGCTGGTATCTCTGCAGGCCGTGAAGAGCTACGGATCAAGCATGAGCAATCGGTTTATGACGGTATAAAGGCACAGATTGAGGCGATTCACAGTAAGGACCTGGAGACTGGTGCTAAAGAACAGAGTGTTGGTTTAACTGCAGATGTCAAAGTAGAAGACTGGACATTAAAGGGCGGTTTCCGTCATATCGAACATGATAACGAGCTTGAGAGCGAGAGCTTCCAGACCTTTATCGTGGGTGCTAAGCATGCGCTGGATATTCTTGGTCGTACCGGAAGCCTTGAGGCTGAGTATGAGCAAGCAATTGGTGGAAGTGATCGTCAGCGGATCGCCTTAACTGCCGACCTGCAAGTGCACGAGAAGGTGAAGTTGTATGCACGTGGCGAGCGGATTAATAGCCTGTCAGGTGTCAGTGGCTTGTCTTCTTCAAGCGACACGCAGGATACGATTGCTATTGGTGTGAAGTCTAATATCTTGCCATCCACTGAGTTGTTCTCAGAGTACCGTGTTCGTGGCGGTATTGATGGACGCGATATGGAAACAGCATCGGGTGTTCGTGGTACTTACGAGTTAACCAAAGGCTTGTCTTTCTCACCACACTTGGAATTGGTTAATAACATTGAAGGTGGTGATAGCGATTCAATCTCAACATCAGTTGCCTTTAAAGACACGCGTAGCCCAAATCAGGTGTCATCCATTCGATTTGAAACGCGTCATGATGATAACCGTGATTACTATGGTGTGCAGGCGGACTATGCCCGACGTTTAGATCAGGACTGGAGTGTGCTGCTGAAAAACACACTACGCTTTGATGCGCCAGATGATGATGAAGACTTTGTTCAAAACACGCTGACTTTGGGTCTGGCTTACCGCCCAAGACGTGAAAATAAGCATCATGGATTATTCTTCTACCAGAATAAGGAGACTCGCGGTGATGACAATGGAGATTGCAGTACGCATATCTTATCAACTCATCAAAACTATGAGTTTAACCAAGATGTGCTGATCTCGGCGCGTGCAGGTGCTAAGCACGAAGATTGTGAGGGTAATGACAGTAACGCAGCACTACTAGATGGCCGTATTACCTGGGACATTAACCGACGTTTCGATGTCGATGTTCGCGGTGGTGTATTAGGAACTGATGGCTTTAATGAGAAGAACTACTCATTTGGTGCGGGTGTTAACTACCTGGTTAAAGAAAACCTACGCCTTGGTATTGGCTATAACTTGAACGGCTTCAATGATGACGATTTAGATCCCGAAAACTATAACGACAAAGGGTTCTACATGGGGCTGCAATATAAATTTGATGAGAAAAGCCTGAACTGGCTGACCGGAGAATAATAATGAAATATAAAAAGTTGGTTCAGCGAATCGTACCAGTTATTAGCATAATCAGTCTCTTTGGTGCGTTGGGAGGCTGTGCAACTACTGATGATCTCTATGCACAGTACGATGCTGTTTGTGAACTGCCAAAACCAGAGCAGGTTGAGCGCATCAAGATTGTTAAGGAAGTGGTTGAGAAAGAACGCATTGTAGAAAAAGAGCGCATTGTCGAGAAAATTAAAGTGGTTGAGAAAATCAAGCCAGTTGAAACGATCAAGTATGTGGATCGTGTCAAAGTGGTTGAGAAGCCAACCACTGTTTATAAGACACGCTTGGTTCAACAGCCGATGCCTGGTGTTGTTTGGGAGCCTGCGGTTTACTTCGGTTACGACCTTGCCTCATTAACGGCTAGCGAAACAGCCCGACTGGATCGTGACTTACTGGCACTGAACAAACATTCAACGCTTAAGATCAGTATTCAGGCATTTACCGATAGTAAAGGATCGGCTAAATACAACCGGGACCTTGCGCTGCGTCGTCAGGCGACTGTCCTAGAGTACTTGTTAAGCAAAGGTTTGCAGCGTGAGCGTATCCTAATGTCGCCTTTGGGTGAGGAATTACCAATTCTTGGTGAGTCGGTTCAGGAGCGTACTATCAACCGACGTGTTGAGTTGATGTTGCTAGATGCCAATGGTCGTCCGCTAAGTTTAGCGATTCAGCCGAAGTCGACAGCATTTGTAGCACCAACACCGGTTAAGTAAGTGCTTAAAGCTTGCGCAGTGTCGTTATAACGGCACTGCGTATTCGACGAATATGGGGATATTCGCAAACTGCGATATAAAAACAGGCTTGTACAATAATGATTAAAAATAAAAAAAGTCATCATCTAATTAATTATGTAATGGTTTTTCTGATGCTTGTGTCAGGCTCGGTCGCTGCAAAAGCGCCAGCTGCAGGTACCATTATCAAAAACCAGGCGACGGCAACGTATAAAGATTCCGCCGGTATACAACAAACAGCGACGTCTAACTTAGTTGAAACGGTGATCCAGCAGGTTAGTGCGTTTGAGCTGACTCAGGATCTTCAATCCCGATTTGGAATTGCTGGACAACAAACGACATTCCCACACGTGTTGACTAACACGGGTAATGGTGAAGATAGCTTTGTTTTAAGTGTTGCGAACCTTGGCGCTGATAACTTTGACTTCACCGATATCACCATATATGCTGACCAAAATCAGGATGGTATCGCGGATAATCTGACGCCGATTACGAATACAGGAACACTGGCTGCTGATGAGGCATTTTACTTTGTCGTTAAGGCAACCGCGCCATTGGCTCAAACGGAGGCTCACACAGCTAAACTCACTGTAACGGGTACTAGCGAATTTCCAGGTGGTGTAACGAAGACCAATACCGACACGGTTGTCATAACGGATAAAGCCGTTATCGAAGTGACTAAAAGCATGAGTGCTGAGAGTGGTTATGCGGATACCGACACTTATACTGTAACGCTGACTTATAACAACCCAAGCACGACTGAGGCGAAAAATGTAACGCTGATTGATGAATTGCCGGATGGCTTGGTTTATGTTGCAGGTAGTGGTGAATGGAGTGTTACTGGAGCAGGTACGCCGCTAACGGATGATGGGGTTGACTCACAGGGTACAACACAAACGGTTTCTTATTGTGCCTATGATTCAGCCTGTCCAGCAGGTGCGAGTCAGGTGACTGCGGTTGTCGCATCAGTGGTTCCAGGCGATAGCGGAACGATTAGTTTCCAAGTCAAAATTGCTGCCGGGCAGAATGCTTCTGTCTTATTAAACACGGGTCAATTCTCTTACAACAACAGTGACATCGATATTCCCGAGCAGAACACCAACCAAGTTCCATTACAAGTACTCGCTCAATCTTTGGTCATTGCTAATGCTTCAGCGACTGATAGTGCATCAGCAGATGATATTGTAGACGTTGCATCGGCTGGCTTAGGCGCGACAGTTGCATTTGAGAATGTGATTTGGAACTTAGGTAACAGCATTGATACATTTGATATTTCGATGGATGAAACTTATGTAGATGGTATGAGCTTTCCTGAAGGGACAACATTTGCCTTATATCATAGTGATGGTTTTACCCCATTGCTGGATACTGACAACTCCAGTGTTGTGGATACCGGTCCTTTGGATCCGAATACCAACTTTGTTGTGGTACTAAAAGCGACTTTGCCGATGACGGCAAGTACCGGAGATAATAGTGGTAACGGCTACAGCATCACTAAAACGGCTACATCAGCACTTGATCCTAACGTTAGTGACTCGGTCACTGACCGCTTGGGTACCATTGTAGGTAGTAGTGTAAATCTAACTAACGTAGCGCCTTTAAATGGTGATGGTGCTAAAGGTGAAGGGATTGGTCCTGAGACAGATGCACAGAGCAAGCTGATTATTGCGCCAGGTGGCTCAGGTGTATTTGTTTTATATGTAAATAATACGAGTACTATTGCTGATAGCTTTGACCTGACCTTTAGTAGCACAGTAACGCCAGCCTATGCGCCAGGCACCGTACCTGCTAACTGGAGAGTCGCATTCCATGCCGATGCTGGCGCTGGAAACTGCTCTACATTAGGCCCTGTTATCAGCAACACCGCTACGATTGCGGGTGGTGGTAACAAACTAGTCTGTGCAAAAATCACTTTGCCAACAGATACTGCTTTCAGCAATACCGAGGTTAGTATTTACTTCCGGGCGTTATCTGCTTTAACAGACGCTCAGGATATTAAGCATGACAGTGTGTACATGACTGCGGATCATCAGTTGGTTTTAGAGCCAAATCATCGTTCACAGGTAGAGCCGGGCAATAGTGTGATTTACACGCATCAACTCAATAATCCGGGTAATACCGCTTTTACTGGTATCACTTTTAATAGTGTCGACTCACTAGAGACGGAAGGCTGGACTTCAGTACTGTATGAAGATACTAATGATAATGGAAAGCTGGATGCAGACGATAAGCCAGTTGGTACTTATAGCCTTGATCCAAGCAAAAGCATGCTGATATTTGCAAAAGTCTTTGCTCCAGCTAATACGCCGTATAACACAACGAATATTACTGATATCTCTGCTTCTGGCACTACCGATGCAGGTAGCTCAGTTGTTGTGCCGGTAAGCGTTCAGGACATGACGATTGTTGCCAAAAGCAACATGAAAATTGTGAAACTGCAGGCACCAGATATCAATTGTGACGGTGCTGTTGATCCGGGAAAAAGTTATGGTCTTGATGCCTTTGGGGCTCAGCCTGGAACTTGCGTGTTATACCAGTTGACGGCGACCAATGCGAGTGCGGAAGCTTCTCACAACGTTCGGATAAACGACTCAATACCTGAATTTACTGGTCACTCCAAGGCTGGTAATTTACCTAGCATGTCTATACCTAGTGGAACTATTATTCAAGAACCAAGTGAAGGTGGTTCAGGTCTGATTATTGGTAACGCTGGGGTTGTAGAGTCTGGTGAGTCGGTAACACTGGTGTTTGGGGTTCGTATTGATTAATTAAAATTCAGATGTCAATACCGCACACGGCGCTGATAAGTTCAGCGCCGTGTGTATTTTGGCTACTGCAGATTATTTACTCAGCTGCAGCTGGCTCTTTCGCATCACTACCCATCTTTGAGTGATCCATTTTCATATCATCAGCCATCTTAGATCCGTCCATTTTGGAGTGATCCATTTTGTCATGGTCCATTGATGAGTGTTCCATCATTTTGGTAATATCGACTATGTTATATTCCACTTCAAGCTCTCCGGCCTTCTCGAAAATAACGGTGCCCTTACGCTGTTCTTCTGGCTTTAACTGTTCCATTAGGCCAATAAACATTAGGTGATAGCCACCTGGCTTCAGTTCAACCGTTTCGCCAGCCGGAATCTCCAAGCCGCCATCAACCTGACTCATCTTCATTACGCCGTCGTCCATTGACATCTGGTGAACTTCTACCAGTTGAGAGAATGCGACTTTGCCACCGATTAACTTATCGGCCTCTTTACCATTATTGGTGATAGTCATGAACCCACCTGCGACAGGTGCCATTGGTGCTGTGGCGCGGGCATAAGGGTCCTTAATAACCAGATCGCCGACGGTATAATCCGCTGAAAATGCGTTACTACTCAATAAACAAGCGCTCAGAAGTGCAGTGGTAATTAAGCCTTTCATTAAAATCATTCTCCGTATCGTTTTAAAAACAGTTAAGTACAGCGAGTTAGGGCTGTAGAGCAATAGATATGACCGCAGCCAGACTAAATCTATCCCCAGATACTCCAGAGCATGCGAATTGAGGTCAGGCCTAAGAATAAAGCGAACACCTTTTTTAGGCGTACCGGATTCATATGATGGGCCAATTTCGCACCATAAGGAGCTGTCAGTACGGTAATTGGGAAAATCAAGCAAGCCGCAATAATGCTGACATAACCAAGGCTAAATGGTGGGCGGTTTTCAACACCTAAGCCAGCCCAGATAAATCCAATAGTTGCCGGTAGGGCAATTACCAAGCCAAATGAAGAGGCCGTACCGACGGCTTTGCGCATATCATAATTAAACAATGCCATGGTCGGTACCGTTAAAGTACCACCGCCAATTCCCATTAATGCTGACAGGGTGCCGATCATAGCCCCAATGGCTCGTTGCACGCTCAGTGAATCGGGTAGTTTTGGAGCAATATTAATGGTATGAGGGCGGAACATATTGACACTAACTAGCAAGGCAACCACCCCAAATACCAGCCGTAACACATCACCATCGACGTATTTCGAGGCAATGCCACCGGTTAGCGCACCCATGGCAATTGCAGGCCCCCAAGACTTAACTAACGTCCAATCTACATTTTGGCGCTTATGGTGTGCGCGCATTGATGAGAGGGAGGTCGGGATGATAATGGCTAAGGAGGTCCCGACGGCAATGTGCATCGAGACATCAGATGGGAAGTTAAGCAAGCCAAGAATCCAGAATAAAACGGGCACTATCACAATGCCGCCGCCAACTCCCAGTAGCCCTGCCATGATTCCAGCAATAATGCCGGTAGCGAACAGGCTGAATAGTAAAATTGGCCAAATGTCGGCGATGATCTCAAATCCTGTCATTAGAGGTTCCGAGGTAGAGGGTTAGGTGAAGTCTTTCAGGTTAATAGCCGGATCTATCGCTGCCGATTTGGGTATCGAGTTGCCTGCGGCAAGAATTTTGCGAGCCATGGTATAAGCAATAGGGTCATTCATGGCATCAACGGCTAGCAATTGCTCATCTTTGTAGTACCAAATAGACTGCGAACCTTCACGCTTTCCGGGTCGGGTAACGGTGTCGGTATAGCCAAGGTTGAGGCCGGCAATTTGTAGCTTTATAGTATACTGATCTGACCAGAACCAAGGGGTTGGCTGATAAGATACTGGTTGACCGAGTATATTGAGTGCCGCATTTTCAGCTTGGTCGACTGCATTTTGAACTGACTCTAAACGAATCCGCTGGTCGTGATAGTCAAAACTGGCACAATCCCCGGCAGCATAAATATCCGGATCGCTTGTGCGGCTTTGCAAGTCGACTGCAATACCATTCTCAATGACTAAGCCAGCGTCTTTTGCTAACTGGCTATTTGGTGACACGCCGATACCGGTAATCACAAAGTCCACAGCCAATTCGCTGCCATCATTAAAAATGGCCTTACTCACACGACCATCTGACTCTTGTAGTGATGCAAGGCCGGTACTTTCCATAATGGTAACGCCGTGCTGTTGGTGTAGTGCACGGAAATAATCAGACGTCGCTGGGGAAGCAACGCGTTGCAAAATGCGCTCAGCGAGTTCCACAACGGTGACCTCTAAGCCTAAACCCGCTGCCACAGCTGCGGCTTCCAGCCCGATATAGCCACCACCGACAATCAATAGTTTACGGCCTGCCTTAAACTCAGAAGCCATTTGGTCAATATCATGCAGGCTTCGTAGTGTGTAAACGCCGGGTAAGTGGCCTCCAATGACAGCAGGTAGACGAAAGGGTGTAGAGCCGGTCGTAATCATCAGTTTGCTATAATTCAGTACAGTCCCATCATCAAGCGTGACTGCTTTGGCTTCACGATCAATTTGGGAAACGCGAACACCTGTTTTCAGCGTTATATGATTTTCCTCGTACCAACTTTGTGGCCTCAGGGCTAAGCGCTCAACGGCCATATCGCCCAACAGGTATTTTTTGGAAAGCGGAGGTCGTTGATAGGGGAGGTGTTGCTCATCTCCAATCAGAGTAATCGCGCCCTGATAATCTTCCGAACGCAGTTTTGCGATGAACGAGGCGGCGGCTTGTCCTGCGCCGATAACGATAATGGGGTCTGACATCTTAACTTCCTCTGTGTAGCAGCGGTTGGCTTGCTTTGCGGCAACCATATCAGTATTTGAGGATTTAACGGAAGGCTGTTTTGTGAGTTTTATGATGATTATTGTGTATGCGGCATTTTAGCCAAAACATAGGGGAGGGTTGAAGAGCCGCTCCTTACTTCAGATAATACACACGGCTTAATCCGGCAAGATTTTGATACGTCGGTTGAACGTATTGTTTTTGCCGCATAATTTTACAGATTTTCCGATTGTCAGTTTAACGGTACCGTAATCTGGAGGGGGGCTTGTCTCTGTCCTACATCGGCTTAAGATTGTCCAATATGAATCGTTACTGAATGATGTCAGGTATGCGGACCCTGATGGTAGTAACGTAGGACAATTAAGCCGTGAAGGAGAACGATTTGGGCTTTCATCTGGACAATCACTCGGGCGACAAAGTAGCGTATATCGCCCCTGATCCGAACTTTATCTCGGCAATTACCGCCATTACACGGGGATTCCCTTGGGCGCGGCTTGAGACTTTTTTCGAATCACGTTCACTGATTAAAGCAACGGCGGTTGATCAGGTCTTTCTAATGCGCATTTTGGCATTACAGGAAATACTCTGTTTGGATGATGAGTCAATATTGCTTTGGGTTAAACATCAAATGTACTTGTTTGCATTTATGTCTCCCGGATATAAGCCAAAGTTGCCATCTATTGCATTACTTCGAGAGTTTCGCGGACAGCTGGATGAGGCTAATATTCTGGAGCCGTTTCGGGTACGTTGCCAAAAACTCATTGTGCGTTACAGTGAGACAGTGCCAGATGCTTCCCGAGTTGAAATGGCTCCCTCAGTACCCAGTAGTGCGGAATGGCGTATCAAGTTGAAAGATAAAGACTTGCTGGCTTCAAC
The DNA here is from genome assembly GCF_000419525.1 of Leucothrix mucor DSM 2157. NCBI lineage: Bacteria > Pseudomonadati > Pseudomonadota > Gammaproteobacteria > Thiotrichales > Thiotrichaceae > Leucothrix > Leucothrix mucor. Next base: position 562,640 of record NZ_ATTE01000001.1, read on the forward strand.
GGATGAAAACGCCCTTAATCTGCGTATGGATGATAAATGGGTTATTTGTCCGGAATGTCATAGCCCTAAGTTAAACCGTTATATGCCACCTCACTGGGATTCATGCAAAGTGGAGCCTTGGGCGCGTTGTCGCCATTGTGGGCATAAGTTCAAAGTCTGATACCGCTATCGTTATAGCGGTGGTTCTGTCAAAATCGATGGTCAGGATTGTTACACTATGCAATCGCTAATCCGGAGAGAGGGATATGAATCAATCGACACAGCCCCTAAAAGCCAAAGTAGCCTTAATTACTGGGAGTGCCCGGCGTATTGGGGCTGAAATTGCCCGTACATTGCATACGGCTGGTGCTTGCGTAGTTATTCATTACTCGACATCTGTAACCGCTGCTGAAGACCTTATTAGCGAGCTCAATGCCATCCGTCCCGGGTCATGTTTGGGCTACCAAGCCGAGTTGGGAAGTGTGGAATCATTGCGCAATATGATTTCAGAAGTGATTCTATTAACCGGAGGTTTGGATATTTTGGTTAATAATGCCTCTAGTTTCCACCCGACACCGATGGGTAGTATCACTGAGAAAGACTGGGAACAGTTATTTGATAGTAATTTGAAAGGTCCGTTGTTTTTATCACAAGCTGCGGCCCCTTATTTGAAGGCCAGCAAGGGCTGTATTATCAATATGGTGGACATCCATGCGCAGCGCCCGCTAGCTAAGCACAGTGTGTATTGTGCTGCGAAAGCCGGATTGGTGATGTTGACGCAATCTTTAGCACAGGAGCTAGGGCCAGAAGTGCGAGTCAATGCCGTTGCACCGGGCATTATTATTTGGCCAGAAACGGACCAAAATAAAGCGACACAACAAGACTTGATTTCGCGAACGGCATTGAAGCGGGAAGGGATGCCAGTCGAAATCGCACAAACGGTTTTGTTTCTGGCACAAAGTGCGACATACATAACGGGGCAAGTAATTGCAGTGGATGGCGGGCGAACACTTAATCAATAAAATTAATGCTTGCCATTAGTGCTTTTTCGCGCCCTGTGTCGGGCTTGTCTTAGTGTCAGTGTTTTTTTGATGTTACACTACGTCAATGAGAAAATTATCAGACATCCTGCAATGATGGGATGCATACAATAACTATAGTGAAGCCGAATGAAATGTGAATTAAAGAGCTACATCGGGGGACTTAAGGGTCTAACATTAAGTCTGGCAGTGCTATTTGGGGCTAGTTCACCGGTAAGCGCTGATAGTTTTAACCTGAATTTACGCGACAGTGATCTGCAAACCTTGGTCCAGATGGTTTCAACTGTCACTGGCCGAAACTTTGTGATTGATAAACAAGTTCGCGGGCAAAAAGTGACCATTATTACTGGTCGTGAGATTGATGAGGACGAACTTTACGATTTGTTTTTGTCTGTTCTACAGATGCATGCCTTAGCCGCAATCGAAACCGGCAATATCACCAAGATTATTCCTGCTAATAAGTCAAAATACCAGCCGGTACCTGTTATCGATGAGCCGACGGGCATTCCTGAGATTGACAAAAAATACGTAGCGCCAGAACAAGACGCGTTGATTACCAAGGTAATTAAAGTGGAGCATGTTCCGGTTGCCCAGTTGGTACCTATTTTGCGGCCGATGGTTTCACCAACAGGTCACTTACAAGGCTATACGCCAAGTAACAGTATCTTGGTCACAGACCCCGCTTCCAATGTTGATAAGATCGCCATGTTGATTCGTCGCATGGATCGTCCGGATGAAGATGAGATGGATGTCGTAACCTTGCGTTATGCGTCAGCCTCTGAGTTAGTGACGACTATTAATGGCTTGCAGGGCGCAGCCGCACAAAAGGGCGTGCAGATAAAGTATAAAGTGTCTCCAGACACCCGCACCAACAGTATTTTGGTGAGTGGTAGTAAGTCCGGACGCGATAGCGTTAAAGATATTATTCGTCGCTTAGATCGTCCGAAAGTTAAGACGGCTGAAGTTGAAACCAAAGTGGTCTACTTAAAGTATGCTCTGGCTGAAGATTTATCTAAAGTGCTCTCCGCGACCACGACTAATCTGGTCAGCAGCGAAGCGACAGCTAAAGGCGGAGCAGGCACGCAAAAAGCGGATGTCTTGATCTCTGCGGATGCGTCGACCAACTCCTTGATTATTAGAGCAGAGCCTGAGATACAGAAAAATCTGTTGGATGTGGTTCGTCGCTTAGATGTGCGTCGTGCACAGGTAATGGTTGAGGCTGTGATCGCAGAGGTGTCTGAGGACCTATCTAAAGCCTTGGGTGTACAGCTAGGCCTATACAATAGTGGCGACAGCACAACACCTTTAATCTCAACCAATTATCCAAGTAGCTCTTTTTCGGTTGCTAGCGTGCTTTCTGGTACCTTGCCGGCGGGTGTAGGTATGTTGTTAGGCATTGGTGGTGGAGAAGCGGGTAGTACCCAATTTGGCGTTTTGATGAATGCTTTATCCGGAGACTCAGCTACGAATATTTTGTCGACACCAACATTGGTGACGATGGATAATGTCGAAGCAAGCATGGTGATCGGTCAAAACGTACCGTTTCTTACCGGAAGCTCGACGACGACTGACAGTGTAACTACTCCATTCCAGACGATTGAGCGTCAGGATATTGGTATCACTTTGAAAATTAAGCCGCAAATTAATGCGGGTAACAGCATGATGCTGAAAATTGACCAAGAAGTTTCCAGCTTGGCAGCCAGTAATGCGAGTGCGTCGGATTTGATTACGAACAAGCGCTCATTCTCTACTCAGGTTATGGTGGAAGATGGTCAGTTGCTAGTGTTAGGCGGCTTGATGGAAGATACCTATCGAGATACTTTGCATAAGGTTCCTATCTTAGGGGACTTGCCAATTATCGGTAAAGCATTCCGTAATACGACGACCACCAAAGCCAAGCAAAACCTGATGGTCTTTATTCATCCGGTGATTATGCGGACAGGTATGAGTGGTGATTTCTACACTCAGCAAAAGTACAGTAAGCTGATTGGTGCTCAGGGCGAAAGTAATGTGAATAGCCGCGGACTTCTAAGCCAAGGCGGCGCAGTATTCCCTAATAATCCGAATGAGTTGCTAACTAATAGCGATGGCTACTCTACGGGGCAGATTCAGGGCCGCGCGTATTCGACAGGTAAAACACAACGTCAGATTGACCTGGAGCGTCATGCTCGCAGCTCTCAACAGCAGGCGAACCCTCAAGTCCAGCGCTATACTGGGAACGCTAACACTGCTGTTCGTCCATCGCAGCCATTGACTGTTGCTCAGCGTCAGCAAATTGCCAAGCGCAATGAACAGATTCAACGTCAGAAAAATGAGCAACAACGTCAAGCTGCCAGACAAGCAGAGCAAAATGCCGTGGAAGCAAATCGACAGCGTCGACTGCAGGCTCAGGCACGTGAAAAGCAACGTTTGTTATTGCTGCAGCAACGTCAAGCTGCGCAGAACGGAAACTAAATTGCCCCATGAGTCTTAATATGGATCAGCCTGAAGTAATTGAGTTAGAAGCACCGACTTTAGTGGACTTTCCGTACATGTTCGCTAAGCGAAATGGTGTGGTATTGGAGCTGGATGAGTCTGGACAGCGAGTCGCCTACTTTCGCTCTAAGCTAACGCCGGCTGTGGCTAATGAAGTCTGCCGTTTTCTTGGTGAGAAGATTCCATTTCGACCGTTAGAAGTTGATGCCTTTGAAAGCATGGTCGCCCGTCATTATGATCGCAGTGGGGCAGGTGCACGCGCGATGATGGATGATTTGGGCGATGAATTCGATTTGAATGATATCGCTGAGTCATTACCCGAGCCGGAAGACTTGCTGGAAGCGGAAGATGATGCGCCGATTATTCGTTTAATCAATGCCTTATTAAGTCAGGCAATCAAAGAAGGCGCTTCGGATATTCATATCGAAACCTTCGAAAACCGTATGCTGGTTAGGATGCGGGTCGACGGTACTTTACGTGAAGTCTTGGAGCCACCCAGAGCGATTGCACCATTAATTGTGTCGCGCTTGAAGGTAATGGCAAAGTTAGATATTGCTGAAAAGCGGGTCCCTCAAGATGGTCGTATTTCATTGCGGCTAGCTGGCCGACCCGTTGATGTTCGTGTTTCAACACTACCGTCTGGTTACAATGAGCGCATCGTATTGCGTTTACTGGATAAGCAGGCAGGGCGTCTAAACCTGAAACATTTGGGAATGGATGCTGAAACTGAAAAGCGCCTCAAAGTCTTAATCCAAAAGCCGCATGGCATTATTCTGGTTACCGGTCCAACAGGTTCGGGTAAAACCACAACGCTGTATGCCGCGCTGACTGACTTGAATGAAACCTCCCGTAATATCCTGACTGTCGAAGACCCTATTGAATACTACCTAGATGGAATCGGGCAGACCCAAGTAAACAGCAAAGTGGATATGAGCTTTGCGCGAGGCTTACGTGCTATTTTGCGTCAAGATCCGGATGTCGTGATGGTTGGTGAGATTCGTGATGTGGAAACTGCCGAAATTGCGGTTCAGGCTTCACTGACGGGGCACTTAGTATTTTCTACCCTACATACCAATACCGCTGTCGGTGCCGTCACCCGACTACGTGATATGGGTGTAGAGCCTTATTTGTTATCCTCCAGTTTAATTGGTGTTATCGCTCAGCGATTGGTGCGCTTGCTATGTGAGAATTGTAAAGTTCCTCATCAGTCGACTGCGCAGGAAGCTGCAATTCTTGGGGTGTCCCTCGATGATGCGCCAGTGATCTACCATGGCGGTGCTTGCCAGAAGTGTAATCAATCCGGATATGTTGGTCGAAACGGTATTTATGAGCTTATTGAAGTGAGTGATGAGGCGCGCAATCTGATCCATGAAGGTGCCAGTGAAATTGCGCTGGAGCGTTTAGCACGCAAAACCAGCCCGAGTATTCGCCATGATGGTGCCCGACTGATATTAGCGGGTAAAACCTCTATGGAAGAGGTGCTGCGTGTGACTCGTGAGGAGCTGAAAGAGTAAATGCCTGCATTTGAATATAAAGCCCTGAATGCCAAGGGTCATGAAGAAACTGGTATTTTAGAGGCAGATAATGCGCGGCAAGTTCGGCAAGTGCTTCGCGAAGGTAGCCTGACTCCGCTGAGCGTTGAGCTGGTTGAAAAAAGTGAAAAGAATGATGGCGATGTGCTTAAAGTACGGCGTAGTGGAAAAGTAAAGCCTGCGGACATCGCATTAATTACCCGGCAGTTAGCCACCTTAGTGTCATCTGGTTCGCCACTTGAAGAAGCGCTGGGCATGACCTCCCGTCAAAATGAGCGCCGAAATTTACGGCACGTAATGTCGGCAGTTCGTTCGCGTGTGATGGAGGGGCATAGCCTTGCAGCGGCACTTAAGACATTCCCATCAGTATTCAACAGCATGTATACGGCGACGGTAGCTGCAGGTGAGCAGTCCGGCCATCTGGGTGCGGTGCTTGATCGCTTGGCTGATTACACCGAATCCCGACAAGAAATTCAGCAGAAGATGAGCTCTGCTTTAGTCTATCCCGTCATTCTGACGTTCTTATCGATTGCTATCGTGTCTGGCTTATTAGTATTTATCGTCCCGAAAATCGTGCGCGTTTTTGAGAGCATGAACAAGGATGTACCGCCAATGACTCAGCTGATGATCAATATCAGTGACTTTTTGACCGCCTATGGTTTGTATCTATTGGTAGCTCTGGTTATTGGTTATTACTTGCTTCAGCAGCTATTAAAACTTCCAAAATGGAAATTTCGTTGGCATCAAATAATGCTACGCCTACCATTAGTTAGAAAATTAGTGCGTAGCGCAAACACCGGTCGCTTTGCCAGAACCTTGAGTATTCTGGCTTCCAGTGGCGTACCTATCCTCGATGCCATGTCTATTTCCTCCCGAGTCGTTCAGAACTTACCGATGCGTAAAGCGGTAGAAGATGCTGCAATCAAAGTACGGGAAGGAATGCCGATCAATAAGGCGCTTGAGCAGTCAGGGTATTTTCCACCGATGACGGTGTATTTGATTGCCAGTGGTGAAAATAGCGGAAAGTTAGATGAGATGTTGGAGCGTTCGGCGGTTCAGCAAGAGCGGGAAACCGATACCTTGATTGGCTCGATGCTAAGTTTGTTTGAGCCAATTTTGATCTTGGTGATGGGTGGAATGGTGTTGTTGATTGTAATGTCTATACTATTACCCATCCTCAATTTGAACCAGTTAGGCTAATTAACATACTTACTCGTATCTTTAAAATATTAGAATCAATCCCTTACGGAGTAAACCATGAAGTCTTTTTTAGCTAGCCTGTGCATTTTGTTGTCCCTGATGGGGGCTGCGCAACCGTTGATGGCGAAAGATGCCAGTACGAGCACTGGAGCGGGAAAAGTTGATACCAAAAATGCCGTCGTCAATCTTAATAAAGCGGACGCAAATACCCTGCAGTATTATTTAAAAGGCATTGGTGCAGTACGCTCGAAAGCCATTATTGATCACCGTAACAAGAATGGCGCATTTAAAAGTGTCGATGACTTGTTACAGGTAACAGGTATTGGTAAAGCAACACTGAGCGGTATCAAATCTAATTTGTCTTTATCTCGTGGTGAGTTCACTGCGCCTAAAGTGGCTGCATCGGCTAGCAGTACGAAGAAAACTACATCCAGCGCTAGCAAAACAAGCAGCACAGATAAAGCGTCTGAGAAAGCGACTGCTAGTAAAGGCCTGAAGGATTCATCGTCAAGCACGACGGCTACGGACACAAAGTCAGCTAAATCTTCCAAAGATGATAGCAAGGCTGATACTAAGTCAGCGAAAACAGACAGCAAAGCGACTAAGACTAGTAGTAAAGAGACTAAGAGCTCAACAACGTCATCATCAAGCAAGGATAAGAAGGCGGCTAAATCTAAGAGCAAGAGTTCTGATAAGTCAAAATCTACAAAGAGCAGCGCGAAATCTAAAAAAGACAGCACGAAGAAAAAAGTGCTGGCAGCTGATAAAAAGTCATAAACAACGAATGAGTTAAATTTGACCGGCTTATTTGTCGGAAAAATGTAACTGACTAGCCAGATATTATTCCCGATATCTGGCTTTTTTGTGCCTGCCGTACTAGTCTAGAATAGTGATTCCCCAATTAAAAAAAGTAGACACTGTTTATGAAAATTCTAGTAACGGGTGGCGCGGGTTATATCGGTTCACACACATGTGTTGAGTTGGTCGAGGCCGGATACACACCGATTGTGTTTGATAACCTGTCAAACAGTTCCACCGTGGCATTAGATCGCGTTAAAACCATTACCGGTAAAACTATCGATTTCGTTGAAGGCGACATTCGTGACCCTAAAGCGCTAAAAAAAGTGATGACGGATCATGACATTGAAGCCGTTATCCACTTTGCTGGCTTAAAAGCGGTCGGTGAGTCTGTGGCTAAGCCACTGATGTATTACGATAACAATGTTGCCGGCAGTGTTACTTTGTTAGAAACAATGGAAGCCTGTGGTGTTAAAAAAGTCATTTTTAGCTCTTCAGCAACAGTTTATGGCGATCCTGCCTCAGTGCCCATTCTAGAAGACTTTCCAATTAGCGCGACTAATCCATACGGCCAGTCCAAGCTGATGGTCGAGAATATTATGCGGGATTTGTATAAGTCCGATAACAGCTGGAATATTTCCCTGCTGCGCTACTTCAATCCGGTTGGCGCACATGAAAGCGGTTTAATCGGCGAAGACCCAAGTGATATTCCAAACAACTTGATGCCTTATATTTCAGGTGTTGCAGTGGGCCGCTACGAGAAGCTGTCTGTGTTCGGTAGTGACTATGAGACGCCGGATGGTACCGGTGTGCGTGATTACATTCATGTGGTCGACTTGGCTAAAGGCCACGTTAAAGCCTTACAAGCTTTTGAAAACCCTGAAGTGGATAATCTATTTACCGTAAACTTGGGAACAGGTATCGGTTTCTCAGTACTGGAAATGATTAATGCATTTGCGGCGGCTTCAGAGAAAGAAGTGGCTTACCAGATTGTAGATCGTCGTCCTGGCGATATCGCTTGTTGCTATGCTGATCCTGCTTTGGCTGAGCGCCTATTAGGGTGGCGTGCTGAGAAGGACATTAAAGCAATGTGTGAAGATACTTGGCGCTGGCAGCAGAATAATCCTCAGGGATACCGCTAAGCCAAAAGTACCGTCAGGCAATCTGTCTGGCGGTGCTGATCAGCCCTTAAACAATAAATTAATGATAAAAATAACAAAATAAATTAGGACGGTCTTTTTATGAAACATGCATTAATCTTATGCCTGCCCGCTATTCTGCTGTTGAGTGGATGTAGCGTGTTGGGTGGTAAAGACGATAAGAAAACCACTAACGCTCAGGACGTGAGCACTATTCGGGCCTTAAATCAAGACTTCCAAACGGCTTCTTACAGGCCTGATGAGGACAGCTTTGATGTGCCGAGTGTGTCGGGACGTCGCGCTGATAAGAGTCCGGCAGCGGCCTATGCTGCACTATCAAATGCTCAAAGCACGATGATTAGTGAGCAGGATAAGTTAGATGTGACGGTCTTTAAAGTCGATGAGCTTTCCGCGCGCGACTTAACGGTTGAAACTAACGGTGCTATTTCTCTGCCGTTGCTAGGCAGTGTGGTGGTGCGTGGTTTAAGTATTACTCAGGCTGAGCAGAAAATCGCGGGCTTATTACGTCAAACCTATATGCAAGATCCTAAAGTCACCGTGACTCGTAAAGAGCAAGCATTTAAGCGAGTGACTGTTGAAGGTGCGGTTAGAACCCCGGGTGTTTTCCCAATCACTGGTCGTATGACATTCTTGCAAGCCATTGCTTTATCGCAAGGATTGACAGACTTGGCCAATGATAAAAGTGTGGTAGTGTTCCGTAACGGCCGTCAGTACGGCGTTAATCTGGACTTGATTCGTAAAGGTGAGGCACCGGATCCGATTCTTCAAAATGATGACCGTATCGTGGTCTTGAAGTCGGATAACAAGGTGCTGGAGCAGAAGGTTATTAACTACTTGCCTGCGTTATTATCACCATTTTCGTTGCTGGCTCAATAAGCAGTATTTGATATCAGGCAAGCCATTGTGAATCCATGGCTTGCCTGAATCATTGATTACTCAACGTTGATATGCACTTCGTGACGTCGAATCAATGGCACGGCCCAAGGGCTGTCATAAATCACTGAACGAGCAGCTGAGCTAGGCTTCAGGTTTTTCTGCCTGGCCCATGTTTCCAGCGCTTCTGCCTTACGCGTGATTAAGTTCTCACTGCGGTAGCCTTGAAAGTTAATGACAGCTACTTTCAAACGCGGCAGAACTTTAAAGGTAATGCTATCGTCCATTGGCTTTGGCAATGTTGCCAGCGAGTAAGCTTCGGGCAGTGCTACTGAAGTCAGCCACACACCATTCACATTCTCTTCATAGTACGGCAGTGTCAGCTCAATGCGTGGCGCTTTAGCACCATCTGCAACCGTGATCGGCGGATTGACCGAAATAGTCTGTTTAGCCTGATTATTACCAGAGACATAAGCCGTCAGCTTATTATAGCCGGCCCGGGTTGCCATTAGATAAGGGCCTTCGGTCGCGGCCTGAGCAATAATGAGTGGCTCATACATTCTGACTTCGAAATTATTTTCAATCTCTAAGGTTGCGTATAGCGCTTCTTCACCGGGACGTTGTCCCAGCAGGCTGCAGCCGGATAGAAAAATAGCGGTGAGTAAAGCGGTAGCAAGTGGCTTCATGTTGAATATCCAAATCGATAAAGGTGAGCGGAATTAGATTTCCTCTGTCTGGCTGTGGCGTTGCTGATAAGTCGCAAGCCCGCGCAGAAATTGGCGAAGTGTATTATCGTTACACTCACGGTAGTGCTTATGGTTTTCTTTACGAAACAATGAGCTGAGTTTGTGGCGGGAGAACTGAATGTTAGCCAGTCCAAAGATGTTTAACATCTCATCTTCGTAAAGCTCCATGGCAATTCTTAATTTCTTCAGAATTTTATTGTTCGTCAACGTCTCATCAGCAGCAACCGGTAGTGGGTCACCTCCACGACGATGAACAATCAAACCATTCAAAAAATGTAATAAAGCCTTATCAGAGATTATTTCTCCAATATCATCAGACTCTTTTCTCGAAAAACTCTCAATTGCATCTTCAGAACACTCGGACTGACCTGCGGTAAAAACGGCAGCAGTCGTTGGAGTGTCAAGTTCAAGTGCGTAACGAATTCTGCGAAAGGCTTCGTTATTGTGCATATAGCGTTCCAGATAATAATTTCAGGTGCAGATGCTACCACACAACCGGAGCCGCTTAACCGAGCGAATGCAGAGATTTTCAGGAATTTACACTCGTTGCTGGCAGATTAACAATTTCACAACCATAGAGGATGCTATAAACTTGTCATATCTGGGGTAATAACAGCTAAGGTAGCCGTGTGACACAAATACTCTCAATTATGCTGGGCGGAGCTTTGGGGGCGGTGTCCCGCTATGGCGTATCACATTTTATCTATGTGATCTGCGGCCGAGGCTTTCCTTATGGAACGCTGGTTGTTAATGTACTGGGTTCGCTGCTAATGGGCTACTTAAGCGTATACCTAATGGCAAAAACGAATATTGACCCCGCATTAAAAATGGCAGTATTAGTGGGCTTTTTAGGCGCATTTACGACCTTCTCCACCTTCTCCATGGATACTTTAATCTTAATTGAGGCCGGTGAAGTAGGGCGGGCACTGCTCAATATGTTCATTAGTGTCAGCTTTAGTCTGGCAGCAGTTTGGCTCGGGGTAGTACTTGCCCGTTCAATGAAATTCTGAAAATTACGGTTTAAATAGACAAACATGTTAGATATCAAACTATTAAGAAATAATGTGGATGACATTGCCGCGCAATTACTGCGCCGTGGTTTCGTTTTGGATGTGGCACAGTTCAATGAGCTGGAAGCGCAGCGTAAATCCTTGCAAACCGTAACTCAGGATCTGCAAAATGAGCGTAACACACGCTCCAAGGCGATTGGTAAGGCACGTGCTAGTGGCCAGGATATTCAGCCTTTGCTGGATGAAGTGGCACACCTTGGTGATGACCTCAAAGCTAAAGAGCAGGAGCTAAACGAGCTGCTAGCTACCATCGATGGCATTGTCACGGCTATTCCGAACCTGTTGCACGAGTCTGTACCCGCTGGTAAAGATGAAAGCGAAAATGTGGAAGTCTCTGTCTGGGGCGAGCCAACAGCCTTCGATTTTGAACCGTTAGATCACGTCGCTTTAGGTGAGCGTCATCAATGGATGGATTTTGCGGCAGCGACTAAGCTAACTGGCTCTCGTTTTATGGTGTTGCATCAGCAGATGGCACGCCTACACCGTGCCCTGATTCAGTTTATGTTGGATACACACACCGCTGAGCACGGTTATCAGGAAGTGTACGTTCCTTATATTGTGAATAAAGATAGCTTGTTTGGAACAGGGCAGTTACCTAAATTTGCGGAAGATCTGTTTAAGCTGGAAGGTGAGCAGGACTACTACCTGATCCCAACCTCTGAAGTGCCGGTCACGAACTTACTAAGAGATGAGATTATTGATGAGTCTATGTTGCCTTTACAGTTTACGGCGCATACTCCTTGTTTCCGCTCTGAGGCAGGTTCTTACGGACGTGACACACGTGGCTTAATTCGTCAGCATCAGTTCGAAAAAGTAGAAATGTTACATTTCGTGAAGCCAGATGACTCTTGGGATGCTTTAGAGCGTCTGCGCGGCCATGCAGAAGCCATTTTGCAGAAACTAAAATTACCGTATCGCGTGGTTTCATTATGTAGTGGTGATACAGGGTTCTCTGCCGCAAAAACTTACGACATGGAAGTCTGGTTACCCGGTCAGCAGGCTTATCGTGAGATTTCTTCTTGCTCAAATACGATGGATTTCCAGGCGCGCCGTATGCAGGCTCGCTACCGAAATGCTGAGACGGGTAAGCCAGAATTACTGCATACCTTGAATGGCTCTGGTTTGGCAGTAGGGCGTACACTGGTTGCGGTAGTAGAAAACTATCAACAAGCAGACGGCAGCATTCGAGTACCTGAAGTACTGAAGCCATATATGGGTGGCTTAGACTTATTGAGCTAAACAATTAAGCAATTTACACCGTGAGATGGAGCAATCTCTCACGGTGTTGGCTTAATATACAAGTATTTACTAATTTATAATAAAAACAAGTACTTAAAAAGTATTCACTGTCCCCACTGGTCGGATAGTGCTTGTTACTGATTGATCACTTTGCGGCCAGTGTTTATAGTGTTACTAATCATAAAAATAACAGTGGGAAGTTAAATAGCTTTCCGAGAGGTGTAACAATGACCCCGCAGCGTAATATCGCAAGTCAGAAAGGGTTTTCTTTAATTGAGGTAATGATCTCAGTATTAGTGATGTCTGTAGGGCTTCTAGGTTTAGGAGGACTGCAAATGGTGTCACTAAAAAGCAGTAATAATGCTCATTTTCGAACCGTAGCCAGTTTGGCTGCTACAGAACTAGCAGATCGTATGCGATCAAACCCGATGGCCATCGCGGCTGACCAGTACTCTGCATCTATGGACGTAAAAAGCTGCGAGACGGTCCCTGCAAAGCAGTGTGTAACTGGCATTAGCTGTAGTCCTGAAGAATCGGCAACCTATGATTTATATCGAGTGAATTGCGGTATAACTCAGGACACTTTTCAAACTGGCGGTATTCAATACGATTTACCTGAAGCTTTTCTTTCAGTGGGTTGTGGAGCCGTCACCTGTGATACGGGCCTTGAGCATACTATCTTGGTTCGCTGGAATGAGACCGATGACGGTGATAGTGATGATGCGGTACAGGTGCGCAGCTACGAATTGAACTTCATTCCCTAAAAAAATAATTAAAAAGGCTGGAGCAAGCTTGTTATGCACAACCAGATAAAAATAAAAAAAATGCAGGGTTTATCTCTCATTGAGCTAATGATCTCAATGGTGATTTCTTTGTTTCTGATTGGAGGATTGACCAGTGTCTATATTAGTACTCGTGCCTCAGACAAAATACGGGTTGAAGTCAGTGAGATGGAAGAAAATGCCCGAACAGCGTTGTTGGCGATTCGGAATATTGTAAGCCATGCGGGTTATCCCTCTATCTACAATCACACCATCGATGAGCCGTTTTACGCGGAAGCAGACAATATTCCTAACCCCGACTGTAGAACGGGTGGGGCGAAAGAGTCGTTGATTGCCTATAAGCCAATTCTAAAGAAGAAAACAGAGAACTCAAAAGGCGGTAAGCGCGATACTCTATTAACGGTATTTATGGCTGACAACCCGGATATGGTTGGCGCACCTCCGGGGTTACTAACGCAAGACTGTATGGCTTCGACTATTACTGCGCAGTGCAGCTCTGACCCGATGGGCGGTATGTACAATCCTACTGAAGCAAAAATTTATAACTACTTATACATAACTACTAATAGCGGACGACGTGCCTTGACGTGTATGGGGTCACTGGGTGGTGCGCAACCCATTGCTGAAAATATTGAGAATATGCAGTTTTTATATGGTGTGTCAGTTGGAAATGACATGGTCTATAAAAATGCAACTCAGGTTACCGCCGATGGTGACTGGGGTAGCGTGATTAACGTACAGGCAGGGATTCTGGTACGTTCGGAACGTGAAGTGTTAGACACGGATGAAAAGAAAGTCTTCTTATTGTTGGATCAGAAGATAACAACAGCCAAGGATCGCAGAATCTACAAGGCGTATACTACAACAGTTGTATTGCCTAATCGCATAACAAAAGAGCTTTAAGCTATGAATAATACTAAAAAATACAGTACTCAAGCAGGTATGACGCTGGTCACATCATTGATGATGTTGTTGGTCATGACAATTTTAGGTGTCACCGCGATTCGTCTATCCTCCGTTGACTTATTGATCGCTAATAACTACCAGCATCAGCTAGCGGTTTATCAGGCTGCAAAATCGGCCAATAGCGCCAATTCAAATCTCTATAATTTATATACTTGGATTACTGTGAAGCAGGATCCTGCGGATATTAGTGAGAAGGAAGTGGTTTCAAAGACAGGCGTAGCCGACCTGGATATTCAATACCCTTGCCGTGGTCGGGGTGATTTGGCGAGTAGCATTGGTCCTAATGCACCACCTTGTAATTTATATATGTTTAGTGTTGATTCTCGTATCAAAGGAACCGGAGCAAAGGACACTCACTACCAAGGAGCTGGTAAGGAAGTTCCGAATACTACAAAGTCAAGCACGCTTAAATAACGAGTCTGCTTTAAGCCCCACTCAATAAAAAAATTATAATACCGGGTACTGAATACCATGAATAAACTTACTCACAGCCTGACTGTGCGAACAATGTTGGCGGTCACCATTTTAGGTGCCAGCCATTTGTCGCAAGCCGATGATACTGAAATTTACTTTTCTGAAAACCTAACCAATGTTCGTCAAAACGTCATGTTCGTCATTGACGGCTCTGGTTCGATGAATACCACTATAGAGAAATGGGGTAGCGAAACACGTCTGGATGTTATGAAAAATGCACTGACATCCGTACTGCAAGCTGCACCTGATAATCTGAATGTTGGTCTAATGAACTTTGGTGAATTGGGTGAGCATTTAGGTGGTCATGGCGTTAAGTTTCCGGTCAGTCCTATTGATGATGAGGCATTGCCCATTGTTACATCAAAGTTTGATAGCAGTGAGTGGTGGCGCAGCAGCATCCCAGAGCCTTCCTCTACCATTACAGTGCGTGATTACCTTTCAGACATTACCGACTGGTACTGGAAAGATAACTGGTATGACAATAAGTACAATGGAAAGAGTGTCAAAGAAATGACTCGAACCGGTGCTACACCACTGGTTGATGCCTTGTATGAGGCAGGCCTGTATTTTCGTGGTGATAAGGTAACTTTTGGCTTAGGCCCTGCAAGTTATGATAATCGCTGGTCGGCACATCCTTCGACCTACGATCAGGATATTATTCAAACATCCTGCACTAATACCGAGACTCAAACTGTTGATGGACAAATTGACTTTGATGATGAGGAGTATCCGTGGTTGCAATGTGCTAATAGTGACAATACTTCAGTGTCCTATGCTAATTGTAAAGCGACTGAGTCTTGCACAACAACACAGGGTAATTTAACTTCCTCTAAAGTTTGTGGCTTTGACTATGATCAGTCTTTTTGGGATGGCTATAATGCAAATTTTGCGAAATATTGGTATAAATGGCCATATGCCTATCAGTCTAACAATAGTAGACGAAACCCGCGTTATTGTTACACAAGCTATGAAGAAGAAAGCGCAACCACTTGTAGCTACAATGTTTGTACAGCTACCGGGCCGTCAATTAAGCCAAACTATGTCAGCCCAATAACTCAAGAGTGCCAAAGTAACTATATCGTATTGCTTTCAGATGGCGAGCCAACCAGTTATCTTGATGATTACTATGACTATAATGAAACTTATAAAGGTCTGAAGGCTGGTACACACCCTACGATGACTGATAAGTCAGATGCCAGCGATACCTTTACGCATAATGATTGTGAAACAAGTAGCAGTAAATTTCCTAGTGGCTTCCATGATGGTGTGTGTGGCCCTGAAATAGCGCGTTTCCTTGCGAATACAGATAACAGTGATCTACCAGGTACTCAGTCAGTTAGAACATATACGGTTGGTTTGGGCTTGAGTGGAGATCCATCTGCGGAAAACTATCTGAAAAGTTTGGTGACCACCGATGATGACCCGTCAACTCCTGAAGTAGAAGGTTATTTCTCGGTAGAGAACGAAGAGCAGATTGCGGCTGCATTTAGCAATATCTTGACAGAGATCAGCTCAACAACTACATCATTTGCATCCCCGGGTTATACCGTTAATGCGAGAACGGGTCTTGAGAATGAAGATGTTATCTACATTCCAGTATTTGATAAGCAGCTCGCGCCACGTTGGAACGGTAACCTTAAAAAGTTCTCCCTTAAAAAGGATGTTGATGGTTCTAATAGCACAATTGTTGGTAAGACAGGTAAGGTTGCTGTATCTGAACTCGGCGTGTTCTATGACAATGCAATTGACTTGTACTCATCTTCAACGACTGGAGATGGAAATAATGTAAGCAAAGGTGGTTTGGCCAATCTGATCAATCCTAATACTCGAAAGGCGCTAACCAATATTGCCTGTACTAAGCTGCCGTGTATTTTGGATACGGTAAGTAATAGATTGTTGCCTGAAAACACCACACTATTGAATTTAGACCTAACCTCGGTATTTGGCATTTTGGACCTGTCTTTCTTAACAGACTTAACAGGTTTGTTGTCAGGTCAAAGTCAGTCTGAGGCAAGAATCGAGAAGACAAAAGGTCTGGTCAATTTTATTCGTGGAAGAACTTGGAATGAGACAACAGAGAGCTATGACCTGAATCCTCGTATGGGTGATATGTTGCACTCTGAGCCAGTAATCGTAACCTACGATAAAGACTACAAAGCATCCGCTTCAGAAGACAAATCTTACAATAAGCAGGTAATCTTTGCAGGAACCAATGAAGGTTATTTGCATGCATTTGATACAGTTTCGGGGCAAGAGTTGTTTGCCTTCATGCCTGAGTCACTGATCAAAAACATCAATGTACAATATGAAAACACAGGCTCGGGAAATCACGCCTACGGTATCGATGGAATTATCACTACGTGGACCAGTGATAAAAACAAAGATGGTGTGATTAGTGCGCAAGATGGCGACCATGTTTACCTGTACTTTGGTTTACGTCGTGGTGGTCGTGAATACTACGCAATGGATGTAACTGATCCGACTGATCCTAAATTATTGTGGGAGTTGAACTCCTCAACCAATAAGTTCGAAAATCTTGGTCAGTCCTGGTCTACACCTTATGTCACTCAAATCAGAGTGAGTGATACTGAGCTACGCGAAGTTGTGATATTCACGGGTGGTTATGATGAAAACCAGGATATTCAGGACATTGATCAGCGAGCCACGAGCGATAGCATGGGTAATGATGTGTTCATCGTTGATGCTCATACCGGTGCTTATATTTGGTCAGTGCAGGGCGGTACAACCGGTAGTGCGCCATTAAGTGGAGCGTCTGAGTTGACTCACAGTATCCCGGGCGGTGCTAGATTGCTGGATATGAACCGTGATGGTGCTATCGATCGCATGTACTTTGCAGATACTGGCGGTAAAGTATGGCGTCTGGAGTTGCCAATGGGTCCTGATTACGGACTGAGTGGTGCGAAGCTCATTGAGTTTGCCGATCTGGCGAGCGGAACGGGTGAGGATGCCCGCATGTTTTATAATGAGCCAGATGTGGCTTTGCTAAAACATAAAGGTCAAAACTGGTTAACCGTTTCATTGGGTAGTGGTTATCGTTCTCATCCTGCAGATGGCACGGTATCGGACAAGTTCTTTGTACTGTTGGATGCGGCAGTCAATACGCCACTAACGAAAAACCTTGCAGGTGACGAAGACTTCACGGCGATTGAAGTGAAGGATATGGTTGAGGTGAGTACCTCTGGCAGCGCTGTTAATCAGGGTGCAATGACTGATCAAACCATCTTTGATGTTGAGAATAAGTCAGGTTGGTATTTGGTGTTACCGGAAGATGGTGAGAAGGTCTTATCCACGAGTGTTACTTTGGAAGGTAAAGTGATGTTTACCACCTTGGTGCCAGGGTTAGGCGTAGATATGACTGATATCGATGTCTGTACCGCTCCGGCGACACAGGGACGCCTGTACTCATTGAATATTCTGACCGCCGAAGCGGGTAGTGATTTGAATGATGATGAGGATATAACAGATGCAGATCTCTTTACGTTGGTTTCCTCGAATGAGATTCCGGGTACGCCTCAGCTGGTATTTAACTCGCCATACTGTGCAGATGGAGAGTGTAAGCACCTTGTAGATATCCGGGTTGGTAAGAAAAACTCAGCGGTAACCAACTACAATTCTGACTTTCTGGAAAGTGTGTTCTGGACGAACCCAACCAAGTAACGACAATAATAAAAAGAGTACTTAGCGATGAAAAGTTCCCGATTCCATCTGACCTCAGCGGCGGCTGCATTAGGTGTATTAATAGCTGTCTCTAGTCAAATGGCTATCGGGGACGATACTGAGATTTTCTTCTCTGAGAGTATTAGTACGGTCAATCCTAACGTTATGTTTGTGATTGACGTCTCTGGCTCAATGGATGAAGAAGTGTCAGGCTCAGGTGGTTTAAGTCGTTTGGAAGTGATGCAAAGTGCCTTAAGGACGGTACTTAAAACAGCACCTGAAAACCTGAATGTTGGTTTGATGAATTATGGTGAAGTGGCTCATCGCAATGAAGGCCACGGCATCAAGTTTCCGGCAAAGGATATCACTGGAGAAGCTTTGCCGATTGTTGGCGAAAAATTTCCGGCTGATGAGTGGGGTAATCAACCTTGGTGGCAAAGCAGCATTCCAGAGCCTGCCGCGACTCTGACGGTGCGTGATTACTTATCGCAGATAACGGACTGGTACTGGAAAGATGGTTGGTACTCTGTAGCTTATGGTGGCAGTACGGCAGTTGAACTGGAGCATGTTGGAAATACTCCCATTGTTGAAGCACTGTATGAGGCAGCCCTGTATTTTCGTGGTGAAAAAGTTACGTATGGCTTAGGTGACTCAGGGAACTGGAATCGCTGGTCCGCTCACCCGTCCACTTATGAAGGTGATCCGATAACGTGGAATGGTGATATTTGTAAATCCACCTACACCGCAAGTCAAAGCACACCGATTGATTTCGCTAATAATGAATATCCTTGGTATCGATGTCCTGCTGATCCCAATAACTTAGGGCCAGACGGGACTTATGCAAACTGTAAATCACTTGAAAACTGCACGACAACCACTACAGAGGTCTGTGTAGAGTCAGTACCCAGTGTTTGCTCAGAATGGAGTACTGATGAGGGTGGTAAGAGTTATTGCTCTGGTACTTGGTCTGGTGGCGGCTGTAAAGATGGTATTACTAAGTCGGTTACCGAAACCAGTTGTAGTTATGAAATTTGCGGTGGTGGAAATTCGACTGAACCAAATTATGTGAGTCCCATAACTGAGTCTTGCCAAAGTAACTTTATTGTCCTGTTATCCGATGGTAAGCCCCAATATTCATACTCTTACGATAGCGCCGGAAACCGTGACGGAACAAATTCACCTGGGCCGACGTATTGGGGCTTCAAAGATGGCAGGTTTACACCAATGGTTGATCAAGCGGATAGTTCCAATACCTTCGGTTCTGATAATTGCGATGCTAATCCCACGCCGAGTGGATTCCGTAGTGGTGCTTGTGGGCCTGAGCTAACCAGCTTTCTGGCTAACAGTGATCACAACAGTGACTTGGTTGGTCCGCAGACGATTGATACCTATGCGATCGGTTTTGGTCTGGATGGTGAGCCTGCAGCACAAGAATACCTGAAAAGTTTGGTTTCAACCGATGACCCTTCAACAGAGGCTGTGGAAGGCTATTTTTCTGCTGAAGATGAAGTTCAGTTATCGCAAGCTTTTAGCAGCATTCTGGCTAAAATCGGCTCTACTACAACGTCGTTCGCATCGCCTTCTTACAGCGTTAATACCAAAACGGGTATTCAGAACGAGGAGTTTGTGTATATTCCGGTGTTCGATAAAGCGTTGACGCCGCGTTGGAATGGTAACCTTAAAAAGTTTAAATTAGTCAGCGATGGCACTAAGACGTCTATCGTCGGCAAGAATAACAAAGCTGCGGTATCTGACCTTGGTGTGTTTGAGGAAGATGCTAAAGACTTATGGTCGGCAACTTCAGAGGCTGATGGTCGTGATGTAACGGCTGGTGGTGTCGCCAATCTAATCAACCCAAATACCCGTAAAGCGGTGAGTGACCTTAAGTGTACGACGTACCCTTGTGCATTGATGGTGGCGGATAACCGCATTAACCCTGCAAATGCCTTTGATACGGGTGGCTTAATCACGAATGATGTCATGGGATTGCCGGATACTACGACGGTTGAAACACGTCAGGCAATGGTTAACTTCATTCTGGGTCGTAAGTTAAATACTGAAACCGGTGAGTATGAGTTGTTTCCACATATGGGAGATATGCTGCACTTTGAGCCATTGGTGATGACCTACGATAAGAACTATCGTGAAAATGCAAGCGAAGCGATTGAATACAATAAGCAGGTCATTTATGCCGCAACTAATGAAGGCTACCTACACGCCTTTGATACCACTTCTGGTAAAGAGCTGTTTGCCTTTATGCCATCATCGTTGATGAGAAATATTCAAACGCAATATTACAACACGGATACTGGGAGCCACAGTTATGGTGTGGACGGTATTTTAACCAGCTGGTTTGACGATAAGAATAAAGATGGCGTAGTGGATAGCGCCAGCGGTGACCGTGTTTATTTATACTTCGGCCTACGTCGAGGTGGGCGCGAGTATTATGCACTGGATGTCACAAATCCCAAGGAGCCTAAAGTGCTTTGGAAGGTGAGTGCAAATGTGGTTAGTGCCATAGAAAATGATAAAAAGTGTAAAGAGCATCCGGGTCTACACCTTGGCGAACTGATCAGTAATGGACTTCACTTGGGTAAGTACAAAGATGCCGCCTGCGATCCAAATATACATGCCGGAGAAGGTGACTTTGCAAACCTGGGGCAAAGTTGGTCAACGCCTTATCTAACCAAAATACGCACGAGTGGTTCCACGTTTAAAGAGGTCGTGATTTTCAGCGGTGGCTATGACATCAATCAGGATATTCAAGATCTGGATGATCGCGCAGCTGCTGACAGTATGGGAAATGATGTTTTCATTGTTGATGCACTAACCGGGCAGCGAATTTGGTCGCTGCAAAGCAGTGCGCTTGGTGGTGCTGCGTCCAACGGAACAAGTTCTGTGTCGCACAGTATTCCGGGTGGCTTACGTATCCTGGATATGAATCAGGATGGTGCGGTTGACCGTGTATATTTCACGGATACTGCCGCTCAGGTTTGGCGCTTGGAGTTTCCAGTTGGCCCAAGTTATGACTTGAAAGGTGCACGTTTAATCAAGCTAGCCGACCTTGGTGGTAGTGGCAGTAACTCGCGAATGTTCTTTAATGAGCCGGATGTTGCTTTGCTCAAGCATAAAGGGAAGCCGTGGTTGGCGATATCGGTTGGTTCTGGATACCGTGCGCATCCTGCAGATGAAACAGTAGCTGATGCTTTCTATGTGTTACTCGATGCCGCAGTCAATACACCATTGGAGTCTAGTGCCTTTGGTGATGGTGCATTTGCAACGCTTACCGAGTCTGACCTGGTGCAAGTGAGCGCTACGGCAGGCCAATCGGCTTCGGCGATCAATCAGGGTGATCTAACGGGGCAAACCATTTTTGATGTTGAAAATAAAGCGGGCTGGTTTCTCAAGCTTCCCAATGTGGGCGAGAAAGTATTGTCTACCAGTATTACCGCACAGGGTAAGGTGATGTTTACCACCTTAGTACCCAATGCGGGTGCTTCTGAAGCGGTAGTAGATTTGTGTACTTCACCACTGACACAAGGCCGTTTCTATTCGCTTGACCTGCTAACCGCAACTGCAGGGGATGATTTAAATAATGATGGTGTGGTCGGTGATGCTGATCTGTTCACGGTGATATCGGCGAATGAAATACCAGGCTCACCGCAGCAAATATTTAATGAGCCGTTTTGCAGTGATGAAAGTAGGCGCTGTACTCAGAGTATTGATGTGCGGGTTGGTAAGGCCAATAATCCGGCAGTGAGTTATGATGCATCATTCCTTGAAAATGTATTTTGGAAAAATCCTCCTAAAAATTAACATTAGGGATTGCGAAACCTAAAAACAGAGGGTAAGATCTGTCTCCTCTTTAGGCGCGTAGCTCAGTTGGTTAGAGCACTACCTTGACATGGTAGGGGTCGGTGGTTCGAATCCACTCGCGCCTACCAGATTTGATAAAGTCACTTCATAATCGTTTGTTAGTGACTACAGATCTGGTAAATGTCTAATATCCATATTACTTCCTATCTGTTTTTTTCTGTTATCCCATTTGTTTGTGGGGTAGAATACTTAGTGTATTTTATATGCAAAAAATGTCTTTTTCAGACTAATATTCAACAATAAAAATGATTAGGAGGCACCGTGAAGGGCGTTATTTTCACAGAATTTCTTGAAATGGTTGAGGATAAATTTTCTCCCGAAATTGCAGACAGAATGATTGAGGCATCCAACCTTTCAACGGGAGGCGCTTATACATCTGTCGGTACCTATCCACACAGTGAACTGGTGGAGATGGTCGGGCATTTGAGTGAAGAATCAGAGATCGATGTTGTCCCATTAATCAAAGTCTTTGGTCAGCACTTGTTTGGTCGATTTGTAGAGTTGTATCCCGAATTTTTTGGTAACGTTGACTCTTGCTTTGGCTTTCTGGCACTAATCGAAGATCATGTGCATGTCGAAGTCCGTAAATTGTACCCGGATGCCGAGTTACCAACCTTTGGTACTGAGCAGCCTGAGCCTTTAGTGCTGGAAATGACTTACCAGTCTACACGTCCATTTGCTCCGGTAGCTGAAGGTCTGATCCGTGGCTGTATTGAGCACTTTCAGGAAGACATCACATTAACGTCTGAAAATTTATCAGGTGTGGAAAACACGCATGTGCGGTTCAGGCTTGAAAAAACAGCGGCTTAACGGTGAGTGACGAATTAGAGCTATACAAACGACGTCTTCAACGTGAGCGAGCTGCCAGAAAGCAGGCGGAGTCTTTGTTGGAGCGTAAAAGCCGCGAGCTTTACGACAGCAACAATAGCTTACAAACGCTTGCAGAGTCTTTAGAAGAGCAAATCCTTCAGCGTACCAGTGAGCTTAAGCAAGCGCGTGATGTGGCATTGGCTGCCAGTGAGTCTAAAACGACGTTTCTGAGCACCATGAGCCACGAAATACGCACGCCCATGAACGGCATTATCGGTATGTCGTATTTGTTGCTTGATACTGAACTGACTCCCGAGCAGCGGCGTCAGGCTTCGGTGATTCTATCCTCATCGCAGTCCTTGCTACGTATCATCAATGACATCCTCGATTTATCGAAGCTTGAAGCTGGCAAGTTTGAAATTCTCAATGAGACGTTCGTGCTAAGCGACTTGCTGGACGATATTTTCGGTTCTATGGCAATTACAGCGGCGAATAAGCAACTTGAATTGTTATGCCAAACCGACTGCAGCGTTCCGCAAAAGTTGACCGGTGACCCGCTGCGGTTACGACAGATCTTAGTTAATCTATTGGGCAACGCACTTAAGTTTACGAGCAGCGGTTACGTCATGCTGCGTGCATTTCGCATTGCCAAAGATAATGACTCAGTTAGCATTCGTTTTGAAATTAGCGATACCGGGACTGGCTTGGATCAGGTTGCACAAGAGGGCTTGTTTACGCCGTTCTCTCAGGGCAAGTATGACCGGACCAATCCTCAGGGTACGGGTTTAGGTTTATCGATCTCTAAGCGACTGGCTTTGTTGATGAAAGGTGATATTGGCTTAGAGAGTACCTTGGACAAAGGAAGTACCTTCTGGGTTGAAATTCCATTTGGGCATACTGATGATCGCTCAGATTGTAAAACGCTAGTAGGGCGCTCGTTTGCCCTGCATGAAAACAATGCTCTAATTCTTGATATTGTGAAGCGGCAGTTTGCAGCCCTTGGAGCGAATTTAACGGTTGTGAGTTCAGTCGATGAGCTGGTTGAGCTGCATGCGTTAAAGCATGAGAATAAAATCGACCGCTTTATTGTTGATCTGGAGCACCTGAAAGACAATGATCAGTCACAATTGCTGAGCCATTTAAAGCAGTCTGATCTACCTGATTCCTGGTTATTTGTGCGAAGCATTAATGAATCAAGTTCTGCATTAACTCGCGAGATTCAGCATCAATCGATACCGAGCATGACTAAGCCGCTAAGTCAGATTAAGTTCTCACGGCACTTAGAAGCGGTGGTGGATAATGACAAGCAGCGGGATGAAGGTTCTTTGCCGCTACCTACTTCCGCTACGGATAAGCCATGGCCGCAAAAGCTGAAAAGCGTGCCACGTATTTTGTTGGTTGAGGATAATACGGTCAATCAAATGGTTGCCATGGCCATGCTGAAAAAGATGGGCTTAAAAATCGAACTGGCTAAAGATGGGATTGAAGCAGTTGAGGCATCTCAGGCCAAAGATTATGACTTTATTCTGATGGATATTCAGATGCCGCGAATGGGTGGTATCGAAGCGATGAAGCTGATTCGTGCGCAATTGGCCGAGGCAGGTCGCAAGCCCATTCCTATTGTGGCGCTGACAGCTAATGCCATGCAAGGTGCTTCAGAGGAGTATCGGGGAGAGGGGATGGATGATTACCTGACCAAGCCGATCAACCCGAAAGCGTTGGAAGCTATGTTAATGAAGTGGCTGCTACCGATACTTCAATAATCAATGACTCCTGCTTAGCGAACAACTAAGTACTCAACGAAGCTTATCAGCAAACGCTTAAAATAGATTATTGCCTCAAAGCCTAAATAAAAAAAGGGACAACATGTTTTGCATGTTGTCCCTTTTTTATTGGCAGTGCGAACTGATTAGCGGCTGGCTAATTCAGTCTGCTTTGGTTTTAGTAGCGGGCCAAGTTGCTTATACGCCAGAGTCTCAAGGATGATTCCGTTAGTATTGGCAGTCAGCGCCTTGTTTGGCTTGCCCGTTTTTTCATACAATCCAGAATACCAGCCTTTATCAGGATCATACAGCTTGCTGGCCACATCGATTAGCTTGCGGGTGTAATCTGTTTCATATAGTGCGTGCCATCCAAAAGCCGCTTTAGTACTCAGGCTCTTAAAGTCACTGGCATCATCACCGGATTCGGTAATCGTGTTCCAGGCTTTACCACCCGTAAATACCGTGTTGTAGACAAAGTAGGGCGCTACATCGATGTTATCTTCACTGACAGCAGTTAGGATGCCAGTATCTTCGTAGCGAGCCTGCTGAACCGAATACACGCGATTTGAGAACTGCTGAGAGATCTGATCAAAGCCATATTCAATGCCATCCAAAATATAAGGCTCACTTACCACATAGTTGTGTGCGGTGAACTCCTCAGGGCGGCGGCTATCGGTGGCAATGTTGATGCCATAGATATCGATGAATTTTAACCAGGATTGATAATCAATCGCTTCCGCCACGTCATAACCCATTAGTTGCATGGATTTAGCCGCATACTCTTCATAGCCTAAGCGTCCTTCTTGCAGGATTTGAGTCTTTTTACCCTCACGAAGTGCGCCATACAGGTTGCCTTTGTTGACCATGGCTGCCAAGTCCCAGCGAGCCAAAACTTTCTGAACTTCAGGGGTGAACTCCGGATAGTGCCAAACTAATGCATTGATCGGTACCATCACTCGGCCGATATCAATTGCCGACCAGCCAATACCTTGAACGGTCTCACGGTTGGTATAGTCGACCATTTTCAGGCTAATGGTGTTGTAAGACTTATTCGGTAATTTTCCTTCAAACAACGGCAGT
This sequence comes from Leucothrix mucor DSM 2157, assembly GCF_000419525.1. Classification (NCBI taxonomy): domain Bacteria; kingdom Pseudomonadati; phylum Pseudomonadota; class Gammaproteobacteria; order Thiotrichales; family Thiotrichaceae; genus Leucothrix; species Leucothrix mucor. Next base: position 588,181 of record NZ_ATTE01000001.1, read on the forward strand.
GCTTCCAAGCTCGCAAGCAGATTGCCCATGCGATGTTTGAAGTTCTCTTCTGTAATGATCTTCAGTCGATGTGCTGAAATCAGCCCCATCATGTAAGACGAGGTATCCCAGAGCGTCGACGCGTTGTACTGATCAACCGAGTTCACCATGCCAGTATCGGCAATGGTATTATTTTCAAAGTACTTCCACGCAATTTTAGCCCACTCCATTTCCTCGGAGGAAAGGCTGCGCGAAGCAGATAGTGGGATGCTGATTTCATTTTTGATGTTGGCACGTGCAGCCACACGGTTTTCAAAGTCGATATTTTCCATGGTGATGACAATACCGAAAGCGGTCGTTAATGCCAGCATAAAAATAATATGACTGCGGGCCCGGATCAGGTTAGTTTTGAAACTCATGCGGGTTCCTCATTAAGTGAATGTTTACTAAAGTCCGGAGTGTCCGTGTCATTAGTTGCGGTCTCTGCCGCATTTTGTTCAGGATCTGGCTTCCAAGTGGCTGCGAATAAAATGCCACTTAATGCCAAAATATTGTTAAGTCCCCAGAAGGTATTAAGTAGTACGCCATCCACCGAGAAGCCAATATGGCCCATCGAGAGTTGCCACCAAGCGTAGCCAATACCAATCGCTGTTAGCACCATAATGCTCAGCTGTGGAATAATCAGATGAAGGAAAGTACCTTCCTGCCGATCTTTAGGGGTCACTGGAAAGCTAATCTTTTCGCCTTTCAGTACTGTCCAGATAGCGCGTAAATTGTTCGGGAAGAAAGCCAAATAAGAAGCTTTGGATTGGTAGCCCGCTAACCCCCAACAGCCCACCATAAAGGCCAATTCGGTCATTAACAAAAATGGTAAAATATGCGCATAAAAGTCCATGGAGTAAGCTTGTACCGGCGCGATCGCCGTAAACAAGTAAATCAATGGTGCGCATAGGAAAATCGCATTCCAGATACCGCCGATGTATGACCAGATTGTGGTGGCATACATTAGTCGCTGTGGCAGGCTCATGCCTTCACGAAACACCGGATTATCATTCTTGGCAATATCCAGTGTGCCACCCGCATACTTAAAGCGTTGAATCGTCCAGCTCAGTAAATCTTGAGGGGAGAGCATTTTCGACTCAACCTCAGGATGCATCACTGATTTCCAGTTACGCTCAGAGTCGCCATGCAATACGATAGAGGTGTAGATATCTTCAGATACATGAAAACGGTACGGTGTAAATTCGTTATCTTGTAGTACCTGATGCTTCAGTCCAGACTCGGTAATAGCATCCAGCGTTGTTTCACCAGTTAGTTTACGAATCTTCAGGCTGTTGCTGATCACTTCTTTATCAATGGATTCAGCGTAGGCCTTAAGCGCGGCTTCCATAACGGCTTCACGGCGGTGAATAGAGCCTGCGCCGCAGCAGAAAGAGGCATTACACCAGTTGCGGCGACGTTGAATCACGTCATAAAACATTTTAGGGTCATTCACGAAGGGATCTGCGCCGATGCGCACTTCACCAATCAGCTTCTCAATACCGGCACCTAACAGGCGGCCAGGGGTAGAGAGGTGTTTACCAAGTGTCGCTTCCAGTGTTTTACCTTCTGGCAAGTCAAAGAACCACTGAGGGGTTTGCACCCAGGCCACACTAGGGTCACGAAAGTAACCTAAGGTGTGTTCTAAAATAGTTGGGAAAGGGCGGGTGTCAGCATCACAGATAACAATGAAGTCGCCACTGGTTTGCTCCATGGCATTACGTAAGTTACCCGCTTTGTACCCCATGTTATTGTCACGAGTGATGTAGTTAACGCCTTCTTCTTCACTCACCTGCTGCATGGTTGCCCGCTTACCGTCATCCAACACGTGAATGCTGATATCGATATGGCTTGGGTATTGAACGCGCTTGGCATCCTGAATACTTAAGCGTACCAGTTCAGGGTCTTCATCATAAGTAGGGAAGTAAACATCGACCTTAATCGGGCGATCTTGCTGTGGTTCGTAGTCGACCACTTCACTTAAATGAGCGGGCGGTTCTTGCTTCGGTGTGTCTTTCACTTTCCACAAATTGAAGGTGAAAAAACACAAGCCAATGTAAGCCCCTGTTTCTGCAACCACCAAGGGAATCGCGTACCAGAGCGCTTCCACATTAAGGGAAGAGGTCCAGCGCCAATAGATATACCAAAGCCCTAGCGTTAGGTTGATAACCGCTAAGTACTGCCAGAGCAGCTCTCTGGTTGGAGAGTGCAGTAATGGCGGTTCGGGAACCCGGTTTTCGAATTTTTCAAAATAAAAACCCATGGTGAGCATCCTTTATAATTATTATTCTGCTTAACACATACCCAGGGTGATGAGATGTTACAGTTAAATTGTCGTCTGCTTTTTTAGGATCAATTGATTGTGATCAGTATGACGATAGTACTCAATGCTATCAGACAGTGCCTGAATCAGGCATAAACCCCAGCCGCCTTCTGGCATATCATTTATATCTGGAAGCTCTGAGCCCTCCGCGATGGCAGAGCCAGGCGCAGGAATGCCGGTGTCAGCAATCGAGATCACCGTGCTGCCGTCCTCTAGAGTCAATACAATGTTGATTGCATGGCCCGGTTTTTCCAGATACGCATGCTCAACGACATTGTTTAATGCCTCAACCAGTATTAATTCCAGCTGACCTTGCAGGTCGACTGAGATCTCATATTCAGTACAATAGTTATACAATAGTTCTGAGGCCTTACGGACCTCCGAGAAGCTACTATCAATAGTTAGTGTGAACATTATTTTTCAAAAATGCGGCAATTTAACTCACCGCACTTTCAGGTCCCCCACAGCTGTTTGGTGTTATAGATAAGATGCTGTTTCACTCAGCTGAAGTGTTGTTTAGCGCTTTCAAGGTTATCTGACAGAGTAAAAATACGATCCATACGCGTCAGCTTGAATAGTTCCAGTACTGCGCCGGATGCGCCAAGTACTACCATCTTGCCAGTGCCGCCAACTTGTTTCAGTACTGCTACCATTGCGCCCAGACTGCTACTGTCCATAAAGCTTAAGCGGCTGATATCAAGAATCAGTTGATTGTTTCCTGACTGGATAATCGCTTCCATTGCCGCCTTAAAATCGGGTGCAACTGAGGCATCCAAGCGTGTCTCGTCAAGCGTCGCAGTGGTCAGGCCATTGTCTTGTTGTAAATTGATGTTCATGGTGTAGCCTCATTTATTGTTGTTTATTTCGTCGAACTCGAAAATCAGAAAGCTGACGTCGTCAGGTAGTTTATTTAGTTGATCGTTACCGAGCCATTCAGTGGCAATGGTCTCTGTAATTTGTTTTGCGCTTTGCTCTTTAATCGCTTCAAAGTGCGAGGTCAGGTTGTCGCCCTCCAATACTTCATTGTTCAAGAGCGATGTATTCTCGCTAATGCCATCGGAGTACAGGATAAATTTATCGCCAGGTTCCATTTGCAGCACTTGGGTCTCGTAATCGGCACCTTCGAACAAGCCAACCGGAAAGCCGTTTATTTCAATCGGTGCAACGGTATTCTCTTTGTGCTTAATCCAGTAAGGGTGAGGGTGACCTGCTTGCACGTAATAGATTTTGTTTTCTTGCAGATCGACGATTCCAAAAATCATAGTCAGATAGTGATCATGTTTTTGTTCAAGCAGTCGTGCATTCAAGTTGTGTGCGAATAGGGCGGGTATTTCCTGTAAGCGATCCCGTGTAACAGCGCCACCGTACAGTCCACGTTTTAAGCCCAGTGATACCTGAAGCGACATGGATAACATGGCCGCCGAAATTCCGTGACCGGAAATATCAACGCTATAAAACACCAAACAGTCCGTCTGAGTTTGGTAATAGTCGAACGTATCACCCCCAATAAACACGGCAGGCTTGAAAAACCACTCTGTTTTTACGGACTTTAAACGAAGCGGATCGGGCAACGAACTGACCTGAGTGGCGGCGGCATCTTCAAGGTCTTTCTGGATGCGATCATGGGCCTCTCTCAGTGCAGCATTTTTTTCTGCAATGTCATTTTCCAGCGTAACAACCCGTTGCGCACCCAGTAAGCGAATGCGGATTTCTTCCAGATTAACCGGCTTGGAAGCAAAGCCGTCAGCGCCTGAGTTAATGGCGTCTAAGATGTTCTTTTTGCCACTCAGACCGGTTAACAGAATGATGTATATATAATGAGAGAAGTTGGCGGCACGAATTCGCTCGCACAGACCAATACCATCAAGGCGCGGCATTTGCCAGTCACTGATTACGGCTTCGAATCGACCTTCCTGGAGTTTCTCCCAGGCGTCTTCCCCATCGATTGCCTCAGTTACTGTGTGGCCAAGTTTTTTTACCATATGGCATATGATCATGCGCATTTCTTTGGCGTCATCTACGATTAGAATATTCATGCGGCATTAAGGTAAGTCATTGTTTTAATAATTTTTATTATTCACTTGTGTGACGAAAAATAAGTGTGACATAATGAAATCCTGCTGTAAAACAGAATTAACAAAAATTAGACAAGCTGTATTTTTTACAGACATATTCTTATCTATTCATGTCTTGTGCAGATTGGTTTAACGATAATAATAAGAAAAATAAGCGGGTAAATAATCATGCTCTACCGATCAATCAGCGTTGCGGTCATCGTGCTGTTGTCGTGGCTGACTTACATGTCAGTGCAGTCTTCTCAGAATCTCAGTCGTCAAATTCAGGGTGTTGCTGGTTTGTATCAGCAATCTTCCGAGCAGGTTGATGGCATCGTTGAGACTCAAGTGGTCATTACTGATCAGATTAAAGCAATCGAAGCATTCATTGCGAAACAAGACCAGTCGGCAAAAGAGAAAAAACAAATTCAGGCTAAGTTATCGAAAGAGCAGCAGCTGACAGAGTTATATAAAACTTATGCTGTAGTCTTGAGAGCCGATGCACTGCGCGGCGCAAAAAAATTCCCAGAAGCGGCAGCATTACTTAAAGGCACCAAGAAAGCCATTTGGAAAGCCGGTGACACCTATAAGGAACACCAAAAAAGTATGCGCGGCCTAATGCAGAAAGTTGATGCACTGGTTAACGCCTGGAACGCAAAAGACGGTAGCAAAACTGCATTTGATATCCATGAAACTATAAACAAAGTCCTGCAAGATAAAGGTAAGTAAAGATGAGTGAGCAAAATAATAATAACAACGAGAATCGCCGCAAACTTAAACGTTATCTGCCTCTTCTGCTAGGCACAGCTCTGGGAGTGGGTGTCATTGCCTGGAGTACGTCTAAGGTTGAAAACACAACGGGCGATCGTGATCCATCAGAGCTATTCGCTTCAAAATCTGCAGAAGATGAAGCAGGGATGTGTGCAGCGACTAAAGCCGTTAAGCATGCCTGCTTTAGTGCTAAGAGCTGTTTGAGCGAAGAAGATATGAAGACGGCGCGGATTGCCTGGAAGTATTACGAGAATAACTACCAGCCCAAAACAGGTCTGGTTAATGCGGCAAACAAATACCCTTCAACCACGATGTGGGATACCGGTTCTGCAATGGCAGCGACGATTGCCGCTCAGGATTTTGGGATTATCACTCAGAAAGAGTTTGATGATCGCATTGTGGCGTTGATCAAGACGTTGAGCACCATGAAGCTGTTCAATAATGAAGCTCCAAACAAGGTGTACAACACTATGTCTGGCGCAATGGTGGATTACCGAAACCAACCGACTGAGGACGGTATCGGTGTCTCTACATTGGATTTGGCGCGTTTGGTCTCTTGGATGAATACCCTAATCTGCAAATATCCCAAGTTTACCAATCACGCGAATCAGGTGTTATCACGCTGGAAATATGAGCGTTTGATTAAAAATGGCCAGATGTATGGCTTGGCACGCGATGCAGTGACTAAAAAGATCCGTGTCTTGCAGGAAGGCCGACTAGGTTATGAGCAGTATGCTGGTAAAGTATTCCAAGAAGTAGGTTTTGATCAAAGCGTTGCGGCAGATTACAACAATGACTTCCGCAGTGGTATGGATATCTATGATGTACCCATTGCTTATGATAGCCGTGACCCTCGTGTATTAGGTGCTTACAACTATGTGGTCACCGAGTCCTATGGTCTGGATGCAATGGAGCATGGTTACGATGATGTAAACATTCCACTGGTTAGAAATATTTTCGATGTTCAAAAAGAGCGTTGGAAGCGTACCGGTATTGTAAGCGCGATCTCGGAGGACAACGTTGACCAAAAGCCGTACTTTGTCTACAACACGATCTTTACTGCAGGTCTGCCATGGAATACCACAACCGACCGTGGTGTGCAGTATGACAACCTGAAGAGCGTATCCACTAAAGCGGCAATGACCATGATTGCGCTTTATCCAGATGATGAATACAGCAAGGTATTGAAAGAGCACGTTGAGAGCGCTTATCACCCTGATAAAGGCTGGTACTCCGGTGTTTACGAGAATGGTGGTGGTTACAATAAAGCGATTACTGCTAATACTAACGGCATCGTTTTGAGTACTTTGCTCTATAAAAAATACGGGTCATTGTTTGATATTTGCAACGCTTGCGATCGCAAACTTAAGCTCGACGAAAAAATCTTTGAGCTTCAACAGAAATAAATCATGAGCTCTGCACACACTCATTATTGGCTTAAGCACTCCGGACAGCAGTTAACCCTGCTGTTCGCGTGTATCTGTGCCTCAATGGGTGCGTCAGCTCAAGAGATTACAGTACCGATTCTTAAGCAAAGCAAGATACTGCAATGCGCCAGAACTGAAGCTAAGGCTAAAGTGGCTTTGGATGGCTTGTGGGAAATTCAACGAGATGAAGAAGGTATTCCGGATGAGTTACTGCTTAAAGGTCAGAAGCGAGTGCTGCATGCGGCTAGCTTAGACATTGTGCTGGATGCTTTGCTGAGTACGGCGACTAAGTTTCCTGCATTGCGTAACCAAGCTGAGCGGACCATGTTGCAATGGAACTACTGCCAGACATTTCGTGGTGGTAGTTTTTACGATATTGAAGTGGATGAGACTGGTCGACAGTCTTTTATGGTAGCAGGGGAGTCACCTCTGGGTTGGAGCAGTTTTAAACGTCTTGGCTTTTTTGGTGATAGTGAGTCTCGTTTTATTCCTGAGCTCATCAGCTCTGATGAGCAAAGCTCACGCCAGGATTTTCAGCATTTATTCCACCGAATTTATCGGGAGCAATGCTTTCCGCATCCGGATACTTCGCAGTTGTTTGAAAGTGAGTTGTTGGATACCAGTAGCAAAATTACAGCGGAGCCAGCCGGCAAAAATGAAGAGTATCCACATTATTGGGAAACTGATTGTGTGTATCCCCGTGAAGCGCCTGAGTTAGAGACTAAGGTCGAGATAGTTCCTGTACCTGTGTTGGTGCCTGAATTGCGTTCTGCCTTAGAGCTTTTACCGGTTCCTGTTCTGGTTCCTAATATTCGCAGTCAGGTAGAGATCTTACCGGTACCTGTTTTAGTACCAGGGCTTCGCAGTGAAGTAGAAATTCTTCCCGTACCGGTTGATATTCCAACGCTGGATACACAGCTGGATATCGTTCCTGTACCGGTTGAAGTCCCTTTATTGGAAACGCAGTTAGACATTGTTCCAGTAGCGATCGATATCCCTTTATTGGAAGCGACATTAGAAATTATTCCGGTGCCAGTTGAAGTGCCTGTTTTGGCTTCTCAAGTAGAAACTCTACCGGTTCCAGTTGATATCTTATTACCGAAAACGCTTGTTGAGATTGAAGAGCAATCGGTGGATATTCCAGTGTTGGCGAGTAAGGTGACGTTCGACCCTCGGCCCGCGCCTGAAAAGATTTTCAAACGTCCGGCAGCGCCAGTGGTTAAAAACGTCGGTGGTAATGGCGGTGGTTATTATGCCGGTGGTACTGGTGGAGTAGCGCCTGTCGTTACTAATTATGCACCAGTAGCTCCTCAGGTGGTTAGGCAGCCCGTTCGGGTTGCTCAACCCGTACAGCAAGTGGGTCAAGCTCAACCCGTTGTGCAAGTCGCTCAGCCAGTAATCGCTGCACGGCCTTCTTATGTGGTTGATAGCAATGCGCCATTGCTGGAGCGTTTACTGGGTCAGATCGGCAATGGGAATGTGCTGATCATTGATAAAATTCAACTGACGGTGAATGAGTACAAAGGTAACGTTCAAACGGCTATCTCAAGCTCAGATGTGGGTACGACCCAGAATGTTGAGGCGGTTGGTGCGTCAGTGGTTAAAGAGCTGGTTAAGTCACTGCCTAACTATAATGTTTCATTGGCTTCTACTTCTACGCCGGCACAGGCTCCACAGCCTGCACCAAAGCCAGCTCCGGTCATTGCTAAGGTTGCACCGGCGGTAAAAGTGCAAAAGCGTCCGGCACCAAAAAAGTATGTTGCTAAGACTGTGTCGGTGCCTTATTTGCAGCCGATGCTGGTTGTTGGTCAGCCATGGCAGCCAGCGCCGAAGCCAGTAGTTATTAGCTCTTCAAAGAAGCCACAGAAAAAATCCGTTAAAGTGCCTTCACTGGCAAGTAAAGCGAAGGTGAATCCTTCAGCCAAGAAGTCAGTTAAAAAGCAGACAAAGAAACAATATAAAGCCCCTGCGAAAAAGCAGACGCAGCCAAAGTCATCCAGTCTTTTTGTTTACAAACCTTATGACTGGAAGAAAAAGTCAGAAGGGCAGAGTGTTGAAGAGTTACTCCAGGAATATGCGGAGTACGAAGCCAAGCGAAAAGCCGCTCTGGCAGCTAAAAAAAAAATAGATAAGGCAAATGAAGAAAGACGGACGCCTGTTTGGGAAGAGATTGAAGAAAGGAAGCCACAGCCACGTGTTGAGACTCATTCCAAAGTTGAAACAAGTAAGCAACAGCCGGTTGAAGTTTCGTTAACCAAGGGCATGGCAATGCCTGAAGAGAAAGTGAGTTTTGATTTCTCAGGCGGCCGTAATGATGATGACGTTAAAGCATCAGATGTCATTCCATTAACCTTGACTGATGATGCGCCATTGCCGTATCTGATCGAAGAGCATTTTGAGCCGGGTAGTGCGACTAAAAAAACAAGCAAAAAAGCAACGGCTAAAAAGAAAGAGAAAAAGCCCATTGGATTGGCTGGAAACCTGTATCTGAAAAAGTCGCTGGGTAGCGGCAATATGGGGATCGGTGGTTCTATCAATCGCAAGTTGGTTAAAGACAGTTACTGGTTTGCGAGAGTTGGCTGGAGTTATTCGCTGGAGCAAAGTGATGACCCGTTTAGCTACTCTTGGGGTATTGGCTACAGTGATTGGCATGCCGGAACTTTTTCTGCGCAGCTAAACAACTGGGGACCGATCAAGTTAGGCGAGGGCTTAGCGCTTGATAAGGCCGTTGCCAGCTTCGGTTACTCGGTAAAGTCTGAACTACTCAAGAAGTACCGCTTAAGCGCTTCTGGCGCATTGAATATCCCAATTAAGGGTAATAGTTCTGTGGCGGCCAATTTCCGCTGGTCACCGAAGGAAAATTGGTACATCAATGCTTCGGTGAGCCAGCCACTAGAAGGTGGTGGAGAGCCTAAGTGGAGCTATGGTTTTGGTTATAGCGACTGGCGTCCTAATAAGTTTAATCTGCAGTATTCGAACTACGGTCCAAACGAATTGTTTGATACCAACTACAACAAAAACGGTACTTGGTCATTTAGCTATAACTGGAAGTTTTAATTAACGCCCTATTCAGCGTATTTGTGCCAAATTACTTATAATTAATAATAAATAGAAAAAACAGGTAGGCCATTCCCATGAGTGCATCCAGTACTATGCTTGAACAAGAAATGGCGAATAAAGAAGAGGGGACCCAAAGCTGGGTTTACACCGACACAGGAGCAACAAGAGATCTACGATTAGATTTTTTGCGTGGCTTTGTCATACCTTTATTATTTGCCAGTCACTTTGAATATTTTTCAGCATTAATGTTTGTTGGCTGGGAGCGAGCAGGCATTGTCTCGACAGCAGAAATATTTGTGATTCTGGCGGGCGTTGTCGTCGGCATGGTGTTTGGTAAAAAGCTTAAAAAAGATGGCTTGGCTGCTGTGATGCCATCCCTAATGGACCGCTCGGTTAAACTCTATCTGACTAACGTCATGCTGATTTTAATCATAGCTGGCATACGCTACTTACCTGAAATTGATAGCACGATCATTACCACCTTCCACAGTCCATTCAGTGGCAAAACTTTCCCATTATTTCCATCGATGGAGTCAGGCTTTTTCAATCTGATGAGTCAGGCATTACTGCTTAGAATCGGACCGCACCAATTCCAGATCATTGGGATGTACGTGGCGATGTTTGTACTGGTGACACCTTTTATATTCTTTATGATCAGCCGCAAGCGAGTGGCATTATTGCTTGGTATTAGTTGGGTGATTTATCTGATTAACTTTGGTGCTCACGAACCTAACTCTGGCAGTCCAGCGTTTCGTCCAACGGGCGCTCAGTTTGAGTATGCCTTCCCAATCTTAGCTTGGCAGATGATTTATGTGCATGGCGTGGTCGCTGGATATTTCAAAAAAGAGATTCTGGAGTTCTTTAGCACCCAGCAAGGCAAGCTAGTGATGTATGCCTCCTTTGCGCTAACGTTCGCTTTCTTTATTCTGACGTGGAACAATCCTCTGAAAGAGTTTGGTTCAGCGCATTTCTCAATGATTTCACCGGATACCTTTCATTCAATCTATGGTCAGTATTTTCAGAAATATAAGTTAGGGCCTGGCCGTGTGCTCAATGCCTTTGTACTCTTGATAACCATGTATGCGATTCTGACACGCTTCTGGGTGCCAATTAACAAGGCACTGGGTTGGTTCTTCATTCCACTAGGACAAGCATCCTTATACGTGTTCTTTGTACATATCTTCTTTTTGTTGATCTTGGCTAATACGCCATTACCAGCCATGAATGATTTTTGGATTAATACTGCGATTCATGCCGGTTTGCTATTTACCGCTTGGGCCATGGTCAGAACCCGTTTTCTGTTTAAGATTATTCCGAACTAAGTACGACCGAGATGCTGCTGATGATTTCATAGCGTCATTTAGCATCGATATAAAAAAGCCGCGCTCATTATGACGCGGCTTTTTTGTGTTCTAAATTAAAGCATGCTTAGTGGCCGCTGATTTTCGCGTGCAGTGGTTTAGTCTCTTCGAAGGCCTTGATCTGCTCGTCGCTGGCTTTGGCTTGGTGCTTTTCTTTCCACTCTGAAAACGGCATGCCATAGATGGCTTCACGTGCCTGATCATAGTCCATGGTTTCGCCCAGCTCAGTAGCTGCTTCCAGATACCATTTGCTCAGGCAGTTCCGGCAGAATCCGGATAGATTCATCAGGTCAATATTTTGAACATCGCTGCGTTCCTGAAGGTGGGCGACTAAACCACGAAATGCGGCGGCTTCAGCTTTAATGCGGTTCTCGTTATCCATGTAAACACTTCCTGCACAATGAAATCGGCTCAGTATGCCAGAAGTGTTAGGCATAAAAAAAGAGAACCCTTAGGTTCTCCTGGAATATTGTCGTTGCGTTGGCGGCTAAATAGTAGGGAGCTACCAACTTCCCGGAGTAAGGTGTAACGACAATTGATGTAAACATGTGACGGTTAGTTTAATGCATATACGATTTTCCTACCTCACTAGGATTAGGTAGGGCGATTAAATTGCCATTACCTAGCTATAAGAGGTATTTAACCGCAGTGATTAATCATGTACCGTGATGGCTAATTAATTATTATTACATCCAATAGTATGGAGCTTCGTCAATTACGTGCATTGATAACGCTTGTTGAGCATGATTACAATGTCAGCAAAGCCGCTGCACGCTTAAATCTGGTTCAATCCGCCGTCTCCCAGCAGATTAGTAAGCTAGAGGCTGAGCTGGGTACGCCCTTATTTTTGCGCCACGGTAAGCGACTGATTGGTTTGACCGACACCGGCCAAAAGATCATTGAATATGCTTACCGCTCATTGGCAACCATTGAAAATATTTATGAAATTGGTCGTGAGCAAATTAGTACCGGTGAGGGGATGCTCAGAATTGGTGTGACGCATATGCAGGCGCGTTATATTCTGCCATCGGTAATTAAGCAGTTTCGAGTTCAATATCCGGCGATTGAGTTACAAGTACATCAAGGAACGCCAGCACAGTTGGTGGAAAAAGCGATTCATGATGAGGTTGATTTTTCTGTGTGCACTGAAGCCTTAGCGGTGAGTCAGGATTTGTTGACGATCCCTTGTTATCGCTGGAATCGAAGCCTGATTGCACTGGTAGATAATCCGATCTTAAGTCTTGCAAAAATCAATTTAAAGGCGCTCTCAGAAGTGCCATTAGTGACTTATGTTCAAGGCTTTACGGGCTGTACAGCATTTACCGATACTTTTGAACGAGCGGGTGTTTGGCCTAAAATCGTGCTGAGCGCATCAGATACTGATGTAATCAAAACTTATGTGCGGGAGGGCTTAGGTGTTGGAATTATTGCCAGTCCAGCCTATGTGGATGATCAGGACCAAGACTTGATCAGACGTGATTTAAGTGAGCTATTTCCGTGGGGAACCACGCGGATTGCCTATCAAAAAGATAAGTTTATCCGTCGTCATCAACGCTACTTTATCGACTTATTATTAAAGACCGTGCGACAGCCAGATCGCTGGCACGGCCTTATTCCTAGCGAGTAACGACCTAGCCGGTATTACGCATACCTGCCGCTATCGCATTGATCGTTAACAACAAACCATCTAACCATGGCGAGCGCTCATCACCTTCAGGGAAGCTACGGTGACGTTTCATTAACGCAATCTGGATATGGTTTAGTGGGTCCAGATACGGCTCGCGACGCTCCAGTGAATAACGCAGTTTTGGTGCATTCTCCAGTAGGGTATCTTGCTCACAGATATTCAGTACTTCGCTAACCGTCAGCTCATACTCATTGCGAATTTTCGAGAAGATTTTCTGAGATTGTGATTGATCAGCCCACAGCTCTGAGTATTCCTTGGCAGTATTCATACGGGCTTTGGTCAGTGACATTTGCACATTACTAAATAGCGCACGGAAGAATGGCCATTCCTGATACATTTTCTTGAGTGTTTCTTCGCCCTCTGGAATCTGCTCACGGAAGGCGGACAGAGCAGAACCGATGCCGTACCAAGCAGGTAAAGTATGACGTGCTTGCGCCCAACCAAAGACCCACGGAATGGCACGGATTGAAGATTTGGAGCGAATCGCCGTCTTACGATGCGACGGGCGTGAGCCGATATTTAGCTGACCAATTTCCTGAACCGGCGTGTTCTCATAGAAATAATCTTGGAAACCATCCGTGTTATCCGTCAAATCTCGATAGCTGAATTCCCCGGCTGAGGCCAGCTGCGCCATGGTAGTTAAGAACAACTCATGATAAGGGCCATGTTTGCGGACTAAGCAGATGCTGCTCTTTAACAAGCCAGTAATACCTACCCCCAATTCATACACCGCCGTTTCCACGTTGCTGTATTTATTGGAGATGACTTCACCTTGCTCGGTGAATTTGATCTGACCTTTAACCGTATCGGGCGGCTGAGAAATAATCGCTTCGTGAGTTGGTCCGCCTCCACGTCCTACGGTACCGCCACGGCCGTGGAATAATCGGCAGTTCACACCGTATTTTTCGGTCAGTGCAATCACTTCTTTCTGGGCGTTATACAAGCTCCATTGCGAGGCCAAAATGCCGCCATCTTTATTGGAATCAGAATAGCCAAGCATAACTTCCTGTAAGTTGCCTGAGGCTTCCAGCAACGCTTTGTAGGTTGGGTTAACCAGTAACTTATCCAACACAATTGCGATACGTTGTAAGTCATCAATGGTTTCAAATAGTGGTGAAATTTGGATATTCGCGAAATACTTACCGTCCGCATCTTTACCAGCCAAACCGGCCAGACGAGCAAGGAACATCACTTCCATAATGTGGCTGGCATCGTGCGTCATTGAGATTACGTAAGTGCCGAAAATGCTATCGCCGGTTTCTTTGCGCATATCGACCATCACATCAAATACTTTCAGTACTTCGATGGTTTGATCGCTGAGTGACTCAGGGTTTGGCTTTGGTAAGGCTCTGTGCTCAATTAACTGAGAGAGTAGGGCAATACGCGCATCTTCATCCATTGAGGCATAGTCGGTATCAGGACGGAACTGCTGTAATACCTCGATAACGGCATTGGTGTGCTCGGTGGATTCTTGGCGAATATCCAGATCAAACAAACTAAAACCACAGGTCTCGGCTAAGCGAATCAAGTCTTTTAGCTCACGCGCAGCCGTGGCATGGTCATTATGGCTGTGCAGGGAGTCACGGATCAGATACAGATCATTCATGAACTCATCAATGCCTTTATAGCCATGGTGATTTGGATCAACCTGTCCATCACCCAAGCGCGCATTGACCTGCAGTAGGGTTTGCTTCAGACGGTAAGCCATGATTTGTAGCTTGCGGCGGTAAGGCTCGCTCCGCAGGTGATCCGGCTTATCTTTAAATACCGGCTTCAGCAACGTGACCTCATCAGCTTGCATAGACTGAGTGAAGGCGTCAGTCGGCGTGATATAAGCCGTGTCGTGCGACAGGATATTACGCAGGGCACGAGTGCAACGAATGTATTCATTTAAAATGCACTGCATGTGCAAGCGAACGGCTTTGCTGGTTAGGTCAGCAGTTACAAAAGGGTTACCGTCGCGGTCACCACCAATCCATGAACCAAAGCGTAATACCGATGGCACGGTGATTTCACCTGCGCCATAAACCTTACGCATGGCGCGCTCAAAGAAGCGGTACATTTCCGGAATAGCACGGAAAATACTGGTGTCGAAGTAGAACAAACCATAGCGGATTTCATCTTCTACGGTGGGTTTGTCTACACGTACTTCATTGGTACGCCAGAGCAGTTGGATTTGTGCTTTCAAGTGGCGCTTGATGGAGTCGCGCTCTTCTTCAATCAGGTAATCATTGTGTAACTGATCAAGAATCAGGAAGATGCTACGTTGCAATGTCATTGAGGTACGGCGACGGGCTTCAGTCGGGTGCGCCGTAAATACCGGAATGTAGCGCATTTGATCCAGTACAGTCTGTACTTCGCTGGCACTCAGGCCTTGCTGTTTCATATCCTCAACCGCGCCTAAGAACGACCCTTTCCATAAGCTGCGTGAGCCGGTGCGGTACAGTTTGCGGCGTTGTCTGTGTAGGAAATCCTCTTCGACGATGTTCGATACCATGTAGAAAATATTGAAGGCACGAATAACCTGTTCCAACAGATCAATATCTAATGACTCGATGTATTGCATCAATTCGGCACGTTGCTGCTCGTCGTCTTTTATACTGAGCTGAATATAGCCTTTTCGCAGATGTTCAACCGCAGTGAAAAGTTCCTCGCCGGAAATTTCGCAAAGTACTTCACCTAACAAGTCACCAACCATCCGGACTTGGTCTTTGAGTGTGGATACTGCCATCAATGTGTTATCTTGAGCGATTACGTCGGTCATGAGAATTCCTTCGGGATAGAAAGATAATCGGGGTACTACATTAATATTAACGGAAAAAAAGTTGGCGTAAATGAAATCCTTGCAATGTAAGCCGTGTACGTCAATATTTAAGACTTTATGCCTTTAAGATGATCACTTTAGCCACTTTAAATGCACGCTATATCCATACTGCGTTCGGATTACGTTACCTCTATGCAAACCTTGGTGAGCTGCAGGCACAGACGGTGATGCGTGAATTTACGATTCACGAAATGCCGCTCAATATTGCGGAAAAATTGCTAAGCGATCAACCTACAATTATTGGCATCAGTGTGTATATTTGGAACGTGCGTGAAGTCACTGAGTTGGTTGGAGTGCTCAAGCAAATTGCGCCTCAGGTGAAAATCGTGTTGGGCGGGCCGGAAGTGAGCCATCCGCCTGATTTACCTGATGTGGCTGAGTTGGCCGATTATGTGATTACAGGGCCGGGTGAGCTAAGCTTTCGTCAATTGTGTGAGCAACTGCTACAAGGCCAAAAGCCGTTGAACCGGATTATTAGTGGTGTGTCGGTGCCACTTGATCAACTGCAGTTGCCTTATCAGTTCTACTTGGAAGAGGACCTGGCTAATCGCATCACGTATGTAGAAGCCTCGCGTGGGTGCCCGTTTAAGTGCGAGTTCTGTTTGTCGGCTTTAGATAAAACAGCCAAGCCATTTGAGCTGGGAGCCTTTTTGGATGAAATGGATTCCTTGTATCAACGCGGCGCGCGCAATTTTAAGTTTATCGATCGGACGTTTAATCTGAAGGTAAAAACCTCGGTAGCGATTCTGGAATTTTTCTTAGAGCGGATGGACGAGGATTTATACCTTCATTTTGAAGTGATTCCGGATAATCTACCGGATGCTTTAAAAGACATGCTCAAGCGCTTCCCGCCTAATCGTCTGCAATTTGAAATTGGGGTACAAACTTTCGATCCACAAATTCAGGATTTGATTAGTCGCCGTCAGGATAACGACAAAACGATCAAAAATCTGCTGTGGCTACGGGAGCATACTGGCGCGCACTTACATACTGATCTGATCTTCGGTTTACCGGGCGATACACTGGAGAATTTTGGTAAAAGTTTTGATCAGTTAGCCTTGTTGCGACCACAGGAAATCCAGCTGGGCATTTTAAAACGTTTGCGTGGTGCGCCAATTAACCGCCACAGTGAAGACTACCAGCTGCGCTATAACCCGCATCCTCCCTACAATATTCTTAGCACTCGCGATATTGACTTTAGCACCATGCAGCGAGTGAATCGCTTGGCGCGCTACTGGGATATGATTGCCAATTCCGGGCGCTTTACAGTGAGTTTGCCGGTGATTTTAGGGGATCAGCCATTTGTGCGTTTTCTGGCTTTGTCTGATGCGCTCTATATCGCTTCAAACAGTACTTGGAAAATCAATTTACAGCGCTTGTTTGATTTGATTCATGTGGTTTCGACGGATGTCTTGGTGTTGGATAAGGCAGAATTAGAAGCGGCGTTACTAGAAGATTATCAGCGCTCAGGGCAGAAAGGTGAGCCGGCGTTTGTGAAGCAGAAAGCGGTGGTTACTGGTAAAAAAATGGGTAAAGGGACTGCGAATAAACGCCAGCAGTTACACAACCAGTAAATCATTGGCGATTACGGATTACGGATTACGGATTACGGATTACGGATTACGGATTACGGATTACGGATTACGGATTACGGATTACGGATTACGGATTACGGATTACGGATTACGGATTACGGATTACGGAGTGCTGAGGAATATTTTGTGACTTGGCTTGGTGCTGAAAAGCTTGGCCATTGAGATAAAGTCAGGCACAAAAAGGCTCCCATTGATTAGATCAAGTGGGAGCCTTTTTTCAGCTAAGTCTTAAACAGACATGCAGATGTATTTGGTTTCGAGGTATTCATCGATTCCATGGTGTGAGCCTTCACGGCCCAAGCCAGAGGACTTGATACCACCAAATGGTGCTACTTCAGTAGAAATCAGACCGGTGTTTACTCCCACCATGCCGTATTCCAGTGCTTCTGACACCTTCCAAACACGTGACAAGTCACGAGCGTAGAAGTAAGCCGCCAGACCAAATTCAGTATCATTCGCCTGATGAATAACATCATCAACGGTTTTGAAGCGGAATAGTGGTGCTAATGGACCAAATGTTTCTTCACGAGCAACCAGCATGGAGCTATCAACGTTAGTTACAATCGTTGGCTGGAAGAAGGTACCACCCAATTCATGCACATCACCACCGGTTAAGATGGTGGCGCCTTTATCAACCGCATCTTTCAGATGTGTTTTAACTTTAGTGATGGCGGCATCGCTGATCAGTGGTCCGGTAGTAACTCCTTCATCTAATCCGCTACCCACTTTCAGTTTGCCAACTGCAATTGCCAATTTCTCAGCGAACTGATCGTAAACTGCGTCTTGCACATAAATTCGGTTAGCGCAGACACAAGTCTGGCCAGCGTTACGGTATTTTGAAATCATGGCGCCTTCGATGGCTGCATCAATATCAGCGTCATCAAATACAATAAATGGCGCGTTTCCGCCCAGCTCCAAAGACATTTTCTTAACTGTTGGCGCACACTGAGCCATCAACTTGATACCAACACCGGTTGAACCAGTGAAGGACAGTTTACGCACGATTGGGCTGCTGGTTAGTACACCACCGATAGCTACGGCGTCACCTGTTACAATGTTCAGTACGCCAGCTGGAATGCCTGCGCGCTCTGCAAGCTCTGCCAATGCAAAGGCAGAATAAGGCGTTTCAGCCGCAGGTTTGATAACCATTGTGCAGCCAGCAGCTAGTGCCGCGCCGGCTTTACGGGTAATCATTGCCGCAGGGAAGTTCCATGGCGTAATAGCCGCAGTAACACCGATTGGTTGTTTTAATACAAGAATGCGCTTATCCGGCTGGTGGCCAGGAACGGTTTCACCGTATACACGTTTTGCTTCTTCCCCAAACCACTCAATAAAAGAGGCCGCATAAGCAATCTCGCCTTTGGCTTCTGGCAGTGGCTTACCCTGTTCCAAGGTCATGATCATGCCTAGATCATCTTGATTTTCCATCATCAGCTCAAACCAGCGACGCATTTTGTTCGCACGGTCTTTTGCCGTCAGCGCACGCCATGCAGGCAGTGCAGCATTTGCAGCATCAATGGCGCGTTGCGTTTCTTGCTCGCCCATATTCGGGACGGTGCCAAGTACGTCGCCATTCGCAGGGTTAGTCACTTCAATTGTTGAAGCGTTATCTGCGTCAAGCCACTCGCCGTTGATGTAACATTTTTGATGAAGCAGCTTGGAGTCGTTTGGTTGCATTAAAATGTCCTCTGAGATCTTGAATAGAATGGGGTAAACCGGATCGGATTTCCGGTCACGGTAACGGGTGTACTATTAGATCATAAAACCAATTAGATAGTGGTGCCAGTTTGAATTTCTTAATAAAGCCAGTACTGGGCTGAGAGGGGCGTGAGCTGAGAAGCTAAAACGGTATGGGGAGTCTAAAAAAGACTGTGGTTTTGGAGGCAGGAACTAGCGAAGTAGAGGGTGAGTAAAAGTAAAAAGCAAGGCGCAGAAGGGTATCTGGCCTTGCCATATCAGAGATATACAGCTGTTTATTCAACAGAAGATAAGTACTCTGAGATTGCTTCGATTTCTTCAGCAGTCACGGCTGCTACCAAAGGCATCATCGCTGCAGTCATACCACCGGTGCGTACGCCTTCTTTGATCATGGTAGTTTGGGCAATCAAGTACTCTTTATTCTGGCCAGCCAGCTTAGGGTACGTAGGAATAATAGGCGCTTTACCTTCAGCGCCATGACAAGTCACACATAACTTTTCTGTGTATAGCGCTTTTCCGTCAGCGGCCATTGCAGAAGATGCGCCCAAGCTTGCAATAACTGCTGCACTTAATAACAGGCCATTTACAGTGTTCGTCAGTTTCATAAGTATTTCCTTATTAATTATTAAATTCTGTTCGCGCAATGCGCTAGTAGCCAGCTAATCATTGACCTGAAGGGCTACTTAGTCAATATCACTTAGAGAATGAATTATTAAAGGATGGGTGACTTATTGTTAATCACCCATTTACCTTTAGTTGACCTAAGTCATTGACAGAATGGTTTAATTTTAAGGCTGTGACTCATTCAGTAGATTCTCTACCTGAGAGGTGTAGCGCATGGCCAGATCAAACAATAAAGTACCATCTGCTGCCGTGCCGGATGGTCCTGGCGCTGAGTCATAAACAATTGCCTGTGCGCCTGTTTGCTGAATCTTAAAAATGAGATTTTGCAGACGGATTTTGTAGTCTTCCTGAGTCACGTCATTAAAGTAATCATTGACGCTGCTATTAACCCAAACATAATTCGGTAGCTCAGGGCTAACATCTGTTTCAAAGCGTCCTAGAAGATCGCATAAGGTGTTACCACCAACGCCGCTTTGAACAATTTTGGCGTCTGGAAAACGCAGTGCTAAGCGGTCTCTAATCACACCATCAGCAAACCAGCTATCACCTAACAACACATGGGTGCCATCATTTGTAATGCTATTGGCAACACTGCGATACCCATAATCGGCAATGGCTTTGTAACCAAGCTCATTCGGGTGGCTTGGATCAAAGTAAAAGTTCCAGAGGTTTTGGCCTGCCAATACCGGGCTCACTAGAGCCGTCGCTCCGGTAAGTGTAATGGTAGTGGCATCCAGTGATGCTATTTGAGCAACATTGTAGTCTAGGTTTTCACTCAGGTAGGTAATCAGTTGATTAGGTACCAGCGCTGTTGTGGAATCAACTTTTAAGGTTGTAGCACCTGCAGGGGCATCGGCTGTGACGGTTAAGTCAAGAAACCCACCTGTTTCACCTGCCAAGGTCAGGTCGCCATTGGTATCAGCTTGGCTGATCACATAAGCCTGATTTCTCAGAAGTCCATAATGCCTTTTCACCCAAATAAATGGCTCAATGGGTTCGGCAATGGTCTCACAGCTAACCGTCGTAGCGGAGCCATCCGTATCGCCGCCATCCTCGGTTGTTTTTGGGTCATCCTTTGTATCTTCATATGAGTTAGCAGCGGTATCGTGGTAGTCGACTTTGGAGTCGCCAGCGCAGCCATGCAGGAAAAGCAGGCTACACAGTAATATCGGGGTAAGCAGTATCCTTTTCATTCGAGGTCCTTTCAAAATTTTCATTGTTATTGGATGTATGTGTTTTCAAAGGCAGTTTAGGTGGCTTGAGTCTTGGTTGCGTGTGCCAGAGGGAGGAGACGAAGCCTTTTATTGATGAGTGGGCTTGTATTCGATTTATGAAGCTAAACACAAGAATGGACTTCGGCTAACTAATAGCCATTTCGCTGCGTTTTATGTATTATTTGCCCGAAAAAAAACGATTCAAACCGTTAGCGGTTTCCGGTGATAAAAAGGCGTGAATAATTAGGAGCCTTGTGTTGCGCAAGGGGAGAGGGAGTGTATGAAGTCGTTAATTCGTAAGTGTTTAGGTTCGTTACTGCTAGTTAGCATGAGTGTGTGCGCAAATGAATCCAATGATCCGTCCGGAGAATTATTTCTCCTTAGAAAGGCAGGTGATTTGTCTAATTGCGGGCCGATTACTGCATTAATGGCTCGTCAGTATGCTGATCGAAGTTTTGATGTGGAGAGTCTGTCAGGAGAAGTCATTAAGGCCCGTAAACTATTAGCGGATTATCGCCACCGACCTTCTAGCAAAGATAATGAGGGCTGGTGGAGCTTAAAAGATATACAAGTCTATCTGCGTTTTATGGGGGTAAGTAGTCAGCGTGGTGATCTCATTCGTGGTCGAAACTACATCGAACTGAAAAAAGTGATTGATCAGAAAAAAGTAGCCATTATCAATGTAAATATGAATGACTTACCTCGCGGCAATGAGACCGGAAAGCCTTACGGCACCTTCTATGTACCATTTGGCTGGGGGCATTTTATTGCTATTGTCGGTTATCAGGAAAAAAATGGAGAGTTGTATTTTGAGACGCATGACTCTTTTTCACCTCAAGGCAAAAGTCGCCTGTATTTAGCGAAACATCTTGAGAGAGCCATAAAGCGTTATAATCCTTACTACCTTGAGGTCGCGCCTAGTTAATGGCTGTCAGTGTTCGTTCCTCGCATTTCGTCAGTTGGCTGATTAGCTTATTAGAGTTTCCTTATTGTTATGGTACTCTATTAAGCATTAATCAAAATAGCATCCGAGCTTTGAGGGCTCCGGTGTTTAATGAAATCGACTGCAGAATAATAAAAATATTATGGATATAGTGTGCAAACCAACGCAGACAGACGCTCAGGAGTTACATGACCCTGAGCATCAGCAACTCAAAAAGCAGCTCGCCTCTCAGGAACGTGAGATTGAACGACTGCGTAAAGATCTTGATATTGCCGAACAAAAATTAGCACATGGCCTGAGCGCTAAAATGGCGTTTCTGAATAATATGAATCATGAGATTCGTACGCCCATGAATGGCATTATTGGTATGTCAGCGCTATTGGCAGAGTCCGATCTCAGTCCCCGTCAGCATAGCCATAATCAAATAATTTTAGAGTCAGCCAGAGGCTTATTCCGCGTATTAGAAGATACGATGGATCTTGCAGAGCTTGAGGCTAACCAGCTCACACTTAATCCTGAGCGTTTCAACTTTCATGAAATGGCCAGCAAAGTGTTAACTACGATGGCACCGTTAGCCGCTGAGAAAAATATTGAGTTAATCGGTGCAATTGATGAGGATATGCCAGAAACACTAATTTCGGATGCTGGACGGATTAAGCAAATTCTGCAAAATCTGATTAGTATTGCGATCAAGTTCACGGAGAAAGGGCACGTCTACGCTTCGGGTAATGTTTTATCGCGACATGGTGAATTCGTTACCTTGCGATTTGAGGTGATTGATACCGGTGGCGGTTTGACTCATGATCTTATCGATGAGTTATTTTCTTTAAAGCAAAATCAAATTCAGCGGAAGGATTTCGGACACCACGGAACCGGGCTTAGTTTATCCATCAGTCGTCGCTTAGTGGGCCTGTTTAGAGGCAAAATGGGCGCAGAGCCAGATATTGGCCACGGCAGTAAGTTTTGGTTTGAGATACCTGTTTATGGGGCTGAAGGTGTTCGGGAAGTTACGACTAGGGCAGGTCATTGCGCTGTATTTCAGGCCAATCTTCCAAATGATGACTACCTAAGCCATTTATTGACTAGTTTATATGGATCGCTTCAGCAAGCTAGCTCACTGCAAGAGCTTACCCGTTGGGCTGAAGATCCCAAGCAATCATTTAGTAAATTCTTAGTAGATGTTGATGCACTAACTCCTGATGAGCAAAATTATCTGTTTGAATTTGTCGCCAACTCGCCTCTGGATAGCAAGCGTTGGGTAATGCTGTGCAACGAAAATGATGACGTGGCAAACAGGTCGTACGCTAATAAAGTCCATGGCTGGTCTGTGATCGCGCGTCCTTGGTCCCGATTCAAATTACGCATTGCCCTCACGCAAAATACTGCTCATGACTTTGATCCGCTAACGGTTCCAAGCCATCAGCCCTTGGAAAAGGGGCAAACTCAACCCAGACAGAACCCACATATTCTCTTGGTTGAAGATAACCGCGTGAATCAAATGGTTGCGAAAGCCATTTTGAATAAGCTGAATGCCAAAGTGACGATTGCCAATGATGGTATCGAAGCGATTGAGCAATATCTTGAGCATGAGTTTGATTTGGTGCTGATGGATATCAGTATGCCAAGAATGGATGGTGTGGAAGCGACATGTGAACTTAAGAATATGATGAATGCAGGTGCTAAGCGGGTGCCAGTGGTCGCGTTGACGGCTAATGCGATGTCGGATTCTAAAGAAAAATACCTCAGCCTTGGCTTAGATGATTATTTAGCAAAGCCATTTCAGGCCCCACAACTCAAACGCATATTGGATAAGTGGTTACTCCCCAAAAATCGTAATCTCTAAGGTTTAAGTACCGGATAGAAAACCTGATAGTCGATGTTAAAAAAAATTATGGTTCCGTATCGTGAGATGCTATACCATAAATTGAAATAGACATTGATTCACGATCAGGAGTGGTACATGAGTAATCGAATTCAACAGGGTGGCTTGCAAGTTGCAGCCTCATTGCATGCATTAGTTGATCAGCAAATCCTTCCGGGCACCGGTATTGACAGCGCTACTTTCTGGCAGCGTTTCGAAACGATTCTGAATGAGCTGGCACCACAGAACAAAGCACTGCTGGCCAAGCGTGATGCGATTCAGGTGAAACTGGATCAGTGGTATCAGCAAAATCAAGGTCCGATTCAGGACATGGATAGCTACAAATCTTTCCTGCGTGAAATCGAATACTTAGTTGATGAAGGTGCTGATTTTAGTATTGGTACTCAAGGCGTCGATGCTGAAATTGCTACCGTAGCGGGCCCACAATTAGTGGTTCCAGTAAACAATGCACGTTTCGCGCTGAATGCGGCCAATGCGCGCTGGGGCAGCTTGTTTGATGCCTATTATGGTACCGATGCGATTGATGATAGCGAAGGCGCTGAAAAAACAGCGGCTTATAACCCCGTTCGTGGAGAGCGTGTTGTTGCAACGGCTCAGGCCTTTTTGGATGGCGCAATCCCACTAGCTGAAGGCAAGCATGCTGATGTTGCCGCCTACGAGCTAACCGGTGACTCCACTATGTCACTCACCGTTAAACTGCAAGATGGCAGCCAAACTCAATTACAAGACTCTGCAAAATTCATTGGCTTCCAAGGTGATGCGGCTGCACCAACTTTGCTGTTGTTTGTGAACAATGGCCTGCACATCGAAGTGTGTATTGATCGCGACTCAGTGATTGGTCAATCAAACCCTGCTGGTATTAAAGATGTCGTGCTCGAATCTGCAATGAGCACCATTATGGATTGCGAAGATTCGGTCGCTGCAGTTGATGCTGAAGATAAAACCTTGGTTTACAGCAACTGGTTAGGCCTGATGAAAGGCGACCTGAGCGAAACCTTTGAGAAAGGTGGCAAGCAGTTAACTCGTCGCATGAACCCTGACCGCAGCTACACGGCATTGGATGGTAGCGATTTAAGCCTACACGGCCGCAGTCTGCTGTTGGTTCGTAACGTTGGTCATTTGATGACTAATGATGCGGTATTAGATGCTAATGGTGACGAAGTTCCAGAAGGAATGCTGGATGCCATGATCACGACAGCTTGCGCGCTGCATGACTTCAACCACACGGGTGACTTAAGCAATAGCCGCCAAAACAGCATTTACATTGTTAAGCCAAAAATGCACGGCCCTGAAGAAGTGGCATTTGCTAATACGTTGTTCTCTCGCGTTGAAACGGCATTGGGCTTAGCGCCAAACACCATGAAAATTGGTGTAATGGATGAAGAGCGCCGGACTACGGTTAACCTGAAAGCCTGTATCCGTGAAGTAAAAGACCGCATTGTATTCATTAATACTGGATTCCTGGATCGCACCGGTGATGAAATTCACA
Source organism: Leucothrix mucor DSM 2157 (assembly GCF_000419525.1). Taxonomy (NCBI): domain Bacteria; kingdom Pseudomonadati; phylum Pseudomonadota; class Gammaproteobacteria; order Thiotrichales; family Thiotrichaceae; genus Leucothrix; species Leucothrix mucor. The sequence goes on from NZ_ATTE01000001.1 coordinate 613,151, forward strand.
CTAGTATGGAAGCGGGCCCATTCCTGCCAAAAGACAATATCAAGCAACAGCCTTGGATTGCCGCTTATGAAAACTGGAACGTCGATATTGGCTTGGAATGTGGCTTCAGTGGTCATGCGCAAATCGGTAAAGGTATGTGGGCAATGCCGGATGAAATGGCAGGTATGTTGGAAGCCAAAATTGGCCACCCAATGGCCGGTGCTAACTGCGCTTGGGTACCTTCTCCAACGGCTGCCACACTGCACGCCACGCATTATCATCAAGTGAGTGTGTTTGCTCGCCAAGCTGAACTTGCTTCGCGTGAGCGCGCTAATTTGGATGATATTCTGACCGTGCCACAATTAGGCGATATGGCACTGACGCCAGAGCTGATTCAGGCTGAGTTGGATAATAATGCGCAGGGCTTGTTGGGATATGTAGTGCGCTGGATTAATCAAGGTGTTGGTTGTTCCAAAGTGCCAGACATCAACAATGTCGGCTTAATGGAAGATCGCGCGACATTGCGTATTTCCAGTCAGCACATTGCTAACTGGTTGCGTCATGGCATTTTGAATAAAGCACAGGTCATGGAAACGCTGGAGCGTATGGCAGTGGTGGTTGATCAGCAAAACGCAGGCGATGCAGCGTACATTCCAATGACGCCAAATACCGCTGATAGCATTGCTTTCAAAGCCGCTTGCGACCTGATTTTTGATGGCACGGCTCAGCCCAATGGCTACACTGAGCCACGTTTGCATGCACGTCGTCGGGAGTTCAAGCAATCGATAGCTTAAAGCCAAGCGCTAAAAGCAAAGCAGGGGGCTCGGTTCAATCATTGGACCGGGCGTTCAATCTGCTGAGCCAATTAGCCGAGTCGGGAGCTGATCCGGGAATGAGTCTGGCTGAGCTATCAGCCGCCTCAGGCCTTGCTAACTCCACGACCCATCGCCTGTTGGTGAGTATGAAACATTTAGGTTATGTGGAATACGAAGAGTCCAAAGGCTTGTGGAGCGTGGGGATCAAGGCCTTTTCGGTCGGTAATGCCTATTTGCGCAAGCGGGATTTCATTACGCAGGCGCGTCCAATCATGCGCGAATTGGTTGCTGAGACGGGGGAGACCTCAAATCTTGCCGTGATCAAAGGCGATCGCCATGTATTCGTTGGACAGATTGAGTGCAAAGAAGTGATGCGGATGGTGGTGCAAGTTGGTAGCGGTGGTTATTTGCATGCTTCCGGTGTCGGTAAAGCCTTGTTATCTGCAATGCAGGAGGCGGATGTCCGTCAAATTATCGAACGTACCGGCTTAAAGCCCTTATCCGAGAAAACGATTGTCACGATTGATGGTTTATTGGCTGAGCTGGCTAAGATTCGCAAAACACGTTATGCCTTGGATGATGAAGAACAAACGCCAGGGCTGCGTTGCATTGCCAGTAATATCTATGATGAATATGGTGAAGCGATTGCCGCCGTGTCGATATCCGGGCCATCGGTGCGTATTTTAGATACGCGTATTGAAGCGATTGCGAACAGTGTCATTCAAAAAGCGGATGCCATTACGCACACTATTGGTGGAAGGCGTCCTCGTTCCACTGACGGTTAGCCATGGAACGAGGCACAGCTCAGGGGATTTAGTCCTGACGCTGAGTCACTTCCAGCAAGTGGTAACCGAACTGAGTCTTTACCGGACCCTGAACCGTTCCAACGTCAGCGCTGAATACAACCTTGTCAAACTCAGGAACCATCTGGCCTGGGCCAAAAGTACCTAGATCGCCACCGCGTCCGCCTGATGGGCAGCTAGAGTTAGCTTTAGCCACTGCACCAAAATCTGCACCGGCTTCAATTTCTTTTTTCAGTTCAAGGCACTTTTCTTCAGTCGCGACAAGAATGTGTCTGGCGTTTGCACTGGCCATAGTTTAATCCATACTAGTTTATAAAGGAGTGCAAGCTAACTGCTTTTTGAGTCGCTTGCAAGTTCTCCCATTCCCAAGCTTGCTATACGGCATTGATACGATATAGTTAAGCGGATAAATTCTTAACACTAAAACAACCACAGGATAATGCGTATGGCTACGATCACACTTCAAGGCAATCCAATTCATACCAATGGTGAGTTACCCGCTGTTGGCAGCACTGCGCCAGATTTCACATTGACCACTGGCGAGCTGGCTGATGTTAGCTTGGCTGAGTACGCTGGCAAGAAAAAAGTACTGAATATCGTTCCAAGTGTCGATACTGGTATCTGTGCTCTTTCAACTAAGCGTTTTAATGAAGCCGCTGCTGACCATGATGACGCGGTATTTTTGACAATCTCTGCGGATCTTCCATTTGCACAAGGCCGTTTTTGTGGCGCAGAAGGTCTGGAAGCGGTTAAAACCTTATCCATGATGCGTTCACGCAGCTTTGCAGAAGACTACGGTATTCTGATTACCGATGGCCCATTGGCAGGCTTGTCAGGCCGTGCAGTGATGGTGCTGAATGCTGAAAATGAAGTGGTTTACACCGAGCTAGTGCCTGAAATCGCTCAGGAGCCAGACTACGATGCAGCATTAGCCGCATTGTAAGATTCACTATTTACTGAACTGTTAGTCAACGATTTACGCTTGAGTTTTAACAGTAAAAGTATCAAATCTGCCCGCGAAGTTTGCGGGCAGACTTGTATGTGTTGAGTGTGTATCTAGGTGGCAGCAGCCAGTTTATACAGGCACCACATTAAACTCCGGGCCATACGGATATTTCGTAATATCCTCCGCATCCGTCTCGCCAACCACTAAAATATCATGCTCCCGATAACCACCAGCGGCCGCTTGGCCGTTTGGAATGGTGAGCATTGGCTCCATCGAAACCACCATGCCGGGAATTAGCTCGGTATCGATATCTTCACGCAACTCCAAGCCTGCCTCACGTCCGTAATAGTGCGAGAGCACACCAAAGCTATGCCCATAGCCGAAGGAACGGTATTGCAGTAAATCACGTTCAGCAAAGAACTCATTGATCTTGGCGGTGATGCCAGAGCAAGTTGCACCCGGTTTAATCAGGCTAATGCCCAGCTCATGTGCATCGATATTAGCTTGCCAGATTTGCATGCTGGCATCATCCACTTCACCCACAAACAGTGTGCGCTCAAGGGCGGTGTAATAGCCACTAATCATCGGAAACGTGTTTAAGGACAGAATATCGCCACGCTCTAATTTGCGAGCAGTGACTGGGTTGTGTGCGCCATCAGTATTGAGTCCGGACTGAAACCAAACCCAAGTATCGCGGTACTCCGCATCCGGAAAGCGTTTGGCAATTTCCAGCTCCATAGCATCGCGTCCGGCCATGGCGACATCAATTTCACGCGTCCCAATTTTAATCGACTCGCGAATTGCATAGCCGCCAACATCGGCCACGGCTGCACCGTGTTTGATCAGCTCAATTTCAGCAGGGGATTTGTGCATGCGTTGCTGCATGGTGAGGCTGTAGACATCAACCGTGTTGGCTGGCTTGAGGAAGTGCTTTAATTTGTCGAGTTGCAACAACGTGAGATGGTCGCTTTCAAAGCCAATGTTTTTGCCGCTGCCCGTTACCGACAGCACAGCGCGCCAGTAATTATCGCGGGTCCAATCGGTAAACGTAATATTATCGCCAAAGCAACGACGCCAAGGCTGTCCCGCATCAATGCCCGCGCTGATGGTGACATTCGTATCTGCGGTCACTACACAGGCGTATGGCCTGCCAAAAGCGCAATACAAAAAGCCTGAGTAATAGGCGACATTATGCATTGACGTGAGTACAACGGCATCAATACTTTGCTCACGCATAATCTGGCGTAAACCAGCTAAGCGTTGCTCATATTCGGCATTAGAAAAGGGGAGAACGGCTTGCTCACCGTTATGAAATCGTAGAAATTCAGTACGAGTAGATAATGTCATCGCGACCTCTGCATGGGGCCGTGATTGAGACCCCAGAAGATCCCGGCGTTCAGGACGAAATTGGAAATAAATCCGGTCTTTACGTGCTCAGTGCACAGAGTGACGACGCCATCGCCACGCGATAATCATAATGGGATATCGGTGGCTTGGCAATTACAAAAATGATTCGGTTTAAACGAGGCTACTTGTAATACTGCCCGCCCGCATAAATCCAGCCGCTTTCTTTACGGCCTTTAGGGTCATGATGGGTCCAATGCAATACGCCACCTCGGTTATTCCACTCATAACGGCCCTTGATTTTTATTTTATCGCCTTCTCTGACCGGTGCGCGTGGTGCGAGATCAATATTATGAGCCACTAGTAGCGTGATATCCGGAGCTAGTTTAAATAGGAATTTCTGATGCTGGCTACCTTTAGTATCATCCTTCAGGTTCTTGATCACAGTGCCTTCGGCCGTCATCCAAAACTGTGAATTCGTATCTTCTTTAGCTTTACGAATTTTAGTTAGCAGGGCATTCTGATTAGCAATTTCTGGCGCTTGGCCAGATTGCCCGTTTGATGCGCTCTGGCCATTGCCACCTAGGCTGCCAAGATCAAAGCTACCTTGAGTAAAATAGTTATAACCACCAACCGCCGCGGCAATCAGCAGGCCTGCAACTACTCGGCCAAGTTTATTCATCAGAAAGTTGTTGCCTCGCATACTACGCTTTACCTTTTTTTATAAATGTCATTATTTCTTCTTTAGCTTCTTTCATAATCGAGTCGCGATCCAAGCTATCCAGAATCTCTGCAACTGCGAGCTTAGGCCCGCTATCACCCCAAGATTTTCCTTTGGCTAAATAGCGCTCCGCAGCGCGACCGATAATTAGCGTGCTATACCAGGCAATGGCGCCCTGAGTGACCCCGGTTAAAATGGTGGATAAGCCCACCGTGGTAATTTTCAGGGTCGATGACAGTAAATTCACTGCCCAGAATGATCCGTAAAGCACTACCATTTGTGCCGCAATGTTCTTAATAAGTTCACCGGCTTCAGATTTGCTCATTGGTAAGCCGTAAATACGTGATAGATGCACGATCATACTGACATCAATTGCCACTGCAGCCACCAGATCAGCAATGGGTACAGGGTTTAGCGCCACTGCCACGCCTTTGGCTATGCAGTACAAATTGATTACGCGTGCGCCAACTTCCTGACGCACTGCTAGCATACGCTCACCAACCTGTTCACTCAGTTGACCGGCAAACAGAGAAGCATTCAGAGCGGATAAGGTTTTACCTTCGGCCTCAATAATGTCCCACAGCCGCGAGCGCAAATTGATGATATCAACGGGGCGTTGGCGCGTAGACTCATGCTCATTGCCAAACTCATCTTCGCGAATAATGATTTGCTTACCAGGCGAGGCAGCTGAGAACACAATATTTTCTGGCGCAATTATGCCTGATACACGATCGCGGATAATCCCACGCAATTGCATGATTTCGGCTTCGCTGTATTGATCGGATTTATTGACCACCAGAATGATCGGGCGCTTGGCTTCAGCCACTGTTTTCAGGGCTTTTAACTCAACATCGGTTAGGTCGCTATCCACCACAAACAGCAACATATCCGCGCGCTCAGCCACATCATGTGCCAGCGCTTCACGAGCTTCGCCGTCAATCTCGTTAATGCCAGGGGTATCGATCAGATAAACGCCGCCGGCATCGACTTCTTTCCAAGCTTCCATATCCGCTTGCTTGGTTTCACCATGTAGCAGGCTCACGCTAAACACCTCGCGGCCAATCAGCGCATTCAGCACTGATGACTTACCCACACTTACGCGACCGAATACGGCAATGTGGAGCTGTCCGTGCTCTAGCTTATCCAGCATCTGGCGAATCACCTGATAATCCGCCTGCAAGCCATTGCGCACCGACTCCGGCACCCGCTCATCATTGAGCAGTTGAGTTAGGCTCTCTTTGGCTAAGGCCAGATGGTTATCACCTGAGCGCGAGGGCTCGGCAGGATCAGCGGTCGTCGGATTTTCCGACGGATTCTTTTCGTTGTTCGAAAACCAGTCTGGCAAATAATTTTGCACGTGATTCCAGATTTTCACTCAACATCTCCTTAAACGTCAGCGCAGCAGGAGCCGCTCGTAACTGACCACGTTGTTCCAGGGTTTTACTTACAGACTTACCCAATGCATCGAAAATCATGCCATACGCGACAGCATGAACTAAACCACCTGCGACCGTGCCAATGCCCGGAAACGCTTTTAAACCATTGCCTGCCACCGCTAAAATCAGCGGCACACTTTTCTTCATCAAATCCTGACTGAAGTTTAGAAATTTGTCGATATCCAGCTGCTTGACTGGCGCATCATACAGCGCACATAAATCCTGCACCATGCGCGTTCCAAGATAGCCCTGAACCACTAAATCTGCACCGGGGCTGACTGAGGCCATGGCACCAACCACTGCTTTGCGGGTCGAGCTAGTAACAATGTCCTTGGCTTTTCGAGTGCGGAATACGGCTTTTTCTGAGTCCAGCTTTTGCTTTACCAGCACAAAGACCGACGCATCCCGTAAGGAATCCAGCAGCTCACTTTGCTCATCAATCTCCGCTTGCAGCGCTTCGGCTAGCTCATCAATGCGTGCTTTACGAGGTCGAATCAAAGTTTTCTCATTGCCATCCTTATCAATCCGAATGACTTCTTCCTCGCCACCTGATTGCACAAAGACCAAACGTGTCTTGCCCAATTCCCGCTCATCAAAGCGTTGTTTCAATAAGGCGCGCTCTCCGTTGTTATAACGGTCACTTTTATTCAGCGCCACAATCAGCGGTTTGCCAAAACTCATCAGTTCCTGAATATCATCGAACTGGGTACGTGATAAATCTGAATCCGTCACATAAATGACCAGCTGCGCACGAATCGCTTCTTCATTGGCCATTTCATCCAAGGAGCCACTGGCTTCATTGCGGCCCGGTAAATCGGTAAGAATTAGTTGATCCCCAGAGCTGGAAGACCAAGTGTATTGTGTGATGGTTTGCGTTGAACCGCCACGTACATTGATATCGATATGCGCTTCTGGCAGCAGGCTTTTAATAATTGAGCTTTTACCCGTGCTGATATTGCCAAATAACGCGACATAAATAGAGCCGGTATCTTGTCTGGCTTGTAAGTTTTCTAACTCACGGCGCAGCTCAGCGGTATCCATACCATAGGTTTCTGCTTTTTCCAGCTCTTGTAATACCGTTTCTTCAGAGACGTCTTCATGGTCACTCAATGGCAGGCTGGCAGGAGAGCGCAGTAAGCGATAAATCACCCACACCGTCCCGAGCAAAAAGGCAATGATGACACCTAGGTAGCTATAAAAAGCTGCTGGCGGCAGCAATAGCATACGGTCCCAGATATCCAGAACACTGCGGGTCGCAAAAAAGATAAACAGTAAAAACAGCAGCGCGGAGACGGCAACAACGACGGCCATGACGCGCTTAAAGGTGGTTCCGGCTTGTTTCATTGGCATGTTAAAAAACTTATTGTCAGTGGGCGCAGTTTATCACGAGCGATTAAATGCGGTCTGTAATTCTGCTATACGCGGTGATTTTTAGTAACTTGGCCGGTTGTCGGCCTATTTGCTTGCTTTGTCGGTGGTAACGAGGATAAACGGTCGATAAGCGTTAACTTGAGCTCGTTCCACAACCATTGATAAACACGCCGTAGATAAAAAGGATTTTATGAAACGCGTTATTATTTCTAGCTTATTGTCTTTCAGCGTGCCAGTTGAAACTTCCCCCAAACAACAACAGGTTTCAGCGCATCATTGATGTGGCGCAACGCTTTGTTCTGTAGCGATGATCAGGTTAACTTGCATTACATGATTAAAAACAGGATGTTAGCCGTGCCCCGAGGTTAGCAGAGCTTGGTGTTAGTTCACCATCCGCGATAAGCCCTGTTAATACACCACTCATGGATACTGGTTAACTGCTCGTTTGGCCTGATAGCACGACGCAACAATAATTTTATAATGATGTCACCGCTATTGGGCCGGACGAGATTTATCTCAAACCGGCTTACAGTCGTCCACTGCTTTTAATCGAGAGGTAGCTATTAATCAATGCCACGCCTAAGGCTTCTGGCTTCACATCTACCGCAATTACACCTTGGCTGACTAGCCCATCAAAGGCTTGCTTACGTTGTTGTAAATAATGATGGGTGGCACTAATGCGCAAGGCTTCTTTCATATCGGTCGGTGGCGTTTCCAGCACTTCATCCAACATGTTTTCACGCAAACTCGCCATTAGTACTAAATGCCGACGCTGCAATAAGCGCATTGCCGCTTGAAGCTCTGCGCTATCTTCATCGCGGACGTTGCTTAGAATAATCACCAGCGCCCGCTTTTTATGGCGAACCAGTAAGTCACTGGCTGCCTGAACATAGTCCGGCGCTTCATTGCCCGGTTGCAGGTCGTAGGTCGTATTGAGCAAGCGCTGAATGGTGTGATAGCCTTTTTTAGGTGATACCCAGCGATTTGAACCGCCAAAGCTACTCAAGCCGACCGCATCACCTTGTCGTAATGCCACATAAGAGAGCATCAACATGGCATTTAGCGTGTGATCGAAGTGCGATAAATCATTATCCATCGCGCGCATCCGGTGGCCGCAATCCAGTAGGAAAATAATCTCCTGATCACGTTCATCCTGATACTCACGGGAAATCACTTTGCGAATTCTGGAAGTGGCTTTCCAATCAATCTGCCGGATGCTATCGCCATCGCGGTATTCGCGTAGCTGATGAAAACCCTGTCCCTGTCCACGACGTGGCTTTTTGATAATACCCAGCTGACTTAAATGATTATCAGTGGCCAGCAATGCCAATTGCGGAATGGCCGCAAAGTTAGGGTAGACATGAATCTCAGAGGGTAGCAATAGGCGGTAATCCCGCTCCCAAAGCCGCCAGCGCGAGTACAAATGCAACTGTACACCCGGAAAGTAAAACTTGCCGCGCATCTTGGCGGTCACTTGATAGCGCACTTCAACCGAGCCATTAGGCGGCAAACTTAAATGTACAGGTAAGCCTTCGGCCTCTAACTGCAGTGGAAAATGATCGTAGATATCCAGTGTGCAAGGGTACTTCGACACATTGTTCAGATGTAGGCTCACATCGCGAGCGACCCCTAAAGGAATCGAGGTATTAATCTCTCGCTGAGCTTCCGGAATTGCACGTCGATACAGTAAAAACAGATCGAGCAGGGCAACCGCTGCCGAGGCCAGCAGGCTAATCTGCCAAAGCACCGTGAGCGCTGGCCAGAACCCCGCCAGCAGTGCCAATACAGCATTGGCCGCTAACAGTTTAAATAAATTAGTACCGGGAATGGGTAAACTCATCAGTTCGGCTTACTGTCGTGGTGCATCAATACTTTGCATAACCGCGTGCAAAATCTGATCTGTTGAGAAGCCTTCCAGTTCCATTTCCGGAGCCAGCGACACACGATGACGCAGCACCGGTAAGGCGACCGCTTTCACATCATCTGGCGTAATAAAATCACGTTGTTGAATCAGTGCTTCGGCACGTGCTGCGCGAATGAGAGAGATGCTACCGCGAGGGCCTGCGCCAATGCTTAAACCCTGCCAGTCACGTGTCGCGCGTACCAAGCTCACCGCATACTCAATGACTTGCTCATCGGCGCGTACATTGGCGGCCATTTGCTGCAAAGCGAGAATGGTTTCAGGTGAGGCTACGGCATTCACATTGGAAAGATTAAGCTGATCACCGGTTTGTTGATTGGTCACTGAAGAGACCATGCGACTTTCTTCAGCCTGATCTGGATAGTCGATAAACACTTTTAGCAAAAAGCGATCCAGCTGTGCTTCTGGCAGTGGGTAAGTACCTTCCTGTTCTAGCGGGTTCTGAGTAGCCAACGTCATAAACGGTAAGGGCACAGGATAAGAATGCCCCTCGATGGTGACTTGGCGCTCCTGCATGACTTCCAGTAAAGCTGACTGCGTTTTAGCCGGTGCACGGTTAATTTCATCAGCCAGCAATAAGTTGGTAAATACCGGACCACGGCGCAGATTAAATTCATTACTTTTAAGATCAACCATAGTGTGACCAGTGACATCGGCAGGCATGAGGTCCGGCGTGAACTGAATCCGTGAAAACTGTCCGTCAAAAGTCTGCGCCAAGGCACGCACCAGCAAGGTTTTACCCAAGCCCGGCACGCCTTCAATTAAGACATTGCCGCCAGCAATCAGGGCGACCAAGGTTTGATGAATGACGGTTTGCTGGCCGATGACGGCATTGCCAATCTCGGTCTGCATTGCGGTGATGAGTTCGCTAGCTTGTTCTGCGTTCATGCTGGTCATACCTTGGTCCTGATCTGTTCGAGTTGTTTGATTGTCTCAGTAAATTCGTGAGCATTGCGCGTAATATCGCCGCTGAGTAATAGCATAATATGTGACTCGCTGAGCTGAGTGCGTTTGGTCAGTAGCGTGGCTTGTGCTTTATCTGTCATCGCTTGCCAGCCCGGAATCCGTTGCTGCAAACGTTGTTGTAATGCTTGGCGACTACTATCCAATAAAATCTGTTGCTGCTGTTGTTTCCAATAATATTCACCACTGGCATCGATATGTTCTAACAGGTTGCGGCGGTCTTCACTGGCTTTTGGAATCATTGGCCCAAAACGGCGGGATACTCGGAGCACCCAAATTATAAACAATGCAGCCAGCATCAACATAACAGCCCAAAAGTGCCGCCAGATAATCGCTAGCAGATTGGGCATTTCATCTGAATGAATCAGCCACACGCCCGCAGGCTGGCTTAGCGCAGCGTGCTTGCCGTGGATGAGATGCCAGAACAACTCGGCGTGGTCATAATCCTGCAGATTGTAATTGTCGGCAAAGGCGAGATCAGATACCACGGTAATTAAACCGTCGCCTCGCTGCTGACGAATAATAAACAAATCATTCCCTATTTTTATCTGCTCCAAACCTTCTCTGGAATGGTCTTTATCCAGCGCGATGGCTTCGTAATAATTAGAGCCTATTTCCAGTGGGTGATCGACGCCAGCCAATTGGATTTTGACCGACTTCTTCTCGTGAAAGGCGATAGCCTCGCCACTGTGAATGCGCAAGACTTGCTGGATCGGATCATCTGAGGTCAGTAGTTCTTGTTCATTAGAGTCTTGGCTGGCTTGCGTGTCGTTATCATCTGCGTCGACTTCTTCGGTTTGATAATAGTACGACCAATCTGGTACTAGCGTTAAAATCAGGTGTCCGCCATTGCCAACCCAATCAATCAAGCGGCTTTGCTGTTCTTCACTTAAAGTTTCGCGCTTTGACTCGATGACTAATACTGTATTGGTATCCGGCAATTCAGTCAGGCTTTGCAAGCTATCCAGCGAGGTTGAGGGTATGCCCATGCCTTTTAAAAACAGGCGACCGGCATACAGCGGGTTTTTAGCCGCTTCGCCTTGCAGTGGTTGAATAACGGGCTCTTCCACGTATTCATGGGTCTTTAGAAAGCCATAAATCATCAGTGCAATTAGGCTGAGTACGACGATAGCAATCAGTGCCTTGCGAACGCTCTCATTCATGGCTGCACCACCTGCGTCTCCATGTTGTCCGCAAAGTCAGTGGTCCAATGATCCAATAAATACAGCATATCCGCGTCTTGTGGCGACTGATGTGCATAGGCAATACGCACCCAGTGACGAGTGAGTTGCCCGAAAAAGTCCTGCTTGGTCTCGCTGAGTTGTAACTGGCTAAGGCTCAGAATATCGCCTTCGGTATGGCTGTGCTTTAGCTCCAACTGTTCCTGATTAATCAGATGCACTAGTGCTCCACGGTATAGCAAACTCAAGGCATCACGGGCTTTGCCACTTTCCCATAATTGGCGAGCGGCACTGATTAAATCATCCGGTAAAGAGTCACTGCGCACATCCATCCCAAATAATACTTCAGGTGCTGGCGGCGGGGTGCTTTTGGGTTGACGCGTAATCACCGGAATCCAATATTCACGGTAATAATACAGCGCCAAAATAACAGCAAAAATCAACAGCCATAAGCTGAATTCGATAATCTTGGCCAGTATTACCGCCAGCGTGGTTAGCCAAGCGGGACTATCACTGGAATTCACTTCCTCTTCTTCGGTACTGAGCGAACGCCAGCGCTTAACCAGCTTTTCGCGGACCAAATTTTCATTGGTCATGACTTGCTTAACGACTTGCGCAGATTCGCTGGCAGGCTTGCGGGTCTCGAATAGCGTTTCTTCGTAGCTCACAACCTTTGCCGCTGTTTCATCTGCATAAGCAGCCTGCTCAGGCGTTCCAACTAAGGCTAAGGCCAGCACCAATAACACGCTTGCCAAAGGTGCCGCTTTTGCTTTTAAGGCCTCTAAGCGCTGTGCCATTTTTTTGAATTCTAATTCGATATCCCAAGCTTCCAGCTGGGTGCGTCGGTTGAGATACAGTGCAAAGCTAGCAGCCACATAATAGGGCTCTAAAAATACCATCACGACCACAAAGCCGGTGACCGCTAGAATTTCAAAAGAGAAACTGATGCCAGCAAGGTCATTGGTAAACAGATTGAGCAGCAAGTCGTCGGCGTAATAATCCGGAACAAATAGCCACAGCAGCATGAAAAATGAAAAGGTCAAAATCAGCTGAAAGAAGAATATCGCCACGGTGAGCCAAATGGCTTGGCTATGCACATTACCCAGTAATAGCTTTTGGCGCTTGCTGCGAGGGCTTCCACGCAGCCGTTCTAATTGCCAGACTGGTAGATTAAAACCACGGCTAAATGAAAAGCGTCGCCAAGTCAGTTCGCTGAACAATCCCGTCGTGCGCATGAGTCTGGGTAAGTCTCGTAGCGCTTGGCCCCATGTCAGCGTATCGCCAAACATTTGATGGCTGATAATGTGCAAAATCAAACGGTGATAGAGCGGCTTTAGCCACCACAAAGCAACTAAGCTCACCCAGTAATACTCATAGGGAATAAACAGCAGCAGCGCGACAATCATACCCAGCGATAAAATGGCTAGCGGCGTGTAAATAATTAACCACCAAGCGCGCACCATGGCAAAGCCCAGATCAATTGCTTCCCAAGGGTTCCGCGAGCGCACATTAACCGCAATCGTTTCAATCTGCATGATCGCTCCCTCGGCCAGCCAGCCAAAAATACGCAATCACTAAGGCCCAAAGCACGGCAGCCACGCTGTATTTTATGCCCACAGCCATCATAGTGGATGACCAAAAGGCCTCAACAAAGGCGGCCATAATAAACAAGGTCGCTGCGCCATACATAATGCGAATGCCAATACGGCCATTGTCGATGAGCGCACGTGTTCGGGATTTGCGCCCTGGTGCGATTAACGCCATGGCAAGCTTTAGTCCCGCAGCTCCTGAAATGGCAATCGCCGTTAACTCAAACGCACCGTGACCCAGTACAAAGCCCCAAAAGGTATCGATAAAGCCTAAGTGCGTTAAGTGGCCAGCCACCGCGCCAATCATCAAGCCATTAAACAGCAAAAAGAATAGGGTGCCGATGCCATATAGCATGCCGCCTGCAAATACCTGAAAGCCGATGCCGGTATTATTTTTAATGTAAAAGCCAAACATATACAGATCAGAATCGGAGCTGCGTTCGCGCCCGAGTACCGTATTGGCGGGGTTATACATGGACTCCATATCGCGTACGGAGGAGGCGTCTAATACGGTATAAATCAGCTCTGGCTGCCATTGAATTAAGGCAAGCATGGTAAAAAATGGAATATAGAACAAGCCGCTGGCAATCGCGAAAACCTTCCACTCACGGCGCATTAACGCCGGAAACTCGGCGGCAAAAAAGTGCAGGATGGATTTTAAAAAATGACTGCGACTGCTGTACAAACGCTGATGGCCGCGAATCACCATATGGTTTAAACGCTCAACCAGCACCGGACTGTACATGCGGGAATTGGCCAGCGCGTAATGCTGACAAATTTGCCGGTAAGCGGTGGGTAGGTCCAATGGCTCGGGCGCTGCCTGCTTTTTACGGGCACGACGCGATAATGCCTGATAATCCAGACATTGTTCGAAATGTTCCCAGAGGGCTTGGTGGCGCTGTGTAAATTGCTCCTGTCGACTCGAACTCATCGTTTCCCCATTATCCAGCTCCCAACGGCAGCCAGATAATCCGCGGCGGGGGATTTATCGGCGACTAATGGCCCGCTCAATCGGGCCAATTCTTCAGCGCGTTCCTCACTGATAAAAGGACGACGCTGGTAAAAGCGCATCACCGCTTGTTGCTCGGCTAGCTGCAGTGGGAAGTCAGGTGCAATCGGTGTAACGGTTTGTTGGTCGACCACTTGCGATCTCACATCCTGATGCAGTACCACAGTGCCTGCCACCATATCGCCAATACGTTGAAAGCGTTGATTGCTCAGCATGCACAGCAAGCCGAAGCCATAGGCAAAGGGCAGAAAGTCGACAAACCGCAATAAGTTACGAATTAGCGAGGCCACCGGGGTCACCGGGCTGGCATTTTCCATGGCAACAAATAAGCCAAACATGGATTTACCGGGCGTTTTTCCCTGATGGAACAATTCAAAATAAACCGGATAAAACCATTCGATAAAGAATGTCAGGATCAGATAAATCCCCATGCCGGTCTCATCCAGCGTTAGCAGCACGATGTACAGGACGATATTGATACCCACGCGAATCAGCGTATCGGTAAACCATGCATAGAAACGCAGCACGGGGCCCGCGGGTGCTAAGCGCAGCGCAATGCCTTCGGGCGTGTTGATGGAGTATAAGGTATCGATTGTTGTCATATGTCTTATATCAAACCTGTACAAATACGGCTGCTTGCCTGATCCAGCGGGCAATAAGTGGGGCAATTGTTTCAGGATGTTTCGCTAATAACAAGTCAGCAATTTCCTGCACCTCTGGCAGCAGTGCCTGATCGCGTGCTAAATCAGCAATTTTAAACTGCAATTCGCCGGTTTGACGGGTGCCGAAAACTTCACCAGGGCCACGAATTTCCAAATCAATTTGGGCAATTTCAAAGCCATCACTGCTATTGCGCAGCGCATCTAAACGCTTTCGGGCTGTTTTGGATAAGGGCGCTTGATACATAAGCACGCAGCTACTGGCCGCTGCGCCACGACCAACTCGACCGCGTAACTGATGCAATTGAGCCAAGCCTAAGCGTTCGGCATTTTCAATTACCATCAAGCTAGCATTCGGTACATCAACTCCCACTTCAATCACGGTGGTGGCGACCAGAAGAGAGATTTCAGCTGCTTTAAATTGCTGCATCACTAATTGCTTATCGGCGGCGCTCATTCGGCCATGCACTAAGCCAACCGTAACGCCGGGGAGAGACTCCTGAAGTAGCTCAAAGGTTTGCTCGGCATTTTCACATTGCAGCGCTTCAGATTCTTCGATTAGCGTGCAGACCCAATACACTTGCGCACCATCCAGACAAACCGATTGAATACGGCCAATGATTTCATCACGGCGGCCATTGGCGATTACAACGGTTTTGATTGGCGTACGGCCGGGTGGTAATTCATCAATCACCGAATAATCCATATCGGCGTAAGCGGTCATTGCCAGCGTGCGGGGAATCGGGGTGGCGGTCATAATTAATTGGTGTGGATAGCCCAGTTGATCATCACCTTTTTCGCGTAAGGCCAAGCGTTGGCCCACACCGAAGCGGTGTTGTTCATCAATAATAATCAAGCTAAGGCGTGAGAAAGCGACATCATTTTGAAATAGGGCGTGAGTACCGACCACTAAATCGCTCATGCCTAAAGCGGCACGTTCAGACTGGTCGCGACGCTCCTTCACTTTTTGCTTACCGGATAAGCTACCGACCGATAAACCTAGCGGCTCAAACCAATCTGTAAAGCATTTCAAATGTTGTTCGGCCAGAATTTCAGTCGGTGCCATGAGTGCCACCTGATAGCCTGCTTCGATAGCATGCAAGGCAGCCGCCGCAGCAACTAAGGTTTTACCTGAGCCAACATCCCCTTGCACTAGGCGCGACATGGGGTGATTCTGGGTTAAATCCCGTTGAATTTCTTTAATCACCCGCTGCTGCGCTTTGGTTAGCGAAAAGGGTAAGGATTTGAGCAGTGCGCGTAATTGCTTGCCGGCGGGTTTTAAAGCAATACCCGGTCGTTGCAGACTTTGCTGGCGAAACTGCCGCAAACTCAGCTGATGCGCTAATAACTCTTCAAATGCCAGTCGCTTCATGGCTGGGTGATGAGTGCTTAGTATGAGTTGGCTGCTTTGCGCATCGGGCTGGTGCAGGCTGCGAATGGCTTGTGCTAGCTCCGGCATGCGGTGCGATCGTCGCAATGATTCCGGTAGAAAGTCATGCAACTCAGTGAGTCGCTTTAATCCCTCGCCCATAATGCGTCGCAATGTACGTTGCTGTAAGCCTTTAGTGCTGGGGTAAATCGCGGTTAGCGTAGATTCCAGCGGCATGCTCATGCCTGAGCTGATCACCGTATATTCAGGGTGGATCATTTCCATTTGATGGCCGGATTGCCGAATTTCCCCAAAACAACGAATGCGCGTACCGGCACTGAGTACTTTTTGCTGAGCACCACTAAAATAAAAGAAGCGCAGTGTAAGGTAGCCGGTTTTATCGCTAATTCGTGACAACATCATGCGGCGGCCACGCATCACGATATCCGTGTTTTCAACGGTACCCTCGACCAATACATGGCGACCACCTTGCAAGTTACCTATTGATTGTACGCGGGTGCGATCCTGATATTGGCTGGGAAGGTGAAACAGCAAATCCTGAATACTTGAAATATCCAGTTTTTGCAGGTTTTCTGCCACCTTTGGGCCAACGCCTTTGAGGCTAGTGACCGATTCCTGAAGGGGATTTGTTAGTTGCACATTAGTCCAATTTATCAAGGTGGTGGGTTAAGCTTGGAGTATAGCCTGAACGGGGTAGGCTTGCTAATTGGGCCTAACGCAGCGGCTAAAGACTGTTGTAGACTTAGTATGAGATTCAGTCATATTTAATGCGAATTGAGGAGAGGCACCACATGAAAAATACCTATCGGGTCGTTGTGATCGGCAGCAGTTCTCTATCTATTGTCGGCAACTTGACGTCCGAATTGGCTCAGGAGCAGTGCGACTTGGTCGCAACCTCCTCATTCTGTTTGGGCGATAATTTCGTGATTATGATGATCGTCAATACGGATAATTCCGCCACAGAGCTCAGGGAATTGCTTGGGCCTGCCGCTGAACAATACAGCCTACAGCTAATCGTTGATGCGCTTGAAGGCTTCAATTACAAACATGAATCCCCCGATGTGTCGGTGCTGGTACACGGCGCGGACAGAATCGGTGTTTTCTCTTACTGCATGGCGATCTTAAATGATGCCGGTTTGGAAGTATTGAGTATGCATTCTGATTTGCTGGGAAAAGCGGCTCAGGGAGAGGAAGAAGAGTTTTTGAATATCATTAAAGGGCGTGCAAGCTTGGGTGTTGAAGAGCTCAACCGTGCCGCCGATAACCTAAGAAACAATGATATTGATGTGACGATTACTATGGTTGGGCCGGATAGCGAGTAGCAATCGCTTCTGCCCTTATTGAGCATGTCAATAACGGCAGAAGGAATGTTTGGTGCGGGTTTAAATATCTTTCACTAGGCGCAATGCATCATAAATCGCCGCATGGGTATTGCGGCCAGATACCGCGTCGCCAATCCGGAATAGTTGATATTGTCCTTCAGGGTTACGGATTACCGTTTGTTTTTCACCCGCAATCAGTTGCTCATGCGACATTTCACCATGGTTAGAGGAGGCTGCTTTTAAATCAAAATACAGTTCTTCGATTGGCAGAATACCGTGGTTAATCACTACCTGATCAACCAGTCGCTGTTGTGATACGCCGCCGTAATCGCTACCGACTTGTGCCGATAAACCTGTCTCGGTTTTCTCAAGCGACTCTAGTCGATAGGTTACTGTAAAAGTAGTATCCAACTGCTGCAAAGAGCGCATATAGGGCACTAGATTCATCGCCATGACTTCCGGCGCGAACGAGCGGTCGGGCGTCATAATTTCAACTTTAGCACCAGCTTTGGCGATCACTTCAGCGGCTTGCAGGCCAGCATGATCACCAGCATCATCAAACACCAATACGTTTTTACCGGGCTTCACATCGCCGGAAATAATATCCCAGGCAGATACTACCAGCTCGTTACCTTGCGTTAGTACATCGGTATGCGGCAAGCCACCGGTAGCAATAATCACCACATCTGGATTTTCGGCATTGACCTCTTCAGCTTCAGCCCACGTATCAAAGTGGAATTTAATGCCTAAGCGCTCACACTGTGCCATGCGCCATTCGATGATAGAAATCATCTCTTTGCGACGCTCATTTTGTGAGGTTAGGCGTACCTGACCACCTGGTTGGCTAGCGGCTTCAAAGACCACGACTTCATGACCGCGCTCACCCGCCAAGCGTGCCGCTTCCAAACCTCCGGGGCCTGCGCCAACAATCACTACCTTTTTACGTGCTTCAGCTTTAGGAATCTGATGTGGCATGGTTTCTTCACGGCCAGTGGCGGCATTGTGAATGCAGTAGGCTGAGCCACCTTGATAAATGCGGTCCAAACAATAGTTGGCACCCACGCAAGGACGAATCTCATCTTCGCGCTTTTCAATAATCTTGCGCACAATGTGTGGGTCAGCGATATGCGCGCGGGTCATGCCGATCAAGTCCACTTTACCGGAAGCAATGGCATAACGGGCCGTGGCAACATCCGGAATTTTAGCCGCATGGAATACCGGGAAATTAGTCGCCGCGCGAATTTCTCCGGCGAAATCCAAGTGCGGGCTGTTAGCCATACCTTGAATCGGGATGAGATCGGTGAGTCCGGCATCGGTATCGATATGGCCGCGCACTACGTTTAAGAAATCAATCATGCCGCTGTCTTTCAGGCGCTGTGAGATGGTTAAGCCATCTGCTGGGCTAAGTCCTCGGTCCAGCATCTCATCGCCGGTATAGCGAATGCCGACAATAAACTCTGATCCAACGCGCTTGCGAATTTCAGTTAATACATCAAAGGTGAATTTCAGGCGGTTATCCAGCGAGCCGCCATAGGGGTCATCCAATTCATTAGTCAGTGGCGACCAGAATTGATCCATTAAATGGCCATAGGCTTGCAGCTCAATACCATCCATGCCTCCCGCTTTCATGCGCTCAGCCGCATCGGCATAGTCTTTGATAATGCGATCAATATCCCAGTCTTCCATCATCTTTGGAAAGGCGCGATGTGAGGCTTCGCGGTTATGAGATGGGGAGACGACGGGTAGCCAGTTAGATTTATCCCAACGTGTGCGACGGCCCAAATGAGTCAGCTGGATCATGATGGCTGCACCTTGCTCATGAACTGAGTCGGTCAGATCTTTCATCCAAGGCACAACTTCATCTTTGTAGACCAGCAGGTTGTTGAATACTGGCGGGCTATCTTTGGAAACTGCTGCAGAGCCTGCCGTCATGGTCATCGCTATGCCACCTTTGGCGCGCTCAGTGTGATAGGCGCGGTAACGGCTTTTGGGCATGCCATCTTCAGGGTAGGCCGGCTCATGCGAGGTCATGATAATACGATTGCGCAGCGTTAAATGCTTAAGTTGGTAAGGCTGGAGTAGAGGATCGTTGGACATGGGTGATCTCCTTTAAGGGTCAGTATAAGTGTTGGCAATCGCGGTTAGCCGCGGGTGAAACTGATCGTATTTCAAAATGTACAGTAGTGTCAATTAAATTTACTAGGGTGTTTGAGCTAATTGTTATGTGTATAATCCAGCTATTAATTTAGTCATAAGGTTTTTATGAAACAGCAGATTGCCAGTGAGAGTGGCTGGCGTGGTTCGCCGGAAGTATGGCTGGATGCCGCATTTGAGTTATTGATTGAGTCAGGTGTGGAGTCGGTAAAAATAGCGACGCTGGCAAAGCGCCTAAGCTTGTCACGGACTAGTTTTTACTGGTTTTTTAGTGACCGTGAAGCCTTGTTGGATGCTTTAGTGGCGCGCTGGCGTGATAAAAACACGGGCAATTTAGTGAAGCAATGCGAGGCCTATGCTGACTCCGCCGCTGAAGCCGTGTTGAATGTATTTGATTGCTGGATAGATAAAGCCATCTTTGATCATAAGCTTGAATTTGCAATGCGTAGCTGGTCATTACAGTCGGCAGAAATATTGGCGGAAGTGCAGCTGGCAGATCAACAGCGTTTGATTGCGATTACGGAGATGTTTGAGCGATTTGATTATCCGGCAGTGTCAGCCGATGTGCATGCGCGGACCATTTATTTGGTGCAGATTGGTTATGTGTCGATGCAGGCTGAAGAAAGCCTTGAAGTACGCATGAAGCGCATTGCGGAGTATGTGAAAATCTTTACTGGTGCCGTACCGGAACAGAAAGAGCTCGCTCGTTTCTTTTCACGGCACGGTTATCAGCCAGAAGTTTAGCTTATCAATATCTTTTAAGCAGAGGTAGTGTGTTAAACCGCCACTGCACCCTTGATATGGGGATGGCATTGATAATCCACGATCTCAATATCCTCATAAGTGAAATCAAACAAATCCTTAATCTCAGGATTCAGTTTTAATGTCGGCAGTGGGTACGGCTCACGTGATAGCTGTAATTCCACCTGTTCCAGATGATTGCTATACAAATGCGCATCGCCCAATGTATGAATAAATTCACCGGGTTCAAGGTCGCAGACTTGCGCCATCATCATCGTCAGAAGGGCATAAGAGGCGATATTAAATGGCACACCTAAGAAGATATCCGCACTACGCTGATAAAGCTGGCAGGAGAGCTTGCCATCCGCTACATAGAACTGGAATAGGGCATGACAAGGTGGCAATGCCATCTGATTCACAAAGCTCACATTCCAGGCACTGACGATAATGCGTCGAGAGTCTGGTGTGTTTTTGATTTGATCAATGACTTGCTGAATTTGGTCAATTGAGCCGCCATCAGGCGTTGGCCATGAGCGCCATTGCACGCCATAAACAGGACCCAGTTCGCCATTTTCATCAGCCCACTCATCCCAGATCGATACCCCGTTTTCTTTCAGGTATTCGATATTGCTGTCACCACGTAAAAACCACAGTAGCTCATGAATAATCGAGCGCAAGTGCAGTTTTTTGGTGGTGACCATTGGGAAGCCATCCGCCAAGTCATAGCGAGATTGGTGGCCAAATACTGAAACGGTACCCGTGCCAGTGCGGTCGGTACGTACATTGCCGTTATCGCGCACATGGCGCATCAAATCTAAATACTGCTTCATGCTTAGTGGCTCGTTGCGCTGACAGGGTGCTTACGGTAGCCCCACCACATCAGGGCGACGCCAAGTAAGAACATAGGAACGGATAGAATCTGACCTTGAGTCAACCAGCCAAAGGCGATGTAGCCGAGGTGTGCATCTGGCAGCCGGTAAAACTCAACCACAATTCGTGCAATTGAATAACCAATCAGGAATAAGCCGGAGATAGCACCCATTGGGCGTGGTTTACTCGAAAATAGCCACAGAACAACGAATAGCGCTACACCTTCCAGTGCAGCTTGATACAGCTGTGAGGCATGGCGCGGAATGTCATCAACCGTTGGGAATACCATTGCCCAAGGCACATCCGTAGGACGCCCCCATAGCTCGACATTGATGAAGTTACCAATGCGGCCAGCACCTAAACCCAGTGGCACTAATGGCGCTACAAAGTCAGAGACTTTCAGTAGCGGCAAGCCAAATTTTCGGGCCAGTAAAATCGATGCAACAACGACACCAATTAAGCCGCCGTGGAAGCTCATCCCACCTTCCCAGATACGCAATACCATGGCTGGGTTCGCCAGAAAGTCAGCGAATTTGTAGAAGAAGATGTAGCCAAGTCGACCACCGAGCACGACCCCTAAGGCGCCGTAAAACAGAATATCATCTACCTGATCTGGCGTGATGACGCTACCGGGCTTGCGCGCGCGGTATTTGCCAAGCAATAAGAAGGCAACAAAGCCCACGACATACATAAGCCCGTACCAATGCACGCCAAATGTTTCGGTCACATGGATCGCGACCGGATCAAAACCAGGATGAGTTAACATGAATAATTAGTGCCTTAGAAAAACAATTTTTGTAGCTGTGTGCCGGGCTCTTCAGCGCGCATAAATGCCTCGCCAACCAGGAATGCGTTGACGTTGTTATCACGCATTAGCTTCACGTCTTCGACAGTGTGAATACCACTTTCGGTGATCACAATACGATCTTCCGGAATGCTGCTTAACAAATCCAGCGTGGTTTGCAGGGAGGTGTCAAAGGTGCGTAAATCGCGGTTATTAATACCGATCAACTCAGCTGTTAAGCCCAGTGCCGTTTCAAGCTCATCTGCATCGTGTACTTCAACCAATACATCCATGCCTAAGCTAGTGGCGGTATCGTAAAGTGAATGCAGCAGTTCAGTACCCAATGCCGCAACGATTAACAGGATGCAATCAGCTCCCATCGCGCGCGCTTCATACACTTGGTATGGGTCAATAATGAAATCTTTACGAATCACTGGCAGGGAGCAGGCATCACGAGCTTCGATTAGGTAGTCAATGTTGCCCTGAAAAAAGTGCTCATCGGTTAGTACCGATAAACACGCAGCGCCGCCGGCTTCATAGCTCTTGGCAATATCCGCGGGTCTGAAGTCTTCACGAATCAAGCCTTTGCTTGGTGACGCTTTTTTCACTTCAGCGATAACGGCCGGTTGATTGTTTGCCAGTTTTTGGCGTAGTGCCGCTGCAAATGGGCGTACCGCTGGTGCCGTTTCAATCGCTGTCGTCAGCGCTTCTAATGGCACCGCTTGGCGGGCGTTATAAACTTCCTGAACTTTATGAGTAATAATTTTTTTCAGGACATCCGACGTATGTAATAGCTCGTCTTCTAATTGGCTCATGAGTTGGTCTTCTCGCTCAATGCGGTTAATTTCTCAAGGGCTGCGCCAGAAGCAATCACTTCCTGTGCGCGTGTAATTCCAGCTTCTAGGGTATCGCTTAGGCCTGCGGCATAAATTGCAGCACCGGCATTCATTGCAACGATATCGCGGGCAGCACCGGCTTCATTGCTTAGCACGCCACGTAACATTGTCAGGCTTTGCTCGGCATTTTCTACTTTAATGCTATCCAAAGGTTGGCGGCTAAAGCCAAAGTCTTCTGGGGTAATGGTGTATTCGCGAACTTCGCCATCTTTTAGCTCAGCCACATGGGTTGGGCAAGCAATGCTGATTTCATCCAAGCCATCTTCGGCGCTAACCACTAATACATGGTTACTGCCGAGCTGCTTCAGTACTTCCGCCATCGGTCGTACCAGTTTTGGGGTAAATACGCCCAGTAACTGGTTTGGCGCGCCAGCCGGATTAGTCAGCGGGCCAAGAATATTAAAGATCGTGCGCACAGCCATTTCTTTACGTGGGCCAATCGCATGTTTCATCGCGCTGTGGTGCATTGGGGCAAACATAAAGCCAACACCTAGCTCTTCCACACAGGCTTTGACTTGCTCTGGTGAAATACCCAAATTAACCCCTGCCGCTTCCAAGACATCGGCCGCGCCAGACTTACTGGAAACCGAGCGATTACCGTGCTTGGCCACATGGCCACCCGCTGCAGCAACCACAAAGCAGCTCGCGGTAGAGATATTAAAGGTGCTGCTGCCATCGCCACCGGTACCAACAATATCAACCAGATTATCGGCTTGAATATCAACCGGCGTTGCCAGATCACGCATCACCTGAGCGGCGGCAGTGATCTCATCCACACTTTCGCTTTTTAGGCGTAATGCCACCAGAAAACCACCAATCTGAGCATCGGTTGCTTTGCCCGTCATGATTTCCTGCATGACCTGTGTCATTTCTTCAGAAGATAGATCTTTTTGCTCAATTACTTGGGCAATAGCTTGTTGAATATTCATAGGCTTATTGGTGATTATCGGTAAACAGGGAGGTATCTTAGCATGCAATATAGGCGGGAACGAACCCCAACCCTGTGATGAAAGCATTACAAGGTTGGAAGGTTCAGGGTATTAGTCGGCGGGCTTTAAAGTGCGGAAGATTAGCTCAAATGAAGGCTCAGTTTGAGTCAGAGAGTCATTGCTGACCTGATTCACTAAAAACGCCGCAAAGCGCGCAGAATCTTTACGGAAATACTCACGATAGTCGCTGGTTTGAATGCCAGCCACGCTACCGGGAACGGTTTCTACCACCCAATCATAGGTTTTGCCATTTAGATCACGGCTAATGGTCATGAACTCAATTGGCTCAATCACGGCAGGGCTATCTTCTGCCTGCGTATTATCGGTCGCCAGTGGCACGACTCGAGTTTGCTCAGAGTAGCTGTTTACAAACTGCTCTAGCGTTGGGGTGTCATCAATCGGGAAAATCTGAATAGATGACAGAGCATTTTCATCTGGGGACTCAATAAACACGTAACGCACCGCATCCTGAACCACATCTTCAACCACGTTCCAATCTTTTGGATATTCAAACGTTAAGCCGTCTTGTTCGTACTGTTTAGACTCAACGGCAGGCACAGCAATCGCGGCGACTTCAGCTGTTTTCTCTTCTGTTGGCTCCTCGACTCGCTCACAGGCGGTCAGAGTAAACGCTATCAGGCAGCTAAAAAGTAAAGGGCGCATGTTCATACAGTTACCGATTTATCCTTGTCCAGACATAATGGGATAGCAGCGATCATACCAAGCTGCAAATTCAGAGTTATGAGCTTTTGCCATCGCAATAATGCCAAGCTGATCACCGGAGCGTAAAACACCAAACACGCTGCAGTCTACAAAATCAGCCGACTCACCACCGAAGAATGACTTGCCTTGCAGGCCTTCAGTCACCCAATGGTCAATTGCACTTAAAAACTCTGCCTTTGGATCATTAATTTCGTGCTTTAGTTGCAGGCGTTTTGCCACTTTTGGCATTACCACCGAACCGCCTAAGCGCACAATGATCGCTTTGTACCACGGGTATTGTTCGGCATCGATAATCTTGCCGAAATTACGCCATGAGGTCATAAAGTTCGGGTGGATTAGTGGTGTCAGATAATGCACTAAAGTATCGTCAATCCAATCAGTCCACACTTTGCTATCAGCTTGCTGTGGGGCATGCGCGTAGTTGGCATTGATATGCTCAACAATCGCGGCAGATTCCACAATCACCTGATCGCCATCTTTTAACACCGGCACTTTTTTGTGGTCGGTAAAATCAAGCTCTTTCATGCCCATCGGGGTGACTTCAACAATCTCGTAAGGCTGTTTGGCATAGTTGAGCAGGGAGCGCACTTTCCAGCAGAAAGGGCAGGAGTTAAATTGATAGAGAGTTAGCATAAGGGGGAAATCGCTATTCAGTTGACGAAATTAGGGGCGCTCAGAGCTGACGCTGGCGCACCGCCTCGTATAGTACCACACCGGTAGCGACGGAGACATTTAAGCTGGAGACTGAGCCAGCCATTGGAATCGAAATCAGAAAATCGCAAGCTTCCTCGGTCAGGCGGCGTACACCAGCCCCTTCCGCGCCCATCACAATGGCCGATGAGCCTTTAAAATCAATGTCATAAAGGGTTTGGGTGGCTTTGTCGCTGGTACCGGTAATCCACACGCCAGCATCTTTTAACATCTGCAAGGTGCGCGAGAGATTAGTGACCTGAACGAATGGCAATGTTTCAGCCGCGCCCGAAGCCACTTTGCGAGCGGTTGGGGTGAGGCTGGCTGACTTGTCACGCGGTGCGATAACGGCATGCACACCAGCACCTTCTGCAGTACGTAAACACGCGCCCAGATTGTGAGGGTCGGTGACGCCATCCAGCACTAGCAACAGCAATGGGCCTTCGGTATTGGTGATCATATCGAACAGATCATTCTCCGAGGCCGCTTCCTGCGCTTCGTATTCGGCGGCAATGCCTTGATGCTTGCGGCTACCGGTCATGCGGTCCAGTGCTGAGGGCGTTGCGCTAGTCACAACTAACCCCAGTGCTTTGGCCTTTTCGACCAGCTTATCAATACGCGGGTTGCGTTTGTTTTCCGCAACCCACAGCTGTGTCACATTCTCGGCATCATTTTCTAGTGCGCTCTGGATCGGGTGAACGCCGCTTAAAAAAGTTTTCATGATTTGCGTTTCTTACGTTTTGGAGCCTTTTTATCCGCTTTACCAGCAGTTTTGGCTTTGGCATTTTTCGGTTTCTTTGGCTTACGCTCGCCATCATCAGCAGAGACGCCAGCCGCACCCGGCAACATAAAGTCAATCTTACGATCATCCAGATCCACACGCGCAACTTGCACAGTAATCTGATCGCCTAAGCGGAAACTACGGCCTGAGCTTTCACCGGTTAAACGATGTAGTGCTGGGTCAAAACGGTAGTAATCACTTTTCAGTGACGTTACGTGGACCAGACCTTCTACATAGATATCTGTCAGCTCTACAAACAAACCAAAACCAGTCACTGCTGTGATGTAGCCTTTGAACACTTCGCCGACTTTATCTAGCATGTATTCTGCTTTTAGCCACGCCAGTACGTCGCGGGTTGCATCATCAGCACGGCGCTCGGCCATGGAGCAATGCTCGCCCAGCTCTTTCATATCTGCAGGAGAGTAGGTGTAAGTATCTGCCTTATTGCCCTGAATCAAATGACGAATCGCACGGTGTACCAGTAAGTCAGGGTAGCGACGAATTGGAGAGGTAAAGTGCGCGTAATCCTTTTGAGCCAAGCCGAAGTGTCTTGCCGCTTCTGGCTTCTCAGGATTGACAGGCGTGTACATAGCGCGTGACAAGCTGCGCAGCAGTACCGTCTGAATCAGATCGGTATCAGCACGTTGCTGTACGCTGGCCAGCAATCTTGCATAGTCGATTGGCTCTGGCTTTAAACCGCCGCCTAAACTTAAGCCGACGCCGTTTAAGAACTCACGCAGCTTCTCTAAGCTTTCCATGTCTGGCTCGGGATGTACCCGGTGCAGTGCTGGCATTTTGTGCTTTTTCAGATAGCGAGCGGCACAGACATTGGCTGCAATCATGCACTCTTCAATGACCTTATGCGCATCGTTACGCGTCGTTGGTTTGATTGACTGAATCTTACGATCCGCACCGAACTCAATTTTGGTTTCAGTGGTTTCAAAGTCTATCGAACCGCGCTCATCACGTGCATGGCGTAAAGCTTTGTACAAAGAGTACAAGTCTTTTAGATGTGGCAGTAGTTCCGCATACTCTTCGCAAAGCGTCGGATCTTTATCCACCAGCATAGCGGCCACTTTAGTATAAGTCAGGCGCGCAGCAGAGTGCATTACCCCTTCTTTAAACTCGTAGCTTAAGATCTCGCCTTCATCATCAATGATGGCTTCACAAACCATACACAAACGATCTACGTGAGGGTTTAGCGAACACAGGCCATTAGAAATTTCTTCCGGCAGCATTGGAATGACTTGAGCAGGGAAGTAAACCGAGGTTCCGCGATTCCAGGCTTCTTGGTCCAATGCGCTGCCAACGGGTACGTAATGCGAGACATCTGCAATCGCAACAACCAGTTTCCAGTTATTACCTTTGCGTTCGCAATATACCGCGTCATCAAAGTCGCGGGAGTCTTCACCGTCGATGGTGACTAAAGGCATTTGGCGGTAATCAACACGGCCGACTTTATCTTCTTCGGCAGCTTCAGTACCGAGGCGGGCAGTCTCTGCCAGAATGTCGTCATTCCACTCGTGTGGTAGGTCATGAGAGCGCAGTGCGATGTC
This sequence comes from Leucothrix mucor DSM 2157, assembly GCF_000419525.1. Lineage (NCBI taxonomy): Bacteria > Pseudomonadati > Pseudomonadota > Gammaproteobacteria > Thiotrichales > Thiotrichaceae > Leucothrix > Leucothrix mucor. The sequence goes on from NZ_ATTE01000001.1 coordinate 640,784, forward strand.
AATTTCCATGCCTGGCGCCATGTGCTCACCCAGAATCTCAACCACTTTACCAATCGCCAATTGGCGGGTACTTGGCTGCTCAACCAGTGCTGCACTGACGATTTGGCCATGCTTGGCTTTACCGTTGAACTCAGGTGGGATAAGCACATCAGCGGCGATGCGCTTGTTATCTGGTTCAACAAAGCCAATGCCACCGCGTACAAAATAGCGCCCGACAACTTGTTCGGTATTACGCTCGAGTACTTCGATGACTGCGCCTTCGCGGCGTCCTTTTTTATCGGTACCGGTGACGCTACACAGCGCCCGGTCTCCATGCATGAGCTTGCGCATTTGCTTGCCATGCAGGAATAAATCATCACTGCCATCATCCGGGATTAAAAAGCCGAAGCCGTCCGGGTGGCCTGATACACGTCCGGCAATCAGATCAGCTTTGCTGACTGGTAAGTATTGCTTGCGACGATTAAACAAAATCTGGCCGTCACGCTCCATAGCGCGCAGGCGGTATTTTAACGCATCCTTATCATCGGACTCAGTGAGCTCCAGATGGTCGATGAGTTCAGCAAAACCAAGAGGTGCGTTACTGTCTGCTAAAACGCTCAGAATCAGTTCACGGCTGGCGATAGGTCGCTCGTATTTTTGTGCTTCTCGGGCTTTGTGTGGGTCTTTGTATTTCAATGTAGGTATCTTTTCCTTGTTGTTAATGAGTGGCATTCTACTGCATATTATTGATCAGAGTATGAATTATCCTTTACTTCAGGTAATTCGCCAACAGTTTAGCAGCAACTTCAGCGCCATTACTGGCGGGGGGAGGTTTTTTCCAGCGGGTAGCCAGTGCTTTTTCAGCAGCTTTGGCAAAGTCGCCAGCGTTGAATTCGCTAAGTTGGATAATCTGTAGATAGCCTTGTGCTTGGACCCATTTAAACAGCGCAGGTTCCTCAGGCCAACCATTACGGGTAATACAAATTACCGGAACCTGATTCACGGTCGCTTCAACGAGCATGCCGTAACCGGTTTTGGTGAGTACTGCATGGCAGCTACTTAACAGGTCAATGAATGCCATATCAAATATATCCTGCGAGACGATATCGGTTCGGGCAGATTGAATGCCGCTGCCGACAATCCAGTAGACATTGTCCAGTACTGGCCAGTTGCTGGTATCCAAAGTATTCGGAATGCCGCCTAAGTTGACCAATACAAAGCGTGCTTGGGGATTGTTTACAACGTTACGCAAGAGCTCTGATTGGCATTGGCCACGATGTGCAATCGGCGGGATGGCCTGAGTATTGTTTAAACCAGGCATCGGCATAGAGGGTGTCACGGTTAGGAACTGCTCGGCGCTGGCATAGGCTTCACGGATTTGCCGGGTAATTGATTGAGCCTCAGGGTAGTCGCCGCAATAGTGGGAGAATATTTCAGCCCAGTTAAGCGAGCACATGGCTATGGATGGGATGTTGAGTTTGGCTGCGGCAGAGAGTGATAAATAGGGCACATTCGCCAGAATAAAATCGGGTTGTAATTTTTCCAGTTCCTCCATTTCTTGTTCTATAGCCTGTTCATAGTGTTGATGCAGTGCTTGGTAATATTGGTAAGAGGCTTCACGGTCAATTTCAACGGGGTTGTGCATTGTTAGCCCAATATCCAAGGCGTATGAAATACTATTGACAGGCAGGTTTAACCGCTCCTTGATTATCGACTCGGGAAGCTTACTTCGAATGGTAATTCGTAGCGGTAAATCGAGCCGGTGTAATGCATTTAGCACCATAGAGGTTTGTGCAAAATGGCCAAAGCCGTGAGTGGAAAGGTCCACTAATAAATGTTTGGTCTTTTTCATGGCTTTTAATAAATACTCGTTGACAAAAAAAATGGTAAATGTAGAATGCGCGTCTCCGAGATTGATCGGAGTTCTACACCACTTGCCGAAGTGGCGGAATTGGTAGACGCGCTAGCTTCAGGTGCTAGTGAGCTTATGCTCGTGGAGGTTCAAGTCCTCTCTTCGGCACCATGTTTTGAACATGATGTAGATATGAAATTTCAAAACCAGCTTTCGTAGCTGGTTTTTTTTCGCCTGCAATTTATCCATCACTATACCCCCGTATTTTTTGCGAAGCGCTCACGTTTAACCGATTATGGTTTACAATAAACGTCTGTATTTTCTATCGGACTATTGTATGAGCTTTCTATCCTCACTTAAATCCATGTTTGCCGGCTCTGGCGAATCAGCTTCTGCCTCTAAAGCCATGCCTTCAGAAGAATACGAAGGTTTCGAAATCATTCCAGCGCCTATGAAAGAGGGTGGTCAATATCGCCTTAATGGTGTGATCCGTAAAGGTGAGCGTGAGCATCAGATGATTCGTGCCGACGTGTTTACCTCCGCAGATACCTGTGCAGCCGAAATGGTCCGCAAATCCAAAGTACTGATTGATCAGATGGGCGACCGTTTATTTAATTGATCATTTGATAATCCCGACCAGTAGGTGGATACGATGGCTTTAGATAAGGATGCATTAACGCAACATATTCGACAACAGATCCCCTTGGCTGATGGAATGGATTTTTCAATTAGTCAGCTTGATGAGCAGGGGGTCACCGTGCACGCGCCACTGAGCCCGAATATCAATGTGCATGGCACGGGTTTTGCCGGGAGTTTGTATTCACTATCCGCCTTGGCGGCATGGGCTTACACGACACATTTGGTTGAGCAAAACGGAATTGATGCCGACATCGTAATGGCTCAGGCGGAGATTCGCTACCGCCGGCCGGTGGTGACTGATATCGAATGTGTCTGTCATTGTGATGCTGAAGTTGGTACCGCATTTCTTCAGCATTTAAAGCAAAAAGGGCGTGCTCGTTTGTCCTTGGTGGTTGAAATTGGCGCGGACGATGATGTGGTGTTTAGCGCCACGATGGTCGCGATTCAGCGGGCTTAGCCACTAGAATTACTACAGTTAATCTTTCTGGATTAGCCTATGATTAGGCAGTATAGTCGATTAAGCGTTCGACTTTTCTCCATGACCGATAGCCGACTGAGGTAATTTATGACTGCTGAAGTAATAATCTTAAACTCGTCAGGAGTTGCGCTGGCCGCCGATAGCGCGGTGACCATTGGCGGGACTAAAATCTACAACACGGCCATCAAATTGCTGGCCCTCTCCAAGACTGAGCCAGTCGGCATTATGATCTATGGGAATGCCGGTTTGATGGGTGTTCCGTGGGAAATTTTGATCAAGGTTTACCGCACCCAGCTAAAAGATAAAAAGATGGATAAGCTGGAAGACTACGGGGAAGACTTCCTCGATTTTCTGCGAAACCGTTCTGACTTATTCCCCAGCGAGGTAGAGCGCCAGTGGGTCGGTAGCAATGTCTATCGTTACTATAATTTCCTACGCGAAACGCTGGTTAAAAAAGTACAACCAATTATCGAAGCGGGAACGGCCATTGGCGAGCCAGAGGTGGCTAAAGCCTTTGAGGAGTTGATCGACGAAAAGCACAAGATGCTCAGCGAGCAGCCCTATATCAGCGATATGGATAAAGCATTTGAGGCCAAAGCGCGTGAGCACTATGACGAGCTATTTCGCGAGCTGTTGGAATCGACCTTCCAGAACCTCAAACCCAAACGAGGCTATGTCACCAAGCTTTATGATATTGCCATTTACTTGCACACCCGCGTTGCGTTTTCACGCGGTAGCTCGGGATTGGTAATTGCAGGTTATGGCGATACTGAAATTTACCCATCAGTACTGAGTTACGAGCTGGAAGGGATTCTTCGCGGCAAGCTCAAGTATCAGGTGCTGAAGGACAAGTCTAAAAAAATCACCAAATCCAGCGATGCAGCTATCTACCCTTATGCGCAGGAAGATATGGTGAATTTATTCATGAATGGGGTGAATTCACAGATTTTGATGTACCTGCAAACGGCCCTTGGCGGCATGGTAGAGCGTGTGCCTGATTTGATTAAGGATGAGGATTTAAATACAGAATCGCGTTCCGCCGAAGAAATAAAAGATGAGATTGGCTTAAGTTATCGGGCATTGCTGGGTACGTTTTATCAGGACTTTGGTAAGCATATTCGCGACTCGCATATTTCACCGGTCATGAGCATGGTGCGAGTATTGCCTAAAGATGAGCTGGCTGCGATGGCTGAGGCTTTGGTTAATCTAACGGCATTTAAGCGTAAAATGACCAATACGCTGGAGACGGTAGGTGGACCGATTGATGTAGCGGTAATTTCTAAAGGTGATGGTTTGGTTTGGGTGAAGCGCAAGCATTACTTCCCCAGTGAATTGAACGCTAATTTCTATCAGAATTATTTTAGAGGTATCGATGATGACAAATAAATCGACAAAAAAATTCCATTCTGTGGAGCAGCTAAGAGCGGAGCTATTTCCCAATAAGACGGAGTCTCCGGATAAAGCCCATTCAAATCAAAAGCCAGCGGAAGAGGCTGAGATTTTGGCCAATAAGCTGATTGAAGATCTGATGCGCCCATTAAAGAAAAGGGCTTAAGTATGGAAATGCAAATCCTGTATTGGCATTGGATTGTGCTGGGTATTGGCTTGATGGCGATTGAGATTGTTTTGCCATCATTTGTTGCTTTGTGGTTTGGTGCAGCAGCTGTGTTGGTTGGTATTTTAGTGCTGATTATGCCAAGTCTGCCACTGGCCTTGCAAGTGTTGTTCTGGGTACTGTTTGCAGTATTGTTCACTTGGCTCTGGTTTAAATATATGCAGCCACTAGCTAAAGATAGAACCAAGGCGGGCTTGTCGCGCGAAGCGATTGTTGGTGAAACCGGACAAGTATTAAGTGCTCCAACTAGTGATCGTCGTGGCGTATTACGTTTTTCAGCGCCGATTTTAGGTGCAGATGAGTGGCAGTTTATCTGTGATGATGCTGTAAGCCCTGGTGACCGCGTCAGAGTCATTGATATCTCAGGTAACAGTTTGATCGTTAACAAGGTTTGAGGAGTTAGAAAATGTTAGATGCAGGTTTAATTATGGCCTTGGCATTATTGTTTATTGTTGCAATGACGATCGCCAAAGGTGTGAGACTAGTGCCGCAAGGTTATAAATGGGTTGTGCAGCGTTTGGGTAAATACCATTCCACGCTCCAGCCGGGTTTGAATATTGTGATTCCGTTTGTGGATACGGTATCTCATAAGGTAACAACTAAAGATATCGTATTGGATATCCCATCGCAGGAAGTTATCACTCGTGATAATGCTGTGATCGTGGCTAATGCAGTGGCGTATATCAATATCGTCGCGCCTGAAAAAGCAGTATACGGCGTTGAGAACTACGTCGTGGCGATTCAAACGCTAGTGCAAACCTCACTGCGTTCGATTATCGGTGAAATGGATTTAGACTCGGCCTTGTCATCACGTGATCTGATTAAGTCTAAGCTGAAGGGTATGATTTCAGATGATATCTCCGACTGGGGTATTGTGCTGAAAACGGTTGAGATTCAGGATATTAATCCGTCCGGAACCATGCAGCATGCGATGGAAGAACAAGCCGCTGCCGAACGTGCCAGACGTGCCACGGTAACGCGTGCAGAAGGTGAGAAGGCTGCGCAAATATTGGAAGCTGATGGGCGATTAGAGGCATCTCGTCGTGATGCTCAGGCGCAGGTTATCTTGGCTGAGGCGAGCAAGCGGTCGATTGAGATGGTGGCCTCTGCAATTGGTGAAGAGCAATTGCCCGTTATGTACTTGCTGGGTGAAAAATATGTAGGCACCTTGGAAAGGCTAGCCTCATCACCTAATAGCAAGTCGATTGTATTCCCGGCGGATATCCCGTCAGCCATAAAGGGTATGATGGGTAAGTAGGACATTACAGTTTAAGTAAGCTTTAAATAGAAACGGCGGGCAGTCCTGAAATGGATTGCCCGCCGTTTTTGTATTCTAAATGAATGCTAGCGCTTAGCTATCATCGGATTCCTTGGCTTCTTTTTCATCTACCAGTTCATCCAGATATTTGAAGATAAGCCGTGAGGATTTAGGTGGCTTATTGTCTTTAACTTCTTTGTTGGCATTACGAATCAGTTGGCGCAGATACTGCACATCACAATTCTCAAATTCTCCAACTAGCTCGGTGAGCAGGGCGTTGTCACCGCCAATTAGCTTGTCGCGCCATTGCTCTATGCGGTGCAAACGCTCAACCGCTCGTCGCTGTGGCATCGCTAAGCGATCCATCATATCCGTCATTTCATCCGCTTCATCCTGAGTGATTTTCCCAGACATATAACGGATATGACGTTGCAGTGCGCCACGCTCAATGCGCCTGGCCAACTCAAAATCGACCCGCATGGTCTCTGACATCGGAACCAGTGGAAACTGACTTTTTGGCAGATCAATCACGCGCTTGATCACTTCCTGCAGTTTCTTAAGTTCGATTTTGATCAGTGTTTTATTCGGACGTTCAGCGTAAGTGAACTCCTGTGTTTCTTCATCCCAAGGCATTATTCACGTTCATGTTGTTAATACTAGCCCTCAAGTCTAGCACTTTTGGGCGGCGATACCAGCTTAGCGCAGATATAAAAAAGGCGGAGCCATCAGACTCCGCCTTTTTCAATCATTTGCTTAAGATTAACGAGCCCGTAGGTAGTTCATCATTGCGCGGTATTTCGCTGAGTTTGGATTCTCAGGACGTTCCAGCATCGCAAAGTAATTGCGGTTATCAATGTTAGAGATACCGTTGAAGTGCATCATCATGCCAGCACCGCTACGCTTCCAGGCTTGCAGGTACTGCTGGTATGCCTGAATCATGCGAGGGTCACGGTTTGCTTTAGAGAACAGCTCAAAGATCTTCTCGTCGCGGATAACGTGTGCGCCATCAACGCGTAGCAAATGTTGACCACCTTCATACGCCAGCAATTTAACGCCGTATTTTTTGGTCACTGCTACGTTAGGGTCGATACGGTTCTTGACTGCACGAGGAATCGCGCCACCAGGAATGCCATCATTGATCAAGTTACCTTGCAGTATTTCTCTGAACAGATTGTTCATGCCCGCTTGGCCAGAATGCGCCCACTGTGTTAACAGAGCACGGTTTTCAATGCGCGCAATGTAGTCACCAAAGTAAGGTGCGATACCGTAAGCATCGATGCGGCTGGCACAATTACCACCGGCTAATGGGCAGCTTAACGCTTCTTCAGCCATGGCAGGTGCGCCGGCATAAGCAGACAGTACGCAAACAACGCGGTGCTTTTGATTGCCGAATACTTGCTTCCAGATGTCACACATTTCAGCGGTGCGTATGGCGTTCCAGTTCAGTGCTAAGCGAAGGTTACGAGAACCTTGGTTTAGCTTTGAATAAGCCGTTGGCCAGCGCTTTAAACCTTCACGCGTTGCATAATGGGTCGCTGGGTACATGTAGTTCCAGATTTCATTGGAGTTTTCTACATACACTTTCAGACCTGGATTCAGGCGTTGCTTAACCACTTGTGCAAAGCGGTAATAGAATGTGTTGTCAGCCATATGTGGCATGGAGAACCAAGGTGCCGAACGAACAGTGTTCGACAGGTCAACCATTGTCTCAACCGGCATGCCGGCATTGCCACTGTAGAACGCATGGTTTGGTGTAGTGCGTTGTTCCCAACGGCTTACCAGCGTGTCTTTAGTGTTCTGCCAAGGCATGAAGCGAATCGAGTGGAATGGCTTCATGGTGTTGATGTAGTCAGGATTGAACGGCTGACGAGCAACAGTGTTCACAAAGCGCTTAGGAACGACCTTGATGTTGCGAATGTAGTTGCCCGGATTAATGCGGGTAATGTGCAGACGCAGGTTGCGCTTGGTCGATTTAAGGTTGAACTCAATTCGGCCAGGCTGTTGCAGTGTGATATCTATATCACCGTGCGGCTTGATATCGGCATCACCGGTATAAGTAACTACGTATTCGCCTAGCGTGAAGAACTCACCTAAATCCCAGATCGCATTGATCGAGGTATAAATTGGTGCTTCGCCAGCCGTTGGTAAGCGCATTGGCCAACCAAAGCGGTCAACTTTCACTTTCTCCGATTCACCGGTATTAAATGATTGTTTCTTGCTGCAACCAGGGTCTAATGGGCGATCATTCTGCCAGTCGTAGTTACAAGAGGTTATCCAGCCACGGGCCAGCTTAAATTTATCATTTAGTGGGTTAGAGACTGAAATCTGAGCCAGTCCACTCGTGTTGTAACCCAGACGATCGCCAGGATTGGCATTCGCGATCCCTGCGAGGGCCAGTAGTGCCACGCCGAGTCCTAGGTTGCGGAAACTTTTCATCACAAACTCCTTGTTCATCTGTCGCTGATTTCCTTGTTTTTGTATACAGACCTTATCCGTTGTCGTGATGTGGGCACGAGCGTCAAGGTTTGACTTGCGTTAATCGGAATTATTTTCATATGGCCAAGCTTGTCAGCTTGTTGGGGGAGCAAGTTAACAGAGTCGGCCATTCTAAGGTCACTCAACCATTGGTCAATCCCCGAGGATTTAAGTTCACCAATCATCGGTCGGTCACCGGACGCTGCCGAGTATGACATATTTACACACATCATCAAATAATTGCTAAATTACCCTTGCTCTCAAGCCATGCCTTACGGTCGCCCGAACGCTTTTTAGCCAAAAGCATATCCATCGTGGCATCGGCTTGTTCAGGATTATCCAAGGTTAGCTGGATTAAACGACGCGTATCCGGAGCCATTGTGGTCTCTCTAAGCTGGCCCGGATTCATCTCACCCAGACCCTTAAAGCGAGTCACAGAAATTTTGCCTTTGGTTTTCTGTGATTCGATGCGAGCCATGATGGCTTGACGCTCTTCTTCGTCCAATGCGTATTCAATTTGCTTACCGATATCAACGCGGTACAGCGGTGGCATAGCAATATAAATGTGCCCGGCGCTCACTAATGGTCGGAAATGCTTCACAAACAAAGCGCAAATTAGAGTAGCGATGTGCGCACCATCTGAGTCAGCATCAGCCAGAATGCAAATTTTACCGTAGCGCAGGCTTTCCAAGTTATCAGAGCCAGGCTCCACACCGACTGCGACTGAAATATCATGAATTTCCTGAGAGCCCAGTACCTGATCGGAGTCTACTTCCCACGTATTCAGTATTTTACCACGCAGTGGCATAATCGCCTGAAACTCACGGTCGCGCGCTTGCTTGGCAGAGCCTCCCGCTGAGTCTCCCTCTACCAGAAATAGCTCGGTCATGCTCAAATCCTGAGACGAGCAATCCGCTAATTTTCCGGGGAGTGCAGGGCCAGAAGCGACCTTTTTACGAATCACTTTTTTGCTGGCTTTCTGGCGAACCTGTGCGTTGTTGATAATGTGTTCAGCAATCTGATCACCAATATCCGGATGTTGGTTCAGATACAAACTAAAGGCATCTTTGAGCGCAGAGGAAACAAAGCTGGCGGCATTGCGTGAAGACAAGCGCTCTTTGGTTTGACCGGCAAACTGTGGCTCACTCATCTTGTAAGAAAGGATGAAACTAATACGGTCCCAAACATCATCCGGGGCAATTTTGATGCCGCGTGGTAACAAATTCCGGAATTCGCAATACTCACGCAACGCATCCGTTAAGCCGCTACGCAAACCATTAACATGCGTACCATCTTGCGTCGTTGGGATCAGGTTGACGTAACTTTCTTGTGTCAGGTCGCCACCTTCAGGTAGCCAAGCAATTGCCCATTCAGCGGCTTCTTGTTCGGTATTTAACACGCCGGTAAAAGGGTCTTCCGGAATGCTGATAAATTCTTTAATCGAGTCGATCAGGTAGTCTTTCAGACCATCTTCATAAAACCATTCAGTGGTTTCACTTTTGGCTTCTTCGACAAAGGTAATGTGTAGCCCTGGACATAGCACGGCTTTGGCGCGCAAGTTATGCTTAAGGCGAGTTACTGAGAATTTAACGCTGTCGAAATACTGGGCATTGGGCCAGAAGTGTAGGGTAGTGCCAGTATTTTTCTTGCCGACCTTACCGATCACTTCAAGGTCAGTCGCCTTGTTACCGTTTTCAAAGGTCATTTGATATTCAAGACCATCGCGGCGGATACGCACATCCAGTAGTAGCGACAGTGCATTAACGACCGAGACACCTACACCATGCAAACCACCTGAGAACTGGTAGTTTTTATCAGAGAATTTACCACCGGCGTGCAAAGTACACAGGATAACTTCGATACCCGGCAGCTTTTTGTCCGGATGAATATCCACGGGCATGCCACGACCGTTATCCGCAACTGAAAGCGAGCCATCACTATGCAAGGTCACATGGATTTTGTTGGCGTAACCGGAAACCGCTTCATCAACACTGTTATCTATAACTTCCTGAGCAAGGTGGTTGGGGCGTGAGGTGTCAGTATACATTCCAGGCCGCTTTCGCACCGGATCAAGGCCACTTAATACTTCAATTGCTGAGGCGTTATATTCGCTCGTCATAGACTTCCAGAACTGCTTGAAAAACGAAGAAAATAGCGTTTCTGTGAGGTTAGGTAAAGGCTTATCTTGACGGAATCACAAAAAAGGCCCGCAACATAAGCTGCGGGCCTTAGGTCATAAGGTATTTCTACCCTATGGATTGGGGTTAGTTAATGTTGACAGTGATGATGCTGTCTGCGGTGCCGCCGTTACCATCAGAAACCGTAATGTATATGGTATCTGAGATGGTCGCTTCTCTCGGCGTGTATTGCAGTGTTGTTCCGCTAAAGGTGATGACTCCACCGAGAGCATCAGCCACTGCTACATAGACACTGTCCCCATCTGCATCAGATAGGTAGCTTGCAATATCCATCGTTGTTGTTCCGGATGGGCTGGCGGTGAGTGTCGGAATGGCCCCAACTACAGGAGAGCTGTTGTCATTCTTAACATCAATGTCCACCCGCTCAGTTGCTACGTTGCCGTTGCCGTCTGATGCTTCGTAATAAAAAACGTCTGAGCCAATATAGCCGGCGTTTGCTGTGTAGATAACAGTGTCACCACTTATAACCGCTGTACCGTTACTTGGTGGAGTTGTGATTCCAGTAAGCGTCAGAGTATCTCCGTCAGGGTCACTATCATCTGCGAGCACGCGGATAGTCACAGGGAAGTATCCTTGAATTGCCGCGTAGTTCGGGCTCAGCGTCGGCGCTTGGTTAGTGTTTGCTGCGACAGTTACAGTTACCGTTGCTGTTGCAGTTCCACCGTCAGCATCGCACGCAGTGTAAACAAATGAATCAGTACCTGAGAAGCCGTCATATGGTGTATAGCTGATCTGTGTTCCTGAGGTCAAAATATTGACATAACCACCCGTTGGGTTAGAGGCAATACCTGTTACACAGGTAAGCGTTCCATCTGGATCAGAGTCATTGGCTGCAACATTAATCGTAACCGGTGTTTCAAAAGCAGTTTCTGCAGTATCGTCTACAGCGATTGGTGGTACATTCACGGCTGCATTTACATTAACCGTTGCATTGGCTGTCGCGGTATTACCCTCGCCATCACTAACTGTGTAAGTGTAGGTGTCAACGCCAGTGAATCCGGTGGCAGGGGTATATGTAATACTGCCACTTGTGTTTGTAGTTACCGAGCCGCCCTGTGTGGGTGAAGATACTGTTGTGATAGTTAATTTATCGTTCTCAGGGTCACTATCGTTTAGCAATACATCCATTGTGATGGCGGTGTTGAGCGGTGTTGTCACTTCATCATCGATCAGTGTCGGTGCCTTGTTCGTCGCCTCTACAGTGACCATCACGGTTGCAGTTTGAGTGCCGCCGTTACCGTCTGTAATGGTGTAGTCAAAAATGTCTGAGCCAAAGAATCCAGGCTTTGGCGTGTAAACGATGCTGTCGCCACTAATAACTGCCGTACCATTAATTGGACTATTGGTGCTCTCGATACTAATAGAGTCACCGTCTGGGTCACTGTCATTGCTCATCACATCGATTGTGATTGGCGTGTCTTGTGGTGTTGTACGAGAGTCGTTTGTTGCGATCGGTGCGGTATTGACGCTAGTAACATCCACAGTAACTGTTGCTGCGCTAGTTAGGCCATCAGGATCAGTGATTGTGTAAGTAAATGTGTCAGTGCCAACAAAGCCACTATTCGGGGTGTAGACAATGTTAGTGCCACTAATTACCGCAGTTCCACTTTTCGGAGCATCATTGCTTTCGATGCTAATGGTATCGCTATCTGGGTCGCTATCATTGCTCATTACGTCAATAGTGATAGCGGTATCTTCTGGCGTTGAGCGGCTGTCGTCTGCTGCCAGTGGAGCAGTATTAACGTTAGTAACATTGACGGTTACCAGAGCCGTTGCAGTGCTGCCATCGGGGTCGGTAATAGTATAGTTAAAACTATCAGTGCCGGTGTAGCCACTGTTTGGCGTATAGATGATGTTACTACCACTAATTACAGCGGTACCGAACTTCGGTGTATCGTTGCTTTCGATTGTAACGGCATCGCCATCTGGATCGCTATCATTACTCAATACATCAATGGTGACATCCGTATCTTCTGGGGTAGAGCGAGTGTCGCCAGTTGCCACTGGAGCAGAGTTAACGTTGCTCACCGTCACTGTTACCGTGGCAGTTGCTGTGTTGTTGCTTGAGTCTCTAACCGTGTAATCAAACGTTTCAGTACCAACAAAATCGGCTTCAGGTGTATAGATGATATTGTTACCAGAAATTATCGCCGTACCGTGTGCCGGAACGTCAACATCGGCTAGGGTCAGTGTGTCGCCATCCGGATCAGTATCATTGTTTAATGCTGTGATAGTGACGGGTGTGACTTCTGGAGTACTGGCCGTATCATTAACCGGTGTCGGAGCCAAATTCACATCGGTTACAGTAATCGTTACCGTTTCGGTAATCACTTCGCCATTACCATCGCTTACCGTGTAAGTGAAGCTATCGGTGCCAAAGTAATCTTTGGTTGGTGTGTACTGCACTTGAGTGCCAACAATCTGCACAGTTCCGTGCATGGCGCTGCCAACTTCCTGAAGCGTTAAAGTATCGCCGTCCGGGTCGGTGTCATTGGCTAATACATCAACCAATACTGCGGTATTTTCCAGTGTTGTCGCACTGTCTGGCATTGTTGTTGGGGCGTAATTTACTGTATCAGGCACAGTCACATTTACGGTCGAGGTAATCTCATTACCGTTGCGATCTGTAACCGTATAAGTGAATGAGTCTGGTCCGGAGTAACCAGGCGTTGGAATATAACGAACTTTATCGCCAACGACGGTTGCCGTTCCGTGTGCCGGTTGAGATACGCGAACTAGCATTACGCCTTCGCTATCATTTTCCAGCACGCTAATCATATTGTCGCGACTGTTAATGGTAACTTGATCGTCTTTAGTCTGCTGTGCAGAACGAGTACTGTACGTGCTGATCGTTTTGTTGTGCTTAATGGTGTTGTGCAGCGCTCGCTTAATCCAGATTGGTGCAGACGGCACAGACTCTGTTTTCCATACGAAGCGCGACGGAGTGCCCGGAGATGCAGGAATCGCCGGAATAGCAGCGCGGCCAGCTTGTCCCGCACGACCTGGTCTGGCTGGTTGCGCCGGAGTCGCTGGACGTCCTTCTTGTACTAATACATTCTTGTACTCAACTTTGCGGCCATTGGCTTGGCGAATAGAGCGCTCAGTAACATATTCCAAATCGACACGACGGTTCTTAAAGTCTTGGTCGTTGCGATCATATTTTGGACTGCCTTTACCTAAGCCACGTGCGATCAAGTGCTCAGGATTGAAGCCTTGCTCAATCAGGTAAGCGCGAACTGCATTAGCACGTTTCTCCGATAAGCGTTGATCGTATACTGGGTCGCCCATACCACAAGTATTACCGGTGATACGTACAGCGCCTAAGTAACCGTGGCCACGAATCTGCGACACAATTTTATCCAGATTGCGGGTGGCTGATTGGGTTAGAACGGCTGAGTTCAACTTAAAGAATGTTTCATTCTCCAGTTTCATGGTTGTTTTAACGAATTCGTGACCAGCTGTTTTTACTGCACGGCGCTCATATTTTGCAGGGATTGCTGCTTGTGCTGGTCTGGCTGGTTGAGCGGCGATTGCTTGGATAGCCGGAATTGCGGCAACACCAGCGCGGCCAGCACGTGGCGGAGTACCTGGGATTTCAACACGTTGACGACGAACTGATGACGCTGATTGGAAGGCACCATTGCCGCCAAACTCATAGCGATAACCTAAGCGGGCGTTGTAGTCAGTATCACTACTTGCGTTGCCACCACTGTTGTGACTGCCAGAAACATCGACCGTGATGCTGTGAGGGGAATCTTGGAAGAACTGCTCAATACCGGCAGAGATAGTGGCCTGCGCAGGACGATCTTCATCATCAGCGTAATCAGTACCAAACTCATAATCCAAGCCACCACGTACACGGGTGAGGGTGCTATCAAAGAAAGTACCTACTTCAGCGCCAACGCCATAGTCATAGGCACGAGTCGTCACATCGCCATTGACGATATCATCGCCTAAACCTTTGCTGACTTGTGCGGACCAGAACAGGTCCTCGTATTCCTGACCGTAACCGACGCTTACTTTTGCCTGATCATCATCATTGCGGTCATAAGCTCCAAAGACCTTATGTACAGTGTCTGCAGTCTGAGGATTACCATTAGTCCACTGGTGGTTGAGCTTGGCACCGCCACCTTTGAAGCCTTTATCGCCGTTATCATCATCTTTGACTTTATAGCCAAACCACGCTTCCGCGCTGGTGGCACTGCTATCATCTTCATGAACGATTTGATTGATATCGACCTGGCCCTGTAGGTGGCGGTCAACGCTCACGCCAATGCGGGTGTTAGCACCAACATAACCAAGACTTCCGGAGTCCGCCATATTGTCACGGGATTCATCTCCATTTAGCTGTACAGTGGGGCCAGCTTGAAGTTGAGTTGATAAAACAGCGATGGAGCAGAAAACCGGGGCCACCCGGCGTAATCCACGTAACGGTCGATTATTTCTCTTCATTATGTCAATGCTCATTTTTTTTATTATTAATTCGGGGGTATTTATCACTTGGGTGCCATTTAAGGGGAGTGATAAAGAAGGGGCAAGAAAAAAGAGCGTAACAGCGTTAACTTTTTGATAAGTGGAAATATCAAGGTCTGCCAGAAAGGTATAGTGTGCAGTTATTTTACGTTTATTAAGCCTGGCAGTGCCTAGTTAAATTCTCGCTGAATTAGCCAGGCAGCGGCTATTGTTGGCTAACTTTTTTCGCTGGCTTGTGTAGAATGCGCTATCTCTTTGTTTACTAACATCCGGACCTCCGTTTATGAGTCGATTATTCCGTTCAGGAATTGCCATTAGTATTATGACCTTGCTGTCACGGGTGTTAGGCTTGGTACGCGATGCGGTATACGCCAACTACTTTGTAATGGGTAGTGCGATGGATGCCTTTTTGGTCGCCTTCCGCATTCCGAATTTAATGCGTCGCTTGTCTGCTGAAGGTGCTTTCTCGCTGGCTTTTATACCGGTCCTTTCAGAGTATAAAGAGCAACGTAGCCAAGAAGAGCTTAAAGACCTGATTAATCATGTTGCGGGTATGATGGGCTTAATCCTGTTCGTGGTCTCTCTGATTGCCGTGGTAGCCGCACCATTATTAATGATGGTATTCGCGCCGGGCTTTGAAACCAAGCCCGATGCGGAACCTGAACTTGCTGCTTACTTACTTAGAATCACCGCGCCCTACATGCTGTTTATTTCACTAGCGGCATTTTTCAGTAGCATTCTAAATACCTTCGGCAATTTTGCAGTACCGGCCTTTACACCAGTATTACTCAATGTGGTGATGATCGCTGCTGCCATTTGGTGGGCACCACGTTTTGAGCAGCCTGTTGAAGCATTGGCATGGGGCGTTTTTATCGGTGGTCTTGCACAGGCAGCCTTTCAGTTGCCTTATTTGCAAAAGCTTGGCTTGGTGCCACGTTTTAGTTTTAAGCGTGGCCATGAGGGTGTTAAGCGCATTCTGAAGCTGATGGCACCGGCCTTAGTTGGCTCATCTGCCGCTCAGCTTAATATCACCATTAATACCATGATTGCCTCATTGCTAGCTGCCGGAAGTATTAGCTGGCTGTACTTCTCTGATCGCTTTGTGGAGTTCCCGCTTGCATTGATTGGGGTGGCGATTGGTACGGTGATTTTGCCCAAGTTATCGGGTGATCATGCCAATGCACAAGGCGCGGCTTTTTCCAAAACATTAGATTGGGCAATGCGCTTATCGCTGTTGGTGTCGATTCCGGCCACATTGGGCTTGATGGTATTGGCTGTGCCGATTTTAGCGACAGTAATTGATAATGGCGTTAACGGTTGGCACGATGTAGAAATGGCAAGCTTAAGCTTGATGACCTACGCACTCGGTTTGCCCGCCTTTATTATGGTGAAAGTGTTAGCGCCCGGTTTTTATTCCAGACAAGATACCCGAACTCCAGTACGTATCGGATTGATCTCCATTGGCGCAAATATTGTCTGCAATCTGGTGATCGTATTGCCTTGGTATAAGTTGGGATACATTGGCCCACATGCGGGTTTAGCCCTCTCCACCGCAATTTCTGGCTTTGTGAATGCCGGTCTATTATTTAAAGGTTTATACAGTCAGAAAATTGTAGGGCAAACAGAAGGCTGGCCAGTGTTCTTAATTAAGATCGTAGTGGCTTCGGTATTGATGGCTTTGGTCGTGCTCTACATAAATCCGAGTGATAGTTGGTGGCAAGCCTCTGGCGTATTCTTGAAGATTGGGGCGCTGGGTGGCTTAGTATTGAGTGCAATGATTGCGTATTTACTGGCGATTCTGGCCATGGGTATTCGCCCAAAACAGTTACTGAGACTATGAATCGACTACTGGCTTTTGTATTAATTATCTTCCTCACACTGGTCATGCTGTGGGGAAGTAGCAGTTGGTATTTTGCCAAGGTCACGCGTGAGGCTTTTGATGCCTACTTGCAGCAAGCCGAAGCTGTTCCTCAGTTGCTTGATATTGAATTGCTTGATTACAAAGAAACGTTAACTGGCGCTCAAGTACGCTTAACGGTGAATACTCCCGTTGCAGCAATGGCAGGGCAGGTTGGGGAGGTTCATTTAGTGGCGCGCTCGTTAAATGGGCCGGTACTAATCACTGATTCTGGCATTCGCTTTGGGACATCGCGGTGGCAAATTACCGTGGATGAAGCTGAAGATGCGGTAGTGGCTAACACGCTGCGCTCAGTATTTGACGGCGAGTTGCCACAAATTTCTGCCTATTTCGACTTTTTTGATCAGCTACATTTGGATTTCAGTGCACGGCAATTTATCGGTGCAGAATGGCAAGCCAAGGCTATTCACCTGCAAACACAGCTTGGATTATTAAGCGGCGGATATCAGGCCGAGGCCACTGCCAAAAGTGTCAATTGGCGACGGGGTGAGGTGTCGATTAGCGCACCCGACATTCGCTTTGACGTGAATCGTGTCGCACCTCAGCAGGGTCTGGGTGCAGAAGCGAATGCGGCCGTGATCGATTTTCTGTCTGAGAGCCTGAGGTTAAAACTAGCAGGTGCCTCTTCAGGAGTGCCACTAAATCTCCGCAGTCGTAGTTCATTGTGGCTTAATAATGATACATTAAGCGGGGATCTAGATTTAACGGTTAAAAATCCTACACTGAACGACGACCAAGATGGTCTGCTAAGTGTTCAATTCCGCGATTGGCGTACAGAGGGTTTGCTGGCCTATTGGCGATTACAGTCGCAGCGTGCCAGCTTATTGCAGCAGGCTGAATGGGCGCTGGAAGAAGTTGATACTCCCGAGCAACAAGACTTTTTATGGCGTCTGCTTGATAAAGCTGATCGTATTGAACAAAAGCTGGGGCAACATCTTTGGCAGTCGCTACTGGTCGCTGAGCGCAGTAGCTTGGATCTCAATGTTGGATTAAGGCAGGCAGGTTTGGCGATTGCTCAGCTCAATGTGAAAGGGGCCGCTAGAACATTTAATCAACACGCCGGCTTGCAGCTTGAAGGGGATTTTAGGGTAGATCGGCAAACACTTAGCCCTCGTTGGCAGTCGTTAATGATGCGCTGGCAGCGGCGTTTGTGGCTGCGACAATATGAGAATGAATACGAAGCGGATATCAAGTTGCGAGATCAGCAGCTACTAATCAATGCCTTTCGGGTGTCAGCCAGTCAACTAGCGGCTGAACTAAAGCGCATAGTGGCTGACCAATAAAAAATACTTTGGACAATAAAACAGATAAATAATATGGCAAATCAAAGACGAGTGAAAAATTGGCTGGCAGGATTAGTATTTCTGCTGTCAGCGACCGGCATGTCAAATGCAGTTGCAGGCGTTTGGACCGCACAAAACCAGTGGTCGCAAGCGTGGGAAGTTAAGTATCAACAATGGGTCGCACAGAATTTTAAAACGGATTTCTTTATGGATCCGAAGAAGCCGGCTTACTACCAGTTGTCTCACGATTGTGCTGATGCGATTTACTTTATGCGTCTGGCGTTTGCCTATGAGAATAAACTGCCGTTTGCCATTAACAATATTATGCGCAAAGGCGAGTTTCTAGATAACAATATGCGCACTTGGGATGGCCAATCAGAAGTTCAGCGCGTGCGCAGCTTTATGAAATATGTGGCAGATCGCGTGGGGACTCGTTCTTTGCATTTGGATACTTATCCGGTTGCCTTGGCAGACCTGAAAGCAGGGGATGTGTATGTTGAGCCGGGCTCACACTCTTATATTCTGACTGGAATTACGGAGACCGGTGTTACCTCTATTTTGAGTTCAACCACACCCGCATCACCTAAGCACATGGTTCACCTTTACGCTTTTCCATTCTTCATTCCTCAGGACAAAGCTAATATGCGGGATGGTTACCGTCGTTTTAAGTGGCCACAAATGGTGGCTAAGCCGATGCAGCAGCAGCCAGGCTTTAGCGCTGAGCAATACCAGATTGCAGAAAACGTGCAATATAACTATGTCGCATTCACCGATATTGTTGCCCAAAAATTGCGCCGTCGTCCGGAGCCACTCCAAGAAAAAGCAACGCGTGTGCTTTATGGTTTATGCGCTTTTGCTAAAGAGCGAGTGAACTATGTCAACGATGGTTTGAATCACTTGCGTAAGATCCGTTCACAAGGTCGCCAGTGTATGAATCGCACCGAGTATGATTATTACTCCACGCCATCACGTGATAAGCGCCTGAAGATGTATTTTAATGAAGTGGAAAAGATTGCTTATGCCGGTGGTGCATTGAAGCGTAATGAGATTTCTATCGAGTTATTAGCGCGTGCGATTTTCCATCCGGAAATTCCGGGCCACCTGAATGCTGAGCTGAATAAGTTCTGTGGGTTGGCGGCCTATCCAACTAATCAGAATCGTTCCATCAACTTGCGTCAATTATGGGGCAATCTGAAAGCGGGTAGGGTATCATCCGACCCCCACGCAAGTATTGAAAACCGTTGGGGTCTCAGTAGCACTCCATATCGGGCAACCTGCCCGACGTATTAGTAGGAAGTAGTATGGCAAAACGTAGGCCACCGCGCCCACCTCAGACTCCGGTTGAGGCAGTAATTGAATCCCTGAGTCTTGAAGGCAAAGGTATCACACACATTGATGGTAAAGCTGTTTTTGTAGGTGGTGCGCTGCCCGGTGAAAAGGTAGTTTTTACCTATACCGCGATTAACCGTAAGTTCGACGAAGGCTACGTATCTGAGGTGCTTGAGGCATCGCCAGAGCGCGTTGAGCCGGGGTGTCCGCATTTTCAGATCTGTGGTGGCTGTAGTATGCAGCACTTGGACGTTGAAAAGCAGATTCACCATAAGCAGCAGGCGATGCTGGATGCGCTGAAGCATATCGGTAAAGTCATTCCGGAAACGGTGTTTGACCCGATGGTGGGAGATCTGTGGGGATATCGCCGTAAAGCCCGTTTGGGTGTGCGTTATGTGCGCAAAAAAGAAAAGGTACTGGTTGGCTTCCGTGAGCGTGCTGGTCGTTTTCTGGCAGATATTGATGCTTGCCGCGTGTTGCATCCATCCGTTGGTGAAAAGCTGCCGGAGCTGCAGGCTCTGATTGTTCAGATGGATGCTAGAGAGACGATTCCACAAATTGAAGTGGCAGTTGGGGATAATGCTACGGCGCTAGTATTCCGTCATCTGGAGCCATTATCGGACAAAGATCAGCAATTGCTGTTGGAGTTTGCCAAAGTGCACGACTTCCAGATGTACTTGCAGCCTAAAGGTCCTACGACTGTTCACTGCATTTGGCCTGAAAACCCCGAGCTGTTTTACGAGCATCCGGAGTTTGAGACTAAAGTTAAGTTTGGTCCGCAGGATTTCTTCCAAGTTAATAGCAGTATTAATCGCCAGATGGTGCCACGCGCTGTGGAATTGTTGGAGCTGGATGGTACTCAGAAGGTTATGGACTTGTTCTGTGGTCTGGGTAACTTCACATTGCCGATTGCCCGTAATGCAGCCGAAGTGGTTGGGGTTGAGGGTGACTCTGTGATGGTGCAACGTGCTAAGCAAACCGCATTGGATAATGGCATTAGCAATACCAATTACTTTACCTTCGATCTTACGGCGGATGTTAAGCACGAGCCTTGGATGAAGCAGAAGTATGATCGCATTCTGCTAGATCCGCCACGTTCGGGTGCTAAAGAAGTGATTGAGCATTTTGGTAAGCTGGGTGCCAAGCGCATCGTGTATGTCTCCTGTCACCCGGGGACGCTGGCACGTGATGCCGGTGAGTTAGTGCACACACACGGTTATCGCTTGGAAGGCGCTGGTGTAATGGATATGTTCCCGCACACGGCGCATGTTGAGTCGATTGCTGTGTTTGTTCGTGACTAATATTCAGCGTGGGTTTTGATTTTATAGCCTTTAATAGGCTCGGGGCGTTATTGTATAATAACGTAGGTCACAGCAAGCGGGATGCGTTGCTGTGACAGGGGACGCCGATTTGCCATGAAGGACTAAGGCATCGGGTTTGAGCGAGCTTATTATAAAAAAATTAAAGGCCAGATATGTTTGAATATATTACTGCGGGTGGATTCTTAATGATCCCGATCGTGCTGTGCTCTGTAGCGGCAACAGCAATTGTTATTGCGTTATTTCTGAAATTAAGTAAGAAAAAAGTTATGCCAGAAGGCGTAGCGGATATGGCAGGCAAGTTAGCCCTGTCAGGCAAAATGACATCGGCACACATTAATCAGATCCGCGAAGGCTCTTTGATGGGTAGAGTGTTGGCCGCCGGTTTGGACAGTGCGGATCAACCTCGCCACATCATGAAAACCAATATCGAAGAAACCGGTCGCCATGTGATCCATGAAATGGATAAGTACATGACGACACTCGGCACCATTGCGGCAATTGCGCCGTTACTGGGTTTGCTAGGTACGGTTGTTGGTATGATTAGCGTGTTTAGTGTGATCACTAGCCAAGGTGTAGGTAATCCTACAGAATTGGCTGGCGGTATTTCACAGGCACTGATTACAACGGCTGCAGGTATTTCCGTGGCGGTTCCTGCATTGATTTTCCACCGTTTTTTCCGCGCTAAGATCACAGATCTGGCGGTTGAGATGGAAAAATCAGCGATGAAGCTGGTTGAGACTGTCGGTACTGTTGGCGCTAAGCGTCCTGCAGCGGCGGCACAGGCTGCGGCTCATAGCTCTCAAAAAGCGATGGCTGCAGTCAGAGCGGCGCAGCAAAATAAAGCGGCAGGTGGGGTAGCATGAACTTTACCCAACATGTTCCCGATGAGGTGGAGGTTAATCTAACCCCGCTTATCGACGTGGTCTTTTTGTTGCTGATCTTTTTTATGATCACAACCACCTTTGACCGTAATGCTAAGATTAAAATCGAACTGCCGACCACTCAAAGCGCTGCTGTTGAAGTGCAAAATGAGACCATGGAGCTGTTAATTGATGGCCGTGGCACTTATTATCTGGATGGACAGGAAGTGTTGAACAACAAGCCGGAGACATTATTCCAAGCTTTAAGTCAGGCACTTGATAGCCGTGGTTCTAATCCACCGTTGGTGATTAGTGCTGATGCAAATGCTAATTATCAGTCTGTCGTTACTGCAATGGATATTGCCGGACGCTTGGGGATTACTAACTTCTCAATGGCAACCGCTCAGGCAGCCAGAAAGTAGACTGAACAGAACAGGACTTCTCATTGAGTAATACAAATACAGCCCCGACCAAGCCGGGCGGGGTTGAAATTTATAAGCGCCTTGCCGGTTACTCACTGAAGCACTGGCGATATTTGTTACTGGCCCTAGTCGGCCTGATCATCAATGCGCTGACTCAGCCCATGTTTGCTGCTTACCTCCAGCCCTTGCTGGATGGCACTTTCATGGAGAAAGATCCTGAAATTATCGAATGGGCGCCTTATGCGCTACTCCTGATTTTCTTATTACGAGGCGTCTCCGGCTTCCTGTCAGGCTATTTTATGGCTTGGGTAGGGCGCAAAGTGGTGACAGAGCTTCGTGAGCAATTATTCTCCCGACTGATTCATTTGCCCGTTAGCTATTATGACCGGACAAACTCTGGTCAGATGGTGACGCGCTTAATCTATCATGTAGAGCAAGTTGCCTCTGCAGCCACTGGCGGTTTGACGGTGTTGGTGCAAGATACGGCTAGTATTATTGGTTTGTTGGCACTGATGTTTTATTACAGCTGGGAACTCACGCTGGTTGTATTGCTCACAGGCCCTTTAATTGCTCTTATCATTCGTTTTGTTTCTAAGCGCTTCCGCCGTTTCAGTCATCAGATTCAGGAATCTACTGGCGAAGTCACACAGATCAGTAGTGAAGTGATCCAAGCTACTCGCGAAGTGCGTATCTTTGGTGCGACCGACTTTGAAAAAGATCGCTTTGCTGAAGTGAATGAGCGTAATCGCCGTTCCTTTATGAAACGTATTTTAACCGAGCGTCTGAGTATGCCGCTGGTTCACTTTATTGTGGCCGTTGCATTGTCTATCGTTATTATTATCGCAACTCGCGGCGACTTGCTAGAGCGTTTTACGCCCGGTGCTTTCATGTCGTTTATGGCAGCGATGATGCTGCTATTCGATCCACTCAAGCGTTTAACCAGTGTTAGCTCAGTACTGCAAGCTGGTATTGCCGCTGGTGAGAGCATTTTTGAAGTGATTGATGCGGAGGTTGAAAAAGACACTGGTACTCATCAGGCCTCAAGAGTCCGCGGCGAGATGACTTTTGATCGTGTGTCTTTCAGTTATGAAGGTACGGAGTCGATCTTAAGAGATATTAGTTTTAACGTAAAAGCCGGTGAGAAAGTGGCACTGGTTGGAAAGTCCGGAAGTGGTAAAACGACGTTAGTTAATCTGCTGCCACGTTTCTACGACCTTCAAGGCGGTAAAATCCTGTTAGATGACGTATCGCTGCAAGACTATCAGTTAGCGAATTTACGTCAGCAGTTTGCCTATGTAGGCCAAAACATCACACTGTTTAATGATTCGGTTCGTAATAATATTGCTTATGGCGTACTGCGCAATGCAAGTGATGAGCGCATTCTTGCGGCTGCCAAAGCGGCACATGCGCTGGAGTTTATCGAGAAACTACCACAGGGTTTAGATACTGAAATCGGTGAAAACGGCACCTTATTATCTGGTGGTCAAAAACAGCGTTTAGCTATTGCGCGAGCAATTTTGGCGGATACACCTGTGCTGATTTTGGATGAAGCCACTTCGGCTTTGGATACGCAATCTGAGCGCTATATTCAGGATGCACTGAATACCTTGTTAAGTGGTCGCACGACATTCATGATCGCGCATCGCTTAAGCACCATTGAGCAAGCCGATAAAATCTTGGTCATGGATCAGGGACGAATTGTCGAAGCCGGTACTCATAAAGCGTTGCTAGAAAAGAATGGAGTGTATGCCGCACTTCAGCATTTACAGACTGATGGCCAATAACACGCACCCTTCAACTTCCACTAAACCAAGCAATACCAGCCGCTTACAACGTATCTTAGAAAGTATTTGGTACGAGGGCGCGGCGGGCGCTTGGCTGCTCTGGCCGCTAGAAGCTTTATTCCGATTGGCTGCTAAGTGGAACCGCTCTAAGCAATTATCCAAGCAAATTCCCCATCCAGTTCCTATAATTATCGTAGGTAATATCAGTGTTGGTGGGACTGGCAAAACACCGATGGTGATTTATCTGGTTGAGCTGCTGAAATCAGCAGGCTATTCGCCGGGTATTATTACGCGTGGTTACGGTGGCAAAGCGACGCAGTGGCCAGCCGAAGTGACACCTAGCGCCAATCCTGCTTTATATGGCGATGAGCCCGTGCTTATGGCGCGTCGTGCAGATGTTCCGGTTATTGCCGGCCCAGAGCGAAATGAAAGTGTTGATTTAATGCTCCAGACACATTCCGTGGATATTATTATCAGCGATGATGGCTTGCAGCATTATCGACTCAAGCGCGATATTGAAATTGTATTAATTGATGCGGTACGTGGCTTAGGTAATAAGCATTGCTTACCCGCAGGGCCATTGCGTGAACCGGCTTCCCGGCTTGATGAATGTGATTTTGTGGTGATGCATGAAGCAGAGCCACGCGCTGAATTGAGTATGCAATTGGCAACGGGTGATTTATACAACTTGAAAACTGGCGCTCAGCAACCATTATCGATTTACAAGGGAATGACGGTGCATGCGGTGACTGGCATTGGAAATCCACCACGCTTTTTCCGTATGTTGCGAGTTTTTGGTTTGACGGTTATTGAACATGCTTTTCCCGATCATCACCGGTTCAGCTTGGCTGATATAGAATTCGCCGACGAAATTCCAGTGCTGATGACCGAGAAAGATGCGGTTAAATGCAAAGCGTTTGCTACCGAAGCCCATTGGGTGGTTCCAGTGACAGCGACAGTGAGCTCTGTTTTTGGTGAACGGCTGTTGGCCAAACTTAAAGTATTGGAGTCGTAATGTTAATGAATAGCAAGCTATTAGATATACTAGTTTGCCCGGTTACTAAGGGTAAATTAAAATACGATAAAAAGAACCAAGAGCTTATTTCCCGCTCGGCACGGCTTGCCTACCCCATTATTGAGGGTAAGCCGATCATGTTGGAAAGCGAAGCTCGTGTGTTGACTCAGGATGAAATCGACAATAAATGAAAACAATACTCGTAATACCCGCACGCTATAATTCAACCCGTTTACCGGGCAAGCCATTACTCAGTATCGCCGGCAAGCCGATGATCCAGCGCGTGCATGAATGTGCGCAGCAGGCAGGCTTTGATAACATCATTATCGCGACTGATGACGAGCGCATCGCTGAAGTTTGTGCGTCGTTCTCCGCTGATGTGTGCATGACCAATGAAGCCCATGAGACGGGCAGTGATCGCTTGTCTGAAGTGGTGGCTTTACGTGGTTTTGATGATGACGACATTCTGGTGAATTTGCAGGGCGATGAGCCATTGACACCATCGGTCAATTTACATCAGGTTGCGCAGAATCTTGTAGATCACCCTGAAGCAATGATTGCCACCTTGTGTACGCCTATCGTGGATGTGGAAGACTTTACCAACCCTAACGTCGTGAAAGTGGTCACTGATAATGCGGGTATGGCGATGTATTTCTCGCGTGCCTCAATCCCTTACCAGCGTGATCCAAGCCTGGATGTCACCGATTTTGCATTCCGTCATATTGGGATTTACGCGTATCGCGCCAAATACTTACGTGATTTTGTGAAAATGGAAAGTTGTCAGCTAGAGCAGCTTGAAAAATTAGAGCAGCTGCGCGCGATGTGGTACGGCACACGTATTCACGTTGATGTGGCTAAAGAAATTCCGGGCGCGGGTGTTGATACAGCCGAAGATTTGGCTGCTGTAGAGAATGTATTCCTAAAGCGGTTAGCTTCTTAATAAGCCAACCGCTTCAGTATTTAGTCTTGTTGGTCGATAATCACTGGTTGGTCTAATACTTCACCATCCAAAAGCGCCTGATTGTTTTGATACGTCAGGCGTTTTTGTGCAAACCATGTCACTACTTCCGGATAAATCACGTGTTCGATTTTATGAACGCGCTGCTGCAACGCTTCTTCAGTATCATCCGCCAATACCGGCACACGGCCTTGTAAAATCACTGCGCCAGAATCCAACTGAGCCGTTACATAATGCACACTTGCACCGTGATGACTAACACCATCTTCTAGCGCTCGCTGGTGTGTATGCAGGCCTTTGTAGGCTGGCAGTAGAGCAGGGTGGATGTTGATCATGCGGCCAGTGTAGTGCGTGACAAACGCCGTACTCAGAATGCGCATAAAACCTGCCAGCACAATCAGATCAGGCTGATAGGGATCAATCTCCTTAATCATCGCCTGATCAAATTGCTCTCGGGAATCAAACTGCTTGTGATCAATCACCCGCGTTTCAATTCCCGCATCCGCTGCTCGCGTTAAGCCATAAGCATCAGCGCGATTACTGAGTACTAGCTCAATCTTCGCGTCCAATTTATCTTTGGTAATGCGATCCATAATCGCCTGCAGGTTACTACCGCTACCGGAGATTAATACAACAATTGACAGCATTGCTTAGACGTACTCTACATATGGCGTTTCAGTCTCAGCAGAAGCGATACGACCAATCTTCCAGCTAGTGATTTGCTGCAGTTTGAAGCTATTAATCACTTCATCTGCTTGCTCTTCACTGACGACCAATACCATGCCGATACCGCAGTTAAAGGTACGCAGCATTTCCATGTCTTCGATATTGCCGTTTTCCTGCAACCAGTTGAAGATTTCAGGACGTTCCCAGCTGCTTAGGTCGATTTCGGCTTTGCAGTTGCCCGGCAATACGCGAGGTAGGTTTTCAGTTAAACCACCACCGGTAATGTGAGCCAGTGCACGAATATCAAACTGCTTTAATGCTTGTAGCAATGGCTTCACGTAAATAGTGGTCGGAGCCAGTAATACGTCGCCTAAAGTCTCACCTGCTTCACCAAATGGCTGATCCAAGGATGCGCCACTGACTTCAATCACTTTGCGAATTAGCGAGTAGCCATTGGAGTGTGGTCCGCTAGACGCCATTCCAATCAGCACATTGCCATGAGCCACTGAGCTTTGATCAATGATCAATTCACGCTCAACGACGCCAACACTGAAGCCCGCCAGATCAAAATCACCTTCGCGATAGATGCCCGGCATTTCAGCAGTCTCGCCACCAATTAAGGCTGCACCTGCTTGCTCACAACCATCCGCGATGCCTTTGATAACATTTTCCGCATCATCATTATCCAACTTACCGGTGGCATAATAATCAAGGAAGAATAGTGGCTCGGCACCTGTCACGATAATGTCATTCACACACATCGCCACCAGATCAACACCAATGGTGTCGAAGCGCTTCATATCAATGGCCAGCTTCAGCTTAGTGCCGACGCCATCAGTACCAGAGACCAGTACGGGGTCTTTGTAGCGGTTCGGAATCGACATCAAAGCACCGAATCCACCGATATTACCGAGGACTTCAGGACGCTTTGTGCGCTTTGCATGGGGTTTAATGCGATCAATTAATGCATTGCCGGTTTCAATACTAACGCCGGCGTCCTGATACGTCAGGGAAGGTTTTTTGTCGTCCATTGGAGCGAAGATCCTTGCGAACCGTTAAAAACGTGAATTCTATCATGTTTTAATTCAATTACGATGTGCGATGTGCTTTTATTGGCAGCCTCATGGATTGGCTATAGGTTTGAATATGTCGCGCGCACTGGAAATTCTTAACACCACATTTGGTTATCCGCAGTTTCGGCATAATCAGGCGGCGATTATTGATTCAGTGATTGCGGGAGAGGATGCCTTTGTTCTAATGCCAACCGGTGGTGGTAAGTCACTGTGCTATCAGATTCCCGCATTGGTACGTGATGGCGTTGGCATTGTGGTGTCACCATTGATTGCCTTGATGCAAGATCAGGTCGATGCACTCACTCAGTTAGGTGTGCGAGCCGCATTTTTAAACTCGACATTGAGCGCAGAAGAACGCCAGCAAGTGGAATCTGCATTGCGCCGCCAAGAGCTCGATTTTCTGTATGTTGCTCCCGAGCGCTTGTGTAATGACTACACCTTGCAGATGCTTAGCCAATGCACAATTTCCTTATTTGCGGTCGATGAGGCGCATTGTGTCTCGCAATGGGGGCATGATTTCCGGCCGGAGTATCAGCAACTCTCGATGCTTGCCGAGCGCTTTCCGGATATTCCCCGCATTGCATTAACCGCCACAGCAGATCAACGAACCCGTCAGGAAATTATTGCTCAGCTGCAGTTAGAGCAAGCGGGCGTGTTTGTTAATAGTTTTGATCGACCCAATATCCGCTATGAGCTGTCCGATGCACAAAACTCACGTGACCGTTTGTGGCGCTTCATCCAGCAAAATCACCCGAAAGATGCGGGTATTGTTTACTGCCTATCCCGCAAAAAAGTGGAATCCACCGCCGAATGGCTCAGTAATAAAGGCTGTATTGCGCTGCCATATCATGCGGGACTAAGCCCTGAATTACGCCAGCACACCCAAGCGCGCTTTCTGCGTGAAGAAGGTGTGATTATTGTCGCGACCATTGCCTTTGGAATGGGCATTGATAAACCAGATGTGCGCTTTGTCGCACACTTAAGTTTGCCCAAAAACATCGAAGCCTATTATCAGGAAACCGGACGTGCCGGACGCGATGGCACACCCGCCAATGCTTGGATGAGTTATGGCTTGCAGGATGTGATTACCCTGCGCCAAATGATGGAAGAAAGTACCGGCAGTGAAGATCATAAACGCGTTACCCAGCACAAGCTCGAAGCAATGTTGGCCTTGTGTGAGACGGTCAGCTGTCGGCGTCAGGCAATTCTTGGTTACTTTGGCGAGACCATGGATCAGCCTTGTGGTAACTGTGATAACTGCCTGAATCCGCCGGAAACTTGGGATGCGACTGTTGATGCGCAAAAAGCCTTATCAGCGGTTTATCGCTCCGGCCAAAGTTTTGGCGTGGCCTATGTCACGGATATTTTGCTGGGTAAAGAGGATGACCGTATTCAACGCAATGGCCATGACAAGTTAGCTGTATTTGGCTTAGGCAAGGACCACAGTATTCCGTATTGGCGTAGCCTGTTCCGTCAGATGATTGCGCAAGGTCATTTGCACATTAATATGGAACGTTATGGCGCATTACAGCTGACAGAAAAAGCGCGGCCTTTATTGCGTGGCGAAGTCAAACTACAGGCCCGCAAACTGGCGACGCCGGTACTGGCTAAATCGGGTAGTCGCTTAAAAGATCGTGCGATTTTAAGTCCGGAAGCCGAAACCTTATTGAGCGCGCTTAAAGTCTTGCGCATGACATTAGCCAAAGAGCAGGGTGTGCCGCCATACGTTATTTTCCATGACAAGACTTTGGAGGAGATGGCTGAGCGCCGGCCGCAAACCGAAACCGAATTCCGTTATATCAGTGGTGTAGGGGAGTCCAAGCTCGATCGTTACGGGCATGATTTCATCGAGCTGATTTGCAAGCACGCAGACGATAGTCCATCCGTTGCGCCTGACTCGCCGGATGCTACCTTGGCGATGTTAAAGCAGGGAATGAATGTTGAGCAAATTGCCAAACAACGCCAAATGGTTGCCGCAACGATTTATGAAGATTTAGCCGGTGCTATTCGTGCTGGTAAAATCTCAATTGAGCAGGCAACGGATTTAGATGAAGAAGATATTGAAGAAATTCGTGAAGCGGCCAGCAAGTTACCGAACCGTTCTGAGGGTGCTGTCAAAGAGCTTTACAACAATTTAGGCGGCACTTGGAGCTTTGGTATTTTGCGATGTGTACTGGCTGGCATCTAAGCGTAAATAGCGAGCGGCCAAAATAAAAAAAAGGCCACGTTCTATCAAAAACGTGGCCTCTTCACTGCAGGGAACTTGTAATTACTTCACTTTAACCGCTTCGATATATAACGTCAGATCAACGTTCTTAGAGGCAGGGCCTAAGTTGAAGTCAATGCCATAGTCAGCCATTGCGATGCTTGTCGTACCTTTAAAACCAATACGCTCGCCGCCCCATGGATCTTTTCCAGAACCGCTTAGGGTCACATCGATAGTTACTGGCTTAGTCACGCCGTTTACTGTCAAATCACCTTCAAGCACCGCTTTACCTTCAGACGGGTCAAACTTGGTGCTTTTGAAAGTGGCTTCCGGAAACTTGTCAGCATTCAGGAAGTCGCCACCACGTAAGTGCTTATCGCGCTCTGCGTGGTTAGAATCAACGCTTTGCGTTTTAATGATTACGTTAGCGCTAGACTCTTCTGGCTTGTCCGCGTCATAGCTGATGGTGCCTTCAAATTCATTGAAGCGGCCAACAACCCAGCCGTACCCTAAATGACTCACACTGAAGTTGATAGCCGCATGAGCGCCTTCATTATCAATAGTGTAATCGGCAGCAGAAACATTTGCAGCAAATGGAAGCGCAGTGGCTAAAAGAGCCGTCGAAAGTAATTTTTTCATCATTTTTGTTACCAGGGTTTCATCTTAATTAAAGTAGAATCTTTATCAATAACGTGGTGTTTGATCGCCGCGCCAGCATGAGCCGCCGCCAATACAATCAAACCCCAAGCCAAGTAAAAATGTGCAGCACCCGCCAAGTCCGCTGTATCAGTCGACAAGGTTAGTAGTGCAGGTACCTCAAACCAGCCAAAGAACTCAATGCCTTTGCCCTCTGAGGTGGAAATTAAATAACCACTACTCGCAATCAGTAGTATAAGTAAATACAGTAAAACATGCATTTTGGATGCAATTTTTATTTCCCATGCCTTGTGGCTGGCTAATGGCGCGGGTCTTGTATTGCTCAGTCTCCAAATAACACGCAACACTAGTAGCATGATAACAACCAGGCCGATGCTCTTATGCCACCACGGTAGGATATGATATAAGCTGTCGTAATAGCCCAAATCAGTCATGTATAGGCCAACGCCAAACAGTCCAATCAGGAGCGCGGCCATAATCCAGTGCAACGATTTACTCATTACACCATAGGCTGTCTGAGTGTCCTTAATCAATGCGATTGTCCTTTGAGTTTAAAGAGAAATACTATGCGTACATCAGGCTATGATAACCGGATCGTAGAGATAGACAATTAGAAAATATTGCTGGTGAGGTTCGATGAATTCGAATTATAAAATTGATCTGGATAGTTTAAGAGTCATCGAAGCCATTGTTGATCAGGGTAGCTTCAGCGGGGCTGCTTTGGCATTGCACCGCGTACCCTCGACTATATCCTACACGGTTTCCAAACTTGAAAATTCATTTAATGTTAAATTTTTTGAACGCGAAAAACATGGCGTTAAACTAACTGAAGCTGGCCGTGAACTGGTGCGTCACAGTAAGCATATTTTGCAGATTGCGGCGGATGCTGAAAAGTCCATTGAGCGGATTGCAACCGGCTGGGAGTCGGAACTGAGTATTGCCTTGGGCGACCTGATCAACCCCAATGCACTGATGCCGTTATTAGATAATTTATTTAAGCTATCGCCCCAGATGCAAGTACGAGTGAGTACCGAAGTACTCAATGGCATGTGGGATAGTTTGGCGGCTAATCGGGCCGATTTAATTATCGGCGTGGATGACACCATTCCCTCCACCATGTCCGGAATTTCTACCGCAGAGCTTGGGTATTATGAGTTTGTTTTTGCGGTGGCAGCGAACCATCCCTTGGCTACCGCGACTGAACCATTGTCCCATGATGACATCAAACCTTATCGGGTGATTGCGGTATCCGATACCTCACGCAGTATTCCCCATCGTTCCATTGGCTTGCTGGAGGGGCAGTCAGTGCTGAGTGTGCCGACGCATCAGATGAAGCTGGAAGCGCAACGTTTGGGCTTAGGGGTTGGGACGGTGTCCCGAAAAATGGTCCAACCTTATTTGGACGATGGGCAAATGGTTGTGAAAGCCACCGAGCTTTCCGGTGACCGGCCTTATGGCGTTATTTACGCTTGGAAAAATCATCATAAAGGGGAGGGATTGAAGTGGTTGTTGCAACAACTGGCTTCTCCCGAAATTCAACAACAATTATTGGATGTAGGTTAATGAAAAAAACTCTGATTAAACTTCTATCGGGCTTGGTGATTATCGGGCTGAATTCCTTACCCGCCAGTGCTAGTGAGCCATTATCAGGCGTGTTTGTAGCAAAACAGGCTTGCCCTGCGTTTCGCTCGATCCGTAAGCAAACCAATCCGGATCAGGTCATGCTTCGTGTGGGGGAAAGTTACACGGTACGGGCTAAGAACAAAGTCGCAGCGACTCACTATTTAATTGAGATTCCCGGTGTTACGTCACCACAGCGTTGGGTTGAGGTGAGTTGCGGAAGTGTTAATGGCCAGCAAGTTGCTGTACCGGCTGCCCGTAAGCAATCCAATGATTATTTATTAGCACTTAGCTGGCAGCCCGGCTTTTGTGCCACGCATAGTGCGAAAACGGAATGTGCGCGTGCCTCAAATAATGAGTTCTCAGCATCGCACTTGGCACTACATGGCTTATGGCCTCAGCCGCGTAATAATAGTTATTGCGGGGTGAGTGAGACGCATAAAAGTATTGATCGTCGCGGCCGTTGGGACTTATTGCCAGCCTTGCCATTAACGACTGAGACCAAAAAAGAACTAAGCAAAGTAATGCCGGGTTATGCCTCGTATTTACAGCGTCATGAGTGGATTAAACACGGTACTTGCTATCACAATGATGCCAATGTCTATTATATGGACTCATTGCGGGTGACTCGCGAGTTGAATCAAAGTCCGGTATCCAAACTGTTTGCTTCTAAAGTGGGCAGCACAGTTTCCTTAAAAGAAATCCGTTCGGTATTTGCGAAAACTTATGGGGATAAAGCCGCTGCCAGAGTGGGTTTACGTTGTGGTCGTAAAAATCAAGTCACGGAAATTTGGGTAGCCTTGCGAGGTGATATCCGTGGTGGCGCAGCCGTTTCTGAGCTATTGCAAACCGGTGATTCCCCCCAATCAAACTGCCAATCCGGATCGGTGGTTGCCTATTAAAGGCCGTTTATGACTCTGGTCGGGTGGTGGTATTTTTGCACTGCCATCGATCAGGGTTTATATTGATAGAAGCTGAGCGCCCGATTAACCTACGAATCCGGATAAGGCTCCCCCTAGCGCCCAGTCTAGGTTATCGATTGTGTCCAATATTAAGGTAAAGCGTTTTTATGGATTTTTCAAAGCCCTTGAAAATTTACCCCACTGCTATGCATGCTTGCTCATATTTGCCGGGAGAAATTGCGCGTAATGCTGTGATTGACCCTGATTTCGCAATGAATATGAGCGTGTATGATTACATGATTAAATCGGGCTTTCGACGCAGTGGTAATCAGGTTTACCGACCGTATTGTCAGGACTGCAAAGCGTGTGTGACCACGCGTATCGAAGTAGAAAAGTTTACCCCAGACCGTAGCCAGCGCCGTAACTTTAAGCATAATCAGGATTTACGGGTAGGGGTCAATAATGAAGGTTTTAAACCAGAATATGCTGAGCTCTATGAGCGTTATTTAAAGTCCCGCCACGAAGATACCGAAACCGATGGCGTGCAAGATTTCCTCACAGCGACTTGGTGCGATACCTTATTTATTGAGTTTTATGACCAAGCAGAGCTGATTGGCGTTGCCGCTGTTGATAAATTGGCATCCGGCCTGTCAGCGGTGTATACCTTCTTTGATCCTGAGCAGGGTAGTCGGCGCGGTATCGGTGTATTCGCGTTAATTTGGCAAATTCACTACGCTCGTGAGATTGGCTTGCAGTATGTGTATCCGGGGTATTGGATTAAAGACTGTAATAAAATGAATTACAAAACCCGTTACCAGCCGCTAGAAGGCTTGGTGAATGGGACTTGGCAAGCACTGCCAAAAGCATAAAATAAAGCGGGCTTGCCAATTGCTGACAAGCCCGCTTTGCGTTTCAAGGCTAAGGGTATTCGCACCGCTAGTCTGTCGTTTCAGGTTTTAACAGCCCTCCTCAACCCAGCCACTCCAGCAATTATTCAGTGTTTCCTGAAAAGTGAGTGCCGCATCGTATTTGGGGGATTCTTCACGGCTGGCATTCAGCGCTTCCTTAATCCCGAAATAACCCGCACGGTTAAACGATTGTGGTGAGGTGAACAGAATAAACTGCTTGCCGCCAGCGTCCTTCCAGCCTTCGAGCAGTCGTTTATAGCGCTCACCCATCTCTGGGTTGCGGTTCACGTCGACAAATAAGCTATCTAGGTTATAGAGAATGTCATCGGTTAGCAGGCCGCTGCCACCGCCATCCGTGGTGTCGCTGTAATCGACAGTCAGGTGTTGGCCACCTTCATAGGCATACAAATCAATCGCTGGAAATGCATCGTGCAATGAGTCAGCTTGTGCTTTAACCAGTTTAATCGTTGCATCCAAGGAATTGGTGTCGCCACGCGCTTCATTGCTGCTTGCGCCGATATTGTAAATGCCGTCGATGACTTCAAACACATCCTCCTCAGTGGTGGCATCGGCTAGTACTTTAGGCACAACATCAGGATCAGAACAGCTGGCAATATCCACGATAATGTCATTGCCGTCATCATCAACACCAGTTTTGCGCTCTCTATTCCAGCAGCCATGGAAGTAAGGGCCAATAGCGACCGCATCCACTACGCTGGCAGTTCCGTCATGCTTCAGGGCATCTAAAGCAAACGATGGGAATTTATGCTGGCCACCTAAAATACGTTTAATGCGATCTGCACCACCAAACTCATCGGCAAATACGGTGAATATGGCTTTAGCACGTTTACCGATATAGCGAACGCGGTTGGAATAGTCAGCACCGCGTGTGCCGATTTCATCCATCGCGCTAATGACCGGATCATCTGCACCCATGTAGCTGGCGTAATTATGTGCCCAGAAGCCAGAGTTCCAGATTTCATTGCTGTATTCGATATGCGCTTGCAGCGAGTCATCCAACTCATTGGCCAGTTGCTTGGCATATTCTTCGACATAGTTATCATCCGCATTGTGAGGGATGTTTAGCCAAGGGTGAGCTTGCAGCAAATTACTCAGGGCAATGGTGACTTCAAGCGGAACACCAAAGCGCTCGGTAACGATGGTGCGATGTGAACCGCCCCAGCTCGCATCATCCAGAGTGGCGCGTTGGTCCCAGCTACGAGACTGAGTCACACAGCTACGGTATTCACTATCGGTCATGCCAAGGCAGGGATTGATCGAATGGTTTTCCGGCCGACGGGGTGTGGTCTCCATAAAGTTCATCATGCGCAATACCCGAAAATCTTTGTAGAAATTCAGGAAGTCAGGATTGAACAAAATGGCATTACGGTTACTCTCTAAAATATCAGCAAATGCAATGTATGGCGTATCGCAAGCAGCAGCATCAGTTTGGTAAGTAAAGGGATTTCCCTTACAAATACCACCCGTTGGAACGATGCGGATATTACGAACAGGATCAGTCGCATCGGTTTCGGTGATGCTAAGAATTAAGCCTTTTGTCCACTGAATCAGCTCAAGATCACCATCAACGGGGTTAACCACGGTGATATCGATTTGATCGTGACCCGCTTTAATTGTTTCTGTATTGCTGGCCAAGCCACTATAGCTCAGCTTTCCTTTGCCCTCATAAAAGACATGATAGCGGCCTTCTCGTAGGCTGTCGGCATTTGCAAATTGCAAAATTCTTGTGGTGGCGTATTCGCTTAATTTAGTGGTGAGGCCAGGGTAAGTTCCGGGGTCAGTTGTACAGCTCTCTGGAATTTTGATAGGCCACTTGTGCTCATTGTATTCGATGTCTTGGCAGGAGTTTTCTGCAAACGGACGCGCTAAGCGGAACAGGTCAACTGGAGCAGTGGGTTGGATAATGCCATCAGCTTCGGCTTGTGGTGTTTCAAGGTTCATACCTAATAAACGACTGGCTGGCAGGCTGTCGGGTTTGAATAATTCCTGCTCCAGATCATGCAGGCGTAAGCCGCCACTCACGGCGTAGTTGGTGCTGCCCACTGCATTTAATCCCACAATCAAGTCAGCAAGGTTTTGAATAATGGGGTTGGTATTGCCACTGACTAAGGCTTCGATACTAGTTGGCAAATCGGTATTAGCCGCTGTGCCAATATCTAAACCAGCCACGCTAAAGCTGACGGCCTTAGCGCCATCCTGCTCAAAAAAGCCATTTAGATCGGTATTGCCAGACAGTGAGCCAGAGCTATAAGCGACGCCAGAAACCGGACGGCCATTTACCGTCAACAAGGTTTTGGTCAATGGCTCAAGGTCCGCAAGGGTCACTGGCAGCTGCGTATAACTGGAGGTCGGGTCAGCCGAGGCTGCCAGTAACTCAGGTAAGAATTTTAGCTGCGGGTCGGTACTACCACTGACGAGCGACTCAATACTCACTGTGCCATCAGGCGTGAGACTTGCCGCCGTTAAAGTACCAATGGTTTTGGTGCCAATTTTAATCACGATCACACTGCCATTGGTGTATTCGAAGATACCATCCGTGTCCGTGGTGCCGGATGTGTCCTCCACGCCGCCAGTCGCGCTATAGTCTGCACCTGCCGCTGGCTTGCTATTAGCAGTGAGTGTGACCTTGTGATAAGTAATTGCTGGTGTCGATTTCCCACCACCGCCACAGCCTGCGATAAACAGTGCCAGTAGTATGGTAATCAGATGGCGCCCATAATCTCTGTATAACATGAGATTTTCCCCTGAAAGTTATTGTTGTCGTTAATTTAGTTATTTTAATTACACGTATTAGTCGAATGAATAAATATCGCGACTGCCAAAAATAGTGCATTTTGCTGTAATAATACACTGATTTCGAATAAGTCAGACTAAATGATTGATTTTGAGACGGCTTATTCAGCACTGTACTGAATTCAGTCAAGTCAGCGGTAAGTATCAGGGCCGGATTCTGGCTGGCATATGAATCGCAGGGTGTTATTCGCAGGTAATTTCGTTATGATTCGCATTTGTTTTTTATCGCAGGAAACGGGCTAAATGCAGAAGTTTCAGATTGAAGGTGGAGTGGCGCTGGAAGGCGACGTAGTTATTTCTGGTGCAAAGAACGCTGTTTTGCCCTTGCTAGCAGCAACTTTGCTGGCCGAAGGTGATATGACGATACGCAACGTGCCACGCTTGAAAGACGTTAGAACCATGGTGGCGCTAATCGAAGGGATGGGCGTAACGGTCAACACCGATGAAGATAATAATATCTCCACCAATGTAGACACGATTACCAGCCAATGTGCACCGTATGAATTAGTAAGAACCATGCGTGCTTCTATTTTGGTATTAGGCCCATTATTGGCGCGCTACGGCAAAGCGGAAGTCTCGCTGCCAGGTGGTTGTGCTATCGGAAGCCGTCCGGTCGATATTCATTTATCGGGCTTGGAAGCGATGGGCGCACAGATTACTGTTGAAGAAGGTTATATCCGAGCTGAAGCTGGGCGCTTACAAGGCGCTAATATCAGCATGGAAAAGATCACCGTAACCGGTACTGAGAACCTGTTGATGGCCGCCGTATTGGCTGAAGGTACTACGGTACTGAACAATGCCGCGCTAGAGCCTGAAGTGGTTGATCTGGCAAATTGCCTGATCGCGATGGGTGCCAAAATCGAAGGTGCAGGAACGAACACAATCACGGTTGAGGGTGTTGAAACCTTGCAAGCGGTTGATTACTCCGTACTGCCAGATCGCATTGAAACCGGTACTTACTTAGCTGCAGCAGCCATCACTGGTGGCCGTGTACGTTGTTTGAATGCTGCGCCAAAAACACTGACCGCGGTATTGAATAAATTCCGTGATGCGGGTGCCAAGATTGATAAAGGTGACGACTGGGTTGAATTGGACATGCGTGGCCGCAAATTAAAATCAGTAGATATTCATACTGAAGCGCATCCTGGTTTCCCAACCGATATGCAAGCGCAGTTTATGGCGATGAATGCCGTGGCGACCGGTATTGCCGTAGTCGTTGAGAATATCTTCGAAAACCGCATGATGCATGTGGCTGAGTTGATGCGGATGGGTAGTAATATTCGTCTGGAAGGTAACACTGCGATTGTCGCAGGTATGCCGTCTTTGAAAGGTGCACCAGTAATGGCAACGGATTTACGGGCATCGGCTTGTTTGATCCTAGCTGGATTGGCTGCGCAAGGCGTTACCATTGTTGACCGTATTTATCACACCGATCGTGGCTACGAACGGATTGAGGAAAAGCTCACCGCATTGGGTGGCAGAATCAGCCGCAACTGAGCGGATAGGACTACAGCATGACAGATACAATTACTATTGCGCTGTCCAAAGGGCGTATTTTTAAAGAGACCGTGCCGCTGTTAAAAGCGGCTGGCATCGTGCCACTGGATGATCCGGAAACCAGCCGTAAGCTGATTCTGGATACCACTCGTGACGATATCAAGCTGGTCATTATCCGTGCTACCGATGTGCCAACCTATGTTGAGTATGGCGCAGCGGACTTAGGCGTTGTGGGTAAAGACGTGCTGATGGAGCACGGCGGCGAAGGCCTGTATGAGATGCTGGATCTGAAGATTGCCTGCTGCAAGCTGATGACTGCCGGTATTGAAGGCCGCGAGTTGCCAAAGGGTGAGCTTAAAGTTGCAACAAAATTTGTGAACTGTGCACGGCGTTATTTTGCCGAGCAAGGGCGTCAAATTGAGGTGATTAAGCTATACGGTTCAATGGAGCTGGCACCGATTGTGGGTCTGGCTGATTGCATCGTGGATCTGGTGGATACCGGAAATACCTTGATCGCTAATGGCCTGATTCCGCAGGAGCATATCGCTGATATCAGCTCGCGGATGGTAGTCAATAAAGCATCAATGAAAATGAAGCATGCATCGCTTAAGCACATACTGGATAAAGTATCGGAAGCGGTCAATAGAAGCTAAGAGGCTCAATTTATGAAACACAATACAGACGATTTGCGGATTACAGGCGTGGAAGAAGTTTTATCACCGGCGACACTACTGACTGAATTTCCGCTAACGGAAACAGCTTCTAACACCGTTTTTCAGGCACGCGAAGAAGCGCACAAGATTATCAAAGGCGAAGATGATCGCTTGCTCGTGGTGGTTGGCCCTTGCTCAATTCATGACACCAAAGCGGCATTGGAATATGCGGATCGTCTGGCGGTACTGCGTGACGAGCTGAAAGCAGACCTGCAAATCGTTATGCGTGTTTACTTTGAAAAGCCTCGCACCAGCACTGGTTGGAAAGGTCTGATCAATGACCCGGATATTTCTGGTGAGTTCAATATCAATAAAGGCCTGCGCGTGGCGCGTCAATTGTTGTTGGAGCTGTCTGAAAAAGGCATTCCGGCCGCGACTGAGTTTTTGGATCTGATCTCACCTCAGTATCTGGCTGATCTGATCAGCTGGGGTGCGATTGGTGCGCGGACCACTGAAAGTCAGGGTCATCGTGAATTGTCTTCAGGGCTTTCTTGCCCGATCGGTTTCAAGAACGGTACTTACGGAAATGTGGACATTGCGATCAATGCGATTAAAGCAGCCTCTAAGCCACATCATTTCTTGTCGGTGACCAAAGAAGGTCGTTCAGCGATCTTTACGACGGCTGGAAATGAAGATTGCCACGTGATTTTACGTGGTGGTATTCGCCCGAACTATGATTCGGTGAGCATTGAAGATGCGGCAGACGAGTTGCGTAAAAACAATCTGTCGCCATCATTGATGGTTGATTTCAGTCATGCGAACAGCCGTAAGAAGCATCAAAATCAAATTAAAGTAGCGAAGAACATTGCTAACCAAATCGCTAGCGGTAGTTATGATATCAGCGGTGTGATGATTGAGAGTCACTTGGTAGAAGGCAATCAGAAAGGTGAGGGAGTGGACAAGAGTACACTCACTTATGGTCAAAGTATTACCGATGCGTGCATCAATTGGGGAGACACTGAAACAGTGTTACGCCAACTGGCAGCAGCGGTGGAGACACGGCGGAATCAGTAATGGATATAAGACGCTTATCAACTCGTGATGCAGATTTTCAGAGCACGCTAAAGCAACTGCTGGAATGGGATACCGTTTCAGATCAACAAGTCTTTGATACGGTGAACGGCATTCTGCATGACGTTCGTCAGCGTGGTGATGAAGCACTGATCGAATACACCAATCGATTTGATCGCATGCAAGCCACCTCAATGGCTGAGCTGGAAGTTCCGAAGGCGCGTTTATTGCAAGCGCTGGAAAACATTGAACCTACACAGCGTGAAGCGCTGGAGTTAGCGGCTAGCCGTGTGCGTGCTTATGCTGAGCATCAAAAACTGGAATCTTGGCAGTATACCGAGTCAGATGGCACGATTTTAGGCCAGCAGGTGACACCATTAGACCGTGTTGGGTTGTATGTGCCAGGCGGTAAAGCGGCGTACCCATCTTCTGTATTAATGAATGCGATGCCAGCCAAAGTGGCCGGTGTCGCAGAGTTAATCATGGTGGTGCCGACTCCGGATGGCGAGCTGAATGAGCTGGTACTAGCGGCCGCAGCGGTTGCTGGCGTAGATCGTGTGTTTACAGTAGGTGGCGCGCAAGCGGTTGCGGCACTGGCTTATGGCACGGAAACGGTTCCTCCGGTCGATAAGATTGTTGGCCCCGGTAATATCTTTGTAGCGACCGCTAAACGCATGGTATTTGGTACGGTTGGCATTGATATGATCGCTGGCCCATCTGAGATTCTAGTGCTGTGTGATGGCAAAACCGATCCTGATTGGATTGCGATGGATTTGTTCTCACAAGCTGAGCACGATGAAGATGCGCAAGCGATTCTAGTGACTACAGATGCGGCATTTGCCGATAAAGTGGTTGCTAGTATCGAGCGTCAGGTGCTGGAAATGCCACGCGAAGCGATTATTCGTGAGTCATTAAAAAGCCGTGGCATGATTATTGTGGCAGAAGACATGGAAGACGCTCTAAGTGTTGCCAACTATGTTGCACCAGAGCATTTAGAGCTGTCGGTTGATGATGCGATGGAAGTGGCTAAGAAAGTTCGTCATGCCGGCGCTATTTTCTTGGGTCGTTATACGTCTGAGGCACTGGGTGATTATTGCGCAGGTCCAAACCACGTATTGCCTACCTCTCGTACGGCGCGTTTCTCCTCGCCATTGGGTGTGTATGACTTCCAAAAGCGTTCTTCGCTGATCTCCTGCTCGGCAGATGCCGCGTCCCGTTTGGGTAAGACGGCTTCAGTCTTAGCGCGTGGAGAAGGTTTGGTCGCACACGCTCGCTCTGCTGAGTATCGTATAAAGGACTAAATGATGGTTGCACTGAAAACGCTGGTTCAAGCGGCTGATGAGTTATTGGACGTGGGTCGTTTTAAAGACTACGCACCCAATGGATTACAGCTTGAGGGCAAGTCGGAGGTGCAACGCATTGTGTCTGGTGTGACAGCCAGTCAGGCTTTGATCGATGCGGCCATTGCGGCCAATGCAGATGTGTTGTTGGTTCACCACGGCTGGTTTTGGCGTGGTGAAGATCAGCGTATTGTCGGCATGAAAAAGCGTCGGATTAAAGCCTTATTGGATAACGATATTAGCTTATTAGGCTATCATCTACCGCTTGATGCACACCCTGAGCTAGGCAATAACGCACAGCTGGCAAAGCGCCTAGGCTTTATTCGCGATGGTGCGATGAATGCGGAAGGGGTTGGTGATTATGGCCACCTTGAGCAAGCGCTTAGCGTGAATGAACTCGCAGAGCGTATGCAGCAGCAATTGCAGCGTACGCCGACCGTCGTTTCTGGCGGTGATCATCCGATCAAAACGATTGCTTGGTGTACCGGTGGCGCACAGTCTTATATCCAACAGGCGATTGCGTTAGGCGTCGATGCTTTTGTAAGTGGTGAGATTTCTGAGCAAACTACCCATGAAGCACGTGAAAATGGCGTGCATTATTTTGCAGCCGGTCATCACGCTACAGAACGCTATGGCGCACCGGCTTTGGGTGAGTATCTCGCCCAGCAGTTTGGGATTGAACATCAGTTTATTGATATTGATAATCCCGCTTAAGTAGGAGCTTAGTATGTCGCACGAACAGTCGCTATCAGAACACTACCGGCATGGCAGTTTACTGAGTGCTATTGAAGCGGCACTTCCTCAGCTTGGCAAAACTCGCGATACCGTTACCCTCGAAGACCTTGCGCCCGTTGATGAATTTCATATCGGTGGCCGCCTTGCAACGGATCATCTACTAAAGCAACTTCATTTCTCTGACCAAGACCAGTTGCTAGATATCGGCTGTGGCTTAGGTGGGGCTGCTCGTTATGTCGCTTCCCAATATCATACGCAGGTTACTGGCATTGATCTCACGCCCGAATACATTGAAACGGGTAATGTACTTTCCGAGTGGCTAAAGCTTGAAAGTTCGGTGACTCTCAAACAGGGAAGCGCACTGGATATGCCATTTCAGGATAATGCCTTTGATGGGGCTTACCTGCTGCATGTTGGCATGAATATCGAAGATAAAGCAGCTTTGTTCACTGAAATATTTCGTGTATTAAAATCCGGCGCGCGTTTGGGACTCTATGATGTGATGCAGCAAGTAGAGGGTGACTTGCTTTACCCGCTGCCTTGGGCGACAGAGTCTGCTAGTAGTAATCTGGCGACTGCAGAGGCTTACCGGCAAGCGCTTATTGCAGCTGGGTTTACGATTGAGATTGAAAATAATCGCCGTGAATTTGCTTTGTCACTCTTTGAAAAAATGCGGGAGAAAGCAAAGACTGGTAATGGTCCTTCGGCTTTAGGTCTGCACACCTTAATGCCCGATACTAGCGCCCAAAAAGTAAAAAATATGGTTCGCAATATCAGCAATGGCCTGATTAGTCCTGTTGAAATAATTGCTTTGAAACCCTGAGTCTATTTCCGTTTCTAGTGATAGCATGGTTTTTAGTTGAAACGAAAACCTAAAAACTCCTAATCAAGAGGTACTATCATGGATGAAATTCAATTCAGCCAAGCTGAAAAAGAGCAGATGGCACATAAGGTGAAGCGCTACTTTAGCGAAGAACTTGGTCAGGATATTGGTGGCTTTGAAGCGGAATTTCTAATCGATTTTTTTGCTAAAGAAATGGGTAGCTACTTTTACAATCGCGGTGTTTATGATGCTGAAACGGTTGTGACAGAGAAAGTGAGCGAAATCTCAGATCTGTTACTGCAGCTGGAAAAACCAACCTCAAACCCCTCTTAATTTCTAATAATATAAAAGAGACGCAATAAATGAAAATCCGCACGTTTTCGATCGCATTGGCGGCTGTGTTTATGGCAGCGCTTGGTGCTTTGGCTCTGGCTGATCGACTGCCATTGTTCGTTATCGTGACTTACGCAGCGATGAGCCTCGTGACCTTTATTGCGTATTGGCTAGATAAGCGAGCGGCGATAAGCAATACCCGCCGAACTCCTGAAAATACCTTGCATTTATTGGCCTTAGCGTGTGGCTGGCCGGGTGGGCTAGTCGCTCAGCAGTGGTTGCGACATAAAACACTGAAAGTGCCGTTTCGCTATGTGCTTTGGGCGACAGTATTGTTAAATGCTGGCGTGCTGATTTGGTTTATTAGTGCTAATTGGTAAGTGATGTGTTCCAAAGTGGAGCCTATGAGTAATGACCTCATAAACTCCATGTTAGCCATAAGGTGATCTCCATAGGCTCCAGCTTCGCCATGGCAATTCGTGAAGTAGCCGGCTCTAGCGCTCACCCGTCTGTAAGCGCCACAACATGGCATAACTTCCATTACACTTTAATAGTTCATCATGCGTGCCAG
This sequence comes from Leucothrix mucor DSM 2157, assembly GCF_000419525.1. NCBI lineage: Bacteria > Pseudomonadati > Pseudomonadota > Gammaproteobacteria > Thiotrichales > Thiotrichaceae > Leucothrix > Leucothrix mucor. The sequence goes on from NZ_ATTE01000001.1 coordinate 684,511, forward strand.
ACTCGGTAATGCGACCATGCTCCAAGACATGAATGCAATGGGCATGGCGTACAGTCGATAAGCGATGCGCAATAATCAAACTGGTACGTCCAACGATTAAACGGTCCAGCGATCGCTGAATGGCGGCTTCGGTTTCATTATCAACCGCTGAAGTGGCTTCATCGAGTATTAGAATAGGTGGATTCTTTAAAATGGCACGTGCCAGTGCTAGCCGTTGTCGCTGACCACCAGAGAGTTTCATTCCACGTTCGCCGACTTGAGTGTCATAGCCTTCGGGTAACTGGCTAATAAATTCATGGGCTTCGGCGGATTTAGCCGCTTCAATTATAGCTTCGCGCGAGACATCATTGCTGCCATAGGCAATATTTTCGGCTACGGTTGCGTCAGCCAAAAAGGTATCCTGAGCAACATAGCCAATCGCACGGCGCAAATCCTGTAGCTGTATTTCATTAATGGCTTGTCCGTCGAGACAGAGACTGCCTTGTTGTGGGTCATGAAAGCGTAGTAGCAGTTTAATTAAGGTACTTTTACCGCCACCGGTACTGCCAACAAAGGCAATATTTTCACCGGCATTAATGGTCAGGTTGAGATCAGTGATAGCAGACTGTGATTGCCCCGGATAGCTAAAGCTGACGTTGTTAAAAGTAAGTTTGCCTTTCACATCAGCGGCTGATAGCGGTTTACCCTCATATTTAATTTCAATCGGAGTATGTAGCATATCCAATACGCGATCAATGGATGCCATGGAGCGCTGATAGAGATCAGTCATATCCGCTAAGCGGGTCAGAGGCCAAAGCAGTCGTTGAGTCAGAAACACTAGCGCAGAGTAACTGCCCACGCCAAGCTCGCCATTCAATGTCATAAAGCCGCCATAGAGTAGGGTGAAGATAAACCCTACCAAAATGGCCATACGAATAACCGGCGTAATGGCGGATGACCAGACAATGGCTTCTTTATTACGTTTGAGGTATTCATCCGAACCTTGACGCACTTTTTCAGCTTCGAAGTCTTCAGCGGCATAGGCTTTCACAGTGGCAATACCGCTGAGATTATTATTCAGTCGAGTTGCCAGATTACCGGCAGCGGCGCGCATGGCAGCATAACGCGGTGCTAAACGGCCTTGAAACCAGAAGGCACCCAGCAGAATAAATGGGATGGGCATTAGCGCTAAAAACGCCAGTTCACTGGTCAAGGCAAAGAACACACCACTCACCATTAGCGAGCCAACAAACACCTGAATCAGATCATTGGCGCCGCTATTTAAAAAGCGCTCCATCTGGTTGATGTCTTCATTGAGCACTGAGAGCAGGTTACCGCTGCGGTTTCGCTCAAACCAAGCCATATCCAGTTTCTGTACGTGCTGATAGGCATCCATGCGTAAGTCATGTTGCAGATTCTGAGCTAGATTACGCCATTTCAAATTGTACAAATACTGAAACAGGGATTCAGCTGCCCAGACAAAGGCGGTGAGAATCGACAATAAAATAATCTGGTGTTTAGGGTCAGCAATGCCTAGTTTAGACACAAAGGAGTCTTGGCGGTTGACGACCACATCCACCGCAACCCCGATTAGAATTTCCGGCAGCACATCAAAAAACTTATTCAAAATCGAATAAATGGTCGCTTTAATAACATCAAGCCGATATTGGCGTGAGTAATTAAACAGGCGCTTCAGAGGATGAACGGCTTGCATGCTCATCAGGACGTTCCTTTGACAGATAGGTGAGGGAAAGCAGTCTATCACAGGCTTATGGCGCTGTGATTCATCTGTTTTGATTGCCTAGATTGGCATTATCAGTCGATTTCACGGGAGAATTACAGTAAAAACTTGTTATAATGATGGCTCAATATTGAATCAAAGATTCAGGATCACTTCGATGACCGATGAAAAACCTCGTAAAAAGCTCTCCCTAAAGCGCAAGCCCGCTGCGGCTAAAGAAGACGGCGCTCTGTCGACTGAGACCAATAAAAATGGCGATGAAGTTAAGGAATTTGTACGTGGTAAAAAACGCGTATTGAAAATGCAGTCTGCGGCGGCTAAAAAAGCCGAGAAAGACAGCCTGCTATCACCTGCTGAAAGACAGTCTCGCGAACTAAAGCGAATTATGGCTGAGACCTTTTCGGTATGGCGCAGACGACGTCCGCTAGCGATTGGTATTGATGATCAGATAGCGGCTTTTGTTGCTGAAAAGAATATGGACTACAGCAAGCGCGCAATTAAAAAATTGCTGCGTCGTCATGCTAAGCACAAAAGCTATCTGCAAAATGTGGCGCGTGGTGGAGTGCGGTTTGATTTGGATGGCACAGAAGTCGGCAAGATTTCACCGGAAGAGCAAGATTATGCCCGTCGTGCGCTAGAAGAGCCTGAAAAGGAAAAAAAGAGATAAGTTAACGCGCATCAATCTCAAGATAGGGTGAACAGATGAGACCAATGCGCGTTAGTTGTAACGCGTTGCACTGAGCGATCAGTGCTGTGGAGAATGCTTGTCATTAGTCAGGTTTACATTCGCAGCAGGTTTTCCGGATAGAACATACATTTTATAAACGAACCATCCCATACCGCCGAAAATTGCGACTAAAGTAACGATGCTTAGTAAGGCTGTTTGGCTAAATAAAAATTCCATGACGCTCTTCTCCGAATAACTTTTGATTTGATGAGTTAAGTGTAGAGCGCATTCCTTCTGCCTACCTTGACTAAAATCAATTTTCAGCCTTTTTATTAATTTTTTCGCAAATCATTGATGTATTAATCCCTTAATACCTCCTCATTTTCGTTCCATGCTACCGTTAAGTCCTGTGTTTAATCAGGAGGATAGCATCATGAGTAGTAAGAAAATTCTAATGATCACCGGTGACTTCACCGAAGATTATGAGACGATGGTTCCATTCCAAACGTTGTTAGCTGTTGGTCATACTGTGCACGCCGTGTGCCCCGAGAAAAAGGCGGGCGATACGGTTGCCACCTGTATTCACGACTTTGAAGGCGATCAGACCTATACCGAAAAGCGTGGCCATAATTTCGCGCTGAATGCGACTTTCGACGATATCGACCCTGCGGATTATGATGCACTAGTGATTCCGGGTGGACGTGCGCCAGAGTATTTACGCTTGAATGCGCGCGTGCTGGAGATGGTGCGACACTTTTTTGACACCAATAAGCCAGTAGCCGCTGTGTGCCATGGTGCGCAGATTTTAACAGCAGCGGGTGTGTTAAAAGGCCGTGAAGTCTCCGCTTATCCAGCGTGTAAGCCTGAAGTTGAAATGGCTGGCGCCGCCTATTGCGAGATTCCAATCGATTCTGCAGTCACCGACGGCAATTTAGTGAGTGCGCCAGCTTGGCCAGCACATCCTGCTTGGATGCAGCAGTTTATGGCGCTATTATCGAAATAAGTCAGAGGCTTGGAGGCGGTTGTCATGTGTAAATTATTCATTAATGCGAAGTCAGAAATGTGGGCGAGCCACACCCGGTCACTCAGAATCGATGGCATGGTGACGAGTGTGCGTTTGGAAGATTATTTCTGGCGAACCATTGATGAAATCGCAGCCCGCGATGGCATGACAGCCCCACAAATGCTCACACGTTTGTATCATGAATCCATTGATGCCGGACATGACTTGGGAAATTTCACATCCTTTTTGCGAGTGTGTTGTTTGCGCTATATGCACTTACAGTTAGATGGCTATATTCCCCGAGATAAGTCAGTGGCATTAGGGGATTTGAATGCGGAAAAGATTCTGGCGGGCGAGTCCAGAATCTACCATTGAAAATGATATTCAGGATGCTGCTAAAGCACATCCTGACTTAATCTAGTAGAGATTGCTGGCCTGTTTAACACAAGCCAGCAAATCTTAGGATTGTTTCCACTCTGGCGTTTTGCGCCGGAAAAAACAGTCAATACCATGTTGGGCTTCGGGGCTTTCCCAGCGATCAGCCAAGCAAGCCGCGGTATAATCCAACTGGTCTTCATCCGAGTTTCTAGCCAAGTGCTGGCATAGAGCTTTAGCTGCGGCTACAGCGCCCGGTGCGCAGTCCAGATACGGCATTACTTCAGCTTCAACTGTGGCATCAAGCTCATCAACGCTACAGGTTTTAGCGACCAATCCTAGCGTTACAGCGCGTTCGGCATTAAAGATCTGCCCACTCATAAACACCTGTCTGGCAGCGCCTTCACCTAAGCGACGCACAACATAAGGCCCGATGGTGGCGGGAATTAACCCTAAGCGCGTTTCGGTTAGCGCAAAGCGAGCGGTATCCACACTGATCACACTGTCGCAGACGGCCATCATGCCAATGCCACCACCGAAGGCCTGCCCTTGTACCCGAGCAATCAATGGCTTCGGTAGACTATCCAAGTCGCGCAACATAAAGGCTAGCTCTGAGGACTCGGCAATTTTCCCTGCACGGTCTTTTTCAGCCTGCGATTGCATCCAGCTTAAATCGCCGCCAGCGCAAAAGCTTTTACCCAAAGCGCTCAGAATAACTACTCGTACCGCTTCATTTTCGGCTAACCAAGCGCTAGCGCGACGCAGTTCCTGAATCATTTGGGCATTCAGGGCGTTGTGTTTTTGTTCGCGCGCTAAGGTGAGAGTCGCAACCCCTCGCTGGTCAACACTTATCTGCAGGTTGTCAAAGTCCGGAGTGCTTATCATGCCGTTTTACTCAATTGTTTTTTAACGGAGAGAATGTATTCGCTAGCCGCGTGCAGTTTCATCGGGTCGATACCCGTTGTATAGCCAGAGCCTGAGAGTAGGGTGAGCACTGAACTGGTGGATACATTGCCTTTAGCGCCGGGCGCATACGGGCAGCCACCTAAGCCACCAACTGCGGCATCAAAGGTACGAATACCCATTTCTAAGCTGGTCTGAATATTTTCCAACGCTCGGTTGTTGGTATCGTGATAATGACCTGCTAACAAATGAGCTGGGATAACTTTAAGCACGGCTTCCAGCATTGTTGCTACATTCTCAGGTGTGGCTTTACCGATGGTATCGCCCAGTGAGATTTCATAGCAGCCCATTTCCAGCAGTTTCGCCGCGACCATTGCGACAGTTTCCGGAGCAACAGCGCCTTCATAAGGGCATTCCACCACGCAAGAAACGTAGCCTCTCACCGGTATACCATCCGCTTTGGCTTGCTGCATAATCGGTTTGAAGCGCTCTAAACTATCTTCGATACTGCAGTTAATATTTTTCTGGCTAAAGGTTTCCGAAGCCGCGCCAAAGATCGCGACTTCACTGACCTCGGATGCTTTCGCAGCTTCATAGCCTTTTAGATTGGGCGTGAGTGCGGTATAAGCGACTCCAGCTTTGCGATCTATGCCGGCAAGTACTTCAGCGGCATCGGCCATTTGAGGCACCCATTTGGACGACACAAAGCTGGTGGCTTCGATTTTTTGCAGGCCGGAATCGGATAATAAATTGATCAACTCAATCTTATTGGCGGCCGGAATCATTACCGACTCATTTTGCAAGCCGTCGCGCGGCCCCATTTCAAAGATGGTGACATGTTTGTCTGACATGGTTTAAGTTCCGCTTTCAAAGAGAATTAGGACACTACCACCTTCCACCTGATCACCGGCTTCCACTGTAATTTCACGAATCACTGCATCGTAAGGGGCGCACAGAGTATGTTCCATTTTCATGGCTTCCATCACCATGAGTACATCGCCGGCATTGACACTGTCACCCGTTTTGGCGCTCACCAGTTTGATTTGTCCCGGCATCGGTGACGTGATGCGATCACTGCTGCCAGCACTTGCGTCAGCAATGGTTAACGGGTCTGGCAAGTCAATTTGCCAACTGGATGATTGATAGAAAATGGTTAGTGTTTGCGCCGATTGTATCAGCTGCGCTTCAACAATGTGACCATCTAAGTCGAGTCTTACAGTATGTTTTCTTGACGATAGGATATCACCACTTAACGATTCAGTATCAGTTTTGGCACTAAAGTGCTGCCCATCTACCGTTATTGAGACCGAAATGATGTTGTCCTGCCAGTGAATCGTTTGTTGGTGAGTGGAGGCTCCCCATTGACGCCAGTGCGATAAAGTCGCCCAAGGATCATTGGATTCGCTTTTATCAAAGCATCCGGATTTAGCTAATGCAGCGATCGCCAGTACGGTGATATTCGGCGCATCGCTACGAATAAGGTTATCCAAATCGCGTTCGATTAATCCGGTATCCACACGGCCGGCTGCAAAGTCCTCATGCTGAGTCAGGCGATGTAAAAAGCCAATATTGGTGACACAGCCAGCGACCAAACTTTTACTCAAAGCCGAAGCCATGGCATTCAGCGCACTCTGGCGAGTAGGACCGTGCACTGTCAGCTTGGCAATCATTGGGTCATAAAACGGGGTGATCTCATCGCCACTGCGCACGGCAGAATCTACGCGTGCAGTCGCTTCTGGCAACGATAAATAACTGAGCGTGCCGGTGGCAGGAATAAAGCCTTTAGGCACATCTTCAGCATAGATCCGCGCTTCAAAGGCATGACCATTAATCGTGAGCTGATCTTGTGTACACGGTAGGCTTTCACCGCTAGCAACACGTAATTGCCATTCGACTAAATCTTGTCCGGTAATCGCTTCGGTAACAGGATGCTCTACCTGCAAGCGGGTATTCATTTCCATAAAATAGAAACGATCAGCCTGCAAGCCATCGGAGGCATCAACAATAAATTCCACTGTACCCGCACCGACATAGTTTACCGCCTGCGCCGCGCGGACTCCGGCAGAGCCCATTGCTTCGCGCATTTCTGTGGTCATGCCGGGGGCAGGGGCTTCTTCGATGACTTTTTGATGGCGACGCTGCAAGGAGCAGTCCCGCTCAAACAGGTGCACGACATTGCCATGGCTATCCCCAAATACTTGCACTTCGATATGGCGTGGGGAGGTGATGTATTTTTCAATCAGTACATGGCCATCGCCAAAGCTGGATTCGCCTTCGCGACGAGCTGAGTCGAGTAGTGCCAGAAAATCCTCCGCACGTTCAACCAAACGCATGCCTTTTCCACCACCACCAGCACGCGCTTTGATTAATACGGGATAGCCAATTTCAGCGGCTTTTTCAGCAAGTAAGGCAGGGGTTTGGTCATCCGCATGATAGCCGGGAACCACCTTTACGCCGGCTTCAATCATTAGCTTTTTAGCGGCATCTTTTAAGCCCATGGCGCGAATCGCGGAGGCAGATGGGCCAATAAAGATAATTCCCGCTGCTTCACAGGCTTCTACAAATTCAGGGTTTTCCGAGAGAAAGCCGTAACCCGGATGGATCGCTTCAGCGCCGCTGGCTTTGGCGGCTGCAATAATGGCATCGGCTTTGAGGTAACTTTCATTTACTGGCGCAGGGCCTAGGCGATAAGCCTCATCGGCCATGGCAACGTGTTTGGCATTGCGGTCAGCATCGGAGTAAACCGCAATGCAGCGCACGCCTAAGGCTTGTGCAGTCTGCATAACACGGCAGGCAATTTCACCACGATTGGCAATCAGTATGGTCTTAAACAAGGCTGGTTTTCTCCTCTAGTATCGTGGTGTGCATCACATGCGGAACACGCCGAAACGTGTGTCAGCGATCGGTTGATTGAGTGCGGCGGATAACGACAGCGCAATAATATCGCGGGTTTTTCGCGGGTCGATAATGCCATCATCCCAGAGTCGGGCGGAGGCGTAGAGCGGGTGACCTTGTGCTTCAAATTGATCGACGATTGGCTGCTTGAAGCTGGCCTCTTCATCGCTTGACCAGTTGCCGCCATTGCGCTCAATACCATCTCGTTTTACGGTGGCTAATACGCCAGCGGCTTGCTCGCCACCCATTACCGAGATGCGGCTATTGGGCCAAGTCCATAAGAAACGTGGATCGTAAGCACGGCCACACATGCCATAGTTACCGGCACCAAAGCTGCCGCCGACTAATAAAGTCTGTTTTGGCACTTGAGCATTGGCCACTGCCATCACTAGCTTAGCGCCGTCTTTGGCGATACCGCCCGCTTCGTACTTTTGCCCAACCATAAAGCCGGTAATATTTTGCAAGAATACCAACGGAATTTTGCGTTGGCAGCACAGCTCAACAAAGTGCGCGCCTTTTACTGCAGACTCGGAAAACAGCACGCCGTTATTGGCAATAATGCCGACCGGAATGCCTTGTACATGCGCAAAGCCACACAATAACGTCGTGCCATAACGCGCTTTAAACTCATCAAACCGTGAGCCATCCACCGTGCGAGCGATAACTTCACGAATATCGTAAGGTGTGCGCAGACTTGCCGGTACTACACCGAGAATTTCTTCAGGGTCATACAGTGGCGCTTCCGGAGTAGCTAGTTCGATATTATCAACGCATTTTGGGCGATTCAGATTAGCGACTACGCGACGGGCAATTGCCAGCGCGTGAGCATCATCCTGAGCAAAATGATCGGCGACGCCAGAGAGGCGAGTGTGCACATCGGCACCACCCAAATCTTCAGCGCTGACCACTTCACCTGTGGCAGCTTTGACCAATGGAGGTCCCGCTAGAAAGATAGTACCTTGCTCTCGAACGATAATGGTTTCATCCGACATCGCAGGCACATAAGCACCTCCCGCCGTACAGGAGCCCATGACCACGGCAATCTGTGGAATGCCTTTGGCTGACATGGTGGCTTGATTGAAGAAGATGCGCCCGAAATTATCGCGATCAGGGAATACTTCATCTTGGTTCGGCAGGTTAGCACCACCAGAATCCACCAGATAAATACACGGCAGATTGTTTTGCACCGCAATTTCTTGCGCGCGCAAATGCTTTTTAACCGACATCGGGTAGTAAGTGCCGCCTTTAACCGTGGCATCGTTACACACGATCATGCACTCGCGACCAGAGACCCGACCCACGCCACAAATCACGCCAGCGCTGGGTGCTGCGCCATCGTATAAACCGTGTGCGGCAAATAGTCCGACTTCTAAAAACGGCGAATTAGGATCGAGCAGGGTGGCAATACGGTCACGTGGCAACAGTTTTCCACGATCTAAATGGCGTTGACGCGATTTTTCACCACCGCCATTTTGGGCCAGATCAGCGGCCTCTTTCACCACTGACATGGCTTCGAGCATGGCCGCCTGATTGTCTTTAAACGCCTGCGAACGCGTGGAGATGGATGAGCCGAGTACTGACATTAGGCAGTCTCCGCAAACAGTTCCCGACCGATTAGCATGCGGCGGATTTCACTGGTGCCAGCGCCGATTTCATACAGCTTGGCATCGCGCAATAAACGACCCGTTGCATAATCATTAATATAGCCATTACCACCAAGCGTTTGGATGGCTTCGAGTGCTACTTGTGTCGCCTTTTCTGCAGAATACAGAATGCACCCAGCGGCATCTTTACGAGTGGTTTCACCGCGATCACAAGCCGCCGCGACAGCATAGACATAGGCACGGCAGGCATTCATGGTGGTATACATATCCGCCAATTTGCCCTGCATTAACTGGAAAGTACCGATGGCTTGGCCAAACTGTTTACGCTCATGCACATACGGCATCACGATATCCATGCAGGCCATCATAATGCCGGTTGGGCCACCGGACAGTACGACGCGCTCATAATCCAAGCCGGACATTAAAACATTTACGCCACGGCCTAAGCCGCCCAGAATATTTTCTTCGGGCACTTCGCAATCTTCAAACACTAACTCGCACGTATTGGAGCCACGCATGCCGAGTTTATCGAGCTTTTGTGCGGTGCTGAATCCGGGCATGCCTTTTTCAATCAGAAACGCAGTAATGCCGCGAGGGCCAGCGTCCATATCGGTTTTGGCGTAGACCACTAATACATCGGCATTAGGGCCGTTGGTGATCCACATTTTATTGCCATTTAAGATGTAGTGATCACCTTTTTTATCGGCGCGTAACTTCATGGAAACGACATCCGAACCGGAACCGGGCTCAGACATGGCCAGCGAGCCAACGTAGTCACCCGAGATTAGTTTTGGCAGGTATTTTTCTTTTTGGGCCGTGGTGCCGTTTTTGTTGATTTGGTTAACGCATAAGTTTGAATGCGCGCCGAAGGAAAGGCCAATCGAGGCAGATGCACGGCTGATTTCTTCTACTGCCACTACATGTGCTAAATAGCCCATGCCGCTGCCGCCATATTCAGGGTCGGCAGTAATACCTAGTAAACCCAAGTCGCCAAACTCTTTCCAGAGGTGGGCAGGGAAGTCATTACTGCGGTCGGTTTCTTCGGCAATCGGGGCGATTTTGTCCTGAGAAAAACGGTAGGTCATTTCGCGCAATGCTTCGATTTCTTCGCCCAGCGCAAAGTTCATGGCGGTTGTAAACATGATGGCTCCTCAGACAACTATGATTTGATGCAATAATCCTAGAGCATTGCAGTTCGCAATGTCCAAGCATCTGTGTTTGAGAATTGTAAATGCGGTGTAAAAGAGTGGATTCTGGTTAAACGGGGGTGTTAAAGAGTGAAAAGCTGCAGGTGACGGAGGAATTGCTTTGCAGGCTGAGTTCGTCACCCTAAAGCTAAACTTATTGCTGGAAGCCCTTTGATTTTGGAAAGTCCTGAGTCTTTGCGCTTTACCAGACTGGATTTGTTAGCCAAGTATTACGAGATATTGCCGTTTTTTGAATACTCAGACCAATCCGTAACAAGCTTCTGAACGGCTGAATTTGATCGAGCATAACTTACAATGGCGACATCCAAATCGGCCTGCTGATACCGATCTAAAGCGCGGCGAATCGCTCTAAATATCCAATCATTTTCATTCCCAAACGCGCCGCCACCGAGTAATGTCAAATAAACCGTGTTATTACCATTTTTATGGCTATTCAAGATGCCCGCGCATAGCGTTGCTTCGTAGGCAGCTTCTAATACCAATTGTGCAAAGTCGCGCCACAGCTCGCTGGAGTGCTCGGAATAAGCCACCGGTAGTGCTGAGCAATAAACCTGCGTCACTAGCGGTTTATCATCCGAGATTGTCACTTCAGTATTCCACTGTATACCAATTCTTAAACGCTGCCTTAGCGTATCTCTATCGGTTTCGGAAAGCCCCGATAGCTGGGTGTTGATGGCATGCAAACCTTGCTCCGTTGCTAGCACATAGCCATTCACCATTTTCCAATATTGACCAGTATTCCCCAGCGCAGCGCCCAGATCCGACAAGCAATCTAGCTGGCGATGTTCGGTTTGACCCATCTGCCCATCAAGTTCTACACAGTAATTTCGGTAAATCGTGCCTGCACCGGCGGCAATGGCACAGGCAGGCCCTTGCGTATGATCGTATTCATATCTTGTGACTCCTTGCTCAGGAGTATTCTCAGGGGATACCATTTCCAGCAGGTTAAATTGCGAAGCTACTTGAAAGAGTGCATTGGTGTTTTCGGTGTCGGCATGCAGCTTTTGTACATCACCAATGACTTCGCGCACAGTGAGTTTGTTTTGGGGGAGTGATAGGGAGTGCACGCGCTCACGTAATTCACCTAAGCTGGGCGTTTCCAAAAAGCCGTGAGTATATTCCTTACCGTTGACTTTAGAGCGGAGCACGCCATTGTTGATGGATAGGTTGCTTCTGACTTGCTCGGGTGTTTCTTCGCGAAACCCCATTAACGTTTCAAACCACATAGGTTGCTCCTTTTGTTTGGTGAATCACTCTCTCAAGTTTACAGAATAGTCACTTCCGGTCGTATATCAACAGGGTTTTATGGGGTGCTAAGCCCGTTGTTGAACCAAACGACTCAACAGCACCAAACACACCGAAACAATCCCAGCCCCAAGCAACAAATACAAACTAACCCCAGCCCAACCAAGACTACCAATCAACAAAGTCAGCACTGGTGGCCCAATAAAATTACCCAAATTCCCAAACTGCACCAAGCCACCATTCACCAACGGAATATCAGGGTCATTAGCCTCAAGCACATCAGGCAGGGAGCCGATAATTCCGGCAGGCAGTAAGCCCAGCATTAGAAAGATCACCATCGTAATCACAATGCGAGCATTGACATCATCACTCATCAGCAGTAAAGCTAGCGCGGCCAGTGTAATCACGGCAATGGCCACCCGTACAAGCTTCCAAGGTTTGATGCCGCGCTTAAGGGTAAATAGTGCAATCAATGTGCCCACCAAGGCGCAGCCGGGCAGCCAAAAGCCCAGCCGATACTGAGTCTCAGTTACCGCCGATAGCATCTTAGGCAGCAGGCTCACTAATGAAACAAATAATAAAGTGTAGCCAATAAAAGTTAGTGGGATGATCAGCAGTCTTCGATGACTTAACAGCCGCCACTGTGCGCCAAGTAGCGCATTAGCAGCGGGTGGTGTGGTATTGGGCTGGCTAGGTTGCGCGTTTTGCTCAGATATAAACTGCATTATCCCACCCAATGCGAGTGCCAGTAGCAAAGCATGGAGTACTGGAAAACTTTGCCAGCCCGCAAAAGCAATTAGCGTCGGTGCGATGGATGCGACACTCATAAAGGTCAGCGTAAAATAGCAGCTCCAGAACGCCATAATTCTTGCTCTATCTTGCGGTGCGGCGAGCATTAGCATCAGAGTTGGTGCTGTCACTACAATCGCCATGTGTGCGGTACTTTCCACGACGCGTGCAATTAATAAAGGGAAATAGTTGGCACTAATTAATGGCAGTAAGGCGCCAATAATCGCAATCGCTAATCCCGCAATCAGTGAGCGCCTAAGGCCAATGCGCTGGCATAAAGCACCTGCGAATGTCCCAAATAAGGCACCGATAATTCCGATCGTTGAAAGTAGTATCGCTTGTTGGAAACCGCTGAACTCAGCTTGCACTAACAAGTCTTTCAGCATCCACGGCATTTTTGCGTATTGGAAAGCGGCGAGCGCTCCGGCAAGGTATAAGGCAATAATCTGATACCAGTTGGTGGAAGCTTGCATGCTGATGTACCGAGTGGGGATAAAAAGTGGCGGGATGCCGGAAGCCGCCGATGATAACAGCTGAGTTTATACATGAATACCCATTGCCCATAACAGGGAGCTTGGCCTTGTGAGTGGATGCTTTATACTTCGCCAATCAGGATTTTACGAGGTGTGGGTTGATGATTAGAGTGGCTTTAAATGTAAGCGTATTGGTGCTGAGTGCGCAGTTGTTAGTAGGCTGTGTGGCTAATAGCGCGCAGGGTGAAATGCGTCAGTCGATAAGCGCTAAAGCGGGTGCTTCCAATCCATCACTGCCAACGCTCTATGATGTACAGATTCAGGACCCATTGACTAATAAAACGGTTTCGATCGATCAGCTGGCGCAGGCGCTGAAAGATGCCGATGTCGTGTTTATCGGTGAGTACCACGGCAGTCACGGATCGCATTGGCTACAAGCACAATTGCAGGCGGCACTACACAAGCAGCGTCCGGTGCAGGTTTTGTCGATGGAGCAATTTACCCGTGATAAGCAGTCGGTATTGGATCAATATCTAAAAGGTGAGATTGGTGAGGTTGCGCTTATAAAGCAGGGGGAAGCTTGGCCTAATTATAAAGCATCGTATCGACCATTAGTGGAGTTTTCAAAGCAGCACCAGTTGCCAGTGATCGCGGCTAATGCTCCTGCTGATGTGGTTCGCTGTATCGGGCGAGAAGGGCGTGATTATCTTGCAAAGTTGAATAAGGCAGAGCGCCAGCAAATTGCTTCGCAGCCGTTTTTAAATAGTGCGCAATATCAAACTGCATTTCAGGCGGTTATGCATGGACCAGCGCAGCCTGCAAAGTCATCAAGCAAGGCAAGCAGTGCGTTGAGTAATAGCTATCTAGCGCAACTAAGCCGCGATAACACCATGGCTGAATCTATTTTAAATGCTCATCAGCGCTACCCAAAACATCAAATCATTCACGTGAATGGCGCGTTTCATAGTGATAATCACCTTGGTACAGTGGCTTTATTAAAGCAGCGTAGTCCATCACTGAATATCAAAGTGGTCAGCCCGGTTCAAACGCCCGATATCGAGGCTAAATATCAGGGGAAGATTCCCAAAAAGCTGGGCGACTATCTGTATTTTGTTCAACCATTGCCAGAGCAATATGCTAATGAGGCTGAGCGCGATGCGGCATTTAAGAGCATGTTCTCAGGTGCGGCTAGGAAAGCCTGCAAATGATAATTTTAAGGTTTCTTGAAAAGCAGCTAAGCCGCCGCCATTATCTGCAAACACACAGATAAAATACAGGAATTAGCATGGCCAAGTACGCCACTGAATCAGTTATTGATGTAAAGCACTGGAATGATACCTTATTCAGCTTCAAAACCACGCGGGACGATGGCCTGCGGTTTCGCAATGGCGAATTTATTATGATAGGGCTGGAGGATGAGCCGCGTCCGTTGATGCGTGCTTACAGTATTGCCAGTGCCAATTATGATGAGTATCTGGAGTTTTACAGCATTAAAGCCCCGAACGGCGCGCTGACTTCACGGCTGCAGCATTTAAAGCCAGGCGATCATGTGCTGATTGGTAGCAAGCCAACCGGTACTTTGGTGGCAGATGACTTGAAGCCCGGCAAAAACTTGTTTTTGTTTGGAACTGGCACTGGCTTAGCGCCATTTCTAAGTATTATCAAAGACCCCGAGATCTACGAGAAATTTGAGAAAGTCGTGCTGTTCCATGGCGTGCGTTTCTTAAGTGAGTTGGGTTACTACGATTGGCTGTCGGAAGGTTTGAAAAGTCACGAATACTTAGGGGAAGTGATTAGCGAAAAGCTGATTTATTACCCTGCGGTCACCCGTGAGCCATTCCGCAACCAAGGCCGTTTAACTGACTTGATTCACTCCGGAAAGCTATGTGAAGACTTAGGTTTGCCGCAACTTAACCCGGAAACCGATCGCGCGATGGTGTGTGGTAGCCCAGCAATGTTGAAAGACATCTGCGATATGCTGGATGGTTTGGATTTTAAAATCAGCCCTAAAACCGGCGTTCAGGGCGATTATGTGATTGAGCGCTCCTTTGTAGAGCGCTAATCCGGCTTTCTCAGTGCGTGGTCAAACCATGTAAAACATCAACATGGATGCAATGGTCATGGCGATTCCGTATTGCCAGTGCGCACTGAGAATCTCTTGCAAGCTTAGTTGATAGTGGCCGCGGAACATTAATGCCAGCCCCGAAAATGGGCTAACGATGGACGCAATCGACCACGCCGAGAGATAGCATAAACCCAGTAATGTGATTGATGGATCAGTGCTCAGAACTACCGGAGCACTGATCGATATTCCCACCAGTACATGCGCGCCCAACAGGGCGGTGCCAATCAATATCAGTAGCAGTACGCAAGCCACCGTCGCGGTGAATGTCTCGAACGGTAAAAGCGGTGGGTACTGCATGAACAAAGCGCTGCCACCGCTGCCGAGTATGCCCGCGCTGATAAACAGCAAAAACTCCCCGCGTAAATTCCCCAATTTGTGAGCGATATGCTGACGGACACTAGTCAGTGCATTGCGTGGCCCTTGTCGTTTGAGTAGCAACACGCAAGGAATAACCAAAGACGCGATGGAGACTAATAACACCATGGCTACATCTGGCCAGATCAGCCGCGCAATAAATACGCTGGCCAATAAGCTCATCGGTAGCAATAAGGATTCGACACTGATCGGATAGCCTTTAAAGGTTTGCAGATGATTTGGTGATAAGGCCCGAGCTTCCCAAATGGTTAGCGCCAAGCCGAGTAAGGTCAGCGGTATGCTGTAAATCCAAAGCTCCGACAAACTCAATTCTGGAAGGTAGTGCAATACCGTTGCCATCGCCGCAAAGAAAGGAGACCAGTAAGCCGCAACACACACTGCGCGCATCACCATCGTGGTGAGAGTGTGTTCCGGCTTATCGCCTTTTTTCAAGTAATCCGCAACCACGACCGCAGCGCTCATATTGATCACGGCTGATAGGGCATGAGTCCCCAAAAAGGTTTGGATATAGCCTTTAAGGCCGTTATTTTGGTGCTCTGCCTTTGCAGGCGCGATGGGTAGCACTCGCAAAAAGCTCACCGCTGAAAACAGAATCAACAGCGGGATATTGCTATTGAGTGGCTCGTACCACGGAATATCTGCACCGACCATGCTCATCCAGATTAATAAGCCCAAGCCAATGGCCATCATCACGCCACATTGCCAGAGAAGCGCCGGCGATAACCGTGTCGGCAAAATCATGATAGCAATCAATGCCAATAAGCCGGTAAATTGCGGAAGCTGGTGGTTAATTTCTCCCGCTAAAGCAATCAGTACAAAGATGAGAATAAGCCCGCCACCAATGGGTGCGCGGTATTGGGCAATCAGGCTGGGTGAGTGAGTTGAGACTGGCACGGAGGAATCCAATTAGTCATTAGGAGCGGGCCAGTGTAGTGCTTGTTTATGGTTGCGTAAAGCGATCAGAGATTGACATTAATAGACGATCGGTCTATAAATAAAGTCATGACTACAGAATCTGACAATTTAGCCCTTGAAAAACCGCGTCGCGGACGTCCACCCAAGCAAAGCAGCGGGGTGGAAGCCACTCGTGAGCGCTTAATTGAGCGAGGCATTCAGATTTTTACTGAGAAGGGATTTAATAACACGGGCTTGGATGAGATTCTAAAATCTGAGAATGTCCCCAAGGGCTCGTTTTATCACTACTTCAAAAATAAAGCGCAGTATGGCGAGGTGGTGGTTGAAGCTTATGCCGTTTACTTTGGCAAGAAGTTAGCTCGTAATTTTACTAATACTTCGCTAGCGCCATTGCAGCGTTTACAGGCTTTTATCGACGAAGCTTGTCACGGTATTGAAAAGTACTCGTTTAAGCGTGGTTGCTTGGTTGGCAATTTAGGGCAGGAGTTGGGTGCTTTAGATGCAACCTTCCGTACGCAGCTAGAAGGCGTATTTCAGGAATGGCAACAGCAACTGGCCGAGCTATTGGATGAGGCTAAACAGCAAGGTGAGTTAGCCACGCAAGCTAGTACCTCTGAGCTAGCAGAATTTTTCTGGATTGGTTGGGAAGGTGCGATTTTGCGTGCCAAGTTAGTGCAATCTGATCAACCAATTCGTGCATTCGCAAAACAGTTTTTTGTTATTTGTAAGGTTGGGCTGTAAGTCTCGACCTTTTTTTGGATTTTAAATAGACGATCGGTCTAAATGATTCAGCCGATCACAATGGGAGATGGAAATGTTTAAAGCATTAGTGATTGATAAGCAGGATGATGTTCAGACGGTAGCAATTAGCGAGTTGGATGAGTCGCAGTTGCCAGAAGGCGAAGTGCGGGTAAAAGTACAGTACTCCACGCTCAACTATAAAGATGGCTTGGCAATTACCGGCAAAGCGCCAGTTGTACGTAAATTTCCAATGGTGCCAGGTATCGACTTTGCGGGTGAAGTGATTGAAAGCAGCGATGAGCGTTGGAAAGCCGGTGATCAGGTTATCCTGAATGGCTGGGGTGTTGGTGAAAGTCATTGGGGCGGGCTAGCAGGTTGCGCACAAGTGAAAGCGGACTGGTTAGTTGCACTGCCAGAAGGCTTAAGCGCTAAGCAGGCTATGTCAGTTGGAACAGCAGGTTACACGGCGATGTTGTGCGTGATGGCATTGCAGCAGCAAGGCGTGAAACCAGAAGATGGCGAAATATTGGTAACGGGTGCTAACGGCGGCGTTGGCACTATTTCTATTACTTTGCTGGCAACGTTAGGCTACACCGTCGTGGCATCGACTGGCCGCATGGAAGAAGCGGATTACCTGAAATCCTTAGGTGCAAGTGAAGTCATTCACCGTGATACGTTCTCATCAGCAGGTCGTCCATTGGCTAAAGAGCGCTGGGCTGGTGCTGTTGATAGTGTTGGTAGTCATACTTTGGCTAATGTTTGTGCCTCGATGCGTTATGGTGGCGCGGTTGCAGCCTGTGGTTTGGCGCAGGGTATGGATTTGCCAGCGACAGTGGCTCCCTTTATTTTACGTGGCGTTGCACTGATCGGAGTCGATAGTGTGAATGCACCATACGCTAAGCGTGTTGCAGCATGGGAACAGCTAACCAAACTATTGGATCTTGATAAGCTGGCAGCCAATACGCAGGATCTGACTCTGGAAGACTGTGTCGAAGTGGCTAGTGACTTGTTAGCCGGTAAAGTACGTGGTCGTGTTGTGGTTGATTGCACCGCTTTACGCTTCGTTGATAATCTCGCCTAGGTTCGGCTTTAAACACCGGACTTAGGTGCAATCAAAGTCTGTTATCCGAAACGGTCACTTGCTAGACTGCGCCTACTAGTTACCCAAGGACAACTGAGTATGAACGCATTAGCAGGAAAAACCGCACTCGTCACAGGCTCAACCAGCGGTATCGGTTTAGGCATTGCCAAGCGATTGGCTGCACAAGGTGCCAATATTGCTTTAAATGGCTTTGGTGATAAAGATGCCATTGAAGCTGAACGTGCCGAGCTTGAGTCAGCCCATGGCATTACCGCTCGTTACTATGGCGCAGACCTTACCAAAGTCGATGAAATAGAAGCGATGATGACCGCGATTGAGTCTGATATCGGCGTGATTGATATTTTGGTGAATAATGCGGGCATGCAATTTGTTGCGCCTATTGATGAGTTTCCGGTTGAGCGCTGGGATATGATTATTGCGCTTAACTTAAGCGCTGCATTCCACACCACTCGCTTAGTATTGCCGGGTATGAAAAAGAAAAATTGGGGCCGTATTATCAATATTGCTTCTGCCCATGCACTCATCGCTTCCCCCTATAAATCCGCTTATGTTGCTGCCAAGCACGGTATTGCCGGTCTCACTAAAACAGTAGCACTGGAAGTCGCCGAGCAGGGCATTACCGCGAATGCAATTTGTCCGGGTTATGTTTGGACGCCATTGGTTGAGCAGCAAGTTCCGGCAACCGCCAAAGCACGTAATATGACTGAAGAAGAAGTGATTAACGACGTCATGCTTGCGGGCCAGCCTACCAAAGAGTTTGTCACCATTGAGCAAGTTGCAGCTTATGCCGACTTCCTGTGTGGCGATGATGCGCGCGCTATTACTGGTTCGCTGCAGTCTATTGATGGCGGTTGGGTCGCGCGCTAAATATGCGGGCTTATTACTGCGATACCTTTGTGTTGCCCCTGCCTGAGGGGCATCGCTTTCCTATGGATAAATACCGTTTATTGCGGGAGCGGCTGGAGAGCTTGGTTGCTGATGATCCATTGCTTGGAATTGATTTTCACCTGCCACCAGCGGCTACCAATGAGCAGCTGCTAAGCGCTCATGGTGTTGATTACGTTAACAGTGTAATCACCGGAGAGCTGACTCCAAAAGAGCAGCGAGCATTAGGATTTCCTTGGTCTGAAGCTATGGTGGAGCGTTCCCGACGTTCGTCCGGTGCTACGTTGGCAGCTTGTCGTACGGCCTTTGAAGAAGGCATTGCGGTTAATTTGGCGGGTGGTACCCACCACGCTATGGCGCATGAGGCGCAGGGCTTTTGCGTGTTTAATGATAGTGTAATCGCTGCCAGAGGTTTACAAGCGGAAGGTTTGGCAAAGCGCCCAATTGTGATTGATTTGGATGTGCATCAGGGTAATGGCACGGCTTCAGTTCTTGAGCATGATTCGAGTATTTTCACGCTTTCTGTGCATGGCGAGCGCAATTTTCCATTTACCAAAGCGACTAGCGATTTAGATGTCGCCTTGCCGGATGGCACTCAGGATGCAGAATATCTGGATGCTTTAGATTTAGCCTTAGCAGCGGCTAGCCAGCGCTTTACACCAGACTGCGTGATTTACATTGCCGGTGCAGACCCGTTTGAAAAGGATAAATTAGGTAAGTTGAGCTTGAGCAAGCAGGGACTGGCAGCACGCGATGAGCGAGTCTTTGAATATTGCCGGCATAATCAGCTACCGGTTGCCGTGAGCATGGCTGGCGGCTATGCCAGAGAAATTGACGATATCGTCGACATCCATGCCCAGACGGTTTTGCTCGCGGCTAACTACTGGAAGCAATTAGCGCTTCTCTGATTCTATCTCGCTAAAAATCCAATCAACAAAGGTATTCACCGTCGTGAGTTCCTGCTTGTCTTTATCAATGACCAGATAATAGTTGTAGTCGAGCGGCAAACTCAGTTGAAATGGCGCAATCAGCCGGCCTTGAGAGATATCTTTAGAGGCCAGTGCGCCAATGGTGAGCACCACGCCATGTCCTGCAACAGCTGCTTCTAAGGCCAATGACACATGATTAAAGCGTGAGCCGCGAGAGGTATCCATTGCACTAACACCCGCTGCTTCTAGCCAGGTATCCCAATCTTGCTGGCCACCATGCAAGGTATCATCATGAATTAACGTATAATGACGTAGGTTTTCCGGATCATCCAATGGGAATTCTCCATCCAGCAAGGTAGGGCTGCACAATGGTGTCACGGAGACAGAAAACATCTTTTTGACTTCGCAATCCGGGTACGAGCCTTTACCGAAGCGAATTGATACATCCGTGCCATCTCGTCCGTGCTTAGCGCCTTTATAAGACTCCAGATAGTCAGAGCTTGAGATAATTCGCAGATCAATATCCGGAAACATCTCAGTAAACTGATTCATGCGTGGAATAAACCACTTGGAGGCAAAAGAGGGGGCCATGCCCACGGTAAGCTGTCGGCGATTGGTGCGTTGACGGATTTCTGCAACTGCATCGGCTAGTGTTGCAAAGCCAGTGC
Source organism: Leucothrix mucor DSM 2157 (assembly GCF_000419525.1). NCBI lineage: Bacteria > Pseudomonadati > Pseudomonadota > Gammaproteobacteria > Thiotrichales > Thiotrichaceae > Leucothrix > Leucothrix mucor. The sequence goes on from NZ_ATTE01000001.1 coordinate 705,133, forward strand.
TGAGTTTTGGATAGCAGTGAAGTGCGACTTCAGTAAGTTCCAGTCCCTGATTACCCCGTATAAATAAGGTAACGTCCAAGTACTCTTCCAGTACTTTAATATGGCGGCTAACAGCGGCAGGCGTGACAAATAGCTCTGCAGCGGCCTTGGTGAGGTTTAAATGACGTGCGGCGACCTCAAATGCTTTAAGTGCATTTAGCGGAGGTAAAGGTGCTCTTGCGGTGTAAGTCATGATTCCTCGCTTAAATAACAATACGGTAATGTTGTGGCTTGATTTATCGCGATTGGCTAACTCAATTTACAAGTCCATGAATTTATGAATTATTTTGCATAAAATCGATAGTCGTTAAAATTAACTGATAATTGCATTGAGTTTTTGTCGATTGAAGGCTGGAGAATCGGGCTCTATTATTCAAAGCGTAAGATGATTTCCTCCTCCTTTGCGAAGAGACCTAGTATTTGAAGCCACTTTAGGTATTAGGTTCTCTTCGACCTCTTTTTCCATTGTATCACCCCCCACCAAACTTTCTTCAAAATATATTTGTCCAATTATGTGTGTTAAGTGTACATTCATTAATGGTCTGCGATACTTGTGTACAACATCAGACCTAAAGCGACACTTTAGTCAGGTTGGTTTTCGGGATAGCAGCTCGGGATCAGCAGAAGAACGACTAAGAAAGAATAGATCAGGTGTTCATGATTCCTCCTCCTCGACCATGGGGTTAGATCGCAAGACTATCCCCCTCTGGTTTTTAAGCAAAGCTTGAGGGCAGTACTGAAAGTTGGTGGTGTTGGGAATTAGATCCAGCTAGAGAGATTAGCTATTATGAAAAGCAGAGATGCTTTAAAAGAATTTGATATTTAAATTGATGCGGTGCAACAATTTGATATAAGATAGAAATGTAAGATGATTTCCTCCTCCTCGACCACGGGGATAATGAGCTAGGCCACTTGACTCATTATCCCCCCCTGGTTTTTTACTTCCTCATCTCCTCATGATTCTGTTCGCAAGGACTAGGCTTAGCCATGTCTGCGATGTGGTAAATTCTATTGGTCTTTTGCTTATGTGGCAATCTTTTAATGGATAGAAATGACTGTAATTAGGATTAAATTCATTTAAAACGAGACACTAAAGCTGGTGTTTATCCATTCTTCTAAATTTTTTATGAAAGATGGTTTAGAATTGTTGCGAGTAGGGTCAAATTATTATAAATTGGTGCGGCGCAGCATTTTTGTTTTTCGCTTATCAAATTCCCTCGCTTATTTCGTCTCCATATCTAAGTCACCTGCATTAGCTGCTTCCAAATAAATGTAATCCACATAGCGATCAATCAAGTGATCTTCAAAATGATCAATCGAACGATTTTTCAAGCCGCTGATAAATCCATTCCAGGCATCTTTCCTGCGTTCAATCAAATTGAGTTGTTTTAGCCGTCCATTGGCATTCAGATAGTGCTCCTGACCGGTATGTCGGTAACCCAACCAAGCCGGTGGAACGCGCGTAACGATATCGTTATTGTTAACCCAGCGAATATGATCCACTTTAACGAAGTTAATGTAGCGCTTGTTGCCAACTCTTGGGCTGCCAAAGGTATAGATTTGTGCAGGGTTAGACTTTATATGTGACAACATGCAGCGTCCGGCACAAATGGTGGCCATCGCTCCGCCGAGTGAGTGTCCGGTAAACCAAAGTGTTTTGTCATTACTCAGTAAGCTGCCTTCCAGCACAGGCCAGATGTCGTCTACCTCACGCTTAAATCCACGATGAACACGTCCGATAGTTTCAGCGACAGCCGTTGCGGCATCTAAATCTGCACGCAAATCATTCCACTCAGAAGGCTCGGTTCCACGACAGGCGATAACATGGTCATACTCATTAATAAAGGAGTAGGCCTGAGAGCCATCAAAGTCGTAATACAAGACCGTATGGAAATTGAGTTGTTCAGCGGCTTTTCTGACTTCATCTTCAGGCAGGTAGGCAATCATCGATAGCTCAGCAAAGAGTAGCGAGCGGGCTAAAGGCTTCAGGCTGGTGATCGATGCGGTGTTTTTAGAGCGGATTAACAGATCATCAACTGTCTGCATCCCTTTTTTTACCGCTGGCGCGACATCCGTTAAAGTGGCTTTGCTCATTGTTATCTGAATGGATACTATAAAAGTCATAAGTCTACAGTATCCGGTATTTTTTAGACTAATTTTTCAGTTCGAACGCGTGCATGTAATAGTTAGCTACTCAGGTGTTCATTAGTAAGTAATTTATTTAAAGAGGCAAGTATGGCTGTGGTCAGTTGTGATGATCCAAAGTTTGGAGCGAGACTAATTCCGGTTGATGAGGCTTTGCAGCGTCTAAGCGAACAAGTTAAGTCAGTTACCGAAGCTGAGTGGGTGAGTGTCTCAGATAGTCTACTTAGAGTATTAGCTGAGCCTGTATTCTCAACAATTAACGTGCCACCACTTGCCAATAGCTCCATGGATGGTTACGCACTTCGGGCTGCAGATTTAATTACTGAGCCGACTAAGTCGTTTAGAGTCAGTCAGCGTATTCCTGCGGGTAGTGTGGGGGAATATTTGGAAGTTCGAACCGTTGCGAGGATTTTTACTGGTGCACCGCTGCCGGATGGTGCGGATGCGGTGGTGATGCAGGAGGTCTGTACGGTCCATGAAGTAGATTCGGAGGTGTCCATTACTATCAGCGGTACCGTCAAAGTCGGTGAGAATGTACGCGATGCTGGCGAAGATATTCGAGAGAACGATGAAATCTTGAGTGTTGGGCATCGCCTTGCTCCGCAAGATTTGGGTTTATTAGCATCTGTTGGTGTTACTAAAGTAAAAGTTTTTAAGAAGTTACGGGTTGCTGTGTTCTTCACTGGCGATGAACTTCGTGAGCCGGGCGAGCCTTTAGGAGTAGGTCAGATTTATAACTCTAATCGCTTTACCTTGGTTGCTATGTTGCAGCGGATGGGTTGTGAGGTAATTAATTTAGGAATTGTGACCGATACATTAGAAGGTACTATCGAGGCATTATCGCAGGCGGCATCGCAAGCTGACTTGGTAATGACTAGCGGTGGCGTATCAGTTGGTGAGGAAGATCATGTTAAAGCGGCCGTTGAATCGCTCGGCCAGTTGGACCTTTGGAGCATTAGCATTAAACCAGGGAAGCCATTAGCATTTGGCCAGATTAATTCTGCAGGACGCAGCGTACCTTTTCTGGGAATGCCAGGAAATCCGGTTTCGGTGTTTGCAACGACATGTATTTTGGGTCGCCCGTTTATTCAGGCAATGCAAGGCATGCCATTTAAGTGCATTCAGGGCTTTAAAGTGCCAGCAGCATTCGATTTGAACTACACCGTAAGGCGTCAGGAATACCTTCGTGTAAGGCTTCAACATGATGATGTGGGTGGTTTAGCACTGCAATCTTTCCCAAATCAAAGTTCAGGAGTACTGACTTCAGCAAGTTGGGGTGACGGGTTTGCGATTGCGCGGGAAGGGTCAGCGGTAAAAAAAGGGGATATATTAGAATATTTGCCGTTTAGCTTTTTCGATCTTTAATAAGTTGATCAAGAGAAAGGAGGCTTAAGGTGTAAAAATATGAAAATAGTCCTGAGTAATTGGCAGGGCTTTTTTTGTGGGGTGTAGAAACAGGTGAGATTCTATTTATTACAGACATGAAAAAGGGAGTCCGAAGACTCCCTAAATCATTGAATAAGTGGCGCACTGGGAGAGATTCGAACTCCCGACCCTCTGGTTCGTAGCCAGATACTCTATCCAACTGAGCTACCAGTGCGTGCTTTCAAGGCGGCGAATAATGAAGGTTTTGAAAGATCATGTCAACAACTAATTTTCAAAAACTTTATTAATCATTTCAAGGAACATTGCAATGGCGGAGAAGGAGGGATTCGAACCCTCGATACGGGATAAACCATATACTCCCTTAGCAGGGGAGCGCCTTCAGCCACTCGGCCACTTCTCCAACTGCAAGATTTCTTGAAGGGCCGTAGAATACTCACAAACTTTATTTTCGTAAAGTCTTTTTTTAATTTTTTTTGATTATTTTAAAAAAACAGTTTTTGAGCGAATTCAGCTGGAAATATTTGATTTATCGTGTCAGTCAGTTTAACCTTCCGCGATTGTGTTAAACGTGGCACTTCAACAGGAGCAGCTAATGCGTAAGACATTGATTGCAGGTAATTGGAAGTTGAATGGCTCTGGTGAGAGTATCACTGAGTTACTTAAAGGTATTGTTGCTGGTTTGCCGGAAACAGAGTCTTTATCCGTTGCAGTATGTCCTCCTTATATATACATACCGATGGTTGCTGATATTTTAAGTGATCAACGCGTTATGGTTGGCTCACAAAATGTAGCTGCCCATGCAAAGGGAGCATATACCGGAGAGATCAGTGCCAGTATGTTGAGTGAATTCGGTTGCCAGTATGGCTTAGTCGGTCACTCGGAGCGTCGTAGTCTATATAATGAGGCGGATGCCGATGTTGCGGTCAAGTTTAAAGTGCTAAGCGACTCGGGTATTATTCCGGTGCTATGTGTTGGTGAAACACTAGAAGAGCGTGATCAGGGTGTGACCGAGTCCGTAGTGTCTCGTCAGATTCAGGCAGTAATTGATCAGCACGGTATTGCTGCGTTTGCAGCGGCCGTGATTGCGTATGAGCCGGTTTGGGCAATTGGTACCGGAAGAACGGCTACGCCAGAGCAGGCACAAGATGTGCATGCGGCTATTAGAGCGCTGCTGGCGACATACGATAAGGCAATCGCGGATACTGTTCAGATTGTTTACGGTGGTAGTATGAATCCCGGTAATGCCGCTGAACTGCTGGCAATGTCGGATATTGATGGCGGCCTGATTGGTGGCGCATCATTGAATGCAGATGACTTCCTGGCGATTTGCCGGGCGGCTTAACTTAGAAAAACTTAATTATTATGCTCTATAACATTTTATTGATCGTGCAGTTAGTTGTCTCCCTTGGAATTATTGGCTTGGTGCTAATGCAGCACGGTAAAGGAGCTGATGCTGGTGCCGCATTTGGCGGAGGCGGCGGAGGTGGCGCTTCCGGGTCTGTATTCGGTTCTCAAGGTTCGGGTAATTTCCTGAGTCGTTCAACAGCTATCTTAGCGACTGTGTTCTTTGTTAACTCTTTGTTACTGGCTTGGTTGGTTGCTCATCCAGAAGGTGGTACTCAAAGTGTTGTAGAATCTGTCGTAACAAGTACTAGTCAAGCACCAGAAAAAGCAGTACCATCTGCGCCTTCTGATGTACCGGTGCCAGCGGCGGCCTCAACGCCAGCAGAAACAGCTTCGGATGTTCCTGTCGCACCAAAAGAGTAAGTTTTTATCAGTGCCGATGTGGTGGAATTGGTAGACACGCCATCTTGAGGGGGTGGTGGCCCTAGGCTGTGCCGGTTCGAGTCCGGCCATCGGCACCAAGTATTATGCAAACCGTTAGTCACACTAATGAGTGTTGTAACAAGAGGCCTGATTTTTATCAGGCCTTTTTTGTATGTTATTCAGGCTGGGTTTTGCTGAATTCTATATCCTCTGCTCCACGACATAATCCTAATAATAGTGTGTACCTCAGAGGGGCCGGTATCGCAATGTTAAGAAGGTTGCCCATTTGTCGGGGATGGATTATGCTTTGTCGGCAATCTATAAAGGGGTGTCGTAGTCGCCTGACTATGAATACAGAAAATAATCACAGGGACCGTCGAGTTCCATTTAAGTGCCCAACTCAGTCACTACATATTAAATGGTAGTATATTTTAGGAGTTCCAAATGCTGAACAAGAGTTATGCCTCAGCGGCTATTCTATCTTTATTAATCCCAATGTCTTACGCAGCTGAGGCAGACCGTGTCGATGCAACTGATACTTTACCTGATGCTAAGCCTGGCGAATGTTATTCAAAGGTTATCGTACCGGCTGTTTTCGAAACAGTATCTGAAGAAGTGCTGGTAAAGCCTGAGACTAATACTGTTGAAATTGTTCCTGCAGTGTTCGATGTTCAAGAAAAAGAAGTACTGGTTAAAGAGGCGTTCACTCGCTTGAAAGCAGTACCTGCAAAATACCGTACTGAAACGGAAGAAGTTGAAGTTTCTCCAGCACGTTCTGAGTGGGTTACCCGTTTAGATCGTCGTGGTATTCCTGCGAGCCCTGCATTATTGGCAGCGGCTGTGACTAATGGTGTTGACCTTGAGTCTGCTAAGCCTAGTCAGTGTTTCAGCGAGTACTATGTTCCTGCTAAGTTTGAAACAACTGAAAAAGAAGTGCTGGTTAAGGAAGAAGCAGAGCAGATCAATATCGCTGATGCTCAGTACGAGCAGACAGAAGAGACTGTAATGGTTAAGGCATCCAGCAAGGATAAAGTCCTGGTGGAAGCTGAGTACGAAGTAATCGAAGAGCAGGTAATGGTAGAGCCAGCTAAGGCCGTTTGGAAAAAAGGAACTGGCCCAATTACTCGTATTGATAACGCAACAGGCGATATCATGTGTCTGGTTCAGATCCCTGCTGTTTATAAGACCATTAAGAAGACTGTCTTGAAGGCGCCTTCAACAGTTGAAGAAGTTGAAGTACCTGCAGAGTCTATCGTTGTACCCGTTAGCCGTTTGGTTAGTGATTCAGCGGCAGATCGTGAAAAACTACCAGCAGAATTCAGTACAGTTAAAGTAACGACTAAAGTTGCTGATGCTGCGTTTATCTGGAGAGATTCCGAAGTATCTGGTGAAGGTACTGCGACGGGTAACAGAATTTGCTTGAAAGAAATTCCAGCAGAGTTCACAACAATTAAGAAGCAAGTGATCGAAGAGCCTGCAACAATTGTTGAAGAGAAAGTACCTGCTGAGTACAAGACTGTTAAAGTTAAGAATGTTTCTGCAGAAGCTGAAGAGCGTCGCACAATCGTTCCAGCGGTTTATAACACCATCGAAAAGCGTGTTAAGAAATCTAGCGAGCGTTTGGAGTGGCAGCGTGTGTTGTGTGAAACAAACATGACTCGTGATACTAACAAGCAAATTCAGCAAGTGCTGAAAGATGCGGGTTACTATAATGGTCCTATCGATGGCAGCATCGGTCGCGGAACATTGCTATCTGTAGAGCGTTACCAGAAAGACAACAATCTTCCAACAGGTGGTCTGACTATTCAGATGCTTGAGAAGATGGGTATCATGTAACACGTCATGTGTTCTTGATATAAAAAAGGCCACTCAGAGATGAGTGGCCTTTTTGTTTGTGTAAATCAATCAGCTTTTCGTACTTAGTGTTCCAAAGGGTCGCCTTTTTCACGAAGCGCATAAAACTCGCTGCGGAATTCTTCAAAGCGGTCCTCATCTAATGATTTGCGAATGCCTTGCATCAGTTCCTGATAGTAGTGCAGGTTGTGGATGGTATTCAGTTGCGCACCTAAAATCTCTTTGCATTTATCCAGATGGCGTAAGTATGAGCGTGAGAAATTCTGACAGGTATAGCAGTTACAGTCTGGATCAATCGGCGCGGTTGATAGCTTGTGCTTTTCGTTGCGGACTTTCAGGGTGCCAAAGCGTGTAAATAGGAAGCCGTTACGTGCATTACGGGTTGGGATAACGCAGTCAAACATATCAACGCCACGTAATACGGATTCAATAATGTCTTCAGGCTTACCAACGCCCATTAAGTAGCGTGGTTTGTCAGTAGGAAGTAATGGTGTTGTTGCTTCCAGTACGGCATTGCGCTCGTCCATTGGCTCACCCACCGATAAGCCACCAATTGCATAGCCATCAAAGCCTATTTCTTTAAGGCCTTCCGCAGAGGTTTGGCGTAGTTCGCCATACATGCCGCCTTGTACGATACCAAAGAGTGCTGACTCATTGCCTGCGTGAGCGATTTTGCTGCGGGCTGCCCAACGTAGTGATAATGACATGGATTGCTCTGCTTCGTCGAAGGTAGCAGGGTAGGGTGTACACTCATCAAAGATCATTACAATGTCTGATCCGAGGTCTCGCTGGATCTGCATTGAGTACTCAGGGGTGAGTAACACCTTGTCGCCATTAACCGGTGAGCGAAAGTGAGCGCCTTCCTCGGTGATCTTGCGCATCTTTGCCAGTGAGAAGACTTGGAATCCACCGGAGTCGGTCAGGATAGGCTTATCCCACTGCATAAAGTCATGGAGGTCGCCGTGCGCACGAATGATTTCAGTGCCGGGTCGTGACATTAAGTGAAAGGTGTTGCCAAGAATAATCTCGGCGCCAGTGTCTTTAACTTGTGCCGGTGTCATGGCTTTTACCGTGCCATAAGTGCCAACTGGCATAAAGGCGGGGGTTTCTACAGTGCCGCGTGGAAATGTCAGGCGGCCGCGACGACTTTGCTTATCAGTTTTAAGCAAGTTGAACTTCAAATGAGACATGAAAAATTCTGTGAGTACTAAATGAGTAATGCATGTTACAGGTATTTCCTTAAAATTCAAAAAGCTATATAGGTTGCGGCGAGGGTGGTAAAAGTTTTGAAGACTTTTTTTAAAAATCCGCTTGACGGAAATAATTAAGGCACGTATTATTCGCGCTTCTTCGGGGTTACAGCGATATGTTGACACTCTGAAGGGACTTGGAAAACGGGGTATAGCGCAGTCTGGTAGCGCGCCTGCTTTGGGTGCAGGATGTCGGGAGTTCGAATCTCTCTACCCCGACCACGTTTTTTTCGAGCATGCGTCCGTAGCTCATCTGGATAGAGCATCGGCCTTCTAAGCCGAGGGTAGCAGGTTCGAGTCCTGCCGGACGCGCCATTGTTCGGTTAGGAAATACTCTTTCAGTGGTGGGTGTAGCTCAGTTGGTAGAGCCCCGGATTGTGATTCCGGTGGTCGTGGGTTCGAGCCCCATCATCCACCCCATTGAGTAGTTAGCTTGAATAAACCATATTCATGATTTATTCTAAAATTTCTCTAAGTGATTATACACAAGCGGCTTATAGCCATGTATAATCCCCGCTCCTAGCTCATTGGCAGTAGCGGTGTAAGTCAAATGCGAAAGTGGCGGAATTGGTAGACGCGCTGGATTTAGGTTCCAGTGTCGCAAGGCGTGAGAGTTCGAGTCTCTCCTTTCGCACCATTTGACTTCTCCAAACCTGTCTCCGGGTAAATTTACGACTAACAGATTATATCTTCTCGCCGCATTGACGCGGTGGTTTATGAGGTTTTGTGCATGCAAGTTTCAGTTGAATCCACTGGTAATATCGAACGTAAACTGACGATTACTATCCCAGCCGACCAAATTGACGGAGAAGTTGAATCCCGTCTGAAATCCTTGCGTGGACGCGTGAAGATAGATGGCTTCCGCCCAGGTAAAGTACCTTTGAGCGTTGTTAGCCAGCAATATGGCGATTCCGTATACCAAGAAGTGCTGGGTGAAACATTCCAACGCACTTTCAGCGAAGCAGTCGCTCAAGAAAACTTGCGTGTTGCTGGTCAGCCTGAAATCGCACCAGAGACTCTGGAGCGTGGTAAAGACCTGACTTACGTTGCAACGGTTGATATCTACCCTGAGTTTGAAATTGCTTCAATGGCTGAGCTGGAAGTTAAGCGCCCAGTGGTTGCTATTAAAGACGAAGATGTTGATCAGATGATCGAAAACCTGCGTCAACAGCAGAAAGAGTGGGAAACCATTGACCGCGCTTGTGAGAATGGCGATACCGTAAACATCGATTTTGAAGGCTCATTGGACGGTGAGTTGTTCGATGGTGGTAGTGCTCAGGACTTTAATGTTGAGCTTGGTGCTGGCCGCATGCTGAAAGACTTTGAAGAAGGTCTGGTTGGTATGTCTAAGGGCGAAGAGAAGACAATCACTGTTGCCTTCCCTGATGAATACCCTGCAGAAAACCTGAAAGGCAAGAGCGCAGAATTCAAGCTGACTGTAAATGACGTGAAGGCAGCTAAGTTGCCTGAAGTTGATGAAGCATTCATTGCTAAGTTTGGTGTTGATGCTGGCGATATGGAATCATTCCGCGCTGAAATCCGTCAAAACATGCAGCGTGAATTGGATAATGCCATTAAGAACCGCGTAAAGCAGTCTGTCATGGAAGGTTTGTCTTCACTGCACGAAATTGACCTGCCTAAGGCATTGGTTAAGCAGGAAGTGACTTACGTTCGCAATGAAATGTCTGAGAACGCAAATGGCGCTGATATGTCTTCATTGCCAGATGAGTTGTTCGAAGAGCAGGCATCACGTCGTGTTAAGTTAGGTCTGATCGTTGGCGAAATCGTTACTAAAAACGAAATGAAGAGCGATGAGACAAAGATTGATGAAATGCTGAATAACTTGGCTTCTACATATGAAGAGCCACAGCAGTTGATCGAGTATTACAAAAACAACCCACAAGCAATGCAGACTATCCAAGCAGCTGTTATGGAAGAGATGATTGTTGATTGGGTTGTGGCTCAAGCCAAAGTAGTTGATGAAGAAATGGCATTCACTGAGCTGATGAATCCTCAGCAGCAACAGGCTGCTGCATAATTATAAAGGAGTCAATGCTATGTCAAATGCATTAGACACAAAAGCCTTGGGTTTAATCCCGATGGTTGTAGAGCAAACGTCAAGAGGTGAGCGTTCATACGACATCTATTCTCGTTTGTTAAAAGAGCGCGTGATTTTTGTTGTGGGTCCTGTTGAGGACCATATGGCAAATTTGATCGTTGCTCAGCTATTATTCCTTGAGTCTGAGAATCCTGAGAAAGATATTCACTTATATATCAATTCTCCAGGTGGCGTAGTAACGGCTGGTATGGCAATTTACGATACCATGCAGTTCATCAAGCCTGATATCAGCACAATCTGTATTGGCCAAGCGGCTAGTATGGGTGCGGTATTGTTGGCTGGCGGCACCAAAGGTAAGCGTTATGTATTGCCACATTCACGGGTGATGATTCATCAGCCGCTGGGTGGTTTTCAGGGACAAGCGACGGATATTGATATCCATGCTCGCGAAATCCTGAAAATTCGTGATGAGTTAAACCGTGTTCTGGCCCACCACACCGGGCAAACATTGGAGACCATTGCGAAAGATACTGATCGTGATAACTTTATGGATGCAGAAACAGCGGTATCTTACGGTCTGGTTGATGAGGTTCTCACTCAACGTTAATCGTATTCAATGCTCTATGCTTCCGAGGCCTGTCGTTTGACAGGCCTTTTTGCCTTTAGCGATGTAATAATTGAAAGTGCTGGGTTAAATAGAGGCAGTTTAAACCCTTGTAACCTTGTATTTAGTTGATTCCGTATCCATATAGGAAGTATATTCATAAATGAAGCATCGAAAGGGCATTGGTATTAAGCTTCCATTTGCCATTAATGTGCTTTGATTGAGCAGCTAATAGAGATTCATATGCTGTCTCTTCGATAAAAGAAAATGAGGAATTCTCTGGAATGAGTAAAGACAAAAAAGACGATCAGGATAATGGGAAACTGCTGTATTGCTCGTTTTGTGGCAAGAGTCAGCATGAAGTTAGAAAACTGATCGCCGGGCCGTCTGTTTTTGTTTGTGATGAGTGTGTTGATTTATGTAACGACATCATCCGTGAAGAAATGCAGGAAAAAGACGATGGCGAGCAGGAAAAACTGCCGACGCCGCGTGAAATTAATAAATTCCTCGATGATTATGTCATTGGACAGGATGCTGCCAAAAAAGTACTGTCGGTCGCGGTGTATAACCACTATAAGCGTCTACAGCACACTGGCGGTAAAGATGGCGTTGAGCTATCGAAAAGTAATATTTTGTTGGTTGGGCCTACCGGTAGCGGTAAGACTTTACTGGCTGAGACATTGGCGCGCATGTTGAATGTGCCGTTTACGATGGCAGATGCTACCACGCTAACTGAAGCGGGTTATGTGGGTGAGGATGTTGAAAACATCATTCAGAAGCTGCTGCAGAAATGCGACTACGATGTAGAGAAGGCCGAGACTGGTATTGTTTACATCGATGAGATCGACAAGATTTCCCGTAAATCAGACAATCCATCGATTACTCGTGATGTGTCTGGTGAAGGTGTACAGCAAGCCCTGCTGAAATTGATCGAAGGTACGGTTGCATCGGTTCCGCCGCAAGGTGGACGTAAGCACCCGCAGCAGGAGTTTTTGCAGGTTGATACCAAAAATATTCTGTTTATCTGTGGTGGTGCATTCTCCGGATTGGATAAAGTCATTCTGGATCGTACAGAGAAAGGCAGTATCGGTTTCTCGGCAAAAGTTAAAGAAGCAGATGGTAAAAAGTCATTTGGTGACGTGATTCAGGCGATTGAAGCAGAAGATTTGGTTCGTTACGGACTGATTCCTGAGTTTGTTGGACGTTTACCGGTTATCGCAACGCTGCTTGAGCTTGATGAAGAGTCATTAGTACGTATTCTGACTGAGCCTAAAAATGCACTGACCAAGCAGTATAAAAAGCTGTTTGATATGGAAGGCAGCGAGCTGGACTTCCGTGATGATGCATTGCACGCGATTGCTCGTAAGGCAATGGAGCGTAAGACTGGTGCTCGTGGATTGCGTAGTATCATGGAACGTATTCTGTTGGAGACAATGTATGACTTGCCTTCAGAAGAGGATGTAACCAAAGTGGTTGTGGATGAGTCGGTTGTCTCGGGGGAGACGAAGCCTTATCTGATTTATGAAAGCCAGGACGCCGAGCCTGAGCGCAGAGTTTCTTCTGCAGATTAATCTGATCCAAATCAAGCCCCGCGCGTCCTGCTCGGGGCTTTTTTATAAGAATAAAAATCCCCTGTCAGTTGAGATTGATGTCTCCTATCCCAATATCCATTAAATGCCCGTCAGGTATGCATTTAGGCAAAAGAGGTTTATATGGCAAGAGCAAAAATGATAAAGAACGTTCCCGTCCTCACACTGCGCGATGTCGTTGTGTATCCACACATGGTTATTCCGTTATTCGTTGGCCGGGAAAAATCGATCCTTGCCCTCGATGAGGCAATGGAAAGTGATAAACAAGTATTGCTAGTTGCCCAACGCAGTGCTGAGGTTGATGACCCAAGCGCCAAAGATATTTACGAAGTCGGTACTTTAGCGACCATCCTTCAATTACTGAAGCTGCCGGATGGCACGTTAAAAGTTTTAGTAGAAGGTGGCGATCGCGCGCTGATTAAGAAAGTGAATGCGGATGACAAGCATTTCACTGCAGACATCGCTGTAATTCCAGTGGATGAAGACTTCGACGAGCGTAAAGTCGAACTGCTATCTCGCATGCTACTTAATCTGTTTGATAAGTACGTCAAACTCAATAAGAAGATTCCACCTGAGATTCTATCTTCGCTAAGTGGTATTGATGAGCCTGCGCGTTTGGCTGATACCGTTGCCGCACATCTGGGCTTGAAAGTTGCAGCCAAGCAAGAAATTCTGGAAACAATCGAAGTTAAAGCACGCTTAGAGCAGCTCATTGAGCTGGTTGAAGGCGAAATTGACTTGTTACAGGTTGAAAAGCGTATCCGTGGTCGCGTTAAGCAGCAGATGGAGCGTAGCCAGCGCGAGTACTATTTGAATGAGCAGATGAAGGCCATTCAAAAAGAACTGGGCGATTTGGACGATGCACCGAATGAAAATGAAGAGCTAACCAATAAGATTCATAAGGCCGGAATGCCTAAAGAAGCGTTGGATAAGACGCTCAATGAAATGAATAAGCTGAAGATGATGTCTCCGATGTCAGCGGAAGCAACGGTTGTCCGTAATTATATCGACTGGATGGTTGGTCTGCCGTGGAAGAAAAAGTCACGGATTGTGTCTGACTTGAGCAAAGCGCAGGAAACTTTAGATATTGATCATTATGGTCTGGAAAAAGTTAAAGAGCGTATCGTTGAATATTTAGCGGTTCAGCAGCGTGTTAAGAAACTGAAAGGTCCGATTATGTGCTTGGTAGGGCCTCCAGGTGTGGGTAAAACTTCACTGGGTCGTTCGATTGCTAAAGCAACAGGCCGTAAATATACCCGCATGGCATTAGGTGGTGTACGTGATGAAGCGGAGATCCGTGGTCATCGCCGTACTTACATCGGTGCACTGCCGGGTAAGATTGTACAGAACCTGACGCGTGTTGGTACCCGAAACCCATTATTCTTGTTAGATGAAATCGACAAGATGGCAATGGATTTCCGTGGTGACCCCGCTTCAGCGATGTTGGAAGTGCTTGATCCTGAGCAAAACCACACCTTTGCGGATCATTATCTGGAAGTGGACTTCGATTTATCTGATGTCATGTTTGTTGCGACCTCAAACAGTATGAATATTCCGGGTCCATTATTGGATCGGATGGAAGTTATTCGTATTCCGGGTTACACCGAAGATGAAAAACTGAATATTGCGCGCAATTATTTAGTGCCTAAGCAAATTAAAGTGAATGGCCTTGAGAAGGGTGAGTTGACGATTAGCGATGCAGCACTGATGGCAATGATTCGTCATTACACGCGTGAAGCGGGTGTGCGTAACCTTGAGCGTGAGATTTCTAAGGTGTGCCGTAAGGTTGTTCGTGAGCATTTGCTGGAGAAAAAAGACAAAACATCGTTGAGTCAGCGAAATATTGAAAAATATTTGGGTGTTCAGCGCTTTGATTTTGGCCGGGCAGATAAAGAAAACCAGATCGGGCAGGTCACTGGACTGGCTTGGACATCGGTTGGTGGTGAGTTATTGACTATCGAAAGTGTGAAATTACCAGGTACTGGCAACATAAAAAGTACCGGAAGTTTGGGTAAGGTCATGCAAGAGTCGATTCAGGCAGCTGAAACGGTAGTGAAGAGCAGGGCGCGTATCTTGGGAATTACACAAAAATTCATCAAGTCGCACAATGTTCATATTCACGTGCCAGAAGGTGCGACACCAAAAGATGGCCCTAGTGCGGGTGTGGGTATGGTTACGGCGATTGTTTCGTCAATGACTAAGATACCGGTTCGTGCAGAAGTAGCAATGACGGGTGAAATTACTTTACGTGGTGAAGTATTGCCGATTGGTGGTTTGAAAGAGAAGCTACTGGCAGCACATCGCGGAGGGATTACCACTGTCATTATTCCTAAAGAGAATGAAAAAGACCTGGCCGATGTTCCTGAGAACGTCACCAAGGGACTCACGATCAAACCGGTTAAATGGATTGATGAAGTGCTTGAGATTGCGCTTGAGAGTGTTCCTAAGTCCATCTCTATGGAAGAGTATGAAGAGGCTTCTGATGAGAAGTTGGAGCAAAAATCCTCTGAGGCTGATGCCGATGAGGAGATTCGCGCTCACTAATGCATAGGCTAATTCTACTTGGTTTTGGGCAGTAAAAACCTGTAGGACAGCGTGAGAGTGGCTAATTTACTGTAGTCACGCTTCGCTGTCCTAAATTTTGTTGAACAATTACTGAGTGGCTGGTATAACTGTGCGGCGTACTTCGGCACGTCTCTTGAGGTAAGGGGATTGGGGCTGGTATATATGAAATGGGTACAACCATCATCACACCATTTAAAAGGATAACAATCTATGAATAAGACAGATTTAGTTGCAGCGATGGCGGAAGCTTCCGGTCTGAGTCGTGCAGATGCGGACAAGGCTTACCAGGCATTCGTTGAGACTGTAACAGCTGCCCTAAATAAAGATGACACTGTGACTCTGATTGGCTTCGGAACCTTCACTGTGCGCGAGCGTGCAGCACGTACTGGCCGTAATCCACGTACTGGCGAAGAGATCCAAATTAAAGCTTCAAAAAATCCTGTATTTAAAGCTGGTAAAGCTTTAAAAGATGCAGTAAACTAGCGCGCTTTCTACTGGAGGGTGATTAGCTCAGTTGGTAGAGCGCTGCCCTTACAAGGCAGATGTCGGGAGTTCAAGTCTCTCATCACCCACCAATTTTTTAGAGTATGGAGCGGTAGTTCAGCTGGTTAGAATGCTTGCCTGTCACGCAGGAGGTCGCGGGTTCGAGTCCCGTCCGCTCCGCCACTTTGAAAGATTTTAGTAGTAGAAAAAAAGTTTAAAAAAACCTTGCAGTATCGAGTGAAACGTATATACTACGCCAACTCAAACCAAGGGTGATTAGCTCAGTTGGTAGAGCGCTGCCCTTACAAGGCAGATGTCGGGAGTTCAAGTCTCTCATCACCCACCACGGAGCGGTAGTTCAGCTGGTTAGAATGCTTGCCTGTCACGCAGGAGGTCGCGGGTTCGAGTCCCGTCCGCTCCGCCATATATAGAAAGAAAAGGATACCTAGTGTGTCCTTTTTTTTCGTCTGCAGTTTGTGCAATGCCTAGCACACAGATTGTTTTTATTGGTATGGCTTCGCTCAATCGGGTATCATCCCCTTCGATAAAAACATTAACGAATAATAGAGATATCATGCTTCAAACAATCAATGATAAAGCGAAGGGATGGGTTGCATACGCAATCGTTATATTCATCAGTATACCGTTCATGCTATTTGGTATTGGCTCCTATCTGGATGGCAATGAGAAGGTCGTTGCTGCGACTGTTAACGGTGAAGATATAGAGATCGCATCGGTTACCACTGCAGCACTGCAGCAGAAGCAACGCCTGACCTCTATTTACGGCTCTCTGCCTCCACAGCTTGATGATAAAACTATCAAAGAGCAGGTGTTGAATGACTTAGTAAACCGTGAGCTGTTAAAGCAATCGGTAGAAGAGTACGGCTACCGCGCCAGCAGCCAGGAAGTTGCTGATATGATTCGTGGCATGCCAAGCTTTCAAAAAGATGGCCAGTTTGACGAGACGACTTACCAGCAATTGCTACAAGCGAATCGCTTGAGTCCTACACTGTTTGAACAGCAGACTCGCGATGACCTTACGTTGCAGCAAATGACTTCTTCAATTGCCGATACAAGCTTTGTACCAAAGCAGCAAGCTGAGCTTTACCAGTCACTGCTTAATCAAGAGCGTAGCGGTAAGGTTTATAGTCTACGAGTAGAGAATTACACGGACCAGGTCACGCCTGATGCAGACAAAGTAAAAGCATTTTACGAAAGCAACCCAGCCTTATTTGAAAGCGCTGAGCGTGTAAAACTGCGTTACTTATTGGTTGATCGCGCTCAGTTAGCTTCTAACTTAGAAGTTGATGATGAGAAGCTGGCAGCTTATTTCGAAGAGAATGCTAATCTTTACCGTCAAGCAGAGCAGCGTAAGATTTCACACATTTTGATTCGTACTGCGGCTGAAGATGATGCAGCGGCTAAAGCACGCGCTGAAGAGCTTCATGCACGTATCATTTCTGGAGAAAAGACGTTTGAAGAGCTTGCTACAACCGACTCTGATGACACGATCGCTGCTGAAAAAGCAGGTGATATGGGGTTCATGCAGCTTAATCAAATGTCTGCTGCTCAGGCAACGGCTGCCGCAGCACTGAAGGTCGGTGAAGTATCTGAGCCTGTGTTAACGGATGCTGGTTACGAAATCATTAAGTTGTTTGATGTGAAGGAAGAAGTTATTCCTGAGTATGAGGCAGTAAAAGCAAAAGTTGATGCGGATTACCGTAACTCACAAGCAGAAAAAGTATTTATTGATCATGTTGAGAAGCTGCAAACATTGAGCTTTGAGAACGACAGCAGTCTAGAGCCAGCGGCAGATGCGCTGGGTGCAGAAGTGACTACTTCTGAGTGGATTACTCGCAGTGGTGGTGCAGGTCTTGGTCAGCAAGCTGCTGTTCGTGAAGCCGCTTTCTCTGATGATGTGATGAACAATCGTCGTAACTCTTCACTGATTGAAATTAGCCCAACTGAAGCAGTTGTGGTCCGTCTTGAAGTTCATGAAGATGCGTCGGTGAAGCCATTTGCTGAAGTTGAGAAGCAAGCGACTGATGCGTATATCGATTCAGAGTCTCGCAAGTTAACTCGTGAAAGTGGTGAAGCACTGTTGGCTGAGCTACAAAAGACGGCTGATTGGAGTGCGTTAGAAGGTATTGCTGAATTAAATCCAGCAGATATCGAAACTTTCGAGCAGCTTAAGCGTAATGATCGCAAGCTATCTCCACAAGTCGTGTCTGAAATATTCAAGCTAAGCCCAGCCGATGCTGAGGGTAAAGTAAGCTTTGCCAGCACCATTTTGCCGAATGGCGATTTTTCTCTGATTGGTTTAGATAAAGTCGTTGATGGCGATACTG
The DNA here is from genome assembly GCF_000419525.1 of Leucothrix mucor DSM 2157. Taxonomy (NCBI): domain Bacteria; kingdom Pseudomonadati; phylum Pseudomonadota; class Gammaproteobacteria; order Thiotrichales; family Thiotrichaceae; genus Leucothrix; species Leucothrix mucor. The sequence goes on from NZ_ATTE01000001.1 coordinate 723,222, forward strand.
AAGTCAGTAACGGCGGCTTAAATAGCTTTAAAGAAGAGTTATCTCGTCGTGAGCAAGATGCTTTGATTAAGGCGATGCGTGAGCAGGCTGAAGTTATTGTGAATGACTCCGCTCTCGAATAAGTTTTAACCGTTATCTATCGGGCCTCTTTGGTGTTAATCCACCACAGGGGCCTTTTTGTATTAAGCAGGAACGTATTATGAAAGTGCATTTGAAAGCCTTGGGCTGTCGTCTTAATGAAGCAGAATTGGAGCAATGGTCACATGCATTTCGTGCTGAAGGGCACTCGATGGTTACCGATCATCAGGATGCTGATGTGGTTGTCGTTAATACCTGTGCAGTTACTGCTGATGCTGGAAAAAAATCGCGCAAACTGATGAATCGCTTATACCGCGAAAATCCGGAATCAAAGCTAGTAGTCAGTGGCTGCTATGCGACTTTGGAAGCGGATAAGGTTGCAGATCATTTGGGTGTTGACTTGGTAGTGCCAAACCCTCAGAAAGATCAGCTGCCGCAAATGGTTATGGACAAATTTGAAGCCAATACCATGCCATTAATTGCGATGGAGCCTGGTGAAAGTAATTTATTTCAACGTGGTCGCCAGCGTGCTTTCATTAAAATTCAGGATGGCTGTCGTTATCGTTGTACTTTTTGCATCGTTACCGTGGCTCGTGGTGATGAGCGTAGTCGTACAATTGCGGATATTTTGGATGAAGTTCAGCGATTGCAGACTCAAGGTATTAATGAGATCGTACTGACCGGTGTGCATGTTGGTGGTTACGGCAGTGATTTAGATACTTCTTTGTTTGATTTGGTTAAAGCCATTTTGAGTGAGACTGATATTCAACGCATTCGTTTTGCATCGGTTGAGCCTTGGGATTTACCCGATGAGTTTTTTGGCTTGTTTGAAGACCCACGCTTGATGCCACATATGCACCTTCCATTACAAAGTGGTTCTGATACTGTTTTACGACGCATGTCACGCCGCTGTAAGACTGACTCATTCCGCCATTTGGTAGAGCAAGCTCGCCAAAGTGTTCCAGGTTTTAATGTCACTAGCGACATCATTGTAGGCTTCCCCGGCGAAACTGAAGCTGAGTGGCAGCAAACTATGGAATATGTGGAATCCGTTGGTTTTGGTCATTTGCATATTTTCTCTTATTCGCCGCGAGAAGGCACCAAAGCTTCACGTCTACCTAATCCGGTTGATGAGTTAATTAAGAAAGAGCGTAGTCTAGAAATGCACGCGTTGGCTGAGCGTCTTAAACAGGATTTCGCCATGCAGCATGTCGGTCAGACAGTTCCAGTGTTATGGGAGCGTCAAAAGTTGCAGGGTACGACGGCGATCTACGCAGGCTACACGCCTAACTTTATGAAAGTTGAAACTTCTGTCACTAACGCGGTCTTACTAGAGAACCGCATCGTTAATACTCAATTGATTGGGTATGACGAGCAAAACCAAACGCTGACAGGTAAGGTAGGATGAAAATAAAGAACTGGGGATGGATATTAGCAAGCTTGCTGTTTGCGGCTGTGCTGAGTGGCTGTAATAGCAAGGAACAAACCCCGGAAGCTGTTGCTGGTGAGTTCTGGCAAGCAGTAATCGATCAGGATATGGAGAAAGCCAAGTCTTTAGCCAGCTGGGATACGGTGGATTACCTCAAATATATTCGGTCAGGGCAATTAAAGCCTGAGCGCTATGAGTTGGGTGAGGTAATGAAGGGCGAGAAAAGTGCCTCGATTGATACTTTCTTATATTCTCAAAAGCTGGGTCAAACCAGCGTTAAGATCCCCGGTAAAACAGTTCTGATTAGTACCGAGCATGGTTGGCGGGTCGATCTTGCCGAGACTATCGGTAGTACGGTACAAGAAACCATGGGAACTGTTTTCGATCAGCTGAATAATCTGATGCAGCAAGGTATTCAAGGTTTAGATAAGCAATTATCCGAATCTCTCAATGAAGTAGAGAAAGCCTTACAGCAAGGCGCAGAAGAGCTACGTAATGAACTCTCCAAGCCACCGTTTAATACTCAGCCATCACAACCCGCCATTCCACCTAATAGCCAGCGGATTTAATTCGCAAGAAGCTGCTTTGTGTCGCAATCGCCTCAGCCGGGACATCCCATGGCTGGGGCGTTTGTGTTTCTATCATTTGGAAGTCATAAGCAAATGCGATGAGCTGGGGCAGTTGCGGTGCATTGTCTTGATGTTTGAATGCAAAAGTTCGATCGTAATAGCCACCACCCATACCGATGCGATTTCCTAATGGATCAATCGCTACTAATGGCATGATCACAGCATCCAGCTTTGTAGCATCTTCCAATATTTCCGTCTGGCTTAAATCCGGCTCCAAAATCCCAAAGCGATTAATGATCATGGCTGAATCAGGTTTGTAGGCCGCAAACGTCAGTTTCGCCTGTTTATCTTCCGGTAAAATAGGCACATAAAAAGTTCTATCGGGATGGTTTTTCGCTAGCTGAGCTTGCAGGGTAGTGGGGTCTGCTTCGCCACGGATCGGCAGGTAAAAAGCAATATGCTGCGCTGATTCCAGACAACCGCTATCCAAAATATTTTGGCAAATCTGTGCTGAGAAACTCGTTTGGTCTTCAACACTTAAGGCAGCCCGCTGCGCACAGACCTGGTGACGAATACGTTGCTGATTTTCCTGCATAGTGATCACTCCGATAAGCTAAGACGCTAGGTTCAAAGTGTGATAATGCGATAGCTGTTTTGCAGATTCCAACAATAAAAACGACCCCATACCAGAGCTGCTGGCAGGGGTCGTATTATTCAAGCATAAGCCTTGAGATTAGCGACTAATTATCAGATCACTTTCAGACGTGCGCCAGCATTGATGCGGCTTGAGCGTAGGCCATTCAAACGCTTCAACTTGTTTACTGTCATACCGTGGCGCATGGCAATCTTATAGATCGTCTCGCCGCGCTTAACCCGATAAGTTCTCGCCTTACTGCGCTTTTTGCTATAACGCTTAGTGCGTTTCTTGCTAGCTTTTGCAACACGAGTTCGTGAAATACTCACTGGTCTTTCAGCAGGCAATTGATGAATAACGTGCGCTAAACGACCCGCTTGGTTGCGAGGCAATAAAATCCGCTTACTAACCCGTGGTGTGGTAACACCTTTCAGGAAGTTAGGGTTTAAGTCAGTCAGGGTATCGGCCTGAAGACCCGCATGCATCGCTGCTTTACGCAGATTTACTGGCTTGTTGACGTGAATCTCGACCAGTTTCGGCATGTTTGGTGTTTTGTTCAAACGGAAACCATAAGACGCAGGGCGAGCAATGATCTCTTTATAGGCCAACAAACGTGGGACATATTCACGAGTCTCGCGTGGTAGCTTGATGCTCCAGTAGTCCGTTTTGCGGCCACGAGCACGATTGTATTTAATGGCGCGTGAAACTCGACCTTCACCGGCATTGTAAGCCGCGAGTGCCAGGAACCAATCACCATTAAATTGGCGGTGCAATTTCTGTAAATAATCCAAAGCAGCACGGGTCGACTCTAGCGTATCCATCCGACCATCAAAGCCTTTGTTTTGCTTAAGTCCGTACATGCGACCTGTTGACGGAATAAACTGCCACATTCCGGCAGCACCGGCGTGAGAGTAAGCCGTATTTACATAGGCGCTTTCTACAAATGGCAATAAAGCCAGTTCAGTTGGCATGCCGCGACGTTTTAATTCAGTCACTACAATGTGCAGATAGCCCGTTGCGCGGTTGGCAATACGCTGCAAACGCTCAGGCTTCTGGCCATAAACGCGTGCAAAATGTTGTACTACGCGGCGATTTCCATGGTTGCCCATGCCGTAACCATTTTTAACGTGGTCCCACATGTCTTCACCAGGTACATCGAACATGTTCGAGCTTGCAACTTGTGGTTGGTTTTTACTTGGCGCTGCGCGTGCAGGAGTCGGGCGCTGAACTTGTTTTGGAGCTGGGGCTTGATAAGCCTGTTGAACCGGATCTGGTGCCATGCCTGCTAATTGCAGCAATACTTGACGGTAAGCCGGATCATCTAAAATTGACTGATTACTCGCAACCCGATAAGTTTGTGGCTGCGCTTTTTTAGGTGCACGATATACTTTACGCGCTGCTTGTGGGGCAGGGTAGCTAAGCGTTTTTGGTCGTGCTGCAGGACGGGCTTGAGGGCGTGCTGCTGGCTGGTTTAATAAAACCTGTGCCGCATAAAGCAGGTCAACATCACCGTTTGATTGCTGATAGGCCGGATGATTATGAGTCGCAGCCTGTGGCTGTGGTGCATAGCTAGTCTGCGGAGCTCGTGAGCGGGTCGCACTTAAGTAGGCAACCTTCTCATGAACAATTGTTGGAGAGCTGGCGGAGGCTTGATCAGGAATAGCTTTGATTCTGCTGGAACCGATACTGCTGCATCCTGTAATCGCGGACATCGAAAGTGCCGCCGCAATCGCGAGCGAGAGATTTCTTGGCTTTCCCATATTTTTTACCCTTTTCATTCGACCAGCAAAGCCTGAATGAATTATTGTTGTTTTTAGCGGTTTGTTCTTGTGGAGCGTGTCATTGCATTATATTTCAAGCAGACTTAGCATAGCCTGAACAAGGCAAGTAATTGTTTAGCCAAACTTTAATAAGCATGGGATGCTGAACATTCACTATTATACACCGTCAGTTTGCGGTAGCATTCTATCTATATAGAGAGAGGTTGATCATGCAAATTCACGACTCTAATCTGCAAATTTGCCAGAAATGGTATAAAACACTGGCCGGCCAACAGGCTCTAGCTCAGTTGGATACCTTGTGCCAAACGTATATGGAAGATGTCTACGGCTACTATGCGGTGGAAATCGGTGCACTGAGTGGGCATACCAACTTTCTGCGACATAGCCGTATCGCGTTTAATGCAACGCTGGGTGAAGACAAACTCGTCAACGACATCATTGCCACTCCGGAGAATATACCGTTAACACCTGATGATATTGATTTGGTATTGGCGACACACGTTCTGGAGACTTGCCAAGACCCGCATAAAGTCCTGCGAGAAATTGATCGTATTCTAAATCCGCATGGCGAGGTGATTATGATTGGTTTTAATCCATGGTCATTGATGCGTTCGGCTGGGGCTTTAAAAAACACGGTTGATCTGCCGGGGCCTGCACGTGTACGTGACTGGTTCTCTTTACTGGGTTTTGAAGTCAAAGATATGCAATACCTTGGCTTTCGTCCGGGCCTTCAAAGTGAAAAACTGTACCGGCGCCTGTCTTGGTTAGAGCCTCTTGGAAAGCTGGCTTGGCCATTATTTAGTAATCTGTATGTGATTCATGCCAAGAAGCAAGTGATTGCAAGACGACCTTATAAAAAGGTTTGGCAGTCGCCAATCTTGCTCACGGGTGGTAAAGTTGCGCTCAATCGCACCGCTCAGCGCGTGCGTAGAGAAAACTATTCCGGCTAAGTAAAAAATTCATTATGACAGATAAAAAAACAGTAGAACTGTTTACGGATGGCGGCTGCCGTGGCAACCCGGGTCCTGGCGGTTGGGGCACCTTATTGCGCTTCGGTAACCATGAAAAAGAGCTTTATGGCTATGAAGCGGAAACAACGAACAACCGCATGGAGTTGATGGCTGCAATTTGTGGTTTAGAGACTTTGTCTGAGCCGTGCAAAGTCACGTTAACCACCGACTCTCAATATGTACGGCAAGGCATTACCAATTGGATTAAAGGCTGGAAAGCAAAAAACTGGAAAACGGCCGCCAATAAACCCGTTAAAAATAAAGACCTTTGGCAGCGTTTAGATGCGGCTAGCGCAATGCACGATATCGAATGGTGCTGGGTGAAAGGGCATAGCGGCCACGCTGAAAACGAACGCGTTGATGAGCTGGCTAATCTGGCCATGGATAAAAAAGCCGGCAGCGAATAGTCAGGTAATCCTTAAACACCTGGCAACAAAATACTTAAAGCAGCCATCATCGGCTGCTGAACTTTCTCAGGAAATACACTGTGCGACAAATTGTACTGGATACTGAAACCACGGGTCTTGAGACGCGTGATGGTCACCGCATCATCGAGATCGGTTGTGTTGAGATGATCGACCGCAAAATGACCGGCAACAACTATCACCAATACTTACAGCCCGATCGCCTGATCGACGAAGAAGCCTTGGCAGTCCACGGGATTACACCCGAATTTTTGTCTGATAAGCCGCGTTTTAACGAAGTGGCCAGAGACTTTCTGGAATACATTCAGGGCGCAGAGCTAATCATTCACAATGCGCCGTTTGATATTGGATTCTTAAATTACGAGCTAAGTTTACTGGGGCCGGACTGGGGCAATATTGAGTCTCGTTGCAAAATTACCGACTCGCTGGTGATGGCGCGTGAAATGTATCCGGGGCAGCGTAACTCACTGGATGCCTTATGTAAGCGTTTGGATATCAATAACTCGCATCGTGAGCTTCACGGCGCACTGCTTGACTCCGAGATTTTGGGTGATGTGTATCTGGGAATGACCGGTGGACAGGTCACCATGACACTGGAAACCAGTAATACTCGCAAGAATACCGAAGAGGAAGATGAGGGCGGCGAAGCCGGTATCCTCAGTGCTGCCTCTCTGAAACTGCGAGTAGTTCGTGCGAATGACGATGAGCTTGCCGCGCATAATGCACGGATGGAAGCCATTGAAAAAGCCGCCGGCAAGCCCGTCTGGCACTAGTTCTTATTTAGATGAATGAGTTCGGTGAGTTTGCGTACGCTGTAAGCAATCACAAATAAAGCGGCGGCGGTATTTAACCACTGTGCATCAGGGTACGGGGTTTTAGCTATCACGGCGTAAATTCCGATAAACAACGTCAAACCATAAAGTGCCATCTGAGTTTTATCGGGAATGATTGCGGGCAGGTAAGTGCAAATTTTCACTGCCGCCCAGCCACCAAACCAGCCTAGTACCGCACCAAAGGCCACATCCGCTGGCCAGTGTGCACCAACGGCAATGCGACTTAGCGCAATGAGTGTCGCTACGACAAACACCAACACGCTTAGATTCCGATGCTGATACCAAGCGCTAATCAAGCCTGCCATTAAAAATACCGTCAAGGTATGGCCAGATGGAAAACTAAAACTTGTCAGAGCAGGGCCAATCTTATTAAACGCCGCTGAAACTAAAACCGCTTCAGGCCGTGGTACTGCAAAAGCATTTTTCAGGCCGTAGTTCAACGCCATGCCAATCAATATCGCAATGAATAAGGCGCGAAGAAAGGTAGGGTGTCGATAGAACAAACTAAAGGTAATCAGTGGCGCAATCAACGGGTCTGATAGTGAAGTAACCACCTGCCAAAAGCTTGCAGGCAGACTGGCAAAGGCGCTGTTCAATGCTAAGAACAGACTTTCATTAAACCCACCCAGCAAAAAAATAAATACAGCATCAATCAAAATAAAGCTGACAATCAATGGGAATTTTGGTGATCTTGTCATCATTAGGCGTGCTTCCAGGCGGCGATAAACAGTAAGACCCAAGCGACGATGAAAAATACACCTCCGATCGGCGTGAACATAACGACCCATTTCGTGCCGCTCAGTACATAGATATACAAGCTGCCGGAAAACAGCAAGATACCCGCAATCATACTGCGGCCACTCCACTGTAATAAGCGAGAAGCTAAACCTTGTTTTGCTAACAGGAATACTAAGATTAAACCCAGTGCATGATAGAATTGATAACGTACCGCGGTTTCGAATCGGTCCAGCATGCGCAGGTCGGTGATGACTTTTTCCAAACCATGCGCTGCAAAGGCACCGAGTAGCACGCCAAGCGCTGCTAAAGCCGCTCCTATCAGCAGAAACTTTTTATATTCAGGCACTGTGATCCCTCATGACCGATAAACGATTATTGTACCGCGTGATACTCAAAGTGCTCACGGCAATTGGCATTATTGCACTCCTATTTGTGTTTTTAAACGCGACCTTCAATAGCCGGGATGCGGTGTTTGCCCCGCCACCACCGCCAGAAACGGTGGAGTTAATGCTGGAAGATACGCTATATGGCAGTATCGTGCCGATTGGTTGGGATAATCAGCGGGTCAGAGTGTTAAAGCGTGACCCTTCTCAGCAGGCCAGCTTACTGAAATTAACTGAACAAGCCCCTGTCTTAAGTAATGATAATGCCTTTGGAAATCAAGCTGCAGCGCTTGATGCGCACCCATGGCGCTCGCTAGATGTCAGTTACTTTGTGTATTTTGATCAGGGGGATTCGGCGCGTTGCCCACTTTACTACAATGGGCAAGGCTACAAGGATACGTGTACCAGCAACCGCTTTGATCAAACAGGGCGCTCACTAAGCGACGGTATTGCGCCAATCTTAATACCGCCTCATTATTTCAAAGCGAAAGATCAGCTAGTGATTGGGCGCTGGGCTGCGAAGTGACGGCAACCTAAATACACATCGTAACGAATGGCCTTGCCGCGAATATCGAAATCCGGCTTGCGCTCATTTAAGGTTGGCGCGCGTAACGGGCGCTTGACCACAATGCGTTCGGTGGCTCGCTGCAGTGCAATGGCTAATAGCTCGCCACTGTCAGGGTCTTCACCTACCACTTCATGAAAGAAGCGCATTTCCTTTTTGACTTGCGCTTGCTTATCGCGCTCCGGAAACATAGGGTCGAGATAAATCAGTTGCGGATAATCTTCTGGCTCCAGCGCTTCCAAGTAATCAACAGAAGCTGATTGCACTAAGCGCATTCGAGCTGAAATCGCTTGTACATCTGTATCACCAGAGGCATCGGCGCGAGCTAGCGCATCGCTTAATAGCAACTGCACAACCGGATTGCGTTCCAGCAAAGTGACATGACAGCCCAGTGTCGCCATGACAAAGGCATCGCTGCCTAAGCCAGCGGTGGCATCAATCACGGTGGCATTCGGGAATTTTTGTAAGCCTAAAGCCTTAGACATATCCTGACCTTTGCCGCCGCCATACAGGCGTCGGTGTCGGGTTTTGCCTTCCACAAAGTCAGCAAAGATGGCTTTAGTATTGGGTTCGCGAGGATTATAAAGCTCCAGCCGGCCAGGGCTTTGATGCAGGACAAACTGCGCATCGGGCTGGGCGTCAAACAGCGGGCAGCGCAATAAGCGCGCCCGTTGTTCAATCTCGCTGGCAGGGCAGTCAGGGTGACCGCTAACTGCCAGAGTGACCGGAATCGACATCAGTAATGTGGTGGCGGCGTTTCTTCTTGCTCGCTCGCCATATCGCCGCCACTGGTGTTGGTCAGTTTGGTTTCAAGCCGTGATAGCTTTACCTGCATCTGCTCAAGCACCAGCCGCTGCTGATGTACAATTCGGCTCAGCGTTTCCACTACGTCATCCTGCTGTGTTAGCAGGATTTCGAGGTTAGTTAGCCGGTTTTCGTGGTCATTACTCATCATTTATTTCGACTTGCGACCTGCACCAATACGTAAACGCAGCGCATTCAACTTAATGAAACCTTCTGCATCCGCTTGGTTGTAAGAGCCTTCGTCATCTTCAAAGGTGGCGATCTTCTCATCAAACAAGCTATCGGTTTCAGAAGCACGGCCAACAGCGCTAACGCTACCTTTGTACAACTTCAGGCGAACCTTACCATTCACGTGCTCTTGTGATGCATCGATCATTTTCTGCATCATTTCACGCTCAGGGCTCCACCAGTAGCCGTTGTAAATCATCTCGGCATACTTTGGCATCAGGCTATCTTTCAGATGAGCGACTTCGCGGTCCAGAGTCAGTGACTCAATGGCGCGATGTGCTTTCATCATAATGGTGCCGCCCGGTGTTTCGTAACAGCCGCGAGACTTCATGCCCACGTAGCGGTTTTCAACGATATCCAAGCGACCAACGCCGTTATCACCACCGATTTTGTTCAGTGTTTCCAGCATAGTTGCCGGAGACAGACGCTCACCATCCAATGCAACCGGGTCGCCGTTCTCGTAAGTCAGCTCGATGTAAGTCGGTACATCCGGAGCGTTCTCAGGAGAGACTGACCAGCGCCACATTTCATCTTCCGCTTCTGCCCAAGGGTCTTCCAGAATGCCGCCTTCATAAGAAATGTGCAGCAAGTTAGCATCCATTGAATAAGGAGACTTAGTCTTGGCCTTTTGGTAATCAATCGGAATGTTGTGCTCTTTTGCGTAGTTCATTAACGACTCACGCGAGCTCAAATCCCACTCACGCCATGGCGCAATCACTTGTACGCCAGGCTTCAGTGCATAAGCACCCAGCTCAAAACGAACCTGATCATTACCTTTACCGGTCGCACCGTGAGAAATCGCATCGGCACCCGTCTCATTCGCAATCTCAATCAGGCGCTTAGCAATCAATGGACGCGCAATTGACGTACCGAGTAAGTATTCACCTTCGTAAATCGCATTAGCGCGGAACATTGGGAATACGTAATCGCGGACAAACTCTTCACGTAAGTCTTCGATGTAAATTTCTTTAATGCCCATCGCCTGTGCTTTAGCGCGGGCTGGCTCAACTTCTTCACCTTGTCCGATATCCGCAGTGAAGGTCACAACTTCACAGGAATAGGTCTCAGAAAGCCATTTGGCAATAATGGAGGTATCCAGTCCGCCGGAATAGGCGAGTACAACTTTGTTTACAGCGTGTGACATATTTATGGGGCCTGAAAGGTTCAAAAGAGGGATATTATACCCCGATTTCTGTAAAATGCGCGCCATGCAAATACAAGAAAATTACGCGTTAACCGCACATAACAGTTTTGGCGTGGCCTGCGTGGCTCGTTACTTCACTGAACTTCGTGATTCTAAGGATTGCGATGCATTAGTCCTATGGCGCACACAAACGCCGGAAACCCCGTTATTACTCATCGGCGGCGGCAGTAATATGCTGTTTCAGGATGATTTTAAGGGGCTTGCCGTGGCGGTACAGCTGCTAGGGCGTCAATGCATTCGTGAAGATGATGAAGCCTTCTATGTACAAGCTTCTGGCGGTGAAAACTGGCATGAGTTTGTGCGTTGGACGATTGATCAGGGTTATGCCGGTTTGGAAAACTTATCGCTGATTCCGGGTACGGTGGGCGCTGCGCCCATGCAAAACATCGGAGCCTATGGCGTTGAACTAGCGGATCGCTTTCATTGTTTACAAGCACTTGACCTACATACGGGTGAGCGCCGAGAGTTTAATCAGGTCGATTGCCAGTTTGGCTACCGCGATAGCTTTTTCAAAAGCCAGCAGCCAGACCGCTGGCTAATTGAGTCGGTGACCTTCCGTTTAGCCAGGCAGCCGCAATGGGTAATTGCCTACGCCGGCGTTGAGGATGTATTAAAGGGCCAAACGCTAACCTCACGGGGTATTAGTGATGCGATTATTGCCTTGCGCCAAAGTAAATTGCCAGACCCCGCTGTGATCGGTAATGCCGGCAGTTTCTTTAAAAACCCAATCATCTCCGTAGAACAGTGGGATGAGTTAAAAGCGGAATACCCCAATTTACCGGGCTATGCCATCGCTAATAATGATTTAGAAAAGAAAACCTCTGCCGCTTGGTTGATCGAGCAATGCAATTGGAAGGGTTATCGTTTGGATGATGCGGGTGTTTATGAGAAGCATGCACTGGTGTTGGTGAATCATGGGTCTGCAAGCGGTAACGAGCTATGGGCGCTGGCGCAGCAGATTATTAGCTCGGTTGAAGCGAAGTTTAGAATTACGCTGGAAGCGGAGCCGCGAGTCATTGTATAGAATTGATTTACAAATTATTAACAAATTACTATACTAATGGCTCAGCACTGTTAGATACACAAGGAGCGAATGAAATCATCGGACACTAAATTACCGCAGAGCGACTCGCTGCTGCTCAGGGATACCACGTTGGCAGACCGTGTGTATGAACAGCTATTGTCTATGATTGTGCAGGGAGAAATCGGCGTGGGCGAAAAGCTTCCGACCGAACACGCACTCAGTGAACGCATGAATGTGTCGAGGCCGATACTGCGTCAGGCATTAAAACAATTACGTGCGGATGATGTGATCGTCTCCCGCCAAGGCTCCGGCTCTTTTGTAAAGCGACGTCCCGATGAGGAAGTGCTCGACTTTGCGCCGGTTGGCTCGATTGCCGATATTCAACGGACTTTTGAGTTTCGCGCGGCTATCGAAGGCGAGGCGGCCTACCTTGCGGCCAAGCGCAGTGCGGATGCTGATATCGGACAAATGCGCGCGGCCTTAGCGGAACTGGATCGCTGCATTAAAGAAAACGAATTGGGCGTGGATGCCGACGAAGTGTTTCATGCGGCCATTTGCCGGGCCTCGGATAATCATTATTTCGCCTCTGCTCGCAGCTCGATGAAATCCAATATCCTGACGGGTATGAATCTGACGCGTAATTTGTCATTGATGAAGCCGCGCGTGCGCTTGGAAACGGTTCAGCAGGAACACCGTGAAATTTTAAATGCCATTGAAGCAGGTGATGCGGTTGCAGCACGTGCGGCAATGCGTCGACATATTGAAAATGCCCGAACTCGGGTATTTGAAGGTGCTGGCTCGTCTGACTAAGTCAACGTTGCACCATTAATAAAGTCTCCAACGTTTGAGGACGTTAACTATGAAGTCATTACTGGGTATTGGCGAGTGCATGATTGAGCTTTCATCTGAGAGTGATAACTTGTGGCGTGAAGGGTTTGCAGGCGATGTATTTAACTCGCTGTGGTATGCCAAAGCACTGGCGACGCCAGATACAAAAATCAGCTTTTTCAGCGCAGTTGGCGATGATCCAACCTCCGACAAAATGTTGAGCTTTATACAAGCCGCTGGCGTTGATGTGGATTCGGTCACACGCATTGCCGGTGCAGTGCCTGGCTTATACAAAATTCATCTGGATGGCGGCGAGCGTAGCTTTAGTTACTGGCGCGATGCTTCAGCGGCCAGAAGAATGCTGCAAAACCCACAAGCTTTATGGGATGCGGTTAGCCAAGCAGACATTGTCTATTTATCCGGAATCACCATGGCAATTTTGCCAGATGCGGATGCCGAGTTGTTAATTAGCAATCTACGCTCAGCCTTAAAGCCGGGTGCGATGGTTGTGTTTGATCAGAACTTGCGTCCGCGTCTTTGGAAAACGGAAGATCGGATGCGCGACATCATTACACGCACTTCGGCAATTTCCGATATCGTGCTACCAAGCTTTGAAGATGAGCAAATTTTCTTTGGCGATGACACTCCGGAAGATACGGCACAGCGTTATCTGGCGCTGGGCGTGAATGAAGTCATCGTTAAAAATGGTGGTGAGCCAACACTTTGGGCACAAGGTAATGAGCGCCGTAGTTTTGCCGTTAACCCAGTCGATGGCGTGGTAGATACCACTGCAGCCGGTGACTCCTTTAATGGTGCCTACTTAGCCGAGTTATTACGTTCGGGTGATATCGAAAAAGCCATCAAAGCAGGGCAGTCCTGTGCGGCCATTGTCATTTGCAATAAAGGTGCCTTGGTACCATTTAGCGTTGTACAGGCGTAAGCTAACTCTTAATTCAAGCGGGACATTATATTATGAAACAAACATGGCGTTGGTTCGGGGCAAATGATCCTATTACCCTGAAGAGTATTCGACAGGCAGGCGCACAGGGTATTGTGAGCGCACTGCATGGCTATGCACCGGGAAGAGTTTGGGCTAAGGAAGATATCCAGCAGCAGAAGCAGGCGATCGAAGCAGCCGGCTTAACGTGGGATGTGTGTGAATCCATCTGGATGAGCGATGAGATCAAACTGAAAGGCGCAGCGGCGCATGAGGAAGTGGCGGCCTGGAAAGAAACACTGGCTAACCTGGGTGAAGCAGGTGTTAAAACAGTGTGTTACAACTTTATGCCCGTGGTGGATTGGACGCGTACAGACCTGAATTATGCGTTGGATGGCCAAGGCATCGCGCTGCGTTTTGATATGGTCGACTTTGTTGCATACGATGTATTCGTGTTAAAGCGCGCCAATGCCGCTGATGATTACGATGCAGAGATGGTTGCGTCAGCTAAGCAGCGTTTGACTGAGAAAACACCAGAAGCCATTGCGCTGCTGGAAAAGAATATTATTGCCGGATTACCGGGCGGTGCAGAGAGCTATGGTAGCGAGCCAATTGCTAACCGTATTGCCAAGTTTGACGACATTAGTAATGACGATATGCGCGATAATTTAGTGTCGTTCTTAAATGAAGTGACGCCAACGGCTGAGCAGTACGGCATGACTTTGGCCATCCATCCGGATGATCCACCGTTCCCACTGTTTGGTTTACCACGCATTGTGTCTACCGAAGCGGACTTGGATTATTTGTTTGATGCAGTCAAAAGCCCTGCCAATGGTTTAACCTTCTGTGTGGGTTCGTTTGGTTCGCGTCAGGATAATGATTTGGTGAATATGGCACGTAAATACGCCGACCGTATTTACTTCACGCACTTAAGAAATGTGAGCCGTGCAACCGATGGTTCATTTTATGAATCAGAGCACTTGAATGGCGACATCAATATGATCGCCTTGATTCAGGTGTTATTGGAAGCTGAAAAAGAAGCATCAGATGGCCGCAAGCGCGCTGAAATATTCATGCGTCCTGATCACGGTCACTTGCTGGACTTTGAAGAAAATGTTCGTTCTAACCCCGGCTATTCGTATTTAGGTCGCCTAAAGGGAATGGCAGAGCTGCGAGGCGTTATTCAAACGCTTGAAGCGCTGCATTAATTCGCTGCATGATTTGCTGGGGTGTGCCGTCAATGTCGATGGCGCAACTCAGCTCATCGGCATCCGGACGTTCGAGTGTCGCAAACTGCGAATCCAGCAAACTTCCCGGCATAAAATGGCCTTGGCGGGCATTAATGCGCTGCTGTAGTAAGGTCTTGCTACCATCCAAAAAGATAAATAGCACCGGCTCTTTAGCCGATTCAGTGATTAATTCCCGATATTGCTTGCGCAAGGCCGAACAAGCGCCGACATAGCGACCTTGCTCCGCAGCTAGCTTTTCCCCAAATAGCCGCAACCACGGATACCTGTCTTCATCGGTGAGTGGCTCGCCACGGCTCATTTTCCCGATATTCTGAGCGCTGTGATAATCATCCGCATCCATAAATGAAGCAGTTAATGATTGAGCCAGAGCATTGGCAATGGTGGATTTTCCACAGGCGGAGACGCCCATCACCACCATTAAGCGGGGCAATCGGGCCAATGTTTCACTCGATAGTGGCGCTGCTGCGGTGTCGGGCGTAGACAAGATTTCAGACATGATCAATAAAGCCGTATTGCGTTAAACCATTAAGTATCGCGCTGATGATTCATCAAGCGAGTGCGGGCACTTTGAATGTGATAACGCATGGCAAGGTCTGCCGCCGTTACATCACCCAATGAAATTGCATCATAAATGGTTCGATGCTCTTCCTGAACCTTTTTTACGCGCTCACGTGAGCCGCCTTTGGTAATATTGAGCGCGACGCGCATACCGGAGCGCATGGCAGTGTGCAGTGTGCCTAAGATCGACATGTAAAAGTCATTGCCAGTCGCGGTGGCAATCGCCATGTGAAAGTCGAAGTCTGCTTTATCCGCGATCTCGCCATTATTCATAGCATCTTCCATCGCGACCAATGCTGCTTCAATGGCTTGTAAATCCTCTTCCGTAGCACGCTGAGCGGCTAGTGCGGCTGCGGCACCTTCCAGTGGTAAGCGCGCTTCAAAGCAGCGCAGTAAACCCGGAATATCAGAAGGGGCGGTAAACTTGATCAAACCCTCTGGCGGGCGAGCTTTTACAAACGAGCCAGCCCCTTGGCGTGAATAAATTAAGCCATCGGCTTGTAAGCGCAGTAAGGCTTCACGAATGACAGGGCGGGATACTTGAAAGGCGCGTGAAATTTCGTTTTCAGAGGGCAATTTAAAGCCTTCTTTTAACTCACCGGAAACAATTTTTTCCAGCAATTGCCCGTAGAGTTGATCTGAGAGTTTTTCGCGTTTATTGATTTGAAAATTTAAATCCATTGCGTCATCCGGGCATAAGGTTTGTCGGGGTAATGAGAATGATATCAAACTGAATCGGGCGTATGCCGATTGATTGTGCGACGGATGAGAATGCAGGAGGCACTAAAGGTGGGTACGGTATTGGTCACTTGATTTCCTTCCTCTGAGAAACGGTTGCGTAAGTGTTTCTGAAAACGTAAGTTAGCCGTAGTCAACTTGTAATACAAGATTACATAAATAGTTTGACCTGTCAAAAGATATTAACTATTGTAATGGCCGAACACAGGAGGGAGCGGATACACGCCTGTCATTGTGACGTTATAGCCAGAAATCATTATTACACTTAGGAGTTAGGCATGAATTTTTCAGGAAAAACAGCAATCGTTACCGGTGGCGGACGTGACATTGGACGCGCTTGTGTAATGCGTTTGGCACAGGCTGGCGCTAATGTCGTAATCAACTACCACAGCAGCAGCGCAGGCGCTGACTCAGCGGTAGAAGAGATTGTGGCCGCAGGTGGTAAAGCCGTTGCAGTGCAAGGCGACATGACCAACCCAGAAGACGTAAGCGCACTGGTATCAAAAGCATTAGAGACTTTCGGCAGCATCGATACATTGATCCACGTAACCGGTGGTTTGGTGGCGCGTAAAACCACTGCTGAAAGCACGTTAGAGCATTGGAATACGGTAATGTCTCTGAACCTAACGTCATTGTATATGATGGTTCAGGCGTGTTTGCCACACATGGGTGAGGGTAGCTCCATTGTGACTTTTGCATCGCAAGCCGGTCGCGATGGTGGTGGTCCGGGCGCTACAGCTTATGCTGCGTCTAAAGGTGCAGTAATGACTTATACCCGTGGTTTGGCGAAAGAGCTTGGCCCTAAAATCCGTGTTAACTCTTTGTGCCCAGGCATGATCGACACTGATTTCCATAACACATTCACGAAAGATGAAGTCCGTGCACACGTTGCCAGCATTACACCATTAAAGCGTGAAGGGACTCCGGAAGATGTTGCCAATCTAGCGGTTTACTTGGCATCTGACGAAGCGGCCTTTATCACAGGAACTAACGTTGATATCAATGGTGGTTTGCTGTTCTCGTAAGACTGTTTTAATAAAGCACTGAGCATAGAGTACAAGCTTATCAATTGATGGCTGTGTGCTTTCAGTGCTCAAAAAGAAGCCCCGTTTCTCGGGGCTTCTTTCGTTTCATCATTTGTTGAGCGTGTCTTCAATTTTTGGCAGTAAGCCTTCTAAAAACATGCTCATTTCCGGAAATTCTAATTCCGCTTCACGCTGCTTAGCACCCCACATTGGTTCAGGGTAGTAGCTGTCTTCTGCAAAGCGTGCCATCACATGCCAATGCACCTGCGGTTTGTAATTACCAAAGGAGGCAATATTGATTTTCTCCGGTTTGAAATACGCCAACATTTCTCGCTCAATTAAGCCCAGTAACTGCCAAATCTGCTGTCGGGTAGTGTCATCACATTCGGTAAACTCTTTACAGCTTTGCTGCGAATAGATCTTCAACCACGGAATTTCACTGCTGTGGACTTTGATATAAATATGGTCGTTCGAGTAAATAACAGACATGAGATTCTCATTGCGCTTTAATTGGCTATTAGATTATCACTAATCGTTATCGACTAAACGCCTTTTCCAGCGGCCGCTGTACATGCGCAAGTGAAAGGGAACGCCTTTAATTAGCTCTTCCAGTAAGGTCAGCCCAAACACCCATACGGCGGGCAACTCCAGATACAACACAAACAATACCGAGAGCGGCACCGTCACTAACCACTGCGTATAGGCATGAATTTTAAAAACATGAGTCGCATCGCCGCCAGCGCGCAGCACATGGCCGCAAATGGTGTTAGATGAACGTATAAAAGGTGTCACCACTAAGATCGGCATAAACTGCCATAAGGTATCAATGGTTTCCTGTTGCAGCTCGGGATAAAGCCATTCAAACATAAAGAACATGCCGAGATAGCAAAAGGATACGATTAGCCCCAGTCCAAACGCAGCGCGCCAGGCACGGCTAATAAAGTGATCTAGATTTTCTCCAATCCCTCTCCCCAGTAACTGGCCGACCAGAATGCCGGTCGCTTGTGCCCAAGCCATGACCATATGGCCCGCCACCTTTATCCAAGGCGATAGCAGCGTGATCGCGGCAAACTCACTAATGCTCAGTCGCGCATAAATCATCAGGCAAACGCTATTAGAGAGAATCATCGTGACAAAGGTCGCAGCGATTGGCAGTGCTTTGCTGAAGTGATTGCGGATATGAGCAAACGAGACTTCACTTAATTGCAGCTGTTTAAAAGGCGAACTAGGCTGACGAACCAGAAAGCCAATGAGAAATAAGGTACGGGATAAGACAGCAATCGCAGTCCCCCAAGCGGCACCGGCCAAGCCCAGCTCCGGAAATCCCCACAAGCCATGAATTAATGCCATACTCGCGGCGACATTAATGGGTAGCTCAAAAATATTGGCGTAGAAGGGGAGTCGGCTATTGCCAGTGGCGTTAAAGAACACCGTGATATTCTGGCAAATCGAAATACCAAAAATCACCACTGAAAAAATACTTAAGTAGGTATAAGCGAGGTCGGCTAACGCTTCCGTTTCCGCAATAAAGCCAACAAAGGCTCGGCCAAAACCCAGAATAAACACAATGCCGGACAGGGCAATCAACCAGTTAATGATTAGGCCTGCATTAAAACCCGTGCGGATGGCGGCGGTGCGTTTGGCACCATAGGCTTGGGCGAGTAATAGCTGTGTGCCGTTTGAAAAAGCGTGTAATAAACCCAAGATAATGCCGGCAATACTGGCCGCCAAGCCCATCGCTGCAAGGGATTGCTCACCAAGCGGCGTGACCATGACGGTATCGATTACTAAAATCAGCTGCAATAAAACGGCATTCATGGCGATTGGCCACGACAAATTAAAGACATCCCGATTAGTCGGGGTGGTAGTGCTCATGATGACTCCGCCAGGCTGTTTTACAGGGGGTTATACAAGTCTTACAACGCTTTGGTACCCAAACGAATGTTTTTGCTTCAAAATAGGGCGTTGTATAACTGATGCAAAATTATAGCATCTAATATGTTAATATATTTTTTAATATACCAGATTGTTTTTGAAAGTTTTATAGGATGAGTAGATGGCTGATTTAAAAGACAATACCGTATCGGAGCTGCTAGACGGCGTATGGCTAGACCCTAAAGAGAGTCTGGTTCAGCAAATCTACACCATTCTGATGGATTGTATCGTCAACATTCGCCTGAAACCTGGCCAAGCGATGTCAGAGAAAGAAATTTCCGACTCCTTAAAAGCCAGCAAAACACCCGTCCGCGAAGCGCTGATTAAGCTGGAAGATACCGGACTGGTGCGGGTTGTCCCTAAAAGTGGTACTTATGTATCGCCGATTAGTCTGGACCGTTACATTGAAGCTTGCTTTATCCGGCTGCAATTGGAAATTGGTGCGGTCAGGCGCGCAGCGGAGCGTAATAATGATTTGCGCGGCGTGCTCAATCTGGAAACCACCATCTCCCGACAAGTGAAAGCGCTGGCTGATGGCGATGATCAATTATTTTTCAAATTCGATGAAGCACTGCATCAGTCATTTTTTGAAATGGCAGGCATTTCCGGTGTTTGGCAAGTGGTTAAAAAATCACAGTCGGATGTGTACCGAATTCGTCATTTAAAGCGTCATTATAATATTCGTCGCGAAATGCAGGTCATTGACGAGCACAAAGCGATTGTGTCGGCTATTCGTGCAGGATCAGCGGATGATGCCGAGGCGGCCTTGATTCAGCATATTGGCTCATTGGAAGCAGAAATTGATAGTTTATCGTCCAATCCTGAATTATTAGACTACATTGAGCTCCTAAATTCCTCGGGTAAGCGTCCCGGTCAGTTGCGTTAAAATCCCCCACTTTTCTTCGATCAAAGACTAGTATCTTAGTTTTTTCACCACTCTTAAGACGCCTACACTCAGAACCTGTCACCCGCGACGGGTTCTGAATCGCTTGTTTTTAATGATTTTTTTAATTGGTATTAAAAACAATCACTAAGTCTTGTGTTAATAAATATTAAATAATAAAAACAATAGCTTAACTATTTATTCCTGCCGTAATTTCCCTGACCAATCCTTAATTATTTGTTAGTTTCTTGTCTTTTATTTGTAATTTAAGTTGTAAACATTTGCTTTTTCAAAAAACTCAATCTAAGATACTAGTTAGTTATTTAAGATATTTACTCGCACATCAGTGTGCGACTACAGAGGAGAGGGAACCGATGCCAGAACTTGAGCAGTCACTGCCAGTTTCGGACTTATTGAAAAATAAGCCGCTTGAAGCCGCAGGCTCATTGGCCTCTCAAGTATTTACCCTCCTCAAAGAATTAATCATTTCGCTGCAACTCCGTCCGGGACAAATGATCTCGGAGAAAGAAGTGGCCGAAGCACTCAATGCCAGCAAAACCCCCGTCCGTGAAGCGATGATTCGCTTACAGGGTATCGGCTTAGTGAAAATCGTTCCTAAAAGTGGCACCTACGTCACTCCCATCCAGGTTAATCGTTATATCGAGGCATGCTTTGCCCGCCAGCAACTTGAAATCGGCGCAGTCAGACGTGCCGCCGTCCAGCAAAACTGGAGCACCAGCCTGAAAATGCAAAGCATTTTGCAAAAGCAGGTACAGGCGCTTGAAGCCGGGCAGGATGAGGAATTTTTCCAGTTAGATCAGGCATTGCACCAAACCTTTTTCGATGCCGCCGGCGTCTCCGGTGTCAGCACGCTGATCCGCGACTCGCAGGCAGAAGTTAACCGCATGCGTTATTTAAAGCGCCTTCACAACATTCGACGTGAAGGCGCTGTGATTGAAGAACACCAGGCTATTGTGGCGGCAATCCGCAGTGGCTCGGCCGATGAAGCTGAGGCAGCAATGATCAGACACATCGGACCACTGGAGCGCGAAGTCGAAACACTGGCCTCACACGCCGGCTTGTTGGACTTTATCGAAGGACTTAATTCAGGGCGATATAAACATCGTGCTTAATGACTAGACCGGTGCTTACAGGCACGGTTGAATTGGAGGAAAGATGTCAGGGGTAAAGCTTGAAAAGATAGTTAAACGTTATGGCGACATTGAAGTCGTACATGGCATTGATCTGGAGGTAGCATCGCAGGAGTTTGTGGTGCTAGTTGGACCGTCCGGATGTGGTAAGTCGACCACCTTGCGTATGATTGCCGGTCTGGAAGAAATCTCCGGCGGTAAGCTCACGATTGATGATCGGGAAGTGAATAATGTCGCTCCGAAAGATCGTGATGTTGCCATGGTATTTCAGAACTACGCGCTATACCCGCATCTCAATGTTGCCGAGAACATGGCCTTTGGTTTGCGCATTCGTAAAGTCCCTAAAGACGAGATCGACCGCCAGGTTAAAGAAGTTGCCGAGATTCTTGGCTTAACTGAATACCTAGAGCGTCGTCCGGCAGATTTATCCGGTGGACAGCGCCAGCGTGTGGCCATGGGCCGCGCCATTGTTCGTCATCCTAAAGTGTTCCTGTTTGATGAGCCACTATCCAATCTGGATGCCAAATTGCGGACGCAAATGCGCGCTGAAATCAAACGCCTGCACAAGCGTTTGGGTGTAACCAGTGTGTACGTAACCCACGATCAGGTTGAAGCGATGACCTTGGCCGATCGCATTGTGGTGATGTGTAACGGTCGCATTGAGCAAATCGGTACACCGATGGAATTGTTCAATCATCCTAAGAATGTATTCGTTGCCAGCTTTATTGGTTCACCGCCAATGAATCAGCTGGAAGCCGTGCTCGAAATCAAAGATGACAAACTGTTTGCCAATATTGGTGATGACAGTCTGCAACTGCCACCGATCAGAGAGCTGAGCCATGATGACAATGGCCGCAAAGTGATTTTGGGTATTCGCCCTGAACACATCATGATCGAAGCCGACGCTGATACCAGCTCTATCTCGGTTGAATTAGATTTGATCGAGACTTTAGGCTCCGAAGCGCTGTTACACACGCAGGTAGAAGGTAAGCCATTTGTGGTGAAAACCGAAACCCATGGCGACATCGCGCACTTAGACAACGTCAATGCCTTCCACTTCAAGCCTGGCATGATCAAGGTCTTCGATTTTGATACCGGAGACGCTTTCGATCATCCGGGTCGGGCATAAGGAGGAATGATTTTATGTCAAACTTTCAAGACAAAGTAGCCTGGTTTCTCCGGCACCTACGGAGGGAGTGGCAGATTTACTTAATGCTCGCACCCACCATCATCTGGTTTATTCTGTTTTTATATAAGCCGATGTACGGCCTGCAGATTGCGTTTAAAGACTACAGTGTATTTCGTGGTATTGAGGGCAGTGCCTGGGTTGGTTTTGAGCATTTCGAAACACTCTTTGGCAATGACCAATTTTTGCGGGCGATTAAGAACACCTTAATCATCAGCTTCCTGAGTCTGATCTTCGGTTTCCCGATTCCGATTTTGCTGGCATTGATGTTTAACGAGGTACTTAACCAGAAGTTCAAGCGTACCGCGCAAACCATCGTGTATCTGCCGCATTTTATATCCACGGTAATTATCGCGGGTATCGTAATAACCGCCTTCTCGCCCTCATCGGGGATCGTGAATTTGCTGCTCAGTAAGTTCGGTGTCGACCCCATCTACTTCTTAACCAAGCCGGAATGGTTCAGGCCAATCTTTATCGGCTCGGGAATTTGGCAAGAAGCAGGTTTTAGTTCGATCGTGTTCCTCGCGGCCATGGCAGGTATTAATCCTTCCTTGTATGAGTCCGCGGTAGTAGATGGCGCGTCACGCTGGCAGATGATGTGGAAGATCACCATTCCCTGTATTTTGCCAACCATTTTGATCATGTTGATCATCCGGATCGGGAACCTGTTAGAGGTCGGCTTTGAGCTTATTATCCTGCTCTACCAACCCGCCACTTACGAGACCGCAGACGTTATCAGTACCTTTATTTACCGACAAGGTTTGGTGGGTGCTCAATACGATCTCGCCGCCGCCGCCGGACTGTTCAACGCTGTAGTTGCCTTTATTCTGGTAATGACTGCGAACACGATCAGTAAACGCTACTCCAGAACGTCATTGTGGTAAGGAGAACGATACGATGAATATGAACATGAATCTCTACTCACGCGGTGACAAGGTCTTCGTCTGGATCAATATGTTTCTGATCACGATGTTTACGATCAGTACCTTGTACCCCTTTATCTACATCGCGTCGGTCTCCTTTAGTAGTGGAGCCGCCGCAACCGCAGGACAAGTATTACTAACGCCGGTCGATATGACACTGGCGGCGTATAAACAAGTGTTATCCGAGCCCATGTTTTGGATCTCGTATAAGAACACCTTTATTTATACGATTGGCGGAACCATCGTCAGCCTGATCATTATTATACCGGGCGCTTATGCGCTATCACGCCCACAGTTGGTAGGCCGTCGTTTCTGGAATATGACGATTGCATTCACCATGTGGTTTAACGCCGGCATGATCCCATTCTTCCTGAATATGCGGGACCTGGGACTGCTTGATAGCTATATCGGTATTATTATCGGCTTTGCCTGTAACGCCTTTAATATCATCCTGCTACGTAACTTTTTCGAGAGCTTACCCAGCTCCTTTGAAGAAGCGGCGCGCATGGATGGCGCTAATGAATTTCAGGTACTGTGGAAGGTGTTTGTCCCACTGTCAAAGCCAGCGATTGCTACCATCACGCTATTTTGTATCGTAGCGCGTTGGAACGGCTTCTTCTGGGCGATGATCTTGCTGCGCGATGAAGACAAGATCCCACTACAGGTGTACCTGCGCCAAACAATTATTCAGCTGACCAATGATGATGATTTCGCCAGCAGCTTGCTGGAAGCAACCTACTCATTTGAAACCGTCAGCGCCGCGATTATGGTGTGCTCCATTATCCCGGTACTCGTGTTTTATCCATTCATCCAGAAATATTTCAACAAAGGAATAATGATGGGTGGGGTGAAAGAATGATCTCGCATAAATCTATCGGAGGAATATCATGCGATTAAAAACTCTTACAGCCGCGATTATGATGACAACGGCAATCTCAGCGGCAACCCCTGCATTTGCAGCCAGCCACAGTGAAATGGTGACTGACAAGCCACTAGAGCTGACCATCCATTTTCATACTAAAAAGTATGTGTATGACGAGAACTGGGACGTGGAAAAAGAAGCCGCCAAGCGTACTGGCGTCAGCCTGAAAAACGTGGCGTCAATGGCGACCACGAACAGTCAGGAAGCGTTTAATCTATTGATTGCCGGTGGCGATCTACCAGACATCGTGGGTGGCTCCAGTCTGAAAGAAAACGTAAACCAGTACGGCCCTGAAGGCGCATTCCTTCCACTGAATGACCTGATTGAAGAGCATGCACCGAACCTGAAAGCGTACTTTGATGCGAATCCGGATGTGCGCTCAGCGATTACGGCTGCCGATGGCAACTTCTATTACATTCCGTATCTGCCAGATGGCAAATATGCCCGTGCTTACTTCATCCGTATGGACTGGCTGGAAAAGTTAGGCCTTGAAGTGCCACAAAACGTGGATGAGCTATACGAAGTACTGGTTGCCTTCCGGGATAAAGACCCGAATGGCAACGGTAAGCAGGATGAAATCCCATTCTTCGATCGTGACTGGGAAGAAATGCTGCGACTGGTCACCTTATGGGATGGCCGTACCTCAGGCTCAGACACCCGTCACGACTTTTATGTAGATGGCAAAACCGTTAAGCATGGCTACGTGGGCGAGGGCTACAAAAACGGGATTCATAATCTGGCTAAGTGGTATAAAGAAAAGCTGATCGACCCTGAAATCTTCACCCGTGGCAGCCGCTCACGTGAGTTTCTATTGTCAGAAAACTTAGGCGGCATGACGCACGACTGGTTTGCATCGACAGCTGGCTACAACGACTCAATGGCCGACAAAGTGCCAGGCTTTAGCTTTAAAGCCTTTGCGCCACCAGCCTCTGTTTCCGGCAAGCGCATTGAAGAAAATCGCCGCACCAAAGTGAAGCCGGAAGGCTGGGCGATCTCTTATACCAACAAGCATCCGGTCGAGACCATTAAGTACTTTGACTTTTTCTTTAGTGAAGAAGGCCGCCGCCTGGCCAACTTCGGTATCGAAGGCAAGCACTACGACATGATCGATGGCAAGCCAATCTTTAAACCAGAAGTGCTGAACGCCGATAAGCCAATCAACGCTCAGCTATGGTCAGTTGGTGCGCAAGTACCGCGTGGCTTCCACATGGATTACAGCTATGAAATGCAGTGGAGCAACAAACACGCACTGGAAGGAATCGCCCTGTACGACGAAGGTGACTATCTGGTTCCTGAGTTCTTTGGTGTTGCACTAAACAAGAAAGAAAAGTCTGTTTATGACAAGTACTGGATGAGCATCCAAAACTACATGTTAGAAAAGCAGCAAGCCTGGATCTTAGGCACACGCGATGTTGACGCCGACTGGGATGACTACATGTCACAAGTTGAAAGAATGGGCTACTCTAAAGTCATGGAAGTGATGCAGTCTGCCTACGACCGTCAGTACAATACTAAATAAACCGATCTCCTCGTTTGGCATGCCTGTCTTCACGTAAGCGGGCATGCCTCTTTTTACTCACAATTTTATAAGGATGAGTTTTTAATGTCTTCAAGCATGAACCCTCACTCGCAGGCTAGTTATCTTGACGAGCCAAAAGCCGGACGGTTGAATATCCAGTATTCTCCTGCGTCGGGTACATCAGTCATTGAAAATCCACCTCGTTTTATGTGGCTGCCCGTGGTGGAAGATGAGGCGCAGTATGTACTGCAAGTCTCTGACAATGCCGATTTCAGCGGCGCGAACACACACTCATTTAGTAACATCGAAGTTAACTTTTTAACGCCGGATGTCACCTTTAAGCCCGGCGAATACAGCTGGCGTTATGCCGTTTGCGATGCCAAAACCGGCAAGCCACAAAGTGCCTGGAGCACGGTGCGCAGTTTTAGTATTCCGGAAACAGCGATTGCTGGGCCGATTCCTAATCGCGCGAAGCGTTACCAGTCAGTTAGTACCGCTCACCCACGCTTATGGCTCAATCCGGAAAGCGTTGCGGCCTTTAGCGAGTCGCTAAAAGAAAACCCCGATTATTGCAGCTGGGAGACCTTTTTTGAGAAGTCAGTCCAGCCATGGCTTGAGCGTCCTGTGATGGATGAGCCAAAGCCATACCCGAACAACACCCGAGTCGCGAACATTTGGCGACAAACCTATATTGATTGTCAGGAGTTGGTCTACGCGATCCGCCATCTGGCCGTCGCAGGGCATGTATTAAAAGATCAGCAGATGCTCGATCAGGCCAAAGCGTGGTTACTCTCCTCAGCCGCATGGGACCCGGATGGCCCAACCTCTCGCGCTTATACCGATGAGTGGGCATTCCGCGTGGCCGTTGCATTAGCCTGGGGCTATGACTGGTTATATGAAGAAATGACACAGGATGAGCGCGATTTAGTGCGTGCCTCCTTGTTAGCCCGTACCCGCCAAGTTGCCGATCACGTCATCAAAAACGCCAACATTCAATTGTTCCCATACGACAGCCACGCGGTACGCTCAGTGTCTGCGGTATTGGTTCCGGCCTGTATTGCAATGTGGGATGAAGAGCCGGAAGCGCGCGAATGGCTGGACTACTCCATTGAGTTCCTCGCCACGGTTTACACGCCATGGGGCGATGAGCAGGGTGGCTGGGCAGAAGGCCCGCACTACTGGATGACGGGAATGGCGTATCTGATTGAAGCGGCCAACTTGCTGAAAAACTATTTCGCAATTGATTTGTATCAGCGTCCGTTTTTCCAGAAAACCGGCGACTTCCCGCTCTACACCAAAGCACCTGACACCCGTCGCGGCACCTTTGGTGATGACTCCACCATGGGTGATTTAGTCTGCCTGAAAGTCGGTTATAACCTGCGCCAATTCGCCGGCGTGACGGGCAATCAGGCTTACCAGTGGTATTACGAAGAAGTAAAGCGTAATGACCCCGGCACTGAAATGGCCTTCTACAACTACGGCTGGTGGGATCTTAACTTTGACGAGCTGATGTATCAGCACGACTACCCCATCATCGAAGAAGCAGCCCCAGCAGATGATGACAAACTGCGCTGGTTTAAAGGCGTCGGTTGGGCCGCCATCCAGCATAAAATGGATGACCCCGATCAGCATATTCACTTTGTAATGAAAGCCAGTAAGTTCGGCTCGATTAGCCACAGTCACGGCGACCAAGGTGCCTTCTGTATGTCGGCCTTTGGTGAAGATTTAGCGATTCAATCTGGCTATTACGTGGCGTTTAGCAGTGATATGCACATGAACTGGCGACGTCAAACGCGTTCTAAAAATGCCATTTTAATTAATGGTAAAGGGCAGTATGCGGACCATGATAAATCCTTAACCATGCGCTCAACTGGTCAGATATTGGCGGCTGAAACGCGTGATGATCATATTTATATTAAAAGTGAAGCCACAGCGGCCTATCAGCACTTTAATCCACAAGTCACTCGGGTGGAGCGTGAAGTTTACTTTGTGCAAAACAACTACTTTGTGATCGTGGACAGTGTGGATGCCGATGAGCCGGTTGAAATTGATTGGCTGCTACACGCTAACAGTGATTTCAGTCTGGGCGAAAGCTCATTCCGTTACAGCGGCGAAAAAGCGGGCTTCTACGGTCAAGTACTTTGGTCGGAAGGTGGCGCGGCAACATTGACTCAAGCCAAAGATTTTGAAGGGATTAATCCTGAAGAATACGCAGGCTTGCCAGTGAGCACGCACTTGAATGCTAAATTTCCAGCGGCAAAGCGCCACCGGATTGCGACTTTGCTAGTGCCGTATAAATTGGATGAGCCAAAGCGGATTTTCCAATTTTTGGATGATCAGGGTTATGACTGCAACTTGTACTTTACGGACTCTGAAGAGCGCTCGTTTAAGTTGGTGATTGAGAAGCTGGCCACTGTGTTCAAATATGGCTAATGGCGCTTAACCGCGACCAGTAGCGATTGGGGGTAGAGCAAGTGAGTGTGATAACTCACTTGCTCTTTTGCTTTCTGAGGACTGCGCTGACGTAACCTTGCACGCTGGCTATTGGCTATTGGCTATTGGCTATTGGCTACTGATTGATGAGCTTGCGCGCTAATTGCATAGCATTGAGCTGGCAATTACAAAATAGGATCAAATAAACGCGCCAAGCGCACCGCCCAACGAAATAGTAAGCCACGCGAATATAAATCGGCACTTGATACCTGCCGGCTATGAGTAAAATCATCTTTCAGCATATCGGATACTTGCGCGGCGAAGTGCTTATCCACCACCAAAGCCGTGACTTCAAAATTTAAGTACAGCGAGCGATTATCCAGATTGGCCGTGCCTACGCTGGCGACCTCGTCATCCACCAAAATCACCTTTTGATGTAGAAAGCCGCGTTGATAACGATAGAGTTTAATGCCCGCGCGCTCGGCCGCTTTTAAAAAGGTAAACGAGGCCAGATACACCACTTTATGGTCCGGCTTTTCGGGCAGCAAAATGCGCACATCCACGCCACGTAAAGCCGCCAGTTGCAACACTTCAAACACGGCATGGCTTGGTACAAAGTAGGGGCTGGTAATCCACAAGCGCCGCTTGGCTCCAATAATCGCTTGATGAAACATCATCGAGCAGGCATCAAACTTATCCGTCGGGCCGGTGGCATGGATTAGCACGGCCTGATCACCCACCGCTTTCGGTTTGTTATTCAGCGTGATGAGCTTGCGCGAAGCCCAATACCAATCCGACTGAAAGCTACATTGCAGCGCTTGCACTGAGGGGCCTTCGAGCTTTAAAAAGGTATCGCGCCAATAGCCCAGCTTGCCAAGGCCAAGGTACTCATCACCCACATTTAAGCCGCCGGTTAGCGCGATATGGCCATCTGCAATCACCATCTTTCGATGATTGCGGAAGTTAAGTTGGAAGCGATTGCGCCAGCCGCGCGTGGTGTTAAACGAGCGTACTGCTACGCCACCGGCGCGCAGCCGTTGTAAATAATAACGGCTCAGCGCATGGCAGCCGATTTCATCATATAGCAGGTAAACCTTCACGCCTTGGGCTGCTTTTGCCAGCAGTGCCGCGTGAAATTTCCGACCCAGCTCATCGTCGTGGATAATGAAAAACTGGATGAGCACATAGTGCTGCGCTTGCTCAATGGTTTCAAACAGCGTATCGAAGGTTTGCTGACCATTGATCAACAATTCCAAACGATTGCCTCGGGTGTAAACCGTATCGTGCAGCTTGGCCAGCAAGCCAAAATTATGCTCCAGCTCAGCGGGCAACGTGGCGCGAAACGACTTGATCGACTGCATCGGGTGATGATGGTCGGCCTGCTCAGTGACTTGGCGCAATACCTCCACATAACCGCGAAAACGATTGCGGCCAAACACCCAATACAGCGGCAGCATGACATAAGGCACCAGCAGCAAACCCATCGCCCAGGCAATCGCCCCTTGCGAAGTTCTCACTTTAACCGCTGCGTGAATCGCCGACCAAATGCCCAGCAGGTGAACGCCGGAAAGTAAGGCCGAAGCGAGCCACAGGCTCAAAACATAACCGCCTTCGCGGGATAACTGAAATGCTTGATCATAAACCGGGAATATTACAAGTAACGTAATAGTGTAGCGGGATTGTGGCTTAGCGGCTAGCGGCTCACCAGTTCTTAGTATGTTGTGACTTGATTAGCAGCTGTATGGTGAAATTGTTGAGACTCAACCTCGGTAAAAAGATAGCGGGATAAAGGTGTAATTATGAAAATACACCCCTAAAATCATAATCTGATATACTGATTGTTACGAGAAATAGTTATGGTCTAAGGTAATGTATCGTCAGCAGCTTGATTTTCTGAAGAAGTGGTTACAAAACAGCAAACGTAAACCTCTGATAATTAGAGGGCGCGGCAAGTGGGTAAGTCCACTTTGGTCGAGCTATTTGCACGTGAGCAATCACTTTCGTTGATGAGTGTAAATCTTGAGCGTTATCCTGAGCTGGAAAGCGTCTTTACCAGTAATGACCCCCAGCAAATACTTAATGCCATTGAAGTACTGCCTAGAATGCCCGAATATCAGGACGCTTCATTATTATTTCTGGATGAGATTCAGGCGACTCCGCAAGCAATTCCTGCCTTGCGTTATTTCTACGAGGATCTGCCCAGTTTACCTTTGATTAGTGCGGGCTCCTTGCTGGAATTTACGTTATCTGACCATAAGTTTTCCATGCCTGTCGGCAGAGTTCAGTACCTACACATGGGGCCAATGGTGTTCTCTGAGTTTCTGGCGGCACTCGGTGAAGATAAATTACATCAAATAATCACTCAATATTCATTGCATGACACCATCCCTGAGGTGGCCCATAAGCGTTTATTACAATTATTGCGTCAGTATTATTTTGTAGGAGGAATGCCGGAAGCAGTGGCCGCTTATGTGGAAAACCGAAGTTTTCAGGCAGTGAGCGAAGTGCATAACTCGATCATTGACACCTACCGTGAAGATTTTCCAAAGTATGGAAATCGACGTGATCTTAATCGTATGTTGAATGTGTTTAACTTTGCTGCACGTAATGCCGGAGTAAAAGTCAAATACAGCAATATTTCTCGAGAAGAGCAAAGTGCCACACTGAAAAAAGATTTGGAGTTGCTATGTATGGCACGAGTAGTTAGCAAGGTGGTACATAGCCATTGCTCAGGGTTACCATTACAAGCAAGTCTGGATGAAAAGACTTACAAGTTATTGTTTTTAGATGTTGGATTAATGAATGCAATATGCGGACTTAATGGTCAGACCCTCTCACAAATGGATGACCACAAACTCATCAATGAAGGCGCGATTGCCGAGCAATTTATTGGTCAGCACTTGCAGGCATTGTTGTCTGAAAGCCCTAACCGAGAGCTAACCTATTGGCTGCGGGAGGGACGCTCCTCCAATGCTGAAGTGGATTATGTGGTTGCCTTATCTGGTGAGATAGTGCCGATTGAAATCAAATCAGGGACCAGCGGTAGCATGAGATCGCTGCATCAATTTATGGGAGAGAAACAATCGCGAATGGCAGTGCGTTTTGATGCGTCTTTACCGTCAGCGACTACTGTAGAGACAACGATCTCGCAGGGTAAGCAGTCTAAAGCGGTTAGTTACCCGCTGTATTCATTGCCATTATATTTGGTTGAAAGGCTACATGAGGTGATTGACGCAGTGGATTAATTGCCTGAGCTTTAGTGGTAGTGTTTCGGTAGCGGCGTGCCGCTAATCGTCATGCCATCTGGCCACAGGGCTTCACCCCAGGCATACCACTGCGGGCGCTGGGGCAGCGGATACATGCGCACATCATCCGCTTTTTGATCAACCAGCACTTCTATTGCGGCGGTTAACTCCTCGCGGTCGGCCTCGTTTAACACGGCAATAAACACCGACTTTTGCATGGCAATGGCTTGGCTTTTGTTTACCCCCCTGAAAACACTGATTGTATACCTGCTAGTTTAGGCAGAAGCGGGTAGACACATCTGTTTTTTACAAGCTTGCGGTGCGCATT
Source organism: Leucothrix mucor DSM 2157 (assembly GCF_000419525.1). Lineage (NCBI taxonomy): Bacteria > Pseudomonadati > Pseudomonadota > Gammaproteobacteria > Thiotrichales > Thiotrichaceae > Leucothrix > Leucothrix mucor. The sequence continues at coordinate 754,788 of NZ_ATTE01000001.1, forward strand.
ACTAGAAAAGGAAGCGGCTTACCCGCTTGAAGAAGTACAGGATGATTTAACCGAGTAGCCCATCGTCTTATAACTTTTTTCTCGCTTTTTAAACATTCGTTCAAGCATAGGTATATTTATATCAACATAGTCGAAAATCGTGACTTCATCCTTACCTTCAGATTCTCGATGAATCCTACCAGCATATTGGGCCAGTGAACCTTTCCAAGCTATAGGCATCGCGAGAAATAGAGTATCGAGCCTTGGTAAATCAAAGCCTTCACCCACATACTTCCCAGTCGCTACGACCACACTTGCGGTGTGTAGGCATTCTTCTACTTTCCTTCGTTCTACAGCTCGCATGGAGCCTTTTAAAATGACAGAGTTCACTCCGTTTTCTATGAGCAGCTTGTGGATTCTCTCTGCATGTGCTCTTCGCTCAGTTAGCACGAGTGGGTGTTTCGATGAGACAACATGCTTAAGTACGTCGTCAATAATCCTTTGGGTGCGATTATCATTTTCTAAAATCCATTGGTAGACATCACTGATTTTGGGTCGCTCGGCTGGATTAACCAATTTTTCAGGAGGTTGGTCGTCTATTTGGGTAACGATAACCTCTTGTTTAAACTGAGCACCATGGTTCGGCTTCATTTTGTGACGAATGGGGCCTACTGTCATAAAGATGATTTTCTGATGTCCATCTTGTCTGTCTGGTGTTGCTGTCAGTCCTAGCACAAACTTAGCCCTAGCTTCATTTAATACCATTTCGAACCGTGGCGCTGAGACATGGTGGCACTCATCAACGATAACCTGGCCATAATTCTGCACTATTGAGTCGACTGTATTGTCTCTTTTATTAATCAAGCTTTGGTAGGTCGCGATATCGATGAGCCCAGTTGGTTTTTTCTTCCCGCCACCAATCACTCCTACCTCAACACCAGGTAAAAAAGTTTGAAGTCTCTCCTGCCACTGGCTCAGCAACTGTCGGCTATGAGTCAAAATAAGTGTGTTCGTTTTTCGTTTAGCAATAATGCCAATGGCTGTTACTGTTTTACCGAAAGCAGTTGGCGCATACAAAATTCCTGTGTCGTGTTTGCTCATTATTTTGACCGCTAAGGATTGATTTTCTCTCAGTTTAACCAGTAACTTCAGCCCCTTTAACTCTATTCCTTCCTGTCGTTTGTCATTGATATCGATGCTTATGTTTTGCTCTTTAAGTAAGTCAATAGCTTCATCAGCGCAACCACGCGGTAATGCTAGGTAACCCTGTTCTATTTTGGCACAAGTGATAAATCTTGGAATACCGTGGGTTGAGAACCTTAACGCTTGGGTTTTAAAAAATACCGGGTTTGAGAAACTGGCTAGCTTTCGTAATTGGGCAATGAGCAATGCCGGAGTTTCACTAAGCTTGAGGTAAAAGTGATTTGCCAACGTTACGGTTATTCGTTTCGGAGGATTTTCAATGAATAACGGTTTTATCTTAGCTGTTTGTTCCCACGGCAGGCTTCTATCGGCAAGATCTTGTTCTTGCGGTTGTATCAGGCTGGGAGATATTTGAGAAAGCAACTTCGATAGTGTTTGTTGAGACACGGTTTTAATTTGCGCCAGATGATCCCACTGATCAGAGTAGGGTAGTAAGGACTGGCCTACGAAGCAGCTATAACCAGATTTACGTGCCTCTTTCTGTAGTGGTAGCGCAATGAGATTTCCAAATCCTCCTTCTGGCATGATGTCTTGACTTGGAAATAAGCGATCGTAGGCGTCGAACGATAGGCTGGGATAAATCTCCATTGCTTTATCAAGTAAGGAGAACCCAAGCAATCGAACCTCTTTAGCCTGGACAGGTTCGGAGAAAAATATCCAGAGGTGAGCTCCATTTCCAGAGCGTGAGACTTCAATGGTGTGCGGAATGTCAAATTGAGAACAGGCTTCTGACATCGCTTTTACAGCATCTTGCCAGCCTGCTTTATCAAAGTCTGCGGCAAGTAGGTAGCAGGAATTATCGGGAAGCAGAGGGTAAAGCCCAACGACTTGCCTTCCCGATAGGTGATCATAAAGTACTTGTTGATTGAGTAATGTATATTTTCGATTAACGCACTCGCTGCACTTTATTCGGGGTTTTTCACAAAGACCCTTTACCCATTCATTGTCACAAGCTACAGAGTATCCACTTCGACCTTTAGTACTTTGCCAACGGGTAGCAAAAATATCTGTTCTACCTTTGAAAAGGCTTTCGAATACAGATATCTTTTGCTGGATTGTTAGTTTTGATTGCGTTTGACTATTTTGCTGTTGAATCAGACTTTGGCGTTTGTGCAACAGCTGCTGCTTCTCAGCTTCCAGCTCAAGAATACGCTGATCAATGATTTTTATTTCATCGACCCAGTCAGCCATTAAATATTGATGAAGTGCTAGTTTGTAGCTGCTTGTATTGCATCAAATAACTCGTCGACGCTTGGATTTCCCAAAAGCGTATGGCGCTCCTCAGTATAATTACCATGTCCTTGCTCATACTGTTGTATGAATCGAATAAAGCCAGTAGAGCCTAATTGCTTATGCAAAGCTTGATAGGCTATTGTCTGGATTTCTCTTTCTGTGGGGTAGCTAATTATGGCGCTCATTATAAAATCTCCTGTACCCAAGCAAGTGGGTTGCTAGCTGTGAGCTTAACATCCGGTAGTTGCTTGATCTTCTTCAATAAACGGTCATCTGTGGTCAAAAACACGTCTGCGTGTGCCTCTGCACATGCTAAATGTAAAGCATCAAACGCTTTAATTCCTGACTGCTCAAAGTATCTGGCACGCTCTCTAAAGGAAGGTTGCAATCTAATATTGAGTTGTGCCGAACTTAATATCAATTCTAGGTATTGACGCTTGTCAGGTGCTGTAATCTTTTGAACTTCATAGCTTAGTACATCACTCGTTAACAGGGCCCACCCATCTTGTTCGCACAGGGACAGAATCGTTTTAACCGCTTCAGCTTCTAAATGAATTCTGGGGTAAGACTGATCATCGAATGGACGATTCAAACAGCAATTATCAAGGTAAATGTTCATTAGTTACTAGTCCGATAGCCCATGCTTCAGATAAATACTAGCATAATAGCCTTTGTCATAATGAATATCTTTATAGCCACAAAAAGCAATCAGGGCGCAATTCTCACTGTCAAAACCAAAATACTGTAATAGTACCGTCTGCGATGCCATAAACCAGAGATCCAGCAATAGCCTTTGCAAGCCTTTGCAAGCCATTGCCTGATCTTTAGTGGTAGTGTTTTGGTAGCGGCGTGCCGCTAATCGTCATGCCATCTGGCCACAGCGCCTCACCCCAGGCATACCACTGCGGGCGCTGGGGCAGCGGATACATGCGCACATCATCCGCTTTTTGATCAATCAGCGCTTCTATTGCCGCAGTTAGCTCCTCGCGGTCGGCCTCGTTTAACACGGCAATAAACACCGACTTTTGCATGGCAATGGCTTGGCTTTTGAGCAAGCGATGCACCCGCTGCAAGCGTCGGGAATCACTAATGTCGTAGGCGATTAGATAGGGCTTTTGTTTAGTTCGGCTCATGTTCAATCTCATAAAAACGGTGCCACAGGCTATCGACCCAAGCGCGCGTTTTGCGCTCCAGTACAGGGCTGTGCTGTTGAAAATAATGAATCAGCTGGTTGCGGCGCTTGCCCGTGGGTAACTGCCCGTTGGCAGCCAGCGCCCAAAGCTCCCACTCCAGCAGTTCAATAAATTGCTGTAATAATCCCCGCGTAGCCGGAGCGGGGCGCAACACCTCGCTATCAAAGCCAAAGTGTTTTAGTAGCACGGTTTGTTGCGCCGCCAGCATAGGCAGTAAACGCTTCAAGCAATCGGCCCAGTAATAAAACTGGTGATCCAGACAAATCAGCTCGTTTAAACGGGCTTTGATAAACGCCGGCTCGTACTGTGAACGCGGCAACCGGAAGCGCTTTTGCAAGTGCAGAATCTGCCGCCGATGCTGTGCCTGAAACCAGTGATCCAGCAAGTACAATTGCGAGCGGGACTCGTGCAGCTCTAATACATGTGACTGCAAAGTTTGCTGGCGGTAGTCGGTGCCAAAACAAATGCCGACATACTCACCGCCGGAGCCTGCAATCACCACCGGAATATTGTTTGAAAGGCAGGCCGCCAGCAGCGTTGAAGAAAGCTCCAGATGGCCATTGATAATGACGCGTGAAATGCGCTGTAGTGGAAACCAGACATCGGCCAGCTGCTGAGAAGTGACACGAATGGCATTGTGCTCCAGCTTAGCCCGCAGCACCTGATTGCCATCCAGATATAAAGGCTTCATGTGGTTTGCTCCTGTGAATATCGCTGATTGTATGTGCGCTAGTGTAGCCAGAGGCAGGGGCATAATTCAGCCTTTACAAGCTTGCGGGAAGTGACAGGCAGCTGATTTGGGTGGATAATGCAAACTCACCGCTGGACTGTTTATTAAATTCACGTAGTTGGTTAAAGAATGTTCAAACCTAACTTTTTGAAAACTGAAAATCCTGACAAGGGCCCTTGCAAGTTATTGAAAGTAAAGGTCGAAAAAGGTGCCCGCGGTGAAAACGATGCCCTGATGAAGAAGGGATTAAGACCGATCTGTTACAGCCTGACTACGTTCTGACAGAGCGTGAAAACGATGCCCTGATGAAGAAGGGATTAAGACATACTTCATTGCTCATCGTTTGTACCACTCATCAGTGAAAACGGTGCCCTGATGAAGAAGGGATTAAACAAAAACACCCACAATCGCACTACAGATACATAATGCGCTTGTGGGTGTTTGTTCTAAGTAAGCTGCTATTTTAAGCGGGCAGATCCTGCTGAAATGCCTCCAGCCTTTTCCGCAAATGCCGAATCTGCCAACGCATGGCCCGCATAATCGGTTTTAACTGCGCCTCATACGCCATATAAAAACGATAGCGTCCGGCTTTGGCGAGCAGGCAGCCGTTCTGATCGGTGGTAAAATCGTCCGCGCGCAATTCCCGCTCATTAAACAAGCGCCAAACAAACTCATCCACATGCGGTCGCCAGGGCTCGATGAGGTCGGCGGCGAGCGAGTCGCGACTGTATTTCGGCTCATGTAAAAAGCCCAACATCGGGTCCAAACCCTGAGCGTAAGCCAGCTGTACGGCGCGCGAATGCAGCAAGGTGTAAGCCAGCGATAAACAGGCATTCACCGGATCGGGTGGCGGGCGACGTTTGCGACCGGTAAAGCTCAGTGACTCGGCAAAAAACAACTGATACGCCCCAAACCCAATCCGCGCCGCATTGCCTTCAATGCCTCGCAAGCGCACCACGTCGACCGGTGTTTGCAGGCTTGCCACCGTATCTGATAATTGATCGATAGCTTTGGTTAGCGGATAGCGTAAATCGGCTCGGGCCTCCAGCTGGCGTTGTAAAAATCGGCGTTGGTTGCGGACTTTAGCCATCAATTTTGAGTTGGGTATTTTTGCGGTCGAGGTAGAGTGTTGTCATGGTTTATCCCACATAAAAGCAATTGCCATCATCTGGCGAGAGGGCGCGCCCGAGTGTAATCACTTGTTGGCGCGGATCGAGTCGGATGCAGATTAAGCTATCCACGGCATCGTCGATGATCATAGATAAGGTGGCTAATAAATCGCCACGCTCAGCATCGGATAGCCAGCACTCATGCACCGACTGCTGCCCGCCGGTTGCAAAGCCGCGTGTGGCCTTGAGCGCGGCCCGTCGCCGTTTTGTCTGGCGAATGTCGTAGGCAATAAGGTAAAGGTTTCGATTTTTCATGGGGTGAGTTTAAGCATAAGGCGCGTGTGGATTCAGCGCTTACAAGCTTGTGGGAAGTGCTACTGACATAATCAGGATAGTAACTGCATCTTTGTGCTAATATTATGCATCTTTATTGATCAAAGTAATCAGTGGCTGGCGTTATGGAAAATGAACTCACCGCAAAGAGCACAGACAAGTATGAGATCTTTGCTTTCAGCTATTGGTATTACCTCGTCTTTCTCCTGCTCTATATTCCGCCCATTATTTTGTATTTTGTTTACTCCGATTCGGTCAGTTTAGCCATGGGTGAGACCGGCGCTACAATTGGCTTTCTGGTAATAATGCTATTGCCGTATTTCATTGCGGGGTATGTCGCCAACCGATTAACTCGCCGTCCCGTTAGAGTGAGCTTCGATGATTGGCAGATTACGGTGGAATATTTTTCACGAAATTTAGAGTATGTGAAGAAAACCGAGAGCTGCCAGCTTAAGTATATTGAGAGTTTTAACGACTACAATTTGACCAGCAATAGTTTCCGTTTGAAGCTTATGAATGGCGATACTTTTTCACTCCATCCAAGCGGGCATCAGAAGAAAGACAGTGATTACGAGCGCTTGGTCAAAGATTTTAAGCAGCACGTCCATACGCTGAACCCACACAATGCTAAAGGAGCAGTGAAGTACGATGATTTTCTGAGTAGCTTTTGGGGAAAGGCGCTTTACCAGATCTGCTTGGTTGCTGTTTGGGGGAGCGTGCCATTATTTATCTATGTCATTTTCATCCGTGATCCGTTTGAGTGGAGCTTGTTAAAGTTGCCTGTTGGGCTATTGTTTGGCGGCCTTGCGTACATTTCAAAGTATTTAAAGTGGGATGATGAAGAGTAAACAAGCTTGTGGGAAGTGACAGATGGTTGGCTTGGGTGGATAATGCAAACTCACCGCTGGACTGTTTGTTAAATTCACGTAGTTGGTTAAATAATGTTCAAACCTAACTTTTTTAAAACTGAAAATCCTGGCAAGGGCCTCTGCAAGTCATTGAAAGGAAAGGCCGAAAAAGGTGCCCGCGGTGAAAACGGTGCCCTGATGAAGAAGGGATTAAGACGATGGTGGCGCTGACCAATCGCTCAATTGATTTGCGTGAAAACGGTGCCCTGATGAAGAAGGGATTAAGACACTTTCCATCGGCTTATCTCGCCGTCGTCTAAACGTGAAAACGGTGCCCTGATGAAGAAGGGATTAAGACCGCTACATGGTGATGCATCAAGAAAGAAAAAGCGTGAAAACGGTGCCCTGATGAAGAAGGGATTAAGACTTTGCAAAGTAGGTGCAGCATTTGATCTGCTTATAGTGAAAACGGTGCCCTGATGAAGAAGGGATTAAGACGGTCTCGCCGGGACCATTGGATGATTCAAGAATGTGAAAACGGTGCCCTGATGAAGAAGGGATTAAGACGCAATTTTGAATTGCACGGTGTAAGAGCCTTTGGTGAAAACGACGCCCTGATGAAGAAGGGATTAAGACCATCTGCAACAAGCGTGTCCAGAATCTGCTTACGGTGAAAACGATGCCCTGATGAAGAAGGGATTAAACTCACTCACCAAACTGTCCGATAACTTGAGCTTTGTCCGATAATGTCCGATAATTAAATTTATGGACAAAAACCTACAATCACTCCTCGAGAAGCTAGCAAAACAGGGCGGTTCAGCCGTTTCAATCGCTGCATTATCGGACAAATCGGACAAATCGGACGTATCCCCGCGTACGATTCGCCGTCGCTTGCACCAGTTAATCGAGCTTGGCTTGGTCGCCTCACACGGTAAAAATCGCGGTGTTCGTTACGCGCTGGCAGCGGTGCAGGCTGCACCGGATAGCCCCCCAACGGCGATTGCCGAGCCCGCCGAAAGCTATGCCAGTTTTGGTTTTAGCGCAGCCAATCAGGCCTTGATTAACCAGATTCAGCAGCCATTGATTTGTCGGCAATATTGCAGTTATCGCCCCGAATGGCTGGCGGCGTATCAGCCAAATCGCAGCTTTTATTTATCCGCCGCACAACGCGACACGCTTCGCCAAGCCGGTCAGCCGCTGGCACAAGGGCTGCCTGCCGGTACTTATGCGCGGCAGATTTTCAATCATCTTTTGATCAACCTGTCGTATAACTCCTCGCGTTTGGAAGGCAATACTTACTCGCTGGCGGATACTGAAAAACTGCTGCTGTCTGGCAAAGCGGCGGATGGCAAGTTGGATATGGAAACCCTGATGCTGATCAATCACAAAGAGGCGATTCGCTTTTTGGTGGATGGCATTAATCGCATGGAAATCAGCATTGATAACATCCGCTCCCTGCATTATTTGCTGGCGGATGGCTTGGTGCAGCCGGAGGATGCGGGGCAGGTGAGAACTGGTGGCGTGCGGATCTCCTCATCGGTGTATCTGCCATGGGAAGGCGAGGCGCGGTTAATGGCGCAGCTTTCGGCGATTGTGGACACTGCCGACGCCATTCACGACCCGTATGAACAGAGCTTTTTTCTGCTGGTGCATCTGGCGTATTTGCAGGCTTTTATTGATGTGAATAAGCGCACCGCGCGGCTAGCGGCTAACTTGCCATTGGTGCGTCATAATTGTGTGCCGGTGTCGTTTAGCGATATTAGTGTCGAGGCTTATGTGTCGTCGATGCTGGTGTGTTATGAACTGAATGAAACCGGGCCATTGGCCGAGCTGTATACCTGGTCGTATTTGCGCAGTTGCGAACATTACACCGCGCGGGCGGACTCCTTGGGGATTGACTTATTGCGGGTGCAATACCGTGCGCCGCGTCGGGCTTTGATTGCCGACATTGTGCGGGAAAATCTACACGGCGAAGCGCAGTTGGCCGCGATTGAGGCCTTTGTGCAAAGCCAGATCGAAGATGCGCATCGGGAAAAGTTCTTAAGCGATCTGCAGTTTGATCTTGATGCACTGGCACCGCATCGCATAGCAGGCATGGGGATTACGCAGGCTGAGTTGGCGCATTGGCAAGCTTGTGGGAAGTGACAGTTGGTGGTTTTGAGTGGATAATGAAAACTCACTGTTGGTGAAGCGATGCCCTGATGTCGAAGGGATTAAGACCGGCAATCGTAAGTGTACATGTTCCAGTAGAACGGTAGAAAGATGCCCTGATGAAGAAGGGATTACCAAACTACTGCTAAAGTAATAACAGATGGAGTCTGTGCCTTTTTTAATCTAAAAAATTAAGATACTATCGGGTTGATATCTCATTTTGAGTAACATCAATGCAGTCACCACTCCTCGATTTACCCTTTTCCGAATACCGATTTCTTTTTCAGGCTGATGAGAAAATCAGTTTTCCTGAATACACGGGCTCCATGTGGCGAGGCGCATTCGGTCATGCCTTAATGGAGCTTGCGTGCTGTGGTTCAAAGCCACACCTTCCATGGTGCCCATACAGCCAGCTATTCGAAGCAGAGCAACATAACTTTGTTGATAACGAGCTAACTCTTACCTATAAAACACTCCCTGTTCCCTATGTATTTAAGGTACAGCGACAGCCAGCTAGAGAGGCCTCAAAAGGTGATTGGTTTTCAGTTGATCTATTGTTAATTGCTCAGGCTAATCAGCATCTGGTATTGGTGATTGATGCCATGCAACGTATAGCTAAAGTCGGGATCGGCAAGGGCAAAGGTCGGGCTCAGCTTAAAGAGGTTGTTCAGCAAAATGCATTTGGAAATCAAAGCTTAATTTATGCAGATGGGCTGCATTTTAAACCCGATTGCTTAACCACGATTCCAGTGGTCACTCCCAGTACTGCGGCACGCATACATATTGAGACACCTCTGAATATTAGAAATGATGAAAAAGAGTTCTCTACCGAGCGTTTTCTCATGGGCGTTGTCCGGCGGATTTCATTGCTACAACGCATTTATGGCAATACGCTGGCAGATGTGGACTATGTCTGGCTAAAGCATCAATCAGCCTTGGTTGAAAGTAAGGCGAGTGTTTGGGTCGATGGGTGGAAAAAGCACTCTTCCCGGCAAGGAGCTTATCAGCCTGTACGTGGCTGGATGGGGGACGTGTTTTTGCAGGGTGAGGCCTTACAGAGCTTTTGGCCATATTTGTATCTTGGGCAATGGGTACATACCGGAAAGATGACAAATATCGGACTAGGGCGGTATCAGTTACAACGTGTAACAGTCAGCTAATCGTACTAAAAATATATACATGGAGGTTGGAGTGCCACAAAATTACTTGTTGCGCGCTGAAGGCGTTAATTTAAGCGCTGTGCTTGAGGATACGAATCAGCTTAGTGTTATCCGGGGGAGTAGTCTCATGCTGAGCGACTCCGTGAAATGCTTATTGCCTCATTTGAGTGCACGGTTTAAAGATATCTTGTTTTCAGAAATATCCCGCGATGCTTCCGCAGTCATTATCAAATTCAGCTCGCTTGAGACAATCGCTACCTTGGTTGTGAAGGAAGCGATTCAATTCTTTTGTGATCAGTATAAAGATTTTACGTATGTAGTTGACTCTATAAGTGCGACGGATGATTTTATTGAGGATCAGCATCGGCTACTGGCAAAGAATCGTCTACGGCAACTACAACAACCAACGCTCGCTGTACCAGAGTGGAATACGACTAATACGACTGTGGCCGTGTGTGAGGTCGATGGTATTCGACCAAGTGGTTCTAATAAAATTACCGGTAGCACGATTACTTCAGATTCTGTTTTCAGGCGCTTTAGCGTTGGTAGAGATAAGCGGTCTGCATTTTACAAAGATGAATTAGGTGATGTGGTTGACTTCGACACCCTGATGTTTACCAGTGATCTGCAAGCATTGGCGAAAAGCCATCAGCATGGAAATCTGAATAATAAAATTGCAGTCATTTATTGGGATGGTAATGGCTTTGGGTCGATGCAATCACGGCTGGTAAAAACAGCAGAAGAAAAAACAGCCTTTGATGATGAGATTACTCAAAAGCATCGTGCTTTTCTGAAACAGCAGATTTTGGACTCACTTAAAAATAAAGATTATCTGACTCATAACGGAGAGCTGCGTTTAGAGACTTTGCTGTGGGGAGGGGATGAGATTTTAATGGTGGTTCCGGCCTGCTGTGGCTTTGATACCTTGTTACGGTTTTATCAAGCGATTGAAAACTGGACGTATCGAGGCGAAAAAATGACTTATTCGTGCGGTCTGGTTTTCTCTCAGGCCAATACGCCAATTTATCGGCTGACTAAATTAGCCAAAGATTTAGCAGAAACGAATAAACAAGACCCACAGTTAAAAACTCATAACCGACTAGATTATCTGGTGCTGGAATCAATGGATTTTCCATCTGAGCCATTGGATGTGCTTCGCCAACGCCAGTACCAACTAGTCGCTGAGAGCCGTCAAAACTTACAACCTCTGGATGCGACAGGTTTGTCAACGCTCGCTCATGCACTGATCGAGTCCGATTTTCCAAAGAGCAAGCTTGTCGAGCTTGTAAAAACGTATGTTGCAGACGGAGAGGAGGCGGCTCAAGTTGTTGAAAACCGGATTGCACATGTTATTGGGGAGGCGCAAATGACAAGAGTGACGCGGCATATTGCACAACTTTTCCAGCAGGATGACCCTTTCTGGAACTGGCTGCACTTGGCTGAGTTATGGGACTACTTGCTACCTTGGGGAGATCGCAATGACTAAGCCAGTAAATGATTATAGGTTTGAAGTCGTTCTGACGCTGCGTTCTCCGGTTATGTCTGCTGGCGTGGATGCGGCTTCCTTAGGTATTGATGCGAGTCCTCTGCTAACTGATAAAGCAGGGCAGCGATATCCCATACTACCAGGTAGTTTGATTAAGGGGAACTTAAAACACAGCTGGAAAAAATTGTGCGAGATCAGCTCATCCGGTTCTTGGATGAGTGATCAGCAAATTCAGTATTGGCTGGGTAGTGAAGCCGATCAAAAAAACAATGCTCCATCCCGCGCAAAACTGAGAGAGTCAGATCAGTGGATTGCTGAGATTCCGGCTATGGCAGGGCAGACGCGTTACCGGATTAAGCTTGAGGAAGAGACCGGTAAGGTGGAGCGTGGTGCACTTCAGCAAATTGAAATTCCTCATCCGGTTGGTAAAGAAGTCAATTATGTCGGCTGGTTTGAATGTACCTGTACCGAAACTGTCGCACAGCAGTTATATGGATACCTTAAGCAGGGATTAGCGTTTGTGCCTTCACTGGGTGCATTCAAAGGTATCGGCTTTGGCGTGATAAAAAAGGTAGAAATTACGCCACCTCAGTTGGTGGAACATCGCCATCAGATCACTGACTGTGGTGGTGATGTATTTGGTATGAGTTTAATGCTGGATCGTCCTCTTTCGCTCAATCATGCACTGAACCAAGTGGGTAATCGCTTTGAGCCAATCGACTTTATTCCGGGTGCTGCAATCAAAGGAGCCATTGCTAGCCGTATCGCTCAATTTGATGATCAATCACGATGGCCAAGCTTGTTGGGCCAACTTGATAAGATTCGATTTACTCACGCTAAAACAGAGTTAAGACGAGAGGTAACGCGCAGGAGTGTTCCTGTGCCTATGAATCTGTACGTTCACAAGCAGCAAGCAGTGGTCAGCGCGGGGCTTATCACACCGGAAGTATCGTTGCCTGAGAGTGGTCATATTGCCTTTCAGCCGGATTGGAAAAGCACAGAATGGAGCGCAGTGAATAATCTGTTTCAAAGCGATTTTGAACAGCCACCGGTTCACACGTTGCGAGTTAGGACAGCTATAAAAGAAGGTGCGGGTATTGCTGATGATGGGCGGCTTTTTTCAAGTGAGGTGATTGAGGCTGATCAGCACCAATGGCTGTGTGATGTCAGCCTCACTGCCGTGCCTGGTATGGAAAGGGATCAAGTCCGGCGAGAGTTAATCGATCTATTGAGCTACGGCATTAATAGCTTGGGCAAACTGGATGCCTGCACTGTTGATATTCGATTGAAGGCTGGGCGTTGGCCAACTACGATTCCTGAGAGTCCTGTTAATAAGACGCGGGTGTGCTTATTGCTCATGAGCGATGCAAGGCTGTTTCCCGATAAGGGTTTAGATCTGAGTGGAACTAACGGTGGGGACGAATTACATCGCTATTATTTTGAGTGTTGGAGTTCTCTCTCTGGCGGATTGTTAGAGCTGGATGAGTTTTATGCCCGTCAGAAACTAGTGGGCGGCGAGTATTATCGCAGACGTTTTAAGCAGTTGGAGAAAGCGTATAACCCATGGTTGGTTACTGCCGCTGGTAGCATTTTCTATTTTCAAACATCTGATGTTGATGCCTGTGCGAAGTTGTTGGAGACGTGGGGACACTCAGGGGTGAGAGTCCTGCCAGAGCTTTCAGATAAGTGGGATGAAAACCCAATGGTACCTGCCAATGGTTACGGTGAAATATCGGTTAATCCTATTTTTGATACTCAGGCAATAGAGGAGGCACTGAACCATGGTTGAGCAAGTGAACTATCAACGACTACGGATACATGCTGATTTAACCTTGATATCGGAACTCCACGTGGGAAGTGGAAAGAGCGCTGAAATTGGCGAACGCACTAGTGATAGAAACGGAGAGACTAGTACAGCGCTGTACGACGCTATTTGTTTGGATGATCAACAGAAACCTTATTTGCCGGGTAGTACTTTGAGGGGTGTTTTACGCGGTTTGGCGCTTTCATGCATTGATGACTCTGATTGGGTAAACCAACTCTTCGGGCAACAGCAAAGCTCTGACAACGCAGGTTGCCGATTGCGTGTGCATGATGCATTTATTCAATCGATGCCTGAGACTAAAAACTACTCCAATAGCCGGATGACTGAGTCTGACAAGCATCTACCTTCCCGTATTGCTCACGGTATTGCGATTGATCCTGTTCGGCAAGTGGTTGATGAGCACAAGCTATTTCAATTTGAAGTGATTCCGGAGGGCACGGTTTTCAGTGTGATCGTTGAAGGGGATGATCTTGACCGAAATACAGTGCTGTTATTGTGCCAACTGTTAAAGCACTGGCAAAAGCAACGTGTTGCGATGGGGCGAAACCATTTAAAAGGCAATGGGCTTGTTGAGTGTCTAACTACCCGCATAGAGGTAGCTGATCAACATAGTATCAATGCTTGGTTGGCAGGGGAGGCAGATGATTTCTATAAAGAGTGGGTTGTTCCTTCTGAAGTAGATTCTTTTGCGCCTCGTTATCAGGCGGCTCTCTCATACCAGTTTGAGAGTATCGGTATGATGTTGGTGAATGACCCAGATAGAGTTAAGAAAAAGAGTGATGATCATACTCCACAGCAGGTTTTTGCTCAGCTGGAAAATGGGCAAGCAGTCGTGCCGGGTAAAGCGATTAAAGGATTGCTTCGATCACATGCCCGTAAAATCATGGCGACGCTGCTGGTTAATAAGGGAGTCTCTTTAAAGGAAGCTAGTAACGTGGCTGATCAGGCTTTGAATAGCGTGTTTGGTTCAAGCGAAGAAGCTTCCATGTTGAGCTTTACAAATGCACTTTCTGCCTCGAAATCACCGCGAGTAAAAAAACAAGCCTTTATCGCAGTTGATCGTTTTACGGGAGGAGTTAAAGAGGGTGCTTTGTTTCATGTAGAGGGGACTTTGAATGAAGCTTTTACAGGCGATATTGTTTTTATAGATAGAACCAAGTCAGGATCTGGAAAGGATGACGTGACTAAAAACTGGTGGAAGGGCCTACTCAGCTATGTAGTTCGAGACATGATGGAAGGTGATGGTTATCTGGGATGGGGGAAGAACCGTGGCTATGGTCGATTTAAGCTTTCTCAATTCACGGTCAATGGCAAGACAATCCAGTGCTGGGAGGAGGTAACAACCCTAGCTCCGGAAGCCGAATTGAAACACTGGCTAGCAGCACTCCAACATTTCATTGAGCAGCAAGTTGAAGCAAATATTAAAGGGAGGAAGATGTCATGACTACTTTTTATCACCCCTATCAGTTCATTCCTGCAACGGGGAAAATCAATAATAAATCGTCTGCAAGAACCAGCTTTCAAGCGGTTAAAGAAGGTCGCTCGCCTGTTCGTCATGACTTATGGTATCCCGGTGGTTTATCTGGTGAGATTGTTTGCAGGTTAAGCACTGTCTCACCCATTTTTGTTGGAGCACAACATGATGGTGTCAGCTCTGAGACAGTCGCGAAGACAGTGCCGCATTTCAAGTTGCCAGTGAATGGGAAGGATTATCCTGCGATACCGGCGAACAGTCTGCGGGGAATGATTTCTCAATGCATTGAAACACTCAGTCAATCTACATTGAGGGTTTTGGAAGATAAGACATTATCAGTGCGCAAGTCGATGCCTAAGAAGGGCGCTGCTCAGGAGGATAATGACTTGCTGTATGGTTTAGGCTTAATCAGAGAAATGCCTGCTACAGAGCACGACGATTCAGGGTTTGGTGTACTGCCTTTGGCCGTAAGCACTGAGCTTGAAATGGGTGATGGAAATGATGGGGCAGCAGGCGTTAGTTGTAACAAGAAGTTGCCATGGATGAGTCTGTTTAACGGGCGTAAATTAGGTGACTGTTTGCCAGTTTATGTCGATGGTTATAATGAAAAAAATGGTCTTACCGATACATTGTATGTTTATAAACCAGAAGCTTATCCCAGTCCTAATCCAGAGACATTTTACTATGCAAAGCTCAGTGACACGCTAAAGCAAGTTCGGGTAGGCGATAAGTTTAACTGGACGAATGAAATGAGGCAGTCTGTTCATCCTGTTGGGAAACGCTTGTTAGCTCAGAAGCATTATGGTTTTTTGTCGGGCACTGAGTATCAGGCCTTGGCTGAAGATCAAAAAAGGCTCTATACCCGTGGTGTAATGCGTGTGCTTGATATGGATAAGTATAAATCTGAGATTCCGTACACTAAAAACAAAGAGTTATTTCTTCCATTTCCTGAGTACTTGGAAGAGGAGACTTCATTACTACCAATCCCTAAAAGCGTTTCAGATACTTTTAATGCGTTAGCTGCTGAATCTGCCGCGCGAGGGAAAGATAAAGATTTGCCAGTGAGACTTAAAGGGTATGACGATGCTGGTTTGGCAGAAAACAGATTGTTTTATTTTGCCTGTGATTGTGAAGTTTTAAAGCCTGACCCTGTAGAAGAGCCTCAAGAGTCAAAAACAGCACCTCCCGGAGGATTGCTAAGTATGATTCAGTCTAGAATTAAGAATCATGAATCTGCTGAGCCCGAAGAGGAGCCAGAAGAGCAAAGAGTTTATACGGTATCCGAGATCAGTATGACAGCGCTCTGGCGTAAGCGTATTCCAGAAAGTTTGTACGCATTTTTCAATAATCATTCTGAGCGTGCGCACCTTACACCTTGGCGTGATGAGGAGCAGCAAGTTAGGCCGCGTGATTTAACACCTGCGGAAACGTTACTAGGCTTTGTGAGTGACGGCACACTAGAAGGGAGCAAAGTTGCTAGTGCGTTGGCTTCCAGAGTTCGGTTCTCAGATGGATTACTGACAAATGCTGATCAAGAGCCTGATTACTACAGGTCGAAGAAAGATTGTGTATTAAAGATTTTAGACTCACCTAAACCGCCATCACCGAGTATGTATTTCAGTGACATAGATGATGAAGGTAGGTTTATCAGTAAAACGGCTTTAACCCCGGAAAAACATAGAGCCAATGGGTTTAAGTATTACCTGCATCATCCAAAGGCTTGCCAACAAAATTCAATTCATACTCCATGGGAAACGGCGAATGCTAAAGATCGCTTGAAGCAAAAAGTTAACATCCGACCTGTAAGGCAGGGAATAGATTTTAGCTTCACTGTTTCATTTGAAAATCTGGATAATGCTGAACTTGAATTACTATTGACTGGCTTGAGTCCGGGTCCAAACACGACTCACCATCTTGGAATGGGTAAGCCTCTTGGCTTAGGTAGTGCCAGTATTGATGTGGCAGGTGTTTATTTTATTGATAGATCTCATCGTTATGAGACGGATAATTTATTTGCACCACGATTCCATAAGGGTTGGGTGAGCTCACAGGACAACCCGGTTAACCAAAGTATCAACGCGAACTTCATTCGACAAACCGCTGAAGTTATTCCTTTGGAAGATGCGCTTGAGAATCAGAAAAACTCAGATCACGATAAGCTGATTGACCGAGTTACTCATCAACTATTAAGTATATTGATGCAGACTGACGCTGTCCCGCATGACTCGGCGATTCATTATCCATTGACTGAGGGTCAGGAAGAAGAATCAGAGGGTTTTAACTGGTTTGTGAAAAATGACAAAGTTACTGAAAAAAAGCAAATGCTAGGTACTGTAACCAGTGATGGAATACCTGTTTTAACGAGACATTCTGATTAAAAGGAATAGAAGATAATGAATGATGGAATAACAGTGCTTGCTAAGCAGAATGAAGCAGAGAGTTTAGAGCTTCTGGCAGCCATGCGGCAAAACTATATTTATCAAAAACGGGTGCTGGCTTTACTGTTTATCCTAAATATTGTTGTGGTGATTGTTCTTGCTGTACTGGCTTCATTGCTAAGTAGTCAGATTTTTAATGAGTGGGTGGCTGTTTATGGTGTGTTTTTAACGTTTATAGATGTGGTCATTCTTACGCCTCGAATGAAGGGTTTTGGTGTGAGGGCAGCCGCCATACAGGAACTTTTTGATTGCTATGTGCTGGGACTATCAAAGCATATTGTTAAGCAGCCGGACTGTGTCGATCGGTATGATATTTCGACAGCGGCAAAGGCTTATAAAGAAGTGCCTGAAGCTCCATTGAGGGGGTGGTATAGTGAGGTAACAGCAGAAATGACAGCTTCTGAAGCGGTTTATAATGCTCAGCTTATGAATGTTTGGTGGGATAAAAAGCAAAAAGAAATCTTCCAAAAGTGGGCGATTATTGTCTTGGTCGTGCTGAGCTTTATTGTGCTACTAACCGCCTATATGCAGGACTTGGGTTTCAGAAGTTTGTTGGCGTATGTGATGCCTCTGATTCTGCCAGCTGTAATCTTTTGGTATAATTTTCATTCTGGCTTGGCTGGTGATATCACCCGGTTGCAGAAGTTAGAAGCATTGGTTAGCGGGAGTAGTGCCAACTCTTATGGTAGTGATAAGGCAAGACAAATTCAGGATGCTATCTACGAACATCGTAGGTCTAACACGCCTGTTTTTGACTGGATCTTTAAGCGGCTTCGTCCTGCATTTGAAAAAGCCTGAAATGATCCAACTTAATGCTGATTCGAGGCTTGTTTAGGGTGAGAGTGAAGGCAAAGTTATGTAGCTGTTTAGGAATAATATTCAGTGAAAACCAGACAAAAAAACACTAAGTGCTATATATCTCTTTTGATATATATGACAGAGGCTTGTAAGTTTCTGAAAGCAGGGGTATTTTGGGAAGTGGCAGGGTCTGGATGGTTACCTGATAAATAAGGTATTAAGACTGAGTCCAGCTGTCCTGTTTCCGTAGACCGCCGTCTGGATGGTTACCTGATGAATAAGATAGTAAGACATCATACAGGCCTCATCCCTTTGTTCTCACGCCCGCAGGGTGAAGTGCGTTTGGAGTTTTCAACGCCACTTCGCATGCGCCTGAAAAACCGCGAAGTGACCGCGGCCAGCTTTGATTTTTATGCCTTGCTGAGTGTGCTAATGCGGCGTATTTCGATATTGCAGCAGTTTCATACCGATCAGCCATTGGACTTGGACTTTAAGGCGTTATCAGCACAGGCGCGAACGGTTGGTCTATTGTGCAATGCGCTGTTCTGGCAGGATTGGACGCGTTACTCCTCACGCCAGAAAACGCCAGTAAAAATGGGCGGGTTAATGGGTGAGGTGGTGTTGGATGGCAAGGCCTTGCAGGATTTCTGGCCGCTGTTATGGCTTGGTCAGTATGTCCATGCAGGCAAAGGCACATCAATGGGCTTGGGTGCTTATCAACTCAGTTGAGTTTAATGAGTTCTCTTTTTGTTTCATAGTTTGCTATATTGATAGCGGGGCTAATGAAACAAAAGGTGATCTATGACTGCCATCAATCCAACAATAAGCAGCAATCAAGCGCTGACACTACACGACAATCCAAGCATTTTGGCGGTGCCGTTATACGCCAGTCGCATTTCTGCGGGCTTTGCATCGCCTGCCGATGATCATTTAGAAAACAAGCTGGATCTCAATCAATTGCTGGTGCCCAGGCCTTCAGCCACCTTTATGCTCAAAGTCGCGGGGGATTCGATGATTGGCGCGGGCATTTACGATGGGGATCTGTTGATTGTCGATCGTTCAGAAACGGCGGTAAATGGCTCCATTGTGATTGCGGTGGTGCATGGGGATTTGACGGTTAAGCGCCTAAAGCAGGATGCCACCGGCTTGTGGCTAATGCCTGAAAACCCAAAATACCAGCCGATTGCCATTGGTGAAAACAGCGACTTTCTGATCTGGGGATGTGTCACGCATGCCATACACAACTTCTGAAACGCCCACGCGCTTTGCGATTGTCGATTGCAATAATTTCTATGCCAGCTGTGAGCGCTTATTTCGGCCGGAGCTGGTTGGCAAGCCGGTGGTGGTGTTATCCAATAATGATGGCTGCATTATCGCCCGTAGCAATGAGGCGAAGGCCTTAGGCATTCCCATGGGTGCGGCTTATTTCAAATCCAAACCGTTGCTTAAACAGCACGATGTCGCGGTCTTTTCATCCAACTATGCCTTATATGGTGACTTGTCGCAGCGGGTGATGGATGTGTTGTCGCGCTTTGCACCGCGCATTGAGGTGTATTCTATTGATGAGGCGTTTCTGGACTTTGAGGGCTTTGATGAGTGGGATTTAAACCGCTATGGCCATGAGATTTGCCGCACGGTTCAGCAGTGGACGGGGATTCCGGTCTCCATTGGCTTTGGCTCTACTAAAACGCTGGCCAAGTTGGCGAATCGGGTTTCGAAAAAGCAGGCGGACTTGAATGGCGTGTTTAACTTTGCCGATGCGCAAGATCAGGACGCGGTGCTCTCTCAAGTCGCGGTCGGGGAGGTTTGGGGAGTAGGCAGGCGCTGGGCGCAGAAGTTAGAGCAGCAGGGAATCTATACGGCCTTGGACCTTAAGCGTTGCGATGCTGGCATGATTAGAAAGCGCTTTAATGTGGTGCTGGCGCGTACGGTGCAGGAGCTACAGAGCGTGTCTTGTATTGAGCTGGAGGAAGTCCGTGCCGATCGCCAACAGGTGTTGTGTTCACGTTCGTTTGGGGTGCGGGTGACTGAGTTTCAGGATATGCGTTCAGCGATCACGCATTTTGTGACCCGAGCCGCTGAAAAGCTACGTGCACAGTCCTTGTTAGCCAGTGCGATTAGTGTGCACCTCAGTACTAGCCCTTTCGATGAGCGCGGTGAGTTTTACAGCAATGCGGCGACCCAGCGATTGACCACTCCCTGCGACGCGACTCACGAATTAACTGCTGTCGCGCAAGAGTTGCTAAAGCGTATTTATGTGTCTGGTCATAGTTATCAGCGGGCAGGAGTGCTGTTAATGAATTTGGTCTCGCCGCGTTTTGCGCAAGCGGATTTATTTGCAGAGACGGCGCAAGCTCAGCACTCGGCGGCACTAATGAAAACGCTGGATGCGATCAATTCTAAAATGGGAAAAGGAGCATTGAGGTTTGCAGGGGAAGGGGTTGACGAGAAAGCCGGTTGGCGTATGAAGCAGCAATTACGTTCACCCCGATATACCACGCAGTATTCGGAGTTAAGGGTTGTTCGGTAGTTTAAAATCAGTAATGAGACAAGGTTGTCATTTTTTGCTTAACGAGCAAGCTCTAATTCAACCTCAGATTTACTCTTATTTGAAGCGGCCAACTCAGCGCATAAGGCTCTGGCGCGAGTCGATGCTTCCGTGCCACTCCAGCGTACAGTACTTTGTTGGTTTTGTTTGGCGGCATACATAGCAACGTCGACTTGCTCCATTAGCATGGCAGGGCAGTAAGCAGCTCCTGAGGCGGGTGCTGCGCCCGCGCTAAGTTTCAGCTGGATGAGTTCATGGCCAATGGGGTAGGGCGTCTCTAGTTGTTTCAGCAGCTTCTGGTGCAAGCGTTCGATGCTGTGCTTATCGGTTGCATCACAAATCCATAAAAACTCATCACCACCGATACGGCCAACGAGGTTGGTGCTGTCTGGGTCTTTAAGTGCAATTTTAAATTGCTTGGCTAGGTGAGCAAGCAGCAGGTCGCCAGCATGGTGGCCGTATGTATCATTCACGCGTTTAAATTTGTTCAAATCAAAAGAGATCAAGCTGAAGTCTTGCTGCTTTTGGCAGTAGTTATTGATCGTATGCATGGTGAAGTCACGGCTGGCGAGGCCAGTGAGCGAGTCATGTTTTAACAGATGTTG
Source organism: Leucothrix mucor DSM 2157 (assembly GCF_000419525.1). Classification (NCBI taxonomy): domain Bacteria; kingdom Pseudomonadati; phylum Pseudomonadota; class Gammaproteobacteria; order Thiotrichales; family Thiotrichaceae; genus Leucothrix; species Leucothrix mucor. The sequence goes on from NZ_ATTE01000001.1 coordinate 775,901, forward strand.
GTTGCTCTGGTATTCGTTCCAAAGAATTCTGATCAGGAAGCCAAGATACACAACAAAGCCAGTTACAAAAACACCCAGTACGAACAGGGCGTCCAGTAATTTTCCAGAGGTAAAGTGCGAGTAAGCGGTATCGTCATCCATAATGCTTTTGGAAACAAAGTGGGTGAAGTTAGACGATGAGTCTAAAATATCGTCCAGCCATGAATGCAGGAAAGCCGCGTTGGGCTCATCGCTTTTGATGGTGCTATCAGCTAGCTTGAACAGATCAAATACGGCTTCTACCGCCTCTAAGTCGGTAGTCGTTTCCATCAGGCTTTTGTTGTATAGCAAGACAGGGAAGCGACTCCAGGTCAGGTCGTATTGTTGCCTGAGTGCTTTGAGCGAGGTGTGACCATTCAGAAACGTTTCACCGGCGTAGAGTATATGACCGATTTCTTTGTTGAGCTGTACGATTTGCCACATCACTTCACGCTCAGCGCGTTCGGTGTCGCCATAGGTTTTGATTAAGTTCTGGACGCTTAACGAGATGCACACAAGTAACAATGGAGCCGTGAGAATCATCGAAATGAGCTTTAATCGTTTTATCAGGTATCGCTGTGCCATGGTATAAATTATCCACTCACGAACTTCATGAATGGTGTCTCCAAATCAGATTTATTATTGTTATTTTGTGTGTTGTTATTACGGTGGTTCTTGCTACCCGTTTGGCACCAGTTGATGCCAGACAACTTTTGTTGCTTAGCTTCGTACATCGCGGCGTCAATCTGCTCTAGCAGGCGGTTAAGATTAAAATCATAATCTGCCGCCAAGCCACCCCCGGCACTTAGGTGGAGTTTGATATATTTGCGGTTCATACGATAAGGCTTTTCTAATGACTGCAAAAAGATAGCGTATTGTTTCTCGATATAGCGTCGGTCGGTATTTGGGGAAATCCAAAGAAATTCATCGCCGCCCATACGTCCGACAATATTATCGGCATCGCACAGGGCATTTTCAAATTTTGCCGCTAAGTGAATGAGTACGCTATCACCCACATGGTGACCGAAAGTGTCGTTGATCGCTTTAAACTTGTTCAGGTCGAAAGTCACAACGGTGAAGTCTTGTTTGCTCGCGATATTCTTTTCGAGTGCCTTCATGGTGAACTCGCGACTGGCTAGTCCGGTCAGAGTATCGTGCTGCATGAGGTATTGAATATTTTGATATTCCTGCCAGAGCGTACGGACCAGTAAGGCGATATAACAGAAGAAAAGCAGAATGGTGACGCCGACCCAAAGCAGGGCATTCAGAAGTGCTTCTGAGATGGCATCTGAGTAGTCACTATTATCATCGATAATGTTGTGCATGGTGTTTTTGGTGACATTGTCGGCGGCAATATTCAGCTGAGCCAACCAACTACTTACATAGTCGGGCTCGGGTGTTGGTGAGAGGATTGCTGTTTCGGCAGATCTCACCAGATCAAACATTTGAGTGATGGCCAACACTGGGGCAAGGCCTTCTTGAGCGACAATGTCACTGCCACTATTTGTCTCTTCGTTTTCTAGGTGGACGAGTGCAACCGGAATACGGCTCCATAGCACTTGATACTGAGTCTGGAATTGTTTAACCGTGCGGCTATCTTTGAGGTAAATATTGCCATCGTAGAGGGTTTTACGGGCTTCTTTGCTGATTTGTACCAAGCTCCAAATTGTCCGGCGCTCGGTACGTTCTGTTTTTTCGTAGGTAATGAGCAAGTTATTAATGGCGAGCAAAATGCTAAAGACCAATGTGGGTCCTATTAATATAACTACCAGCAATTTAATTTTGCGTATTAGTGGTACTTGCAGCAGCATTAAGAGAGATTTCCATTACAACAAAGGTCTTCATGGACTGCGATACCGCTCCCTCCCAGAGAGTAGATATTGCTTAAATCCAATGAAGGTATTTATGCTTAAGCATAGCTTTTTTTTCCTTGCTCATAACTTAACCAAGCATGAATTTTGAGCATCGGAGGGATTAACCTCCGACAAGTGGCATGCCTGCGAAATAGCGATGTGTCATAAATAACACTAAATAAGCCACGATCGTTGCCACCACTAAAATGCCTTCGCGGGCGAAGCTGGCGATTTCTGTTGGCTTTTGCCATTGGCCATCACGGCGATTAATAGCGATTTGAGAGATGATTGCCCAGACCGTCATGCCGCCAAATAAAATTAGTGATCGGATATCACCATTTGCGAACAAGTGGCCAACACTCCAGATCAGCACACCGGTAAGCATCGGGTGGCGAATGTATTGCTTAATACGAGATTTGCCCTTGGGGCTACCTGCGCCGAGCAATAAAATCGCAAACAGCATGGCGGTCATATTGAGATGACGGCCCCAAAGCGGAGCCTGATAAACCGGCTCGGGTACAGTTGCTCGCCAGCCGATCACGATTAGCAAGATGCTAAAGGCAATACAGGCTGCAAAGATGCCATCATAAGATTTACCCAGGCGCTCTTTAACGGCATTGCGTCGCTCGCTAAAGAGGCTGGGGTAAAGATGTACCACACTCCACAGTAATACACCGATAATAAGTAATGCCATGTCAGAGCTCCCTTGCTGTACTTAAGGTTTCATGAAGTAAAGGATCATTGAGGTTGCCAATAACACGGCGACCCACATAACCATACTTGCACTTGGCCAGGTGCGGCCAAGAATGCCTTGCGGCCCGTGCACATGAAACAGGTGGTCGTAGCGTCGCTGACCGAAATCGCGGATGGCTTGTAAAGCTGGCCCACCGTGAATTTTATTGTGTGCACTTAACCAACTTATCATACCCGGCACCAATTTTCGGTAAATCCAGTCAAAATCGAGGCTGACGGTCATCATCGGTTTGATCATTGGTAACAACATAAAGAAGGCCAAACCTGCAAATGCGATCAACTGCAGCTGGGTGACAATGTGGTCAGCCGTGTACGGTTTGTAATCAATCGGGTAGGGCAGAATATTGTAAATCAGTGCCGGAAATACGCCGATTAATATACACAGACCCGAGGTCAGCCACATGGCCAGTCGCATATTCCATGGTGGATCAGGCGGGCGCATGCCGGAGTCTTTCTGGAAGAATACAAACCACGGGAATTTAAGGCCCGCATATAAGAAGGTACCGGCAGAAGCGGCGATTAGCAGGAACCAGACTAAGCTTAATCCTTCATAAGCTGCAGCGCTGGTTTCCAGTGATTTGGTGACAAAGCCAGAGGTTAGCGGCACCGCAGAAATGGCCAAGGCACCGATAATGCCGTTAATGGCCGTGACTGGCATGGACTGGAATAAACCGCCTAAATCAGTACATTTGCGCTTGCCCGTCATTAGCAATACGCTGCCGGCAGACATTAGCAGTACGCCTTTGTACAGGATGTGAGCGAAGGCATGCGCGGTTGCGCCATTTAGCGCCAGCTCGCTACCAATCCCGATGGCCGTCACCATAAAGCCAACCTGACTCACGATACTGTAAGCCAGAATGCGGCGAATATCGTTTTCCAGCAGTGCGTAAACAATGCCGTAAAACACCATGTATAGGCCGATATAAATCAGAATGGTTTCACCGGGGAAGCCAACCAGCAATGCAAAGACAGCCGTTTTAGTGGTGAATGAGGATAAGAAGATCATGCCGCTTGGGCTGGCTTCAGGGTAGGCGTCGGCAATCCATGAAGACAATGGCGGCGCACCGGCATTCACTAGGAAGCCAATTAGAATAAGTATGGTGCCAAAGCTATCAGCGCGCATGGCGGTGAATTCAATGCTGCCAGTGGTCGCAACGTGGGCTGCGATTCCGGCCATTAAAATCACACCACCTAAGAGATGGATTAGCAGGTAGCGGATGCTGGCGGAATAGGCGCGTGCATTGGCATTACTGTTAGCCCATAGCACCAGCGTGGAGCCGATTGCCATGATTTCCCAGAAGACAAACAAGCTAATCAGGTCGCCCGAAAATGTGACGCCAATAGCTGAGCCGGCATACACAAAGGCAGCACTCAACTCTAACGGGCGAGCCACTTTTAGCGCATACAGCCCACCGAGCCCTGCCATAATCGCAAATACGGTGGCGAATACCTTACCGACTGGCGTCACATTCAGCAGCTGCACGGTGTGGTCTAAAAAGCCGATATTTAAGCTGGCATCCGGACTAATCGTCCAAATCAATAACAAGACAAGGGCAGGCAAACCGATCACGGCAACCGGACGCAAGCGCTCCGATAACCAAGGTAGCAGCAGGCCGCCGAATATCAGGATCAGGCCGGGTGGCAGCGCCAGACTACTCATCATAATAATCATCCTTGCGTTTTAATACATAGCCTAACAGCTTGGCGACTAGCACCATGACGGCGCAGGTGGCAAAGCCATACCACGGGTAAAAACCAGCACGTCCATCCAGATCAATGCCTTGGGCTTCAAAGCTTTTATGGTGGTGCATAAACAGTTCAGGCAATGAGACGAGTACCAACACAGCGGCTAGGATGTACCAGAGGGTGCGGCGATTCTCTTCGCGGTATAACCAGTGTTTTTGTTTTTCCGGGGTCATGGGCTGATCACTCCGACGGCTTGAGCCAGCGCTAAGGGCACGCTAGGGAACAGGAAGATAGCAATGGTGGCCGTGGCGGTAAGGCATAAGGCAACCACCATCGGCAGCGGCGCTTCTTTGTGGTCACGCTTCTGTACCGGATCTTCGCGCTTGAAGAAAGCGGCATAGATAATGGGCACAAAGTAGGCCGCATTTAACAAGGTGGATGCCATGATCACGCCAACCGCAATGTACTGCTGGGATTGGGCTGCGCCTTGCAATATGTACCACTTTGAGAGAAAGCCTGCGGTCATTGGTAGGGCAATCATGGATAGCGCGCCGATGCTAAAGGCGGTCATGGTCCAAGGCATACGCCAGCCGATGCCATTGAGCTGGCTGATATCTGTTTTCTTGCTGGCGGTGTAAATTGCACCTGCCGCAAAGAACAGGGTAATTTTACCAAAAGCGTGCGCCAGAATATGCAGCGAAGCACCAACCAATGACAGTGGCGCTAACACCATCGCACCCAATACCACATAGGATAATTGGCTAATAGTGGAGTAAGCCAAGCGGCGCTTCAGGTTATCTTGCTGTAGCGCAATCAGTGAAGCCAGTATCACGGTGAATCCTGCGATATACAGCAGCCACTCGATACCGGGTGCAGTCTGTAAAATCTCCAGCCCAAATATATAGGCAACGACTTTTACTACACTAAATACACCCGCTTTTACAACGGCGACTGCATGCAACAGGGCGCTAACCGGCGTTGGTGCCACCATAGCGGCAGGCAGCCAGCGGTGAACGGGCATCACACCCGCTTTACCAATACCGAAGAGGAATAGTGCCGCCAGTATGGTGATTAGCCCACCGCTGAGATGGCCTTCTAAGATACCGCCAGCCCTGAAGTCGGTTGTACCCGTGGCATACCAAACCCAGATAATTGCAGGCAGTAGCAGACCAATCGAGGTGCTGATTAAAATCCCTAAATACACACGTCCGGCATCACGCGCTTTAACATGTCCTGCATGTGTTACCAGTGGATAGGTGGAGAGCGTGAGCGCTTCATAAAATACGAATAAAGTCATCAGGTTACCCGCAAATGCGATTCCCATAACTGAGGAAAGCGCAATGGCAAAAAATACGTAGAAGCGGGTTTGATTGGATTCGTGGTTACCACGCATATAGCCGATTGAGTACAGCGAGTTAATTGGCCATAAGGTGGAAGCCACGCAGGCAAATAGCATCCCTAGTGGTTCAAGCTCAAACTTTAGCTCTAGCCCCGGCATTAGCTCGGTGAGGATCAGCTCCGGACGCTCGCCAGCCAATACATGCGGCAGCAAGCTCATTACGGTAATAAACAGCAGTACCGAGCCGACTAGGGTGACGCCTTCCCGGATATTGGGCCATGGGCCAGCGAGTAAGATTCCACCCATTGTGAATAGCGGAATCACTATCGCCAATAACATCAGACTCTCAGGTGTGAACATCATGGCTTTACCCCGAATAGCATTTCAGCGGCGGAGGTGGCGAGCTCAACACTGTATTCCGATTGGATACCGAAATACAGATTAGCGAAGATCAGCACCCAGGTAGGAATGAGTAAACTTAACGGTGCCTCCTTAACATTGGGCATACCCGCAGCTCGCGGCTGGAAATAAGCATGTTCAATGATGCGCCAAGTGTAAATCACCGCTAGTAAAGAAGAGATTAGGATTACGACGGTGAGTGGCCAGTAACCACGCTCCATGGTTGCCAAAATCAGATACCATTTAGAGATAAAGCCGACAGTGAGCGGTACACCAATTAGGCTTAACGCACCGATTACAAATGCGGCCATGGTGTACGGCATTTGTTTACCGAGCCCGGCGATATGCTCTAAGCGGGTTCCTCCGGCGCGGTAGGCAATTGCCCCCAGTACCAGAAACAGTCCACCTTTCATAAGAGCATGATTAAACAAGTGGAGCAGGGCAGCGGTAAGGCCGGTCACGCTGACCAGTGAAATACCCAGCAGCATATAACCGATTTGAGCAACCGAGGAATAAGCCAGCAGGCGCTTCATGCCATCCTGAAACACGGCAACCATCGAGACGAATAGAATCGCGACCAGCGCTAACGGCATTAACAGCCATTGCACCTGCATGGTTTCAAAGCTGAACTTGACCCCGAAGACGGTGAATAGGAATCGCAGCAGTGCATAGACAGCGACCTTAGTTGCGGTAGCGCCAATAAAGGCTGAGACCACTGAGGGCGCAAAGGCGTATGCGTTCGGTAGCCACAAATGCAGCGGAAACATGGCTAGCTTCAAACCAAAGCCAACCAGAATAAAGGCAAAGGCTACCTGCAGCGTTCGCGAGTCATCAATCGAGGCGATGCGATTGGTCAGATCGGTCATGTTCAGGGTGCCGGTTAAGGCATACAGGTAACCAATCCCGATTAGGATAAAGGTGGCACCGATGGTACCCATAATCAGGTATTGGAAAGAGGCGGCCAGTGCGCGCCGGTCACGTCCAAGACTGATTAAGGTGTAAGTCGATAGCGAAGAGATTTCCAGCAGTACAAACAAATTGAACGCATCGCCGGTAATGGTGATTCCCAGCAGGCCAGCCAAACACAGCAACATGGCGGTGAAGAATAGCCCGTGATGGCTCTTGGCCACTTCCTTTTGAATGCTAGTCCAGCTGTAAGGAAAGATCACCGCAGCGATACCACTCACAATCAGTAGCACATAAGCATTTAGTCGGTCGACCCGGTAGTCAATGCCCCAAGGCGGTTGGAAGCCGCCAAAAGCATAGTGCAATACATCGCCGCCGCTGGTTTGAATCACCAGCAGTATCGAAATGGCTAAACACACCCAGCTGACTAGGGTTGAAAACAACCAAGCTAGGCGGGTATGACTAATTAAATAACAAATTGGTGCAGCCAGTAATGGCAATACGACTTGCAGGGCGGGCAGGTGTCCGGTAAGCGTCATCGGGCGCGGGCCTCATCGTCTATGGTGTCCATTTCCAAAATCTCATCTTCCTGTATGGTGCCGTAGGCTTCTTTGATGCGAATCACTAAGGACAGTGCCAATGAGGTGGTGGCAATACCGACCACAATTGCGGTCAGAATCAATACGTGTGTCAGCGGGTTTGAATAGACGTCAATGCCTTCTGCAGCAATTGGTGCAGTACCTCCGGAGACTTTACCCAAGGAGATGTAAAGCATGAAGACCGAGGTTTGGAAAATGTTGAGTCCGACTATCTTTTTGATCAGATTGTTACTGGCAATCAGAATGTAAAAGCCAGCCATCATCAGAAAGATAACGACCCAGTAGTTGTAGTGACCTAAGAAATTCATGGGTTTTTGTTCCCCCGGCTGATAAAGGCAAAAAACAGCAGCATCATAACGGCAGCCACGGTGAGACCAACGCCAAACTCGATGATTAAAATACCTAAATGTTGACCTGCAACAGCGTCGGAAGCGAGGACGCTATAGTTTAAAAACACGCCGCCTTCCAGCATGGTCCAGATACCCACACCGCCATAGATTAAAACGCCGAGTGCCGCCAAGCGCTTGAGCAACACCGGTGGGACAAGGCGCATGCCATCGTATTGGCTAAAGGTGAGTGAGTACAAAATAATCGCGACCGCAAAGATAACACCGGCCTGAAAACCGCCGCCGGGCCCAAAGTCGCCATGAAATTGCACGTACAGGGCAAACAGGACAATAAATGGCACCATGAATTTCGCCATCACTTGCAGAATCGGGCGTGGAGGTGGTTCGCTGTAATTGGGTGGAATCACCTGTTCGCGAATACCGATGAGCGATAGCACGCCGATCAGCGCGGTGAACACCACAATGACTTCGCCCATAGTGTCATAACCACGGTAGCTGGCGAGTACTGAGGTCACCATATTTGGAATGCCGATCTCGGTCGGTGAGTCGATGATATAACGCGGCGCGACATGATTATGCACTGGCGCCAGTGGATCACCAACGACGGGCATATCCAAGGTGCCATAGATCAGCACAACGCCGGTGATAACGACCACAATAAGCGGCACGATGGCGCTACCTTTGGCGCGTTTTTTCTGCTCTTGACCAGTGATCCCAAGGGTTGCCAGCATCAGTACGGTAGAAATACCAGCACCCACTGCTGCCTCGGTAAAGGCCACGTCGACGGCGTCCAGAATAATAAAGATATTCGCCGATAACAGACTAAATATGCCGGAGAGCATGATAATGGCAAACAGACTGCGGATACGCACCATCGCCACGGTCGTGAACACCAGCATGGTGAGTAGAACAACGTTAATTAACTCATTGATCACGATTTATCCCCTTTAGCTTTAGACGCTGAACGGGAGGTTTTGAGCTCTGGCTTTAAGCCCGTTTCATAGGCTGAGCGGATTAGAGCATGAGTGGCTACCGGGCTGGTAAGCCATAACAGCAGTACCACAAAGACCAGTTTGACCGAGACGATGGTAAAGCCTTCCTGCAGGATTAAGCCGAGCACAATAAAGAAGACGCACAAGGTATCGGTAACACTGGCAGCGTGCAGTCGGCCGTAGAATTCTTTAAAGCGGAAAATACCCACGGCACCACTGATGCCAAGTATTGAGCCCGTCATTAGGAACACCCAGCTGAGCACATCGAGTAGTAAATTCATCGGGCTTAGTCCTCGCTTTGAGCGCTGGCGGGAGGGAAGCGCTCAACAAACTTGAGCACCGCGATAACGCCGATAAAGTTAATCAGGGCATAGACCAAGGCGATATCCAGAAACTCCGGGCGCTCAGTCATAAAGCCATAGGCTGCAATGAACAGTACGGTTTTGGTGCCAAACATATTCACGGCCAGAATCCGGTCATACACGGTTGGGCCAAGAAAGGCGCGGGCCAGTGCGATGCCCATGACGACGAGTATGGCTAAGCAGGTTACAACAAACATCATTTTGAGGGGCCTTCTAATACGTGGATTCGACGACCCATTTCACCCTCTTCAAGGCTTTCCATGGCACTTTCCAGCAATGAGTAGACAAGTACTTCATTGTTGCGTACTTCAATAGCAACGGTGCCGGGGGTCAGGGTAATGGAGTTGGCGTACATGGTGCGGGCAATGCGTGACTCTGGTTGCATTTTCAGCTGTTTGATAATCGGGCTGATGGGGTAACGCTTAGGCATCCAGATGCATTTCAGCACATCAAGATTGGACCAGATCAGTTCTTTAAACAGCCAAGGCCAGAAGGTGAATTGGCGCATTAGGATGGATAAACCTTTATCCTTAAAAGCGTAATCACGCTCCATGCGCATGGCTATCCAAGTCGCTAAGGCAACAGAAGCCGCGCCTAAGCCTAGAATCAGTGGGTTGTCCCAGAGCCCGGAGAGCAGTAACCAGAACAGTGTCAAACTAATAATCAGAAGATAACGGTATGGCATTGTCGCAACGATTCCCCTTACCACAGGCGACTGTGGTTTAACTGTAGGATGAAATGATGGATCAGATTGTAGCTTTCTATGGTAATGGATTGAGGGAAATCACACAATCATTCCCGCAGTACCATGAAGCCCGCAGAGGCTGTTTTGGCGCGGATGTCAGCCCTATTTGAACTGACTCATGCCGGCAGAAATACGCAAAAAAGTGGTGATGATACATATTAATGCGAAGCCGTAGGCGAACACCCCGAACCAGCTCGGAAATAAACACATCAAAGCGAACACAAAAATTGTTTCAGTCGCCTCTGATAAACCGCCCAAATAATAAAAACTCTTATCCGGAAACGCCAAACTGCTTAAATTTCGTTTTGCGGCAATGGTGGCGAAGGCAAGGAAGCTACAGCCAGTGCCAATAAACGCATAAATTAGCACGGCAGCAGGCAAGGCGTTTAGCTCTGGATTGCCCAGTGCAAAGCCCAATGGAATGGCTGAATAAAACAGAAAATCCAGCACGATATCCAAAAAACCACCACGATCAGTAGGCTCAGTGAGGCGCGCTAAGGTGCCGTCAAGGCCATCGAACAAGCGGTTGAGTAAAATGCAAACCAGTGCCAGTAATGGGTGGTTAAAGGCCAGTAACGGGAGCGCCATCATGCCGACCACAAAGCCTGCGACCGTAACTTGATTGGCCCCAATGCCACGGGCTAATAGTGACTTGGCAATGGTTTGCAGCGTACTGCGGGTGGCATCGAGGACGCGTTTATCAAACATTGGCTGGCTCCGGTGAGCTGAGTTCTAGTACGCGCCCACCGGCGGGAACGTCTTCAGCATCGTGGGTGACGAGTAAGGTAGGGATTTTGCGCTCGGTAACCCGGTCGTACACAAACTGCCGGAATTGCTGGCGAAGTTCGGCGTCGAGTTTGGAAAAGGGCTCATCCATTAGCAGCGCCTGAGGCTCGGCTAGCAAAGTACGTAGCAGGCTCACACGGGCGCGTTGGCCGCCGGATAGTGTGGCAGGGTCGCGATCATGGAATGCACCCAACTGGACGCTATCCAGCACCTCCTCAACCGCTGCACGGCGCGCTTTGCGGCCTTTAATGTGCGCGGGTAGGGCATAAGCCAAATTGTCGCCTACGCTGAAGTGCGGGAATAATAAATCTTCCTGAAACAAGATGCCGACCCGACGTTGCTCGGTGGGCAGCTGGTCGATGTTTTTGCCATCCAGCCATGCTTCGCCGCTAATGGTAAACATTGGCTGGCGTGCGCCAATCAACCAGTTAAGCACGGTTGATTTACCCACACCGGATGCGCCCATTAGCGTCATGACTTCACCGGCGGCGATGTCAAAATTCAACGGGCCGATTAGGATTTCGCCTTCATTGCGCCGGATAATGAGTTGTTTAACACTGAGCATATTCATGATCGGATTATTTCAGTCCTTGTCGGTTTCTGGCCTGCCAGTTGGCGAGCATAATGGCGAGTATAAAGGCGCATAATGGCAATGCGGTTTGCAGCAAACTTTGCACAGCCAGCACCCGACGATTACCGCCAGCACTCAGCGCGACCGCTTCGGTGGTTACAGTGGCAAAGCGCCCGCCACCAGAGAATAGCGTCGGTAGATATTGCGCAACGCTCACCGCAAAGCCGACTGCCATCGCTGCCATAATGGGCCGTAATAGCATTGGCCATTTAATGCGTAAGCAGCCTTGCAGATGAGTGTGACCAAGTGCTTGGGCGGTACACAGATAGCGGTTGTCGAAAGTGTGATAGGGGCCAACCAGTACCAAGACCATATAGGGGAAGGTCCACGTCAGATGGCTCCAGATCACGGCAACGGCCGTGCTGTCTAAGTTCAGGTGTAGTAGGATATTGTATTGCGCAGCGGCCAGCGGTAAGGAGGGCAAAATCAGTGGCGCATATAGCCAGCCATGATGCTTACGCGAACCCCATTCCAGCCAAGCTAAAGTCAGTGGCAAAGCAATCATAACGGTTGCTGCGGCAATCCAAAAGGCGGTAAATAGCGGGCCAAAATCAGCTTGCTGCCAGCTCGCTAGACTGAGTTTCCCTGGCCATAGCTTTGGGAAAAACCATCCGCCAGCGACTGACCATAGTCCCAGTATGGCTAGCGATAACCAGCCCGGAATAAAGCTGAGCACGCCATAAATGGCTTTATTTTGCAGCTGCTTGCCGGGTTTACGCAGGCCAGTAGGGTTGCGATAGAGGCGTTTGATTAAAGACCATGCGCCGCGCCCTAATAGAATCAATACACCCAAAATTAGCATTAAGCTAAGTGCCGCTGCGCTACCTTTGGACTGTGTCATGGAGTCTGGATCAGTAAGCCATTGCCAGCACAGTACTGCGAGCGTTGGTGGCGTCGATGGCCCTAAAATCACAGCCATATCCACGACTGATAGGCTATAGGCTAATACGGCTACCAGTGGCCAACCCATACGAGGGAGCACTTGCGGCAGAATCACGCCTAACCAGACCTGTCGGCGGGAATAGCCCATGCTATTGGCAATGGTAATTTGGCGGGAAATGGTCTGTTCGCCCAGCAACGTCGCCAAAATCCATAACAGAAACCACGTTTCCTTGATCGCCATGGTGATGGTTAAACTAATCGCGTAGGGGTCTTTAATGCTGACCCATTGCGGCGGGCTGCCCCAGCTAAAGACATTAGCCAAGGCTCTAGCCAACCAGCCAGACGGCGCAACCAAAAAGGCTACGCCGATCGCAAAAGCAATGTGCGGGAACGCCAAAAATAGCGGCAACTGGCGGGTTGTTTGCGTCCAGCCCTTGCCAGGGTATAGCCACATGGCCAGCAGACTGGCACATAATAGCGCCAAAAAGCTGGAGCCAACCGAGGAGGTTAGGGTGCTCATTAGCGCCGGTGGCAGCTGTGGGTCAGAAACAAAGGCCTGCCAAGTCGCCAACTCAAACGTTGGCCATAGCACCCAGAGCAAACCGGGTACTAGTGGCAATAACGTAAGCGAAACGCCGGCTAATGCAACCAGCGAGCCCGTCGAATAGCGACGTTTAGGCATTAGCGAGCGTTCCAAAGGACGCTGAGCATCTGTGTTTATTGTGTTCCGTATCGCTTCAGCCATTCTGCTTCCAGTGCCTCAACCCAAGTTGCGTGTGGCTCTGGCAGCGTTACAACAACGTCGCTTAAACCGCCAGGGGCGCGTTTATTAAAAATGGCTTGTTGTGCTTCGCTTAACTTGCTGGCATCTAATACCGAGGGGTCGCCCCAGATGCTGATATCGGCTTTACGCACTTGCGCTTCAGGTGACATCAGGAAGTTAGTGACAACTTGCGCGCCTTGCTTGGCCTTGGCGTTAAATGGAATTGCCAGAAAGTGCACATTACCGATGGTGCCTTTATCAAAGCCAAAGCTATAGGTGCTTGGTGGAAGCTGTTCGGTAGCGACTAGGTTTGCGCCTTCATTTGGATTAAATGTCAGTGAGATTTTTATCTCGCCATCGGCTAGCTTCTGGTGCATTTCAGCATTGGTTGCCGGAAAGGCTTTACCTTCGCGCCATGCAACTGGGTGTAGCTTATCCAGATAATCCCATAGCGGTTGGCTGAGCGTGGCGAATTCATTGGCCTCAACGGGCTCTAGCAGTCTGCTTGGGTCTTCGATTAACTCAGACAGCAGCTGTTTTACAAAGGTTGTGCCATGAAAATTAGGTGGCTTCGGGTAGCTGACGCGCCCCGGATTTTTGGTAGCAAAGGCCAGTAATTCTTCAGCAGATTTAGGTGGCGTTTCCACACTGTTTTTATCCGCGATAAAGGTTAACTGTGCCGTACCCCAAGGGGCTTCAAGGCCGTCGGTGGCTTCGGAGAAATCTTGTCTTACAGGTTTGTTGGTATCGACAAATTGCCAGTTAGGCACTGACTCAGCCCATGGTCCGTAAAGCAGGCCGTTGGACTTTAGCGCGCGGAAATTCTCGCCATTCACCCACATCAAATCAACTGAGCCGCCTTCATCACGACCGGCTTTTTTCTCCGTATTAATGCGTTTAACCATTTCGGAAGCATCGGTAATTTTGACATGCTCAACGGTAATGCCGTAGCGTTTTTGAACTTCTTCACTGGCCCACTTCACATAGGCATTCACATTTTCACTGCCGCCCCATGCATTGAAGTAGACAGTTTGACCTTTGGCTTGTTCGGTGATGTTGTCCCAAGATTCGTCGGCGAAAGCGTTGGTGGAGAAGCTACCAACGATGGCCATGATGGCCGCCCCAATTAAACGTTTTTTCATAAGTAGTACCATGATTTCTTCAATAGATTATCGGGATACGCAATCCGACTTTATATTTATTTCAATACGTGAATATTGCCATTTCAGATGCGTAGGCTTTTTAATTATTACTATGATTAGTCGCACATAATTGATGATTATAACTCGATTTAATCGGGTTTTGCCGGAATAATATGCAAAGTCATCGCGCACGATACAATTATTTACGTGTGCTTAACTTGAATAATTGTTGCTAAATCGCGACAATGAGGGGTTTGATTAAGTCCATCGTTTTTATCAGACTTTCATTTAATATTCGCTAGTCCGCAGAGGGTTTCACATGCAACGCAACAGCACTGCCGAAGTGCGGCAACAATTTCAGGATTTTTTCGCCGCAAAGGGCCATGAAATTGTTCCGTCCAGTTCATTGATTCCGGGTAACGACAAGACTTTGTTGTTTACCAATGCGGGAATGGTTCAGTTTAAAGACGTATTCACCGGTGCCGAAACGCGCCCTTACACTCGTGCTGTAACATCCCAGCGCTGTGTACGTGCGGGTGGTAAGCATAATGACCTTGAAAACGTGGGTTACACCGCGCGCCATCATACGTTCTTCGAAATGCTGGGTAACTTCAGCTTTGGCGATTACTTCAAGCGTGAAGCGATTGGCTATGCGTGGGAGTTTTTGACCGAAGTCGTTAAGCTGCCAAAAGAGAAGCTGTGGGTCACGGTGTATGCCGATGATGAGGAAGCTGCCAACATCTGGATTAATGAGATGGGTTTTCCTGCTGATCGCATCAGCCGAATTGGTGATAAGCCGGGCAAGCCATATGAAAGTGATAACTTCTGGGCGATGGGCGACACAGGGCCTTGCGGGCCTTGCTCTGAGATCTTCTATGATCACGGTGAAGAGATCTGGGGTGGCCCTCCGGGGACGCCGGAAGAAGATGGCGACCGCTTTATCGAGATCTGGAACATCGTATTTATGCAATACGAGCGCTCTGCGGATGGCACAATGAATCCACTGCCCAAGCCTTCCATTGATACCGGTATGGGTCTTGAGCGTTTGTGTGCGATTTTACAAGACGGTCACAGCAACTACGATATCGACCTGTTTCAGGCACTGATCAAAACAATTGCAGAAATGACGGGCACTGAGGACTTAAATGAAGCCTCTTTGAAAGTTATTGCTGATCATATTCGCTCCTGTTCGTTCCTGATTTTGGATGGTGTAGTACCATCAAATGAGGGACGTGGTTATGTGTTGCGCCGGATTATTCGCCGCGCAGCCCGTCATGGTCATAAGCTTGGATTTGAAGGCGCGTTCTTCTACCGCTTAGTTGGGCCATTGGTTGAGCAAATGGGCGCAGCATATCCGGATTTGGCCGCGGCTGAATCACAAATCGCTGAGACCCTGAAAAAAGAAGAAATTCGCTTTGGCGAAACGCTGGATAAAGGCATGAAGTTGCTGGATGCGGCGATGGAAGACGTCAGCGATGGCGTACTGCCAGGCGAAGTGATCTTCAAACTGTATGACACTTACGGATTCCCTGTTGACTTAACTAGCGATATTGCGCGTGAGCGTGGCTTGTCGGTGGATGAGGATGGCTTTGAAGTCGCGATGAATGCACAGCGTGAACAAGCACGTGCCGCCGGAAAGTTTGGCGTGGACTATACTGATAAATTAGATGTTGACGGTGAGACTGATTTCACTGGCTACGATAACGTTGAAAGCGACCAAAGCAAAGTGATGTCGATCTTTGTTGATGGCGAAGCCGTTGATGCCATTAGTGCTGATCAAACTGCGCGCATTGTGCTGGATATTACACCGTTTTATGCCGAGTCCGGTGGACAGATTGGAGATAGCGGCCAGCTGGTTGCGGGTGATGCCGTATTTGCCGTGAGCGACACGCAAAAGCAGGGCACTGTATTCCTACATCAGGGAAGCTTGAAGTCTGGCAGCCTGAAAGTGGGTGATTCGGTACAAGCCTTGGTTGATGCTGAGCGTCGTCAGGCGATTGTGTTAAACCACTCTGGCACGCATTTGATGCACAAAGCGTTGCAGCAAGTATTGGGCAATCATGTGGAGCAAAAAGGCTCGCTGGTCACCGCTGAGCGTTTGCGTTTTGACTTCTCTCATCCTGAGGGCGTTAGTGCGGCTCAGATTGCTGAAGTTGAAGCGATTGTGAATCGCGAGATTCGTGCCAATGCGGCAACGGAAGCTGAGCTGACTACCATGGAGCGTGCGCTGGAAAAAGGTGCAATGGCTTTATTTGGTGAGAAGTATGGCGAAGAAGTTCGGGTACTGACTATTGGTTTCTCTACTGAGCTTTGTGGTGGTGTACACGTTAAGCGCACGGGTGATATTGGCTTATTCAAAATTGTGAGCGAAGGTGGTGTTGCCGCTGGCGTACGTCGTATCGAAGCGGTGACGGGGGCGAATGCACTGGCATGGATCGATGCACGTGAAGCGCAATTGTCGCAAATCGCACAAGCGGTTAAATCCAATGTGCAGGATGCGCCTGACAAAGTCATGCAGCTGGTTGACAAGTCTAAGCAATTGGAAAAAGAGCTGGATCAACTAAAGCTACGTTTGGCCTCTCAAGCTGGTAATGATCTGGTTTCACAAGCGGTTGATGTGAATGGTATTAAGGTATTGGCTGCTCACCTTGAGGGTGCTGATCCTAAGTCATTACGCGATACGGTTGATCAGTTGAAAAACAAACTGGGTCGTGCGGCAGTGATTGTGGCGACGGTTCAGGGTGGCAAAGTCAGTTTGGTTGCGGGCGTCACTAAGGCAGAAAGTGAGACGATTAAAGCCGGTGCGTTGTTGTCGCACGTTGCGGCGCAAATTGATGGTAAAGGTGGTGGACGTGCTGATATGGCACAGGGCGGCGGTAATAATCCGGATGCCTTGCCACAGGCTTTAGAATCTGTCGTTAATTGGGTTAAGGAACACGTTTAAATGGCTCTTATTGTTCAAAAGTACGGAGGGACTTCGGTTGGAAGTCCTGAGCGGATCATCGAAGTAGCTAAGCGGGTTATCCGCTGGCGAGAACGTGGTAATGATGTGGTGGTTGTGGTCTCGGCAATGTCGGGCGAAACCAATCGCCTGGTCGGCCTGATTAATGCTTTAAATCCGCAAGGGCCAGCACGCGAGAAAGACGTTGTGCTATCCACGGGTGAGCAGGTCACAATTGGTCTATTGTCATTGGCACTGGACTCTCTAGGTTGCCCGGCAAAATCATACACTGGCCAGCAAGCGCGAGTGATTACGGATAGCGCCTTTAGTAAAGCGCGAATTCGTCAAATTGATGACACCAAAATGCGTGAAGACTTGGCTGAGGGCAAAGTCGTTGTTGTGGCAGGTTTCCAGGGTGTGGATGCTGGTGGCAATATTACGACTCTAGGCCGTGGTGGTTCAGATACGACGGCAGTGGCTTTAGCGGTTGCGCTAAAAGCTGATGAGTGCCAGATCTACACTGATGTGGATGGTGTGTATACCACTGACCCACGCATGGTGCCAAGCGCTCGCCATATACCGATGCTGGCTTTAGAAGAGATGCTGGAAATGGCCAGCCAAGGTTCTAAAGTACTGCAAATTCGGGCGGTTGAGTTCGCTTACAAATATAATATGCCGATTCGGGTGCTATCTAGTTTCGATGAAGGTGATGACGGTAAAAGTACGCTAGTGACGCGTGAGGAAGACATTATGGAAGAAGTATTAGTTCGTGGCGTAGCATTTAACAAAGATGAGTCGCAGTTAACCATTAAAGGCGTGCCGGATAAGCCAGGCGTTGCTTATGAGATTTTAGGTCCGATTTCGGATGCTAACATCGAAGTGGATATGATCCTGCAAAATGTCGGCACTGATGGCACAACGGACTTCACTTTCACCATTCACCGTAATGACTACGCTGAAGCGATGAAGATCCTGCAAGCAACTGGTGAGCGTTTGGGCGCGGCTGAGTGCAGAGGTGATGACAAGATCGCTAAGGTATCGATTGTGGGCGGCGGTATGCGCTCTCATGCGGGTGTTGCGAGCGGTATGTTCAAAGCATTGTCAAAAGAAGGGATCAATATCCGTATGATTTCTACCTCAGAGATTAAGATCTCTGTTGTTGTGGATGAGAAGTACCTTGAGTTGGCGGTAAGAACTTTACACGACACCTTTCAACTGACTGAAAAAGGGGCTTAAGCGCTAACATTAAAGGTTAGTAATTAAGTGTAAGTTCAGCTGAAATGTGAGAATGTTAGCGCGTCCGTATTTATGTTGTTTTAAAGCCACAATTAAAATTATAAGCGAAGTGCCTAATCTGCTTTAACACCGGCCTTGATCCTGAGGCCACTGAATACTGGACGTAGATTAGAGCCGTATTGGCACAGGGTAGTATAACAATTATTAAACGGAGAATTAGGGATGTTGATTCTAACACGGAGAGTGGGCGAGACACTCATGATAGGGGATGATGTGAGTGTGACTGTCCTAGGCGTTAAAGGAAACCAAGTTCGAATTGGTATCGATGCGCCGAAAGATGTAGCAGTACATCGTGAAGAAATCTACGACCGCATTAGAGACGAAGAGTCTGGGGCTGTTAAGTTTGAAGAAGACCCCACACACAGCTGATTACCACTGATTTTTCCAATAACCGGGACGGGGCAATGTTCCGGTTATTGGAAAATAAGACACCCCGTATTATTTTCTGCACGATACCCCTCTCTATATATTCTATGTTCCAAGCTTTGCTGATACCCTCGTTATCCTTAATTTAGGTGTAACGTTGTTTAGTGGCAGCGACACAAGCACTCAAGGAATAAGATATGGCAGCTATTTGGCAGACGATTGCCGATAAACTCACCGCACAAACGCGAATTTCCTCAAAAACACTGATTTCCGCCATTCTGTTTACACTGGCTGGCGCGTATATGGTGACCCAGACGCCCACCATTGCGGTGAGTTGGGTTGTGGTGATTTTGCTATTTACCATCTACCTGTTTGTGTTTGAAGTGGTGGATGTGGATGTAGCTGCTGTACTCATCATGGTGTTACTAGGCTTATCCTCGCTGCTTGGACCGTATATTGGCTTGGATGAGAAAGGTCTGGTTGATAACCAACAACTATTCAATGGCTTCTCCAGTAATGCGGTGATGTCGATTATTGCCGTGATGATCATTGGTGCAGGCTTGGATAAAACCGGTGTGATGAGCAAGGTCGCAACCTTTATTCTGAGAGTCGGTGGCACCAACGAAAATCGAATCATTCCAATCGTTTCAAGCACTGTTGCGTTTATCTCCTCGTTTATGCAAAACGTGGGCGCTGCTGCCTTATTCTTGCCAGTGGTTGCGCGGATATCCTCGCGCTCTGGTTTGCCGATGTCACGCTTGCTAATGCCAATGGGCTTTTGTGCCATTTTGGGCGGCACAGTGACCATGGTTGGCTCTTCACCGCTAATTTTGCTGAACGATCTAATTCATACTTCAAACCAGTCCTTACCCGCTGACAAGCAGATGGATTTGTTTGGTTTGTTCGCCGTAACACCGATTGGTGCGGTGTTGGTATTGACCGGTATTTTCTATTTCGTGGTTGCCGGGCGCTATGTGTTGCCAGTATCAAATCAGGAAACTAGCGGCTCGAAAAGCGGCGGCATGCAGTATTTTCAGGATGTGTACGGCATCAACTACGATGTATTCGAAGTGGTTATCCCGCCAAACTGCGAGCTACTGAATAAGCATTTGGATGATGTGGAAACCGAGTACCGAGTCAGAATTGTTGCGTCAAAACACGGCGGAACAATCAAAATCGGGCCGGGCGCACATGACCGGGATACCGATTTTAAAAGCAATATGGTGATTGGTATCGTTGCCTCGCCAGATGACTTGGATCACTTTGTTGAGAAGTATCACCTGTGGAAACACAAAGAGATCAAGGTGTTTGGTGATGCCTTGTCATCCGCAAAATCGGGTATGGCTGAAGTGGTCATTCCACCACGCTCGCAGTTGGTAGGCAAAAGTGCCCGCGATGTGTGGATGCGTAAGGTGTACGGAATTGCCATGGTTGGTTTGCACCGTGCTGGCGCGACAATGCGCGAAGGTGAAGATATTCGCAGCATTCCCTTGCAGGCAGGTGACACGCTGGTGGTTCATACCACATGGTCCACGCTGGCGCGTTTAGAGCAGGATAGTGACTTCTTAGTGGTATCCACTGAGTTCCCGCATGAAGAGCTAAGACCGCAAAAAGTCGGTTGGGCAGGCTTGTTCTTTAGTATTGCTTTGTTCTTGGTGTTGTTCACTGATATTCGCTTATCGATTGCGCTGCTAACCGGCGCTTTGGGCATGGTGTTGAGCGGCGTATTGCGCATGGATGAGGCTTACCGTGCGGTATCGTGGAAGACAGTGTTTTTGCTCGCCAGTTTGATCCCCTTGGGGATGGCGGTTGAGACTTCGGGTACGGCGGCGTGGATTGCGACGCTGACGCTTAGCGTGGTGGGCGATATGCATCCTATCGTGATTCAAAGCTCGATTATGATATTGGCGACCTTCTTTACCTTGGTGATGTCGAATGTTGGCGCGACGGTGCTATTGGTGCCGCTGGCAATTAATATTGCGCATGGCGTCGGGGCTGATCCTGCTGTGTATGCTTTGACGGTGGCGATTGGAACCTCTAACTCATTCCTAATTCCAACGCATCAGGTGAATGCGCTGATTATGGGACCTGCAGGCTATCGGGTGGTGGACTTTATTCGAGCGGGTAGTGTGATGACGATTCTGTTCCTGATCGTTTCAATGACAATGATGTGGCTGTTGTTCTGACCTAAGGAATTGGCCCTGAGTATGATTCTACTTAGGGCTTTAGTGAGGCAGGATTAACTGTTGGTGCTGGGGTTAACTTTTAGAATATGACATTAGTCCAACAGTGTGGGCTGTTTAAATGGCGATGAGAATCTTAACCCGATTCTCATCGCCTCAAAACTTTACCTGTAATAACTAACTGTCGTACTTCAGGTTTCGTGTCGCAAACATCAGAATCATGATAATAAACATCATCGTTCCGGCACCGGCCAGCAAGGCATAATCTTCCATTTGCAGAATAAAATACAACACGGCATACAAGCTGCTCAGGAAGATCAAAATCAGCATAACCCGTGAGAAACTTTTCAAGATAGCAATCGTATACAGCGTGATCATACTCACCGTCGCCGTGGCGGCATACAGATAGGCCATGCGGAATGGAATCTGCTCAGATAGCGACAGCAAGATAATATAAAATAGACTCAGCGCAATGCCGATTAGCCCATATTGAATCACATGAAAGCGCGTATTCTGAGTGATTTCAAAAATCAAAAAGGTCAGGAATGTCAGGCCAATAAACAGCACGCCATACTTTACCGCACGCTCAATTTTGGCGTAAAGCGACACGGGGCTAAACAGTTTAACGCCTGATTTTAGCGCATAGAGATCATGCTTTTCCTCACCCAATAACCAATTCTGAGGATAGTTG
The DNA here is from genome assembly GCF_000419525.1 of Leucothrix mucor DSM 2157. Lineage (NCBI taxonomy): Bacteria > Pseudomonadati > Pseudomonadota > Gammaproteobacteria > Thiotrichales > Thiotrichaceae > Leucothrix > Leucothrix mucor. The sequence continues at coordinate 797,581 of NZ_ATTE01000001.1, forward strand.
CGAGCGATATTGGGCACTTGCCACTGTGCATCAAAGCCTTTGCTAGTGACAATAGAGCGAACTGGTGGAATATCGCCAATAAAGCTAGGGTGTGGCCATCCGGATTTGATATTGGCCGTGGTGCTTTCTCCAACTGGGGCAAAGCTTAGGCCTTCACTGCCATTCACGCTGAATTTGATCTTAAATTCCGGCAGAATCAAATCCCGCTCCAGATCCTTCATGCTGGCATGAAAACCTTGCGGTAGCAGGTTTGGCAGTAGCGTACCGGGGCGCAGTGGCGCAGTGGTATTGCTATCCCAACGCAGTGGCAGCGTTTCATCAATGGCTTTGGTATCACTCATACCGACGGCTAGCCATGCATCTTTCCAGCGTACTCGCTTTTGCTTGGAGTCGATATCAGGCAGGGCATTCATATCAAAATGCCCACTCATTTCAATGTCAGCCGTGTAGACTAGCGCATCGTAAATGCCGCGCTTGCGGTGCTTTTCCAGTATTTGAGTGTCGATGCGCAAATCTTTGGGTAGCAGCACAATGGTTTTTTCATTGAAAATATCGCGGGTAACCGTACGGGTTTCACCTTTATCATCCGTTACCGTGTCTATACTGATAATATGCTCGGTATAAGGCACGACCAGAATAGGGCCGGCAATCACTTGCTGAGTGCCCCAGGTATCGGCAATGCTGGAGATCGCGGTGCGGTAGTAATAGGTGCGGTCGCTGACCACTTGTTTTGCAAGAAATAAAGGGATTAGCATCGCCGCTGCGATAAAACCGATCAAAATACTGCGAAAACCAAGTGAATAGCGAATCGATTGCAGTTTACCCGCAGGCGTTTCTTTTGTAGATTGTTGGTCCATAAATAGTGTCAGACGCGTTCAACGCAACAAGAGTGATAATCTGGCAGAGCATACAGGATTGAAGGGGTACATTAAAGCTGATGAAAGTATTAGGGATTGAGTCATCCTGTGATGAGACAGGTGTTGCGGTTTACGACACTGAGGCCGGATTATTATCGGAGCGATTATATAGTCAGGTTGCGATGCATGCCGAGTACGGTGGCGTAGTGCCGGAGCTGGCGTCCCGCGATCATATTCGCAAGCTGGTGCCGCTAGTGCGTGAAGCGCTCAGCGATGCAGGCTTGACCCTGAATGATTTGGATGGCATTGCCTATACCTCAGGGCCGGGCTTAATTGGCGCGTTGATGGTCGGTGCATCAGTCGGGCGGACCATGGCTTGGAGTCTGAATATTCCCGCTTTGGCCGTGCATCATATGGAAGGGCATTTATTAGCCCCAATGCTGGAAGATTCAGCACCTGAATTTCCCTTTGTGGCACTGCTGGTCTCTGGCGGTCACACCATGTTGGTTCAGGTGAAAGCTGTCGGCGATTATGTGATTCTGGGTGAGTCGGTGGATGATGCAGTCGGTGAAGCGTTTGATAAGACCGCCAAAATGCTGGGCTTATCCTACCCCGGTGGACCAGAGCTGGCGAAACTCGCCGAGCAGGGTGTACCTGGTGAATATAAATTCCCACGGCCAATGGTGAATCGCCCTGGATTAGATTTTAGTTTCAGCGGATTGAAAACGGCTGCGCTACAAGCGTGGAATCAATCGGCACAGACTCCGGAAGATAAAGCCAATATCGCCCATGCTTTTCAGGAAGCGGTAGTGGATACTTTAGCGATTAAATGCGATCGGGCATTAAAGCAAACAGGCTATCAGCGCATGGTAGTGGCTGGTGGAGTGGGCGCAAATAAGCGCTTGCGCGCAAAATTAGATGAGTTAAGGGCGGAAGTGTTCTTCCCAAGACAAGCATTCTGTACGGATAATGGTGCGATGATTGCTTATGCCGGTGCCTTACGGTTGGCAGCGGGCCAGTTTGAACCCGCTACCATCTCACCAAAACCGCGCTGGTCCTTAGAGACGCTGACCGTCTTGCCCGACGCCGTGTAACATATTGCCATCCGGATCATTGGCATTCGCCGCCGGAATCCAAGGGCTTAGGCACTGACGACTCTTCACGCAAGGGTCGGTCAGTGTTTTCATAAACGCCACCAAGTCATCAATATCTTGCTTACTACTATTAGCGACCGGCTTAATGTCGATACCTGCTTTTAAGCTGCCTTGGCGGCTACGCTCCAGGCTTTTCTGGCGAATACCCGTTTGCTGTAACTGTTTCGGGTCATATTGCTTAAGCGCCTTTTGAGGGTTAAGCATGTGAGCAGTGACTGCTTCCAGTGATGTGTACGCACCGTTATGCCCCCAAGGGCCGGTGACTTCCACATTCAGCAAACTAGGCGTGCGGAAACGGTAGCGATCATCTTCCTTGCCGGAAATAATAAAGCAGCCTTGGTCATCATGACTGGTATCGCCAGCGTGTAACGGCTTACCCTCGCCAATCTGTGGCATGCCTGTATTGTAGAACTCTTCGTTCGTGAAAAAATCACCGCTATGACAGCTGGCACAGTCTGCGCCGCCTTGGCTTTGCGGCTTAAAGAACAGATTAGCCCCACGCTTGGCAGATTCAGAAATCGCCTGTTGATCACCTGCAATATAGGCTTTCCACGGATTATCAATAAACAATTGCGAGCGCTCATAATCAGCAAGCGCTTCAGATACATTCTGCTCCGTAATCAAATCGCCAATCGGCGTGCTCTTATCATTAAAGGCTTTGCGAAATGAGCTTTCCCAGTTTTGCTTTAGGCGATCAGTTAATGAGCGGCGTAAGGTTTGAGTTAAGGCGTCCGACATAAAACCACCACGCATTTCTTCTATGGAGGTGATCGGGAAGCGGGCTTGGGCTTGAACCAGATTTTCGCCACCCAGTGCATCGGCTTTGTTAAAACCGGTATCTGGTGTTTCAATCGAGTATTGATCCAAACGCTTGACGCGTCCATCGTGGAACATGTGCTTTTTCCAAAGCGCCACATTGAAGGTCGTTGGTGCGTTTCGCGGTACATTAATAAAGTCCGCTTCACTGAGTTGTCGGCCTGGGCCCAGCAAATTAACTTGGGTACTGCCAACGCCAACAGGCAACGAAAGATTATCACCGCCACCTAACATCGGATGATGGCAGGTCACGCAGGCCGAGTCCTGCTCGCCACCGAGGCTTTTGCTGTAAAACAACTGCATGCCAAGCTGCGCTTTTGGGGATTTAATATCCGGAATCGTCATGCCACGGCTTGGGTCGCCAGTTAAACCTAGTACCTGAATCAATTGCGTTAGCTCAGCATCCAGTGACGAGTTATCAGTGGATTTTGCAAAGCTCTGGCCACTTGCCATAACTAAGGCTGCCAGTAAAAGATGTACTGAGCGCATCGGAAATCTCATAACCAAACTCATTATTTTATATTGGGGATAATGATATTGGAGTGGTCAACAAAGTGGCAGCCACAGCCGCCTCGACGGGCCAGTTCCAGAGATAAGCTGCAAAAACTTGATGGAAGTCATTTCATTCAATATCAGTTGTTACTAATATTTGCGGTCACTAGTGTTAAGAGGCTGGCTATGTCAAAATGCGCGCCATCGTTGATAAAGCCTGAAATATCGTAATGAGTGAATACCTGCTGATCATTGTTGGCACCGTCTGGGTGAACAATATTGTGCTGTCTCAATTTTTGGGGCTGTGTCCGTTTATGGGCGTTTCGCGTAAGCTGGAAACCGCCATGGGTATGGGGCTGGCGACGACTTTTGTGCTGACCTTATCCTCCATCACCAGCTATTTAGTGAATGATTATTTGCTAGCGCCGTTTGGTCTGGAATACCTGCGAACCATTAGTTTTATACTGGTAATCGCCGCCATCGTCGGCTTTACCGAGCTGGTCGTGCACAAATCAAGCCCGATGCTTTATAACGTATTAGGCATCTATCTGCCGCTAATTACCACTAACTGCGCCGTTCTCGGGGTGGCATTGCTCAATGTGCAGCAAAGTCACGGATTCTTAGAGTCGGCTTTATATGGTTTTGGTGCTTCAATTGGCTTCACCTTAGTATTGGTGCTATTTGCGGCCATGCGCGAGCGAATTGCGGTCTCTGATGTGCCGCAAGCCTTTAAAGGCAACGCCATTGGCATGATCACGGCAGGCTTAATGGCACTGGCGTTTATGGGTTTCACCGGTTTAATCAAGGCGCAGTAATTCACAATGGTTATGGCAATTCTAGTAATGGTGGGTTTGGCAGCGTTTTTTGGCGCACTGCTAGGCTATGCGGCGCTTAAATTTAAAGTTGAAGGCGATCCGATTACCGATCAAATTGATCAGTTACTGCCACAAACGCAGTGCGGTCAATGTGGTTACCCCGGCTGTCGGCCTTATGCCGAAGCCATCGCCAAAGAAGAGGTGGGAATTAATCATTGCCCGCCAGGTGGTGAAGCCACGATTCAGGCATTGGCCGATCTGCTGGATGTAGAAGCCGTTCCGCTAGATGCTGAAATTGGCGAGCATCCTCCCGAGCCATTAGTGGCGATTATCCGCGAAGACACTTGCATCGGTTGCACCTTGTGCATTCAAGCCTGTCCGGTGGATGCGATTGTCGGTGCGGCGAAACAAATGCACACGATTATTGCAGATGAATGTACCGGCTGTGAGCTGTGCTTGCCGCCATGTCCCGTGGATTGCATTGATATGATTCCGGTACCTAAAACGCCGGAAACTTGGGTGTTTCCTGAGCCAAAGGGGCTGCGGAATATTCCGGTAAAAGTGGAGTACAGCGCATGAGCGGCATCGTCCAACAACTTTGGCGCATGAGCGGTGGGGTGCATCCTGAGTTTCATAAAGCGATTTCCACGCATTCGCCAATTGAAACCTCCGCCATTCCAAACGAATTAATTGTGCCATTGCAGCAGCATGTGGGGCATTTGCCTGATTTGCAGGTTAGCGTTGGTGAACCCGTTTATAAAGGGCAGGTGCTGGCGACCTCCAGTCATGCAGGCGTCAGTGCGGCGGTTCATGCGCCAAGCTCTGGCACGGTCAGCAAAATTGATAATCACGCCTTGCCACATCCTTCAGCCTTGCCGGGCTTATGCGTCACGATTAAAACCGATGGCAAAGATGATTGGGGCAGTGAGCGCATGGCTCCGCTGGCCAATTACACTGAGCAGTCGCCGGAAGAGTTACTGGCCCGTATTGATGCGGCAGGCGTAGTGGGCTTAGGCGGCGCAGTATTTCCCTGTGAAGTGAAGCTGGCTTCAGCCGGTCAAAGTCGGGTCGATACGCTCATTATTAATGGGGCAGAGTGCGAGCCATACATCAGCTGCGATGACATGCTAATGCGCGAGCGGGCGGCAGAAGTATTGCAAGGCATCGATATAGTCATGTATTTGCTGAAAGCCAAGCGCTGCCTGATTGGCATTGAAGACAATAAACCGGAAGCCGTTGCGGCGCTCAAGCAAGCACTTGCAGATCAAAGCAACTTAGCCAATGCCACCAATATCGAAGTCATTGCCGTACCAACCATGTACCCCAGCGGTGATGCGCGCCAGCTAACCAAAATTCTGACCGGCCTTGAAATCCCTCGCAATGTGCGCTCTCCTACACTGGGTTCGCTTTGCCACAATGTGGGCACGGTTTACAGTATTTATTGCGCCGTGGTGCGTGGCGAGCCGTTGCTCTCGCGCATTGTGACCGTCACGGGGGATGGCATTCAGCAGCCTAAAAACTTCGATGCCTTGTTGGGTACGCCGTTTAGTTTTTTGGTCGAGCAGGCTGGCGGCTACACCAAGCGCGCTGAACGCCTGATTATGGGCGGCCCGATGATGGGATTCGCATTGCCTAGCGATGAGTTCCCCGTGGTTAAAGCCACCAACTGCATTTTGGTTAGCTCCAAATCCGAGTTGCGGCTAAATCAGCAGCAAGAGGCACCTAGTGAACGCTTGGTGATGCCGTGCATTCGTTGCGGTAAGTGTATGCAAGCCTGTCCAGTGGAATTACTGCCGCAACAGCTGTACTGGCATGCCCGTGCTAAGGATTTTGAAAAAGCCGCCGAGCATAAGTTGGCTGACTGCATTGAGTGTGGTGCTTGCAGCTATGTTTGCCCCAGTCATATACCGCTGGTGGATTATTTCCGCTTTGCTAAAACTGAAATCAAAGCGCAAGAACTGGCGACCCTAAAAGCCAATCAATCCCGCGAACGACACGAGTTTAACGAATACCGCAAAGTGCGCGATAAAGCGGAGCGAGAAGCCAAACGCCAAAAACAAAAAGAAGCCCTGCAACAAAAGAAAGCCGGTGCTGCGGGTGGCGGCGATAATAAGCAGGATGTGATCAAAGCGGCGATGGAACGCGCCAAAGCCAAAAAAGCCGCACTCAAAGCGCAGGCTGAAACACAACAGGATGATTCTGATCATGCAGTTTGATACGCAAACCGCCAGCTTAGTCAACGACGCGCCGGATATCTCCGGCCTGATGAAGCAGGTTTTATACGCGCTGGTGCCGGGCGTACTTACGCTGCTGTACTTCTACGGCTGGGGCGTACTGATTAACGTGTTATTGGCGGTGGCATTCGCGTTATCGCTGGAAGCCTTAGCGCTGTGGGTACGTAAGCGGCCCATTAAAGCCTTTCTCAACGATTACAGTGCGGTGGTTACCGCTTGCTTATTTGCGCTGACTTTGCCGCCACTGGTTAGCTGGTGGATGATATTGGTCGGGCTGTTTTTCGCCATTATCGTCGCTAAGCATTTATACGGCGGCATCGGCTACAACCCCTTTAATCCGGCCATGATTGGTTATGCGGTGTTGATCATTTCATTCCCGCTTCAAATGAGCCAGTGGCCGGGCGCTTCGACGATTACCGGTGAATGGTTAGGGCTGGGCGACTCGCTCTCGATTGTATTCGGGATGATGGATGCCGACTGGGATGCCATTACCCGCGCCACGCCCCTAGATGCGGTACGCACCGGATTAATTACCGGTCGGGAATATCAGGAAATTGTGGCCGATGACAGCTTTGGCTGGCTATCGGGCAGCGCTTGGCAATGGACTTCGCTGGCGTATATGGCAGGTGGTTTATGGCTACTGAAAAAGCAAGTCATCAGCTGGCAAATCCCAAGCGGTGTGCTGGGGGGCTTGGTGGTGGTTTCCTTAGCTATGTGGATGTTTGATTCAACCGTCTTTGCGTCACCGGTATTTCACCTGTTTAGCGGCGCGACGATGTTGGGTGCATTTTTTATCGCGACCGACCCCGTGTCTGCCAGCACGACGCCATTAGGGCAGCTATTTTACGGCGCGAGTATTGGATTCTTTATCTACGTGATCCGTACCTGGGGTGTGTATCCGGACTCGGTCGCCTTCGCCGTATTGATTATGAATATGGCCGTGCCAATGATCGATTATTACACGCAGCCAACCGTCTTCGGGCAATACAGCAAAGGTAAAACTAAGCATGTCCGTTAATAATGTAAAAGCCATGTGGCGCTCAGGCATTACGCTGGGCTTCTTTGCCTTAGTTGGCGTTGTGTTGTTGATTGGCGCGCAGTGGCTCACCAAAGATCAGATCGCCGAAAACGATCGCCAAATGCGCCTGCAACGTTTAAACGAAATTGTGTCTGCTGCGGAGTATGACAATGACTTGCTGAGTACGGCCCAGCAGCTGGATGTGGGCATTAAAGGCCTCGCCAATACCATTAAAGTATTTACCGCAAAGCAGGGTGCTAATAGCGTTGCTCGCATCTATGAAGTCACTAGCTTACAAGGCTATAGCGGCCCGATTAGCCTGCTGATTGGGGTCGATGCGCTGGATAATAGTCTGCGTGGCGTGCGGGTTATCTCGCATAAAGAAACACCGGGCTTAGGCGATAAAATCGAAACCAATAAAGCCGATTGGATTTTGCAATTCTCGGGGAAATCCTTAAGCGATCCCGATGAAAGCCAGTGGAAAGTGCGCAAAGATGGCGGCGAATTTGATCAGTTTACCGGAGCCACCATTACGCCGCGCGCGGTGGTCAATGCGGTACGCGAAACCTTAAAGCTGGCCACCTCACAACCTTTGGAACAAGCGCATGAGTGAGCTGAGTTACAAAAAAATTATTCAGGACGGTTTGTGGCATAACAACGCCGGTCTGGTGCAATTACTGGGTTTATGCCCGCTATTAGCTGTCACCAACAACGCGGTGAATGGCTTAGGGCTAGGGCTGGCAACGCTGGTGACCTTGGTGATTTCCAATGTCTCGGTGTCGTTTAGCCGGCATTGGGTCAGCCGTGAAATCCGCATTCCGTTTTACGTAATGGTAATCGCTGCCAATGTGACGGTGGTGGACTTGCTGATGAATGCCTACCTGCATAATTTGCACAATGTACTGGGCATCTTCATTCCGTTGATTGTAACCAACTGCGCGATCATTGCCCGCGCTGAAGCCTTCGCTTCTAAAAACGCCATGTTGCCATCGTTTGTGGATGGCTTGATGATGGGCTTAGGTTTCTTAGCCGTACTGGTATTGCTGGGCGGAATGCGGGAAGTGATCGGCAGCGGCACCTTATTTGCCGATGCTTCGGTGATGTTTGGCGAGTCCGCACGCGGCTTGACCTTGCAGCTATTTGATAAAGATTATCCCGGCTTCTTGCTGGCAGTATTGCCACCCGGTGCCTTTCTGGGCTTGGGGCTGATTATCGCCATTAAAAACATGATCGATGCGCATTTAGAAAAAGGGCGCGCGGCAAAACGCTTGGAAGAAAAACAAGCGGCAGAAGCGGCGAGCCGCGTGATCGGAGGCGTGCCACAAAGTGAATAAAGAAAAGCGCTATGAAATCTTCCGACGCTGGCGAGAAGCCAATCCGCACCCGACCACTGAGCTGAACTTTGCCAACCCGTTTGAGCTGTTGGTGGCGGTCACCTTATCCGCGCAATCCACTGATAAGGGCGTGAATAAAGCCACCGACAAACTGTTTAAAGTCGCCAATACGCCGCAAGCCATTTTAGATCTCGGGCTGGAAGGCCTGCGCGATTACATCAAAACCATCGGCCTGTATAACAACAAAGCCAAGAATGTGTACGCAACCTGCGAGATTTTGGTGGAGAAGCATGGTGGCGAAGTGCCGGATGATCGTGAAGCGTTGGAAGCCTTACCGGGCGTTGGGCGCAAGACGGCAAATGTAGTGCTGAATACGGCCTTTGGCCATCCTACAATGGCGGTAGACACGCATATATTCCGGCTGGCTAATCGTACGGGGATTGCTAAAGGTAAGAATGTGGTGGAAGTCGAGAAGGGCTTGCTGCGACATATCCCTAAAGAGTTTATGGTCGATGCGCATCATTGGTTGATCTTGCATGGGCGGTATATTTGTGTGGCTAGGAAGCCTAGGTGTGCTGCGTGTTTGATTAGTGATTTGTGTGATTTTAAAGAGAAAGAGCTTTAGAGTATCAGTATCAAGAGTTAACGAGCCTATAGTAACATAGATAAAGCCAAATTTAGGGTTTATAATAATATGCAGCTATTCATTTATTAAGATAGTAAATAAATATTCCATATGAGCAAATGTAAAAATAGTGTTTCTTATTATATTCATAGAATCATCCCAAGAAGCAAGGGTGATCAGCCGAATATTTATGTAGATCAGCAAAATTATTTATCTCGACTTGCGAATTTAAAATCAAAGTATATAGGTGTTGAGCATAGAAAAGAACAGTGGGATTTCTATACTTCTAGTCACTTAAAGGAAATAAATGCAAAGACGTTTTATAGCTTAAAACCTTCGAGTTTATCTGAGTTACCAGAAGGCTCCGTTGTGACAAGAAGCTTTAAATATAGAGATATTAGACTGGAAAATGAATTCCAAGCGATCATATACTCAATTAGCAGTGCGCTCTCGGCACTAACTTATGTGATAACGTCCTTTGTAAAAGGTAGTCAGAGCTTGCATAGCCATACTAAACTAATAAAAATCCTGCTAAAGACGTCAGACAACTCTATCCTTTCTAGGTTAATAATTGAAAGCGGAGAAAGTTGGTATGATGAACTTAAAGTCCGCAGGGATACAGGAACATATTACGTTTCTTTGTTACTAAAGTCTACCTTAGAACATACAATTCTTGATGGTGAAGAGTTTTTCGAAACTAAGAGCATATTAAGTTTAATGAAGTATCCAGTAAAAAAGAATTTTTTGTTATTGGATGATATACCACTTCTTGATGGTTCAGAAATGAAAAGTAAGTCCAGCGTAATTAATGGTAAAGTTGAGCTTGAAGAACAAGTACTAGATATAAATAAACAGGTTGTCTATCAAAGTAACTCACAAAAAATTGATCCAATTGATCCAATTGATCCAATTGAGTTGATTGACGGGATTTCTTATATAAACAATATTTGTTTTGAGCTAGAGTCTTATGTTATAAAGGTATTGGAAGAACTAAATAAAAAAATAATCTAAAAATTATTTTTCGATAAGGCTTTAAAGAAAATAGGTGTGTCACTCTTAAGTTCATAGGGAGACTTTTTTTCAGTTTTTTGTTTTCTCAATTTTAGCCTGCTCAGTTTGAATTATAATGAGATTAATTAATAAGGAGCTAGCTTTGAAGTTATACAGATATAGGTCTGCTAACATTAATACGTTTTCTGAGATTTTAAATCGTTGTGCTTGGCACTCACGGTTAGATAAGTTAAATGACCCTTTCGAAGGTATATATGTCAATCGCTCAAATCTAACCGATATTGATAACCTAATAGAACAACTAAAAGTATGTTGCTTTAGTACAGACCACGAAAACCTCCTGCTTTGGGCTCACTACTCAGATAATCATGAAGGTGTTTGTTTAGAGTATGATTTGACCGACGATGAGTTTAGGGGGCAGTTCTTTAAGGTCAAATATAGTAACCATCAACCAGTTTTAAATGATATTAAGTATTTCCCCAAGGGACACCCCTCAGAAGGTTTTTTACATATCAATATTAATGATAAAAGTGCCAGTGTTTTTTTAACAAAAAGTTTGGACTGGGAGTATGAGCAAGAATGGAGAAAGTTCAGAATATCTGACAACAACGCTGTAGGTGAGATCGCAGAAGTTCCTGGTCGATTAAGTGCCGTGTATTTTGGTCTAAGGGCATCTAAGGCTACAAAGCAAATTATACATAAGCTATTGCCAAAACCTATAGACATTGATTTGTGGGAGTCATCTCTGGAAGCGGGCAGTTACAAACTAACTTTTAGTAAGTACTCGATTGACTAAGGAAAGCAATTAAATAATTTACTACACCAAAATATATAGTGATGCATTAGATAACAATGTATAGATATTGATTGTATTAATGTCATGGGATGGAGTAAAATCTTCGGTCATTATTCTGTGTGATGTTAAAGTTTAGGAAGGAATTAGCGTTTAGAATAGTGAAGTGTCGTATATTCGACTAGTCAGAGATTTATAACCTACAGCATTCAGCGTGCTGCTGTGTGTAGGATGTTTCACTTGAGATTTGAAGTGAATTTAATCATCACACAGTCTGCGCATAAATATCCAGTCTCATTAAGTTTGACAAGCCACGTAAATACCAGCTGACCTCAAAGGGTTAGCCTTTCTGTTAGGTCTTAACTGCTTATTCCAATATGTTCAACATACTCTATATGTTTCTTACTGTAAGCTAGACTTGTTTAATACTAGGCTACAGTAGTTATGCGCACAGTTTCTTTACAGAATCCCGAAATAGCCTGAAATCTGTTCTTGATGGCGTGGTTAATGATGCAAAGCGTTGACCATTTGAAGGTACTTATAAGCCTGAGCCATTGAAGGAAAACTTAACTGGTTTTTAGTAACGTAAGATCGATGATACCAATCGATTGTTCTACGCCGTTAATGACACACATTTGACGATAATTTTCTGTCGTTATCATTACTAGCTTGAAATGCAGTTAGCAATTCAAACTACGAATCAGATATGGTGGGCGAGTTTGATGTCTTCGCTTGTGGTTGTGGTGGCCACAACAAAAAATTGAAGGGCCATTGCAAAACACAAATAAACTACCTTGATTTCATTTGCTGATAAACACTAACCAGCTCCTGCGCTCTTTGTGAAACCTCTTCGGCTGTACTCCCCGGCTTATACAAAGAGCCACCAATACCAAAGCCATCAATACCCGCATCACACCAGTGTTGTAAATTATCGGAGGCGACTCCACCGACTGCAAATAGCTCGATTGTATCGGGCAAAACTGCTCGAATGGCAGACACACCAGAGTAGCCAAGTGCAGAGGCAGGAAAAAGCTTAAGTCCATCAGCTCCCCAGTCCAGAGCCGAAAAGCATTCTGTTGGCGTGAGTACGCCGGGGTACGACTGCATTTCAAGCGCTTTGGTTTCCCTGATAATCGCTTCATTACAATTTGGCGATACGACAAAAGAGCCACCGGCACGCTTTACTTGCGATACATCCGCCAGCTTTACAACGGTTCCGGCACCGATATTTACCTGATCGCCAAACCGGTTAGCCATCACTTCAATCGATTTAAGTGCATTTGGAGAATTTAATGGCACCTCGATCCACGTGATACCACTATCAACCAAAGCGGCTGTGATGCTTTCGGCTTCATTAGGTTTTATACCACGTAATATAGCGATTAATTTTAGGGTCATTTTAATTTCCTTGAGAATCAGAAAGGCTTTGGTACGCTTTAATCAGGCCTGCTAGTGTCATTGCCTTCGGGTCGTAAGTTTTTGAATCAACATCCAACAACGCTAATGCATTGGCATAAAGTGTTGTCAGAAACGGGTCACCTATAATGGCGACCCGTTGTGATTGCCAATAGCGCTTAGAGCCGGAGAGTTCAGCGCCAATCAATAAGCCAGATAAATGAGAGCGGGCCATCTCGGGAGGGAAGTCATTGAGTAAGTAGCGAGCCCTTAATCTGAAGCAATTGGATATCAAGTTTTCAGGGTGCTCTATGCCAGACTTTGCGCCTTCTAAAAATGCATTGTCATTCCAACCGCCTTTAGATGTGCTGTGGCGCAAGATAGACTGTTCAGATAGCAGGGAAAACATTTCTCCCGTCATGCTCGTGGTGAAATGGTCAACCGTTCCATCTTTCAGTGATACCCACTTGCTATGCGTACCAGGCAGGCACACAGCGCTAAAAGCATCTGACTCGATAGCTATCAATCCTGCAATTTGGGTTTCCTCTCCACGCATAACGTCAGCGGGTTCAGCCTGACTAATACCCGGCAAAATATGAACCTTGATGCGTGCATTGTGGGTGTCGACCTGAATGCTATGTTGTATTGAAAAAGGTTCACAAGGAGCTGAACGATAAGGTGCTTCAGCCCACCCCTGACGTGCTCCGACCATCCCGCAGGCTAGCACTGGAATAATGCGAGCTTCCGGCAGCCAGCTTTGGATAAGCTCCATTAAAGCGGGTTCAAATGCATCCGGTGTGAGCACTCCCATGCCGTTGCTTGAGCTGGCTTCATCGATCACCTGATTATCTTCACTCATTGCGTAGGCACGTAAATGTGTCGTACCCCAATCAACTGCAATCCATGTAATCATCAGTTTAAGACCCCTCCAGTGGTTTTAATTAATGCGGAATTTTTTGATAAAATCTCGATCAGGTTCAACACCTAAGCCTGGACCGTCGGGAATGCTTACATACCCTGAATTGGTGGCGACTTGTGCTTGAATATTGAGTGGCTCTAGTAAAAGCTCGTCTCTAAACAGATTGTGTGTGGTATCAAATTCCAACATCGGCTCGCGTGGGAATAAACCTCCCGGCATCGGTGGCATTGCTGCCAGTAGGTGTAGATTTGTGGCGATAGCAACTGCCGAGCCCCAAACGTGATTAACCACTGGGGTAAAATGTGCGTGTGCTAAAGCCAGCACTTTTAGGTACTCCGATATTCCGCCCACCGCGCAGACTTCAGGTTGAGCGATATCGACGCAACGACCTTCTAGTAAATGACGCCAGCCCCAGCGAGTAAACTCAGCTTCACCGCCAGCAATGTTAGTTTTTAGCTTGTTACGTAATTCGCGGTAACCCTCGTAATCTTCAGGTGCGATTGGCTCTTCGAACCAATAAGCATTCAGCTCATCAAGTGCATAACCGACGTGCAGGGCATCACTGGTGGTATAGCAGTGGTTAGCATCGACCATAAAAGGGAAGTCATCACCAACCGCCTCACGGACTGCTTCGGCGAGGCGGATATCATCTTTCACACCAAGTCCGACCTTCATTTTGGTCGCGGCAAATCCCGCGTCTTTAATCGCGGCAGCCTCATCTTTAAAGCGGGCGACATGTGAATTGGTATCTTCCCGACATAGCATCATGCCGTAACCATAAACCGGCACCTTGTCCCTAAAGTGTCCACCAACCAGTTTAGACAGTGGCAGATTGGCTATTTTCCCAAATAGATCCCAGAGCGCTATATCAACGCCAGACAATGCCTGAAGTGGCATACCTTTCTGGCCATGATCGCGTAGTAGGTTATAGACGTGATGCCAGATGGCTTCCCGATCGAGGGGGTCTTTGCCAAGAATCATGGGTTGAATAACTTGCTCGACGATGGTTTTATTTGCAATTGCCACATTGCCCGGACCAAAACATTCACCCCAGCCGGTTAGACCTTCATCGGTTGTTATCTCAACGAGATGCGTTGAACGTTTCGCGTAATATTGTTGGGAATATCCCAGTTCTTTGGGTAAGTCGTATTGCAATATATGGCTTTTAATGGATGTGATTTTCATTAGGATTTATTCAAACCTCGGCTGATGCGTTTCAGGATAAGGTAGTCGTGTAAGGCAAGGGTTGAGCAGTCATGGCCAATGCCCGATTGACCGATTCCACCATGCGGTAAATCGATATCATATTTAACACCGTTGATTTGTATCTCTCCGTACCGCAAGTCTGCAGCCCACTGCTCAGCTAAGTCGAGATTACGGGTAAAGACGTAAGCCGTTAAGCCGCCTTCGCCACAGTCATTGGCCATACGCTTAAGGTCGGTATCGTCGTCAAAGGGGATAATGCTGAGGATAGGGCCAAAGTTCTCTTGTCGGTACAGAGCCATGCTTTCCGTGACATCGGTCAGTACTGTTGGCGCTAAAAAGTGTCCTTGTTTTAGTTCGGTAGGGCGATCTCCTCCGATGAGGCACTTTGCACCTTCTGTTACAGCGCCATCGATGAGCCCTTTGAGCCGAAGCCAGGCACGGCCATCAACCACGGGGCCAGTCAGGATGTCAGCATGTTTGTCCCAGCCGACCTTAGTCGCTGCTGCTCTGGCGACGATCTTGTCGGTGACTTCATCGAGTACTTTACGATGAACAAACACGCGATTGGGAGAAACACAAATCTGCCCCGCATTGCTGAACTTGACGCCGCAGGCAATATCCGCAGCCAAATCCGTATCGGCGTCGGGGAAGATAAGCATCGGTGCATTGCCACCAAGCTCCATGGAGTAGCGCTTAATGGTGCTAGAGCCCGTTCGCATGATGTGCTTGCCGGTATTGGTTGATCCAATCAAGGTGATCAGTGATGGAATAGGTGAGGCAGACAGGTGATCCGCGACATCATAGCCATCAGTAGAAAGAATCTGAACCACGCCCGCTGGTAAACCGATCTGGTGGCAAAGTTCTCCCACCGCATAGGCAGAAATAGGTGTCAATTCGGATGGCCTGATGATGATAGGACAGCCTGCTGCCATTGCCGGGCCAATTTTGAAAGCAAGATTGAGCAGCGGGAAATTCCAGGCAATAAAAGCCAGTGCGACTCCGGTTGATTCATGTACCAAGCGATGCGTGTGCGTACCGGTACGGTCAGGAAGTATCGTGTCTTGGACTCGGGCGATTTCCTCGGCATAAAATGCTAAAGAATTCTTGAGACTGTCGAAATCCTCCTGCGTGCTTGCCCAAGGTTTCCCCATCTCATGGTGGATACAGTCGCGTAGATGCTCTTCGTTTTCGATAACGGCATCGCGTAATTTGCTCATCCACTGTTGCCGCTCTGCAATACTAGTGCGTGACCAGCTTGGCAAAGCATCGCTTGCTGCTTTTAGTGCGCGGTCTGCATCTGCTATCCCAGCTGAGGGAACGGTAGCAACCTTTTCGTCATTGGCTGGGTTGAATACGTCAATCGTGCCCGTACCGTCAACCAACTCTCCGGCGATGTACATTTTCTTAGAAAAACTCATTCTAAGCTGCTCCTATAAAAATCAGATTTTAGTTGTGCGAGTGTCACAAAGGACTTTGGTCAATTGGGTGTGTTTTACCAGTTAGTCACTGAGCCATCTGGCCTGACGAGGTGAGGGCATTCAGCAGGTGTCGGAATGGAAGCGCGCAAAGCATCTTCATCAACCTCAATCCCAAGTCCCGGAGAGTCAGGTACAACATAAACAGCGCCTTCCAGCTCAAGCTGTACCGGGAAAATACTCTTATCATGAAAGCCAAGGTTTTCAACGGGGGACTGCCTTGTCTCCAACCAGGATAGGTTGGGGACCGCAGCAGACATATGTACGCTAGCTGCTGTACAAATAGGACCGAGTGGATTATGGGGCATCAAGTCAATGTAGTGCTGTTCACTCCAGCCGGCTACCTTCATGGCTTCGGTGAAGCCTCCAACATTCGATATATCAAACCGCATGTATTGGGTGAGTCCCTGCTCTATAAACGGAGCAGCCTGCCACTTCGAGGAGAACTCCTCACCAACTGCAAACGGAATATTTGTTAGTTTTCTAAGGGCAGCATAAGCTTCAGGGCTTTCAGATCGAATGGGTTCCTCAAGAAAATCCAGCGTTCCCGCGGGCATCATATTGGAAAAGCTTGCGATCTCAGCAGGCGTGTAACGGTGATGTAGATCGATACCGATACAAAGGTTGTGTCCAAACTCTTCACGCATGGCAATCAGATGTTGGGCGGTACCGGCAAGCGTTGAGCGAGGGTTGAAAACGGTATTATCAAAGCCACTGGGGTAGATACGAACGCAATCCCAACCTGCCTCAATGAGCGTTCTGGTGTCGTTCAGTGTCTGTTCGATGTTGTCAGCCATGAAGCTGGCAAAGGTAGGGATGACATCTCTCTGTTTACCGCCCAAAAGCTGGTAAACCGGCACGCCTAAGCGTTTACCAAGTAGGTCATATAACGCGATGTCGATTGCGGATATCGCGGCGGTAATGACGCGTCCACCTTCAAAGTACTGACTCCGGTAGCACTCTTGCCATATACGGCCGATTTGTCGTGAATCCTGTCCGATAAGAAATGTAGTGAAATGATCGACCATAGCAACCACTGCATTTTCTCTGGTCGAGAGCCCGGACTCTCCCCATCCGACAAGACCGTCTCTGGTTTCAATACGAATCACTAGCTGGTTACGAAGACCGACTTTAGCTGGGATGGCTTCAATAGAAGTGATTTCAGCGGATCGCGATTGCTTCAGCGGCGGTAGCTCCTCTGCTTGAGTTTGGTAAGTTTTAGTATGATTTCCTGACACGGCGACACTCCCAAATTTTAGTATTTTGACGCTGCGGTTGTCACAGCACAGCCATAATAGTACACTATTATTTTAAAATAATGTATGGTTTTATTCTTGATGGAGTTAACCTTAAGAATTTAGCACTTAAAATTTAGCTTAGGAGATTGAGATGAATACCCGCAAAAACATGCTGCTCTTTGTTACGGATCAATGGCGATGGGATACGCTTAATCTTCCGGGCCATCCGGCAAAGCTGCCAAACCTGCACGCTTTTGCCAGTGAAGCGACACAATTCACTAACGCATTTACCACTGTGCCGTTGTGTACTCCAGCACGTGGAAGCCTGTTTACGGGTAAGCTTCCTCACCAACATGGCTCTACAGATAATGTTCAAGGCAAGTCTTTTTACCCTTTTGGAAAACTACACCCTTCTCAGGTCACTTACCTTGAGCGGTTGGCTGCTGAAGGTTATGACGTTGCCTTTATTGGTAAATGGCACCTTGGTGATGGGACGGTAATCGAAAGAGGAATTAGCGATGTGACGCTGAGTGATGGGGGAGAGGTTCCTTTAATGGATACTGCCGATGTTACGTTTGATGGGCCCAGAAAGTCGCCTTATTACGGCACCATTGTCGAAGGTAAAACCTTAGATGATCAACGGGTCGATAAGGCGATTGAAAAACTAGCGGGGCTCGCTGCCTCCGAGCGTCCCTTTTGCCTGGTCGTCTGCTTGCACGGTCCACACTTTCCGCATCATGTGCCCAAGGAGTTTGTGGATCTCTACGATGATCTTCCCGAAGATTATGTGCCGGAGAATTGGTGCGAGCAGTTTTCAGAAAGCGGCAAACCACTTGCGCAAAGTGCCTTTTATTGGCCATGTCAGGACACCTCCCACATGAGCCAACAGGACTGGCGACGCACTGCACAGCATTATTGGGGGTTCTGTTCGCATATTGACAGTATGTTTGGTCGTTTGAGAAACGCTATGACCACTTACGGGCTCGATGATAATACGGTGTTAACTTTCACGGCTGATCATGGAGAAATGCTGGGTTCTCACGGCTGGTTCGATAAGGGGCCATTCTTCTACGAAGAGGTGATGCGTATTCCAATGTTAGTGCGTGATCCTGGCAATAGTCACGGTGAGTCTTGTGAGACTTATGTCAACCTTCGCGATCTCTTTCCAACGGTTATAGAGCGAGCTGGCGGGGTGGATATGCTGGATGATGACGAGTTGGGGCGAAGCTATTGGAAGTCCGACGCAAACTATGCTTTCTATGTTTATGATGCTTACCAAGGGCGACAATTTCGTTTTAGAGGCATACGAGGAGAGCGCTATAAATATGCTTGGAGTCCACACGATATTGAGGAGCTGTATGACCTTGAAGCGGATCCGGGGGAACGTGTAAATCGTGCGGGTGATCCTGAGCTTAGAGCGATACAGAGCGATTTAAAGGCGCGACTTTTCCAATGGATGGAAGCGGAAGGCGATTGGCTGGCTGGCCCTGGTCATCATCAGCCGGTCGGTAGTTATATTGATGGTCGCGACCGCAGCGAGCAACATGTCCACCCAGCCTGATGTTTTGAATTTCCTGCGGCTGTTATGGTTGCAGCCGCACGGAGTTATTAGTGCGATTCAATAGCCGCTGACTATGTTCGGGACGCTCGTGCTTGCTTAATTTTTAGTTGATCTGCAAGGTGACTTCCAGCATCGCCGATATGTTCTCTTAATACTTTAAGCGCGAGCTCCACGTCCTGTGAACGTATAGCCTCTATTAGTTTCCGATGCTCTTTTAAGATTGCTTCCTGTCGTCCAAGTGCAATCGGAATACGGGCACTAATTGAACCAATGATTTCACGATGCTGCTTCCATAGTCCAAACGCAACTTGGTTGTAATGCCGCTCATACATAAATTCGTGGAAGGCATGGTTTAGTTTGGTGTGTTGACGAGCATCTTTAAAGTTTAGTGCCTCGATTTCATCCTGTATCGCTTCGAGGGCATCGATATCTTCAGTGCTTGCCGTTTCGATAAACAAGCGCATCAAGTAGGGCTCTAATTGATAACCAACTTCTGCGACATCGCGCACATAATCCGTGTCTATGGGGCGAACCCGCGCACCTTGGTTTTGCGTGAATAAAACCAGCCCTTCACCACGCAGCTGCTGCAATGCCTCGCGTACCGGATTGGTTGAGGTTTCATATCGTCTGGCCAGTTCGGAAATTTTTAGGCGTACATTGGCTTCGAGAGCATCGGACAAAATGTCATGTCTGATACGCTCGTAGATCGAGCCTGATGGGGAAACGGGATTATTAATATTCATATAGGAATTGTCCTGCTTTTTTGTGCTCCGATCAAGTCTATTATCGTGCACTTGATACTCTATATTGTTAAAATAGCACATTATATAAGGGCGGAGTACAACTTATGAAAAAACCAGTGTGTGTCGATACTGCTAAAGCGGGTTGTGGAGAAGGGCTAGTTTGGGATGTAAGACGTGCTTGTCTTTGGTGGGTCGATATTTCAGGAGAGGTTTTGCACCGATTTGATCCGTCAACGGGACAAGGAACTCGGATTAAAATGCCATACCTGATCAGTGCCGTGGCGCTGCATCATGACGGTCGCTTGATCATCGCAACGGCCGAGGGGCTTGGGATTGTTGATGAGAGCAACGGAGTCATTAAGATCATCATGCATCCCGAACGTTATCTTTCTGGCAACCGTCTGAATGATATCGTTGCAGCTCCAGATGGTAACCTATGGGCAGGAACCATGTCTGAAGGTGCTAAAGCGGCCACTGGAGCCTTGTATCGTATCGGTTTGGGAGGCGTCGATAAGATGATGGAAAATACCACCATTTCAAACGGCATGGACTGGAGCCCTGATGGCACTAAGCTGTATTTCATCGACAGCGTGCCGGGCGTCCTTTATGTCTTTTCCGATAATGAATGGCGGGTTTTATTTCGCTTTGATGAAACAGTTGGTCGGCCTGATGGCTTATGTGTTGATTCTGCGGGAATGCTCTGGGTTGCCATTTGTGATAGGGGGCAGGTTATTGGAATGACGCCTGATGGAAAGATTACCGAGCAGATTGAGCTTCCGTGTGAGATCGTGACCAATTGTGCTTTTGGTGGATCTGATCTTAAAACGCTTTATGTAACAACTGGGACATTCAGTATGAGCGAGGCTGAGAAGCTTGAAAACCCATTGGCAGGTGGTTTGTTTGCGGTGGAAATGGGTGTGGCTGGTAAAGCTGCGTATTTCCTTGAGTGGCCTGCAAGCTGATCATGATTAATTCAAAGTGCAGTGCGGTAGTATTAACCGCACTGCACTTGAGCTAGCGGATACGGAGGCCAGACTCTGTATCAAACAATAATAGTGAAGCAGTGTCGACGCCTACGGTTATATTCTTACCTTCAACCGGGGGGATCTTATTTCGCCATTCCACCACTACCGGCAGCTCCTCCTCAGCTACGGTCGTATAGACATAGGAAACGCCACCCAAGTTTTCAACCACATCAACGGGCAGTTCTGCCTTGATTTCACTGTCAGGGTCAAAGTGCTCAGGGCGGATACCAACCGTCACGGATGAGCCAACAGCGGGGGTAGACGCTATTGCGAACTGAACCTCAATGCCGCTCAAGCCAGGTAAGGTCACACCGACTTTTCCCTCATCCACTCGGCTAACATTGCCTTTAAAAAAGTTCATCCTTGGACTGCCGATAAAGCCTGCGACGAATAGATTATCAGGGTCTTCATACAGCGTTATCGGTGGCCCTACTTGCTCAATGATGCCATCTCGCAGTACGACTATTTTATCTGCCATGGTCATCGCTTCGACCTGATCATGAGTCACATAAATCATGGTAGCTTTGAGCTTTTTGTGTAAGCGCGCAATCTCCACCCGCATTTCCACACGCAGCTCGGCGTCGAGATTTGAGAGTGGTTCGTCGAATAAAAACACCTCTGGCTGGCGTACGATCGCCCGACCGATAGCCACTCGCTGACGCTGTCCGCCCGACAGTGCTTTAGGCTTTCGATCCATTAAGGCATTAAGCTTCAGAATATTGGCGGCAGCGTTAACTTTCTCCTCGATCACTGATTTTTCTGCGCCGCTAATCTTTAGTCCAAAGCTCATATTTTCGCGGACGGTCATGTGGGGGTAGAGCGCATAAGTTTGGAACACCATCGATACCCCGCGCTTAGCGGGGTCAGTGTGGGTCACGTCACGGTCTCCGATGGCTATGCGACCCTCGGTGGTTACTTCAAGGCCTGCGATCATACGTAATAAGGTGGACTTGCCACAGCCGGAAGGTCCGACAAAAACACAGAACTCCCCATCATCAACGGTCAAGTCTACGCCTTTGATGACCTCGATCTGACCGAAGCGCTTAACGACATTGTTGATTACCAGCTTAGCCATTTTGTTTTCTCCTCGTATCATTTACACCCAATAGGTTTGACATTGCCCGGTCTGCCACCAGATCAGCTCCGTTCATTGCACTGGAAGCCGCTGATAGCAGGAAAACTGCGGCATCGCCGATTTCTTCAACAGTGCTAACCTCATTATCGGCTGCCCATGAGCGGAAGTTTGCAGCATTGGCTGGGTCTTTCATGGCCTCAATAACGACTTCTGTTTGAGTCATTCCCGGGCTTAATGAATTCACACGAATTCCATAGGGCGCAAGAGACCAAGCCATGGCTCGTGTCATTGAGACAATAGCCCCCTTTGTTCCGGCGTAGCCTTCATGACCAGGGTTTGTTGCCGAGGCATGGTTTGAGGCAATGTTTACAATCACTCCACTGCCTGCTTCAGCCATGATTCGTCCAGCCACCTGGGAGCCGAAAAGTACTGAGCGTTGGTTGACGTTCCAAAGTGTTTCCATCTGCTTTCTGGTCATTTCAAGAAAGGGGACCTTGATGGTGACGCCGGCATTATTCACCAGTCCGTCAAGCTGACCGAAGTGCTCATGAGCGTCAAGAATGGCTGCTTCAAAGGCATCCAAGTCGCTGACATCAGCCTGAGTAAACCGAGCACCCATCCCCAGCAGTTTCGCTTCACCGACGGCGTTCACATCAATGCCCGTTACATCGGCTCCCGCTGCCCGACATTGTCGGGCGATGCCGAGGCCAATGCCAGCACCAGCACCGGTTACAACAATATGTTTTCCAGTTAGGTTCATTTAACGGCTCCTGCTGTCGCGCCAGCCATAATTTTACGTTGAAAAGCTGCAAACATTAGCAGTAGTGGCAATGAGCCTAGTACTGCGGCTGGGAAGAGCTTGGTTGGATCGATGCCGGTATTGCCGACGAATTTGTAGACTGCGATCATGACAGTGAGCTTGTCCTTATCGGTTAGAAGCAGTAGTGGATAGATGAAGTCGTTCCAGACCATAATCATGATGAACAATGATAGCGTTGCTGTGACCGGAGCCAGAAGGGGTCGAATAACGTGCCAGAAAACCTGTAGGTTAGTACAGCCATCAAGCCGTGCAGCTTCTTCTAGTTCGATCGGAATGGCAGCAATGAAACTGGTGTAAAAGAATACGGCTAAAGGTAGCTTCAATGCAGCAAACGCGAGTATGACGCCGAGGTAGCTATCCAGCAGGCCAATGTCACGAAAGATGACGTAGATCGGAGTGATGGTTACAAAGCCGGGGGTAGCCAGCCCTAGCGCCATGATCATGACTATGGTTCTACTGAGTCTGTTTTGAATCCGTGCTAGCGGATAGGCCGCCATGGCACCTGCAAACACTACAATAACAATGACCGAGACGGTGATGCCAAGCGAGTTCAACACGGAGCGCACATAGCCCATGGATGACAGCGTGGCCATGTAATTTCCCCAATACAAACTTGTGGGCAAACCCAGCGGATCCTGAGCAATCTCTGTTGCGGTCTTGAAGGACATCATGACCATATAGAACAAAGGCAGCAGCATGATCATCACAAGCAGCAGCACGATGCTATGTGCAAAGACTGATTTTCCTTGTCGCCTGATTCGATCCCAATCAGGTGACGGTCTGCGAGAGGCATCTTGAACGGTGGAAGTACTCATGTGTTGTTCTCCCGATTACGTAGTATTTTGTTCTGAACGAAGGCAACCAACAGTACAAGAATCAACATAATGATCGACAATGCCGAGGCAAAACCAAATTTGTACTGACCAAACAGGTTGTCAATAATCTCTAGTGACAACATGCGTGTGGCGCCATCTGGCCCTCCATTGGTGAGAATGAATGGCAGTTCAAAGGTTTGCAGTGTTCCGATGGTCGTTAATACCACGGAAACTGTGATCGAGGGCGCGAGCAGTGGTAACTCGATATCGCGGAATATTTGCCAGGATGAGGCACCCTCCAATTTAGCAGCCTCTCCAATTTCTTCAGAAATTCCTGCAAAACCTGCCAGAAAAATGGCGCAGGTAAAGCCCGTGAACATCCATATTTGAGTGAAGGCAACGGAGTAGAGTGCAAGTGATGGATCGCCTAACCAATTCTGTTCCCAACTACTCAGACCGATATCCCGCAGGGCGGTATTAATCCCGCCATTGATAGGAGAGTAGAGAAATTGCCAAACGTACCCGACGACAACGAATGACATCATGGCAGGGGTGTATAGTGCAGCACGACTGAAATTTCGAATCAGCGGCATGCGGTGTAACACGGCGGCAAAAAACAGTCCGGATATGGTCAGGGACGATACTACTACCACAGTATACCAGAGGGTGATCCAGAGTTCTCTTAGGTAGCGGTCTCTTGAGAAAATTCGTTCATAGTTCCGCCAGCCAACCTCTTTGGCTTCACCAATACCTTGAAAGCTGGTGAAGCTCATGTCGATAGTCAGAAAAATGGGGTGAATGAAAAAGATCCCAAGCACCAAGAGGGCGGGTATTGTAAAAATATATAAGGAAAATCTCGTTTGCATTGTCGGTTTCTCCAAGCAACGATGGATTTGAGAATCAGAACCCGGCGCCAGCACGCCGGGTCTTTAGGTCAGATGCTATCTTCAACCGTTTCGTCCCAACGTATCAGCGTCTTCTCGTTGGGTGCATCCAAGTTGAGCAGGAAACCAGTCAGGCTATTTTCCCATTCGGATTGCAGTGGTTTAGGGAACTCCATGGTTGAGAACGGCCATAATATGAGGCTGTTCTTATCACGTGCTTGCGTGTAGGGCTTAGCAAGATCAGGCATATTGTTTCCAGCATTCTCGTAAGGGCTGTAAGCACCTTCAGCTTTCAGGAATACATTTAAATTTTCCTTATCGGCAAAGAAGTTGATCCACTTAGTGGCTGCCTCAGCGTTCTTGGATTCAGTTGGAATCGCCCAACCTGGTCCAATGAGGTCAAGTGCTAAGCCATCTTCAGTATAAGCCGATGGCATGGGGGCAAACTGGAAGTTCAGACCTTGTACCGCAGAAAATCCACCGATGTTCCAGGCTCCCTGTGGCAAGATTGCGACATTACCTGCGCGGAATTCTTGTGGTGCGGTTGCCCAAGGATCAAGCCCTGCCTGCAGTTTAGGGTCGAAGCAATTAGCCTTTACTAGGTCTCGGACGCTGTCTAGCGATGCGTTGAAGTTCTTATCATCCTCAAATTTACGCTCACCAGAACCGTATTCTGCGGGTGAAATACCCTTTGGGTCGATGCCGTTTGCCCCAACGTATAGCATGGCAGAGAAACCACCGGAGAAAATCATTGGTGAAATATCTTTGGCCGCCAGTGCCTGGCAGGCTGTCTTGAGCTCGTCTAGCGTCACCGGTGCTTTGTCAATGCCCACTTTTGCAAGCAGGTCCATATTGACGAAATTCCCCATACCGATCACTTCTAGTGGGAAGATCACGATCTTGTCATCTTTAGTCATGAGGTCACGTACTGCCGGAACCATCTCTTTATACCAAGAGCTGTCAGTACCAAGGTCGGATAAAAGTCCGGCCCCACCCCAGAGCTCAACCAATGAGCTATCGACCATAGTGACATCAGGTGGGTTTCCACCCTGGAGGCGGGGCGGAATAACCTTATCGACATCTTTACGTGCGACATAGGTCAACTCGACATCAATATCAGGGTTTTCGGCTTCGAATTTTTTAATCAGTTGAGGGAGTCCGGCTGGCTCGGCGTCGTTACCTTTCCAGGCTACGACGTCCAGAACGACTTGAGCTTGCGCCACTGTTGCCAGACTGAGTGAAATAGCGGTTACTACAAAAAGTTTACGTATCATGGGTGATTTCTCCTCTGAAACAGAGGAAATCGTACATTATATTTTTAATGTTGTACACGATTTATTTGTATTGCATACTTGTTCTCAGTTCAACCACAGCAAACGTTTCATTAAAAAGGGACAAACGATGAATATGAAAAAAAAGCCGAATGTCATCCTGATCTCAACCGATCAGCATCGCGGAGACTGCATTGGTCCAGAGGGACGGGGGGTATTTACACCAAATATAGATCGCATTGGTGAAAAGGGCGTTCGATTTACGACGTGTATCACGCCAAACCCGATGTGTCAGCCTGCTCGTGCATCAATCTTGACCGGAAAGCTGCCGTACAGTCATGGCGTACGCGATAATGGGCGTGATTTAGAAGAGGCATTAGGTGAGTCTGGCCTGGGTGGTTCGTTTTCAAAAGCAGGTTATGACACTTATTTTATCGGGAAAGCGCACCTTTCCAGTCAACAGACTTTTGAGCCTTCGGGACGTCCGGAGTGTTATAAGAGTGCGAAGGACTACCCACCAGAATGGCGTGGTAAGTATATGGGTTTTGATGATGTTCAGATCATGCTTCGTCCCCATCATCATACTCAGTGGAGTGAGCCCCCTGAAGCACTCAACTACGAATACTGGCTTAATCAGAATGGCCAAGGCCAAGCGCGTTGGGATCTTGCCAAAGTTCACTTGGATCCCGAGACTGCACATTTTCAAACCTGGCGATCAGCACTGGATGAGGAGTGGCACTCATCCCCTTGGATCGGCAACCGTGCCGTTGAAATGATCGAGAACAAGGGTGAAGAACCCTTAATGGCCTGGCTCTCATTTCCCGATCCGCACCCACCGTTTCTTGCGCCTAAACCTTGGTGTGATATGTATTCTAGAGATGATGTGGCCATTGCTAAGCACTCAGAGTTGGATCTCGATAAACGCCCTTGGTGGCATAAAGCCTTCGTAGAAGATCGTGCTAAACCGATCAAGCAGGGTGCTGAACATAATGCGGGCGGGGTTGATTGGGGTCAGAAGGGGGACTTAAACGAGAGCGCCTTGCGCGACATTACTGCGATTTACTTCGGCATGATTTCTGCTGTCGATCATCAGGTTGGACGAATTCTTGATGCGCTTGAGGCTAAAGGTGAGCTGGACAATACCTATATTATCTTCACCAGCGACCATGGTGAATGGCTTGGTGATCATGGCCTGCTATTGAAAGGACCAATGCTCTATGACGGCTTGTTACGAGTCCCTTGTTTAATTCAGGGGCCGGGCATTCCTGCCGGGCAAGTGATTCAGGACCCGATCAGTACTGTTGATGTGTTAGCGACGGCGGCTGATCTTGCGGGTATTGAGCTGCCAGAGTCTCATGGACAATCGTGGCGTGGGCTTTGGGATGGCTCAGAGATCCGCGACTTCGCGCTTGCGGAGTATGAAGTGGACTCCATTCGCTCGGCGGTCGATATGGACTTGATGACGGTTCGAAGTAAGCGTTATCGGATGTCGGTCGATCTGCGCACGAACACCGGTGAGTTGTATGATATGCAGGAAGACCCTGAAGAAATGATCAACCTGTTCGATGATCCGGGTTATCGATCAATACGGTCTGAGCACATGGATATGATACGTTCCAGGCCTGACGATATGATTCCAGTTTCGCCGCGCGTTGGATGGCACTAAACGGTATTTGCCTTTAGATGGAGGGATTGGTTTCATCCTTTCCTCTCCCCCTAGTGCCTCTACCGTCTGCAACTAGTCGAGCTATTGCAGTAGGTTTCACCGCCCATTGCACACGCTTTTTTGTCATGCTGCTTAGCTAACTTCTCTGTAAAAAGGCTGCCACGACCATGGCTGTAGAGCAGTAATCTCTTACAAAAAAGCTTACTCCCTAGAGACTTTTTAAAAAATACTACATATTATTTAATAAATAATGTACGATATTGAAATTATCGTGCAATATGTAAGATGACTCACATGAACAAAACAGATCGTTCAGTCATTAACTAATGGCAATGATAATTGACGAAATAGGACGGAGGATAAAAGGAAATGAAAAATATGATACATCCAAGTAAAAAATGGATTGTAAGCCTTGCGGTCATTGGTTCCGTAGCCCTAGGTGTGGCATCAGCCTATGCACAGGACTATCAGCAAGCTCCCATGCTAGACCCATTAGTTAAATCCGGCGATTTACCACCCTTGAGTGAGCGCCTACCAAACAATCCACTGGTTTTCGAAACACTTGATTCAATTGGTGAATATGGCGGCACCATGCGTCGTGCGATTCTAGGGGGTGGAGATCAACATAATATCGTGCGTACGATTGGGCATGAAAACCTGGTTCGCTGGAGTGCAGACTGGACAGAAATAAAGCCGAACATTGCTGAAAGTTGGACCGTATCCGAGGATGCAACGACGTTTACCTTTAAATTGCGATCGGGTATGAAATGGTCGGATGGTGCACCGTTTAGTGCTGATGACGTGATGTTCTGGTATGAAGTCTTTTCAGACAAGCGTTTGACCCCATCAAAACACGCAATTTACGTTGGTCCAAATGGCCCGGTAAAAGTATCGAAAATTGATGATCTAACTGTTGAATTTAAATTTGATACACCGAACGGTCTGTTCATTCCTAATATAGCCTACGGCTTTGGTTATTACCCTGTTAACTATCCAAAACATTACCTCAGTCAGTTTCACGAAAAATACAACCCTGATGGGATTCAAAAGCTCGTTGATGCAGAGCCTGCAGCAGCAGACTGGGTGTCATTATTTACTTTGAAAGCTGCTCCGATGCATACCCCATCGTTTTGGCAAAATGTAGATCGGCCAACGCTACATCCCTGGAAGCTACAGAATGCCTATGGTTCTTCAGACCGAGTGGTTGCCGAGCGTAATCCGTACTTCTGGAAGGTCGATGGTGAGGGCAATCAATTGCCGTACTTTGACCGCATTACCTGGGATCAGGTAGAAGATCCGGAGACGATTCTGTTAAAAGCCTTTAATGGTGAAATCGACTACATGAACCGCCACTTGGGTCGCCCTGCGAACCGTGCAGTTCTGACCGATAATATGGAACGTGGAAAGTTTCACTTTTTCGACACCAATGACCTGCCTTCTAATGGGGCGATCCTGATGTTGAACCTAAATAATCCTGATCCAATCAAAAACAAGATTGTTAATAACAAAGACTTCAGGATAGGCCTTAGTCATGCGGTCAATCGACAGGAGATTATCGATCTTATCTATTTCGGTTCAGGCCGTCCTGCCCAGACTGCACCACAACCTGTGTCACCGCTCTATAACAAGCGAATGGCGACTCAATTCACTGAGTACAATCCGAAACTGGCCAATGAATATTTGGATAAAGCGGGCTTAACTGAGCGTGATAGTGAAGGTTTTCGTAAAGACCCTACTGGAAAACGCTTCACACTGGTCTTCTTAACAGCCGATGTTTTTGGTGCTCAATTTCCGGATGTCTTGGAGCTGGTTGCAGAATATGCCCGCAAGGTCGGGTTAGATCTACAGGTTCGCATGAGTGACCGTGCACGTTTACAAGAAATAGCCGCTTCATCACAGCATGATGCCTATATCTGGAATTGTGCGGGTGGTCAGTCAGATGCTTATACCTCTCCTGAGTGTTACCTGCCTTTTGGCTCAGCAGTTTACTGGGCACCTGAGTGGACAAAGTGGGGGAGTGATCCTGAAACCGGTATTGAGCCACCAGAGGCGATCAAAGCCTTGTTTACTCAATACAATTTAGTAAAGGCTGCGCCGACTACCGAGCAGCGTAAGAAAATGATGGAAAAGCTGCTTGAGATGTCTGCCGATCAACTGCTTACGATTGGTCTGGTTCAGAGTGATCCGGCGTTTGGTGTCGCGCGCAACAACGTGATGAATGCCCCTGATCCTTTGCCCATGTCTGGACAGCTTTGGTACCCATCTCCATACGTTAGTCAGATGTACTACAAAGGTGGCAAGTCTTTGCCATAAAAACCCTTTCGGCAGAGGGATAGTGCCTCTGCCGTATTTTGCTTTTAGGTCTAACTAGGAAAGACGATGCTTGGATTTATCTATCGCCGTATTCTCTACATGATCCCGACCGTTATTATGGTTTCGATCGTGACCTTTATAATCATCCAGCTTCCGCCTGGTGATTATTTGGATACACTCGCTGCGGAATTAAGTGACTCAGGAGGCTTGGACTCTGGCACGATGCAGTCGCTTCGCGACCAATACGGTCTCGGTCAACCGATATACGTACAGTACTGGAAGTGGATCACTGGCATTGTGTTTGAAGGTGACTTTGGCCTTTCATTCGAGAAAAATCTTCCTGTGGGTGACTTGATTTGGGACCGCTTAGGCTGGACGTTCGGAATCTCGTTGCTAACACTGTTGTTTATTTGGATTACCGCATTACCTATCGGTATTTATTCGGCGGTACGCAAATATTCCTTTGGTGACTATGCCGCTACTTTTTTTGGCTTTTTGGGGCTTGCCGTTCCCAATTTCTTGCTTGCCTTAGTGATGATGTACGTCACCTTCAAGTATTTCGGTCAGAGTGTTGGTGGCTTGGTCAGCCCTGAATATATCGGTGAACCGTGGACGTTTGATAAGTTCATCGATCTGTTAAAACATATCTGGATGCCTATCGTAGTCGTCGGTACCTCAGGCGCAGCGGCGCTCATTCGTATTATGCGTGCCAATCTGCTAGATGAGCTATATCGCCCCTATGTGGTTACGGCTCGTGCCAAAGGTATGTCGGAATTTCAGTTGCTAATGAGATACCCAGTTCGTGTTGCACTGAATCCGTTTATTTCAACGATTGGTTGGATACTCCCGACACTGGTATCGGGCGAAATTATTGTAGCCGTCGTTATGAACCTTCCCACCACAGGCCCCATGCTGCTGCGCGCGCTACTGGTGCAGGACATGTATTTGGCAGGCTCGCTTATTTTAATTGTGAGCTTACTGACAGTGCTCGGCACACTGATCTCAGACCTGCTTCTAGCCTGGATTGATCCAAGGATTCGTTACCAATGAACCTATCTAACGCAAGTACAAATGGCGCTGCGAATAGCCCGAAAGAGGCCGCGGAAAACGATGTGGCTATGCCCGAATTATTGGGCCCACGGTCTCTGATGTGGCGTAAATTTAAACGACACCGGATTGGCTATATCAGTCTTTGGATTATCGGACTGGTCTATTTGATGGCACTGTTCGGTGAGTTCGTAACCACTAGCAACATTGGCGAAACCAATAGGAAGGCACCTTTTGCCCCTCCAATGGGAATTCATCTTTTTGTAGAAAACGAGACGGGTGAGTCTAGATTCCAACTGCATGCCAAGGGACTGACACTAAAGCTAAACCGTGAAGAAAGACGTCGTACCTTTGTGGAAGACCCCGATAAAATTATTCCGCTTGGTTTTTTCGTAGAGGGATATGAGTACAAATTACTTGGGTTAATTCCCATGAATCGGCACTTATTTGGCCCGGTGAATGCGGAAGATCGTGTGTATTTCTTTGGTGCTGACCGCTTAGGGCGGGATATTTTTAGCCGTATCGTTATGGGGACACGCATCTCCATGTCTATTGGACTTATCGGCGTCATTGTGTCTTTGTTTATCGGCGTTTCTCTGGGTGGTATATCAGGCTTCTATGGGGGCTGGATAGATAATTCCATTCAAAGACTGATTGAGTTTATTCGCTCGATTCCAACAATACCGTTGTGGATGGGATTGGCCGCTGCAATACCTCTAGGGTGGCCGCCGTTACGAACCTACTTTGTAGTCACGCTTATTGTTTCAATGATTGGCTGGACAAGTCTTGCCAGAGAAGTCAGAGGGAAGTTTCTGTCGTTACGCAACGAGGATTATATTATCGCAGCACGGCTGGATGGTCTGACCGACTGGGAAGTAATTTGGAAGCACATGGTGCCGTCCTTTTCGAGTCATATTATTGCCTCACTCACCTTAGCCGTGCCACTGATGATTCTGGCTGAAACCTCCTTATCATTTTTGGGGATTGGCTTACAGCCACCGACAGTTTCTTGGGGAACCTTGCTCAAAGAAGCCCAAAACATCCGAACGATTATTCAAGCGCCGTGGCTGCTAATCGCACCAGGATCAATGATTGTAATGACAGTCCTCGCACTCAACTTTTTAGGAGATGGAATTCGTGATGCAGCAGACCCATCAACACACTGACCCACTGGTCGAGATTCGCAATCTTAAAACGCACTTTTTCACTGATGACGGGGTGGTCAAGGCAGTCGACGGTGTTGATCTTGATGTCTATGCCAACCGTACCTTATGTGTTCTTGGTGAAAGCGGTTGTGGCAAATCCATCATGGCTCGATCGATATTGCGGATTCTGGATTCCCCAGGGAAAATAGTGGACGGCAATATCATCTACCACAACGATCATGGCCAGAGTATTGATCTGGCCACCGTCCAACATGGTTCTAAAGAGCTTCGAAGTATTCGGGGCCAGGATATTGCCATGATATTTCAGGAGCCGATGACGTCGCTTGGCCCTATTCAGAAGGTTGGTAAGCAAATTACCGAGACGATTCTCCTCCACCGAAAAATGTCTAAGGCAGAGGCCAAAGAAACGGCCATTGAAATGCTTGACCGTGTTGGTATTCCAAAGCCGGCAGAACGGTATAACGCTTACCCATTCGAGTTATCTGGCGGTATGCGACAGCGGGTTATGATTGCCATGGCACTATCGTGTCAGCCGCGTTTATTAATCGCAGACGAGCCGACAACAGCACTCGATGTGACTACGCAAGCTCAAATTCTAGATCTCATTGCGGAATTGAAAGATGAGTTTAAGATGGGGGTGATGCTAATTACGCATGACCTTGGTGTGGTTGCGGAAGTGGCCGAGGATGTAGCGGTTATGTATATGGGTAAAGTGGTTGAGAAAGGGGATGTCTACTCCATTTTTGAAAACCCTCAGCACCCATACACGCAGGCTCTTTTGGAGTCTGTACCACGCATAGGTTCTGCCCGGCGAAAACGCCTTCCCGCTATTCGAGGTATGGTTCCTCACCCTCTAGCGCGACCTTCAGGTTGCACCTTTCGGACACGCTGTGACAAATTCATGCCCGGAGTCTGTGATCAAGGTGAGCCACCGATGGTTTCTGTCGGTAACAGTGAGAGCGCCTGCTTTATTCACACGCTGGGGGTAGCACATGGCTAAGACTATTCTTGAAATTCGTGAGCTGGATATGCACTTTTCCATCGGTGGAGGCTTCTTTAAAAAGTCTACTGATGTGGTACGAGCAGTAGATAATATCTCTTTCGATGTTTATCGGGGGGAGACTTTCGGTGTAGTTGGTGAGAGTGGAAGTGGCAAGACGACGCTTGGGCGCTGCATTATGCAGATTCTGAGCCCGACCAGTGGATCCATTCATTTTAAGGCAGCTGATCAGCCCGAAGTGCAGTTGGTTGGTGCGGAACAACATGTTCTTCGCGATATGTGGAAAAAAATACGCATGGTGTTTCAGGACCCACAGTCATCCTTAAACCCTAAGCTTAGGGTAATTGATTTGGTCGGCCAATGCTTACGCAAATCTGAAGGGCTTTCCGGGCAGGAACTCGCCGATAGAGTATCGGTGCTGCTGGAGCAAGTAGGTCTGCGTAAAGAGTTTCTACTTCGATACCCTAATGCATTTTCCGGTGGCCAAAGACAACGGCTTGGTATTGCGCGTGCTCTCGCCACAAATCCTGAATTGATTATTGCTGATGAAGCAGTTTCAGCGCTGGATGTTTCGATACAAGCGCAGACTCTAAACTTACTACAAGACTTACAAGATAAACTGGGATTGACCTATGTCTTCATTACTCACGATTTAGCCGTAGTCGAGCACGTTTGCGACCGTATTGCAGTCATGTATCTCGGCCAAATAGTGGAGCTATCAACAACAGAGGAGCTATTTAGAGCACCTAAGCACCCTTACACCCGGGCGTTACTTGATGCTGTACCCATGCCTGACCCACGGAAACGGCGGGGTAAACGAAAACCCGTTGTTATAAGTGATGGCTCAACATCGAAAAATGCTTGTCATTTTGCTTCGCGTTGCCCTCATGTCACAGCTGTATGCCGGGAAACAAAACCGCCGAAGCGGACTATTAATGGCGCAGACGTGTTGTGTCATTTTGCAGGAGAGATTTGATAGCTGCTGTTGTGAAGTTTATTTAGTGAGTTGTCCCCAATTTGTTGGGGGCGCTTCATGTACGCTTTACAGGGAAGCATTGCTTACAGCGTTGTGTTAGATTCATTGTTGTTGATATTTTTGCGTAATGAGACTGAATAATGGCGCTAGATTTTCACATAGGAAATAATCAAGAAGAAGCATCCTATAACCATTCAGATGCTTCATTTGACTTACAGTCCCATAGACTAATCTTCAACCGCCTAGCTCTAGCTAATGACAAATTTCCCTTATTCAAGAAGCTAGAGAATTACTACGAAGACACAAACTACAGTGCTGAGGAATTAGCCAACCTTATCGATGAAGTACGCCAAATTAAAGAACTGCTCTCTGAGAACAAAGAATTAGCCAGTCAACTAAATGAGCTATTGATTACTTGCGATAAGGCTTTAAAGAGGGGCTTAGTATCTGGGTGTTTTGTGACTGAGCTACGATGACTAATTAGCTTCATCATAAAAACTGCTCACTTGCTCGCGCATTTCTTCTCAGACTAAATAAACCATCGGAAATTAAAAATGAGTATAATAATTTTCAGTCTGCTTATACTGGCCTTAGTGGCGTTTTTCTTCTACAAAGCTAAAAGCTTACTTCCTGCAAGTAAAAATACTTTAAAGAAGGGGAGTCATCCGGCTAAAGTGACTCAGCTCGCTAAAAAAGGCGATGATACCATTCTGATCAGAAGTACGAAGTTTAAGCTGGATGAGTTGCAAAGTGGCTACACTAAGCTTTCTGGATTATTAATTCATAGCTGCTCTGTTGAAACTGTAGATGGGTTGTTTTCCTCGATTTCAGAGGTTAAATCTAAAGAGATAAAGCCTTCTGATCAAGGGCTTCATTATTTACTTGAGTTATTAAATCTGGATATGAAAGGCGAGTGCTTCTATTTCTTTAGCTTGGACTGGAAAGCTGGAGTAGATGATTTGCATCACCACATACAGAAGCGTTTATCCCTAAATGGGATTAATGCTAGCTTACCTAACGTAACAAATTATCCTGACAGTGCCACGGTTAGCCATAAGGATGTCTTTAAGGACTACACTTACGCATTGAACCAGGCTGGGCTGGGCTTAGGGTTTGTTAGAAACCCAACCGATACGTATATTCTGTTTATATACCGCCTTGATGAGTCTGACTCGGTCTACTGGGCGCTAAGCCATGTAGGGTTAAACATAGAGCCCTACAGGGTTGAGTGGGATGACTAAGACCTACCAAGGCGATTAAAGTGGTCGTCAGAGTTCCGGTATTGCCGGCAAATTCGAGGCAACTGTCCGTCTATCTGTGCAGTATCTTTTACCCGATTCTCCAATCAAGCAGTCTGTACTTTCTTCTGCTACCAAGCCTGTATGCCACTGGTGATAAGCACTTCCGATGTTTTCTATAATGGTGTTGCCCGTATCATCAGAAACCGTCGTTTCAGACGTGTCGAATTTCAATACTGAGTTAAAGCTTTTGCCTTGGAGGCTAACTTGGCTTAATGGGCCAACCAGTTCAGTGACCGTCGTTGTGGTGAGGTTTGCGTAACCTAAAAACTCAGGCGCACCGTCAACACATTGATAGGCAGGGGAGTGTATATCCCAAGCGACAGTGAGTTTATCGCCAGGCTGCCAGTATCCATTTGATATATAGCGGGAGAACTCGCCCAAAGAGCTGCGATTCTCAGAGCATGGATCAGCGTAATGTAGTTAAGCGGTAGCGTTCTACCGTCCGGAGGTGTACTAATTCCTCCGGACTAGGTGAGAGGCCAGATGCAGGGCTCTGAACGCCTCCAATATTTAATATTTACGCATCAACGGTGATAACCTGACCGGTAATAAATCCGTCAACAGAGCGCGCAAATGCCTTACCCACCATGCTTCCCGGAACAGGATGAAAGCCTGACATCATCTCACCATACACATCCCATGCTTCTTCAATGACGGTTGGATTAATCGAATTGATGCGGATTCCTCTTGGAAGTTCATAGGCCACGCATTTAACAAAAGTATCAATTGCGCCGCTTGTTGTTGCATCAGCAATGGCCATTGGAATTGCTTTTGAACTAAGGATGCCGGTAATCAGAGAGAATGACCCACGCTCATTGATATATTCCTGACCGATACGAACCAAATTGATCTGCCCCATCATTTTACTGAGTACGGTCGTCATCCATTGACTCTCGGTCATATCGACAAAATCCGCATATTCACACAGGCCCACGGTATTGACGACGGCATCAAACGAGCCGACTGTCTCGAAGAGCTGCCTAATAGAAGACTCACTACCAATGTCTACTTGATGATCGCATCCCTTGCCTGAATAGCTGGCGGTGACCACTTCATGATGTTGCAATCCGCTTAATGCCGCTTGGCCAATTTTTCCTGATGCTCCAATTACAATAACCTTCTTCATACCTACCTCTTTAGTTTAAGTTGCTTTGTTACTTGAGTAGTTATGGTAGTTATCGAGTGATA
This sequence comes from Leucothrix mucor DSM 2157, assembly GCF_000419525.1. Taxonomy (NCBI): domain Bacteria; kingdom Pseudomonadati; phylum Pseudomonadota; class Gammaproteobacteria; order Thiotrichales; family Thiotrichaceae; genus Leucothrix; species Leucothrix mucor. The sequence goes on from NZ_ATTE01000001.1 coordinate 833,814, forward strand.
CAATTGGAAACAGTTACACCTTGTAAGAGATACAATTATGAAAGGTATTGATCGGCTGGAAATAAAACAGTTAAGGATATTTCAAGCCTTACTCAGGGAGAGAAATGTCTCTCGGGTTGCTGAGCAGGTTGGCTTAACACAGCAAGCCGTCAGCGGCCAATTGAGTAAGCTAAGAGAGGCTTTTAATGATCGGCTGTTCGTTAGAAAAAGCAACGGGCTGGTACCGACACCTTATGCTGAGAGTTTAAGTGGAAAGGTTGATCAGGTTCTACAAGGTTTCGAGCAACTACTGGAGCCTGATTCATTTGAACCTAAGCTGGTAGAGGGCACCTATGTGATCGCGGCAACGGACTATGCCCAGCAAGTCGTATTACCTGAAGTTATCGCTAAAATTCGGCAACAAGCACCAAACTTAAAAATTATTATTCAAGATTTGGATATTGATAATTTAAGAGATGCACTGACCACTGGCCAAATAAACTTAGTGATAGCCTTTCCAGACTTTGTTCCAGGTAACTTTCCCAGTAAGACGTTGTTTTCTGAGTACCATGTTTGCGTGGCAGCTAAGGGCTCTCCGTTAGCCAACAAGAAATTACGTATCCATGATATAGCGGATTATCCTCAGATTGTTGCCTCACCTTCCAGACCTAATTTTCGGGGGTCTATCGATACTTGGTTCGAAGAGCATGGTTTAAAGCGAAATACTGTAATTTCTGCACCTTGTTTCTCTATCGTTCCCCTTTATCTGGAAACAACGGAAACCATTGCCTTTCTGCCATCTAGGGCACTAAGAGGCGATAACTTAATTACCCTTGATCTATCAGATAGTCCTTTGAGTTTTGAGGTGATTGCGGCTTGGCACCCCCGTTCCAGTAAAGATGCATTACATAACTGGGTTGTTGATTTTTTATAATTGATCAACCGTCTGGTTCTAGCGGATGAAAATTTCAGCATGTTGAATGTTGCCAATATTTAATATCAAGATAAGGCGATTACCTCGTGATTTAAGGCTTTTTATCTTAATGTGCTTACTTTGATGTAACATCTTTGCCAGTAGATAGAATCCAATTTTTGACCAACTCACAGAGACATAAACCTTATGACCCTGCATCCGGCCAACCAATCTCCCGACTCATCTCAGCCCGCCACTGTTGTCGATCTCCGGCAGTTAAGCTTTTCTTACACCATGCAAGACTCCACGCTGGACGTGTTGATCGACGTTGATCTAACGCTGCAGCAAGGCGAAACTGTGGCGATATTAGGTCCGTCGGGCTCTGGTAAAACCTCGCTGTTATTGTTGCTTGCCGGTTTGGAGCAGCCCACTAGCGGCTCGATTCTATTGGATAATAAAGACCTCGCCAGCTTGGATTCGGATGCATTGGCAGATCTTCGCCGCGATAGTCTGGGGGTTGTATTTCAGTCATTCCATCTGGTCCCGAGTTTAACGGCTTTGGGGAATGTTATGTTGCCGCTGGAAATTGCAGAACGTGACAATGCCCGCCAAACCGCAACGGCGATGCTGGAGCGGGTCGGGCTGGCCGAGCGGGCAGGGCATTATCCAACACAGTTATCAGGGGGCGAGCAGCAACGAGTGGCCCTTGCGCGTGCTTTAGTCCACCAGCCACGCTTATTATTGGCCGATGAGCCAACCGGTAACCTCGATGCCAAAACCGGTGAGCGTATTATCGAATTACTGTTTGGCTTAAACCGGGAAAGTGGCTCGACCATGATTTTGGTGACGCATGATGAAGACATCGCAGCGCAGTGCCAGCGGGTGTTTCGTCTACAGCAAGGTAAATTAGTGGAGGATGCCCCCAATGCGCTTCCTGCTTAGTTTAGCTTGGCGTGACTTGCGAGCCAGCGGTCGTTCGCTGTGGATTTTTTGTGCCTGTTTGGTGTTGGGCGTTACTTTAGTCTCAGCCAGTGGCAGCTTGTATCGCTTGGTCAGTGATGGTTTATTGTCGGATACACGCCAGTTATTAGGTGGAGACTTACAGGTAAGTTCCAATCAGCCACGACCACTACCCGATGAGGCGCTGGATTGGATGAGGCAAAACGGCAAGGTCTCGCAACTTATCGAACTGCGTACTATGCTCGGAACGCCACAAGATGATTTTGTGCTGATCGAGCTGCAAAGTGTTGACGATTTGTATCCGCTGTATGGCAGTCTGCAACTCGAACCCGAGGAGCCGTTATCCGAGCTGATCAGTAATCAGGAAGGGCGCTGGGGCGTGGCTATCGACAATTCGCTAGCGGTGCGTTACGACCTAAATGTCGGCGACTCGGTGTCGATCGGTAGCCTGCAAATGGACGTGCGCGCACTCATCAAAAAACAGCCGGATCGTAATCTAACAGCGGATTGGCGCGGTTCTCCGGTACTAATTTCCCCGCAAGCAATCAGCGATGCGCAGTTACTCCAGCCCGGATCACGGGTTGAGTACGATTACCGAGTGGCGACCGAAATGCCAGCGGCAACTTGGAAGACACTTTTCTATCAGCAATTCCCCGATCGCGGTTGGGAAGTGCGAACCTTTGAAGACCGCAGTGAGCGCATTTCTGAAAGACTAGGGCAGATTGCATCAGGTTTATTGGTGATAGGCTTTAGCACGCTATTTATTGGCGGCTTGGGCGTGTTTAGCAGTATTCAATCCTATTTGCAGAGTAAGCTAAAAACTATTGCCACCTTACGCTCGCTAGGTTTGCGTAACCGACGTATTGCAGCGGTTTATTTGCTGCAGGTTGGAATAATGGGCGGCGGCGCAAGTCTCGTAGGCTGCTTGATTGGGGTGTCACTTGCCTTATTAGGCGGCACTGTCGTAGCTGCTGAAATTCCAATCAGTACGACTTTTGCGGCTTTGCCAGCACCATTTCTAAGTGCCTTTATCTTTGGCTTGCTGACGGCATTTTGTTTTGCTTTGCCTGCCATTGGTTCTGCTTTATCCGTGTCACCGGCTAGCCTGTTTCGGGATTCTGCCGGCGGAGCGCTTAATATCCCCCGTAACTGGGCGATAGCCACAGCGGTATGTGCTGGCGGTATTATCAGCTTAATCCTAATCAGTGTACCGTCGCTGCTGTTTGGTGCTGGGTTTATCTTGGTCGTAGCGCTATTGCTAGGGTTATTAGAAATCACCCTACGCTTAATCCGACGCGGTGCGCAGCGTATCGAGGGTATGCAGGGATTACGTACCGGGCTGGCGTTTCGTTTAGCACTGGCGAATTTATACCGCCCAGCCACGCCACTGCGCAGCTCTTTATTATCATTGGGATCAGCGCTGACTTTACTGGTGGTTTGTACCCTGGTAGTGGTTTCTTTACAGCGCACCATCCAAGCAACCATTCCGGAAGAAGCTCCTGCATTGGTGCTCTATGATATTAGCCCCAATCAAGTTGAAGATGTCAAAAAAGCCATACAAGAAACCTCGACTGAAGCACGAGCAGAGTTAGCTCCTTTGGTGCAAGGCCGTATCGTGGCAGTGAATGGCGAGACAGTCGCTAGCTTACTCGCCGATGGCGCAGGTGACTCCGAAAGGGCTGAAGACCTTCGCGATACGCTAAACGACGACCATAAGCTCAGTTATCGAGGCGGTAATGTGGATGGTATTGAGCTAGTTGACGGCAGTTGGTGGGCTGACGATCAGGACCAATCAATCCCAAGCATGTCACTTGAAGATAGAGAGGCTCGGCGCATTGGCGTGAGTGTAGGTGATCGCATTAGCTATGCAGTTGCGGGTAACACGCTGGAATTCAAAATAGCCGCTATCCACCGCCAAAAAGGCGTGCAAACTCGCTTTTGGTTTGAGGGGATTGTCGCTGAAGATGTGCTGGAGGGCTCAGTCGGGCGTTATGTCGGCGCGGCTTGGATGAATGATGACCTAGCCTTGCAAGCACAAAAGCGCATTGCGGCGGTCGCTCCAAATGTGGTGACAGTACGCACAGCGCGCATTCTGGCCAGTGCCCGTGAGTTACTCGGTCAAGCAACTAGTGGCTTGTTGGTGGTTGCGGTGATTAGCTTTCTCGCCAGTTTGTTGGTGTTATTCAGTGTGATTGCCGCGAGTCGGGTGCGTCAAGTTTACGATGCATCTGTATTGCATGCGTTGGGCGTGCGTTTATCCGTGATCCGTAAAAGCCTGTATCTGGAGTTTCTACTGATCGCTTTGGTGACGGCATTGTTTGCCGTCGTGCTCGGCTCAGCGATTGCCATACCGCTGTTAGAGTGGCGAATGAAATTACCTTCATTTGATCTGATTTGGGTGGGCTTAGTTACGGCATTGCTGGTGAGTGTATCGACGCTAGTGATTGGTGCGCAGTATTTAAACCGGCGAATGAATGTGCGGCCGGCCATTTTATTGCGCAATACGGGGTAGGGCGTTAACGCCTTATTGACCAGGCTCTGAAAAGCTACCGGTATCCAAAAAGTTGCCCACTAGATGGGCGATTTTTTGTGAAAAGATCATGCCGGTATGTGACACATCCAGAATGATATGTTCTTTAAGCATTGGGTGTTGAGTTTCGCTAAGCAGCACTGTGCCATCGCTTTTGCCCGGTAAGCCACCAATGACTAAGCCTAAGCCTGCATTGCTACTGCCAGCGATCATGCCAACGTCACGACCAAGTGAGTTCGGTGGTAATGATTGCCCATCCAAGCCATCCGCCATACTGTTTTCCAGTAAGCGATTGACCAACGGCCAGTTCATCAGGCGCTTGGCAATATAGCTACCATTTAAAGGCGTACCCAGCATAACCACGCGGCCACTGGGTAGGTCAGGGTATTGCTGTAGTAACCGCATCGCCATAATGCCACCCAAACTGTGCGCGACAATGTGTAGCTCAGGCAAATTCAGCGAAGCAACTTTCTGGTGCAGAAGGCGGGTATTTTCAGCGATATTTCGTCGTACAGACGCGTAATGCATACTGTGAACGGTAAAGCCCTGATGGCTTAGTTGCCGCTCCAGATAAAGCATCTCCACGGTATTCATTAAAACACCGTGGAGTAGCAAAACGTCCGGTTTAGTCTTCGACACTATAAGGCAGTTCGAGCAGACTAACCGCCGGGCCTTCTGGTGAGTCCAGAAATAGCGGGTTTTCAGTATCAGCAATTTTCAAGACTGCCAGACACTCAATCACATCATCCGGATTCAGCACTGCGTTGAGTACTTTACCGGCTTCGGTGCCATCTGCCGTAACAATACTGGCATTGCAGGCCGGAACCTTGTCAGTCTCGAATTGCAGGTGGAACATGCGGCGCTTGCTCTTGCCTAAATACTTCAGGCGGGCAACCACTTCCTGTCCGGGGTAGCAGCCTTTTTTGAAGTCGACGCCATCAACATAAGTCAGATTCAGCATTTGCGGAATCCAAGCTTCAGTGCTTTCAGCGGTCACCACCGGGCGACCAGCACGAATGTTCATGAAGTCCCACGCTTGGCTACTCACCGGCGCGGCACGCACATTGCACTTCGACCACAGATCACTACAGGAGCTAATATCGCCAAACACTTCAAAGCGCGGGGTTTCACCCGGCAATCTTAAAATGCTCAGGTTACCCAACTGCAGTGTTTCATTGGGTGCGGTCGGCACATAATCCAGAATGCGGGTTAAATCCTGCTCCGCATTCTCACCGGCATAACCAAAGTGCACCAGCATATCGGTGGCATCAGTAATGGTGACCTTCGACATCATCACGTAGCGGCTAAGCTTAGGCAGCACCGTTTCAATCAGATCCTTTGATAAAATCAGAAAGATACTTTCGCCACGCATAAATGCCCGGAAATTCGCAATGACACGGCCTTTGGGATTGCACCATGCAGTGAGCTGATGTGTCTTCGGGTCAATTTTAGTGATGTCATTAGTCAGTTGGTTTTGCAGAAAACTCACTGCATCAGCCCCACTGACTTCCAGCAAACCGCGATCTGACAGGTTCGACAACACAGCACCTTGCGGCGAAATGCGACGTTCCATATTCGGGTTGCCAAAGGAGACTAGGCGGTCGTTTTCAAACTCGGCCCCCTGATCTACAAGAAACGCTTTCCAGGCAGATTTCATAGGCTTATTCCGTTTTCCCAGCTTCAGTAGTGTCCGCTGCTGCATCGGCTGCCGGCGCTTTTACTTCTGGCAGCATGACTTTAATGTCAGCGGTCTCTTTCATTGTTTCCATGTATTCCATCATCTTCTGCTGCGCGATCATACGCTTCAGCTGTGGCTTCAGAGAATCCATTGGTGGCAGTTTAGCCGGACGCATATCTTCCAGCTTAATGACGTGCCAGCCGAAATCAGTCTTCACTGGCTCGGCAGAGACATCGCCTTTCTTCATGCCTTTAACCGCATCGGAGAATGGCTTAACCATCGACGCGGATTTAAACCAACCCAAGTCACCGCCGTTAGAAGCAGAAGGGCCAGTGGATTTAGCGGCTGCAACTTTAGCGAAATCGCCACCGTCGGCCAGCTCTTTAATCACGGCTTTCGCATCGTCTTCAGTTTTCAGCAGAATGTGACGGGCTTTAAATTCGTCATCGGCATCTTTCTTCACACGCTCATCATAAAGCGTCTGGATTTCAGCATCCGGAATATCAAAGCCTTCAACTTTTTCTTTGGTCCAAGTGGTTAGCAAGATATTGCGAGTGAAATCTTCAATGCGTTGCTTTACATCATCGCGCGATAAAATATCGGTTTTTCCTGCTTCTTGCAGGGCCAACTCAGTCGCAATCAAATCATCCAGCGCGGCGCGAGGATCATTTTTAGCCGGATTCTCGGAGCGCTGAACCACACCTAAGTAGTTCGACAGCAAATCCTGAGTAATGTTCTTGCCATTAACGACTGCAACCACCGCGTCTTTAGCGTCTGGTTTTGCTTCCGCGTGAGAATCTGCAAATGCAGCCTGAGAGATTGATAAAGCTAATCCAAGACTAATGCCCGCAACGAGTATTTTTTTATTAATGGTCATGTTTTTCATGGTCCTGATTTTATTAGGGTAATACTTTTTTGAATGGTTTAACGGTAACGCTTTCGTAAACGCCAGCTGGCACATAAGGGTCTGCATCAGCCCATGCTTGTGCCGCTTCCAGCGAGTCAAATTCCGCAACGATCAAACTGCCTGTGAAGCCTGCAGCGCCAGGGTCCTGGCTATCGATGGCTGGGTGTGGGCCTGCTAATACTAAGCGGCCAGCGTCTTTTAATGCCTGTAAACGGTCAAGATGAGCAGGGCGCGCCTGAGCTCTTTTTGAGGTGCTGTCAGCTACATCCTGAGAAATTACCGCGTATAGCATAAATGATCTCCACATTAATCATACAATCATAAAAATTCCTAGTGTAGAATAACTGATTTTCACGCACTTGGCAGTTTAATGAGCGAGTATTTTCTTATTCATCCGGACAATCCACAGCATCGCTTAATCGCGAAAGCCGTCGAAATAGTACACAAGGGTGGTGTAATCGTCTATCCAACGGATTCGAGCTACGCCATAGGCTGTTTATTGGGTAACAAGCGTGGAGCAGAGCGTATTCGCCGTATCCGCCAGCTCGATAAAGACCACAACTTCACCCTGATGTGCCGTGATTTATCTGATATTTCGCAGTATTCTAGAGTAGATAATATTAACTACAGATTACTCAAAGCCCAAACACCTGGGGCATATACCTTTATTTTACCCGCTACGGGCGAGGTGCCGCGCCGCTTGCAAAACCCGCGCCGGCGTACCATTGGCTTGCGAATCCCCGATAATCTCATCGCACAGGCGTTATTAGCGGAACTTGGCGAGCCATTGATGTCTAGTACCCTGATTATGCCAGATGAAGACTTTCCAATGACCGATCCGTATCAAATTCGGTTACAATTAGAACACCATGTCGATTTAATTATTGATGGCGGTTACAGCGGCCACCAGCCAACCACGGTGATAGATCTCACCGATGATGAGCCTGTGTTGCTGCGTGAAGGTAAGGGTGACGTCGACTGGTTAGTCCGTCACTAAGCCATATTTTACGATACCGAACTATTTAAAAAACTAAGAGAGCAATTCCTTGAGTACCAATTCTACGCAAAATGAACGTGTCGTTTCCGGCATGCGTCCTACCGGTCGTTTACACCTTGGGCATTACCACGGTGTTATTAAGAACTGGGTAGAAATGCAGCTGAACTATGAGTGTTTCTTTTTTGTGGCTGACTGGCACGCGCTGACGACCCATTATGAAGACCCAAGTCGGACGCCAGACCATGTAGAAGAAATGGTGATTGACTGGTTGGCCGCGGGTATTAGCCCCAGTTCAGCGACCATCTTCTTGCAATCAATGGTACCGGAGCATGCTGAATTGCACTTGCTGCTGTCGATGATCACTCCGCTAGGCTGGCTTGAGCGGGTGCCAACATACAAAGATCAGCAGGAAAAATTGCGTGAGAAAGATTTGGCGACTTACGGATTTTTGGGCTATCCATTGCTCCAGTCCGCTGACATTCTGATGTACAAAGCGGACTTTGTGCCGGTTGGTGAAGATCAGATTTCGCACATCGAATTAACGCGTGAAGTGGCGCGTCGTTTTAACTACTTATACGGCCGTGAGCCTGATTTTGAAAAGCGTGCTGAAGAAGCTGTGGCCAAAATGGGTAAGAAGAACGCTAAGGCTTATCGCAACTACCGCAAAGCTTATCAAGAGCAGGGCGATTCTGAAGCCTTGACCGTGGCGCAGGCGCTGCTTAACTCTCAGCAAAATATTTCACTGGGTGATAAAGAGCGTTTGTTTGGCTACTTGGAAGGCATTAGTAAGATCATTCTGCCAGAGCCTCAGGCACGCTTGACGCCAGCCTCTAAAATGCCAGGATTAGACGGCCAGAAAATGTCTAAGTCCTACGGCAACACCATTGCGCTACGTGAAGAGCCTGATGATGTGGTTCAGAAGTTGCGTAAAATGCCAACTGATCCAGCGCGTGTTCGCAGAACTGATCCCGGCGATCCGGCGAAATGTCCGGTCTGGCAGTTGCACGAAGTGTATTCTAATGACTCGACCAAAGAGTGGGTTATCGAAGGCTGTAAATCAGCGGGTATTGGTTGCTTGGATTGCAAACAACCAGTGATCGATGGCGTATTAGCGGAGTTAGCTCCAATGCGTGCGCGTGGACTGGAGTTTGAAAAAGATCGCCAGTTAGTTCGCGATATTATTACCGATGGTAGCGAGGCGGCACGCAATGTGGCGCGCGAAACCTTGGACGATGTGGTTGAAGCCATGCGTTTTTCACGCTAATCATTGCGTGAATTTTAATGCCTGAAACCGCAGAGTTAACCGGTGCATTGCCGGTTCAGCAGGAGCTGCCCCTTGCCATTGTGCAAGGTGAAAAAGTCACCGCGTTTCCGGAGGATTTATACATTCCTCCGGATGCGTTGGAAGTTATTCTGGAGAGCTTCGAAGGCCCGCTGGATTTACTCCTCTACCTGATTCGACGTCAAAACCTCAATATTCTCGATATTCCAATTGCTGAAATTACCAAGCAATACATGGCGTATGTTGAGGTAATGCATCATCACAACCTCGATTTGGCGGCAGAATATTTGGTGATGGCGGCGCTGCTGGCTGAGATCAAATCCCGAATGCTATTACCGCAACGCGCCAGTGCTGAAGAGGATGCGGATGATCCGCGTGCTGATTTGGTCAGGCGTTTGCAAGAGTACGAGCGCTTTAAGCAAGCGGCGGAAGATGTCGATAACTTGCCACGCTGCGAACGCGATTTACAAGTTAGCCAAGTGACGCCGATACGCGCTGATAAAACCGTGACGCATCCAGAGATTAGCTTGCAAGAGCTGCTGAATGTATTTAACGAAGTGTTGCAGCGGGTTGATCTTAAAACACATCACCAGATTCGTCGGGAAACAATTTCCGTTCGCGCCAGAATGACGCAGGTCTTGAGTGCCTTAAAAGCAGGACGCTTTGTCTCCTTTGAAACCTTGTTGTTAGACGGTCAGGGGCGATTAGGCGTGGTGGTAACCTTTTTGGCGGTGTTGGAATTGCTCAAAAGCCGGGTGATTGATTTAACCCAAACCGACCCGTTCGGGCCAATCTTTGTGAAGCCGGTTGGCGCATCGGAAGAGAGTGAAAATGGAACAGAAGAAACTACTCTGCATACTTGAAGCAATCCTGATTAGTGCTGAAAAGCCTTTATCGGTTGAACGCCTGATGCAATATTTCCCGCCGGAGCAGGAGATCAATAAAGGCCGCTTACGCGATGCCTTGTCGGAGCTGGCGGGTCGTTGCTATGAGCGGGGCTTTGAACTGCGGCAAGTGGCTGGCGGCTATCGCTTCCAAACGCGCGAAGAATATAAAGAGTGGGTTTCCCGCCATTGGGATGAGCGCCCACCGCGTTATTCCCGTGCCTTGTTGGAAATTTTAGCGCTGATTATGTATCGCCAGCCGATTACTCGTGCCGAGATTGAAGAGGTTCGTGGGGTGGCGGTGAGCTCTAATATCATTCGCACCTTGCAAGAGCGTGATTGGATTAAAGTGATTGGCCATAAAGAAGTACCGGGGCGTCCTGAGATGTTTGGAACCACGCCGGAATTGCTGAATTACTTTAATCTCAGCTCACTGGATGAGTTGCCGGATTTGGCGGCAATCAGGAATCTGGATGAGATTTATCCGGACTTGCCCGCAATGACCAAAGCGAAAATTACACCGGAAGCAGGCACTGAAGATGATGCGGACGCTGAGGCCAAAACAGGCACTACTGACGACGAAGATGCTGACTTATACGCCTGAGCCATGGTGCTCTGATAAGAAATTTATTCAATGTTCATAGAAAACATCAAATAGCGATTTGTAAACTTTGCGGTTAACTTGAAGTCTAATTTTTAGTTGTAATTGGCTTTGAGTCAATAATGACCAATTGGTCAGCGTTTTAAGGAAGAAACGCTGCGACCGATTGTAGGACCACAATTTTGTTTGCAACAGTGACAAGGATGACACTATGAAAACAGTAATGCTGATGACCTTACTCGCAGCCGTTGGAATTAACAGTGCTAGCGCCGACTTGGTCAATACCCGCTTAAATCCGAATGATGTTAAGGACCGCTACTTTATCCCCGTGAACACTGAGGTGATCGCTGGCCGTAACATGCGAGTCAATGGCACCAACTCCTGCCGTATTACACTCACTGGTCGTTGGACTAGCAATAGCGAAAATGCCACGGCGGTGATTATGTTACCGAATGGCGCACGCTTGCTAAATGTCCGCATTATCGAGTCGACCCCGGTGGTGGGGCGCTGTGCTAAGACCTATTCGGCAAGTGCTGAAAATGCGGTACAATGCCAATTGTCCGGCATTGTCCGTAACCAAAAAATAACCCTGCAAGCCCGCTATCATCAGGCGATTCCTAATGATGGGGAGTGCTCGGCTTATCTGGGTGGAGGCCGCTGACACCAATATAATAAAATAGGTGGGTTTATGAGTCTGGAACAAGAACAGCAACGCATCAGTAATTTATCCAACCTGTTATATCAGGCATCCAAACCCCTTCGATTGCTAACGCATATTGGCTGGGATCATTCGATTAAGGATCGCTTTTTTGCGAATAAAGCCAAAGAGCTTCCGGTCGTTAGTTATCCCAAACATGATCCCAGCCAAACCTTAGCAATATTAGAAACGGTGCGCTCCCAGCTCAAACGCGGCACGCGCATTGATAACTGGCTACTGGATACCGCTCAGGATCTGGAAACCACCGCCAAATTGCTGCAGCACTGCGGCACATCTGATTTCTTCAAATACTCCCAAGATCTGTACGGCTCACCCACCAGCACGCTCATTGATGAAAACAATACCTCCTTTGGCTTGGCGACTCAGTTAACGGACTTATTCGGCAGCTTTAACTCCATTGATTTAGGTGTGGCTGAGGCGGCCGATATCAGTGCAGATACTGTGGCTGATCGAATGCGCCGCGCCTCTCGCCAGATGTTTGGTACTGATGCCCCTGAAGTCATGGTTGTAGATAATCTCTCGGCCAATGCTTTAGCGGGTGCCAGCCGCATCCGAATTCGTCGCGGTGCGCGCTTTAGCAGTAACGATATCCAGCAATTAATTCATCACGAAGCCTATATTCATGTGGCAACAGCGCTGAATGGGCGCGAACAAAAGCATTTACGAATCCTCGGAGCTAGTCATCCCGGTACCACCAAAACGCAGGAAGGATTGGCGGTATTCGCCGAGTTTATTACCGGCTCCATGGATATTGACCGCATGCACCGCTTGGCTGATCGGGTTATCGCTATTCAAATGGCAGTGGAGGGCGCGGACTTTCTGCAAGTGTATGATTACTTCCTGCAACGCATCGGTAACGAAGGCCAAGCCTTTGAAAATACCCGTCGCGTATTTCGGGGCGGTACACTCACGGGCGGCGCACCGTTTACCAAAGACATTGTGTATTTAGATGGCTTGCTGCGGGTGCATAATTTCTTGCGCTCAATTGTGGCCAGCAAGCGCACCGATGTTTTACGGATGCTATTTTGCGGCAAGCTGGATATTGAAGACATTCCGGTACTTTGCGAATTGGCGAGTTTAGGCTTGTGCCAACCTGCGCATTATTTACCGCCTTGGGCTTCTGATTTGCGCTTTTTACTGGCCTATCTCACGTACTCCAGCTTCCTCAATAAAATTGACCTCACGCAAGTGAATGCGCATTACCGCAAGCTGCTGCACGATGCGCCGCACGTGACGATTCCCGGAGTGCGCGAGCGCTAATCGCCTTAGCCAAGGTAATCACGCAGACATCGAAAATATTTAGAGTGGCGCGGTGAGTTACAGTTAAAAGCGTTATACAATGGCGGGCTTCGAACCACAGAAATCAGGGTCTTCCATTATGTCATCAGCGAACAACTCCCTCCTCTGGACGCCTTCTCCCGAGACTATTGCCAATACCAATATGCAGCATTTCATCGAGTGGGTGAATCAGCAGTACGGTTTGGCGCTGGAAGATTACGCGGCGCTGCATCAGTGGTCGGTGACGCAGACGGCTGATTTTTGGAATGCGATTTGGGATTTCTGTGGGGTGATTGCCAGCGAGCGTGGTGAGATTACGCTGGAACATGCAACGCCAATGATCGAGGCACAATTTTTCCCACAAGCTCGCCTGAACTTTGCAGAAAACCTATTGCGTCGTAATGATGATAGCGAAGCCGTGGTGTTTCGTGGCGAAGACAAGTTGGAATATCGCCTGAGCTGGGCGGATTTGCATGCGCAGACTTCTTCACTGGCGCAGTGTTTACAAGCCAGTGGTGTAGGTGAGGGCGACCGTGTTGCGGCGATGATTCCAAATATGCCGGAAGCGATTATCGGCATGTTAGCGACTAGCTCGATCGGTGGCGTGTGGGCTTCTTGCTCACCGGAGTTTGGCGCACAAGGATTGCTGGATCGTTTTGGCCAGATTGAGCCAACCGTATTGATCGTTTGTGATGGCTATTACTACAACGGCAAAGTGATTGATGTGCGCGAGAAAGCGGCAGAGTTAGCCGCTGCCATGCCATCAGTTAAACAGGTTATCTATGTGCCTTATGTCAAGCTGGAAGCCTTGCCTGCGATGGGTATTAGCTGGTCAGAGATATTAGAAAAGTATCCTGCCAAGCCGCTTAGTTTTGCGCAGCTGCCATTTAATCACCCGCTGTATATTCTGTTTTCTAGTGGTACGACCGGCAAGCCAAAGTGCATTGTGCATGGCGCGGGTGGCACCTTATTGCAGCACTTAAAAGAGCATAAATTACACAGCGATGCCAAGCCCGGCGATCGCGTTTTCTACTTCACGACCTGTACGTGGATGATGTGGAATTGGTTAGTTTCTGCATTGGCAGCAGAAGCCACGGTATTGCTTTATGATGGCTCGCCCTTTGCGCCTGAAAAAACAGCGGTGCTGGACTATCTTCAAGCTGAAAAAGCGACATTCTTTGGTACTTCAGCTAAGTATATTGATGAGCTGAAAAAATCTGGCCTTAGCCCTAAAGACACGCATGATTTAAGTACGGTTCGCACCATTGCCTCTACCGGCTCGCCGCTAATGCCAGATAGTTTTGATTATGTGTATGACCATATCAAATCTGATGTGTGTTTGGCTTCGATTGCAGGTGGTACGGATATCGTATCGTGCTTTGTATTGGGTAATCCAACAGGGCCGGTTTATCGCGGTGAGATTCAATGTCGTGGTTTGGGTATGGCGGTTGAAGTCTGGGATGACGATGGCAAGCCAGCTGCTGATAATAAAGGCGAGTTAGTGTGCTCCGTGGCATTCCCTTGTATGCCCGTTGGCTTTTGGAATGATGATGACAATTCACGTTATCAAGCAGCGTATTTTGATAAATTTCCGGGCTTTTGGGCACATGGCGATTTAGCTGAAATTACTGAAACCGGCGGCGTGATTATTCATGGCCGTTCAGATGCGACATTAAATCCTGGTGGCGTGCGCATCGGTACTGCTGAGATTTACCGTCAGGTAGAGGTATTTCCTGAAGTTAAAGAGGCAATGGCAATTGGCCAGCAGTTCGATGGTGATGTGCGGGTGATTTTGTTTGTGGTGCTGACTAATGATGGCACTTTGAACGATGACTTTGTGAAAACCCTGAAAACAGCCATCCGCACCGGTGCAAGCCCTCGCCATGTGCCGGCTAAAATTATTCAAGTTGCCGAATTACCGCGGACTGCAAGTGGTAAAATCGTGGAACTGGCGGTGCGCGATGTTGTGCATGGCCGCGAAGTGAAAAACAAAACTGCGCTGGCTAATCCAGAAGCGCTCGATTTATTTAAAGACCTACCGGAGCTACAAGCTTAGATGGAAATTCTACAGTCGCCATTTGGTGATGCGCAACTCATACGCTGGCCTATTCGTAAGCAAGAAACCTTAAGAGCCTGGGACGCCGCAGATGAATATCTGCTGCAACATTTGTCTGAAAAACCGGAGTTGTTTGAAGGCAAATCCCCTCGCATTTTATTGGTGAATGACGCGTTTGGTGCTTTAAGCGTATCCCTGCGCGAGTACCAACCGGTGAGCTGGTCGGACTCCAGCCTGAGCCATTTGGCGGCTGAGGAAAATCTGCGCCAGAATGAAGCAGCGCATCCTTTGCAGGTATTATGCTCGACGGAAGAACCTGAAGGCACCTTTGATATTGTGCTGATTAAGATTCCGAAAACCACGGCATTATTGGATGACCAGCTGGCGCATTTACGCGCACACATTACAGCGGAGACTGTGATTGTTGGTGCGGGTATGGTCAAGCATTTGCAACGCTCTGCCTTCCAGAGCTTTGAAAAATTTATCGGTCCACTGACTACTTCATTGGCTCAGAAAAAGGCGCGTTTGATTTTCTGCCAGCTTGATCCGGCGTTAAAGGCACCTAAATCGCCGTATCCCTCGACTTATACCGATCCTGAAATAGCGATGCCGCTAATCAATCACGCCAATTTGTTCTCTCGTGAGCATTTGGACCTGGGTGCGCGCTTTTTCTTGTCTCAGCTTTCATCTATTCCAGCCGCGCAGCAGATTATCGATCTGGCCTGTGGTAATGGCGTGTTAGGGCTCAAGCTACAACAGCAACAGCCAAACGCACAGCTGCGTTTTTTAGATGAGTCGTATATGGCGATTGCCTCAGCCGAGACGAATTATCTGAAAGCCTTCCCTGAGAATTTGAATGACGCGAGCTTTGAAGTCGCAGATGGTTTGAAAACCACGGCTGAAAAATCGGCGGATTTAATTGTGTGTAATCCACCGTTTCATCAGCAGCATGTGATTGGTGATCAGATCGCGTTGGAGATGTTTCAGGATAGTCGCAATTGTTTGGTTAAAGGCGGCCAGCTTTGGATTGTGGCGAATCGTCATCTGGACTATGTCGACAAGCTTAAGCGCATTTTTGGTAACTGCCGAACGGTGACCTCTAATAAGAAATTCCTGATCTTAAGTGCAGTTCGTCGTTAATTATCTGACAAACTATTAGAAGATCCGGTGCTTTTCGTAGGCTTTGCTATACTGATGGTGTAGAGACTTATCCCAATCAAGTGGTTAATAAATGACAATATTAGGTGTTGACCTGGGTACCACAAACAGTGCCTGCGGTGTCTGGCGAAACGAAAAAGCAGAACTAATCCCCAATGCACTTGGGGATTTTTTAACCCCTTCAGTCGTGTATATCGACCCTGACAATCAGGTGCATGTTGGTAAGGTGGCACAAGAGCGCTCGATTACCGAGCCGCAAGCCACTGCCAGCGTGTTTAAGCGATATATGGGCACCCACAAGTCGCTCACCCTGCGTGGTAAGGATTACACGGCGGTTGAGCTATCTGCGTTTATTTTATCGAGGCTCAAGGAAGACGCTGAAAAATTCCTAGGTGAAACGGTGACTCAGGCAGTGATTAGCGTGCCGGCGTATTTTAACGATACGCAGCGCAAAGCCACCAAGCAAGCTGGTGAAATGGCAGGCTTGACCGTAGAGCGTTTGGTGAATGAGCCGACAGCGGCAGCGATTGCCTATGGCTTGCACGAAAAGCCGGAACACGCGCAGTTTATGGTGCTGGATTTGGGCGGCGGCACCTTCGATGTCTCGATCATGGAATATTTCTCCGGCGTGCTGGAAGTGCATGCCTCCTCCGGTGATAATTTCCTGGGTGGAGAGGACTTTCTGGAAGTGCTGGTTAACCATTACCTAGAGGCTGCCAGTCTTAATCGTAAACAATTAAGCCATAGTGAATTGCAGAAAATTCGCAGCAAACTGGAACAGGTAAAACGCCAGTTTAATACCGTGGAATCCGTCACCATTGAGCCTATTCTGCACTCGCAAACGGATAAGGTCACGGTGAGTCGTGAGCAATTTACTAAGCTTAGCGAGCATTTACTGCACCGAATTCAGCAGCCGATCGAAACCACTTTGCGTGATGCAAATTTACGCCCGTCAGACTTAGATGATGTGATTCTGGTTGGTGGCGCAACCCGTATGCAAAGCCTGCGCTCGGCTGTGGCGAAAATGTTTAGACGTTTGCCGATGGCGAATATTGATCCTGACTTGGTTGTCGCTATGGGCGCTGCCATTCAGGCCGGTTTAAAAGCGCGCGATCAAGCGCTGGATGATGTGGTACTGACCGATGTCTGTCCGTATACCTTGGGCACTGGCGTATTAAATGAAGCGGATACTGCCGGACTTCAGGGCGATTTATTTAGCCCGATTTTGGAGCGTAACTCCGTGGTGCCAGCCAGTCGGGTAGCGAGCTATTTTACCGTTTATGACAAGCAGCAAGAGCTGGAATTTACCATTTACCAAGGTGAAAGCCGGCTTGTAAAAAACAATATTTCACTGGGCTCAATCACCGTAAAAGTCCCCAAAAGTAAGAAGGGCCATGAAGGCGCTGAAGTACGCTTTAGCTATGATATGAATGGCTTGCTGGAAGTGGATATTAAGGTATTAAGCACGGGCGAAACCTATTACAAAATGATTCAAAATGCGCCGGGTGAGCTTTCTGAAAAAGAGCTGGCCGCCTCGCGTGAAAAACTCTCTAAACTAAAATTTCATCCGCGTGAAGAAGAGACCAATCAACTCTTGATTGCACGGGCTGAGCGCTTGTTTGAAAGCCGTCTATCAGAACAGCGGCAGATGATTCAGAGTAGCCTGAAATGGTTTGAAGGCGTGCTGGAAAAGCAAAATGCTCGGGATATTAGCAATGCGCAGGATGAGTTTTGTGTGTTTTTGGATGATCTTGAACAAGACCGATTGTTCTAATGGATTGCTGGAAAATACTCGGCATTGAGCCGAACTCAGATAAGAAAACCATTAAAATCGCTTATGCGAAGCAGTTAAAAACGACCCGGCCAGATGATGATGCTGAGGCGTTTCAACGACTGCATCAGGCTTATAAAACCGCATTGATTTGGGTGCCAGTTGAGTATCGTGATGATGCTGAAAATGACTGGATGATCTCGCCACAAGCTCAACTGCGTGAAGCGTATGAGCGAGATATTGAGCCGCTGCAGGAAGATATTGAGCCGCTGCAGGAAGATATTGAACCGCTGAAGGAAGATAGTCGCTTACTGCAGCAAGATGCTGATTTGGCGGAAAGTGTTACTGCCGTTGAGTCAACGCCCGAAGACAGCATTGATACATCTCATCCAAATCCACAAACAGAGCGGCAGGCGGAATCTCAAATTGCGCCTCGCTCAGAGCTTGCAGATACAGCAACCCAGCCTAAAGCTTTGCCTGATTCTGATTCTGATTCTGATTCTGATTCTGATTCTGAGTTAATTAATGAACGCGCTCAGCTTGCGGCGATGCTTCAATCAGTTATGTCGGATAGGTCGGATGACTCTGAAGACGCGCTAAAGCACTTCCCAAATCCTGCTCCCAGCGCCAATGACTTTAGCCCTGAAGAGCTACAATTGCTCGAAGATATTCGTAATCAAGAGCATCACCTATCAGAAGATTGGGCGGTATTCTGCGAGAAGCTTGAAGAGATCATTGCATCACCTAAGCAAAGTGCGGAGCTTCAAAGCTGGAAGTTCATTGAGGAGCTATCATCATTTCGCGATCTGGAGTTTCGTAAAGCGATCTCTGATAAAGCCTTTGAGGCAGTGGCAGAGGCCAATGATGTTTCCTTACAAAAGAAGCATTTATACATAAAACGACCCGTTTTAAATTACCTGAATGAGCTATTTGGCTGGGATAAAAAGTGGCAGGAATATGAGTATCATTACAGCCGCAGCCAGCTAAACGCGATTTTTCCGTATTTGGAGGAAGCTGAGCGGGTTAATAAGCGCAGTAAAATCAAACGTGAACTGTTTTACTATCGTCGCGGGGCGGCGTTTGCGATTGATATGGTCATCATGTTTCTTCCGCTGTTATTTATTAATCCCTTGGCCGAGCTGCTGGGGATGAAAGACATGGTCGGAGAGATGCTAGTGTGGTGGTTTGCGGCTTATGTTTTGTTGGCGATTCCACTGCAAGAGTCTTCAATTGCACAAGCGACCGTTGGCAAGCGAGTGATGGGGTTGATAGTGATTGACCGACGGGGTGATAGGATTAGTTTTATCCATGCTTTATCACGCAGTATTGTGACGGCTTTTTGCGTGGTGATCTTTAAGCTAGTGGTGTTTATCAATCTGATTCTGGCATGGTGGCGTTCGGAGATCTTGCAGGATCTGTTGACTCGCTCCTATGTTGTGCAAAGGCCTAAGTAGATTGCAGCTATACAATAGTGCAGCTTGGTACGGTTTTTTTGAAATTCTGTAGAATCATTTTTTCGACATTTTTTGTTAGACTCTTGTGTATGAGTTGTCTTGATTTTTGATTTACCTTGTTTTTATAAGTAACTCGTGAAATTTCAAAGCAAAGTTCGGAGTCATCTCGTCTTTTAAGGTCTTTCCCAAGTTCGCTGAAGAGAAAGCTAATCCTGCATGTCCCTTGATTAGCGTTATGGGTATAGCTGTAATTTATTTCCATTTTAAGAATATAGTAATAATCATAGTAGCTGTGATCATTGATTAAAATATATCATTAATTCTGTCACCATCTATTTGAACTCTGCTGACCGTATTTTTCATCCAGGCAATCTGTGGTGTATCTGGAAGCTCAATACCATCTTTATTCAAGCTAACTTCTATAGTGTTAACGTCGCCCAGAACTAGGTTTTTACCAAGACCGCCTGTCAGTCTTTTAAAGAACAAAATTCGCTGACTGTTGGTGAATAGGCCAAACGTAATCTTTGCAGGCTCTGAGTTGCTTACAATGCCGCAGCTTTTTAGCTCTTTTGATAAGTGAGAAATAATTCGGCTGTTAATGATGCCCGTTTCCACTGAGGTATGTTCCGATGAGACATAAAGTTTAAGGTTTTTGCCTGTTTTTTCAACTATTACCTCTCCATGAAATATCAAATCACGTTTAACCAAGTCTTGACTGATATCCCTACGGTGAACTGTGTATTTTATAGTTGCTTTGCTTGGGCTGTTTACAACAAACCTTGGAAAGCTTTTGAAGTCTACATGCTCCATATCCACACATGGATCGAACTTATCCGGGTCAAAGGCTGACTTCAGCGGAGTTGTCCAATCGGAGTCGTTTTTACATAGGTCAAGGCTAGAAAATTTGTTTTTTGGCTTAGATTCGCGGTCAAGTGATTTATCCAGTAGCTTTCTAAATTCAGTGTCAGTGATTAGGGTTGATGAAAGCAAGGGTACAGTGATGCTTTTACTTGAGTTGCCTACATAGATTCCTTTGTCCTTTAGGGCTGAGTTGATCTCTCCATGAGAAATATGTGAACTGTTTAGTAAAGTACGAAGTTCTGAGCCAGTGGGTATGGTGTTACTAATGTCTAGATTATTAGGCATGATGGTTACTCTTGGACAAGGTCTAAAATAGATCTTCTTAGTGAAAAGGGGGTTACCGATTCATTTCTATCTTGAAATGCTAGACGAATTCTAGTTGCATCCTCCATGTCCTTAGTGGGATTGAAATTTGATATGCCTATTTTGATTGTGTCAATTAGGCCTCTTGAGAAGCTTAAACCATAGCCTATAAGCTTTTTATAGGAGTCATCACTGAACGGATCATTAGAGTAAAGGAACATCTCTTTTGTTTTGTCTTTTTGTACTATGGCGACTACTAAGTCTGATGCAATCATTCCTAGAGGTAGGTATGAGCCCTTCGGCTCAGTGTCTACTGAAACAGCAGTTCCTAAGTTTGGATAGTAAAATTCATATTTTCCGGTTGTACTGCACTCTTTATCAAGGTGGTCAATTACTTGTAGAAGAAATGATGCACGAGCATTATCTATTAAATAGATAGGGGTACTGCTCGAGTTGTTCAGTCTCATGTTGGCAAGCGAGGGGCGAAGACTAGTCTCCAATTCATCAATGTGGTTACTCAAAAAAACTAATAAGCCTGAGTGTTTTTTGTATTTTTTGGGGTTTACCTGATCCTCTATGATGGAGAGTTCCTCACTGTACCTTGCACACTCAATAATTTCATGAAGTTCGTCCATATCCTCCTTAACTTTTTTCTTAATTGCATCTTGGGTTGCTGGATAAGGGTTTTTTGTATTCTTGACTGAAACATGAACAAATTCAGTTACTTCATCATGAAAAGGATCGTCATAGACAAAAATCTGGTCTTCTCCGTGGCTTTTTTTCTGGTTGTTGGATTCGTTCAAGTGGGTAGATGTATTGCATCGAATCGACACATTGTGCATTGATAATTTCCAGCCAATTTTATCAAGTAACTTCGATGCTATTTTTTCACCAATTTCGCCTGAGCTTTTAGATCCCTCACCACTCATTTGTCAAATCCCATAATCATTAGATATTCAATTAGCCTTGTATTCTACGATATTTTAATGTTATTTAGGTTGAAATATTTACAAAATAGCCTTCACTCCTTAGTGCAGATCATTATCAAATGAATCATACGAGTCTTGCGATTTTTCCGAATATTTGCATACATTCACAGATCCCAATAAGCTGGCATCGTTAGGGGATCTATTCAGGATAGGTCCTATGAGTGGCGTGCGATTATTTCCTGTTCAATGGCACCAAGTGCTTTGCCTAATAAGTGGGGAAGTGTGCCACCACAGTTAATATCAGGGGCTAGTAACATTCTTGCTGAACTGTAAGGAATGAAAGCTATGACTGTTCGGTTGCTGCTATGGTGCTTTGCCGTGCAGCAATCGCGGTTGCTTTTTGTCGGTAAAAGTCCAAGAAAAAATAAACTATCATTACGCCTAAATACTACGGTGGAAATCTATCTATGTTCCAACATGCAAGCCTGTTAGCCGAGCTGAAAAAATGGTCGCTCACCAAACCTATTCGTAGCTCAGCAGTGTTTGTGTTGTTGGCGGTTATGATCATCGGTGGTTGCACAACAATCAATCGGGAATATAAGGACCGTGAGCCTGCTTGTACAACTGAGCTAAAATGCATAGGCCAGAAAATCTATAAAAACGAAACCGGTGGCAAGCTTGAGAATTTAATCTTCTGGAGTCCAAGCGAGGCCTTTCCATCGCTTGGAATTGGTCACTTTATTTGGTATCCGGCAGCAGAAAAGCAGGGCTTTAAAGAGGCGTTTCCCGATCTAGTTCGCCATCTTCAGGCTAATGGTGCGCAAGTGCCTCTTTGGTTGTCTCGCCAGATTCAAATCGGCTCATTGTGGAATAGCAGAGAGCAGATGGAGCAGGACAGAGGCGGTCGAAGATTCCGGGAATTACAGCAGTTATTGTTGGATACCACCGACTTACAGACGACCTTCTTATTTGAACGCTTGGATAAGGCGCTGCCGACAATGCTCAGCGCAGTCAACCCTGAAAGCCGCGCTTTAATCACTAATCGCTTTAATACCATGAAGGCCAGCTCTGGTGGGCTGTATCCCTTAGTGGACTATGTGAATTTTAAGGGCGAAGGTACGGTAATGGCCGAGCGTTACAATGGCCAAGGCTGGGGCTTGCTGCAAGTGTTGGAAAATATGCAAGCAGTTCCGGCGGGGCAGCAGGCTTTGCAAGAGTTTTCCCGAGCTGCTGATTATGTTTTAAGTCGACGTGTGGAAAATGCAGCACCTGAGAAAAATGAGCAGCGTTGGTTACCCGGCTGGCGGGTGCGTTTGAATACATATCATGTCGCTCCGGATAAGCCTAAGTGGCTATAGCTGGAAGCCCTAAAATAAGCCTAAGTGGTTATTTATAACTGGAAGTCATAAAGACAAACCGCTGCAACATTGAGGGCTGGTATTAGTCAATCAACCCAATGGCCCGATCAATTGCATTCATATCGCAATGGGTTTCCAAGTGCAGCGCCAGTGTATTCAACGCGGCATCAACCTGATCACTCCACTCGCCACTTTCAGCCTCTACACCTAAGCGAGATAAAAAGGCCTGTCGATACACGCCATTATCAAATAGCCCATGCGCATACATTCCGGCAATATTGCCTTGCACATAGCCAATGACATCACCTTGCTGATTACGCAAATAGGGCTTAGTACCCGCGTCGGCAGTGGTTTTGCCATGATGGATTTCATAGCCGGTAACTTGCGCGCCGGATTCAATCAAAGTCGCGCGAGTTTGTTGCGTGGTTTTAATGGCTTCCAGTGTGGTGCTTATGGCCAGTAACCCTAATCCATCACTCGTATAACCACCTTCCAAACCATGCGGATCAAGTAAGGTTTTTCCAAGCATTTGCATGCCGCCACAAACCCCTAAAATCTGAGTACCTTGTGCCGCTAGCTGATGAATTTTTGCAGCAAAGCCTTGTTGCTTTAGAAAGTTTAAGTCATGGCTAACGTGCTTGGAGCCAGGCAGAATAACCGCCGCCACTTGGTTCAAATCACTCACTTCACGCACAAAATTAACCTGTACCGCAGGCTCATTCACTAACGCATCAAACTCATCGAAATTCGACATATAGGGCGTAATAATGATCGCAATTTCAGGTTTGGTATTGTGGCTAACCACCGTTTTATGAGAATAGGCATCCTCATCCGGCAGCGGCAGATTGAGCATGGGCACAATGCCGAGTGTGGGAATCTGCGTTTTCTCTTCCAGCCACTCCATCGCATTGCCTAGTAAGCTGGCGTCGCCACGGAATTTATTCAGGATAAAACCAATCAGCTTAGCGCGCTCATTCTCCGCTAAGCAATGCCAGGTGCCTAATAGGTGGGCAAATGCGCCGCCACGGTCAATATCAGAGGCTAGCAGCACTTTAGCTTGTGCCTGCAGAGCGACGCTCATATTTACAATATCGCCTGCTCGCAGATTAATCTCGGCAGGACTGCCTGCGCCTTCGATAATCAGCAGATCGTAGCGGTCTTGCGTGAGTGCCAAGCTATCTTTAACCGTTTCCCAGAGATGCATTTTTCGCGATTGCCAAGGGATGGCTTGCAGCTTGGGGTTAGACTTGCCCAATACAATCACTTGCGAACGTGAATCGGCTTCCGGCTTTAACAGCACCGGATTCATATGCACATCTGGCGCAATGCGAGCGGCTTGTGCCTGTAACAATTGCGCGCGGCCAATTTCGCCACCCTCTGGCGTCACACCGGCATTATTACTCATATTCTGCGCTTTAAATGGCGCAACGCGAATGCCACGGTTGGCGTACAAACGACAGAAGCCGGCAACCAAATAGGATTTTCCGGCATCTGACGTACAGCCCTGAATCATCAGGGGAGAGAGGATTTTTGAACTAGGCATGCGCAGACAATACTGTGTGATGAGTTAGTGCCTGAGTGTGGGTGTTACTCCCAAATGAGTCAATAGTCAGTGCTCTTCGGTGCAGATCTCATGATGTGAAATGGCTAACAAAGTGCGCAGGGAGAGCAAGCCGACCAAACTACTTAATAAAATCAGCAAGCCACCGGCTATCCACACAAACATGACTTTCTCTGTTTGCTCATACATTGCAAAACTGGCAATCGTAATCGCTGAAATCGGGAAGGAGTATGCCCACCACGCCAGCGAGAAGGGCAGTTTGATAAAGTGACGCAACTGAGTCAGTAGTAACAAGGTTAGAAATAAGCCGCCGTAATACAGAATTCTGGCGAATGAATCCAAACCGCCAGTGAGTTTCAGGTACGCCACAAAGCCAACCGCTGGTGGTGCGATCAAAATAAATAAGGTTGGCAGCAAGCGGGCTGGAATCGGGTCATGAAACAAAATCCGGTAAAACACGATGGTGAGTAAGATCACCCAGAACAGCATGCCGATACTGAAGAAGAACCACGAGATCTCCACATAGCCCAGCGACATGCCCGTAATGGGTACGATCACATTGCCCACGGCCGGAATAAACCACGCGGGGCTCATGTGCTGGATCTGAAACTGGCTTTGATGCATCCAAGTGCTAATCACATAGAGCACCATAATCAAATGCAACAAAGAACCTACCATCCACAATACTTGGGAAATACCAATATTAATGGGGATAAGCGCAATTGATAGTAGCAACAGACTTATTGATATCGTCGGGAAAAAACTTAATTTAACCGGATGCTGTAATTCAGCCATTACTGCCGTTTTATACTTAATGAATTTCTGTGAATACATCACAATTAAAATAACAAATACTAAGCTGGCAATACCTAGCAATATTTCTGATAGATAACCGAGGTGGACGCCCGACACCTGTTGCGCCTTCTCCCATGCAATGGTTGTCCCAGCTAGTCCCATCACCACCGAGAAAAATGAAATCGGCATGTTCTTAAGTGAGGATTGCGCTTCCGACGGGGTGTTCATAGTGATTACTCAATTAGATTAAAGCTGGATGATACCGCGTGCTCCAAATGCGAAAATTGCGACAAATCAAAAACCGGAAAAAATTAGATAAATAATATTTAATCAAAAAATTCTCAACCGTGGACCATGCTTTATCTGTTTTTGGCACTTCTATATTTAATTAATTGGCGTAGACTAATCCAGCTTTACCGCCAAGCAATTACAATAATCATGAACGCCTTGTTGCACTTCCTTTTTCCGTTCGCTTTATGGTTGCCGATTATTAATCGCAATACCTTAAAAGCAGACATCATGGCCGGCATTACTGGTGCCGTTATCGTCCTCCCGCAGGGGGTCGCGTTTGCAACCATCGCAGGCTTACCGCCTGAGTATGGTCTGTATACGGCGATGGTAACGCCGATTATTGCGGCATTGTTTGGCTCATCCTTGCATCTGATTTCAGGGCCGACCACCGCTATCTCGATTGTTATTTTCTCCACTTTGAGTGCCAATGGGGTTGAGCCTGGCTCGCCGTTATACATTCAAAATGCGCTAACCATCACCTTCTTGGCGGGGGTATATCAGCTGGCGTTTGCACTGGCGCGAATGGGTGTACTGGTTAACTTTGTCTCGCACACGGTCGTGGTTGGCTTTACGGCAGGTGCGGCGATTTTGATTGCCAGTAGCCAGATGAAATACGTGCTGGGGCTGGATTTGGCGCGTGGCGAGTCCTTTGTTTATACCTGGTTTGAGATCATTCACAAGCTGCCAGAGAGCAATCCCTATATTTTTGCGGTGAGTATGCTAACGCTGGTGGTGGCAGTATTGCTGAAGTACTTTGTGCCCAGACTGCCGAATATGTTGATTGCGCTGGTGATCGGTTCGCTGGCGGCCATTGCGATTGGCGGCGAGAGTGTGGGCATTAACTTTGTGGCTGAAATTCCGGCGCAATTACCGCCGCTATCATCTCCTGATTTATCACTCAGTAGTCTTAAAACACTAGCTCCACAAGCCTTTGCTGTGGCACTGCTGGGCTTGATTGAGGCGGTATCAATCAGCCGCGCGATTGCTTCAAAATCGCATCAGCGTATTGACGGAAACCAAGAGTTTTTTGGACAAGGTTTATCGAATGTTGTCGGTAGTTTCTTCTCCAGTTATGCAGGTTCCGGCTCTTTCACGCGTTCAGGGCTTAACTACGCTGCGGGCGCTAAAACTCCGCTGTCTGCGATTTTTGCAGCGGTTTTTCTGGCATTGATTATTCTGCTGGTTGCGCCTTTGACGGGTTATTTACCCACCGCTGCGATGGGCGGCATTATCTTGGTGGTGGCTTACAATCTGGTAAATATCGCGACCATTCGCAAGATCTTTGAAACCAGCCGCTCAGAAACCAGCATTTTACTAACGACCTTCTTTGCCACGTTGTTTCTGGAATTGGAGTTCGCGATTTATCTAGGTGTTTTACTCTCACTACTGATCTTCCTCGCCCGTACTTCCATTCCTGATGTAGTCAGCATGGCTCCAGATCGTGACCCAGATACTGGCAAGCGCACACTGGTACGTGACTCGCGTGCCAATCAATTGCAGGAATGCCCACAGCTAAAAGTGTTGCGTATTGACATGTCGGTCTACTTTGGCTCGGCCAATCACATTCAAAACCGTTTCCACTACATCAGTGAAAAGCAGGGCATTAAGCATATTTTGGTCATCGGAACCGGTATCAATTTTATCGATATGACTGGCGCGGAGATGATTGAGCAGGAATCCGACCGCTTACAAGAAAAGGGAGGCGGGCTGTATTTTGCTGAGCTAAAGCCAAAGGTAAATAACTTTATTCATCGTGGCCATTTCGATGAGCATATTGGTGGTCAGTACTTCTTTGATGAGAAAAAGACCGCCATTCAAAAGATTACGACCGTGGCATTGGATCATGAAATTTGTCAGAACTGTCAGTTCCGGGTCTTTGATGAGTGTGAGTTGCCACCACTGAAGGGTGGTACGCCGCCGGTTGAAATTCCGCTGGAAGACTACAATAAGGAAGATTGATTACTGAGGCGACATCCCTCATTGATAAGGTATGAATCAGCGAATTGTTTGACGAATATCAGTACGCGGGCTGCGAGTTTAACCTACACTAAACTCGTTGCCTGTTTAAATGCAGTGGAGATGTAGCATGTCAGAATCAAAACATTTGGTTTGCCCCGCCTGTGGTGCAACCAATCGGGTTCCAAACGCACGGTTATCCCAACAGCCCGTGTGTGGCAAGTGCAAGCAGCCTTTGTTTGCCGCCAAGCCACCAGAGCTTACTGAGCAATCCTTTGCCAAATTTATTGGAAATAATGATCTGCCGGTGGTTGTCGACTTTTGGGCAGACTGGTGTGGCCCGTGTAAAAGCATGGCGCCCGCATTCACCGAAGCGGCCAAGTCCTTACACCCCAATGCGATTCTCGCCAAACTAAATACCGAAACCGCGCAAAGCGTGGCGGGTAATTATGCCATTCGTAGCATACCGACCATGATCATGTTTAAGGGCGGTCGCGAGGTTGCCCGGCAATCCGGTGCCATGTCCTCATCTCAAATTGTCAATTGGGTTAATTCCCACGCTCATTAGTAAGCCTGTCACAGGCTATGGAATCACACGATTAATCGTCAAGGAGTGAAGCAATGTTTCAGTTTATACCCGTCAGAGAAGACAATATTTTCGCAGTCCGAGTATCTGGTCGCCTCACGCATAAGGAATATCAGGAATTTTTGCCAGAGCTGGAAAACCTTATCAAGCGCTATGGCAGTATTTCAGTGCTGATCGAGTTGGATAATTTTGAAGGTGCTGAACTGGTCGCGATGAAAGACGACTTCAATTTCGGCATGGAGAATCAGGAAAAATTTGAAAAGATTGCCGTGGTCGGCGATAAAGCTTGGGAGCGCTGGGCGGTAGCCTTAGGTAAGCCCTTCGTTGAAGCTCAGGTCAAGTACTACGATAAGCGCGATATGAATGAGGCGTGGGATTGGTTGCGCAGTGATCAGTTGCTGGATACGGCCATTGAGCAGGCTGAAACAGAAGGCTATCAGAGTGTTCTGGTGGCGGTCGATTTCTCAAAGAATGCCCGTTTTGCCGCGCACCGAGCCAAAGCCATCGCCGATAAATTTGGTGCGGATTTGCGCTTGCTGCATATCGTCAATGAGGCAGTACTGAACGACTATTACTACCAGCCTATGGGGCTAGGCATTCAGGTGCCCGATGCTAATGAGCTACAAGTCAGTATGATTGAAAGTGGCGAGCAGCAAATGAAGACGCTATTAGATGAGTTAGAGCTGCCGGCAACCCAAGGTGAAGTCATTATGGGTACACCAATGTCTGGTATTGTAAGCTATGCGCAGGCGCAGAACGTGGACTTAATTGTGATTGGAACCCGTAGCCGTCGAGGTATTGGTTCATTTATTGGCTCTACCACTAACTATGTTTCTTCTCACTCTAAGTGTGATGTGTTGGCCGTGCCAATGAATATTGCGGCTGAGTAAATACCGCTTCTTACAACACCCGGAGCTGAGCTTATTTAGCATTTAGGCGTGATCTGAAAAGAGTTATCCGTTTTGATAAAGGCATTAAATCCTGTAATCAAAACAGCAGGGTAGCTCTTTTTTAGTTTCTGCTGCCAACCCAATGATCCAAGTACGCCGCCCATCGATAAGCAGACAGGCGGCAACAGTCGTTAACCCAAGGTTCACGCGCTTACTTCTACTGTACCCACCTGTGAAACATTGAAGAACACCCACCCCCAGGCGTTCTTCGAGCCGCATATCCAGTTAATTCACTTTAGACAAACAAAGCACAAAAATAAGCATCTAAACTCGCTTTGCACCTTGTTGTATGAATGTTATGCGCGTTAATCATTAAATAATAAAGCCCAGCTCTAATGAGGTAAATCGTTGAATATCGATAACAATCCCCCAGTCGTTGCAGACCCGATGCAACTTCCTGAAATGCCATCCCGTCGCGCTTTTTTCGGTGGAAAATCTACCGCTGCGTTAGCTGCAACATCAGCCGTAATTGCCCCTGTAGTATCACAAGCTGCCGTGTCTGAGTCCGAAACTGATGACCTGTTACATGTCATTAGTCGCTTAACGATGGGCGTTACGCCTGAGCTGCAGGATGAAGTCAGTACGATAGGGGTTGATGCCTTTATTGAGCAGCAGCTAGCTCCTTCTTTGCTGGATGACTCGGCAACCGATGAGATGATCAGCCTGTTTCCTACCGTGAACATGACCAGCGCCGAGTTATTAGTCCATAAAAAGCGGAATATCATTCGACGTGATCTGAATGGGGCAACCATTGTGCGTGCGGTTAAGAGTAAGCGGCAACTGCAAGAGGTAATGGTTGATTTTTGGAGTAACCACTTCAATGTGGATGTTGTAAAGAAAAAAACGGCCATGTTTAAAGCCGAGCAGGATAGAGGCTTCCGTGAGCTGGCATTGGGTAACTTCAGTGATCTGCTGATGTACTCGACTAAAAGCCCCGCAATGCTTGAGTACTTAGATAATCGCACCAGTCGTGCCGATCGAAATCGAGTACCTAATGAAAACTACGCCCGTGAATTAATGGAGCTGCATACCTTGGGTGTGGATGGCGGTTACAACGAAGATGATGTCATCGCGGTATCTTACTTACTGAGTGGCTGGAGTATTCAGTATGACCAGTTTGCATTTAATGCGAGCCGCAATCGCTTAGGCCCTTTAGCCGACGGTGGCGATGTAATGGGCTGGGTGCCGTTTGCCGCGGAAGGCTCGATTGAAAATGGTGAGTCGTTTATTAACTTCCTTGCCTATCAACCCGCTACTGCGCAGTTTATTTGTTGGAAGTTATGCCGCCACTTTATCAGCGATGATATTGCCATGACGGATTCCATTGTCCAGCGGGTCGCACAAGTGTTTATGGATAACGGCACTGAGATTGTTCCAACCTTAAGAGCGATTTTTGCATCAGATGCGTTTTACCAGTCCAAAGGGCAGAAGGTTAAGCGTAGCAATGAGCTGCTTTACTCAATCCTGAGATCTGCCAATGTGACATTCGATTTCGACCAGATCGGTCGCATAGGTGCTGTACTTCACCAGAAGCTGACTGACATGGATCACGCACTGTTTGAGTGTGAGCCGCCGACGGGTTACCCGAGCGCAGCAGCAGAGTACCTGAACACTAATATTATGGTGAATCGCTGGAATTTTGGATTTTCCTGTGCCGCCAATAAATTGGGTCAGTCTATTCGCGTTAGCTCAATGAGCTGGGTGAATAACCCCGAGACGATTGAGTCGTTATTGGATCAGCTGGCAATAACCTTGATGGGTCGCAAACTTGATGAGTCTAGTAAACAAGCGCTCTATACACACCTTGGAAAAGGGCCGGAAAGTGCGGTTGCGCGCAGGGACTTGAAACAAATCAAGACGCTGGCTGGTTTAATCTTCTCATCACCTGCTTATCAGATCCGTTAAGGGAGTCACCTATTATGTTTAATTCTAAATTTTCCCGCCGACAGTTTCTGAAAAGTGTTGCCGCCGCATCTGCTTTAACTGGCCTAGGTGGTTTGAGCAATATTGCTTTTGCCTCAAGTGGTCAAGCGAATCACACGGTTATCAATGTGTCGTTACGAGGCGGAATGGATAGCCTGAGCGCCATTGTTCCTTACACAGAACAAGCCTATTTTGATTCGCGCCCAACGATTGCCATTCCGGAGGCTGGACGCACGCCGTTAAATGAACAATTTGCACTGCATACAGCCTTATCACCGCTGCTGCCTTTGTATAATCAGGGTGACTTAGCATTGGTGGTTGCAACCGGTCTTGGCGAAGCATCAAGCACGCGCAGTCACTTTGCCGCACGCCGCCGTATGGCAGCAGGGACTGATAACAAAGCGCAAGCCGATGGCTGGTTAGGTCGATATCTATCTGCGGATACCCATTCCAGCGCAATCTTTCGTGGCGTCGGCATGCCGGGCGTTCAGAAGTCACTGCAAGGCTATGACACGGCATTAGGGTTTTCTAGCCTGAACGCCTTTAACATTGTAAATACAAACAGCCTCAATACGGATCGGGTACCGGAGACATTGAGAAACCTGTATCAAGGTCAGGGTCATCCATTATTGGAAAGTGGCGCTACGCAAACTTTCTCTGCCTTGGATGTTGCCGCATCAAATGCACTGGGAACTACTGTTAAACCGGATGCGTATGGTAATTCAAAGTTTGGAGCGACCATGCATCAACTGGCTGAGATCTTAAAAGCAGATATTGGTCTGGAAGCGGTTAATGTTGACTTGAATGGCTGGGATTTTCATCGTGAGATGGGGGCGTGGAATGATGGTGAGCAAAGCCTGAAATTTGACGAGCTAGCGACCGGCTTAGCCTCATTTTATAACGATATCGCCGGCTTGCAGAGCAAAGTCACTATCGTTGTTATGAGTGAGTTTGGCCGCCGGGTTCAGGAAAACCATAGTGGCGGTGCTGACCACGGTAAAGGCGGAGCCATGATGATTCTTGGTAGCGGCGTTGCCGGTGGGCAAATCTATGGCGAGTGGCCAGGGCTGTCGCCAGAGAATTTAAGTCGTGGCGATTTAGAGATCACCACAGACTACCGTCAAGTACTGACCGAGTTGCTCGATAAGCGTTTAGGGCGTGTTGATTTGCTAAGCAATACATTCCCTGACTATGCAGCTGATGAGTACTTAGGAGTCTTTGCTTAAGCTTCCAGCTGCAGTCTGGCCGCCAGTTGCTTGGCATCAACCCTTTGCTCTGTATTGATAGTGCAGCGCGCTGCAGCTTCATCATCAGCCAAGGGTTGCCACTGAGTCAGCTGGTACTCCAGAATGCTTAAATCAGCATCCGATACTCCTTTGGCTCGGGTTTGAATACGCCGGCGTAGCGTGTCTGCGCTGGCTTCAAACTCTAATATGCTAAAGCGGTATTGGTGTTGGTTAGCTAGTTCCTGAAAAGGTTTACGTTGTTCTTCCTTCAAAAATACCGCATCAATAATCACATCAAAACCCGCAGCTAATACTGTTTCAGCAAGCGTTAGCAAATGCTGATAAGTCGCCTCAGAGGCTGCTGCCGTATACAAACCCGCCTCCGGTAAATCACTCGCCGATTGATCAGCACTCAGTTGATACAAACGCTTACGCTCAACATCAGAACGAATACGAATTGCCCCCAGCTCGGCAGCTAAGGGTTTGCTAATGGTACTTTTCCCCGAAGCCGACAAACCACGGGTAATCATCAAGTGTGGCGTACGTGGTTCGCTGTAGGCGCTGGCCAATTCCAGATAAGCATGCAACTCGCGATCGGTTTCTGCAGTTTCTTGTGCATCTAATCCTGATTGATCATGACGCAGAGCATCCACTTTAGCGCGCACCAATGCCCGATAGGCTAAGTAATAGGGCAACAAGCGCAAGCCTGCATAGTCGCCAGTTTGCTGTAAATACTGATTCAGGCAACGATAGGCCAATGCAGATTGCTGACGGCTTTGTAAATCCATAATCAGAAACGCGATTTCACACATGACATCGGTCCAGCGTAAATCGGCTTCAAACTCCAGACAGTCAAATGCCAGCGGCAGATCATCCATCCAAATCATATTGCGTAAATGCAAATCGCCATGACACTCACGGATAAAGCCTGCTTGTTTGCGCTGAATAAAAGTGTCATTTAAGGCTTGGTTTTGTTGTTCGTTCCAGCGTTCTAGCGTGTTTAAAGTGTCTAGGCTAGCTGAGTCATCAGGATTATTACTGTGTTCAAAGAAATGATGCAGTACTTGAAAATTATCAGCATCTGGCTGGGTAACATGCACCACATCGCCGTAATGCATTGAAGCATCGGCAGGTGGCAATGACTCATGAAAATCCGCCAGCATGGCGCCAATGGCATCCATATTTTCAGGTGTTAGTAGGCCTGCCTCAAGTCGCTCATCCAACTGTGCCGATTGCGGAAAACGGCGCATGCAGATGGCATAGTCAAGAATCTCTAAATCCGGTGGAATGCGAGCATTGCCATGATCTTCCGATGATTCAAGTGGGACCAATTCCGGAGAATTTATAGAGCCACAAATCGCGAACAAGCCAAGGTATAAATGCGCGGCTAACCGGCGATTCAGCCGTAATTCCTCTTCGCAAAACTGTTTGCGTTTAGCCAGCGTACTAAAGTCCAAAAAACCAAAGTCGACCGGTTTTTTAATCTTATAAGCATGCTCATCAGTCAGTAAAACCCAAGAGATATGGGTTTCTACTAGCTTAATAGCATCTGCTTGAATGGCTGGGCAATGTCCCGCAAGCAAGGCATTAACCAGGTCGGAATCAGTACTGGGAGGCTGTGTATTCATACCACTAATTATACGCCGTTTATGGCAAAATCGCAGTGAGAGTCATAAGATTTTCTAAGCCTAAAGGAGGGATTTAAAGGATTGACACCTCGGAGGTGGGTAAGCATCATTAGCCGCATCTTTTTACATACTCTCGCAGGAGAAATCGACCATGAGCAAATTGATAGATGGGAAGGCATTTGCCGACCGTCTCTGTGACACATTGTCCTCAGAAATCGCATCGCTAAAACAAGCGCACCAGTTGTCACCCTGTATCGCGGTTGTGTTAGTGGGTGAAGATCCAGCTAGTGCGACGTATGTTGGCGCTAAAGTGCGACGCTGTGAGCAGCTCGGAATCGATTCACGTTCACACCATTTGCCAGCGACCACCAGTGAAGCGGATTTGTTGGCCTTGATCGAGCAATTAAATACTGATCCTGAAGTACACGGTATTTTAGTGCAGCTGCCAGTGCCTAAGCATATCGACAGCAATTCGGTGATCAATGCGATTAATCCAGATAAAGATGTTGATGGCTTCCACATCAGCAATGCCGGTGCATTAGCGGTTGGCCAGAACAATATGGTGCCTTGTACGCCACTGGGTTCATTGATGTTGCTACAGGATGAGCTGGGTGATTTAAGTGGTCTGAACGCTGTAGTGGTTGGTCGTTCTAATATCGTTGGAAAGCCAATGGCAGCGCTGTTATTGCAGCAAAGCTGCACCGTTACTGTTGCACATTCCCGGACTAAGGATTTGCCAGCGGTTTGCCGTGAAGCGGATATCTTAGTGGCGGCGGTTGGTATTCCTCACTTTATTCAAGGTGACTGGATTAAGCCTGGCGCGACGGTAATTGATGTGGGTATTAACCGCATTCAAGACTCTGAGACAGGTAAGAATCGTTTGGTGGGTGATGTTGATTTCGCTGCGGCGAAAGATGTTGCGGGTGCCATTACACCAGTACCGGGTGGCGTTGGTCCAATGACGATTGCTTGCTTGATGTACAATACAGTACGTGCAGCAAAAAATCAGGCCGGTATTAAAGATTAATGAGTGCAGGGTGGGGAATGGCTGATTGAGTCATTCTCGACTTAGTACTTTTAAGGCTAGTTAGTGCGTTGAATTAATGTATCTGACGGCCACAAAAAAGCGGGCTAGCTGTTAAAGGCTAAGCCCGCTTTTTTATGCAACTGCATTGTTTAGAACAATGCAGCGCTTAACAAAACAAGTTGCGCTTATTCTGCTTTTGCTGCGCTTGGGATAAATAACTGCTTATCGTTGATCTTAAAGTCAGCAATCATTTTTTGGCCAGCATCCGAGACAATCCAATCAATAAATGCTTGTGCACCTTTATTGTTAATGTCTGGGTAGCGTTTAGGGCTGACCGCGATAATGCCATATGGGTTAAACATCACTTCATCGCCTTCCAGCACGACTTTAAGTGGTGATTTAGACTCATAAGCCAACCAAGTGCCACGGTCTGCCATGGTGTAACCGCCCAACTCGCCCGCCATTTGCAGTACTTTGCCCATGCCTTGGCCTGCTTCGCGATACCATTTACCTTCAGGTGTCACTTCCGCCGCTGCCCACAATTGCTTCTCTTTTTTGTGAGTACCGGAGTCATCACCGCGAGAGACAAAGTCCGCTTCTGCTTCAGCCACTTTCTTTAGCGCTTCGGCGGCTGTTTTAACGGTTTTAACGCCTGCTGGGTCGGCTTCTGGACCCACTAAGACAAAGTCGTTATACATCACATCGTAACGCTTATCGCCATAGCCTTCGGCAACAAACTTATCTTCGGCAGCGCGGGCGTGAACTAAAACTACATCCACATCGCCATCCATACCCATTTTCAGAGCTTTACCGGTACCCACTGCAATGACTTGCACTTCGTAGCCTGACTCTTCCTGAAAGCTTGGCAGAATGGCTTTTAGCAAACCGGAATTATCCGTGCTGGTCGTGGTTGCCATCTTTAATATTGGGTTTTCAGGAGCAGGGGTAGCCGCCTGTGCTGTGCCAAATAAAGCAGCAGATAATAACAGTGTAGAGAATAGCTTTTTCACGGTGATTTTTCCTCGGGTTTAGTTACGTAACCGTTTGTCAGCAAAATTGATGCCAGAGGAATAATGTCTAGAAAAAACAGTAAATTAAACCATTGTTAAGTGGGTAAAAAAGCAATTTCGGTCTATAATGACTCATAATTCTGTGAGTCGATGAGACAATTTGTCCATGAAGTCAATATTAGTACTAGATGATGAACCGGGCATTTTGTCCTTTTTACAACGAGGCTTGGGTCATCATTATGGAATGGTCGAAACGGCGGGCGATTTATCGCAAGCTGATGAATTAATTGATCGCTGCCATTTTGATTTAATTATCTCCGATATTCGTCTGCCGGATGGCTCGGGCGTGGAGTGGCTGACCAAAATCCGCGAGCAAGGTCATCAAACCCCCGTTATCTTTATGACGGCTTATGCTGATTTGCAAACGGCCATCGAAGCGCTGCGGGTTGGGGCGGTTGATTTCTTAATGAAGCCATTTCGCTTGGAGCAAATGCAGACGGCGGTTGACCGTTGCTTGCAATACGAGCAACTGCGCCGAGAAAATTATGTATTTCGCCGCCAGTTAGAGCAGGAATTTAATGGCTCAATCATGATCGGCGAGTGCAAAGAAATTCTGAATGTGTGCCAGATTATCAAGCATGTTGCACCGATGCCATCCACCGTGCTGATCGAAGGCGAATCGGGTACTGGTAAAGAGCTAGCCGCACGTGCAGTTCACGAACTCAGTCACCGCAAAGGTAATTTTGTCTCAATTAACTGCGGCGCGATGACGGCTGAATTGTTGGAAAGTGAGCTATTCGGTCATGTCAAAGGCGCTTTTACCGGCGCACATCAGGCACGGGAAGGACTGTTTGCCTTTGCCAATGAAGGCACATTGTTCCTTGATGAGATTGGTGAAATGCCGATGTCGATGCAGGTGCACTTGCTGCGGGTATTAGAAGAGCACAGCATTCGACCGGTCGGCTCTAATGCCGAAATTAAAGTGAATGTACGCGTGCTGGCTGCGACTAATCGTAATTTAGCCGATGAGGTTAAAAAAGGGCATTTCCGCGAAGATTTGTATTACCGCCTGAATGTATTGAGCTTGCGGATGCCACCACTACGTGAACGAATGGGCGACATACAACTACTAGGTAAACACTTTGTTGAGCAACTTTCTATTGAGTTGGGCGTACCCAAACAAGTGATTGATGCCTCCGAAGTGGCGCGCTTAAGCCAATACCGTTGGCCGGGTAATGTACGCGAGCTGAAAAATGTGATTGAGCGTTCTTTGCTATTAGGCGTGTCGCCCAGCCAGTGTATTGCAGGCTTTGTGAGTGTTAGTCAGCCTGAAAGTGTGGTTGAAGAATCTGAGTCTTTGCAGCTGGAAGTCGTGGAAAAGCAGCACATTTTAAAAGTGCTGGATACCGAGGATGGCAACAAATCGGCAGCGGCGCGTATTTTAGGCGTTTCGCGCAAAACCCTAGAGCGTAAGCTAAAGGCTTGGGGCTTGTTTGACTAATGAGCGGCACTTGTTTCACAGCATAAAGGCAGGCAATGGACACACTCTCGCAATTTTTCTCGCAGTACTTAACCGACTTTTCAATGCTGGAATACATTCTGTTGGTTGTTTGTATTTTGCTGATTTTATTCTCTCGCCAAATTCTGGTTCACATTTTTCATATTCAGCTGGATAACGCTGGCAACCTGAGCAAGCTTAAGCTGTTTCGGGCGGGTGCGTTGCTTACGGTGGTCGCGCTACTGCTCAACCACTTTATTTTTATTGGTGGCGACAGCAATATCGCGACCAAGATGCTGGGTATTATTATGGTGGTGTTCTGCGCATTTTGGGGTAGCCAGATTGTGCAGTTCTTCATCCGCCGGCAATATGGCCGGGTGCGTGAAGTCGCTGGTGAAAAAGTCATTTCCGACAGTTACAACAGCCGCTTGCTGAGTGTGGTGGTGACCGCTTTTGTAACTGTGTTTGCCATGATTGGCATTATACAGGTGTTGGGCTTTGATAGCTTACTGGAAGCGGGTGGCGTGCTCGGCGTGATTGGCGTCATGCTGGCATTAACGCAAGGCTCATGGGCACCAGATATTATTAGCGGCCTCATCATTATGAACAGTGATTTCTTGGATGAGGGCGATGTGGTCTCATTAAATAATGGCGAGCTGGTCGCGCAAGTGTTTCGCACCAAACTGTTTCATACCGAGCTGCTAAATCTGGTGAATAACAACCGGATTTTATTAAACAATGCCAATCTGCGCAGCAAGACCATTCAAAACCTCTCTAAGTTTGCCTCAGCCAAGGGCTATCGCGAAAAGCTGAGCTTTAAAATCGGCTATGATGACAAGCCGGCCGATGTGCGAGCTATGTTCCAACGGGCCATGGATGCGGCACTAAAAGACGATGCAATTGGCATTGAAGAGAATCATGATATGGAAGTCCGCGTACTGGAAACTGGCGACTACGCGATAGAGTGGGGCGTGTTTTACTACACCAAAGACATGAAAAAAATGATTCGCACCCGTCAGTTATTCTGCGAACTTATCTTGCAGGAATCACTGGCTTGCGGCATTAGTTTAGCCACGCCAGACTTGTATCAGCGGGTTTCTGACGCACCAGCCATTGCGCCAGCGTTCAAAATTAACGACAATCCGTCCAACTTTTTAGAAAATACCTGATCATGGCCAGTAAAAAACGCGACATCCCGATTTTTGAGCACCCGATTATAGAGACCCATTGTCATCTGGATTACCTTGAAGACTCGGCTTTAGCAGACACGATTGCCGCGGCACAAGCGGTGAATATCGAACGCATTATCACCATTGCCGTCTCGCCGGATAATCTGGAAACGGTCATGGGCATTACCCGCCAGCATGAGCTAGTGTGGGGCACGCAGGGCATTCACCCGCATGATGCCAGTGAATACAGCGATGCAGTCGATGCCCAGATTCGTGAGAATGCGCTAGCGCCAAAAATCGTTGCGATTGGTGAGATTGGTCTGGATTATTACTATGAGCATTCCGATCGCAGCAAACAGCGCGATGCCTTTGAGCGTCAGTTGCAAATTGCTATCGATCTGTCCATGCCGATTGTGGTGCATACCCGCGAAGCGGATGACGATATGCAGGCAATTTTGCAGAACTTTGTCGGCCAGATGCCCAAACGAGGCGTGATCCACAGCTTTACGTCAGGCAAATCGCTGGCCGAGTATTGCTTAGGGGAAGGTTTCCATCTGGGCTTTAATGGCATTAGTACCTTTAAAACTGCTGAGAATGTGCGCGAGATTGTAGAGTTGACGCCGGTTGAAAAGATTTTGTTTGAAACCGATGCGCCATACTTAACACCCGTGCCGTATCGTGGTCGCCCGAATGAACCGAAATATTTACCCTTTATTGCTGAGCACTTGGCGGCAGTAAAAAATATTGAGCTGGAAGCCCTGCTGCCGCAAGTTTGGCAGAACAGTATGTCACTGTTTTTTGAGCAGGATGCTTAAGTCATTACTCTGTTAATTAGGGTTAGTCGTAAAAATAAATAAACAACATGGGTGCAAACTGTACCTTTAAAGTTGGAGAAAATATGAAAATCACTGTCGCTGGAACAGGCTATGTTGGCCTCTCAAATGCCGTACTGTTATCACAGAATCATGAAGTGGTTTGTCTGGACATTGATCCGGCCAAAATCGAGCTACTGAACGCCGGTAAAGCACCGATTGAAGATGTTGAAATCGAAGAGTACCTCACGAGTGGCAACTTAAATTTAACGGCGACGCTGGATAAAAACCAAGCTTATGACGGTGCGAGATTTGTTATTATTGCGACACCAACGGATTATGACCCTGAGACCAATACCTTTAATACAAAGTCGGTCGAATCGGTTATCCGCGATGTGATTAGCATCAATCCAGACGCGGTGATGGTCATTAAGTCGACCGTACCCGTGGGCTATACGCGGCAGCTTCGGGAGAAGATGGATTGTCAGAATATTATCTTCAGCCCTGAGTTCCTGCGGGAAGGTAAGGCGCTTTACGACAACCTGCACCCATCACGCATTATCGTCGGCGAAGACTCTGATCGTGCACGTGAATTTGCGGATTTATTGCTGGAAGGCGCGAAGAAGAAAGCGGTTGAAGTGCTGTTTACCAACTCAACTGAAGCCGAAGCCGTTAAGCTGTTTTCCAATACTTATCTTGCGATGCGCGTTGCCTACTTTAATGAATTAGACACTTATTGCCAGACGCATAATCTCAGTGCCAGACAGGTAATTGAAGGCGTTGGGCTCGACCCTCGCATTGGTAATCACTACAACAACCCGTCTTTTGGATACGGTGGTTACTGCTTGCCGAAAGATACCAAACAATTGCTGGCGAACTACAATCAGGTGCCTAATAACCTGATCAGAGCGATTGTAGATGCCAACCAAACGCGTAAAGACTTTATCGCGGACACGGTACTAAAACGGAATCCGGAAGTGGTTGGTATTTATCGCCTGACGATGAAAACAGGATCGGATAATTTCAGAGCCTCCTCCATCCAGGACGTGATGAAACGCATTCGTGCGGAAGGCGTGGAAGTGGTTATTTATGAGCCGGAGCTGGATGAAGAAGAGTTCAATGGTTTTGCAGTAATTTCAGATTTCGATGCTTTTACTCAGATGTCTGATGTCATCGTGGCAAACCGTATGACCGATGAAATTCGTGAGTTGAAAGATAAGGTTTATACGCGGGATTTGTTTAGCCGGGATTGATAGTCGCAAGGGCGATATCAATTATTGCTACAGCGCTAATGCAATCGGGGGCTGTGAATGCACAAGTCCCCGATTGTTTTTAACTGATCAGTTCAGCTGCTGATTATTCGCTAATCAGCAGCCAGCTGTTGCCAATTACTCTGGCGTCCAGCCACTCACGGCTTTTACTTCTAAGAAGTCTTCCAAGCCCCAAACGCCGCCTTCGCGACCGTTTCCAGACTGCTTGTAACCACCAAATGGTGAGCCGGCAGAACGGCTTTGGCCATTCATTTCGACCATGCCAGAGCGCAAGCGACGTGCAACGCGATTTGCCTTTGCGCCATCTTGGGTTTGCACATAGTTAGTCAAGCCGTAGACCGTGTCATTCGCGATTTTGATAGCTTCTTCTTCAGTATCAAACGGCATCATGATCAGTACTGGGCCAAAGACCTCTTCACTGGCCAGGCGCATTTCCTGAGAGACATCAGCAAACACTGTTGGGCGTACAAAGTAGCCCTTATCCAAACCTTCCGGAAGCCCTAAGCCGCCAGCAATCAAGCGACCGCCTTGATCAATACCGACTTTGATCAGCTCCTGAATCTTATCGAACTGCATTTTGGAAACAACAGGCCCGATATGATGACCTTCTTTAGACGCGATATCGACGGTGCAGGCTTCAGCCACTTCAGCGGCGGTAATCACGGCTTGCTCATAAATCGAGCGCTCAACCAACATGCGGGTTGGCGCGTTGCAAGACTGACCGGTATTCTGCATGCAATGCAATACGCCGCGCTTCACTGCATTCTCATCCGCATCGGCGAAGATAATGTTTGCACCTTTGCCGCCGAGCTCCAAGCTCACGCGCTTAATCGTATCTGCTGCGTTTTTGCTGATTGCCGTACCTGCACGGGTAGAGCCAGTGAAGGAAATCATGTCGACATCTGGGTGGCCAGACAGCTGCGAACCAACGCCCATGCCATCGCCATTCACCAGATTGAACACGCCAGCTGGGAAACCTGCATCGTGCATCATTTCAGCAAACAACATGGAAGACAGCGGGGCGATTTCAGAAGGCTTTAGTACCACGGTACAACCTACGGCAATCGCTGGAATCACCTTTAGCGTGACCTGATTCATTGGCCAGTTCCATGGCGTGATCAGACCGCAAACACCTATTGGCTCGTACAAAATACGATCGTTTGGTGTGTGATCGTTTAATGGACGATCAAACTCAAAATCCTTAAGCGCAGTAATGAAATTACGGATATGCCAGCTACCGGAGCCTGCCTGTGAGCCGCAAGCTAAGGTCATTGGTGCGCCCATTTCTACGGAGATGGCTTCGCCCATTTCAGCCGCGCGCTCATCGTAAATATCGGCTAAACGCTCAACCAATGCTAAACGCTCTGCTTTTGGTGTTTGGCTCCAGCCATCAAACGCGGCGCGTGCTGCAGCGACGGCGGCATCGGTATCGGCTTGATCGCCGATGGAAATCACGGCACTGACGCTTTCATCAGAAGGGTTGATCACGTCCATATCGTGATCCTTAGCAGGCTTTACCCAATGGCCATTAATGTAGAAGTCGCGTTTTTGAAGCATGGTGAATTCCTGTGATTACTCGGTTATCGATGGCAAATATCATAGGACTTCCGCGGGAGGATGGGAAACTATTTTTGTGATCACCTTTTGGTTTTTTGGTAAGAAGAGATGGTTTTGATGACAGAGAAGCGAGACTAGGGGATTGTTTACTCTCCATTAAAGGGTTTTTTAGAGTCGATATGACAAAGTGATTGGCGAGTACATTCAAAGACGCTTCTTTCAATAGGTGTGATACATGGCCAAATAATGAATGAGTTATTTTTTTGCAAATGAGTTAACAGCCGCACTCAGCAAAATAAATACAATGCTAACAACCACAACACCCGGCCACTGATACAGGTCAAATGCCTGCACTCCAGCAACAGAGCCAATCGCACCCCCAATGTAATATCCCAACATATAAATCCCATTGATGCGACTTTGAGCCGCCGGATCGATACTAAACACACGCACCTGATTGGCGACCTGCGCACTAAAAATAGCAAAGTCGATTAAGATAATGCCCACAATGAGTGATGCCAGACTGCCTGAAAACAGCCCTGTGATAGCAAAGCCAACAGCCCCTAGTGCCAGTGCAATCAGCACTAATTTTTTGGAGCCTAAGGTATTAACCCATTTACCCGAGGCCTTTGCCCCAATGACGCCTGCCAGTGCAATCACGCCAAATAATCCGGCTTCCTGCGCGTTGTAATTAAACGGTTCATCGCTAACATAAATAGCGAGTGTTGCCCAAAGTGCGTTAAAAGAGGCAAACCAAAGTGCGCCAGACAGCGTGAATACTTGCAGTGATTTGTGCTGAATAAATAAAGACAGCGTGCTCTTAATCAGCGGCCAGTAGCGTAAGTTAGTTTGTGGCTTATTGGTCGGTAAAAACCTATGAAGCAATGCCCCAAATATTGCAGCAAAAAGCGCCGACATGATAAACACACTGCGCCATCCAAAGTGCTCACCCACAAATCCGCTTAGGGTTCTTGAGAGTAAAATACCAATGGTTAAGCCCATCATGAGCGTACCGAGGGTTGCACCTTTGTTTTCAGGAGATACCAGTGAGGCTGCGAACGGAATTAGTTGTTGCGTGATATTAGCGCTCACCCCGATTAAAAACACGGCAATCAGTAATGCCGGTAAGTTCGGTGCGATTACTGCAAACCCACAGGAAACCACTAACAAGCACGATAAAATACCGATTAAACGACGTCGTGCAATAGAGTCACCCAAAGGAGAAATAAATAGCAGCGCAAAGGCGTAACCAAATTGCGTTAAGGCGGGGATGCTACCGAGCTGCGAGTTTGTTAAATTAAACTCATCGGCTATGAGTGGTAAAATAGGCTGGCTGTAATACAGGTTTGCAGCGGTGGCACCAATTGCGGTGGTCATCAATAACAAAATAAATCGACTTAACGATTGGCTCTGTTCTGGGGTATTCATCTTTTTATCTCAGGTGAAGAAGTCATGAGCGGATGATAGGGTTTAGCCTGATATAACAAAAATGTTAATATATGATCGAATCTATGCGATTAGTGTATAGATGGTGTTTCAGGTTTTAACGTGAGCAGGTAATGTAGGAAAGCGATGGATATCAAAACGCTAAAAAGCTTTATCACGGTGGCTAAGCATAAGAGCTTTTCGGAGGCTGCGCGTGAGTTGCATACCGTACAACCTGCGATCAGCCGTCACATTTCTTCGCTAGAAACTGAGCTGGGAGTGAGTTTGTTTAACCGTAACTCCCGCGATGTTGCCATTACGCCAGCAGGGGAGCAGTTACTCAAAGACGCCACTGCGATTTTAGCGCTCACTGCGCAAGCGAAAACGCAGGTTAAGCGGGCGCATAATGGCCAAGTGGGTACGCTCAATATTGCCTATTTAAGCTCAGCGTGTTTAAGCTTTATGGCGACTTTGGTTCGTGCTTATAAATCGCAGTTTCCGCAGGTGCATGTCACATTGTTTGAAATGACTGCGACCGAGCAGATTGAAGCGCTGAAAAATGAGCGGGTCGATATTGCGTTCTCAAGGCCATTGCCCAGCTCAATAGCCGATGAATTTACTAGCCACTGTATTTATACCGATACGCTGGTTGCCATCGTTAGCCAAAGCCATCAACTCGCCGATCAATCAGTCATTAATTTGGCGCAGTTAAAAGATGAGCTATTCATTATTTTTTAATCGCGATGAGGCACTGGGGCTTTTTGATGAGACGATTTTACTGTGTAAACAGGCGGGATTTTCGCCCAATATCACGAGCCAACCCAGACACATGCAAACATTGGTGACTGAGGTGGCTGCAGATTTAGGCGTCGCGATTGCGCCGTTCTGTGTCAGTAAATTATATAGCGAGGGCTGCCAGTTTATTGTGTTGGATAATGTGAGTACGCAAATCCCGCTGCAGATTCAGTATAAGCAAAATAACAACAGCGCAACGGTCGATGCGTTTGTGAATATCGCACTTAATGCCAAGGCTGATATACAGCACAGCATGGCAATTTGATCATTGGCTGTTGTGTCAAATTGGAGAGACTGAGGCCTTAGCTTTGGTCTCGTATACCAGTCAGTATTTCATTGTAATACGGCATGTTTTTCAAGCGCCTCTTGGTTGTCTCTTCTGCCAGCTGAGTTTGGTAATGGCCAGCCTTGTCCTAAAAGTAGCAGCGGCTTTGCCATGTGCTATGCTTCCTTACTGCTCAGTGGCTCAATTGGCCTGTTGTTTTGATACTCGAAACGACAAGCTTCTCCATCAAATAAGCAATCACCATAGGACGTTTAGACATGAAAAAAACCTCAATTTTTAAAGTCGCCGATCTACAGGATAGAAAGCCGGAACATGCTTTGATTGCCAATGTTGATCTGGTCATTGTGAAGTTTGATGAGGATATCTCGGTACTTTATGGCCGCTGTCTCCACCGTGGCGCGTTAATGTCAGATGGTCATGTTCGCGGTAATAGTTTGATTTGTGGCGTTCATAACT
Source organism: Leucothrix mucor DSM 2157 (assembly GCF_000419525.1). Classification (NCBI taxonomy): domain Bacteria; kingdom Pseudomonadati; phylum Pseudomonadota; class Gammaproteobacteria; order Thiotrichales; family Thiotrichaceae; genus Leucothrix; species Leucothrix mucor. The sequence goes on from NZ_ATTE01000001.1 coordinate 878,653, forward strand.
GGGACTATCGAATGGATTCTGGCATTTCAGAATATGATCATTCAGAAGCCTTGCAGAAGTTTACCGCTTGGGTGGAGGGTGAGGAGCTGCTGGTCGATGAAGATGAAATTGCCGCATGGGCAGAAAAGAATCCTCAGCCATACAACCGCAATGCTTATCTCGGCCAATACGCGGACCTTGGGCACGCAACCGAAGAAGAGCCTTTTAATAAACTGATCCAGAAATATTCCAAAGAAGGCTTGTCTAAAACAGGTCATCACGGCGTAGTTGAGTCAATGGGCGTTCCTCGCATCCAACTCCCCGATTGGGATGATATTCAATTAATTACCGCACAATTATACAAGCCACCGCTACTTGATGATCATGAAGTCGGTACTGGTGTGATCATTGGTCCAAATGCTAAAAAACCGTTAAAGCTGGATATTCCATTGTTCGTTTCCGACATGAGCTATGGCGCACTCTCCGAGCCAGCTAAAGTCGCTCTTGCGATGGGGGCGGAGAATGCGGGTACAGGGATTTGCTCTGGCGAAGGCGGTATGTTGCCAGAAGAACAAGCGGCGAATTCACGCTACTTCTATGAGTTAGCCTCCGCTCGTTTCGGCTTTAGCTGGGATAAGCTGGACCATGTACAGGCCTTTCATTTTAAAGGCGGCCAAGGCGCTAAAACAGGCACGGGAGGGCATCTTCCTGGTTCGAAAGTAAAAGGTAAAATTGCTGAAGTTCGTGGTCTGGAGGAAGGGCAAGACGCGATCTCCCCATCGCGTTTCCCTGATTGGGACAGCGTTGAACAAATCAAAGAATTCGCGGATAAGGTGCGTGGGTATACCGGTGGCATTCACATTGGTTACAAGCTTTCTGCGCAAAATATTGAGAAGGACATTGATGCCGCATTAGAGATTGGCGTTGATTACATTATTTTAGATGGTCGTGGCGGTGGTACTGGCGCAGCACCGGTTATTTTCAGAGACAATATCTCAGTTCCAACCATTCCTGCGCTGGCACGGGCACGTAAACACCTTGATGCTGCGGATAAGAATGTAACGTTAGTGATAACCGGTGGCCTCAGAAAGCCTGCCGACTTTATTAAAGCGATGGCATTAGGTACCGATGCGATTGCCGTTTCAAACTCGGCTATGCAAGCCATTGGCTGTATCGCGATGCGGGCCTGTAGCACGAATAACTGTCCGGTTGGAATTGCCACTCAAAAGCCGCACCTTGTTTCACGGATTGTTGTTGAGAAATCCGCGCAGCAGCTGACTAATTTCTTTGATGCATCGGTTGAGTTAATGCAAGTGATGGCGCGTGCTTGTGGGCATGATCATCTATCAAAGTTTTGCCATGATGATCTGACGACATGGAAGAAAGATATGAGTGAGATTTCAGGTGTTCGTTTTGGTGGGGTTGGGTAATTTATTCAAGTGGGGCTACAGATATTGCCAAGCCTATGTAGCAACTATGCGCGGCGTAATCTGGCGTTGACTCCAGCGAGTTTGCGTGATGCCATGCGTGAGACTGTTCATGTGCTTGCTACACGTTATGGGCAGGATAACAACTGAAAACCCTCGCTTTCAAGCGGTGCTTCGAAGAATGTGGTGATGTGCTTAAACACTGCTTCAGTGTTGAACTGTGCTCGCTCCGGTTGTTCCTTGCGGCGTTTGGCAATCTGAGATAAACATTGCTCGTTACTTACGTTTATAAAAACAAGCTCATGTTCACACGCAATCTCATCACAAAGTTGCTTAAACCATTTTCTTTGTCTGACTGTATTCGCGGGGAAGTCCATAACCACGTTGGTGCCTGTTTTTAGGATACTTTGAACATGCGATTTCACTAGCGGCTTGATTATCGCAGAGTACTTTAGGTAATCTTCAAAGGTGTTAATTTGCTTGGGATAGAGTGCTGAAAGCCAATCATCCTCGGATAACAGAACGGCATTTTTCTCAGCTGATAAGGCTTTCGATTTTGTGGACTTTCCTGCGCCCATTTTTCCGCAAAAGAAGGTCAATGTTCCTAAGTTGCTCATGATTTGTTCTCGTGTAATAGCCAACTTCAGAGGGCTAGTTGATTAGGTTACCTGCACAAACTGCTCAATACCAAGACTGAAATACAGCTCAGCCGAGCAATTTGATGATTGGTCATCGGCTGCATGCACTGCGTTCAAATTCGTTTATACTCGCACGCCTGTAACTGCCGTTGCTTGCATCAGCAAGCCTTATGTGTCGGCATCAATTTAATAATTAACATAAGCCATTAACAATGAAAGAAAACATTTCCAACTTCATCAAGGGCCTGGCCATGGGCGCGGCGAACGTAATCCCTGGCGTTTCAGGTGGCACAGTGGCGCTTGTCACCGGTATCTACGAGCGCTTAATCAACGCACTCAAATCCTGTGATCTGACAGCTTTAAAACTGTTATTCGCCAGAGATTTTAAGGGTGCATGGAAGCATGTTGATGGTGCTTTCTTATCGGCAATACTTGGCGGCGTGGCGGTCAGTATTATTAGTTTAGCCAAAGTGCTTGAATACCTGCTAGGAAATTTCGAAGTGCTGACCATGGCATTTTTCTTTGGACTCATCGCGGTGTCTGTCGTTAGTGTTGGTCGCACAGTCAAGCGCTGGGGTGCAGTCTCTTTACTCGCGCTAGTGGTCGGAACGATATTAGCCGCAAGTGTTGCGATGCTGGCACCAGCTGGTGAAAATGCTAACGCTGGCTATCTTTTTGTCTGTGGCGTTGTGGCCATTTGCTCAATGATCTTACCCGGCTTATCCGGTTCCTTCGTGCTGATTATTATGGGTAACTACGCGCTGGTACTGGGTGCGATAGGGCGCTTTGATATGGGTATTTTATTGCCGATGGCATTGGGCTGTGGCTTGGGTCTGCTTGCCTTTGCGCATCTTTTGGGCTGGGTTTATGAGAAGTTTCATGATCAAACCGTTGCATTGATGACTGGGTTTATCCTTGGCTCTCTCGCCATTGTTTGGCCATGGAAGCAGGCATTAACCGAAGTGGTGGTTCGCGAAGGTAAGGCAGACAAAATCATTACGACCGGTTATGAATGGTTTGGTCCCACGCTGAGCGATAACTCAACGCTAATGGCGCTGGGTTTGATGGTCGTTGGTGGCGTGATGGTGTGGGGTATGGAGAAGGTCTCAAAGTAGGTTGCGGATGCCGTGGCTAATATAAAGGCTGTGTGATTTCACTTTGGATGAAATCTAGCCTAATGGTTGTTACACAGTAATACGGCATTTAGTTGGGCCATTGCGCGACCTGAGCTAGAATGGCGGCATCATCGCCGCCATTTTGGTTATAACAATGTCAATAATCACCAAGCTCCGCAAAAATGTCCGCTACAAGCTGCTATTTCTCGTCTTAACGCCCATCGTTTTGGTGATTCCGCTGGCCGTCGGCAGTGCGATTTATTGGGGTCACAATCTCACTTACGAGCAGCTTTACATCAAGGTCAACACCGACCTCAGCGTCTCGAAAAATGTTTTCCAGCGCTTGCAAAGTGATTATCAACGCCAGCTGGAGCGCTTTGCCGAGTCCTATGCCTTTCGCGAAGCGTGGGATAAAGGCAACAAAGCCAGCATTCAGGCGCAGCTTGATGAGCTCAAATCCAGCGGCGACTTTGCCTATCTCTTATTTAACGAAGCTTATCGCTATACCGAAACCGATTCACAGATAAAAGTGAATCTCGGGCGGCCCTCAAAACTGCGCGATCAGGCATTGCTGGGGCAGGCCGGAACCAGTATCGAAGTGTTTTCGCCAGAGGATTTGCAAGCCTTAGATCCTGAGCTGGCCGACAGTATTCATTTGCCTCTACTTGATACGCCATACGCCGCTCCCTCAGAGCGCACTTTTGAAGATCGCGCGATGATCATTCGCATTGCCTATCCGGTCAAAGATACCGACGGCAAAGTACGTGCAGTGCTGGATGCGGGCGTGCTACTCAATGGCAACTTTGGTCTGGTGGATGCCATTCGCGATCTGGTTTACGGGCCGGGTAGTTTGCCTAAAGACAGCCTTGGTACCGTGACGATTTTTCTGGATGATGTGCGCATTTCCACCAATGTGCCGCTGCGCCCCGGTGAGCGTGCGCTGGGTACGCGGGTATCCGAAGTGGTTCGCGACCATGTATTGAGCCGTGGTGATAATTGGATTAACCGTGCTTTTGTGGTGAATGACTGGTATATCTCCGGTTACACCCCGATTTTGGATACCGATGGCCAGCGTATCGGCATCCTTTATGCGGGCTATTTGGAAGCGCCATTTCGCAATGATTTATGGAAAGCTATTTTTGCGCTGATTCTGTTGTTGTTTATTCTGCTTACGCTCTCCATGCTGCTGTCGTTTTACAGCGCTAAATCGATTTTCAAACCCTTGGAGCGCCTGACCGGTGTGATGAATGTGATCCGTAGCGGAAAGCAAGCACGGGTCGGAGCCGTAGCGTCGCAAGATGAGATTGCCGAGCTGGCACGTGAGTTTGATTCGATGCTGGATCTGCTGCAGCAACGTAATCAGGAAGTGCAAAGCTGGGCGGCGGAGCTGGAAAGTAAAGTCGACCGCCGCACCAATGAACTCACCCGTAAAAATGAAGATTTAAGCCGAACCATTCAGGTGCTTAGCCAAACCCGTCGCAAACTCGTAGTCGCTGAAAAGCTGGCCGCATTGGGTGAGCTAACGGCGGGCGTGGCGCATGAAATCAATAATCCTGCTGCGGTGATTCTAGGCAATATGGACATCCTCAGCGCGATACTCGGTGATCAGGCCAAGCCGGTTCAGCATGAAATTGATCTGGTGATTGAACAGATTTACCGGATTCGGGAGATCTTAAATAACCTGCTGCAATACGCTCGCCCCGGGACTTATTCCGCGCAATTAGAATCGGTCGATGCCAATCAGGTGGTGAAGCAAACCTTCCAGCTGGTTGAGCATTTACGCACCCAAAAGCGCTTCGAACTAAAGGCTGACTATAACGCCACACGCCTGATTGAAATTAATCCTCATGAGCTGCAGCAAGTGCTGGTAAACCTGATTCGTAATGCAGTGCATGCGGTAGAGGCGAGCGATGGCTTAATCGAAGTGAGCACCCGCGATTGGCAGGATAAAGGCATCGCGATTGAGGTTAAGGATAATGGCGCGGGCATTCCTGATGAGCAGCTGGATAAGATTTTTAATCCGTTTTTTACCACGAAACAGCAAGCGGAGAATCAGGGGACAGGGCTGGGGCTGTCACTCAGTTATAGCCTGATGCATCGCTATGGCGGGAGTATTAGCGTGTCTTCAAAGCAGGGTGTGGAGACGGTGTTTACCATCTGGCTATTGTGCAAGCCGAAAATGATTGAGGATGAGCAGGAGCTTATCGAGCAGCTGGTGGAGATCGAGCAATCACAAGGTAAATAGGCATTGCAGCTAGTTGGAATTGAGCAGTTGCAGGGTAAATAAGGTCAAGTAGGGATTACTGCTGAACAGGTGATGTTGTTAAGTGATGTAGCGATGGCAAAGAATACGATGCTAAGAAAGTAAGTCCCTGATTGGTAGGCCATCTCGCGTCGGTCTGGTACTCTAGCGCCTCTGAATAATCGGGCTATTAACGGCTCGATTCAACTGCGAGCGGCAAGCGAAACTGATATGGCTATTAAACCAACAATATACAAAGCGAGAATTTCACTCTCTGATCTTGAGCGTGATTATTATGATTCGGTCAGCCTGACCATTGCACAACATCCTTCTGAGACGCTGGAGCGCATGATGGTGCGGGTGCTGGCGTACTGCATCAATGCGCAGGAAGATTTGGAATTCACCAAAGGGCTGGAGGAAGTGGAAGAGCCAGACCTTTGGGTGCGCACTATGGACGAGCAAACGGCGCTGTGGATTGATGTCGGTGAGCCATCGTTTGATCGTATCAAAAAAGCCACCAACCGTGCCCGTGCGGTGAAAGTGTACAGCTTTAATACCAAGTCCGATGTTTGGTGGTCGCAGGGCGAAGCCAAATTCAGCCGCTTAAATGCCTCTTTCTACCGTTTCCCATGGGCCAGTATTGAAGCATTGGCTGCCTTAGTTCAGCGCACCATGGATTTGTCGGTGACCATCACTGGCGATTCAGCCTATATCGCAGCAGATGGCGGCGAGGTAGAAGTGTCGTGGGAAGTACTACAGACTAAATAACTCCGCTTAAAAATTCAAGGATTGAGACCCATGCAAGATTACAAACAAAAGCCTCTAATCGAAAATTTGTACAATCGGGTGACCGGCGATGAAGATGCCCGGGTTTGTAAGGATATCCCTGAGTCGGCCTGTAATGATCAGCCGCGCAATTTCTTCGCCTATCTGATCGCCAATGCGCTGAGTAAGGTGGCGGATGAAATTGCCAGCGCCAAACTCATCATCCCGTGGGTATTTGGGATGCTGAGTGTGCCGGCGATTTTTACCGGATTTCTGGTGCCGATTCGTGAGGGTGGGGTGCTCATTCCGCAGCTGCTGATTGCGGCGCTGGTGCGTAAAATGCCAGTCCGCAAATATGTCTGGTTGCTGGGGGCCTTGCTCTCCGCGCTCAGCTTATTTGGCATGGCCTATGCGGCGGTCGCGTTTGAAGGGACCGCTGCGGGTTTTGCGATTCTCTCAATGTTGGTGGTGTTTAGTTTATCGCGCGGCTTGTGCTCAGTGTCGGCCAAAGATGTGCTGGGTAAAACGGTATCGAAAAGCCGCCGTGGCGCGCTAATGGGTTGGAGTACCAGTATTTCCGGCATTGCGGTGCTATTGCTGGGCTTGTGGATGGGCACTGTTGATCTCGCCAATTCTGGCATGTCGATCTTCGCAGGTTTTCTCATCGCTGGCGGGGTGTTTTGGATTATCGCCACGCTGGTTTTTGCCACCATTATCGAGCAGCCGGGCGCTACCGAAGGCGGTGGCAATGCCATTAGTGTAGCCGTCAAACAGCTCCAATTACTTAAAACCGATATTCCTTTTCGCAAGTTTGTCACGGCTCGTGCTTTGCTGTTATCCGTGGCTTTAGCTCAGCCATTTTATGTGTTGATCGTGCATGACAATGTCGATGGCAATTTGCTGGGCTTAGGTGCGCTGATTATTGCTAATGGTTTGGCCAGTAGTTTATCTGCGCCGTTTTGGGGCTATATGGGCGATAAATCCAGTAAGCGGGTAATGGCAATTGCTACGGTTGGCAGCGGTTTGCTGGGGATTTTTACCTATATCGCGCTGCTGGGTGAGTGGCAATGGGTGATCAATGAGTATGGCTTTGCGATGATTTTCCTCGTGCTGAATGTGATGCATGGCGGTGCGCGCTTGGGCCGTAAAGTGTATTTGGTGGATATGGCCACTGGCGAAAATCGGGCGGCTTATGTGGCGGTATCCAATACGGTGATTGGGTTGTTGATGCTGGTGGGCGGCTTAGTGGGCTTGATTAGTGATTGGTTTGGGCCTGGGTTTACGGTGCTGATGCTGGCGCTGGTTTCTTTGTATGCGGCGTTTTATGTGAAGTATTTGCCGGATGTGAGTGAGCCGTCATAGTGGTGTCGCTCCAAGCTCAGTATTAAATTCTCTTCGCCGACTCGCTACGCTCGTAAGGACTGCGATAATTTAATACTGAGCTTGGGACTCGTTGGGTGGGAGGATCGGTGGTGCTTCTGATTTTGTGTGGGCGGAGGTGCGATTACTCTAGCAGTAGGTAGATGTCTGTTATTTGATCTTGTTCTGGGGCTTCGGAGGATAGGGTGACGTATTGGAAGAAGGCTGGGAAGTCTCTTGGTAGTTCGCCGCTTTCGGGTAGCCATGTGCTGTAGAGGTAGCGAATTTTGTCGTCTAGTTTGCTGTGTGGGCCGATGTGTCGATGTTTGGCGCAGCGTCCGCCGGGGATGGTTTTGTTGATGATGCCGTGGTCGTTTTCGGCGACGATTGCTTGTACTTCACCGCAGATGTCGAAGCGGAATTTGGCGGGGTCGGTGGTGGCTGGGTCATCGTAGGCGATGCCGAAGCTTTTGCTGCTGGCGATGGGGGATAGGCCGGTTGCTTTGCGCCATGCGATGAATTTGTTGACGGAATTGTTCACGAGGTCTGCAGGGCCACGGTGTTCTAGTACGGCGACTTTGGTTGGTTCGAGACGGGTGATTTCTATGTCGATGGTCATGGTTATTCCTTTGTGGGGAAAGTGCTTGTGTTTGGGGCAGGCTCGTTAGTCTGTGCCTTTTTGAATACGGAGTATTGTGCCTTGTTCGGAAGGGTAGGTCTTGGCCGTTATTGTGATTTTTGCGGTTCCAAGCATCGGTCTTAAACTTTCTTCGTCGACTCACCTTGCTCGTAAGGCTTGGGGTAACTTAAGACCGATGCTTTGTGCTGTTTAGGTAGGACGATTGAGTATGCTTAAGGCTGTGGTTTGCCGTTTTGCCATTGACCTGAGTACTGACCCCCTGAGGCTAAAGTGATTGTGCCTTGGCCATGCGGCACACCGTCATTTATCTGGCCGGTATAGACATCACCATTGCTGAATTGAATCGTTCCCTGACCATGTGGCTGGCCATTTTTTAGCGGGCCTTGATAGCGATAGCCGTCGGGTGAGGTAATAGTGACCTGGCCATGAGGCTCGCCTTTTAAGTAGTTTGCCTGAATGACGGTGCCATCTGCTTTTACTGTTCTACCTTGGCCATGGCGTTCGCCCATGTGAAATGTGCCGGTGAAGACGGCTCCACTCTCAAATTCATAGCGACCTTGCCCATGCTTTTTTCCCCTATTAAAGCCGCCAATGTAGCGTTCTTTTTTAGTGATAACGAGCGTGCCTTTTCCATGAAATTGGCCATTTGAAAAGCTTCCGACATACACCATGCCATCATTGGTGGTTAGTTTGCCTTGGCCATGTTTTTCACCGTTATGGAAGCTACCGTTATAGGTATAACTTGTAGTAATCAACTGGCCTTTGCCTTGCATCGTGCCATTGACGAACTGGCCTGAGTATTTAAATTTTCCATCGGCAGATTGTGCCAGCCCGTAGCCGTGAGGGCCGTGCTCGTTGCAGCCGCCTTTGAAGCTTATCTTTTCGCCTTGGATATTGACGTAGCAATTATTGGCTGCCGTTGCTGTGATGGGCTGAAAGTAGGTGAGTGCCGCGATGAGGGACGTTAGCAAGAGTTTGGACATGGTTGGCATGAGCATTTCCTTTAGTAGAAAAGTAATTTTGAATCTATTGTTGGGAGTAAGTCCTGTATGTATGGGATTCCTACATTCTAACGTTAAAGAATTACTAATTTGATAGTAATTTAAGTTTTATGTCTACTTTAAGAGCATTAAAAGCTATTAAATATCCTTTTTATCTCATTACTAATGCCGTTCTTAGTTTTTTAGACGTGAACAATTACTGTAATTACGCTAACTATTTATTCGGTGTGAGTGCGATTAATAACGGTGTTTGTCAATACTCAGAGTCCTGAAGAGGCTTAAGGAATTTATGCTCTCTAGCAATCAATACTTTCATTGCTTCCCCCATTCCCCTTGTAGTAGCATTCGCTCATTCTCAGGGCGGGGTGCAATTCCCCACCGGCGGTAAGTACCCTCGTACAAGCCCGCGAGCGCCAAGGTTTCCTTGGGTCAGCAGATCCGGTTAAATTCCGGAGCCGACGGTCATAGTCCGGATGAAAGAGAATCCTTCCAGCGGTAGCTTGCGTCTGTCATAAGACGTAAGGCTCGTTCCGTTGTGTTGTTCTGCCCTGTTTTTTCACCCCAAGGATCTGAACACATGACGATTAAACACAGTAAAATTGCATTCATCCGCGCGCGCTGGCATTCAGAGATTGTCGATCAGGCATTTGAGGGCTTTAAGGCTCAGGCGGATGAGTTGGGTTTCTCAGCAGAAAACATTGTGGTATTTGATGCGCCAGGTGCGTTTGAGATTCCTTTTCTGGCTAAAGTACTTGCCGAAAATCAAGAATTCGATGCGATTGTAGGCGCTGCGTGGGTAGTCGATGGCGGCATTTACCGTCACGATTTTGTGGCATCTGCGGTGGTTGATGGCTTGATGCAAGTTCAGTTATCGACTGGCGTGCCAGTGTTCTCAGTGTCGCTAACCCCTCACCAATATCAGGAAACCGAGTTTCATAACGAGACTTACATTCGCCATATGTACGCTAAAGGCCAAGAGGCGGCAAAAGCAGTTACCGCCCAGTTGCAGGTGTTAGCGAGTATTCAAGGGGCTTAATTGTGCTGGGCATTTAATGCAAGCGGCAGTTATTCCAATGCCTAGTGCGCCGCTGGCCTATTCCACTAATAGCGAATAGGCCAGCAGCAAGAAAACTCCGTCACGTCAGCGCCTTTAGGCTTAGCTCATCCACTGGCCGCCATCGACGTTGTAGGTCTGCGCGACAATGTAGTCTGCATCGCTGCTGGCAAGGAACACTGCCATCCCCGTTAAGTCTTCGGCCACGCCCATACGGCCATGTGGCACGCCTTTAGCGACTTGCTTTTTCTTCTCGCCTGGCTGTAGGTTTTCATATTTAGCAAAGAAGGCATCCACGATATCCCAATGCTCACCATCGACCACGCCCGGTGAAATCGCATTCACATTAATGCCGTGCTTGATAAGATCCAGACCCAGCGATTGAGTCAGGCTGATAATGGCCGCTTTGGTCGAGCAGTAAACGGCGACTAATGGCTCACCACGACGACCGGCTTGGCTGGCCATATTAATGATTTTGCCGCCTTCGCCGCGCTCAATCATGTGCTTAGCAACGGCTTGGGCAGTGAACAAGGAGCCAGCCACATTCACAGCGTAGAGTTTGTCGAAGTCTTTGCGCTCAATTTCAACCGTTGGAGCGGCGCTAAATAGGGCGGCATTATTGATCAGAATATCGATCTTACCCATGCGCGCGATGGACTCTGTCACGCAGGTATCAATGCTGTCTTGTTTCGTGACGTCTAAGCTCAGCGCGATGCAGTTTTCGCCCAGTTCTTTGGCGGTTTCTTCAGCGCGTTCGATATTCACATCGCCAATAACGACTTTGGCACCTTCAGCAATATAGCGCTCTGCAAAGCTACGGCCAATGCCGCGCGCTGCGCCGGTGATTAATGCAACACGACCTTCTAAGCGTTTATAGTTCATGATAATTTCCTCTGTTTTGGGCGGGTTCAATTTGGGTTTTACAATCGGTATTTAAGCGCGGCTTACTCCGAATTTCGAAGCTGCAACTGTACTGGAAATAGCGGTTTAACAGCTATATTTTTTCGTGCCTGCAGGGCTGTGTTTTGATGTCAATACAGTCAGACGTGACGACTCAATTGCTTGAGGCACGTTCAGTTATAAAGGGTCCCTGGATGCGGTGTAACAGCAAGTCATAAGGACCAAGCTTTCCAACATTAACTTATAGAAATTTTTAAATTATTTTCTTGAAAAGCACTGGATCGACCTTAGATTTGTATTACCGACGCTTCGACTCTCTGAGTGTTTTGTCGGTAAACCAATCATTTAATTCGTATAGCTTCTATTGGAGAATATGTTATGAACACAATCGATTTATCACCACTTTACCGTAACAGCATTGGCTTTGATCGCATGGCAACCCTGTTGGATAATGCGCTAAGAACAGAGTCTGCTAGCCCCGGTTATCCCCCTTATAACATTGAGGTGCTGGAAGAAAACCGCTACGCAATTTCACTTGCGATTGCCGGATTTGCTGAAAGCGATCTTGATATCAGCGTTGAAAAAGGAGTGCTCACCGTTCGCGGTAAGAAGTCTGATGAGGTAGAGCGTAAGTACCTGCATCAAGGCATTGCCAACCGTGCATTTGAGCGTAAATTTAACTTGGCTGACCACATTGAAGTGACCGCAGCGGATCTGTCAAACGGACTGCTGACCATTAGCTTGGTGAAAGAAATTCCGGAAGCCATGAAGCCAAAAAGCATCGCGATTAACTCAGGATCAGCCAAAGCTAACCTTGAGCAGAAAGCGGATGCTACGGTTAGAGCCGCGTAAATGAAAGAAGCCTGAAAGTAGTGCTGGAGTGCTACTTAAGGGTTAGTTGTAACGACGGTGGCGTGGATGGGAAACTGTCCACGCCATTTTTATTTTCTAAACAGCATCTGTTTGGCGGCAATTAACGCGCCAGCCGTAATAAAAGCGCAAGCCAATCCAATCGCCCACGTGTATTCCGCAAAGCCCACCGCAATTAATGCCAGCGATGAAAACAGCGGCGCTAAATACGAAGCTGCGCCCAGCACCTGAATATCGCCATGCTTCATTCCATAATCCCACACGTAAAATGCGAAGCCTACTGGACCGAGCCCTAAGCATAAAACTGCTCCCCATTCCATCGCGTCAGCTGGCCAAACTGTTTGCTCTAACAAGCTATGTGCGATGACGGCGCAGATTGAAGTCGCCAGACAAAAGCCTGTCACTACATCGGTTGAGACCTCGGAAAAACGTCGTAAAATCACCGAATAACTGGACCATATCAGCGCGCAGAGTAAGGCCATCGAATAGCCAAATAAATATTCTGAGCGAAACTCAACCGCACTGCCGCCAGTCACAATCAAACCTGCACCCACTAAGCCTAACGAGCCGCCCACTAAATGATTCCAGCGCAGCCGTTCACCCGGTAACAACGCCGAAAATAAGATAATCAGCAACGGCCATAAGTAGGCGATCAAACCCGCTTCAATGGGTGGTGCATTTTTTAGCGCGGTGAAATAGGCAAAGTGATAACCAAATAGTGCGCCCACGCCAATCACCCATACCTTCACCGGCTGACGTAATGCGCGAATGGCATGCGGGCGGAATATCCAGCTAACTAAACCAATCATGCCACCTAAGGCAAAGGTCATTGCCATGAGTTGAAACGGCGGCACATTGCCACTGGCTGCAGTAAATAAGGCCAGTAACGACCATAGCAAAATAGCGATAAAGCCGATAAGGGTTGAAGCGGAACGGGTCATTGGGTCGGTGCTCGTTGGTTAAAGTGATCAAGTAAATCAGGCAGAGTCATAAAACGCTGCCACAATTGAGGGGGATAACTTTAACTGAAAACGAATGAGTCAATTGTGCTGAAAAGCCGATTTACAGATTCACGACGCCGAAGTTTTAACAGGTCATGAGGCGAAAAGGGATATGAGTCATTGATGAGCCAGTAAACGCTACAAGATTTTAGCGTGCCATCACGCTGCGTGGCGTTTGCCCAAAGTAAGCCGTGAAGCGGCGGCTAAATGCTGATTGATCCTGATAGCCGACTTTCTCCGCAACCAATTGTGCTGGAAAGTCAGTATTCGCCAGCAGTGCACGGGCTTTTTCCATGCGCTTCATTAATAGGTATTGTCCGCAGGTTTTGCCGGTTTGTTTTTTAAATAGCATTTTTAACTGACTTACGCTGAGGTTGGCGTGGCTAGCCAGTTCATCCAGCGAGGGGGATTCAGCAAGGTCTGCCGTTAAGCGCTCGAGTACGCGGGCAATGCGTGGATCAATTCGGGGGAGAAAGTCCTCTGTTTCCAACAGCTGCTTAAACAGCGTCATCATCGAGTCTTCCAGCGCCACATTTAAATGATGTTCCAGTTGAGCTTCGGCAAATTTACAAAAGTGCTGCAGGGCATTGGAAGTGGCAACGAATGGCGTGTTGATGCTGAGAAGGTTGGCCGGAAGCTTGCGAAGGTCTGCGACTAGAAAACGTGCTTGTTCTAGTGCCTTAAAGCTGTGGGTGACGCTGGCTTTAATAATGGCGCAATGACCAATGCCAACCGCATAGCACTTATCTCCTACCGTCATTTCAATAATGCCATGCAGCGGCAACACCAGTTGATGATAGTCGTGCTGATGAGAGTCTAGCGTGGGGTGATAGCGGCGGATTGAGAGTTTATCTGTCATGCCATCAAAAGTACCATAAATGATACTTCATTCCATGATTACATCGAGGGCAAAAACCGCAAGACCTTCTCTCAGTATCAACTGAAAGAAGAGGCAAAAGTTTAAGGCTTAATCATCCAAGCTATGCAAGATGAATTCCAAAAGGTTTCCACCAAGCGCTGGCAAGCACTTTCATACTTGATCAATAAAGGATGAAACATCGCTGGCCAGCGCTCTATGTCTTTCACAAACTTTCCGGTTAGCGTCTGCGGCTCAAAATGCTGCAATACTTCTGTCGACTCCATCACTTCCACATAGGTTTGTGGTACGCAATCCATCTGGCGATAAGCCACGGTGATATAACCTAAATATTGCTCGGTCGGTTTCAGATTTTCAGCGGTGACTCTGGCGCGGTAGTAGTAAAAGGGCAAACCTTGATAATCTCTGGTGATCTTGTCATGCGCCTTTAAAAAGGGCACCCCTTCATAATAATCCATGCGCAGGGCATCGCTTTGCCTGATGAGGTACATCTTGCCATAAACCCGTTCGCCGGGCGCGTGATCCGCCGAGGCAAAGCCGTGATCTTTGTAAAAACCACTTTGGGTAAAGCACAGGGCGGCATCTTCCAATACGTAGTCGAATGACTCGTAAATGGTCATGCAGCGCTCCTGTAAAATATCAGGGCTCAGGTTTGCGCCAAAGGCAAAATAATAGATTTTACGGTCATCTTGCGGGCGTAATAGTCGCAAGAGATTGGCCCATTCAAAACCTAGCTTCCACAAAAGAATACGTAGCAAAATGGCTGTCCTGATTTGGTTAAAAACGGAATCATAGCAGAGGTGTTCGTTGATTGGATAAAACACTCCTTTTGTCAGTCATATCACACCCCTCATGGCGACGGCTCTGAAGCTTCTGAGGGGATTCAACTAGTGTCTTATTATTAATTATTTGTTTTCTAATATTCAATAATAAAGGCATTAAAAAATGAGATTTAAACGACGTTTGATCGGCCTGGCACTGCTTGCGGTGCCTTACGGGCAGGCCATGGCTAGCCCTTGGCCAGAAGCCAATCCTGATAATGTGGCCACGGCCCTGGATCAGCCATTAACCATTGGCGTATTGAGTAACGACGTTGGCACTGGTTTAGAGCTGGTTGCCGTGAATACCATCACCACCGCTGGTGGCAGCGTAGTACTGAATAGCAATAAGCAAACGGTTAACTATCAACCGCCGTCAGGCTTTAAAGGCAATGATGAGTTTTGGTATGACTTTGAAGATGCAGAAGGGCGTGCCAATGCCGCGAAAGTGACTGTGAATGTGGGCGCTGAAACCGACATTGGTGAACGCCCTGAAGCATGGCCGGTGGCGGTGACCGATACTGCGAGCCTTGCCGAAATGGCAGCCATTATGATTCCGGTACTGGATAACGATATTGGTGTCGGTTTAACGCTCAAGTCAGTGAATGAGTGGAGCTTAAATGGCGGCAGAATCAGAATGACAGCTGACCGTAAAACCCTCAGTTATGAACCCCTGATCCCCACCAGCGAATGGCCTGCTACTGATGAGTTTTGGTATGTGTTTGAGGATGCTTGGGGCCGTACCAATTCCGCGAAAGTTACCGTGCTGTTGGGCTATGCTGACAAGCCTGAGGCCTGGCCAGATGCTATTGCTGATTCGGTGACCGTCAATAAAAACACTCCAACTAAAATTAATGTATTGGTGAATGACGTGGGTGAAGGCTTATCGCTTAAATCCGTCAATACCAGCTCAGTGAACTGGGGAACCATTAGCATTAATGGCGATAAAGCCTTGTACACGCCACGCTATGACTTCACCGGAGAAGATGAGTTTTGGTATGTATTCGAAGATGCCTGGGGCCGCACTAACAGCGCTAAGGTGAGCATTATGGTGAAAGCACCGAATGCCGTTTCCCTAAACGATACCGGCGCGCGCACCTGTGGCGACTATGCCTATGACACGGGCGAAGCTCACAATAATGACATCGCAGACTGCACCACACTCACCGATACTGATGGCGACCCAATCCCCGCAATCCAAGATGCGATGACCGGTCGAGATGTCACGCACAATGATGATAGCGATGGCATTGCAGGCTTCAGTTTTACCAAGCTCGATAATGATGGACAGCCATTACCCGCCGAGGCTGAAGACTGGGCATGTGTGAAAGACAATACCACTGGCTATATCTGGGAAAGTAAAAAGGGGAACGGCTTAGGTCGAAGCGCAGCCGGTTTGCACAGTGCTGATGACACCTACTTCTCGATTCAAAGTAACGGCGGGCCGTTTGCCAGCAATGTTTGCTACGGGCATAACGCGGATGACGTTAACACCCACTGCCATACTGATAAATTTGTGGATCGCGTGAATGCAGAAGCCTTGTGCGGTATCACTAATTGGCGCATGCCGATTCTGCCGGAGCTTGAATCATTAGTTAATTATGGCGATAGCGTGTCAGCGATTGATGGCACATTCTTCCCTGAAACAAAGATCGGCCGTTACGACTTGTACCTTAGCTCGACAGGCTCGGCAGAGGATTCACTGGTTCGGCGACGGGTTTCCTTCCATCACGGCGGCATGAGCAATACCCCGTATTACATCGGCAGCTTCGTGCGCTTAGTGAGCGATATCTCCCGTCCGGCACAGCCATAACCGCAAGGAAACAATCATGAATTATTTAACACAATCAGTCGCGGCGTTAGTGCTTGGCCTGAGTGCAAGCGTCAGCTTTGCTCAAACCTGTATCAGTGGCGCGACTCCCATCACGCCCACCAGCCGCTTTAGCCTTGAAGAAGACTTGGTGGTTGACAAACAAACGGGCCTGACCTGGCAGCGATGCGTTGTTGGGCAAAGTTGGAATGCTGCCACCCAAAATTGCGACGGGCTGCCATTGGCTAAAAACTGGAAAAGTGCCATGCAGGATGCACCGGAAGGTTGGCGCGTTCCTAATATTCGGGAGCTTAACAGCATTACTGAGTTTACCTGTGTGCGTCCCACCATCAACCTCACGGTTTTCCCGAATGCGCCCACGGATTTTTTCTGGAGCTCAACGCCGATGGTCAATGTTACTGATCCGGCGCAAGCAGGGATGAGTGCTTGGGGTATGTTTTACCTCAATGGTATTCCCGGTGGTTTAAAAAAGGATTCTGCGATTTATGTGCGGCTTGTGAGAAGTCCTGCAGAATAGGCTAGAACCTCAGCATTCGCTGAAACTATGGCGTGAATGGGAAACTGTTCACGCCATTTTTGTATCTGTACTTGGGCTAACACGCTGCTCGATTAGCGCTGTAAATGGCTTACCTGATTGATGATTCAGCGACTTTATTATCGTGAATAATTACATTTAGTGCATTAATAATACATTTTACGTGTCCTGTTTTTATTGTACCCTGCCTATTACTTAAACAATAAATGGCATTGCAGCATAATGTCTAAGGACAGACTGATGAAAAAAATCATTATCACGATGGTATTTTTAAGCTTTTGGAGCCTGTGGTTTATGCTCGGTCAGGGGCCTTCTGGTGAATGGGTCAGTGATCGGGAGCAGGCTATTGAGCACCTGCAATATAACGGTAGGCACCTCAAATATGTGAATGATGAACTAAAGAAAGATGAGCAAGTTGTGCTAACAGCGATTGGTAGTGATGCCAGTGCATTTAATTATGCGGATGAAGCACTGAAGAAGGAGGAGTCATTCTTATTATCTGCACTTTTGTATAATGGCGAGACTTTTGAGTACCTTGATGAGTCCTTTAAAACGGACAGGGACTTCGTGCTTGAGGCTGTTGATTACAATGGTCTGGTACTTGAGTATTTGTCTGAGCCGTTCAAATCCGATCGGGAAATTGTACTGATTTCCGTTAAAGATGACGGTTTGGCTTTGGAGTATGCACCGGAACCACACAAGTCCGATAAAGAGATCGTACTCGCCGCTATCGGGGATGATGGCCTGGCGCTTGAGTTTGCTCCCGAGTCTTATGCTAAAGATAAGGCTGCGGTCGTGAAAGCGTTGAAAAGTAATGGCCTTGCATTAGGCCTTGTTGATGAGCCTTTTAAGCAGGACCGTGAGCTTGTGCTAATGGCCGTTAACAGCCGAGGGTTAGCATTGGAGCGGGTTGACTCCAAATTTCAAACAGATAAAACCATTGTGATGGCGGCAATCAAGAATGATATCGATGCCACAGAATTTGCGGATACTTCATTATTAAAGGACCGTGCTTTCGTTCTGACAATCGTTGCGCTTAATGGGGATGCCTTGGCTTATGTTGACTCCTCTTTTTATAACGATGAGCAAGTCGTGCTGGCCGCCATTGATAGTAGTGGGGTGGGAGAAGCGCTACGTTATGCGGATGATAAATTTAAAAAAGATAGAAGCGTAGTACTCAGGGCGGTGGCCCAAAGCGGCTATGCTTTGGAGTATGCCGCTCCTCGTTTTCAAAAGGATCGAGAAATTGCGCTGCTAGCTTTAAAAGGGGACTCCTGGGCACCGTATGATTATATATTGGACTTTGTTGATGACGGTTTAAAACAAGATCGGAGCTTCATTCTTGCGGCAGCCGCACAAAACGGCGCAATACTTAAGCATGTTGATGCACAATTTAAGCGAGACAAAGCGATTGTGCTCGCCGCTCTAAAGCAATCTCCGGATGCGATTGAATTCATGGCTGAGTCTCTAAAGCGCGATGCCGATTTTTATCTGCAGCTGCTTGATAATGACGTATTGAGTACTTATGAGTTGCCCGAAGCGCTATACAATGAGCGGCGCATTATTCGCCGAATGGTGAAAGACTCTGATTACTCGTTTACAAATGCGGGTAATGACCTTAAAAAAGATAGAGCATTTGTATTATCACTGATGAAGGAAGATGGCGCGAATATCTTTGATTACATTGATGAGTCTTTAAAGTCCGATCAGGAGCTTGTGCGGCTTGCACTTGAGCATCACGCAAGTGCGCTTGAGTATGCTGATGAGTCGCTTCAAAAAGACCGGTCAGTCGTTCTGCAAGCAGTGGCTCAAAGCGGGATGGCGCTTGAGTTTGCCGATGAGTCGCTTAAAAAAGACCGGTCATTGGTTCTGCAGGCAGTAACTCAATGGGGGATGGCGATTCAGTTTGCGGATGAGTCGTTAAAACGCGACCGGCTCATTGTTTTACGGGCATTGTCTAATCAAGGGACGGCGCTTGAATTCTTAGATGATGACTTTAAGTCTGACCCTACCATCGTGCGGTTAGCGCTTATGAACGACGGCATTGCACTTAAGTCTGCAGCGCCTAACTTTCAACAAGATAGGGCAATCGTAAAGCAAGCTATCGCACGAAATGGTTTTTTGTTTCCATATTTGGATAAGCGCTTTAAGCAGGATAAAGAGATTGCATTGCTCGCGATTGACTTTAAGTGGGAGATGCTTAGAGAGATCGATAAGTCTTTATTAAACGATCGGGATATTATACTGCTTGCCTTGGAAAGGAATGCCAGAGCGCTGAATTTTGCCAGCGAGTCATTAAAAAATGATGAAGCTATAGTACTAGCATCTATGAGTAGCTATGAGTCGGAGTCCGTTATTTTTGACAAAAAATGGACGACTAACCCAGACTTTATGCGTAAGGCCATTAAGCATAACCCCGCTAATTTTGCCTTTGTTGATACAGCCCTCAAAGCTGATCGGAACTTTGTGCAGTCTGCCATTGAACTGGGCGCATCAATTGATGAGGATGTATCTGATGAGCTAAAGCAGGATCGGGAGTTAGTGCTTGCCTCGGTCAAAAATAATGGCTCTTCGCTTGAGTATGCCGACGAGTCATTTATGGAGGATAAAGACATAGTACTTGAAGCCATTCAGCAGACTGGTGAGGCGCTAGAGTATGCCGATGTGTCGTTTAGAAAAGACCGGGAACTGGTACTGATAGCTGCTAAAAATGATGGAAAAGGGCTGGCTTATGCGGACAAAACCATACAGGCAGACCGTGAACTGATGTTAGCGGCAGTTAATCAGTACAGTGGGGCACTTGCTTATGCGGATCAATCGCTTAAGAGCGATCGGGCAATTGTGTTGGCTGCGCTTGCTAATGATTCTTTAAAAAGTTATGAGGCTACCTCTCTGGAGTATGCTGATGCAGCCTTTCGCGCCGATAAAGATATGGTACTAGCGGCCATCCAAACTAAGCCTAACGCGCTAAAGTTTGCAGATCCGGCGCTTCAGGCGGATAAGGCCCTGGTTCTTGCCGCTGTTTCAAGGGATGGGACCACGCTTCAGTATGCCAGCAGCGCATTGAAAAAAGATCCGGAAGTTGTCTTTAGAGCCATTTCAAATTCAGGTGTTGCCTTGGAGTATGCCGATGAAAGCCTGCGCAATAACAAAGACATTGTGCTGCGCGCGGTCACTGATCTAGGAAACTCCCTTGAATATGCCAGCGATGCTTTGAGGGCAGATAAAGACCTCGCGTTGGTGGCTGTTAAAAATGATCCACGTGCTTATCAGTTCATCGGTGATTCACTGCTGGAGGATGAAGATATAAGGCAGGCTTATTTAAAGCGCTTTCACTAACGATTTTTATATTGCTTTGGGGTTGACGTTTTTGCCATTCCAGCCGTTCGGTGACTTGAGTGGCCGTGACTGGCTGGTTAAACAGATACCCCTGAGCATATTTGCAGTTACGGTGAGCTAGAAACTCTAATTGCATGGTGGTCTCGACCCCTTCAGCCACGATTTCAAGGCCAAGTGCGTGCCCCATGGCAATGATGGCAGTTACTAGTTCACGGCTCGCAGCGCTAACGGCAGTATCTTTGATAAAACTCCGATCGATTTTCAAAGTATCAAACGAGTAGCGGCGTAGGTAGCTTAATGAGGAATAGCCGGTTCCAAAGTCATCCATCGCCAAGCGAATGCCGAGATTACTTAAATCTCTGAGGGCGTCATCGATAAAGCTATGGCCGCTCATGAGTACCCCTTCGGTGATTTCCAGCTCCAGGGTGTTTGCCGACACACCACTAATCTGTAAGGCTTCGGTTATAAAATCAATCAGGTTTGGATCGCGGAATTGACGAGGGGAGAGGTTAACCGCGATGCGGAACTCACTGCCATAGATGGCTTGCCAATGGGTCACCATGCGCAGGGATTCTGTCAAAATAAATTGCCCTAGCGGAATGATCAAACCAGTGTGTTCGGCAATTGGAATAAATTCTTCGGGAGAAACGTCACCCAGTAGATGATTATTCCATCTAACCAGCGCCTCCGCCCCGATAATTTTGCCACTTTGAACATCCACCTGAAGTTGATACACCAGTCGGAATTCTTGTCGTTTCAACGCGCCATGTAGTTGTTCTTCCAGCGCCAGCTCACGTGAGACGCCACGGTTCATCGACTCAGTAAAGAAGGTGTAGGTATTACGTCCGGTTTTTTTGGAGCTATACATCGCTGAATCGGCTTTACGCAATAACTCAGAAGTACTGTCGCCATCCTCCGGAAACGCGGAGATACCGACACTGGAGGTCAACATCAGCTCACGGTCATCAACCTTGAAAGGGGTTCTGAATTGCTCAAGTAATTTTTCAACGGTGGGGATTGCATCATCGCTGCAGGTTAACTTTGGAAGAATAACAATAAACTCATCGCCACCTAATCGCGCTACAGTCCCTCCGTCACTCACAACGGTTTGCAATCTTTTTCCTGCTTCAATCAGTAGTTTGTCGCCTGTTTCATGGCCTAAGGTGTCATTAATCTTTTTGAAACCATCCAAATCCAAGAAAAATACGGCTAAAACTTCACGCTGGTTGTAGGCGTCTCTTAAGCCACTTTCTAACAGGTCGAGCGCTAGAAAACGGTTTGGTAAGTTGGTTAAGGCATCATAATGCGCCTTGTGGAATATTTCATTCTCTGCCTGTATGCGGTTGGTGACATCGGTAATGGCAAAGGTCATCACGCTTTCATTATTGGCCAAGGTTAGTTTGGCCACAGCCGCTTCAACGTAAAATTCCTCGCCATTTTTCTTGAGTGCAGTGACTGGTTTGCTGAGCATCCTCTGAAGCGATTTATCGTCTAACTTCTGAACCTCTTTAAAGTGATCCGTATGGTTTTTTCGGGCGTGTTCCGGGGCTAACGTTGTCATTGGCTGGCCAAGTATTTCCAGACTGGAGTAACCATAGATTGCTTCGGCCGCTTTATTAAATAGCACAATTTTACCAGTATCGCTGATGGCAATAATCGCGGCAGGAATGCGATTTAACAGATTATAGTAATGCTCTTTACTGCTAGTCAGCTCGCCGATGGTTTGGTTGAGCCTATCTTGTTGCTCTTCATTTTTTTCCAGGCTGCGTTTGAAGGCATGCACCGCATTGTATAGCTGGTGCATATTGTTATTTTTATTACATTGCTTTGGGAGCTTAACGTTCTTCTCTCC
The DNA here is from genome assembly GCF_000419525.1 of Leucothrix mucor DSM 2157. Taxonomy (NCBI): domain Bacteria; kingdom Pseudomonadati; phylum Pseudomonadota; class Gammaproteobacteria; order Thiotrichales; family Thiotrichaceae; genus Leucothrix; species Leucothrix mucor. The sequence goes on from NZ_ATTE01000001.1 coordinate 900,896, forward strand.
ATTTGAAAGCCCAATCAATGAGTGATTGATCAGGTTAATTTCAGCGGACATTTTACGCGAAAAGAATAGGGCAGAAAGGATCATGACCCCCAGTAGTAAGGAGGTGAGAATAGTCAGTGAGGATTTATCATACAGCGAGCTTTCGATTAAGCCAGATTTCTCATTGAGATTTTTGATGTGATAATCAGACAAGGTCATGAAGTAACTATTGAGTTTCCACATCACTTCAACCGCATCATGCATTCGATCTTCTGCTAAGCCAGGCTTTACCGTCGAGAGCTCAATGGCATTAATGGTCTCATCTCGGTAGTACTTAAAATGAACCTTAATCTGCTCAAATACATCGATATTATCAATGGTCTGAGAGCTAGACCCAAGCGTCTTATTGAGCTGCTCTTCCAGTATATGTAGCTCATCCAGAATGACTCTTCCTTCCAGATAAATTCTCTCTTCGTCCGGATCGTCTTCAACGGTGTGCAGTAGTCGTTCAAGCTTTTCATGATTGAGCGATAGCAAAATAACCGTTCGGCTAATTTCACCAATTTGAGGGAGGTTAGACCCATCGATGTCTTTGAGTATATCGCTATGGCTTTGGATGGTTGCATTACTGCTGTAAAAAATAATTAGCGTGAGCACAACACCAACCAACGGTGCGACCAGAAAGCGACTGCGTAATGAAAGAGAGTCAAAAAGATGCATAAATTACTTCTCGCTCAACTGTAGTTCGAGGCTTTCTTTCCACTCATCCGGCTTGATCATTCCTTTAAAAATAAGCTCACCGTCGTGCTTTTTAAAGATGGCAATGACACCTTCCGGCTTTGGCCAGACGCCAAGTCCATCTTTAAGGTTGGCTGTGTGGCCGACAAACACTTGATTGTCTGTGCTCTCCTCTGTATTCAGCATCATGAAATAGAGTTGCTTGCCCAAGCGAGCGGCTTCCTCTTTACTCTTACTGATAGAGAACTGCAGATTAGACTCTACTGTAAATTCGCCAAAGGTTAATTCTGCGGACTCTTTTGTCCGGCAGTAAGGGCTTGATAGCACTTTGCCAATGGGGATCTTAAGGTCATGAATAATGCCGCCAATACTTTTTAGCTTCTCGCGGCCTTGCTTGGTCAGATTTCTTTGATTCTTACAGTTTTTGAACGTCTCCAGATGGTCATCTTTTTGGGTGACATCGGTTTCGCCATGGCGCATATACATAATATGACCGCCAGACTGTAGCGCGCTTATTAGTTCAGGCGTTGATAAAGGCTCTGGTGTGTCTGCCGTTACAAAGAGTATCGGCAGGCAGAAGCAGGTGGCAATGAGTGTTCTTAAGGCAGGATAAAAATATTGTTTCAATTTTTAAGTCCTCTCGCTAAATTTTAATAAATAGATGACGACAGTGGGCGAATGGTTTTTATTGTTATAGGCATGATGTCGCTGTTAATGAAATCTGATATGGGGGTATGAGCTTCATTAGCGGCAACAGTTCGCTTCGCACTGCTTGATCTTAACTGTGTTGCGGTTTGGTGATTATTATATGACTTAGCCATCTGAACGTAGGGTTTATGGGTGGTAAGAACAGACCGTAAACATCAATATGTGGACAGTTTTCAGACGTATAGTAGGAGTTGCTCTTAGTGAAAATCATTGGAGGCTACTTAATTATAATGTTATGATTTGGTCATAACTTAATTTTAGAGTTGGGCTATGGAAGGACTTGATGTTTTACTCAGCATGCATGGTGAGTAGGGAATTAATATGAAAGCAAGAATCGGAATAATGCCTGAAGCGCTGATTCGTATGAGACTGTTGGCTATTGCTAAGGGCGAATATACGCCTAAACCTAATGAGCCAAAAGTTTGGTACACATCATTAAATGCAGTCTCTCAAATTTTGAGACCAGAGAATATTGAACTATTACGCTTAATTGATGCCGAGCGGCCAGAGAGCCTAACCCAGCTGGCTGAGTTAACAGGTAGAGCTAAATCTAATTTATCCACCACTCTTAAAAGCTTAGCTGGAAAAGGCTTCGTTCGCATGGAGCAGGGGAAAGGGAAATCGCTTAAGCCTGTGGCATTGTTTACAGACTTTGAAATTGTGACAAACTCAGAGCTTGAGCATTATTTGTTACAACTTGAGCTAGACAAAGCGGCCTGACATGCCGTTACTTTTATTGAGATGGGTATGAGTTGTTTAAGGCTCATAAATCCAAAGAGAAGCACGCAGCCACAACGACTGCGTGCTCTATTACACTTTGCTATGGCTACAACATCAATGGATCTGTGACGCCTAACACATGAATAGCGAACAGAAGAATCAAACCAGCGGCCACGATATAGTAGATAGTCGGAATAATAGTCAGTCGCAAGGTTTGACCTTCCCGACCCAGCAAGCCCACTGTCGCAGAAGCCGCAACCACATTATGGATCGCGATCATATTACCCGCTGCCGCACCGACAGCTTGCCCTGCTACCATCATGGCACCAGAGACACCAATCAACCCAGCCGTATCGAACTGGAACTGTGACATCATCAGGTTTGACACGGTATTTGAGCCGGCAATGAAAGCGCCAAGTGCACCCACTGTCGGTGCAAACACGGGATAAATATCGCCAACACTACTGGCGACTAACTCCGCCATTGCTCTAGGCATGGATGGCAAATCGCCCATATTTACGCCGGAATTGATCAGGATACGTACCATCGGGATGGTGAATACTAAAACAAAGCCCGCACCGATCAAGGTTTTTGAAGACTCACTAACTGCTGCTGTTAGCTCAGAAAACTTCATACGATGCAGTAGGAAGGTAATCAATACTACCAAGGCCATAATACCGCCGGGCAGATACAGGAATTGAATACTTCCGGAGACGCCGGCCTCGCCCAAAATATCTTTCCAACCCAGCACTAAATTATCGGTGAAGAATGCCTTCACAGTTGGGTTAACACGAGATAGCACTAAAATTGCCGCTAATAAAATATACGGTGTCCACGCCAGACCAATAGCCATTGGCTTTTTCGCCGTTAGGCTATCCAGTTTGATTTCGATGCTACCCATCCAGTCCACCGGCCACTCTTTGGCATCTGCAAAGTCCCATTGTTTTTTAGGCACTAAGAAACCCGCTTTAGCCGCAGGTACAACAATCAACAGGCCAACCAGCGCACCAATCATCGACGGAAATTCAGGGCCCAGAAAGATGCCGGCTAGCGCATAAGGAATAACAAATGCCAGTCCAGCGAAAATAGCAAACGGAGCAATCGCTAAACCTTCCAGCCAAGACTTATTACGCCCAAAAAAGCGAGTCAGCATGACACACATAAACAGAGGCATCAGCACACCGATGACCGCATGGATGATGGCAACTTCTGAGGTGATTAAATGGTAGAAAGCATCCCAACTAGAGCCGTTGGCAACCAGCTGATCAGTTAAGCCAGCTTTATCAAGACCACCAGAAACACCGACTACAATCGGTGTACCGACTGCGCCAAATGAAACAGGCGTCGACTGGATCATCATACCGATCATGACCGCTGCCAAGGCAGGGAAGCCCAGCGCAACTAATAGGGGAGCGGCAACCGCAGCGGGTGTACCAAAGCCGGAAGCACCTTCAATAAAGCAGCCAAATAACCAAGCAACGATGATTGCTTGTATACGTCGGTCTGGGCTGATATTGGAAAAACCACCCCGAATCGCGGTAATCGCGCCAGAGTGTTTTAGGGTATTAAGTAGAAGAATGGCACCAAAAATGATCCAGAGAATCGCGCCAGTCAGTACCAAGCCTTGCAGTGTTGAAGCCAGTACACGGTTGAAAGTCATATCCCAAGCGAATAGACCAATTAGAGCAGTAACAATAAAAACAACCGGCATCGCCCGACGGGCAGGCCAATTTAAGCCAACTAACAAAATAGCAGCCAACACCAACGGTGCAAAGGCCAGCAATGACAACAAGGTTTGATTCATGACATCCTCCTAATGATTATTTGGTAATACCAATTATTTAAATTCGTCGATTGGTATTACCGAAGGAGTCTCTATGAAGCCTCTTTTTTTGTCAACAGAGTAGTGAAGAATTAATATTAATATTCTAAGTAATAGATTGAAGCCTTGTTACCGCTAACTATCAACAGATTAGCACTGATTTTGGGGCTGAGGCTTGCAAACTGTTCTCATCTATTTTAGTATCGCCTAATTGGTAAGACCAAATTTTCGATTGTAAAAAGCATAGGTTGTGAAATAGATTGTCTGACAACCGCTTGCCGTATCAAAACAGAGGAGAAATCATGAGTGTAATTTGTGAACTGGAAGACCTACGCCGACTTTATCACCGTCGGGTTCCTAAGATGTTTCAAGGCTACTGTGAGTCCGGCTCCTGGACACAGCAAACACTGGCTGAGAACACGAGTGATTTTAAAGATATTCGTTTCCGGCAGCGGGTCGCCCGCGACTTAACCCCACGCACGCTGAAAACCACGATGGTAGGCCATGATGTCAATATGCCATTAGCGATTGCTCCGGTTGGTTTATTAGGCATGCAGCATGCGGACGGCGAGATTCATGCCGCCCGGGCTGCTGAAAAATTCGGTGTACCTTTCACGCTTTCCACCATGAGTATTTGCTCGATGGAAGTGGTCGCTGAAGCAACCCAGTCGCCATTCTGGTTTCAGCTGTATGTGCAGCGCGATCGAGACTTCACCAAACAGCTGGTTGAGCGCGCTAAAGCGGTCGAATGCTCTGCCTTAGTGGTCACACTCGATTTACAAATTATTGGTAAGCGCCATGCCGATCATCGCAATGGGATGACGGCACCACCTCGCTTAACGATTCCGAATATCCTCGATATTGCCCGCCGTCCGCGTTGGGCGCTGAATATGCTGAAAACAAAAAATCGTGAGTTCGGCAATATCCAAGGCTGTACTACCGGCGTTGACGATATGGGCGATCTAATGAAATGGACCGCCAACAGCTTTGATCACAAATTAAACTGGGATGACATTAAGCGCTTCCGTGATATGTGGGATGGCCCGTTAATCATTAAGGGCATCATGGAAAGTAGTGATGCTGAAGAATGTGTGAAGCTGGGCGCAGAGGCGATGGTGGTTTCTAACCATGGCGGGCGGCAATTAGATGGCGCACGTTCATCGATTTCGGTACTGCCGGAAATTGTCGAGAAAGTCGGGAATGATATTGAAGTCTGGATGGATGGTGGTATTCGTTCCGGACAAGATATTATCCGCGCACGCGCGCTGGGTGCCAGAGGTGTGATGGTTGGCCGCCCGATGGTTTATGGCTTGGGTGCGATGGGTGAGGCGGGTGTGCAGCGCATGTTGGAAATATTCCATGAAGAAGCTGAGCTGACGATGGCCTTTATCGGGCACCGGGATATTGAATCAGTCTGTGCTGATGATATTGTAATGGGGCGTTAAGCCGCTCTGTAGTCCTGATTTTGTATTAGGCGGAGCATTATAAGCAGGGGTGATGTCAGTCTGCCGAGTAGGAAATACTTGGCGGACTGATTTTCCTTCTGGATAATTAATATTATGTTAAAAGATGGTGCCATCGACTACTCATGTCTAAGGTGCACCGCTTTTGCTGAGAATTTAAATTAATGCTCTCTATCTTCATCAAATCCTTTAAAAACTGGTTTAGTAACGACCCATTTATGCACAGCGCTGCAGCGGCTTATTACGCCATTTTCTCTTTCCCCGGCTTACTGATTATCACTACCGCCGTTGCGGCATTTGCCTTTGACCAGCAGCAGGTGGAAACCGAGGTCATGGGCAAAATCAGTCAGATGTTAGGCGCTGAAACGGCGCAAAATATCGGTGAAATAGTCGAGGAAACGCAACGTGAAAATAGGGATGTCTGGGCTTTCGTGATCGGGCTGTTAACGCTATTTTTTGGCGCGACAGGTTTATTTGCTCAAATACAAACCTCGCTAAATCATATTTTTGAAGTCGAGGTAAAAGAAACGGCCGGTGTTTGGAGCTTTATCAAAACCAGACTCATCTCGTTTGGCATCATTCTGATCTTGGGGCTTTTGTTGTTGATGTCACTATCGTTAACGGCGCTGATTACTTTGTTGAATGATTGGATTTCCTTGAGCTTTTCGGCGGTGTTTTCGGCGCTTATTTTTGTGGTCAATATTCTGATTTCATTTTCTATTGTCACTGTGCTATTTACCTTGATCTACAAGATTTTGCCGGATGCTAAGCTGGCATGGCGCTCTGCATTGATGGGTGGTGTGGTTGCGACTATTTTCTTTAAAATCGGTGAGCAGGTACTGAATTTATACTTTGAGATGGCAGAGCCTGAGTCCAGTTTTGGCGCGGCGGGGTCGTTGGTATTGCTCATGTTGTGGGTCTCTTATTCCTGCATGATTCTGTTTATGGGGGCTGAGTTTTGTAAGGAATACGAGCAGGATAAATACGGCCATGCCATTACGCCGAGCGAGATCGCTGAGCACAGTGAATAGATAGCAAAAAGGCGAAGACCATGCCGATCCTCGCCTTTTTTTAATGGTACTTAAATCAGGCTTACCACTTCATTTCGCCCATGTGTACTTTCGCACCAATATCTAGCGAAAGCGGGGCTTCTGGCGCAGGGTAGGCTGCCATCATTTTCTCGATTAGCTCTGCGCTATTGCTGCTGGATTTCTTGGCTTCATTAAACGTTTTCAGGTAGTCCTGAGTGTGTGTAATGGTTGCGGCAGTCAGCTCAGTGCCGGCTTTCATGTGGCCAGGCACCACGATTTCAGGGTTCAGCGCCAGCATTTCATCCAGTTGTGCAGTCCATGCATTCAGCGACTCATCGGTTTGACTGTCAGCGGTCCAAACGTGCATATCGCCGTAGATGGCAACATTACCCAATATCGCTTTGCTGTCGGCAATCCATAGGTAAGGGCGGTCGGCCAATTCGCCGGTGGTGCCGCGAATGTCGATCGTGTGGCCATCCAGCGTGATTTGGTCTTTGTTATAAGCCGATGGCACGACGGGATTGACCGGTGCATTTGCGCCCATTTTTGGCCCCCAAAATGCAATCTTACCTGCCAGCTTTTTCTCAATTTCTGCTTTCACTGCTGGTGTGGCGATAATCTGTGCTTTTGGAAATAACTCGTGCAACACTTCAGCGCCGAAGTAGTAGTCAGGATCGGCTTGGCTGATAAAAATCGTTTTCAGTTCTTTGCCAGAGTCCATGACTTTTGCGGCAATTCTCAGCGCATCGGCTTTGGTAAATCCAGCATCCACCACCATGGCTTCGGTATCGCCATACACAACGGTGGAGTTCACATTGAAGCTATTGTCATCGGCGTTGTACACATCAAATTTCAGAGTGGATGGCGCGGCAAATGCGGTGTTGGCGGCTAATAATGCGGTCGTAGCTATCAGGCTTAATGTTTTCATTGTCTGTTTCCTTTCAGGGGAGTGATTCGATGGAGTGAATCATAGTGAATTGTTATGCTCAGAAAAATGCCTGATAATGTGCTTCATTGTTTCTTAAATCGTGCAAATAAATGGATAGATTAATCGCCGCTAAAGTGTTTGTGGATGTGGCTTACACGCGAAGTTTCACCAATACTGCTGAACGCTTAGAGGTGTCGCGCCCCATGGTGACGCGCTATATCGAAGCCATGGAGGATTGGTTGCAGACACGCTTGCTACACCGAACTACGCGCAAGATTTCATTAACGACCACAGGCGAGGCTTGCTTAAAACAAGTTGAGATTTGGCTGGAGCAGGCTGAGGACTTGAGTACCTTTGCTAGGCCGAGCGATGAGCTATCCGGCAGTATTCGCCTCGCGGTGAGTATGTCATTCGGCTTTTCGCAATTAATGCCAGCGGTGCATGAGTATATGCAGCGGCATCCCAAGGTGAGCATTGATATTGACTTGCAGGACTCGGTCACGGATTTAGTCGAACAGCGCATCGATCTGGCGATTCGCATTGCCTCGGCTCCAGACCCTTCGCTCATCGGCAAACCCATCGCCGTGTGTGAGTCGGTGCTGGTGGCATCGCCTGATTATTTGGCGGGTAAACCAGCCGTTCGGGTACCGAGTGACCTGGTGGGTCATGACTGCTTGGGCTATAAAAACTTCGGACGCCATGTGTGGCACTTATCTAAAAAAGAGCAGTTTGAATCGGTGGATATTGAATGCCGCTTAACGGCGAATGAGGCGACGGCTTTGCTACATGCCGCCCTGTGTGGTGCGGGGATTTCATTACAGCCAACCTATCTGGTGAATGGCTATATTAAAGCAGGGCAGTTGGAGGCATTACTGCCTGATTGGAAGCCGAATGATATGAAGGTGTACGCCTTGTACTCCTCGCGCAAGCATTTGCTGCCTACCGTGCGGGCTTTAATTGACTTCCTTGAGGATTACTTTCGGCGCAATGCTTGGTAGTTTTGTGCTTCACTCACGGCCAAACAAACAGGCTTCGCCACTTTCCAGCCACAGGGGATATTTAAGCATGGCCCGCGCAAATAAGCGGCTTTGTAAGTGATGATCCAGCCAACGCTGTAAGTTGGTATACGGCTCATCCCGAAACAGTTGCCGATTCACTTTGGAGAACTGACGCACAAAGGGCAGCAGGGCGTAATCCAGCAAACTTGGCGTTGGTCCCATCAAAAATTCATGCTCCGCTAAGCGACTTTCCAAGCGTTGAATAAATGGCTCACAGGCTAATCGGTCAGCCGCTTCAGCCTCATTATGAAATCGCTTGGAGCGTTTGTATTTTTCTAAGCTGGGCTTAAATTCATCATCATTTTCGGTGATGACTTGAAGCATTTCAGCTAAGGCGTCAGGCTGGTCGGAATACAGCAAGTTTTGCGGATCATTCCGTTTGAGCGCCCAGAGCATAATATCCAAACTTTCATCGACGATGGTATCAGCATCGACCACTAACACCGGCACAGTGCCTTTCGGCGAGTCGATTAACATCTCTTCCGGTTTATTGTTCATGGTGATTGCACGAATCATCACCGCCTGCTCAGACAGCAAAATCCCCAATCTCGCACGCATCGCATAAGGGCAATATTGCAGGGAGTACAAGATCGGTAATGCTGTGTCTGGAGCAGTCGTATCTGTCATAAATGAGTGACTCAATAATCCGTTGTTAAGTAGGCCAAACGCATCAGCCGTTAAAGCCCTTGGCTGTACTGCGCGTTAGTCGAGACGGTAATCATTTTGCTTAAGTGCTGCTGTGCCAGCATCGGGTCGCTGTCATCACGTTGGCTAATAAATTGCTCAAAGTATTTAATCAATTGCGCCTTATCCGGCTCCGCTTTTGAGCCTGCACCTATATTGGTGAGGTCAATAAAGAACTCATCAAATAAGCCCGCTAAATCATTCACGATGTCGAAATTTAAGAACTGCTCATCGTTGTAAATACTTGGGTAGCCGCCGCGTTGTTTATCAACCGCAAACGACACGCCTTTCACATTGGTGATGGTGGTCGCCTTTTTGCACTTCAACATGCAGCCATCTTCAATGCTTGGCTTGTTGCAGCCCACGGTTTGCTGGAAGAAGCACTGGCGGCTAGTCATCATCAAAATCGGATGATAGATGCTGTAGAGCAATTTGAAATTATCAGGGCGTGCAATATTGCGAATCTGCAGTTGATTAATCTCATTAGAAATAAAGGCACCGGCGCAGTTTAATTCTTCTTTTAAGGTCAGCAGCGCGTAGGAGTTGGTGGTGTTGAGGAATGGTCCGGCAATCCACTCAATGCCCATTTCATAAGCTTTATAAGCAACCCCGGTGTTATTACTGACAATGCGCTCAGGGCGAACGCGCTCCAGCAAGCGCACAGATTCATCGTAGTCCTTGCCGATTAATACTGCGGGGAACCATGGGATCAAACGCGGATTTTCTAAAAAGATATCGATGTGTTTATCGCAGTCTTTTTTCCAGCTTTCAGGCAGCTTGAAATACACATCGGCTTCGGTGAGATCGCATAAAAGAATGTCTTTTACATCCGCAATCAAAATCGACATGGATGGCGTTGCAGAAGCGGCGGCTTTTACTTCAAGCTTAGGCACTTCGACATTTGGAATCAGCGCCACCGAGTTATTGAGTAGGGTAGCGGCTTCATTTTTCAGTGCGGTTAACTCTTTTAGTGGCAGGCTTAGATCGGCGGCTAAATCAGTGCAATCAAATTCCTCAAGCGCATAGTCACTAGTGGCGAAGTTCTTGAAGCTTTTCTCCAGAACGGCTTGAGTGATCGACAGTTTGTTCGCCACGCTGAGGGTGGATTCGGTGTGCAGGGTGTAAGTTTTATTAGTCTCACCGCTATCCATGCTATCCATGTTATCGCCACCATCGCCAATGGTCATGGTTAAGCATAGAGGCTCATCCAGCTTGCCAGAGAAGCGTAGCGTTAGCGCGAGTTTGGCAATGCTCAGGTATTTGATCTTTTCAGTAAGCTCATCGCCCAACGCATTCTTTTTGGAATACAGGTCTTTTTTGACTTCATCGATGTGCTTAATGGAGGTTGCTGAATGAATCTTAACCGCATGCTGAACACTGTAGTCACGAGGGCTATCAATGAACATATCCTTGGTCAGGTCGCCCTTTAAAAATGAGTTGGTAAAGTCACGGTTAAACACGCGATGCAGGTTGGAGTCATCTGACAATAACTTACCCGTTGCCACAAATTGATCGACCTGCTTGCGCCAGGTATCGGTCACGGTATACACGTAATGTGCGCCCTTAATGCGACCTTCAATTTTCAAGGAATCGACCTTTGCATCCACCAATTCCGGCAGATCAAAGTAGGCGGAGTTGTCTTTTAAATTCAGCGGGAAGCGATGCCCTTCAGCGGTGATCTCATATTCATCACGACAGGCTTGGCTGCAACGTCCGCGATTACCGGAGTTACCCACGCTCACCGAGCTGGAGTAGCATTGACCGGAAAATGCAATACACAGTGCGCCATGTACAAACACTTCGGTCAGCATATTGTGATCATGGGCCAAGGCCGTTAATGATTTTATCTCGGGAAGGTTCAGCTCACGCGATAAGTTCAAACGGGATGCGCCAATTTTGGCCAAGAACAAAATCTGGCCTTCATTGTGCGTGGTCATTTGAGTGGAGGCATGGATGTCGAGTGTCGGGAAGTACTTCTTAACTAAGTTAAAAATCCCCAAATCCTGAACAATGATGCCATCAATACCGGAGTTAACCAGCTTATTTAACAGCTTGATCAGCTGGGGTAACTCCTGCTCTAAGATCACCACGTTTAAGGTTAAGAATACTTCGCAATCGTATTTGTGTGCTAAGCGTAAAACGCCAATCAACTCATCGTAGGAAAGGTTGGAGGCACGGTTGCGCGCGTTGAACGCATCTAAACCGCAGTACACCGCATTCGCGCCGGCAATTACAGCGGCTTTAATGGCTTCAACATCGCCACCGGGCGCTAATAACTCAATCTTTCTACTCATTGTGACAACTCGCTTAATTCAGGGTACTGACTGTGCAGTCTATTTGGAGCTGAAGTTTAGCGGGAAGCTCGCGGTATTGCTATGTGGCAAAGTTATAACTCCGTAATGATGACGCGATGCGGCTAGATTTCTTTAGCAAAATCCTCACAAGCAAAACTTGAGTTGCTTAATTTTACGGCTATCGACAGTTTGCTGCCAATCGTCCTTAGATGGATTCAAATTGCTCAAGCGACCCGTTAAACAACGTATACAGTAAAACTTTTACTGATTACATGGGTTCAGAAATTGCGGGGAGCATGCTCTATTCCTAAGCTTCGTTATCTCAACTAAGGATAGTTAAACATGGATTTAATACGTCAAAATGTCATAAAAGAAATGATCGAAAGCGTCGGCCAAGCGACTTGGAATGAGAACATGTTGTTTGTGGGTGAGCTGGTTGATTTGGTTAAAAATCACAGTATTAAACAGCACCCGATTGTGGCTGATTTGGGGGATAGCCAGTTCACATTGCAGCAGATGCAAACGATGCACATGGAGTATCGTGAAATCGTGCACATCTTCACCGATGCTTTATTAATGGCACAGTTCCAATCGAGCCGTGTTGAAAATGTTATGAAGCCAGGCAGCAAGGCTTATGCTCGATTTTTACTAACACTGAACACACTGGATGAGTTTGGGTTTCATTACAAAATCGGCGAGCCATGCCATTTCCAAGGCACGCCTCAAATGTCTCATTTGATCCTGTTTGAAAACTTGATGACAGATCTGGGGATTACCGATGAAGACAGACAGGTATTTGAACCATCAGCGATGACGATGAAGCTTAAGCAGTGCTTCTTGGCGGCTTATGATGACTATCCATTACTGCTGACCTTACTGGCCATTGCTGAGGAGATTGTGATGATCTTTAGCCCTGTGATGCGCTTAAATACTGGTGCGCTGGGGATTCCGGTTGAGAAGGGCTACTACCAAGTACATGGGGTGTCTGATGATGAGGAGAATAATGCTTGTGATGACTTCCACCAGAATGATCTGTGGTTGATTTTGGCGCAAGGGGCCGGTGGCTTTGATAAGGAATCGTTGAAGGCTAATACCCAAGAGTTTATCGATCTTTGGGAAGATTTTTGGTCGCAGAGCTTTTCGGTGAATGAGATCGCGTCGATGCGTCGTCCAATATCGCAGATTGGTGAAGTGAATCAGGCTGGGGCTGCGGCGCATTGATTTAGGCGTTTTTGGCTTTGAGTGAGTCGTTTTAGTGGCCGGTGAGTTTGTTTAGGGCTCATCGGTTTTTTGGAGTAACTCTTCTACGTCACCGTTTTTAACCTGCTCATAGATGGCTTGCACTGACAGGCTTAGGCCCACTGATTCAAGCTCCACAATATCATCCCAATAGTAATAGGAAGGCTGCCAGCCTTGGCTACGGCGGAATACTTCAACCTCAACGCGCTCTTGTTCAATCAATACATATTCCTGCAAGCTGGGGAGCTTAATGTATTCGAGGCGTTTGATTTGGCGGTCTAATTGATGGGTGCCTTTCGATAAGACTTCAACCAGTAAAACAGGCGAGTCCGTTGAGTAGTCATCGAGAAATTGGTCGTCACACACTACGGTGACATCAGGGTAGCGATAGTGATCTTTGCCAGTTCTGACCAGTAAATCGCTACTAAATGGTCGGCAGCTTGTGCCTCTTAAGTGGATAGCTAGGTTAGTTAGTAAATTTGCAGTGATCTGGTTGTGGTTGATACTTGCGCCAGCCATTGCATACACGAAACCGTCAGCGAACTCATGGCGGATTTCGCTCTGCCGTTCTCCTTCAAGGTAGTCTTCAACGCTGAGCTGATTTTGTTGTTTGACTAAGGGCATGTCAGGCCTCGTGATTGGGTAATATTTATATTAGAGGTCAATCGCGGAAAAATAGCAACTTCGCGACGTATGTCTGAGGGCCTAACTTAGGCATATAAACGAGTCGTTACCCTTGCTCTACGTCAAATCCCACAATATTACGATCTACTTTGCTAAACTCCACGCCGGTTAAATGGATCGGCTGATTTAGACCGCGTATGGCCTTTGAATCGTTTGCCCTTCAAGGGATATCTATCCATAGTTAGATTTATATCCTAGTTGTTAACGAATAAGTACAACGTCACAATCGGTAGATACTTTTGCCCATGCTTTGTCCGCGGTATAAACAGGATGCTGTGCCTCTATACCTAAGGCTAAGCAGGCTCTATCACCCAATGATAAACCAAAGGCTTTGCTGACTAATCTCAGCTCACCGCTGATAAATGCCTGCTCCTCAGAAAGTGCGATGCATTCCATCTCCAGACTATCCATCGTTTCTTGAATAGCTGCTGATGGCATCTTTAGGTCAAATAATTTACTAACTGTCTCTGCATAATTTGCACTAGAAATCACAGCAGCACCAGAGTCCAGAATAGGTGCAACTTTATCGGCACCAGTCTCATCAAATAGATAAGCCAGTACTGCGGAAGTATCCAGCACAATTTTATTCATGTTCAGCAGCCTCATGCCTTTCGGCTATCAGCTCATCAACAACTGATCCGTTAGGTTTTGCAAACTGCTTGATTAAGTCTTTAGCTCTTTTCAGGCGTTGTTTACGTGTTGCAATAACGAGTTCCTGAGTTTCTTCTGACCAGGAAAGTAATACTTGGTCACCGATGCCGATGCCCATTTTCTTTCTCACTTCAGTGGGGATAACGATTCTGCCACCTTGAGAGACTTGTGCAGTTATAGTTGTCATATTATTTCCCATGTCCTTAATTTGACTTAGTGTCACTTTTATAAATAATGACACAAAATCGTTAATTTGGAAAATTAAGATTAAGAAAGCTAATTGCATTGAGATGGTTAGCTCAAATGGATTATGGAATTTTTGTTCATTTTAAGCATCCGAAACCCACTTCTTAACCAACCGCGCATTCCCCCCATGAATCCGCGTAGGCGAGCACATCAGCGCATACCCATACCCCTCCAGCACCTCCAAAAACGGCTGAATCAACAGTCCATTATTCAACTCATTCCGCATCAAATCATCCGCTATAATCAGGCCCTGCCCATCAACCGCTGCTTGCACCCGCACATTCGCATCACTAATCACCCGACGCGGATTTTCAAGCCTGACAGGCTCCGGCGCTCCCACCTCAAACCACTCTTGCCAAGTATCCTGCGACCTATCCTCACACAATAAAGTCATACTCTTAAACGGTTCTTGTTGCAGTTGGATGGCACTCAGCGGCTTTGATGTATCCACCCCATAACGCCTCAACAATTCAGGACTAGCCACCGGAAACAACCCCATCGGAATTTCCCCAAACCGATTACGATCAGCCCGCTGCTTACAGGGCCCCCAACGTATCGCCAGATCCACATCACCCAATTTAAAGTCCGCTGAATTAACCGAGTGTTGTAGTAAAATTGTCACATCAGGATGCTGTTCGTTAAACTGACTGATCCGCGATGACAACCACCGCGCCGCCACATACGTTGTTGCGGCAATGCTCACTCCGGCTTGCTGATTTTCACCACTGAGTTGCGATAGCGTCTTGCTCAGCTCTTGAAAAAACTGCTGCGTGGTTTTCAACAAAGCTTGACCAGCATCGGTCAAATACACCTGCCGCACCGCGCGTTTAAACAAGCTGCATTGGAGGTGCTCTTCCAGCTTACGAATCTGATAACTCACTGCACCTTTGGTAATACACAGTTCATCAGCCGCCAGACTAAAACTCAAATGACGGGCAGCGGCTTCAAAGGCTTTCAGGCTGTCTAGTGGCGGAAGTGGGTGTTTCATAGTGATCAGTTTATAGTTCAGTAATTTTAAACCATAAAGCAGAAAATTAGGTTTGTCACCTCCTGCATTAGGCTTGATGATTGAAACTATAAAATTCAGGAGTTGTTATGGCAGAAGTAATCAAATCACATGCGCGGGTTGTCATCATTGGTGGTGGCATTGCAGGTTGTTCAGCGCTGTATCATTTAACCCGCGAGGGCTGGACGGATGTGGTGTTAGTCGAGCGAGACGAGCTAACATCAGGTTCAACCTGGCATGCAGCTGCGCAAGTTACTCAGTTTGGTGGCAATCAAACCATGTTTGCCTTGAAGCGTCATAGTATTGATCTATATCGCGAATTAGCCAAAGATACCGAATTCCCATTTTCCTACCACATCACCGGCGGCATGCGTACGGCCTACACACAAGATCAAGTCGATATATACAAATACCATATCGGTATGGCGCGTGGCATGGGTATAGAAATGGAGTTTATCGACCCACAAGAAGTGCATAAGCGTCATCCTCTCATGCAGCCCGAAGGCATGTTAGGTGCTTGGTGGGACCCACTGGATGGTTATATCGACCCATCAGGCATTACCTTAGCCATGGCGCGTGCGGCGAAGAAAGCCGGTGCGGAAATCTACCGGTTTAATCCCGTGGAAAACATCACCCGCAAGGCCAATGGTGAGTTCATCGTTCATACCAAAAAGGGCGATATCACCTGTGAAAAGGTGGTGAATGCCAGCGGTTATCGCGTGAATGAAGTGGGTAATATGTTGGGCGTCACGCATCCTGTGACCTCGATGGAGCACATGTATTTCCTCACTGATAGTATGCCTGAGATCGAAGCGCTGGATTATCAAGTGCCAGTCGTGCGTGATCCCTTTGATGATTTTTACAGTCGTCAGGAAAAGAATGGTTTACTGGTCGGCGTGTATGAGCAGGGTTGTAAAACCTTCGGCATGAATGGCATTGATCCGAACTTCACTAAGGATTTGTGCCCGTCTGATTTGGACCGTTGTCTGGAGAATATGGAGGGTATCTTTGAACGGATGCCTGCGTTGCAAACGGTTGGTATTCATTCCGTTATCAATGGCCCCATTACCTACACGATTGACGGTTTGCCGCTGGTTGGACAGATTCCAGACGTTGAAAATGCTTACTGCATTATCGGGCTACGCGCGGGAATCGGTGAAGGTGGCGGGCATGGAAAAATCCTTGCTGAGCTGATCGTGCATGGTGAATCTGAGTGGGATGCCTGGAGTCTTGATCCGCGTCGTTTTACGCAATATGCCAATACTGAACATACCTGCATCAAGGCGATTGAAGATTATCAAAACGAATTCCATTACCACATGCCACATGAGCATCGTCCGGGGGCGCGTTTAGCGCGTACTACACCATTGTATCCTGTGCTGGATAATGAGAATGCGATTTGGGGTGTGGTGAATGGTTGGGAGCGTGCGCTGTGCTTTAAACCGGCTGATCAACCAGATTTTGTTGATGAGCATAGTTTCCGCTTTACCCCAACCAAAGAACTTGTTGCTAATGAAATCAAAGCACTGACGACTAATGTTGGTTTGATGGAAGTCTCTGGTTTTAACCGTTATGAAATTCGTGGCGAAGGTGCCGGTGAGTTCTTAGATTATTTGGTGTGTGGAAAGATACCGACTGTCATTGGCCGTGTGAGTTTGTGTTATTTGCTCAATGAACATGGGCATGTCTTGGCTGAAGCGACGATTGCCAAGCTGGGTGACGAGCATTATTGGTATGGCTCCGCCGCAGCCGCAGAATGGCATGATCGCGATTGGCTGAACCGCTTTAAACCAGCAGGTGTTACGTTAACCGAAATGGCGGCTAGCCATACGATTCTAGTGGTGGCTGGGCCAAAGGCACGCGATTTATTGCAGTCCTTATCGCCTCGTTGCGATTGGTCAAAAGCCGCTTTCCCATGGATGCGTGTGAAGCAAATGACGCTGGCTCATGCCGAAGTGACCGCGATGAGTGTGAGTTTCTCTGGTGAACACGCCTATGAGTTACACATCCCCAATGAGCAGTTGTATTTGGTGTGGAAGCTGCTGAATGAGGCGGGTGAAAAATTCAATTTATCGTACTTTGGTTTATACGCGACCGAGTCGATGCGTATGGAAAAAGGCTATCGTCATTGGAAGGCTGATTTGATTTATGAGCACAACCCAATGGAGTCTACGATAGACCGTTTTGTGAATTTGGATAAGCCTGATTTTGTGGGTAGAGCGGCGTTGCTAAAAGAGATTGAACGCGGCCCTAAGAAGCTATTTGTCTCGCTGATTGTTGATTGTGATATTGCTGCTGCACATGGTGGTGACTCGATTTATAGTGGTGATGATTTGATTGGGTCGGTGACCTCTGGTGGTTATGGGCATCGTGTTGAGAAGAATATTGCAATGGCCTTTGTGAACCCTGAGTTTGTTGAGATTGGGACTAAACTTGAAATTGGTATTTTGGGTGAGCGTTATCCTGCAGTGGTCTGTGAGCCCGGTTTGTATGACCCAACAATGGCGCTGGTGAGAGGCTAGGGTCGGTGATAATACTGAAGAGTCGTTCTCTGGGTCGTTACCCGTATTTCCATACCCGCTTGTTGGAGGGTTAGGTTGATCAGCGGTGCTTGGCCTGAATCGTTCTAGCCTGATTCTCTGGCAAGCGTATGGGCATCAATCCTGCCTGTTAATCCAAGGCTGGCCAGTCAAGGGCCAGCCTTGCCAATGAACGAGGATTAAATCTTATGATTGCAAATAGAGTAATGAGGGAATGTGATGTCTACTAAACCACGCCGCAAACGTAAGATGAGTCCTCGCGAGGCAATGCATGCCAAGCGCGCCAAAGCACCGGAAGTTAATCCCTGTCCCCCAGGGCCTTCTGGTGGTCAGTACAAACCCTTGTCCGATAATGAGATCCAACAAATCTACGACAATGCCTTACGGATTTTGTCAGAAATCGGCATGGGTGAAGTACCGGATGCCTTGATGGAAAAGGCGCTGGAGTGCGGTGCGCATCAAAACGAGCAGGGGAGATTGTGTTATTCCAAAGCGATGATCGAGGATATTCTGGCGGGTGCGTGCCGTAAGTTTACCTACTATGGCCGCAACCCAAAACATGACTTTGAAGTGGGCGGTGATAAAGTCCATTTCGGCACGGGTGGTGCAGCGGTTCAAACCATGGATTTGGATACGCACAACTACCGCTCTGCGACCTTGCGTGATTTGTACGATTTCACACGACTGGCCGACTCGCTGACCAATGTAAGTTGGTTTACTCGTTGCTGCGTGGCGACCGATGTTGAAGGTATCAAAGACTTAGACGTCAACACGGCCTACGCTTTGCTCAAGGGAACCACTAAGCCCGTCGGCACCAGTTTTACTGTTGCTGAAACCGTCGATCCCATTATTGATATGTTCGATATTGCCATGGGTGGCGAGGGTAAGTTTCGTGAGCGCCCATTCTGTAAAGCGCATATTAGCCCTGTGATTTCACCGTTGCGTTATGGTGAGGATGCCTTTGACGTGGCGATGGCTTGCATCAAACGTGGCGTGCCACTGAATAATATTGTCGCTGCACAGTCCGGCGCAACTGCTCCCGCGACACTGGCCGGTATGCTCTCATCAACGCTTGCAGAAACCTTGGCGGCGCTGGTAATGGTGAATGTGTTTGCACCGGGCTACCCGATGATTTTCTCAAACTGGCCGTTGGTGATCGATTTACGTACCGGTTCCTTTTGTGGTGGTGGCGGGGAAATTACCTTGCTTAATGCCGCCTCTGCGCAGATTTCTAATTGGTTAGGCTTACCCTCTGGAGCCGCTGCCAGTATGAGTGACTCCAAAGCGGTGGATGCGCAAATGGGGTTGGAAAAAGCCATGACATCGTTGGGTGTGGGCTTGGCTGGCTGCAATATGGTGTATGAGTCATCAGGAATGACGGCGAGTTTGCTGGGTGCATCATTTGAGGCGATGCTGATTGATGATGAGATGTTATCGCAGGTGTATCGAACGTTGCGCGGGATTGAAGTGACCGAGGAAACCTTGGGCTTTGAGGCAATCAAAGAGGCAGTGTATGGGGAAGGGCATTTTCTCGGCGGGCAACACACAATGGATGCCATGCAGCGGGATTATTTCTGGCCAAGTAAACTGACCGATCGGCAGCAACCTGCGGTCTGGGAAGAGCAGGGGTCTTTGGATATGTGGCAGCGGGCGAATGTGCGGGTTAAGGAGATATTGGAAGAGCACCAGCCGGAGTATTTGAGTCCTGAGGCAGATGTGGAGATTCGCAGGAAATATAAAATTTTATTGGATGTTTAATG
The DNA here is from genome assembly GCF_000419525.1 of Leucothrix mucor DSM 2157. NCBI lineage: Bacteria > Pseudomonadati > Pseudomonadota > Gammaproteobacteria > Thiotrichales > Thiotrichaceae > Leucothrix > Leucothrix mucor. The sequence goes on from NZ_ATTE01000001.1 coordinate 920,447, forward strand.
TCGTTTTGATAATGACTACCCATAATATTCTTGTGCTTGATCCTATTATTTTGTTTCTTAACAGCTAAGGACTTTAGAGCGCGGTAGCCCGTGCTATTAGCAAGAATCAGTCATTCGGATACATCAGGTGCAAATACGCAGTAAGCGACCCACCAATCTAAGGTATCATTCTCGCTGCCTAAAACTCACCTACCTAAAAAGATACCCAATAAATGACTGATATAACGATAGCCACACACGACGGTAATTTTCATGCTGACGACGTATTCAGCGTAGCCGCTCTCAAAAGCATATTGCCACCGTTTACACTGATTCGCACCCGTGATTTAGAGAAGATCGCCAAGGCTGATATCGTGATCGATGTGGGTGGCGAGTATGACGCCGATGCAGGCCGTTTTGATCACCACCAACGTGGCGGCGCAGGTGCGCGTGACAATGGCATCCCATATTCATCATTTGGTTTGATCTGGAAAAAATACGGTGTAGAGATCTGCGATGGCAATGAAGATCTCGCGAAGTCGGTCGATAGACGCCTGGTCTCGCACATAGATGCACTCGATTGCGGTCATGTCGAAGGGGTTTATGATGGCATCAGCCTTAGCCATGCTATCGGTATGTTCAACCCCACATGGCAAGAAGATAGCCACTTTGATGAGTGTTTTGACGAAGCGGTCGAGTATGCTGGACTGCTACTAAAGCGCTTTATTGCAGCGGCTAATGGCGGCATTAGTGCCAAAGCGATCGTCGCAAAAGCCATTGAAGACGCTGAAGACCCAAGAGTCATTGTCTTAGAGAAATACACGCCATGGAAACGAACCGTTCATGAGCACTCGAAAGCCGCGCTATATGTGGTTTACCCTTCACAAACCGGCCAATGGAGAATCCAAACCGTACCCGTAGAACCAGGTTCGTTTGAAGATAGAAAACCATTACCCCAAGCGTGGGCGGGCTTATCGGATAAAGCACTGCAAGAGGTCACGGGTATTGACGATGTAACCCTTCACGGGGGGCTTACGCTGATATAGCGTGCTGACCTAAGGGTAGCCGTACGGTAATAGCCTCACCACACAGGCCTTGTTCACAGACTTTTCTCAATAGTCCATAAACGCCTAAGCCCAACCGCTTACAGGTTTCAGTCAGAGTCAGAATCACCGGACGGAACTGATCTCCTCTGGCAGACTGACTGAAGAAACTGGTTTTACGCCAGATCACATAAGGACGTATCGCACGTTCTGCTTCATTGTTGGTCATGGGAATCGCGCGATCCTGCAAAAACGTCCAGAGCATCGATTCATCCGCCAGCAGTCGTTTGCACTGATTGGCTGTTTTGCTGGCTTTTTTTAACGGGTCAGCGGGCGCGGTCTCACACCCCAGGCACAGTAGCGTATGGATCGCCTGTTTGAATCGTCGCATTCGTGTGTGGTAGCCAGCATCAGAATAGCCGCCCGATCGCCAACGATTACGACAGTGTACAATCAAGCGGGATAATCGCCAGAGTTGTTTCCCCAGCACCCCGGCCCGTCCCACACGTTCTGATATTTTCCGAAACTTACGGATAATATGCGCCCAGCAAAGCTGGCGCTTTTCGACCGGATAATCGTTGTAGCCGCCATGTTGGTCAGTGACCAGTATACCCTCAAAATTATCCAGTAAACCCTTCGCGGCACCTTTACCCCGAGAATGATGCGTTAGAAAGTAGACGACTTGCGAGGAACACAGCACCCAAAGCCAACGCTGCTCATTATTGCGGTAATGACTGGTTTCATCCGCATGAGCAACGGGTAAATTCCGTACCGCCTGACCCACTTGCTGATACAGCGGCAGCAACCATCCCGTGACCGAGCGGGTGGCCTGGCTCACGGCACCGGTACTGAAGGCGAGTTGCCAGTGATCTTTCAGTAAGCGTTGAATGTTTGACACCGATAAGGCATAAGCGCCATTCATCAGCGTAATCCAGCTGACCAGTCCCGGCCCCATTTGCCCACAGGGAACCGTGTCTGGCAAGCGAGCCACCTGACGCTTGCGGCAACCCGGACAGATTGCCTCATAAAGACAATGTTCAGTGACTTGACTGCGAACCTCAGGCAGGTCAAAGACCTGATGTCGCTGATAAGGCTCCTGAGCGACATCACACACCGCACCACAGGTGCATTGAGTGCCTGGGTAGTAATGAACTTGCTCATCCGTCGCAGACAGCTCTACCCGAACGCGTTGATGACCCTGATGACCCGGCTGGGCTCCTTGCTTGCGAGGACTCTTAGGCTTCTTCTCGCGCTTAGCCCGTTGTTCCGGTGAATCCTGGGACGGTGGTCTGGAGGAGTTTCTGGAAGAACTCCCGCTGCCTGCGATGTCTTCCAGCTCAGCGACACGCTGTTCCAGTTGGGTCACTAAATCCAATAACTGACGATTGAGACGCTGCGACGCCGCCAGATCCGCGGGCAGTTGGTGATTGAAAAGCGCCTCAGTTAGTTTGTTCATTGTTTAATCATAACGAATTGTGGCCTAAATGCAACCCCGTGAAGGGTTACATTGACGATGCGATGTTCTGCCATAACGGTTTATTTATTGCAGGTGCGGAATCGTTTGAAAGCACTATGAAAATGGCGCGAATGGCGCTTGAGTAATAAATGATAGGTATACCAGCATGGCAGTGATCGATGTGGTTCGTCAGTCTTGCGGCAGCGTGAGTGTTTAACGGCATGGTAAAGCGTCCACTGGTGAACAGCGATACCGATGGCAGGATTGTCATCATTGATTTCAACAACGCTGGCTATAGTACGCCTGGTCTCCTCAGCTTAAGCGTGTGTTTGCTTACCTGTTTGGGGACTGTACCGATGAGATACTCAAGCGCTTATTAGCCTTGTTGGAGCCTGTCAAGTTTAGTGTTTACTGCACCGATGATTGGGTGCTTACCGCCGATTATTACCTTGGGAAAAGCATCTTATTAGTAAGCGGTATAACCAAAATATTGAACGTCAGAACCTAAATTTTCGAGTCCATATCAAGCGATTAGCGAGGCTTACAATTTGTTACTCTAAATCGGTTGAACTTCATAACAAGGTGATTGGTGAGTATATTCGAAGGCACTCTTTTCTACTGGCCTGATACATTACCTATTATTGGAACCTTGGCGCACTCAATAATCAAACGGGTAAAAATAAAAAATGCCAGCAAGTACTGGTTACAAGCTTATGATATTTACAATGAATTAGGAAATGAACCTAAGAAAAAATTTGGCAAAGGTTTCATTGATAAGAATTGTAAATCTTGATGGCAAGTCAACCTACCAACAGGCCAGGCAATTAAGCTCGTTTCGCCCGCTTATTTTCTAGCAACCAAGTTGTCCGCTTTTTACGGTCGGGGGCGAGGTGATTTTCTGATGAGGCATGATATTGAAGATATTATTGCGGTACTGGATGGCAGGCTAGGAATTGTGGCGGATATTCAGGGTGCGGATAACAAAGTCAGACACTATCTTTCAGAGCAGTTTACGGCTTTGTTAAACAGTCGTGACTTTGTTGAGGCTATTACTGGGCATTTGCCTGCTGATTCAGCCAGCCAGAAAAGAGTCACGCTGCTGGTTGAGCAAATCAGGTAGTTAAAATAGGAGCATCAAGCTACTCTTGAATCTCCAAATTTCCCTGGTCTTAGAACTTAGGACAGTTTATTAAAGGCAATGTTGAGTTCGTTTATAGCCCGGCAAGTTTCCGTAAAATCGATTCCATCATCTTTAAATTTCAAGTAATCGGTTAGCTCTAAAATCGCCATACTGTTTGCACCGATGAGGCGCTTACCTTTGCCACCAACAATCTTAAACTTTACTCCAATACCGTCATAGATGGGCCTTAGGTTATTTATTAAGTCCTCTCTGAGTTTCTTTTTATCAGTTGTTGAATCTTTGATATGAGTTTTAATAACTAGACGCCCAGTGTGAAATTCCAAAGAGACATTACTTCCCTCTGCGCCATAATTCCTTAACCAAGTTAGTACTAGCCAATAAGGGCTACCAGAGTGATGCGCAGCAAACTTTCCATAACCTAGCTTTTTTCTTAGCGCATGTAGAAAGCCGTACCACGTATCACGGTACCAAGCATCAGGTGCAAGATTAGTATAGCTTTGGTAACGATCGCGACGGGTTAAGATACTGAGGCGAAAATCTTGGTAGAAGTCATTTGCCACAGTCCCATGTGGTTCAACGAAATCTGCAAAGTCATAGATATCAAAAACTTGGTAACCTTCCTTGTCGACATAATCTCTTTCACTCCCCCAAACCAAGTAGCTTTTTACATAATGCTTTTTAATTACCCATTGTGGTGGTTTGTACCTTTTCGCGACTTTGTCAGCATATTTTTGGAGTTGTCCGCTGTGGAATGTTGTTTTGACTTTGTCTTCGATCAGAATCAGGTATTGATCATTTACCTCGGCTAAAATGTCAATGTTGTCTTTTTGTCTCAATATTCTGATTTTATCTATAGAAAAGTTCTCAGAATCAGGTATTTCCAGAAGCTTTTTTACGAATGCCAGCGAGATGATATTAAGTTCAAGATTGTGGGCTTTATTAGACTCCTTCGACCATTCCAGAAACCAACATAAGAAGGCATCTTGTGCAAGCTCACCTGTTGCATAAGAAAAAATATTCGGTTTGATTGAAACGATACTCAAAAGGTTATTCCCCAAATAAAACTAGCCAGCAGCGCAGAATAGCACGTTGTTTGTATAATTTACATTCAATGTGTTCTTAAGATCCTAGCCGTTTCTCAAAAAACATATGAAAGCTACTATTTAAAAATCTGAAAAGTGACCGTATTTGCCTATTGGCTTGATTTGTCATGGAAAATAAGCCGCCGAAACAAGAAAGAGACAAGAGATAAGGTCATGATCGTTTGGTGAGTCGCTTGTAGGTGATTCGTGTCCGATCAGCACCAGATTAATTCGTTAAGTTACTGATTAATTTGCATCTAAAAGGTAATATTATCCCGTCGCTATTTCATAAAGCCTGCCCAAAATGGATTTAAAAACCAAAGAACTATTAACACTCTTTACTATTGACCCCCAAGAATTGTTGAACACCTATGGCCAAGCGACCTTGGTGCGTGGTTTGGACTACTTCAATAAAGAGCGCGTGCAGGATATTGAACAAGCATTACCGACGGCTGATGATGGGGTGGTGATTGTTGGCAGGGTCAGTAATGGTCGTGGAAAAACCTACGTCGTTCGACTGGAGTTATATCCTGGTAAGCGTGGTTTTGGTTTGGCTGCAAGGTCTGATTGCAATTGTCCGGTGGGTGATGAGTGTAAGCATGGTGTGGCACTATTATTTACTTTCCTATCACAGCTAAAAGCGCTTGATTCTGATCCTGAGCAAGAACAAATTAGCGCTGAAAGTCAGCAAGTAGTGCGGTGGCTGGCAGGCATCGAAGGGGCTGAGGATACACTGAATGTTAGCGCGATGACCGATGAAAGGTATCAGCCTGAATTTCATATGATACACCTTATGAGTATTCGCTCATTCCATGGAAAGCCTGTTTTATGGATCGAGTCTGTTAAATCCAGAGTGTTGAAGAAAGGGGGGTTACGGCAAGCCAGCCCAATTGCAATATCATCACCTTAGGGAAAGCGAAATCCTTTATGGGAATAAAATGTTCTGTACGGATGATGAGGTATTGGTTTGTAAGTCGTTATCCGGCAGCAGTTATGGGAGTTACGTCAGTGGTCAATTGCCGAATAGCACGCTAGGGGAATCCTTTCTCAGCTTATTATTAAAAACAGGGCGTTGTTTCTGGGGGGAGGACAGTCATAAATTATCGCACCCATTAACAGAAGGCGTGAGTAGAGACGTTACGATGGAGTGGGTTGAGCATGATGAGCTAATGGTGCCGGAACTGCGGTGCAATGAGCCTTATGACGAACTGTTTCGTCTCAGCCACTATCATTATATTGATCTAAAAAACCATCAGTGCGGACAGTTTACGCATGATGGATTAACGTCGGATCAAATGTCGCATTTGCTGGATGCTCCACCCGTCCCCAAAGTGGTTGCTGAGCAGGTGAGTGAAAAGCTATTGGAGCTATTTCCGACGGCCAATATGCCGCTACCCAAGCCTATAGTGATTGAAGACTTGTTAATTCAGGGTGTTACGCCTAAAGTTTGTCTTTACCTTCATGCAGAACAAATCTCTCAAGCACAAAGAATACACGTGGCCAGTCTGGGGTTTGACTATGGCGAGCTGACCATACAGCCCCCCACTCCAGAAGCGTTTAGTCAGGAGGTAATGTTAATATCAAAGAAGACTCAGGGGCAGCACAAGCGGTTCAAGCTTTACCGGGATCTGGTGGCGGAGCAGAAAGCGTTGGATCGTATGACAGCGTTCGGCTTTACTTCTTTGGGGCCTGAAGTAAAGCCGTTCGGCCCATTAGATATGGTCGTGCTTGCGGAAAATGGACTGTCTGTGGCGATCGAGCTATGGGATCAATTTATTAATGTACTCATTCCATTGCTTCGTGGGCGGGGTTGGAAAATTGAAATCGCCGATGACTTTCAACTGTCTATTGATACGGTTGATGATTGGTTGGGGGATATTGAAGAAAGCGAGGGCGGTGAATGGTTTGAAATGAGCCTTGGCTTTGAGCTAAATGGTGAGCGAGTTAACTTATTACCGCTGCTGATTGATCTGTTGAAGCGCTACCCAGATACCATGACGCTACAGCAAAAGCTGAAAGCAGAGGAGTATCAATTATTCCAGTTGGCCCCAGGGCAATGGATAAAGTTGCCATCACATCGTGTGTTGCACGTGCTCGATGTTTTGGTGGAGTTGTATGACACCGATGCGTTAAACGCGGACGGTAATCTGGAATTCTCCAAGCAGCTTGCTTCTCATTATGGTGAGCTACTGAATGATCCCAATCTGCGCTGGAAAGGTGCGGATGAAATCAAGGCATTGAGCAACAGGCTGAAGCAATTCACGGGGGTTGAATCGACCGATCTGCCGAAGGGCTTGCAGGCGGAGTTGAGAAAGTATCAACATGCGGGGTATGACTGGTTACAATTTCTTCGGCGTTTTCAGTTCAATGGCATTTTGGCTGATGACATGGGCTTGGGGAAAACGATTCAGACGCTAGCGTGTTTGCTCAAGGAAAAAGAAGCGGGGCGTGTGAATGCACCTTGCATGGTGATTGCCCCTACGAGTCTGATGAGTAACTGGCGACGTGAAGTTGAGCGCTTCACACCGGATTTGAGTGTATTGACACTGCAAGGTCATGATCGTCATGAAAAGTTTGATCAGATAGCGGATTACGACTTGGTCTTGACTACCTACCCACTGATTTTACGTGATGCGCATCATTATGAAGATCAACAGTTTTACTACCTGATTTTGGATGAAGCGCAGCTTATAAAAAATGCACGTTCGAAAACCACGGTGAAGATTCGGGAGTTGAAAGCCACTCATCGCTTGTGTTTGAGTGGTACACCGATTGAGAACCACTTGGGTGAGTTGTGGTCAATGTATCATTTCTTGATGCCCGGTTATCTTGGTACCGAAGAGCGCTTTAACCGTTTATTCAGAAAGCCAATCGAGCGTGAGGGCAATGGTGATCGAGGGAAGCAGTTACGTCGACGCGTTCAGCCCTTTATGTTGCGACGTACTAAAGATCTGGTCACACAGGAGCTACCGAAGAAAACAGAGATTATTCGATCGGTGTCTTTGGTGGGTAAGCAGCGCGATCTTTATGAGACCGTTAGGCTGGCTATGGATAAAAAGGTCCGAGACGAGATCAGTAAGAAGGGCTTAGCTAGAAGCCATATCATGATATTGGATGCGTTACTGAAACTGAGGCAAGTGTGCTGTGATCCTAGCTTGGTCAAGCTGGAAAAGGCGACCAAAGTTAAGGAGTCTGCAAAGCTTGGATTGTTGATGAGTATGCTGCCTGAGATGGTGGAGTCTGGGCGTAAAATATTGGTATTTTCTCAGTTTACAAAGATGTTGGCGGTGATTGAGTCAGAGCTGAAAAAGCACAATATTGGATACAGCAAACTCACGGGGCAGACGCGCAAGCGTGAAGAGGCGATTGACCATTTTCAGGAGGGTAATGCCAAAGTGTTTCTGATCAGCTTGAAAGCAGGAGGAGCGGGGTTAAACCTGACGGCTGCTGATGTGGTGATTCATTATGATCCTTGGTGGAATCCTGCCGTGGAGCGGCAAGCAACCGATCGGGCTTATCGTATCGGTCAAGATAAACCTGTTTTTGTCTATAAGTTGCTAACTGAAGATACTGTTGAAGAAAAAATCATCAAGCTACAGGAGAAAAAGCAGGCACTGGCCGATTCGGTGTATGGCGGTAAGCAGCAGGAAGGCGCGGCATTTGGCCAGAATGATCTTATGGAGCTGTTGAAGCCTTTGGAGTGAATAGTGGGCCTTAATTTTAAGTGTATTAGTTCCGACTTCATCTGACACTTCAGCTTGATCTGAGGAGAGTTACCCGTTTTGATAAAGGTGTCGAATCTTTAAATCAAAACGGGTAACTCTCCATGATTCATACTAACAATCCCATCATCAAACACAAAGCCGGTTTATTAAATCTGGCAGAAGCGCTGGGCAATGTATCCAGAGCCTGCAAAGTGATGGGAGTATCGCGAGATACGTTCTATCGTTATCAGGAACTCGTCGAAACCGGCGGCATTGATGCGCTCATTGACAAAACACGGCGCAAAGCGAATGTCAAAAACAGAGTCGATGAGGCAACAGAGCAAGCGGTTATTGCGTCTGCAATAGACCAGCCAGCCTTTGGTCAGCATCGCACGAGCAATGAGCTTCGTAAGCAGGGCATCTTCGTCTCAGGCAGTGGTGTGCGCTCCATTTGGGTCCGTCATAACCTGGAGAACTTTAAAAAACGCCTCAAAGCGCTGGAAGCAAAAGTCGCACAGGAAGGGATTCTTTTAAATGATGCTCAGGTCGCTGCCTTGGAAAAGAAACAGCACGATGATGAGGCCTGTGGTGAGATAGAAACGGCTCATCCCGGCTACCTGGGATCGCAAGATACCTTTTATGTTGGCAACCTCAAGGGCGTTGGTCGTATTTACCAGCAGACGTTCGTGGACACGTATAGCAAAGTCGCCTTTGCAAAGCTGTATACAACGAAAACGCCGATCACGGCGGCCGATATGCTCAATGATAAAGTCTTACCGTTCTTCGAACAGTATGAGTTGCCCATGCTAAGAATACTGACCGACAGAGGGACTGAGTATTGTGGTCGCATCGACCAGCATGACTATCAGTTGTATCTGGCGATCAACGACATCGATCACACCAAAACTAAGGCGATGTCGCCGCAGACCAATGGTATTTGTGAACGCTTCCACAAAACGATTCTGAATGAGTTTTACCAGATCACTTTCAGGAAAAAGCTGTATGATTCGATAGAGGCGCTCCAAAAAGATCTGGACGAATGGATCAGCTACTATAACAATGACCGAACCCATCAGGGTAAAAATTTGCTTAGGGCGAACACCCATAGAGACATTGCTTGATGGAAAAACGATTTGGGTTGAAAAAAACTTAGCTCAAATCTAACCTGACAGACACCGGTAAAAGACGGGTAACTGTCAGATCAAGTCTGAGCGAGCCTGTAAATCTAACTGTGTAAATGCCATTTCGGGTTTACAGGTAATTCGTTAGTCTATCTTCAAATTCAATAATAAATCGATTTAATGCCGATTTCCAATTACGAATCGGCATGCTCCACTTTTTAGAGGCTTCTTGGATGGCTAAATAAACGACTTTCTTTGCGGAGTCGTCATTTGGAAAGCGCTTTCTATGCTTGGTTGATTTTCGAATCACGCTATTCAGCGACTCAATCGCGTTGGTTGTATAAATCGCTTTTCGGATGTCGCTTGGGTAAAGAAACAAGGTATTTAAGTTTGCCCAGTGTGACCGCCATGCACGGCTAATTAAAGGGTATTTTTCATCCCATTTTGTGGCAAAACTTTCCAACTCAAGCAGCCCTTCTTCTTCAGTCGCAGACTGGTAAATTCGTTTCAGATCTGTCGTTACTTCGCGGTAGTCTTTCCAGGGAACAAACTTCAGTGAGTTTCGTACCATGTGGACAATACAGAGCTGTATTTGAGTCTTTGGAAAGACGGTGTTAATGGCGTCAGGAAAGCCTTTCAGCCCGTCCACACACGCGATCAGGACGTCATTCACGCCCCGGTTGTTGAGTTCAGTGAGTACGCCCAGCCAGAACTTAGCCCCTTCATTCTCTGTGATCCAGAGTCCTAACAGTTCTTTATGACCCTCCATAGTCACGCCTAACGCAAGGTACATCGCCTTATTGATCACCTGTTTGTCTTGGCGAATTTTGAGCACGATACAGTCCAAATAGACAATGGGATACACCTCATCCAGTGGTCGTGATTGCCATTCGGTAACCAGGTCTAGAACACCCTCGGTGACTTTAGAAATCAGCGTCGGCGAGACGTCTGTATCGTAAAATTCACTGAGGGTATCAACGATGGTTCGTGTGGTCATTCCTTTTGCATACAAACTCAGAATTTTACTGTCCAAAGCGGGTGTGCGCGTTTGGCGCTTCTTGATAATTTGCGGTTCAAACTCACTTTGACGATCACGGGGTGTGTTAATTTCTAACTCACCCTCATCCGTTTTCACTGTCTTTTTAGTGTAACCATTACGGCTATTCGTGCTGGGCTTTGTATCATGACGATCATAACCAAGGTGGTCATCTAGCTCAGCATCAAGCGCTTTTTCATAGAATGATTGGCGCAGCAGTTTGGTTAATGCAGCAATATCTTCTTCCGAGTTGAGGCCTTGAGCGGCCTCTTTAGCCAGGGCTTTTAATTGTTTCTTATTCATGTGATCTACTCTAACAGGTTAGGATTAGGCAGATACACAGTTCAATTTACAGCCTCGTCTGAGCTAGTACATTTTAAGGTTCCCGCAAACTACATAATCTCCCTCCTAGCCCACTAGAGTTCTAAATAACGAAAAACTCTAAAGCCCTTTTGCTCGGTGACCTTGAGGTAGAGGTGTTCAAGGAAAACTCAATCCGCCTCTTTAATATCCTCATACCATCGCTTCATCAAGAGCGCTCTTTGTTTTGTCACTGGCACCATGAGATCTGAGACGTGTCCGGCCCTTATAGCCGTGTAAATTTCCCCCTCTTTGTCCGCATAGATCTTGTCCATCAGTGCAGAGTTGAAGGCCCGCGCTTCATCTCTACTTTTTATCCAAGCCAGTTGGGCCGTTTTTAACGTGTCCTTCTCTGCAGCATTGAGCACTGAGCGCAAGCGGCCATAGTAATAATTGAGTTCTTCATCCCACTCTTGGTAATACCTGACAAAACACGCAACGGCTCCGGACCCTCCGCCGGAAGCATCAAGGCATAATTGTCGCTGAGCGATTATAGACTCCTCAAACATGGTGGCCTTTTCAAAGCTGCGAAGACTAAGATTATCATCACCGGCAAATAGGTCGCCTGAAAATAATAGAAAAATCACAAAACACATTCGCTTCATTGTAATATCCTTATTTTTATGACTTAAAGTTATTGCATAGTAGCAAGTGATTAACACCTTTAGAACACTTTAGGTCAAGTATTAACGTTCACCTTTTTGGTTGGATGATACTGGTTAGAAACTAAGATTGATAAGTTAGCGGGACAGTAAAGAGGTCTTACGCTATCTAATAGCTGCACGATAATGATCGTCTACAGAGAAGGTTTTATTAGAGGCTTGATACTGCAGTACTGGGCGGTTTGACCTTCTTAACCTCGTACATTTTTTGGTCTGCAATATTGATCAAATCTTCAATATTATCACCATGCTTTGGGTAAATGGCCACACCAATACTCGCGCCGACTTTCAACGCTTTGCCTTCAATATTCATCGGTTGACCAATAATTTTTGCATATTTATTGGCGATACCTTCAACCTTGGTGATATCTTTTTTGTCTAGAATAAGCCCCATGAGATATTCATCACCGCCTAAGCGTGACAAATGGTCACCTCTGCGTATGGCTAACTCAAGACGCTTTGCGATGATTGTCAGGGTTTCATCGCCTGCGTTATGGCCGTATACATCATTGATTTGTTTAAAGCCGTTGAGGTCGATGAATAGAATAACTAAGATCTTTTCTTGAATGCGGGCTTTATCAAGCGACTCATTCAGTAGCTTCATCATGTAGCGACGGTTTGGGAGTTCGGTCAATGCATCATGGTTCGCCAGATATTGGTTGTCATGTGCTTCTGCTGACTTTTGCTCATAGGCAAGCTTTAGCGACTGCTGGAGTAAAAAGTTTTCTTTTAGGTATTGATCACGAACGTACTGGGTTACAAATCCAATAACGGATGCGCACACCAGGAAAAAACAGTTAGATAGAACCGTCGGCAAAAAAGAATTTGGCTCCCCAGCATGTTTATAAAACTCTACATAGACATACAGTCCTATGATCGTAAAAGCACTGAGCGACACCGATAACAGGTTTAAGTAAGCCCATGAAAAAATGGCCATAATGACTAGTATAAGACCTGCAAAATAGATATCGGATGCCTCATCTGTGGGACTGGATATGAGAATCATTAGGTTTATACTGACACCGGCCAAAAAGTAAGGCGTTGCTTGTACAAGGTGATAGTATTTGGAAAATTTGCTGGTAAATGAAAAGACAATAGCAAAACCTAAACTCGCTATAACAAACAGTCTTATGACGAAAGCTTCGTATACAACCGATGGTAGTGCATAAATATCTATCACAATAAAGGCTGAATACAAGAGTAGCGCCAATACAGACATTACCCGCGTAGATCTTATCTTTTCAGGGGTAAGATACGACTGATAATCCTTTTCCATCGAACTGGGGATATGGGTGGTTTTAAGGGTCATTATATTTTTTATTATTGGGTTTTGAGCAGTATAAAACCCATAGGTACATTCTTCAGGAATTTCAGATAAAAGGGGAGCAGTGTTTGCGCCATATTATCTTTGCCCAAGCTAGCTAATTAATGCTCGAATGGCGAAGCGCTCTCGAGGCGCAGTTAAAGGTGGGAAGTTTGGGCTGGTTTAATAAGTGATTACCGTGGCAATTGCTTGATCAGCTCCGCAACTTCCAGAGTCTTGATATCATCATCACCAAAGGTCAGCTTGCTGGCCGCTAAGGCTTTTTCATAATAGTCTTTGGCAATGGCGTATTCTTTTTTCATAACGTGCAGCGCGCCTAATTGCTTAAAAGTGGCAATAGTCCCCGCATGGTTTAATCGTTTGTATTCCACTTGGGCATTTTGCATGCCTTCGAAGAAACCTTCCTCATCGTCTGGCTTTATGTCAACCAGCTTGGTCGATAATGACTGCTCATAATAGTGTTGAGCCTGATCGTATTGCTGCTCTGCTTCAGCGATGGTTCCGAGTTTGAAGTAGGTGTGTGCAAGGCTATACGGGCTAACTTTTTTTAGTTGCTTCTTAATGTCTAATGACTTCAGGTAGTGGGCTTTTTCTTCAGCTTTATTACCAGCAAGCGCGTGTAAGCTTGCCATTGCCTCATACATATTGGCGGTTCCAATGGTGAATTCATTGCTATCGCTGATTCTCTGATCTACCAGTGTTTGATAGATGCTTAGCGCTTTGTTGTGATTACCTTGGACGACGGCTTCTTTGATGGCGAGCTCTTCCTTACTCTTTGACATGTCACCAAAAAAATCGGGATATAAATTACTGACGATGAGTCCGCAAATGACCGTGGCGATAACACCATAAAAGATTATGTTTGATTGGCGGTTTGTCATTTAATCACTACTTCGTTGATATCAGTTGGTGTTCTTCGAGGCTAAATCTTTAGCGAACGGCTTAGTCATACTTTAGGCACAGCATGTGCAAGCACTAAAATAATCGACCAGTATAAATACTTTGCTCTGACTTCACACCTGATAAAAGCGCATCAGCTGTACATCAACATTAGAAAGGTGATGAGGGGGTAAAAGGGGATTTGGGAGGAGCATCAGCCCGAGTACTTAAGTCCTCAGACTGATGCGGAGATATGCATGCGATATAAGATTTTACTGGATTAGTTGGCCCGAGCTCTAGCCATCTCTTGCTGACGCATTCGCTGCTTTTCCCAGTGTGCCTCTCTGGCGCGTTTCTGTTCAATCACTCGTTGACGTTGACGCTCTTGGTTCTGTGCAATTTGCAGCTGGCGTTGTTTAGCATAGGCTTCTTGCAAACGTATCTGTTGAAGCTTTGCTTGTTTGCGAAGTTGAATCTGCTGGCGCTGCTGCTGCGTCGCTTGGTGTTTTGCTTGAGCTGCCGCTTGAGTATTAGCAACTTGTGGTGCAGGTCTTGCAGCTTGCCTTGGTGCCGGAGTTGCTCGTGAAGGCACATCATCTAACCACAGCGCGGCATAAGCTTCCTGAGAAATCTCCATGGTCGTCTGTGGCGGGCTTACCGGAGGTCGCTGGGAAATAACAACGGGAGCAGGGGGCGGAGTACTTGGCCTTGCCGCTACTTGAGGCGCAGCTTGCGGCTTTTTCGCGACCTGAAATGAGTTGTATCCATGCTTTTGCTTTTTAATCAGATTAAAGCGGCTACCGATAAAGCTGATCATTTCACGGTTGTTACGGTTATTGATATGCGGTGCGCAAGCCGAAGCGCTACCCATGTAATTAACGCGGGAGTTGAGCTTCGCTTCCAAGTCCTGGCAGTCAGTTTTACACGTGCCATAACTGGTTAATAAATCTTGAGCGGTCTGTACATCCTGCGTCAGTGCAGCGGCGTGGCTCCACTCGCAGCTAGTATTGTTAGCCTTGGCGGCCACCGAAAACACTAAGCAGGCAGACACGATAAATAGGCGTTTTATCTGATGTTTCATTACGAAACCCCCTTCAGAAAATCAGAATTTTAGAACAAGCTTGGGGATTATACGTTCCCCTTAGCCTTAGATTATGCCATCGGCCTTGAGCTTAGCAATTATATCAGACGAGTAGCCAAGCCCTTCCAGCACAGAGTCGGTGTGTTCGCCAAGCTCTGGCCCTAACCAACGCGTGCCGCCCGGCGTTACACTCATCTTTGGAACCACACCCGGAATATCAATCGGCGAGCCATCGGGCATGGCATGGCGCTCAATCATCTCTCGGGCGCGGTAGTGCGGGTCTTCATAGATATCTTTAGCGGTGTAGATCTTGCTGGCAGGCACTTCGGCTTGCTCCAGCGCATCCAATACGCTGTCGATATCAAACAGCATGGTCCACTCGCTAATGGCCTGATCAATGGCATCGGTATGAATCACGCGGCCATCGTTTTGCTCCATTTCAGGGTTATCTGCCATATCATCACGACCCATTAAGCGCATCAGTCGTTTAAAAATACTGTCGCCATTGGCAGCAATAATCACGTATTCGCCATCCTTGCAGGGATAGGTACTAGAGGGCACGATGCCGGGTAAGCTGGCCCCGCTGCGCTCGCGAATAAAGCCCGCTTGCGCATATTCCGGAATCAAGCTTTCCATCACGCCAAACACTGATTCATATAGCGCTACATCAATAAACTGACCTTGGCCGGGATGACTTTGCAGGTGATGCATTGCCATCAATGCGCCGATCACGCCATACAGAGAGGAGAGGGTGTCACCAATACTAATACCGGTACGCACCGGCGGGCGGTCGGGAAAGCCTGCCAGATAACGCATACCACCAATCGATTCAGCAATCGCCGCAAATCCCGGACGGCTACTGTAAGGGCCGGTCTGGCCATAACCTGAAACACGCACCATAACGAGTGATGGCTTAATCGCGGATAAGGTTTCCCAGCCTAATCCCCATTTTTCCAGCGTGCCGGGGCGGAAATTTTCAATCACGATATCCGCATCTTTCACCAGATCGCGCACTACTTGTTGGCCTTGTTCGCTGCGTAAATTGAGGGTGATGGATTTCTTATTGCGGCTGTGAGCGTACCACCAAAGTGAAGTGTCTTTGTGCAGCTTGCGCCATTTACGCAGCGGGTCGCCAGCCTCAGGGGATTCGATTTTGATAACTTCTGCGCCGAATTGCGCGAGGATGGAGGCAGCATAAGGCCCCGCGATCAGCGCACCAAGTTCGAGAACTTTGATATTGCTGAGGGGGCCGTTTGTGCTTGTCTTGCTGTCTGTCATGGGGAATCTCAACGATTGATCATCCCCAGACAATACCTTGTCAGAACCGGTTTGTCATGCCTCGACTGAGGGCATAGCGAGCCGGTAACTGTGTCACATTAGCTAGCTGTTTTAGGGCTCTCGCCAGCAGCGACTTGATCCGCTGTCGGCTCCAGTTGTTCAACCGGAACCACGACGCCTTGCTCAACTAACTCTTCATACCAAAGGTCATGATGCTCTTTCGCCCAGTTCGCATCACAAGAGCCGGTCTGCATCGCTTCAAAGGCACCTTCCATGGCAATCGTACCCATGTAAATATGGCCTAATGAACCGGCCATAATACCAACCGCTGAGATGCTGTGTACCCAATGCGCAAAGGTAATATTATTGCGGGTGCGTCCATAGCTGGTGAAGTCCAGAATCTGTGTGAAATCCAGTACTAAACCACTGGTAACCACAATGATTCCAACCAGCACGGCGATCCAATACCAGCCCTTTTCACCGGCATTGTAACGACCTGCCGGAGCATGTCCGCCCAGCAGTCCACCGCCTTTAACGATCCACTTGAGATCGACCCATTTCGGGAAGTTTCCCTTCATAAAGGTGAAGGCAAGCACCACTAAAGCAACCGCAAAAGCAGGGCCGGCAAAGTCATGAATGCGCTTCATCAGCAGCGTCAGCGGTCCGCCAATTTCAGGGCCAATGTAGGGAATAATCACAAAGCGCCCAAACATCAGCACGGCACCGGTAATTCCCAGCGCCACAAATAAGATGGCGGTGGTCCAATGCACATAGCGTTGAAAGCGGGTAAAACGTTTAATTTTCTGTGTCGAGCGACCAGCTTTGATTTTAATTTTTCCGCGAACTAAGCGGAACAGTAAAATCGCAATAATCGTGAATCCCAACACTTTAGCCGCCAAGGGGATTAACTCACCCATGCGGAAGTGTCGCCAATCATCCCCGTCTTTATTGACCAGCACGGTGCTGTCAATGCCTTTGACCTGTGAGCGTACATCGCCATGGTCTGCGCCTTCACGGCCGCGCACGGCATTCCAAAGCTCAGCGCCGGGGTCTTGCTGGATTACTGAAGGGCCAGCTGCCTGAGTGATGGCTGGCAGTGTTAGCAACAGCATCAGGCTTAATAAAAGTATTCGCATACGTATCGCGCTCCTCGCCAGTGTGTATCCAAAATACGAAAAGCCCCCTTGTGCATAACACGCAAGGGGGCCATAGCTTGCCGCTTAGTTGCTTGCGTCAGGCTTCCATTGCTGCACGCCATCCACACCGGTTGCCCGTCCACTTAGGGAAGGGTTGGGTTGGAAGTTAGCTTTTTGCTGCAAACGGGTCTGGCTAAAGGCTGCCGCACCGCGATTGATTACGCGATCACGGTACACATCAGCGACCATGTTAGCGTCACCGGCCAGTAGTGCTTTAGTGGCACACATCTCAGCACACAGTGGCAATTTACCTTCTGCGATACGGTTGCTGCCGTACTTAGTGTACTCAGCAGGGCTCATGTCTTCCTCTTCAGGGCCACCGGCGCAGAAAGTACATTTGTCCATCTTACCGCGCGACGAGAAAGCGCCGTCGGTAGGGAACTGCGGTGCGCCAAATGGGCAGGCGTAGAAGCAGTAGCCACAACCAATGCAGGTATCTTTATTGTGTAAAACGATACCTTCGTCGGTGATTTCAAAACAATCAACCGGGCAAACTGCTGCGCAAGGTGCATCGGAACAATGCATGCAGGCAACGGATAAGGAGCGCTCGCCAGGCTCACCATCTTTAATGGTCACCACGCGGCGACGGTTTACACCGACCGGAATCTCGTGCTCATTCTTACAAGCCGTTACACAGGCGTTACATTCAATGCAGCGTTCAGCATCGCAATAAAACTTCATTCTTGCCATGATTTATTCTCCTAAGCTTTGCTAATACGACACAGGCTACACTTGGTTTCCTGCATTTGAGTGACTGAGTCATAACCATAGGTCATGGCCGTATTGACCGCCTCACCCAAGGCATAAGGGTCGGAACCGGCAGGGTATTTGCTGCGCAGGTCTTCACCTTGGAAGTGTCCACCAAAGTGGAATGGAGAGAACGCGACGCCCGCTGCCACACGACGAGTCACCATCGCTTTTACTTTGATCTTGCCGCCTTCCGGACTTTCAATCCACACATCGTCGCCTTCACGAATGCCATTGTTGTTCGCATCACGTGGGTTGATTTCAACGAACATGTCTGGCTGTAGTTCTGCCAGCCAAGGGTTGGAACGGGTCTCATCACCACCCCCTTCATATTCCACCAATCGACCTGAGGTCATAATGATTGGGAAATCTTTCGAGTAGTCTTTACTCTGGATGGAGTTGTAACGAGTCGGCAAACGCCAGAACGATTTACGATCTTCGTAGGTTGGGTATTGCTCAACCAAGTCACGGCGTGAGGTGTAAAGCGGCTCACGGTGAATCGGCACTGGGTCTGGGAAAGTCCATACTTTTACGCGAGCTTTCGCGTTTCCGTAAGGTGCGCAGCCGTGCTTAATCGCAACACGCTGAATACCACCGGACAAGTCAGTCTTCCAGTTAACGCCGGCTACTTTGTCATCAAAGTCAGATGGGAATCCAGCCTGAGAGGCTTCGCCAACTTCTTTGCCTTCATCACTAAGGATGTTAGCAACTTTACCGATTGAACGCTTTTCTTCATTCGTCAGGTCATCCGCCCAACCAAGGCTCACCAGCATCTTGTAGGTGAACTCAGGGTAGCCGTCTTGGATATCTGAGCCAGCGGACCAGGAGTCTTCTGCCAGAATGTTAGTGCCTTCGTATTCCACACCAAAGCGCGCACGGAATGGCATTCCACCTTCAGCGACTGTTTTACTGGTGTCGTACAAGTTACCAGAACCAGGGTGATTCATTTCTGGCGTGCCCCAACAAGGCCATGGCAAACCATAAGTATCGCCATCACAAGCGCCACCTTCGGCTTTTAGTGAATCGTAATCAAACGTACCCCAGTTTTGCTGGTGCTTCTTCAAACGCTCAGGGCTTTGGCCGGTGTAACCAATCGTCCACATACCTTTGTTGAATTCGCGGGTAACGTCTTCGATGACGGGCTCATTGCCTTTTACTTCAATGTTCTTAAACAGCTCTTTTTCAAAGCCTAACTTCTTAGCCAGCAGGTACATGATTTCATGATCTGGCTTAGACTCAAACAGTGGCTCAATGACTTTATCGCGCCATTGGATTGAACGGTTTGAAGCCGTCACCGAACCCGTGGTTTCAAACTGAGTGGTTGCTGGTAATAGATACACACCATCTTTACGATCGTGCATAACCGCCGTCACCGTTGGGTAAGGATCAACCACGACTAATAAGTCCAGTTTCTCCATTGCGGCTTTCATTTCCACACCACGGGTCTGACTGTTTGGTGCGTGACCCCAGAAGAACATGGCTCGCAGCGCGTCTTTTTGCGCCGTGTTTGCTTTGTCTTCTAAGACACCATCAATCCAGCGTGAAACCGGAATACCTTTGGTGAACATGACTGGCTCAGCCTTGTCCGGTAGGTTTCCATCTTCATCCGCGTAGAACTCATTTCCACTCTTATCATAAGCCGTGTTGTCGAAACGGTCTTTGATCCAATCGAAATCCAGATCCCAAACTCTTGCCCAATGCTTCCAAGAGCCTTCAGCCAAGCCATAGTAGCCCGGCAGCGTGTCAGCTAGTACACCAAGGTCAGTTGCACCCTGAACGTTATCGTGGCCACGGAAGATATTGGTACCACCACCAGATACACCCATATTACCGAGTGCCAGCTGGAAGGCGCAGTACGCGCGAGTATTGTTGTTACCAATCGTGTGCTGAGTACCACCCATGCACCAGATAAAGGTACCAGGACGGTTACGTGCCATGGCTTTTGCTGCGCCATACACTTTAGCTTCTGGTACGCCGGTTACGCGCTCAACTTCTTCCGGCGTCCATTTCATGACTTCGGCTTTGACATCTTCCATTCCGTACACGCGCTGGCGGATAAATTCTTTATCTTCCCAGCCGTTTTTGAAGATGTGGTACATCATGCCCCAGATAATGGGCACGTCTGTTCCAGGGCGAATTTGCAGGAAGTGATCCGCATGCGCTGCAGTACGGGTAAAGCGAGGGTCGATCACGATTACAGGAGCATTGTTCTCTTCTTTGGCTTTGAAGATATGCTGCATAGAAACCGGATGCGCTTCAGTTGGGTTAGAGCCGATGAGCAGAATCGCTTTGGAGTGATGAATATCATTGTAGGAGTTGGTCATCGCCCCATAACCCCAGGTATTCGCTACCCCGGCAACCGTGGTGGAGTGACAAATACGCGCCTGATGGTCGACGTTGTTGGTGCCCCACATGGCGGCCATTTTACGGAACAGGTAAGCCTGCTCGTTGTTGTGCTTCGCTGAACCTAGCAGGTAAACCGAATCAGGGCCGGACTCTTCACGAATCTTTAACAGCTTGTCACCGATTTCGGAGATCGCTTCTTCCCAGGATACTTTTTTCCACTTACCATCAACTAGCTTAGTTGGGTATTTCAGGCGGCGCTCACCGTGACCGTGTTCACGCAGCGTTGCACCTTTAGCGCAATGCGCGCCTTGGTTAAACGGGTGATCAAAGGCAGGTTCTTGACCAGTCCATACGCCACTTTTTACTTCAGCGATAACACCACAACCTACCGAGCAGTGAGTACAAATAGTACGTACTTCTTTGGCTGCGCTGCTAGCGCCTGGAGTGGTTGCTGCTTCTGCTTTACGCATCATGCCGGCGCTCAGCCCGGTACCCAAAATGGCACCACCGGCAGCAGTCAGACTAGAGTTGCGTAAAAATTCGCGGCGATTAAGCATCCAGCCACTACCGGGTATTTTGCACTGCGTGTCCGCATTGGCGTCCTGTTTGGCCGCACTTATTTTTTCTAATTTCATCAGATAATTCCTCGTGGTCGGCTTAGCTGGACAGTGTCCGGTAATAGGCTGCAACGTGATCGGTTACCCGGTAGCCTTTACGTGCTGGCTTTTCCTCTTTGGTCACTTCAATGGTTGGCTCTGGTGAAGCAGTCGCGGTACCGGTGGCGACTAAAGTGGCACCGGCTCCGGCGGCCACACTGCCGCGAAGGAATGCTCTGCGTTTGCTGTCGTGTGCTTCTGGTTTACTCATTAGCTTACTCCTGAATGTCCAGCCCAAAATACTGCTGTTCGAAATTGAAAAAGGCTGCGCCAAAGCGCGCCACTGCCTGATAAAACGATGCGGAATCGGCAGCACTCAGGTCGTCGAAAAAACGACCCAGCCATTTCAGCATATGTTGGGAGAAAAATTGTTGCTGCACATCGGTCGAACGACCTTCCTGTATCAACATGCCCATAACTTCACACAGTGCTGCCACGTGATCTTCCGGTTCTTTCACCGAAGGGTCGCGCTGATAGCCCAATGCGCTTAAGTGCTCACGTAACTCACCAAGTGGCTTTTCCATCAGGAAGCCAGTGAGATACCACGAGCCATAAGGCACTACTTCACCGCGCCCCAAGCCGATAAACAAGTCGTGATATTCATCGTCCACCGCGTCCAGATCCGTATGTTCCGCTGCCAGTCCCAGCATCGACATGGCAATGCCTAAGTCGTCGCTTTTCGTGGCCGCATCTTTCAGGGTGGTCGTGTGAGCAAGTAGCTCAGCCGTTGGCACGTTCCTTAGCAATGCGCCAAGCAAGGCATAGGTGCCCGCCCGGTACTGTTGTTCCGGTGCTTGTAGTGCAGTTTCATTAATAATGGGAATGGCCACGCTGTGCTCGGCGTTGGCGTCTTCTTGTTGTGCGTTTGTCAAAGTCATTCATTCTCCTCAACTCTCAAATTACTATGCAATCTGAGTGCCAGTATTTTCAGGAAAAAAGTCAGTAATACGGATGATAAGTCGGTAGATTTTCTCCAATCAATGACGATTTGTCGCAGTCGATGGGTCCGTTATGCCAGGTTGACCCATTGCTTCCTCATCTTGAACCACATCAATCACGCGGCAGTCTTCGCACATTTTCAGTCGATTCTTCGCGCGCTCGGTCTGGAACATGGCATGGCCTTGTAATTTACCCAGCATGTTCAGAATCATGCTTTGGCTAGCGAATGGTTTGCGACAAGTAATGCAGTGGAATGGCTTCTCTTCGTTAAGCAGTACCGGACGATTACGCTTTTCGCGATTGCTGATATACAACGGCTCCAGTGTAATGGCTTTTTCCGGACAACCGGTTTCGCACAAGCCACATTGCACGCAATTGGCCGTGTGTAATTTTAGTACGGGCGAGTCGCTACCGCCGCTCAAGGCTTGAGCAGGGCAGACCGTGGCGCAAGCCATGCATAAGGTGCAGCTGTCTTTATCGACTTTCAGACGACCAAATGGCGCGCCAGAGGGCAGTGGAATTTCATCTTCTGGCTGCGGCGCATACTTATATAAGTGATCCAGTGCCAAAATCCATTGCTGACGTTTATTGTTCAGGCCGCCTTGCGTGGCGGGCGGGAAGTAGGGCATGGACTCGCCGCTATCCAGCAATTCCTGAAAATCATGAGGCTGTGAATCGCTAGCCACGGGAATCAAGCGAACCGCGCTATCCGGATAACCCAAACCTGCTATCTGCGTATTGAGAATGCTCAGCTGATGGCGTAGCGCCTGACGCGAAACCTTTGGCGTGATGGCATCATCCAAAAGCAATATCTGCGAAGCACCAAAACTCAGTGCCACCGACCATAAATCAGCACCGGCACTGGCTAATTCTTCCAGCGCAATCGGCAGAATGTTTTCTGGCAGTGTGTTGATGTCTACTGCCGTATCATTGGCATGGAATAGAATGACTGGCTGCTCACCACCGGCATCCCGATAGCTTTTTAGCAAGCGACGTAACTGATCAACATAATGCGCAGGGGAAGGGTAGTTATAGCGAATCGCGCCAGTCGGGCAGACCGTTGCACAAGTACCGCCACCTTGGCATAACTGCGGCTCAACCTTGATGCGCTCACCAATTGAAATAATAGCCTCGGTTGGGCAGGCGTCGATACACAGCGTGCAACCATCCAGGCCACTGCGACTGTGCGCGCAAATATCGGCGTTGTATTCAAAGAATTTGGGCTTAGCAAAGCGACCTTCCAATCCACTGATATCTTCCAGCGCTTCGGCAAGCTCTGTTTTAGCGGTACTGAAATAACCTGGTGGTGGTACTTCGACCGTGAGTAGTGGCGCTTCGCTTAAATCCAGAATCACATCAGCGCTGAGTACTTCTGGCGCGGCGTCTGGGTTTTGTGGGTCGCTCAGGCTTAGGCTAAATTGGCCGAGCCAACCTTTAAGGCTGATATCGCGACCTTGCTGCAAGGTGACGATGGATTTACCTGCGGCAATATCCACGGCTTCAGTCAGTAGAATAGTGGGGTGCAGGCTATCCGGCAATTGCGTGGCAATCTGCAAGGCTTGCTGGCCACCGACAATTAGCACGCGACCTTGAGAATAGTACTCCACTTGGCTAGTTGGTGCGGAGTTGAAGTCTTGCAGGGTCTGCATGGCTGTGTCGCGGGCGGTGGCTGGCGTCATATTATTACCTTCGTTTGAGAGAGTTTTTTCTAATGCACGGCGAGCTTCAACCCCCGCCATGTGTTTCATATCACTGGTGACCAGATCGCCACGCGGCACGAAGCTGGTGTAGTCATCATCATAATCATCCAGCCCATCGCGCACATTAAATACGCTGGCTTTAAACATTTTGCGCAAGGCTAGTTTACGTATCTCGGCGCTCACGCCTGAGGACATAAAGCCGGTGAAGTCGGAGTTTTCGTCCAAGCTTTCGATGGGAGGCATATCCGCATCGGTGAGTGGCGGGGGTGTGGCTGTTTCACTGGTGCTTGATTCGTCGGGTGATGCTTGGTCGGAGGCTTGTGGGTTAGCTGCAGCGCTCTGATCTGCGGAGTGAGGTGCCTGATCTGCTGTTGGACTACCTTCTTCCGCCGGTGTTGCCGAACCTGCAGTTGTAGCGCCTTGCGACTTCTTATCAATCGGCGAAGTGCTATCAGCATTGTCAGCAGCATTTGTTTTATCTACGGATTGATCTTCCGCGTCATTATCTTCCGGCTTTGCCTCTGTTTTTTTGAGGCGTGCCCAGCGGCTTAAAAAGTTTTCATCATCAGTCTTTTTCATGAGGCTGGTTTCTCGCTGCCATGTTTCCAGTCTTTCAGTTTGCGCTTGAATCGTTTTTCTGGAAAGTAGTTATCAATCATATAACTTTCCATCCACTCATACAGCTCAGCAGGGATTTCAACGGAGTAGGCCTGATCCTCATTTTCCTGATACGCATGGGCTTCATCGAAGCTCATGCTCACTAAAAACGGTTTGGGAATGCCATCTTCCGCCGTGCGCGCAACGATGTAACAGCTGGGATTGGGAGACATCATATTGTGGTAATAGCTCTCGCACTCGTCACGGTGCAGGCTCACAGTCAGATTGGGATACAGATATTGCTCGATATCGCCATCGGTGTGTAGCAAGGTCATTTCAGTGGCTGCTTGCTTGCCGACAATTAAGCCAACAGCGGCCCAGTAAGCGTCTGCCCATCGGCTTACTGAGGGTCGTTTTTCCATAATGACAGAGATCGGAAATTGGGTTTTACTCACCTTACTATCCTCCTGATTGCTGTGTTCTTTGTTCTTGATTTATTCCTGTGCTCAGGAAGCCCTGAGCAAGTAACGTGCCAGCCACTAGTAGCGCGCTATGCGGTGATAACGCTGTTATCAGTATAGGCTTGATGGTTCATTTTGTCCCAACAGAATAAATAAAGTGTGTCATTCTGATCCGTTAGGCCGATTTTCTCGGAGTGATTCTGGTGTCGATTCCAATAGCACCGCTAAAATTCAGTCCGGCACGATAATTGCTGCACAAACTGAAAAAGACGCAGCCATCAGGAGAAGCGAAATGTCGATAGAAGTTCACGAGCCGTACATGAGTGTGCGTCAGGTTGCTGAATATTTGCATCTGAATGAAAAAAAGGTGTACGAGATGCTCAAAGAAGAGCAGATCCCCGCGACCAAAGTGACCGGAAAATGGCTGTTTCCACGCAATCTGGTGGATCGCTGGCTGATCGAGTCGGCACACGGTGGTACCTTAACCGATCGCTTGAATATTGCTGGCAGCGATGATCCCTTATTGTATCGCTTAGTGCTGGCCCACACCCATGAAATCAATTCACGCGGCATGGTGAACTACACGCCAACCGGCACGCGCATGGGCTTGCGCTTATTGCAGTCGCGTCGCATTGACGCCTGTTGCATGCATTGGGGGCCAAGTGAGGAAAGTAGTCTGCGCCATCCGGCCTTACTCAAGCAACATAAGCAATATCGGCAATGGGTGTTGCTACACTTATTCAAACGCGAACAAGGGATTATGGTGCATCCTGAAGTGATGGTGCAGATTACCGATACCGTGCAGTTATTTGAAGGCGAATGGCAATGGGTGCAGCGCCAGTCTGGCTCTGGTTCGCAGCGGTTTTTAATGGAAGTGCTGGGCAAATCCGGCAAAAATATTGATGATCTCAATGCCGTGGTCAATGCGCATTCTGAGCATGAAGCGGCCAGCTTAATTGTTATGCGCCAAGCCGATGCCGCACCGGGGCCACGAGCTGCCGCCACAGAAGCAGGGCTGGGCTTTATTAGCTTGGGCTGGGAGTCGTTTGATGTGGCGATGACACGGGGAATCTGGTTTCGTCATTTATTTCAGGCACTACTTAAACGCTTGCAATCGGATGAAGCACAGCGCATGGCGATGTTGCTGCAAGGCTATGATTTGTCAGCCTGCGGGAAGTTAGTTTGGGGCGATGAATAGTTTTGTGAAGCGGCGCTGAACCCGTTATAATCGCGCGATGAATACTCAAGCTCGCGATATCTTCTCGCACCGTAAATACTGGCCGCACAAGTTTGGCCCTGCCACAGAACTACCCATGACTCGTGAAGAGATGGATATTCTGGGATGGGATTCCTGTGACATCATCATTCTCACCGGCGATGCCTATGTCGATCACCCTAGTTTTGGTATGGCTATTATTGGCCGCCTGCTGGAATCGCAAGGCTTTCGCGTGGGCATTATCGCGCAACCGAATTGGCATAACGTTGACGATTTTCAGCGCTTAGGCAAACCTAACCTGTTCTTCGGGGTTGCCTCGGGCAATATGGATTCGATGGTGAATCACTACACCTCCGACCGTAAACGCCGCTCGGATGATGCCTACACGCCTAATGGTGAAGGCTTTAAACGCCCTGATCGTGCGACGATTGTTTACTCGCAGCGCGCCAAAGAAGCCTATAAAGGTGTGCCGGTTGTTATCGGTGGGATTGAAGCCAGCTTACGCCGTATCGCGCAGTATGATTATTGGTCTGAGAAAGTCCGTCGTTCTATTTTGCCAGACTCCAAAGCCGATTTATTGGTATATGGAAATGCTGAGCGAGCGATTGTTGAAGTTGCGCATCGTTTAGCCGGCGGTGACAAGATTACGGACATTACCGATATTCGCGGCACCGCGTTTATGCGCCAAGGCATTCCGGAAGGCTGGACCGTAATCGACTCCACCAGCATCGACGAGCCGGTCACACTGGAGCATCCTGAAGCCAATCCTTATATCGACACGACCAAGCAAAATGATTGCGAAAAAAGCAATACTGATGCGGTAGCCAAGATCGAAAAGGAAAATGAAGGCGCGGCGCAGGTGGTGTTCTTTGACCATCGCCCAAAAAATATTGATCGCGATACCAGTGTTATTCGTCTGCCATCCTATGATCAGGTAGTCGAAGATAAATACCTTTATGCGCATACCTCGCGCGTGTTCCACTTGGAAACCAATCCGGGTAATGCGCGGGCGTTGATTCAGCGTCACGGTAAGCGTGATGTGTGGCTAAACCCACCGCCGATTCCGTTGAGTATGTCGGAATTCGATAAAGTATTTGAAATGCCGTATACCCGTAAGCCGCACAGCTCGTATGGCGATGCGACCAACCCCGCTTACAATATGATCCGTTTCTCGGTGAATATTATGCGTGGTTGTTTTGGTGGCTGTACGTTCTGCTCGATCACCGAGCATGAAGGGCGGATTATCCAAAGCCGTTCGGAAGATTCCGTTATTCGTGAAGTGGAAACCATCCGCGATACGGTGCCGGGCTTTACGGGTAATATTTCTGACTTGGGTGGCCCGACGGCGAACATGTATCGTCTGGCTTGTAAGAGCCCGAAGATTGAAGCCTCTTGCCGTCGCTTGTCCTGCGTGTTCCCTGGTATTTGTAGCAATCTGAATACCAATCACAAGCCGCTGATTAATCTGTATCGCCGTGCGCGTGCGTTGCCGGGTATTAAGAAGATCTTTATTGCCTCTGGTTTGCGTTATGACTTGGCGGTGGAAGATCCGGAATACGTAAAAGAGTTAGTCACGCATCATGTGGGAGGCTATCTGAAGATCGCTCCAGAGCATACCGAAGCACAGCCGCTGTCTAAAATGATGAAGCCGGGAATTGGCACTTATGATCGCTTTAAGCAGCTGTTTGATAAGTACTCGACTGAAGCGGACAAAGAGCAGTATTTGATTCCGTACTTTATCTCGGCGCATCCGGGAACTACGGATGAAGATATGTTGAATCTGGCGCTGTGGCTGAAGAAAAGTAACTTCCGACCTGATCAGGTACAGGCATTCTTGCCAACACCGATGGCACTGGCCTCGGCGATGTACCACACGGAGTTGAATCCACTTAAGAAAGTTGACCGTAACTCTGAACGTGTAGGCAGTGTGCGTGATTCAGGGCAACGTCGTTTGCATAAAGCCTTGCTGCGCTACCATGCACCAGAAAACTGGCCGATTATTCGCCAAGCACTGAAAAAGATGGGCCGCGCTGAGTTGATCGGAAACGGCAAGCACCATTTAGTACCTGCCTGGGACCCAGCAACGCCACGGGCGAAATCAGATGGCGGAAGCGGTAGCGACTTGCACCACCGGATACGCGGTAAAGCAGGCAAAGGCGCTGCACCCTTTAAGGGAAAAGCAGGGCGCGGCGGTCGCGGTAAAGGCGGCGGTGCACCGGCTGGAAAACGTTAGGTAATTCGCATTCAAACAGCTAAAACCTTATTGCTGGAGTAAATGAAATGGCTTTAATCTCTGCAACGACACAGTTATATCGCAAGTGCTTATTCGCATGTTTGTTGATAGGTAGTGCAGGGATTAGCTTTTTAGAACCGGCCTACGCGATTGTCGCAGGCGGGGTTCGCTCGGAGCCGGTGATCGTCTTTTTTGGTATACCTGCACCGCTGTTGATAGGCTTTATTGTTATCAGTTTGGCGCTGCTGGCAATCTGGCTGATTACCCGTTCGATGATTTTTGCAGTGTTGTTTGCCATCATCGAAATCGGTGGACTTTCGGCAATGGCGAAAAGCGTTGGCTGGGATGTTGTAGAGGCTGATGTGGTTTGCCATATGTATGGGACACTGCCGACGTTTGAGGTAGTTGGTTCGATTTAGTTAGTTTGAATGAGTGATTTAAAAAGCCCCTGCATTGGTTTGTAGGGGCTTTTTTATGCCTGCTATTTTTCAATTAGTGCTCAGCGCTCCAAGTACTCAAACCTCATAGCACCCACCCAGCAAGGCCAATTATTCCATTAAACAAGCGCCTTACGACGTAGGAGTTGAAGCGTTTTCATGGAACAATTGGCCGCCCCCAAAAACCTTATGATTTGCTAACTGTCCTAAAACACTTAAAATATAGCAACACTAAACCCCCGTCTCATTGACAACCAACCGACATCACACAGGAAGTACCCAATCATGAACATCAAACGTGCTTTTGCCGCTGCTAGTATCAGTTTTGCACTCACCGGCGTCGCGCAGGCCGACATTGTGGTCTCGTCCAAGATCGACACCGAAGGCGGCTTGCTTGGCAATGTCATCGCGCTTGCCTTAGAGGATGCCGGCTTACCCGTAGAGCGTCGCTTGCAGCTGGGCGGCACACAGGTTGTGCGTGAAGCTTTGCTGGCTGACCAGATTGACATTTATCCTGAATACACTGGCAATGCGGCGTTCTTCTTTAATGAAGCCGATAGCCCAATCTGGAAAGACGCCAAAGCCGCTTATGAGCGCGCTGCGGAGTTGGACGCTGAGAAAAACAAACTGACATGGCTGCAATCTGCGCCTGCTAATAACACGTGGGCCATTGCCCTGACTGGTAAAGTCGCTGAAGAAAACAAGCTGACCACCATGTCCGAATTTGGTGCTTGGGTTGCGGGCGGTGGTGAAGTGAAGCTGGCCGCATCCACTGAATTTGTTTCCTCGCCAGCGGTACTGCCAGCGATGCAGGAAGCTTATCAGTTTAAGCTAACACCAGACCAAACCGTCGTGCTTTCAGGTGGCGATACGGCGGCAACGATTCAGGCAGCAGCGCGCGGAACTTCCGGCGTGAACGCGGCAATGGCTTATGGTACTGACGGTGGCGTTGGGGCAACGGGCTTAGTGGTGATGGCAGATGACAAGGGTGTGCAGCCGGTTTACGAGCCTGCGCCAGTGGTTCGCGATGCGGTATTAAAAGAATACCCTTCAATTGCTGAAGTGCTGAATCCGATTTTCGCTGAGCTGGATATGGCGACGCTGCAAAAGCTGAATGGCCGCATCCAAGTCGGTGGCGAACCCGCTGAAGCCGTGGCTCGCGATTACCTCACTCAAACTGGCGTGCTGGACTAATCGCGGCGCTAATGCCGGTGCGCGCCGCAGGTCCTCGTGTATCCGCGCCGGGCCTGTTGCTCGCACTGCTTGGATTTGCGGCGCTGCTTGCGCCGTTTATGACGCTGGCAGCCAATCGCATCGTTGCGGGTGAGGGCATCACCGCTTGGCAACTTGCAGGGCCGGAGGTGACATTACCTGGCTTGACTGCGATTGTGGCCGGTTTGGTTCTTGGGATCTTTGCTGCATGGCCGCGTGTGCGGTTGGTGGGTGCAGCCTTGGGGTTGGCTGGTTTGGTTTGGCTGCTTTCCCAGAGCGCGCCGCAGCTATTGGAGGGAGCAGGGAGTTATGCTCGGGTTTCTCCAGGCTTAGGCTTTTGGTGCCTGTTAGCCGTTCTGATTTTGCTGATGGCTGATGCTTTGACTAGCTTGTCACCGGGGCCATTTGCACGGATTGGTTTATTGCTGGCGATGCTGAGTTTGCTCGCCATTGTGCTTGGCTCTGGTCTGCTTTCCGATCTTTCAATCATGCAGGAATATGCCAGTCGCAAAGCCGCTTTTGGTGATGCTGCGCTGCGCCACCTTAGTCTTGCCTTCGGCTCTTTAGCGGCGGCAACTGTTATTGGTATTCCGCTTGGCATTCTCTGTTACCACGGCGAGAGGCTGCGCAAAATAGCACTTCCCGTGCTGAGCTTCCTGCAAACCATTCCATCGCTGGCGATGTTCGGCATTATGATTCCTTTGCTGGGTTGGGTTGCAAATACTTATACGGCGGCCAAGGCGATGGGAATTGCTGGAGTAGGTTTTGCCCCAGCCTTTCTAGCTTTATTGCTCTATTCACTGTTACCCGTTGTGGCGAATATGGTGGCCGGATTACAAAGCGCGCCTGAGAAAGCTCGCGATGCCGCGCGCGGAATGGGAATGACTGTATGGCAGCGGCTGATCCATGTTGAATTGCCGCTGGGTTTGCCGATGATTCTTGCTGGATTGCGCATCGCCTTGGTGCAAAATATCGGGCTGGTGGTGATCGCCGGATTAATTGGTGGTGGCGGCTTTGGCTCCTTTGTGTTTCAAGGGCTCAACCAGACAGCCACCGACCTGATACTACTGGGCGCATTGCCCACCGTAGCGCTGGCTCTAACCGCCGCAATTCTTATGGATGTACTGGTCGAACTGACCAAACCGACATCAAGGAAAGCCTCATGATCGAGATCGACAAGATAAGCAAACTCTATGATGGCAAGCCAGCGGTAGATGCGGTGTCGATGACGGTAGAGACGGCTTCCATTACCGTGATTGTGGGAACGTCTGGCTCAGGTAAAACGACGTTGCTACGGATGATCAATCGCTTAGTCGAGCCAAGCTCCGGCGACGTACGCATTAATGGCGAATCAATCCATGCAGTATCAAAAACGGCTTTGCGGCGGCGCATCGGCTATGCCATTCAAGGGCATGGCTTGTTTCCGCATTACACTGTCGGGCGCAATATCGGGACTGTGCCAACATTGCTAGGCTGGCCTCAGGACAAAATCAATGCACGCGTAGATGAGTTATTAGATCTGTTTTCAATGGAGCCCAGTCAATTTCGTGATCGCTATCCCGCCGAGTTATCGGGTGGTCAGCAACAACGGGTAGGAGTGGCGCGCGCACTTGCTTCGCGACCGGATCTGTTATTGATGGATGAACCCTTCGGCGCACTCGACCCCATCATTCGGGCAAGGGCGCAGGAGGACTTACGACGCATACAACGCGCGCTCGGCTCAACCATTATGCTAGTCACACATGATATGGAAGAAGCCATTCAACTTGGCGATCGGGTAGCGGTAATGGATGCCGGGAAGCTAGTGCAATACGGCACACCCGCCGAAATTATCCAGCAGCCAGCAACCGAATTTGTAGCGAATATGGTGGGCGGCGTAGAGCGACCATTACGGCTTTTATCGTTATATCCAGTCTCTGATATTGTCGAGGAAGGAGCGGCAGACGGTGAGCCGCTGGAGGCAAATACCAGCCTGCGTGATGCGCTGTCAATTTGCTTGTGGACGGGTAGGGAAGCACTGCCTGTGGTAAAAGAAGGCGTACTTTTAGGTCGGGTAACCTTAGATGCTATCCGCGCCTGCGCTGAAGGTCCAAAATGAAGTTGGCGACAATATTTCGGGCAGCGCTGGTTGCACTGCTATTAGCACTGGTACTCAAACCGACGTGGTTTACCTGGGTTTTTGCACCCTTTGCGCCAGTTAATGGCCCGATTATTTATGAACGGGCATCGCTGCTCTCGTTGTCGCTCAGCCATTTGGGCTTGGTAGCGCTGGCTTCCAGCGTGGCAACATTAGTCGCGGTCGCCTTAGCCATTTTAGTCACCCGTCCAGCGGGCGCGGCATTTTTACCCTTATCGCGCACCATTACGAATATGGGGCAAACCTTTCCGCCGGTTGCCGTACTGGCATTGGCTGTACCCGCACTAGGCTTTGGCGCAGGTCCAACTTTAGTGGCACTGTTTCTCTACGGCCTGTTGCCGATCTTCGAAAACGCAATCACCGGATTCTCAACCCTACCACCTGCAACCATGGAAGCCGCCCGAGGGCTCGGCCTAAGCCGCTGGCAACGACTTACCCGAGTCGAACTACCACTCGCCATGCCCGTTATCCTAACCGGCATCCGCCTATCCGTAGTCATCGCACTTGGCACCGCCACCATCGGCTCGACCGTCGCCGCCAGAACCTTAGGTGAAGTCATCATCGCCGGATTACTCACAAATAACACCGCCTACGTACTACAAGGCGGCCTAATCGTAGGCCTCTTCGCCGTACTCATCTACGACAGCCTAGTCCAACTAGAAGCCAAATTAGTCCAAAAATACTCCAACTCAAATCCTCACTCAAAAACATAGAACCACCTAACCACCTAACCACCCGCCATCCACATCACAAGGTCAATGATTCCATTAAACAAGCGCCTTACGACGAAGGAGTCGAAGCGTTTTCATGGAAACATTGGCCGCCCCAATAACTACCGATCAATCACAACCTGATAACTCACAATCCCCTGCTGCCCACCCAGTAACGTCCCACTAAACTGCCACTGAATCCCCGCCCCACTAACCACCGGATTACAACTCAAACTAGTCGGCGTACTCACACAAGCCGCCGAGCCACTGCTCAACTCCGTCATCACCGGCACTGAGTCATTAATCACCAAATCGTTAATCGCCCCACGGCCCGTATTTCGATAATGAATACGATAGCGCAAAGTCTCACCCGGCAGGGCAGTATTCAGTGTTTCCGTTTCAGGTGATCCCTGAGTCAAATTCTGTACCTTCTTCACCAGTTTAAGACGCGATGCACCAACACTATTATCCGCAACCGCCGCTTGTTGCGCAGTGGTTATATCACGCACGGTCAACATTTGACTGCCAGATAAACTATTCCCAGCATCAAACATCGCTGTCAGCGTTTGCAGGTATTGATCACCCGCTGGCGTATTGGCAGGCGCGAACACTTTATTAATCACGCAGACCGGAACACCACCACTCACGGCGATTGGATTACTCAACGCCACACTGACTTCATTATCATTCAAAGTCCCACTACAATCGGCATCGAGATACAGCAAGCTCGACCATGCCGTATTGGTATTGCTTTGGGTAATACTGACATTGCCACTTAATGCGCTGCTAAAGCGGTGCGCATAAAAGGCCACATTGCCTGGCAGTATTTGCCCCTGATGGTCTGGCTCAAAGCGTACCGGACTAATATCACCAAAGTTTTGATTGGCAATTGATTCGCCGGCACTAAGTGTGAAAATAGTCCCAGCATTGAGGCTGGTTGAGCGATAGTTTGCAGGGTCTCTGGCAAATTCCACACCACAGTTTTTCGGGACAGGAGCTGTTTCATTGGCCGCTTCATAGACTTGGTAGGAGCCAGCGTCTAACCCACTAAATCGGTATTCACCGCTACCGGTTGTTTGGGTGCTGACACAGGCGAGCGTATCGGTATTTAGTAGCACGACGGTCACGCTGCCGATTCCCGACTCACCGGAGTCATAGCTCGCGTTGCTATTATCGTCATGATAAACGCGGCCGCTCACGCTCATTTTTCCGCTAATGGTAATCGGATAATCCTCAACTTCACCGTCACGTTTTTCACCGCTAGGCTCTTCATTGCTTAAGCCTTTGCTGGTCAGTCGTAAGCGCAGGTGAGTATTGCCGGACTGGCTATCCAATGGAATATCTGACCATTGCAAGGTGAGGTTAGCGCTATTAGTGCCATTGGCAATTTGCCTAATCGCCGCTTCATCGGGTTCGAAAATGCCGTTTTGGTCGAAGTCGATCCAGCCAATTAATGTAGCCGCCGTGCCGCTTAAATTGGTGACATTGCTTGTTACACGGTATATGCGATCGGTTTCTTTCAGTGGCGAAAAGCTGCTGATACTGTCTTCGTCGTCGGTACCGGAGTTGTCATCGCCATCGCTATCGGGGCTGTATTGGCTGGCGGCTTCCTCATCAATGCTAGCGCCAAGTCGTAAGCTGGGAATGAGTGGGCCAACGTGGTGAGCGATGCCGTAACTGGCAGGCGCATCACCGAAGTCATTGAGAAAATCACAGTCTCTAACGGTCATATTATCAATGTAATAATCATTCCCTGTTTTCTCGTTGTTTACCGATGAAAGCACGATATCGGCACTGCTTGATGCGCCATTGGTAAAGGTAAATGAGTGAAGCTGCCAAGGCAGTGCCGAATTATCAGCGAGCAGCGGGCCAGTGGTGTACAGGATGTTGCCATCAACGGAGACGGTAATCTCATTGGGATTGCCCGCGCGCTCAGAGTTAGCCGCCCAGAAGGAGTATTCGTATTGCGCAAAGGGCGTAAGCCCACTGAGTGTGAGGCTGATCTTCGTGGGATTGCCATCCGGATCAGCAACAAAAAAGCGTCCGGTCATGCCATATACAGGATCAACTACCGGCTCATGTTGTGAGGTATTTCTGGCGATGACTACATTGGAGACATAGGCGAATTGCCCGTGTAGGGGCGCGCCATCTGGGTTGTTGGTACTGCGCGACTGATATTGCCCATAAGTGCTGCCCGTCACCGCGCCAAGGTACGGATCGGTAGCAGGAGATTGCCCCGGATTGCCGTTTTCGGTGCCGAAGCTACCGGCATCAAACTGTGTGATTAAGTTATCGCTGCCTATCGCGCCACCTTCAGCAACACAGGCGCCGTTCGGTGGCTCGCTCATGGTTTGCTTGGCAATGCTCAGGATATAATCTTCAACTTCACCGTCGATTGCCGAGCCGGTAGCCGATGCGACTTCATTGGCATCGCTGGCGGTTCTTACGCGTACATAAGTCAGCGAAGGCATTAGCCCGATTAGGTTTGACCATTCCAGCGTGGCAACCCCGGCACCACAAGTGATGGGGTGATTATTGTTTTGTTCTGAGTCATCAAAAATGCCGTTATTATTAAAGTCGATCCAAGCGGTAACTGTACTGCTGACGCCTGAGCAGCTGACATCGACACTGTATTCTGTGCTGCTATCGAGTAGAACAGGGAAGTCAGCGACTCCATCTTCATCGTCGCTGCCGAGTGAGTCATCACCGTCGGCATTAATCTCTGACGGGCTGCTGGTTTCGGCATCGGGTGGCGTGCTGCCTAGGTAGACACTGCCGCCAATGGCGTGGCGGGCATGTCCGTAGCCGGTGTTTGCGGTTGGCGCATCGCCCCAATCTTCCTCTTGGCATAAGGCTGCTGAAATCGCGTAGTCATTTTCGAAGCGGTCACTGTTTGTGGTGGAAATTCGCAATTGGCTAGCCGCTTGCTGTGATTGCCAGATAAAGGCTTGGCTTTGGACGCTCGCAGCAGGGCCAGCTTCGACGTGGTAATCCAGTTGTCCGGTAGCCTGAACGGCTCCATAAAAATAGCCACTCGGTGCGGTGTTTATTGGGCTGTAGAGCGAGCCATCTAAAGCGCTAAAGCCATCAATCTTGCCATCGCCGCTCAGCGTTGCCGCGTGTTCTACTCGTAAGTAGAGAGGGTAGTTTGGACTGCTAAATGTCCAGTCAGCGGCTTGCGATTGTGAGGTGGTAAAGCGATTGCTGCGAATAGCCGCATTGCTCAAATTTAGACTGATCACGCCGTTTGATAAGCCAAATAAGCTGCTGACGTCATAGCTGCCAGAGATATTATTTTGGCTGGCAGTATCGGACAGGCCTAAGTCTGCCGGTCGGATATCGATATAGCTGACCGCGCTACAACCGGGGAATTCAGCTTGGTCATTATTGTTAAAGGTACAGCTGACGTTGTCGCCATCGCTTAAGGTAAGTTGATCGCCAACTAAGGTGCCGCCGGTGCAACTGATACTGGTGCGCAAGTAATCGCTAGGGCCAAGCTCCGATAAGGTGTAAGTGCCGGTGCTAACCACCGCATTGGTGATGCTGTCATCGCCAGTAATGCCACTGTAGGTTTGGTTGGTGCCAATGGCGCGTAGTGTCCAGTCTGAGGGTAGGGCATTGCCGCCATTATCATTGCTGACGTTTTTAATCAGCGTTAAGAATACGGGTGGAAAAACAGTCACCAGATAATCTTCGGCTTCACCATCGCTAGCCTCGCCAGTTTGAGCGACATTGCGGTCAGTCGACCATCGAAAGCGAGCGCTGGTTTGAGTGGTTTGTGCGGTTTCAGGTACGGTGATGGCAAGCTCTATCGTGCCATTGTTATCGGTATCCTGAATATTGCTGGCGATGCGCTCGGCGGTATCAAATACGCCATTGGCATTCCAATCTATCCATGCTTGCAGGTATCCAGAAGCGCCATTAACGGTCACGCTAATAGTAGCCGCTTGGCCTCGAACTAAGGTCGGAAAGCTAACACCATCTTCATCATCGCCACCATCATTATCATCGCCCAAGCCATCAACGCTGCCGTTATTAGAGTTCTTGGGTGAGCTATCGATATCCGGCTTGGTAGTCCCTAAATAGACAGTGGGAATGGCGGCAACGCGGTGTGGTGAGTCGCCATAGCTGGGCGCGGCATCACCATAATCCAGTAGCGGTAATAGGGCCGGGCCACGGCAGCTCAAACCATCATTGGTGCCGCCTTCATCGATCGGGCTGGTGGCGATATAAGTGGCTTCACCGGTGCCTGAGCCAAGCACGCCCGCATCGATAATAAATAGGTTATTAGTACCATTATCGTAGGCGTAAAAATAACCATCTTCATCGAACCATTGAGCACCATAGCTGCCGGTGAGGTTTGAACCGCCAAAGTAGGTGGTGGCTCCGGTATCGACATCAAAGTAAAAGACCCGATCAGTTCTTGAGTCAACGGCATACATTTTGCCATCAACAGGATTGAGGGCCATATCGACATAAGAGGCATTAGATGCAGGGCCGGTCAGATTAAAGGATGAGTTGATGGTATAAGGCTCGCTGGTGAGATCCAGCGTCATAATGGTGCCTTTGTTGTTCTTAAAGATCATCGTACCATCGGGCAAAATATCGCCCGCGTTACTGCCTTTGGTATTGCCCATTCCGGCTACCGTACCTAGGTTGGTAAAGGTGCCGTCACCATCGACTACAAATAAATCTTGAGTACCGCTACGGATACCATAGCCTAAGCTATCAATGACGTTATAACCCCAGCCGCCATTAATTTTCATACCGGCACTGGAGCCAACATCAATAAATTCGGCGGTAGTGCCCGTGACACTAATCCGAATGAGTTGGGAGTCTTGGCGAGCAATTTGATAGACCGGAGACTCGCACACAAATGCCTTAGCATTAGCCGGAGGCCCTGCCAAACTAGCGGTTGAGAGGAGGACTAGCAGTAAGCCAAGCCAGCAAATCAGAGCGCGACGAAGCCTTGAGAGTTCTATTATTGTTATTTGCATATCACTCTTATCGTTGGTGAGTCGTGATTATTTTGTAGGCCTAAGCCATTTTAACCAAGCATGACTACGTTGACATTTTATGAGCAAGATTTTCTAGCAAGGCTCCTCTGACCCTAACACGGCAGGAATGAATGCTTGTTGAATGCCAATTATCACGCACTAGTCCTTAAATATTTTCAGTGTAAATTTCCGACTAAAGCGTTATAAATGATTTACGTACTTCGAAAATGCTACCTCATCATCCAACAAGGCTAATTATTCCATTAAACAAGCGCCTTACGACGAAGGAGTTGAAGCGTTTTCATGGAATAATTAGCCGACCCACCAACTTAAGAGGAGCCGGAAAACATGAATCAAAAAACCTTCAACTGGGGCATTATCGCGCCAGGCAGAATAGCCAGAACATTTGCCAAAGGCCTAAGCGTTATCGACGATGCAACCCTGTATGCCGTGGCCAGCTCAGACCACTCACGGGCTAAAGTTTTTGCTGATGAATTTGGCGGCGCAGAGCAGGTGTATGGCAGTTACGATGAGTTAATTGCCGACCCTAATGTCGATGGTATTTACATCGCTAATCCTCACCGCTATCACTACGATTGCGTGGAGCGCTGCCTAAATGCAGGCAAGCCGGTATTATGTGAAAAACCACTCACAGTGACCGCTGCTGAAAGTGAGCGTTTATTTGAGCTGGCAGAGTCAAACGGCGTATTTTTGATGGAAGCTTTGTGGTCTCGTTTCTTGCCGGTTTGGCAGCAGGTTAAGCAGTGGTTAGAGGCGGGCTTGATTGGTGATGTGCGCGTCATTAACTGCACTTTTGGTTTTAATATTCCACGCAATACTGGCGATCGTTTATTAAATCTGGAGCTTGCGGGTGGCGTCTTGCTGGATATGGGCGTCTATTGTGTAGCGATGTCGCAGTTTGTGATGGGGCGTGATCCTGAGCGTATTCTGGCGGATGGCATTGTGGGGGAAACCGGCGTTGATGAGCGCAGTTCTGCACTGCTAAATTATGGCGGCCCGGTGAGTATGATGACCTCAAACTTTCAGGCGCAAACGGCGAATAATTTCGTTATTTCTGGTACTCATGGCTCGATTACGGTCGATGCTGAGTTTTGGGCGGCTAAGCGCGCAACGTTGACGGTTGATGGTGAGGTGACGGTATTTGAAGGGCCATTCAGAGCATCAGGTTTTGAGTATCAAACGGAAGAGGCGATGCGCTGTATTCGAGCTGGGAAGCTACAAAGTGAGGTGATTCCATGGCGCGATACTTTGGGTAATATGCGCACCATGGATGAAATGTTGACTCAGATTGGCGTGGAGTATCCGTTTAGCCCCAGATCTTAGTGAAAGCTTTGGGGCAGGTAATCGACCTCATTTACTGAGTCTGGTTTTGCTAGTTGTCTTTTTCTAACTTAGAGGTCTGTTAAGTGGCCCGTTTTGATCCAGACCTTAGCGCCATCAGCACCTGCCTGAAAGCTTGCTTTATCGCCTGCTTTATAATTTAAGGGTAGGCGCAACCATGAGTTTTTGACCAGCTCATCGCCGGACTCATTAAAGCTGCCGTTAAGTACAAATAACTCAGCACCACCATCGGTGATTAGCTCAATGGTTGCGCCGGCATCCCAGTACTCGACACGCACATTTTCGTACTGATCTTTGTAGAGGGGAGTGACCCAAACACCAACGCGATTGCTGTCAGGCACGCTATCAATTTTGTTAGTATCGATATGTACAAAGGTGCGGTCATCGGCTTGGAACTGGCCTAGCTTAACCATAATCACACAGCCGGGCTCTGAGCCTGGTTGATGGCGCGAGGTTGGGGGATTGCGTACATAGGAGCCAGCTGGCCAGTGGCCGTAATCATCTTGAAATACACCGTCGAGCACCACAAATTCTTCGCCGGTATCATGCGTGTGAGGCGAAAAATGGCTACCCGGCGCATAGCGAACCACGGTTGTGACGCGCTCATCATTAGCGCCCACGCGATCTAAACGGCGACGGTCGACTCCGGCCATTGGCGAGCTTTCCCAAGCCAGCGTGTCGGAGTGTACAAGGACACGTTTTGAAAAATCGTCGTTTACGTTCATGAGCGGACCTTAATTATCGTTAAATTTGTGTGTATGAGACGCATGATATTCCAATTCAGTGCGATACTCT
Source organism: Leucothrix mucor DSM 2157 (assembly GCF_000419525.1). NCBI lineage: Bacteria > Pseudomonadati > Pseudomonadota > Gammaproteobacteria > Thiotrichales > Thiotrichaceae > Leucothrix > Leucothrix mucor. The sequence goes on from NZ_ATTE01000001.1 coordinate 960,334, forward strand.
AAATCCGGCGGAATCTATGCCGGTAATTATTTCGATGGTTGGATAAGCGTTTGACTGTGTGCGGCCATTTCCACCGGAACTTAATCTATTTAATGGAGTGTTAATCATGAATGTTAGCGGCAAAAAAGCCATTGTATTTGGCGGTACCTCGGGTATTGGTTTGGCAGCGGTTCAACAGTTGGCTGCGAAGGGTGCAGAGGTTATCGCGGTCAGCCGTAATCCGGATAAAGCTGGCGAGATGCCAGCAAATGTCACTCTGAGACAGTGTGATGTACTGGATCGCGAAGCGCTGCAAGCACTGTTTAGTGAAGTGGCTCCATTTGATATTTTGGTGAGCGCTGCAACCGGTGGCGGACGCGTATTTGGTCCATTTGCAGAGATGGATATGGATGGGTATAAAGCGTCGTTTGATAAGCTTTGGGGCTATACCAATGTCGTGCGTTTTGGTCTGGAGCACTTGAATGAGACAGGCGTGATCGTAGTGGTTAGTGGTACGCCAGCACGTTATTGCAACCCAGGGCAAATTGCGTTGTCATCGGTTGGTGGCGCGGTTGAGGCTATGGTGCGTGGTGTGGCGAAAGAGATTAAACCGAAGCGAATCAATGCAATGTCGCCGGGCTTAATCGATACACCGATGGTGAGTTTAGAAGGCGAGGCGCGTGAGGCACATTACAATAAACTGACTGCTAAGAATCTGATTCCGCGCGCGGGTACGTCAGATGAAGCCGCGCATGGCATCATGTTCCTGATTGAGAATGACTTTGTGACCGGCTCGGTTGTGGATGTTGATGGCGGCTTGCTGTTGTCATGAGCGCTATGTAAAACATGGAGCGTGTTGCTGTCGTTACTAACACCATCTTAGGGATGGGCCGTTTAGTCAGCAGCACGCTCGGTTTGGCAATTCCAGCAGCTTTCAAATGCTGCGCCGTTGGGTTCTTGGCAGTGGCTGCATATCCAGTCCGGACCGCTGATTTTCTCGGTTAATACCTGCAAAATACTAGCCGCTTCATCGTAGTGTGCTTCATCTAAAACCCAAAGCTCCGGCCACGTTTCTGCTGGGACTAAATCGCCTGCGGCACCTGACGCGAATTCATTTTTTAGAACCGTTTCGATGTTTTTGAGAGAAAGCATGTTTCTTGCGTTTTCAACGAGCACTTTGTTTTCGTGGGTGTAGACGAGTTTCATGGTGGGTGATTACCGAGGTTGGGGAAAGTTATTTTAGCACTGTTGGGGAGGAGTGTGGATTGGTGGGATATTGTTGGTGGGGAATTACTTAATAGATTTGAATATTAAGAGTGATTAAATTCGTAGTAAATATGTTATGTTAAATAATAGGGTCAAATCATTTCTATCTGCAACAAGTGCTTCGGTTGAATAGGGCGATGCACTGTAAGTGTGTTTAATGTTCAATGCCCAGCTTTCCGGAATATTGACGTATACGACTAAAAAAGCCACCCCAAAAAACAGGGTGGCTTGATTCAGCATTTGATTAAATACTGCCTATCGCAATTTACTCACCGCGAACTGGCAATTTCAACTCGCCCAAGCTATTCAGGTAAGTGGCATCAAAGTTTTCACGGTCGTACACCGGGAAATCAACTGGACGGTCACGGAAGCTTTTCATTGGCTGACCCATATTACGCAGACCACGCTCACGCTGACGACGCACCTTCTTAAAGTCAACTTCAATCGGAATCAGTTCTTCTTCAACCGACGCCTGATGTAGAATGCGTCCACTCGGGCTAACCACCAACGAACGACCATTTCCGCCAGCACCCAAACCATTGATATGGAACATATAAGTCTGGAACATCGCCGCATTGGCTTGGGCAATCACCAGATCCATATCGCGATCAATAAAGTGTGCCAGTACCGGGCTAATAATCACCTCAGCACCCATGGTCGTTAGGGTACGGTTGATCTCCGGGAACCACACGTCATAGCAAATGTTCAGGCCGATACGACCGACATCAGGCACATCAAATACGCAGAACTCAGTACCCGGAGTAACGCCTTTTTCATACGGCGTAAATGGGAACATTTTACGGTAGCGCGTAACGATCTCACCGGCTGGATTAATGACTGGCGCTGTGTTGTAAACCAGCTCTCCTTGCTTCTCAAAGTAAGAACCCGGAATCAGCCAAACGCCATGCTTCAGCGCGATTTCCTGACAAGCCGTTTCATAAGGGCCACCCATTTCTTCAGCCGTGGCATGGATTGGGCCAGAAGCCGCCAGCTCACTGAACACCACCATCTGAGTCCAAGGGTAGATGTACATCAGCAGCTCTACTTTTTGCTTCAAATGCTCAATGTTGTTTTGAGTAGTGATGTGCGTTTGGATTCCTGCAATAGCTAAATTTGACATATAAAGCTTACTCCAATGATTGTCTTAAAGTTAGTTGTGCCACGAGGTTGCAAACCCGCGCCAACTTCTTTTTATTAATTGCACCACCTCTGGCGTGAGATAACTTTCAGCGCCCCAGAGGTTCTCTTCGGATAAATTCTCATCGTTCGCTGGCGCTACCTGAGGGGCTGCCGCGACGGCTGCAGCGTGTTGCTCACCATAGTGCTCACCGACGATGCTGGTGTTGCTATATTTGACCAGTTGGCTGCGGGCGGTGAAATGCTCGAAACTCTGCGTCAGGGGTTGATGACCTGGCCACAACAGCTCCATGTTGCCGGTCATCGGGCGGTACAGTGCGGTAAACACGGTACCAAATCCTTTATCGTAGCCACGTCGAAATACGGGCTCACTTAAAAAGCGTTGCTTTAAGCTATCTTCATTCTGCGGAAGCCCCAAAAAGTGCTTTAGAATGTCAGCACGCTCCAGCGTCTGAGACATTCGCGCATGTGCTGGCCACTCATTCCCTAACTGATGGTTGGTAGTAAATGGTTTGCGGTCAATGATTACCGGGCGATCTGGCGACATAAATACGGTTGCTAAGGTGCCGGCTTTATCCACCAACGTCAGGTTGTAGGACATGTGCGAGGGGATATTGCGTAAAATCTCCAGCGCATCCTGCGTATCCCGTGCCATTTCCAACACATAGCGCATAATTAGCGGAATACCAAAGCCTTTACCCGCCGCTGCTCGACCGCCAAAGGTCAGTGAGATAGCCAGTCCGGCATCATTCATGCCATCGGATAAACCCGACATGCCTTCGACCATACCCATTACTCGCCGGTTACCGGTCCAGTTTGTTGAGTAAAGGGTTGCTTCGTTTAATCTTGGGTCAAGGTCGTAGTTGCGAATCAGTAAAGGGCCGCTATTAGCATCGTTTAGCACTGCTTGTGAACAGTTCACCAAATAACGCGGTGGCGTCCAGAAGCTTAAGAAACGAGCCGTTAAGGGGTCACCGTTTATCAGTTCTAGCTGTTTTTCCCAGATCGGGTGATACTCTGGCACGTGGCGTTTCAGTGCTCGCTCACAGAGCGTCAGATCGGGAGTCGCTTCACCAATCCGCTCAAGAAACCATTGCCGCCAACCCGGCGCACCGTGATTGAACACCGTTTTCCAGGCTTCACCGGGTTCATTTTCTTTTAACGATCGGAATGCAAGTTGCATGGTGGCTCCTTGAGTATTTGTATGATGCGGTATGGAAGTTCAATGACAAACTATACATCATGGGTCATAATGTATTCCTGAAATCCTCAGTTGTCTACTAAACGGAGTGAAATAATTTATGGCACCTCTACCTTTGTACACAGAAAACGGTGTTTTTGTGCGTCAATCCGATCTCGCTGAGTTACGGGCGCAGTATCGAATAGCTGAATATCCCATTGTGTGGCGCATTCCAAGAATGACGCAGGGTGGCGGCTTTGGGGATTACAGCAAACACCCGCATGCATGGGGTGTAAAATTTAAGGTAGACGGACAGTGGGCGACAGTGATTAGTGCCCGGGGGTTGACCCGCGAGTGGTCGTGTTTGGATAAGCTGGAGCGCTGGTTTAGAGTGCAAGGATTTCAGAGTTTCTGGCTCGAAAATAATTTAGACCCGGTGGGTGAAGCGGCGTCAGGTAATAATGGCCTGACGCCCGACATATCACTTAAGTAGTTGGTTTAGAACCACTTAGTTGAGGTATAGCCGTCTGGAATCACCGTGGTGTCATCTGGCTCAAGTGGCACAATTTTAAACTGTGACTTGATGCCCGCATTCCACGCTTTAGCCCGTGGGAATAGCTCACGGTCAGCCGTTTGCATACGACCACGCGCAATCAATACGCCCAAATCAGCACCGTGATAGCTGTAATCACCTTCGGCATACACGCGCATATAGAACGCTTCATCTTCATGAGTCACACTGGTGACCTGTTGTGCGCGACGACCGAACTCAATGTGTCCGTCCTCATGCATGGTCCAGATACCAGACGCAGGTGCTTGTGTGATCAGTCCAACTTCATCCTCAGTTTGCTTAAGGATTAACTGGCTCCAGTTGTCATAGTCGCGCCAGCGGGCTTGCACATTGTGCAGGCTCAAGTCGTAGTCGACATCCAGGAATTCCAATAGATGGAACAGGAATAATGGCAATCCACCATAGGTCGTAGTGATCAGATTGGTCATTGGCGATGCGCCACTGATGCGTGGGTTTACTTCACCCAAGTACACATCATTGGTGTCGGTATCGACCAAAAAGTCAAAACAGAACACGCCTTTATAGCCTTCCTGCCACAAACGATCACCCAATTTGCGGGCCATCTTCTGTACTTTGTTAACGATTTTGCGATCCAGCAAATTGTGTGACACATCGTTTCCACACCAGCCGCCTTTATAAGGAGTAATTTCCTCAAAGCCGGTAATGTCGGTCATCACTGGGCCAACCAGTGTGCCGTGGCGGGTTGCACAGGCTTCTACAGTACCCGGCAAATGGTTGATGCGCTTCATGATCTTCAGATCTTGCCCACGCATTTTCGACGCGTAGCGATCCCAGTCTTCTTCACTGCTGATAAAGAAAGTGGTGCGGCCAGAGTCGCCATAAGGGGTTTGAACCACCAAATCGCTGCCTAGCTCAGCGTCTTCTGCTAGCTTGCACAGTGTTTCATAGTCATCAGCTTCGGCTAAGATGTTTGGAGCACTGGCAACGCCGGCTTCATTACCTAAACGCGTGGTTTCCATTTTGGAGTCGATACGCGTGCGAAGGGATTCCGGAGGCAGGGCAATCTCTAAGCCTAGCTTAGCTGCCAGCTCTTCGGTTTCCTCGTCAAACATCACGAACAGGGCTTTACCGCCGCCGCCATTGGCTTCGACGCGTGCTTTAAACTCTGGGTGTCCCAATAAGTAATTGGCCACATCTTCCATCGATTTAAAGTCTTGATAGCCTTGGTCTGATGGCACAAGTACATCACGGTGTCCGCCGGCAAAGGTATCAAAGTAGTTTATATATTCGAAATTACCAACCCATTGCTCAATACCCAATAAACTAAACGGGGTTGGGGAGATGAAGTAGATCGGTGTGGTGTTCTTTCTGAGATATTCAAGAATTTCAGATATATTTTTGAGTTTAACTTTCGCTTTTTCACTCATCGAGTGTAATCCTCCAATGATCAATTTCTAGGTCGCATCAGCTCGCCATAGCGCAATCTCTGGAAATGCCACCACCAGCGCCGGGCCGATCATCTGCAGAATATTAGGGGTATACATGGGAAGCGACAATCCGAACTGTTGCCAATGCCTCCGGTTACGATCTTTCATTAACGATAATGAATGAAAGCAGGCCAGTAATCAACGGGCGCGCGGGATTCTGTCAGTTTATTAGCGCAAAGCCGATTTAGATCAGTCGGAAGAGGGATGAAAAAAGCCCTGAGTTGAGTGTCAGGGCTTGATCGTTGGATGCGTGAGTAAACGAGCGGTTTAGGAAGCAGCTCTTCGGGCAAGCCGCTCTGCCAGTAGCTGCCTTACACCACCGATATTCAGTAAATACCCCGCTGCGCCATAAGCCGCTAAACCAAGCATTAATTGCAGGAATAGCCAATGCCAACCGCGTAGATCTTTCACCCAGTACAGGCAAGCGCCCATAATCAGCGTCGCGATAACAATTTTGATTACATCCCGACTTGGAAATGGAATTGGGAAGACTTTTTTCCCAAGATAGAAGCCTAATCCACTACTAATCATAAATGACAACAGCGTGGCGATGGCCGCGCCAAACATGCCCATACGTGGGATTAAAATCAAATTCAGAATAATATTAACAACTGCAGTAAAGGCCGCAATCTTGAAAATGCCGAAGTTACTGTTACCCAATTGGAACGGTAAATGAGCATAGAATGCACCCAGTCCCATAAAGAAAATCGCGCTGGCGACCCATGGCAATAGCATCTTAACGGACGCCTGATACTCCTCGCCGATCAACAGATCAACCAAGCCCGGTCCAACTAAGGACAAGCCCATCACTGCAGGAATCGAGATCCCCAAGAGTAGAATGACGTAGGTATTGAAGTATTCCAGCGCCGCTTGCTTGCCCTTGGTATCCAGCAGTTTCACAATCATTGGATAGGCCGCAAGGTTTACCGCATTCATAATCATTAGGATGGAGTTACCGGCTAAATCATAGCCTACCGCGTATTTACCCGCTTCGGCTTCACCCGACATCCACGCCAACATATAGCGGTCAGATACATTGGCGATCTCATCCATAAAAAAGGATGCAGCTAGCGGTGTGCCGTACATTAATAGCTTGCCAGTAAGCTCAGGAGAGTAGGTGGAGCGGTCAAACAAGGCCCAACTTTTAGCACTAATCAATAATGCCGGAGCCAACATGCCGCAAGCCACACCAAGTACCACACCAACAGGGCCAAAGCCCAAATAAGCCATTAAGCCGCCAATGGAAAGTGCGAGTATCGAATAACTAATAGTCATTAGCGCATAGCTATTGGGCCGCATTTGCGCTGAGAGCATCTGTTGCCCGACGGTGAGTGTGGCAAATCCGGTTAGTAATAATAAGCCTGCCAAGATGGGTAAGGCCCACTCCATACCCGCGATGGCAATGGCCAGTGCGGTACAAATCAGCACCGGTATGCTTAGCCGGAAATAGAGTACGCCGAGGGTCGATACAAAGCTAGTATCGGTATACGTGCCGCCCGGCCAAAACCGCATCAGGCCAACGGGTAGCCAGTTATAAATAGCACTGTGCAGGAATAATGCCGCTGAGAAAATCAGCGTGTAAATTCCGTATTCTGAGGGGGTAAGCAAATGCGTATAGACAGCCAGTGCGCTAAATGCCATCAAGCCGGGTATCGTTTTGGCTAGTATGTAGATACCACTATTTTTTAATAACATGCAGAGTTCTCGTTGGGTACTTGCGACGATCTATAATAATGAGTGTCAGAATGCCTTGAGTATCGGCTGAATTTTAATTGTTGTGATGACTCAATTTACTAGCATTTAACCTAGCCAGTTTAGCCGGAATTTGCGATTTATTAGACAAACTCAGGATAGAGGCGGGTATATACCCGAAGGATGGTCTAAGCTAAAGATCGTGACTATTTAACAGGAAGCTCCATTATGCGAATACTCTCACGCTATTGTTTGTCGTTTTTGCTGCTACTGGCTTGCCAGTTGTCGTTGGCGGCTCCGGCAATTATCGAGGCCAGCGGCCAGAAAATTATGACAGCCTCAGCGGTTAGGGTGCGCATTGCGCCGGATACTCGTGCGGATGAAGTCGGCAAGCTGGATCTTGGAACCTTGGTCTCGCTAAAGCAGCAAACTAAGGATAAACAAAAGATCGGCAGCCTGTTTAATTATTGGTTTAAGGTCAATTCAGGCGAATTATCAGGTTGGGTGTTTGGGGATTTTCTGATCGACTTTAAAGCCGCTGATCAAGACAAAATCTGGGCTGATATCGCTCAAGACCGGCTTAGCAAAAAAGAAATGCTATTCACCGATTGGACCGATCTTTATAACTTTGCTGACCAGTCCTTAGCACAAGCCAAAAACAAAACGACTATCGGCTGGCTAGAGCTGGCTCGCCTCAGTGCTTTACAAGGCAGCTTTGCCCAAATCAATTTTGAGAACGAAAAAGAAAGCCCGTATATGGAGTGGCTAGCGGAGCATAAAGACAAAGTCTATAACGATGAAATCTCTGCGATGTGGTTACTCTCTGCGGAGAAGCTCTGGAAACTGGCAGACAGGCACGCCTATAGCAAGCTGGGTGATGAGATTGCCTGGGCTGCAGCTTCGGCGCAATTAGGCGGTGAGTGCGAAGGTGATGTGGAATGTAATCTGCGCCGCGAAGGCATGACAACCATTGATTACTTACAGCGTTATCCAACTGGCGATCACATTGCCGAGGCGCTAACCGGGCTGGAAGAGGTGCTGGTTTATCTGGTCGCTGAGCTTAAAAGAGAGCCTGACTATTTTCGAGTGATGCCTGAAATGTTAGACAGAATAAAACGCTATATTTACACCGTTGAAAAAACTTGTGGCGATCAGGCGGTAAAGCGCGGCTCGGTCATCACTCAGCTAAAAGTCATCGAATCCTATATTCCTTAAGGGCTGAGCAGGGGGATTAATCGTCCCCCAGCATGTCCTGCAAATTATTGATGTAACTCTTCGCCGTTTGCTGTTGTTGCTCGGGTGAGACTTTTATCCGGTCTTCCCATTCGATATGTTCTTCTGGCAACTCATCTAAAAAGCGGCTTGGCTCACAAGTGATTTTTTCACCGAAGCGATTACGGGTTTTGGCGTAGCTAATGGTCAAGTGCTTTTGGGCACGAGTGATGCCCACATAAGCCAAACGTCGCTCCTCTTCCAAGCCATCTTCTTCCAATGAGTTGGCATGCGGCAGAATATCTTCTTCCACGCCGACCATAAACACATAGGGAAACTCTAGCCCTTTCGCGGTGTGCAGGGTCATCAAGCTTACAGAGTCCTGATCATCTTCTTCCTGATTGCGCTCCAGAATATCCATCAAGCTCATGTGTGCCGCCATATCGGCTAAATCCTGCTGCTTACCATCGCCGTCATCATACAAGCGCTTAATCCAGTCGATCACTTCCTGCACGTTTTCCATGCGGCGCTCGGCCATTTTTGGCGAGTTACTGGTGACTTGCAGCCATTCGCCATAGGAAATATCAGTGATTAATTTCTCAACGATTTTATGCGGCTCAGTCTCGCGGCTGGCATAGGATAAGTCCGTCACCCATTTTGCAAATCCGGCTAAGCGCTGGCGGGCACGTTCACCCAACTGCTGTGCCAATCCCATTTCGGTAGAGGCCGCGAATAAACTGATCTCCCGTTGATTGGCATAGTCACCCAGCTTTTCCATCGTGGTTGCGCCAATTTCGCGCTTCGGTGTGTTAATGACCCGTAAAAAGGCGGCATCGTCGGCGGGATTGCTAATTAGGCGAATGTAAGCAAGGGTATCCTTAACCTCAGCGCGCGAGAAAAAAGAGGTGCCGCCACTGATTTTATAGGGAATGTTGTTTTGCCGTAAGTAGCGCTCAAATAAGCGACTTTGGTGGTTACTTCGGTACAAAATCGCAAAGTCACGGTATTCCACGCGATCACGGAAGTTGTATTTCATGATCTCGCCAATCACTTTTTCAATTTCGTGCTCGGCAGTACGGCAAGGCATAATTCGAATCTTGTCACCTGCGCCCAAGGCACTCCACAGCGTCTTTTCATACAAGTGAGGGTTATTGGCGATCAGGAAGTTAGCGCTATCCAAAATACTGGAGGTAGAGCGGTAGTTTTGCTCCAGCTTGATCAGCTTTAGGGTGGGGTAATCCTTTTGCAGCTCACCGATATTCTCAGGCCGCGCACCACGCCAAGCATAGATCGACTGGTCATCATCACCCACCACGGTAAGTTCAGCACGCACACCGGCTAACTGACGCACCATATTGTACTGACAGTTATTAGTATCCTGATACTCATCCACCAGCAGGTAACGTAGCTTGTTTTGCCATTTGGCCAAAATCTCAGGATGGTCATTAAACAGCTGCACCGGCAGTACAATCAAGTCATCGAAATCCAGCGCATTATAGGCTTTGAGCTGGCGCTGATAGCGTTGGTAAACCTTGGCAGCCAGTAAATCCTTAGGCGTCATGGCTTGTTCAAAAGCTTTGGTTGGCGAGATAAAGTCATTCTTCCAGCGGGAAATAATCCAACGGAAGTCGTCATCCGGTTCAGGGCTGTCTTCATCGCGTAGCATCAGGTCTTTGATTATGGTGCTGGTGTCTTGTGCATCCAAAATACTGAAGCCCGGCTTATAGCCCAGAGCTTTGTACTCGCGGCGAATAATATTCAGGCCAAGGTTGTGGAAGGTAGCCACGGTCAGGCCGCGCGCTTCTTCTTTACTCAATAGCTGCGACGCACGTTCCTTCATCTCTCGGGAGGCTTTATTGGTAAAAGTGATCGCGGCGATGTTTTTGGCGCTGATATTAGCATTGCGGATAAGCCAGGCAATTTTCTGGGTAATTACCCGCGTTTTACCACTGCCGGCACCCGCTAACACGAGTAACGGGGAGCCGATATGTTCGACAGCTGCTTGTTGTTCTGGATTTAAACCTGACATCAAAAATCTATCCGTAATGACTGCCGCAAGGGCGCTTGCGAAGAGCGCGATAATAGCAGATGCCAAAGGGCTAATCTAATGAACTCATGGCTAGTTTTAGGGGATATTCTTGTTGTGAAGTGCGCCGCTTCGTTTTATTGTTCTAAGTCATTAACCTTTATCAATTTATCAGCGTGGTTACCCCTCATGCAGCTTACTCAGGCCACACCCGCGCAGTTGCGCGAATTTGAACAAACCCTTTCACAGCAATATGCCGAGTTACAGGCACAAGGTCTGAAGCTGGATTTAACGCGAGGTAAACCCTCCGCTGAGCAGCTGAATTTGGCCGATGCGCTGGACGGGATTTTAGCCGGCGACTATCAGGCACCCGATGCCGATACCCGTAACTATGGCGGCTTGCGTGGGATTTTAAGCGCCCGTGAATTAGGCGCTGAATTACTGGGCACGGATGTTAAAAACACACTGGCTGGCGGCAGTAGCAGTTTAACGTTGATGTTTATGGTACTGCTCAATCAGTATCAGTTTGGCTGCCGCGATGAAGCAAGCGCTTGGCGTCATCTGAAAGCACCTAAGATGCTGTGCCCAGTACCGGGTTATGACCGCCACTTTACCATTACTGAAAAGCTTGGCATTGAAATGATTAATGTCACGATGAATGACGATGGTCCTGATATGGATCAGGTCGAAGCGTTGATCAAAGCGGATGATGAAATCATCGGTATGTGGTGTGTGCCTAAATACTCTAATCCGACGGGTACGGTTTACTCCGATGCTGTCGTTGATCGCATTGCTAAATTGGGCTTGATTGCCAATCCAAGTTTTCGTGTGATGTGGGATAACGCCTATGCGGTGCATGATCTGGTTGAGAATCCACCAGAGTTAAGCAATATCACCGAACGGTGTGCTGCGCATGGCACACAAGACAGCGTTTGGCAGTTTGCCTCGACCTCTAAAATCACTTTTGCCAGTGCTGGCATTAGCTTCTTTGCAAGCTCTGAAGCCAATGTGCTGAACTTTGAAAAGCTGTACGGCGTAAGCACCATTGGCCCTGATAAGGTCAATCAGCTGCGTACCATCAAACTGCTACCTGATCTGGCCAGTATGAAAGCCCATATGCAGAAACACAGCGCCATTCTAAAGCCGCGCTTTGATGCGGTGTTAGAAGCACTGGACAATGAGTTGGGCGAAGAATTTGGTACCTGGACGCGCCCGCAAGGTGGCTATTTTGTTTCCTTAGATACCAAGCCAGGCCTAGCTAAAACCGTGGTTGAACTAGCCGATGCCGCAGGCGTAAAACTCACAGCTGCCGGCGCGCCATTCCCTTATGGTAAAGACCCTGATAACTGCAATATCCGCATTTCACCCAGTTTCCCGCCACTGCATGAGCTGGAAACAGCCATGAAAGTACTGGTGACATGCGTTAAACTCGCCACCATTCGACAACAGTTAGCAGGTTAAACATGAAAATTATTGATGTATTTAATGGCGATGCCGATGGTATTTGCGCCTTAATCCAACTGCGCAATGCGAAGCCATTGGATAGCGAGCTAGTCACCGGCGTAAAGCGTGATATCAAACTTTTATCACGTGTTGACGCGTCCGTTGGCGATAACGTGACCGTGCTGGATATTTCTTTAGACAGCAACCGTGAAGGCCTGACGAAACTGTTAGAGCAGGGCGCGAAAGTACAATATTTCGATCACCACTTCGCCGGTGACGAAATGATGGAGCATCCTAATCTTGAAACGTTTATCAATACCGCCGCGGATTGCTGTACCAGTACGCTAGTGAACTTGCAGCTGGAAGGCGCGTATCAGCATTGGGCGATTGTCGGTGCTTACGGTGATAACTTATTCAAAGTGGGTGAAGCGCTGAGTAAAGCGTCTGGCCTGAGCGAAAGCCAGCGTGAGCAGTTGGAAAAGCTAGGTACTTACATTAATTACAATGGCTATGGCGCGACCGTGGAAGATCTTCATTTCCCACCGGCTGAACTGTATTTGGCAATGAAAGACTTTGCGACGCCGTTCGATTTCTTCGAGCAAGGCAAAGCGACCTTTGAAAAGCTGGAAAATGGCTATCTGGAAGACATGGAAAGCGCGGCGAAAACACCAGCGATGCACGAGACCGCTGCTAGTGCGGCCTTCTTATTGCCAAATGCCGCTTGGGCGCGTCGGGTCAGTGGTGTGTATGGCAATGCCTTGGCTAATGACTTCCCATCACGTGCACATGCGGTAATCACCGAGCGCGAGCAGGGTGGTTATTTAGTGAGTGTACGTGCGCCACTGAATAATAAAACCGGTGCTGATGAAATCTGTCGCCAGTTCCCATCCGGTGGCGGGCGTGAAGCCGCCGCAGGGATTAATGAATTACCTGAAGATCAGTTGCAGGCATTTATTGATACGCTTGATGCGTTTTATGCAGCCTAATCAGGCGATCATGATGCGCCGGAGTTCGCAATGAACTATCTGGCGCATCTGTATTTATCCCAAGATAATGGCCTGTCGATGGCTGGCAATCTGATGGCTGACTTTTTAAAACATGTCGAGCTTTCAGAGCTGCCACCGGCGGTGCTTAATGGCATTGAAAACCATCGTGCGACCGATAAATTTACCGATCACCATCCTGTGGTGCTTGGCTTAAAAGAAGACTTCCATCCTGACTTCAGACGCTTTGTGCCGATCATGCTGGATGTGACTTTTGACCATATGCTGGCAAAATCCTGGAATGATTATCACGATTTGGAGCTTACTGAATTTACCCGCCACGCCTACGCGCAACTGGCCGAAGCCGAAGCGCACATGCCAGAGGTAATGCGCAAACGGCTGCAAGGCATGGCCAAGCGCGATTGGTTGGCTCGTTATATCGAAACCGATACCGTTGAAAAGACGCTGCAGGCCATTAGCGATCGGATTCGTTTTGAAAATTCCTTAGATCAATCCTTTAGTGAAGTCATGCGCCAGTATGAGCTGATTGAGCGCAGCTTTAAGGTGTTTTTCCCTGAGCTGGTCACTCATATCCAAAGCTTGAAGCTAGAGCAATAAGCCAACAACTCTCCCGCCTTACCCGTCAGTAAGTCATTACTCCGCCCTTATCGCTTTGCTCAAAAGTACAGTTTATAACCTCAATAGCGATGTATTTTTTCTAATTGCAATTGGTTAAATGATGTAGTTTCTGGAAAAAATGTTCATTTACTGTACCTAGGTGATAGCATTCAAGCGAATCTAAACAGATCTATCCTGTACAAAAACTCACATTTCTCTAGAGATAATTTTATGGCTGATTCGAGAGCATATTGGTTTGTTGGTGCATCTTATGGTGGTAGCAATGATCAGACAGATCGCTTCATAGCAGAGGGGATCTGGCAGAACGGTTATGAAAATAAGTATCTCGATGTGGTTCGCTCGATCAAGTCGGGCGACAAGATTGCCATCAAATCCTCCTATGTAAGAAAATACCACCTGCCATTTGATGCGAAAGGTCAGTCGGTGTCGGTGATGTGCATTAAGGCGATTGGAATAGTGACCCGAAACCTCGGTGATGGGCAAACTTTAGAAGTTGACTGGGACGCCAGAATGGAGCCTGCAAAGGAATGGTATTTCTATACTAACCGAAGCACGATATGGCGAGTAACTGCCAATGACTGGTTGACTGAAGGTCTGATCGATTTTGCATTTAACAATGCTGAACAAGATATTAGTCGTTTTCGCAATGCACCCTATTGGAGTGAGCGATATGGAGATGCGGAGACAGAAAAGCAGCGCTTTAAGTGGACATCATTCTACGAAGCCATTGCAGATAAATTAGTCACCTATAAAAATGACCGAGCGTCATTAATGAAGATGATTCATGAGCTGCCAAATAAAATAGAAAGCATCTCTGTATTATTGGATCAGCCTGAAAAGGGTGTGAAAGAACCACTTCAGGATATTTGTCCTTTTACGGTGTTTGCCTTGTTTAACCGGGGCATTACCGATGCCAATAGAAAAGCTATTGCTCGTGAGTTGGCTGATTTTCTGGATGTTGATGTTCCTGTGCCTGAGTCTTTTGAAGGAATTCCGCTAGCTAATAATCAGAGTACTTGGTTTTTTGGTTACAAATACAGAAGAGGTGAAGATGACATTGATACCTTGTGGGAGCTTTTCACTACAGCAATTGAATACTCAAATAACAAGGAAACTGACTCGGTTGAGGAGCTTGCCAGAGCCTACGAAAAGGCGTCTAACTGCCATGGCGTCGGCTGGAATGCCACAATGGGCTTGTATTGGATTCGACCATGGACCTTTCTAACACTTGATGGACAATCCAGAACTTATATTACGCAAAAGCTAGATTTAGACATCGGGTTAAGTGGCGTAAAAGGGCGTGCCAGCGCTGCCGACTACTTTAAATTGTCGCGTGAGTTGGAAGCTAGATTTCAAGAGGATGCCTATCCAGTTCACTCGTTTCCGGATTTGTCGCAGGCTGCATGGCTTTACGAGGATAGTGAGAAGCCTAAGCTCACATATGATTTGAATATAGACTCTGATGATGAAGACTTTGTTGAAGATGAGTCAGCAACAGTAACCAAAGATGTTATCCCTAAATTTGATGAATTAGCAGTACCTTTGCTTCAAGCCGTTAAGGACGGTGAAACCCATCTGAGTAGATCCGTATTTGAGATAATCAAGCATGATTTGGATATGGAAAAATATGACACCATTACTTTGGAGTCCACGGGAAAACCTCTATTCGACAATCGTATTGCATGGGCCAAGTCTTACCTGAAACGAGCTGGCTTACTTGAGTTTCCGTTGCGAGCGCACATGCGTATTACAGAAAAGGGGCTGCAGTTTCTAGACCAACCAGAGGATGTATTAGCTAGCTATAAAGTGGCAGCAGATTTGATTGATCAGGCATTGGAACCGGTAGAGGAGGAGGCCGTTTTTGACCCATACTCTCTTGATGATATTATGAATGACGGCTGTTTCATCAGCCATGAATCACTTGAGAATATGCTGGAGCGTCTCCGAGTTAAGAAAAATCTCATTCTACAAGGCCCTCCGGGTACCGGAAAAACATGGCTAGCCAAGAAATTAGCCTTTGCCCTGATGGGGGAGAAAAACGATAGCAAGTTACGTGCGGTACAGTTTCATCCTAACTTATCCTATGAAGACTTTGTACGGGGCTGGAGGCCGTCGGGCGATGGCAAGCTAAGTTTGTGTGATGGTCCATTTTTGGAGATGATCAATTCGGCCAAAAAGAATGCCAAGACTCAATATGTATTGGTTATTGAAGAAATTAATCGGGGTAACCCCGCTCAAATTTTCGGTGAAATGCTGACATTATTAGAGGCAGATAAACGAACACCGAATGAGGCGCTGGAACTGAGCTATCGACGAGCCGTTGGTGAGCGAGTTTATATTCCCGCTAATTTATTTGTGATTGGCACTATGAATATTGCGGATCGGTCTCTGGCAATGGTCGACTTAGCTTTACGTCGTCGTTTTGCATTTATTGATCTGAAGCCAGTTTTTGGAGAGGCATGGCGTAACTGGGTTCATCGAGAGGCCAAGATCGATATGGTACTGCTAGAGGAAATAGAGTCGCGAATGAAGGCATTAAATAATGACATTACTAACGACCGCAACCTTGGCTCGCAGTTTATGGTTGGTCATAGTTATGTAACGCCTGCACTTAAGAATACGTTCAGTGATGGTGCTAAGTGGTTTAAAAGTGTCGTTGAGACTGAGATTGGCCCGTTGCTTGATGAATATTGGTTTGATGATTTGGATCGCGCCAGAAAAGCACGCGAATCACTGGTCGAAGGTCTCTGATGAATGTCGTGCAGGGACCTGCCTCATTCAACGAGGATGGTGTTCGACTACTAGGAAAAATACCAGTCAGAAATTTATGGCTGCTCATGCTATATGCATCCGACCTGTATCGGCAGCTGGGCTCTGCCAAAATTGCAGTAGAAGATAATCCTGAAGATATCGCCGATTTGGTCGCAGAGATCTTATGCCATCAAGCCGAGCAGCGGTTAATGAGAAATCTAAGTTTTGGCTATGAAGATAGAGTGGCCGTATTGGGGCGAGTTCGGGGGCGCATTGACTCACTGTATACCGAGCGACATCGTTTACTTGAAAAAGGGAAAGTCCGTTGTCGTTTTGAAGCGCTCACGGTGGATACACCAAGAAACCGATATGTGCGTGCCGCTTTAGAAAAACTAACCTCGATACTGAGCAATACGTCATTGATTCGGCGCTGTCGTGCTTTAGTTGCTAGCTTGGAGCGTTTAGGAGTTAGTCAAGGAAAGCCTATTGCCTACAATGGAAAGAGTGAGCGCTTTGGTCGGCATGATTCTGCAGATCAAAAAATGGTGGCTGCGGCAGACTTAGCATTCTCATTGGCATTACCGACTGAGTTTGTTGGACAGCACCATCTAACAATGCCGGATAAACAAGTTCATTGGCTCAGAAATCTATTTGAAAAAGCGATTGCTGGATTTTACTCAGTTGCACTTGATCCATCTGAGTGGAAAGTGTCAGCTGGTCGTCAATTTCGTTGGAAAATCTCAGATAAAACGGCTGGTATTGATGCGATTCTACCAATCATGAAAACAGATATTATGATTGATCGCTTGTCATCTGGAGAGCGCTTAGTGATTGATACCAAATTTAATTCGGTGACTGTGAAAGGGCAGTACCGAGATGAATCCATCAGAAGCGGCTATATTTATCAAATGTATGCGTACTTGCGCAGTCAGGAAGAGTCTGATCAGTCATTATCACTGGTGACCTCTGGAATGCTGCTGCATCCATCGATTGACCTTGAAGTGAATGAGCGTGTGACTATTCAGGGACACTCTATTGCGTTTTGTACGGTTAACCTTGGAAACGGTGCGACAAAAGTTCGTGAGCAATTGTTGAGCTTGATATGAATGCGATGGTGGTTCATCAATTGGTACAGCAGCATTAGCTGCTTAGCGCTTTCACAAAATGCTTAGAGCGTAATAATAAGGAGAGTAGATTATGGGACGTATAACACTTGGTGGGTTGCTTCTGACTATTTTGATGTCACTACATGGCCCAGCTAACGCCGTAGAATTCAAAGAATGCGCAAAATTCATCAATAAAAATGAGCAAAAATACCTCCAGTGTACCGAGTACAGCTTCATCGAAGCGACCAAAAAAGGCGACTACCAGAAAGCTAGCCAATGGTTGAACGAAGGCGGAGAAGACGAAAAACAAAACTACAATAAACTGCTGTCCATTTTTATGTGCGAAAGTTATGAGCATAGAGGGAGCAGACCCTTTAAAGGCAATAGAGAAGATGTTATTCGCTTAATCGATGATCTGTTGGACCGTGGAGCGTCGTTTCATTCAATGCCGACCGATATTGTCACCCCGTTATATTGCCTTACTAACCGCAAAGATAGTGTCATTCTGGAGCATGTCATAACTCGCACTAATATAACGAGCGAAAGGCTGAATATTAGCCAGTATGAAGGCACTGACCCAAATTATTTACCGTTGCATAGAGCAATTATGAATGATGACCTGGAGTCAGCAAAAGTACTGGTTAAATATGGCGCCTCGCCGGATACCAGTAGCATGTTCAATGAAACGGCGCTAAAGAAGGCGCTAGAGCTGCACAATGTTAGAATGGCTAACTGGTTACTTGATACCAATTCCTCAGTCCATAAGCGGGATGATGAAAGAGGCTGTTCTGGTAAGTCTGCACTGGATTACGCTTTGGAAATTCCACCTAATGTTGAGGGTAGAGATCAACTCGTTGAACGTATCGAAGCGCTAATGCAGATACCTGCAACGAAACCGTGCAGATAATAGCCACGTTGTTATATGGCTCAGAAGTCTACAGTTTTTTAGCCAGCCTGAGGTGCTTGATGCATCAAAGATTCATTGCCAACATAAACACCAGCTTGTCGTAAAAGGCTTTTGATTGGTAAAAGTGCATGTAACAATAGCCGCAGTTCCCCCCAATAATTTATAAAAATAAAATGGCCATAGTTAATAAAAAAAGGCTGCCTACTCGTTGTATTGCGAACAATTACGGCGCGTTGACTGCGCTGCAGGTATTCTTTTTTCCGAATAACAGACTGAATAAAGCCGAGTACAATCTGCAAGGACGCGCACATTGATGTGTCGTAGCAGAAGGCGAACCCATGCCTATTCGTTCTTATTCATTGCACTGCTGAGCTTATTTACTTGCTTTCAGCATGCCGTTGCGGCCCAAAAGTCTGCAGCGATGCACTGGATCGAGGATAAGTCTGGCTCGCTGACCTTTGAAGAGGTGCGCGATAAAGATTTATCGACACAGTGGAACCTTGCCTTAAAACCTTCCCCCAACTTTGGTTTCACTGAAAGTATTTATTGGCTGAGCCTGCCATTTGAAAATGATAGCGATACTTCAGCGTCGATGTTGTTGGAGATGGGTTTTCCCTTGCATGACAAGATTGATGTGTATCTGTTAGACGGCAAGGAGGTGGTTAAAAGCTTCCATACGGGGGACCAGATTCCCTTTTCCCAACGGCCATTAGATCACCGCAATTTTATGTTTCCGCAGACTGTTGCGCCCGAGCAAAAGCTTCGGGCGATCGTGCGTGTTCAGAGTACGGATACCATGTACTTTCCGGTCAGGGTGTGGGAAAGCAATGACTTTTTAACCATGGACCAGCATCACATATTGGTATTGGGGGTCTTTTTCGGCTTTTTGCTGATCATGATGGTTTATAACCTGTTCTTGTACTTCTCAACCCGTGATAAAAACTATCTGTATTACGTGTGGTGCACGGCAACGATTATTCATTTGCAACTGACTCAAAAGGGCTTGGGATTTCAGTTTCTATGGTCTGATAGCATTCTCTTCAATCATCTGAGTGTGCCAATGGCCAGTTTTGTAACCATGGTCAGTGGTGCGTTTTTCATTCTGAATTTTCTGGAATTGGACGAGCAGCATAAGAAAACCATTTGGGTATTCAAAGGGTTAATTACGTTATCCCTGATCGGCTTAATATGGACTTGCTCGATTTTTTATACGCAGACATACCTTATTTCTTATACCAGCCTGCTGGTCATCTCGGCAGTATTTGGCATCATTATCACTCTAGTGGTGATGGGGCTACTGCTTAAGTTGTCAATTAAAGGCAGTACCACCGCACAGATTCTATCGGTTGCTTGGTTGTTCTTACTCATGGGCACGGTCTTATTTGCGCTCGGACGATTAGGTGCGCCATTGCCAATGATGCTGACTGAAAATGCGATGCTGATTGGTTCTAGTTTTGAAGCCGTGATGATCTCGTTTGCCTTGGCCAGACACATTAAGACTGAGCGCGATGCACGCATGGCCGCTCAGGAGTTAGCCTTAAGCAATGAACGCGAAACGCATAAGGTGCAGAAATCACTCTTAACACTTCAGGAGCGAACCACTCAGCAATTGGAGCAGGAAGTTAAAGAGCGCACATTAAAGCTTGAAACCGCGATGAAAAAGCTCACGTTTGCCAATGAAAAGTTAGATAGCTTGGCGCGTTTGGATAGCCTGACTGGGCTCTCAAATCGCCGTAATTTCGACCAGGCCTTTGATATTGCTTGGCGCGAGACGCTGCAACAACGCCAACCCATGTCGATGATGATGGCGGATATCGATCACTTCAAGAAGATCAATGATACTTATGGTCACTTGTTTGGTGATCAGTGCTTGATGAAAGTTGCCAATATTCTGAAAAAATGTGTCACCAATCCCAGTGATCTGGCTGCACGTTTTGGTGGGGAGGAGTTCATTATTATGCTGCCCGATACCGACAGTAAAGTTGCAACTTCCATTGCCGAGCTGATCAGAAAGAATATTGAAAAGTTGCGTATGAATTATGAAGGTGAGCAGATCAAATTCACCATCAGTATTGGCGTTGCGACTATCGTGCCGACACGGGTTATCAATAGCTCAGACTTAAACGAGCGTGCCGACCAAGCGCTTTATCTGGCGAAAGAGGAAGGTCGAAATCGGGTGGTTGCGACTGATGGCGAGTCGGCTTTAACGCCGTCATAGCGTTCAGAGTTCCAATTTACTAAGGGTCACTTATCGTTATTCAGTGCCCTTAGTAGGGAGATGTTTGAAAGTCTTCCAACGCAAAATCAATCAACGCACGCACTTTACGGGGTAGTACATTGCCTTCCAAATACATGGCTGCAATCGGGTAGCTTTGCGTATCAAAGTCTTCCAGCAGGCTTACTAAGCGCCCATCAGCCAGATGTTGACTCAAGACAAAATCGGGGCAATATGCAATGCCACGGCCTTCCGTAGCCCAGTCCCGGGTAACTCTGGCGCTATTCACCATAAATTGGCGCGATACAACGGCAGTGAACTCCTCTCCATCCTTTTTAAATACCCAGCGATTAATATCGGGATGGTTGGTATCAGCAATGCATTGATGCTTTTCCAGTTCCTCTGGCGTGCTTGGTGTGCCATGCTCGGCAAGGTATTCAGGCGAGGCAACCACCACACTTTTCATAATGCCAAGTTTGCGCATTTTAAGCGATGAAGCTTCTGGTATGCCGATGCGAAAAGCCAGATCAAAGCCATTTGCCGCAAGATCAACAAAGGCATCATTCAGGCGTAAGTCAATCGATAAGTTCGGGTGCATGTTGGTAAATCGATCCAATAAATCTTTGATATAGACCTCACCAAAGGTCACTGGCGCAGAGATACGAATGGTGCCTGAAAAGCCCTTTGATTCCTCAGTAATCGAGCCGAGCATATCATCCAGCTCATCCAGTAAAGCGGGGGCGCGAGCTAACAAATCTTGGCCAGTCGAGGTAAGGCCAACTTTACGGGTTGTGCGCTGTAATAAGCGTGCGCCAATTCGAGTTTCCAGCTCTGCAACGTACTTGGAGGTCAGGCGATTGGATACGCCCATGCGCTCAGCCGCTTCGGTAAACGAGCCAGTTTGAGCGGTGGCAACAAATGCACGTAAGCCATCAATTAGATCCATATTGCTATTCTCTGATTAGGAATAAATCGTTGATAGTCATTCTATATAATCTCCATTGTGTTGATAAGCGATAAAGCGCATATTTCTCCCCATCGAAACTTATAAATCTTAGGAGAACACAATGATTGATCAAAAAACGGCACCATACGCGGCACTAGTACTTCGCTTATCACTGGGCGTTATGTTTATTGCACACGGCTTAATGAAAGTACTGATCTTTACCCCAGCGGGCACGGTTGGCTATTTTGAGTCGATTGGTTTACCGGGCGTATTGGCTTACGCCACCATCTTTGCAGAACTAGCCGGTGGCGCTGCGTTGATACTCGGCTTCGCAACCCGTTGGGTGGCTTTGGCCTTAGTTCCGGTATTACTCGGCGCGCTGATCTTTGGTCATGCCGCTAATGGCTGGGCATTTACTAATGCAGGCGGCGGCTGGGAATACCCATTATTTTTAGCGATGGCAGCACTGGTACAAGTGTTGTTGGGCGATGGTGCTTATGCACTGAACCCGTTTAAAGCTAAACAGGCTTCAGCGACAGCTTAACTTGCCTGAAAATGCAGTCTGCTAGATTCGCAAACTGAGCCTCAGACTTGAAGGCACATTGGGCTCTACTTTGAGCTCAATGTCAGTTAAGCATTAGGTCATGTATCAGGTTCAGGGTTTGAAAAAAACATAGCAAGGAGACACATAATGAACACGAAACAACCGACGTTATTTATCTCTCATGGTTCGCCCATGATGGCGCTTGATGATAGCCCAACATCGCGCTTTTTAAAGCAATTGGGCAACACACTCAGTAAGCCAAAAGCGATCGTAGTGTTTTCGGCGCATTTTGATGTCCCCGGCGATATTGTGATTACAGCTGGTGAGCGACCTGAAACCATTCACGACTTTGGCGGGTTTCCGCAAGAGTTATATGAGGTCGAGTACCCAGCACCTGGCGCGCCAGAGTTGGCTAAAGGCATTGCAACTCGCTTCGAGCAAGCTGGTTTACAGCCAATCCTTGATAAGACCCAGGGCTGGGATCATGGCGTGTGGGTACCATTGCGCCTGATGTTTCCGGAAGCTGATATTCCGGTGGTTGCAGTATCGATTAATAGCCGATTAGGGGCAGAAGCTAATTACGCATTTGGCAAACTGCTGGCGTCATTAAAAGATGAGAATATTCTGATTATTGGTTCTGGGAGTATCACCCACAATTTGCGTGAAATATACACGGGTGCGAGAACGCCTAAGCGCCTTGAAATGTCAGAAGCGTTCACTAGCTGGATTTATGAAAAGCTGATGGCGAAAGAGACTGATGCCTTGCTGGATTATAGGGAGCAAGCGCCATTTGTACGCTTTAATCATCCTTCACAGGAGCATTTCTTGCCACTGATTGCAGCGATGGGGAGTAGTGATTTACAAACGGTTGAGCGACTACATCAAGGATTTGAGGCTGAGATCTTGGGCATGGATGCTTATCGGTTTAACTAAACTAGATAGCCCAGATAAACAAAAGCACATTCACCAACGAGCGGTGAGTGTGCTTTTTTTGGTTTATGGCGAGAGCAGTTATTCGTTTACAGCATCTTCCTGTTTAATGGCTTTGTGCTGATCTTCCGTATTGCCTTTTTTCCAGTAGCTTGAGATATAAAGATGCGAGCGTTCCACACCACGTATCACTTTAAGATACTGGCGAATCTTCTTCATCGTACCAAACTCACAAGCGGCCCAAACAGCAACTTGTCCACTTTCCCAAGCAGCTTGTTCAATCGCATGAAACAGTGGCGACTCATCAGAGCCAGGTTCCGCATTAACCACCCAAACCAGCTCCACACTCTCAGGCTTTTGCAAGTCTTGCTTATCCGCTTCCGCCAGAATTTCGATATAAGCTTTGCCGCGCGCATCGGCTGGCAGTAATTTTAAATTAGCCGTCAATGCGGGCAGGGCAGTCATATCTGCGGCCAGCAAAAAGTAGTCAGCATCGGTATTGATAAACTTGGCAGGGCCGGGGCCCATTAATGCCAAGGTATCGCCAGCTTTAGCATTCATTGACCAGGGTGCGGCAACGTCATATTCCGAGCCGTCGTTACTGGTGTGCAGCATAAAATCCACATCGATTTCATTTTGCTCCGAGCGCTGTTCAGACACGGTGTAAGTACGCATGACCGGTTTGCCATTTGCGCCTTCACCAAATACTAACTTGATATACGCGCCTTCTGAATTAGCAGGGAAGTTTGCTAAATCATCACCATGCAAGGTCACGCGGCGCATATTGGCCGTGAGATTAGTCGCTGATTTCACCGTTAACTGACGGGCAACGCGACGTGCTTTAATATTTTTTACTTTATCGATAATGCTCATTTTATTCCTTATGGTTAATGGTTGTGTGGCACTGCGCTATACTGCGACTTCAATGCTATTTTTATAACGAGTGCTGCCTGCGATGCCAAAGATCAATTACCTTAGTCTGGACCTCAGGGTGTTACATACGTTTCTGATCATTATGGAAACCAACTCCATTACGGCCAGCGCTAATCAACTCAATATTACGCAATCTGCCGTCAGCCATAGCCTCGACAAACTGCGGGAGATTTTTCAAGATCCCTTATTTATCCGCTCCGGTCGTGGCATTACGCCAACCCCGCGAGCGACTGAGGTGGCCAATGAACTGCGGCCCTTACTCAAACAAATCGAAGCACTCACCACACCATCCCACTTTAATCCGGCAGAAGCTGAATTAAAGTGGGTGGTTGCTGCGAATGACTTTCAGCGTGACTTGTTATTGCCTGCTTTTTATCAGCGGGTAAGTACACAAGTTGCTGATTTTTCCTTACACATCGAGCCTTCTGAAATTCCAACCGTTGAATCCTTGCGCGATGGTGACTTCGATCTGATTCTCAGTCCGATGGCACCCGACGCGCCGGATGTTATGCAAAAGCGCTTATTTGTTTCTGGTGGCAGCTGTTTTTACGATGCTAATGTCCGCGAAGCGCCAAGCTCCGAAGCCGATTATAAAAATGCCCGCTATATCAGCCTTACCTTTATGGCTGGTAAAAATGGCAAGGGTGATATTCATCCCGTGGTTACGGCGGTTGATCACAATGTTAAAGTTCGGGTATCCAATTTTGCAGGGCTGGCAGAGTTTCTAAAAGGATCGGATCTGCTGGCTGTTGTGCCTTCGCTTATGAAAAATAGTCAGCTAAAAGGCTTTGCCTCGGTTCCATTTCCCTATCAGGCTGAAAACCTCTCGATGTATATGCTATGGCACCAACGCAATCAATTGGATGCCGCTCACACTTGGCTACGACAGCAACTGATTGAAACCAATAAACTGCTGGGGCTGCCAGAAATGGTGAGTTAAGCGACACCTTTAGTGACATGCATTAAAACCACCTGCAGCACTAGTTACTATGAAGCGATTATTGACTGTTTAAAGCATGAGATAAACCATGCCTTACTCATAGATACCATGAGTCAGACTATGGGAGTCTGAGATACTGAAACAATGATTTGGCACCGTTTGCACTATAGAACGGGGATTCACCTTTCACCATGACGTGTTTGATGTGCTCCTTGTCTGAAAAACGTTGACCATTTTAATGGCACGCCACTACCATAGGTCATTATGAAACACTACTTACTCATCGGCTTGCTATTACTCTCCTTCAATGCGAATGCCATTGATGGGGTGCTAATGATGGTCCAAAAAAGCTTGATGCCTGCGGGTATGATGATGGGTGAGTCGGTGATGGCGATGCAGACTGAGGCAGCGGCTACTGCAAGCTCTATGCATCAGGAAATGACTGCTGATAGGCAGCTCCCCAATAAAAAACATAACCACGAACACAAAGATGGCCATGAGGACAATAATGGCTGTGAGCAGTGTAGTTCCTGTTTGGCACATTGCATGGGCGCAATCATAAGCAGTGTTAGCGCTATCAACTTTTCTTCCCGATTCACCTTTGAGTCGGAATATTTACTGTGGACATCACTCCGCACAGTCTCCCGCCTTTTAAGACCTCCGCAGTCGCTTTTTATCGTTGTTTAAACTTTAAGATCATCCGTTATTTTTGCCATCATTCAGAGGCACAGCAAACAATGAAAAAGCTACATAATGAAGTGCGCCTCACGACGCTCATGTCTTGTCCGGGTTGTAAACATAAAACACCGGTCGCAATGGCAATCGGCCTACGCGAAGAGTTTTATCAATGTCCGAAGTGCAATACTTTGCATAATGCCAAGCTAGGAGATTGTTGCGTGTATTGCTCTTATGGCGATGTGGAGTGTCCGACCATTCAGGATATTTCACACCGGATGAGGGATACTTGTTTTAATTAAAATTACGGAAATCCGCAAAGATAAACGACAGGATTTTCGTAGAGAGTTTGTAAAAAGAGCCAGCCATAGCCGGTCTATCGCTGGCTCTTTTTATTGCCGTAAATGAGGCAGTGCTTCAGGCCTTAACGCTGCACCTTCAATTGCTTTTGTAGTGCGGCTTTGCGCGTTTCGTAGCTGCGCATATTGGCTTCTTTAACATGCCCGAAGCCACGCACTTGTTCCGGTAGCTTAGCCAGCGTCAATGCAGTGTCTGCTTGCTCACCTTTAGCGTGAGGCAAAATCGCCTCAATCAAATCCATATATTCCTGAATCATCCGGCGCTCCGCTTTGCGCTCGTCAGTATAGCCAAACACATCCAATGGCGTACCGCGCAGCGATTTAAACTTTTGTAGCGTGTTAAAGCCTTTCATCATCCACGAGCCATATTCACGTTTCATTAAATGGCCAGTTTGCGGATGGCGCTTGGAGAAGAGTGGTGGCGCAAGGTTAAATTTCAGCTCGGCTTCATCGCCAAAGGTTTTGCGTAACGAAGCTTGGAACTCCGGCAAGCTATACAGCCGCGCGACTTCGTATTCGTCTTTATAGGTCATTAACTTGGCAAGGTTATTGACTACGGCGCGAGTAAATTCGCTATCGCCAGTTTGTTGCTGAACCTTGGTGATGATATCTGAATAGCGCTTTGCCCAGCGGCGACTTTGGAAGTCAGTCAGGCGCTGGGTGTGAAAGGCGATCAACTCGTCCAACGTATCGGGTGCGGCGACTTTTTTAGCCGGGCGCAGATCATCTAAAAGCGATTCATCGTGTGCCAGAATACGCCCGAGTAGCAGGGCATTTTTATTAAACGGCACGGCCACGCCATTGTGTTCGATCGCTTGGTCTAGCGCTTCAGCAGAAACCGGCAACAGACCTTTTTGCAGCGCATAGCCGACCAGCATAAAGTTAACCGCAATGGTATCGCCGCACAGCTCCATGGCTTGAGTCGTGGCATCAATAAAGTCGCTATTGCCTTCGCCGGTCGCATCAATCAGCTTTTGATTCACGATGTGTTGATTAGGTCGGCCAGCATCGGTGCGATCCATCTGGAAAAATGAAGTCACGGCGATATCGGCATTACCTACCAACTTAGTATGGCCATGGTGAATAGCGCTGGAAACATCGCCTTGCAAGGATGCCAGTAAATCAAACGCCAAGACTAAATCCGCTTCGCCTGCGCCAACCCGTTGTGGGCCTAATTCACTTTTATCCGGTGCAATGCGTAAATGACTAAATACTGCGCCGTTTTTCTGCGCCAGTCCTGTCATATCATAAGTGGATGAAACCAATCCATCCAGATACGCCGCACGTGCTAGAACTGCGCCAACGGTAATGACGCCTGTACCACCAATCCCTGCAATCATGGTGGCATGTGCACCGGTTTGTTGCGTGGGTATGGGGAGTTGTTTGGCTAATGCGCTAAAGTCGCTGCCTTTAGGCTTTGCCGGTTCTGCGTTAAGCACGAATACAAACGAGGGGCAGAAACCTTCCATGCAGGAGAAGTCTTTATTACAGGCTGATTGGTCGATCTGGCGCTTGGTGCCGAGCGCCGTATCTTTTGGCAAGATAGACACGCAAGTCGAGACGGTCGAGCAATCACCACAACCTTCGCAAACTGCATCATAAATAAAGGCACGTTTAGCCGGATTGGGAAATTCGCCTTTTTTGCGACGACGGCGCTTTTCAGCGGCGCAGGTTTGATCATAAATAATAATGGTACAGCCTGCGACTTCACGCAGTTCTTGCTGCACCAATTCCATTTCATTGCGCGGGCGCATCGTGACGCCTTTGCCTAACACACTGCCATTGCCATAACGTTCCGGCGTCTCGCTAATCACAATGATTTGCTTTACGCCTTCGGCAGCGACTTGATGGCTAATGGCTTCTAC
Organism: Leucothrix mucor DSM 2157; assembly: GCF_000419525.1. Taxonomy (NCBI): domain Bacteria; kingdom Pseudomonadati; phylum Pseudomonadota; class Gammaproteobacteria; order Thiotrichales; family Thiotrichaceae; genus Leucothrix; species Leucothrix mucor. The sequence continues at coordinate 988,081 of NZ_ATTE01000001.1, forward strand.
CGTGAGCGGGCCATCGTGAGTCTGGCCGCCAGTCATAGCGACCGCATCATTGTAGAGAATCTTAAAGGTGATATTAGTGCCAGCCGCCACTGCTGCACGAATCGAGAGAATGCCCGAGTGCATATAAGTGCCATCACCCAGATTCTGGAAAGCGTGCTTGGTATCGACAAACTTGGATAACCCAATCCAGTTAGAGCCTTCGCCGCCCATTTGTGTAGGAGGCAGGGTGTCGCCGGGTTTGCGCATAATGGCCATGGTATGGCAGCCAATTCCGCCAAACGCGACCGAGCCTTCCGGTACTTGAGTGGAGCGCCCATGTGGGCAGCCGCTGCAAAAGTAGGGGGCGCGTTGCAGTTCCGGCGTTAAGGCATTGAGATTAGCAGCAGGCTTATTAAAGCGTTCGGCATGTTTGAGGATATCGTCGCTAGTGAGTCTCGCAGCGGATAAGGCTTTTGTAATTGCTTGCGCTAATTGTACTGGCTCCAGCTGTACATCCGATGGCAATAGGTAATCGCCTTCTGGTGTGTTTTTACCAAAAATCTTCGGATGAATGGGGGAGGAATACAGAATATCTTTGGCTTGCGCTTCAATGAATGATTTCTTTTCCTCGGCAAATAATAGGGTATCGGCATTGGCTGCAAACTCCAGCAAACCCTCTGGCTCTAATGGCCAAATACAGCCCACTTTATACAGACCAAGCCCCATGGCGTTGGCCACTTCATTGCTAATCCCCAATAAACTCAGCGACTGCAAAACATCATGATAAGCCTTACCTGCCGCGATAATACCAAAGCGAGGTTGAGCCGCACCAAAGGCCACGCGGTCAATGTGATTGGCGCGCACAAAGCGTTTGATTAATGGCAAACGATAGCGGGTAACGATCGACTCCAAGCCTTGCGGGTTAAACACATTCGGGCGAATATGCAGGCCTTCCGGCGGTACATCGCCTTCTTGCAGCTCGGGAATCACAATCTCCAGCTGATCAAAATCCAAATCAACCGTGGTGGTTTGCTCAACCGTTTCGTTAATCGCTTTAAAGCCGACCCAACTGCCCGTAAAGCGGGACATAGCCCAGCCCAGCAATCCAAATCGAATAAAATCCTGCACATCCGCAGGGTAGAGGCTGGGGATGGAAACGCCCGCCAGCGCCTGCTCAGATTGGTGCGCCGTGGTGGAGGATTTACCGGGATGGTCATCCCCAAATAATACCAGTACACCACCATTAGGATGGCTACCCGCCGTATTACCATGGCGCAATGCATCGGTGGCGCGCTCCACACCAGGGCCTTTGCCATACCAAATAGAGTACACGCCGTCGACATTTTTGCCGGGGACTGCATCCAGTTGTTGGGTCCCCCAAACGGCCGTGGCTGCCAGCTCTTCATTAATGGCTGGGAGGAATTCAATATGTGCTTCGGTGAGGGCGGCGCGGTTTTTATAGATCATAGAATCGTAACCACCGAGCGGTGAGCCACGATAGCCAGAGATAAAGCCCGCCGTATTGAGTCCCTGATTTTTATCCCGCATGCGTTGGATCATCGGCAGACGCACCAGCGCCTGATTGCCGGTCATCATGGCAGGGCCATCCAGTTTGTACAGCCACTCCTGAACAGGCAGCATTTTTTTGGGGGATAAATCAGACATACGTAACTCCGGGACAATAATGTGTGTGCATTGTTTTAGATTGAGGGCAGGAGTTTTGTGGCGGGGTGTGGTACCAGTGTGTTTCCTCCTATGTTAGCCATTGGTGTTGGCCAGTGCCTGAATCTTAGAGCCATGAGCCGCGAATTACTAGTTAATATAAATCGTATATTAAAAGATGCTTATTTAGCTCCTTGTGCTAAAATTACCGCACAAAGTGTCGTCAATACAGAGGAATAGCATGGATATCAAATCACTTACCGACAATCTCTCGGTTTCCGGACAAATTGCGCTGGCCGAGTTAGTTGCAATTAAAGAGCAGGGGTTCCGCTCCATAATCTGTAACCGTCCCGATGGCGAAGGGTCGGATCAACCCACTTTCGAAGAGATTTCAGCCGTTGCCAAAGCGCAGGGCTTAGAAGTGATTTATCAACCAGTCACTATGGTGACCGATGCCGATGCTGAAGCTTTCTCAAAATCACTGACTGCACTGCCAAGCCCTACATTGGCGTATTGTCGCAGTGGTACACGTTGTTCCACGCTGTGGGCCTTAGGCCAGGCGGCTAATGGCACGATGGCAACGGATAAGATTCTGGCAACCACCAGCGCTGCAGGTTATGACTTAAGTGGAATGGCCGATCGACTGGCGACAAATGTAAAGCCCGCCGCTGAAGCCCCAAAAGCAGAGCCCGCTGCGCAAACCTCAAAAACACAAGCTGCTGCACAAGCGCCAACACAGGAAAAATCCATGACTAAATCCCACGAAGTAGTCATTGTTGGAGCAGGTGCTGCCGGTATTTCTCTGGCTGCCAGTTTAAAGTCCCGTCAGGCCGATCTTGAAGTTGTAGTTATTGACCCGGCAGACACGCATTATTACCAGCCTGGTTGGACCATGGTCGGCGGCGGTATTTTTGAAGCCAAGCAAACTGCTCACTCCATGACGTCGGTTATTCCTAAAGGCGTTGAGTGGATTAAGGCCAGCGTTGAAACGTTTAACCCAGCAGACAATGCTGTGGTGTTAAGCGATGGCCAAGTGGTGACTTACAAACGTTTGATCGTTTGCCCCGGTTTGAAGCTGGATTGGGATAAAGTCGAAGGCTTAGCTGAGACTATTGGTAAGCATGGCGTTACGTCAAACTATCGCTACGACTTGGCTCCATACACATGGGAGCTAGTACAGGCTATGAAATCAGGGCGCGCTATTTTCACGCAGCCGCCAATGCCCATTAAGTGTGCCGGTGCGCCACAAAAAGCCATGTACTTATCGGGCGATGCTTGGTCGCGCAGTGGTGTGCTAAAAGATATCGATATCCAGTTCAACAATGCCGGTGGTGTGTTGTTCGGGGTAGCGGACTATGTTCCAGCGTTGATGGAATACGTGAAAAAGTACGATGCTTCACTTAACTTCTTCCATAATTTAGTGGCCGTTGATGGCGCCGCGAAAAAAGCATGGTTCGATGTGGCAAAGCCAGATACGCCAGTTGAGCGCATCGAAATGGAATTTGACATGATGCACGTGTGCCCGCCGCAGACTGCACCAGACTTTATCCGTAACTCGCCATTGGTCGATGCTGCTGGTTGGGTTGATGTTGATCAGGCGACCTTGCGCCATAAAACCTATGAGAACATTTGGTCTTTAGGCGATGTCATGAATGCACCGAATGCCAAAACCGCAGCGGCGGCACGCGTTCAGGCACCTATTGTTGCTGAGAATGTGTTGGCGGATATTCGCTCCAGCTCACCGGTTGCGCAGTACAATGGTTACGGCTCCTGTCCGCTAACGGTTGAGCGCGGTAAAATCGTACTGGCTGAATTTGGTTATGGTGGCGCGTTGTTACCAAGCTTTCCAAAGTTCTTGCTGGATGGCACCAAGCCAACGCGCTTGGCATGGATTCTGAAAGAGAAAATCCTGCCACCGTTGTACTGGAATGCGATGCTGAAAGGCCGTGAGTGGTTAGTAAAGCCAGAGACTAAAGCAGATAGTTAATCGCTAAGCCTGATTAACCTCAGCAAGCAATACCAAAAAGGCCTCATAGTGTGAGGCCTTTTTGTATTCTTGATTTCTAGCCAGATACCACCGCTAATGACCGTCACATATAACAGTCACTAGCAGCTAGCTCAGTTTAGAGATCAATCGCTCTGCCAGACTTCAGCGACTCAACTGCCGCATCAGCCAAAGCCAATGCTTTCAGTCCATCATTCGCCGTAGTCGGTGGTGGGGTTTTATTCTGCAGCGCTTCCACAAAGCGAGTCAGCTCAATGCGGTAAGCATCGGCATAGCGCTCTAAAAAGAAGTACTGCGGTTTAGCCCCTGTTACACCGGTCTCACCGGAATAGACCAAGCCATTTTCCAGATTATTTTTAACCTGCAGCATGCCTTTCTCACCAAAGGCTTCCACCCGCTGATCATAACCATACGCTGCACGGCGATTATTGGTAATCACTACAATCGCACCGCTGGCAGTATTCAAGGTCACACTCGCGGTATCGACATCGCCGGCTTCACCAATCGCCGGATCAACCATCACGCTGCCGGTGGCATAAAGTCGCGTTGGCTCCTCACCGAGTAACCAGCGTGCCATATCAAAATCATGAATCATCATGTCACGAAACAAACCGCCAGATACGCCAATATATTCAATCGGTGGGGGGGAAGGATCACGGCTAGTTATAACAATAGTTTCAAGCTGGCCAATCACGCCAGCCTCAATCTGCGCCTTCAGCGCTGAGAACTGCGGATCAAAGCGACGGTTAAAGCCAAGCATGCAAGTAATGCCCGCTGCATTCACTGCCTCAACGCATTTGGTCGCTTTGGCAAAGTCTAGATCAATCGGCTTTTCGCAGAATACCGGTTTGCCAACCGCAGCGCAGCGTTCCATTAAAGGGGAGTGGGTATCGGTAGAGCTGGCAACGATAAAGGCATGAATCTCATCATTGGCAAAAGCTTCATCTAAAGAGGTCACTTGTGCGCCATGCGTTTTGGCCACTTCTGCCGCTCCTTCAGGATAAGGGTCAACAACATGGCTAATACGCGCGCCGGGGACTTTCTCGACCGCTAGCGCATGGACTTTACCAATGCGACCTGCGCCGATTAAACAGATATTTAACATGTATTCCTCTCCATTGGGGTATTCATTATGTGTGATGGAAAAGGTATTCCAAGGGCGATCAAAAATCAATTTAATTTGTAATAATTATTCCATTTTTAAAAATTATAGAATAATATGTTCTAAAAAATGTAGTTCTGAAGTTTTTTTGGGTAGGTCCGACAAGCTGGAAAGTTTGGAATATTTACCATTTTTGTTATGTAAATCTAGGAGGATTAATCATGAAGAAAGTATTAAGTATGGCTGCTTTAGCTGTGTCTGTAGCATTAGGTGGCTCTACTGCGTTCGCGGCATCTCATAGCGAATCAGAAATCAATATCACGGTCGTTTCCCACGGTCAGGCCAATGACGCGTTTTGGTCAGTGGTCAAAAATGGGGTTGAAGCAGCCGGTAAAGATATGGGCGTGAATGTGGATTATCGCTCACCAGAAACCTTCAATATGGTAGCCATGTCATCGCTAATCGATGCCGCAGTTAACCAAGAACCAGATGGCTTAGTGGTTTCGATTCCAGATGGCGATGCACTGGCAACAGCGATTCAAAAAGCCGTTGCAGCGGGTATTCCAGTGGTTTCTATGAACTCCGGTTCTAGCGTATCTGCCAAGTTGGGCGCACTGCTTCATGTTGGTCAGGAAGAGTTTGATGCGGGTAAAAAAGCCGGTGCAAAACTCAAAGAACTCGGCGGAACTAAAGCGCTCTGCGTTAACCACGAAGTGGGAAATGTCTCGCTAGATCAACGTTGTGCAGGTTTTGCTGAAGGCTTCGGCGCTTCAGAAGTACTGCCTACCACCAATGATCCAGGGGATATCAAATCCAAGCTGAAAGCCGCAATGTCTAAAGATGAAGATGTTGATACGGTTCTGACGTTGGGTGCTAGCACCGCAGGTGAGCCAGCACTAGCCGCGATTGAAGAGATGGGCCAAACCGGCGACATCAAAATCGGTACATTCGATATGTCAGCTAACTTCCTGCAAGCCGTTGCAGATGGTAAAGCGGCATTCTGTATTGATCAGCAGCAGTACCTACAAGGCTATCTGCCAGTGTCGTTCTTAGCACTGCATGCACGCTTTGGTTTAATGCCGGGGGGCGATGTGGCTTCAGGTCCAAACCTGATCACTAAAGACAAAGCCGCTCAGGTTGTTGAGCTAGCAGCAAAAGGTATTCGTTAATCCCACCTAAAGTGGATTAGTTCGACTGACAGGCCAAGGCCTTTGGCCTGTCAGGCTACCCTTAGATGTCATCCATGACGCTCTGGATGGGTTTATTCCTGATTTCTAAATTATTTGTGCAGAGAGTAAGTACTTATGAGTACATCTGAATCCAATTCATCAGCAGAAACCCCAAAAACTGATGAACGAATAGCTAAAGTCAGCTTAACAAAAAGTCTCTTGCAACGGCCCGAAGTGGGCGCAATTGTAGGCTTAATCGCTGTCGTTATCTTTTTCTCAATTTATGCCGATAGCCGCATGTTTACGTTGTCGGGCATTATGAATTTTATGGAGCCTGCCGCCCAGCTGGGTATTTTAGCCATTGCGGCTGCGCTGCTTATGGTCGGTGGTGAGTTCGACTTATCCATCGGCTCGATGATCGCCTTTGCCGGTATTGCGCTGGGGATTCCACTGGTGCTGTGGGGCTGGCCGCTGTCATTAAGTTTGTTATTTGCGCTGGCCGTTGCGATCGGTGTTGGTGCGCTCAATGGCTTTATCGTACTGCGCTCCGGGTTGCCATCCTTTATCGTGACCTTGGCTTTCTTGTTTATTTTACGCGGCTTAACGCTGGTATCACTGAAAGAAGCAACCGGTACCACTCAGCTGCGGGGTGTTAAAGAAGCCGCAGGTGATAGCTGGTTGATGGAGCTGTTTTCCGGCGATGCCTTGGAAGGCTTATTTGCCTGGCTTGCCAAAATGGACATGATCGATACCTTCAAAAACGGAACCCCAAAAGTGCAGGGCGTACCGGTTGAGATTGTCTGGTTTGTCGTGTTGGCAATTGGTGCGAGCATCCTGCTAACTAAAACACGCTTTGGTAACTGGATCTTTGCCGTTGGTGGTGACCCGATCGCAGCCCGCAATGTGGGTGTGCCGGTTAACTTTGTAAAAATCACTTTATTCGTGTTTACCGCCGTGGCTGCAACCTTGGTTGCAACCATCACCGTACTGGAGTTTGGGACGGCCGATGCCAGCCGTGGATTACTCAAAGAGTTTCACGCCATTATCGCCGCAGTCATCGGTGGTTGTTTGCTAACAGGTGGTTACGGCTCCGCAATTGGTGCCATGGTGGGTGCGATTATTTTCGGCATGGTGCAGATCGGAATTACCTACACCAATATCAATCTGGATTGGTTCCAGGTGTTTATGGGTGCGATTTTGTTGATTGCTGTTGTACTGAATAACTGGGTCCGTCAAAAGGCGATGTCCTCACGCTAAGGGAGCTGAAAATGAGTAATACAGATGTAAAGCCAGTCATTGAATTGGTGAATATCGAAAAGCATTTTGGTGCAGTGATCGCCTTGGCCGGAGTCTCTTTATCGGTGTATCCCGGTGAGTGTCATTGCTTGCTAGGGGATAACGGGGCCGGTAAGTCGACCTTTATCAAAACCATGTCAGGCGTTCATCAGCCCACCAAGGGCGAGATTAGAATGAATGGTAAGGCGGTGCGCTTTGATAGCCCACGCGCCGGTATGGAAGGTGGTATTGCCACGGTGTATCAGGATCTTGCGATGATCCCGCTGATGTCGGTAACTCGTAATTTCTGGATGGGCCGTGAGCCACAAAAGCGCGTTGGTCCGTTTAAGTTTTTCGACTTTGAAAAAGCCAATGAAGTGACCATGTCCGAAATGGCAAAAATGGGGATTAACCTACGTGAGCCTGATCAGGCGGTGGGTACCTTATCCGGTGGTGAGCGCCAAACTGTGGCCATTGCCCGCGCCGTTTACTTCGGGGCCAAGGTATTGATACTCGATGAGCCGACTTCGGCCTTGGGTGTAAGACAAACCTCCAACGTGCTGGCAACCGTCGATAAGGTGCGCAAAGCCGGTGTTGGTGTGGTGTTTATCACCCACAACGTACGTCATGCCATGGCCGTTGGAGACCGCTTTACCGTACTAAATCGCGGTAAAACCTTAGGTACAGCAGTACGTGGTGAGATTACCCCCGATGAGCTTCAGGACTTAATGGCCGGTGGACAAGAGCTGGCTTCATTAGAGGGGTCTTTAGGAGGAACGGTTTAAGCCGTTTCACTGATGATTCGTTATACTACGCCGCTTAAGTATTTTTAGAGAGCACTCATGTATGGCCAAAAATAATTCAGATGTTGTTGCGCCAGTTCTGCCTCAGTCAGTCGAGGAAATGAATGCCTTAATTGTCGAGAAGAACGATAAATTAAGCGCACGCCTCAAAGTGATTGCTGCCTGGTTGTTGGAAAACCCGCAGCAAGTGGCATTGAACACGCTGGCAGAAATTGCCAAAACGGCAGGGGTGCATGCCTCGACCTTGGTGCGCTTCGCGAACTATTTTGGCTTTGATGGCTTCTCCGATTTGCAGAGACTGTACAAGGCTCAGATTATCGATCATCAGAGTAATTATTTAGAACGTATCCGTCAGTTAAAGGGTGGCAATACCGAGCCATCCGAAACGCAAGCCAGCGCATTGCTTGATGAATTTGCCGAAGGCAATGTGCTGGCCTTGCAGCTACTGCAACAAACGATTAAGCCAGAGGTGTTATCAGCTACGGTTGATAGCTTAAATCAGGCTAACGAAATTTTCTTATGTGGTTTACGCCGGATGTATCCGGTGGCCACCTATTTACATTACACGCTATGCCATATGAATGTGCGCTGTCATCTGGTGGATGGCACTGCGGCGATGGAGCAAGAGCAAATGCGCTGGGCCACGCCCGAGTCGGTCTTGATTGCCATTACCGTGAGCACTTATGCCAATGTGACCGCAGAAGTGGTGCGGGCGGCATCGCGCTTGGGCTGCAAAGTGGTGTTAATTACCGATAGCGAGCTGTGCCCTGTGGCGCATTTAGCCGATCATTTATTAGTGGTGCGGGAGGCCGAAGTCCGGTCATTCCGCTCCTTGAATTCGACATTATGCCTGGCACAAACGTTGTGCGTTGCGCTGGGCTACCAACGTCAGGAGGAGAAATTATGAGCTTATTACGTAAGCCGGAAACCCAGGAAAACGGACGTTATCAGCATATCACGCCAGAAAATGCCGGCTGGAAATACGTTGGTTTTGAGGCCTATGATATCGCTGAAGGCGCATCCGTTAGCTTAGCGGCGACTGATCAGGAACGTTGCTTAGTACTGCTCGCGGGTAAGGCCAATATTCAAGCCGGAGATCAATTGCTGGAAGGCGTTGGCGATCGCATGGATGTGTTTGAAGACAAAGCGCCGCATGCTGTATACGTACCTAATGGCGTGGCGATTACCATTACGGCGACGACTGCATTGGATATCGCGGTTTGCGAAGCGCCGGGCCATGGCAATCATCCGGTGCGTTGGATTAAGCCAGAGGAACTTAACCAAGAGATCCGTGGTGAAGGCAGCAATACCCGCTACATTCGCAATATCTTGCCCGATACCGACCCCTCAGCCGATAGCTTATTAGTGGTGGAAGTGAAAACCCCTTCTGGCAACTGGTCAAGCTATCCGCCGCATAAGCACGACTCCGACAATATTCCCAGCGAAACGCATCTGGAAGAAACCTATTACCACCGCTTGAATCCGAAGCAGGGCTTTGTGTTCCAGCGCGTTTTTACCGATGAGTTGGATTTGGATGAAACGGTTTCCGCAGGGGATCGCAGTGTGGTGATGGTGCCGCGCGGTTATCATCCGGTGGGCGTGCCGCATGGCTATGAATCCTACTATCTGAATGTGATGGCAGGCCCCACGCGTAAGTGGATTTTCAAAAATCATCCTGACCATGAGTGGATTGTAAAATGAGCGTAGAAAAGACACTGGAGGTAATCTGCCTCGGGCGCTGTGCGGTTGATTTCTATGGTGATCAAATCGGCAGCCGCTTAGAAGACATGGGCAGCTTCTCCAAATATTTGGGTGGCTCCTCGGCCAATATCGCTTACGGCAGCTCGCGCCTCGGGCTGAAATCAGCCATGCTAACGCGCGTTGGTGATGAGCACATGGGCCGCTTCTTGCGTGAAGAATTAGCGCGGGTTGGTGTCGATACCTCCCACGTGATTACCGACAAAGAACGGCTGACCGGTTTAGTGGTTCTTGGCATCAAAGATCAGGAAACCTTTCCTTTAATCTTTTACCGACATGATTGCGCTGACATGGCGATTAGCCCGGATGACTTTGAGCCTGAGTTTATTGCGTCCTCCAAAGCACTACTGATTACAGGAACCCATTTCTCCACCGAAGGAACCTACAAGGCCAGCTTAAAGGCCATTGAATATGCCAAAGCGGCAGGCACCAAAGTGGTGGTCGATATTGATTACCGTCCCGTACTTTGGGGGCTAACGAGTTTAGGTGATGGCGAGACGCGCTTTATCTCCTCCGAAGACGTCTCTAGTCACTTACAAAGTATTTTGCCGCATTGTGATTTGATTGTCGGCACCGAAGAAGAAGTGCACATTGCCGGTGGCAGCACCGATACCATGACCGCATTGCGCGCTATTCGTGAACTCACCGATGCGACCATCGTATTAAAGCTTGGCCCACTAGGCTGCACCGTATTGCACGATGCGATTCCGGCGAGCCCGGATGACTTTGTGGTTTACCAAGGCGTGCGCGTTGAAGTGCTGAATGTGCTTGGCGCGGGCGATGCCTTTATGTCGGGCTTCTTGCGTGGCTGGTTGCGTGGCGAAGATGATGCAACCTGTACGGCCTATGCTAATGCCTGTGGCGCGCTGGTGGTTTCACGTCATGGCTGTGCACCAGCGATTCCAAGCGAGGAAGAGCTGTTTTATTACTTAGAACATGCAGCCGATATTCCAAAGCCGGATAAGAGCGCCGTGCTTAATCAACTGCATCGGGTGACCACCACCCGCGTACCGGCTTCCCGCCCGCAAGTGTGCGTACTGGCCTTTGATCACCGTCGTCAACTGACCGATATGGCGAAGGAAACCGGCGTTAGTAATGACTGCATTAAAGTGCTGAAGCGCTTGCTGGTAAAATCGGTCGAGCGCGGGATTCAAACCACAGGCTTGTCAGAATCCGTCGCGGGTGTATTGATTGACGATACCTTCGGGCAAGATGCCTTAAATGATATTACCGGTCGCGGCTGGTGGATTGGACGTCCGGTTGAATTGCCATCCTCACGCCCGATTGAATTGGAAGGCGGGCGCTCAATTGGCTCACGCCTGAAAACCTGGCCGCTTGAGCACATTGTGAAATGTCTGGTGTTTTACCATCCGGATGATTCGGTGGAAATGCGCTTGCAGCAGGAGCGTCAGGCACAGGAGCTATTTGCAGCCTGTCAGGTCAGTGGTCACCAGTTCTTACTGGAACTGATTCCTCCGGCTGATAGTGTGGTCGATGACACCACCGCTTCGCGAGCCGTTCAGCGTTTTTACAATGTTGGCGTCAGACCGGATTGGTGGAAACTGCCACCACAGTCAGCAGCGAGCTGGGAATCGCTCACGCAGTTGATTGAGCAACGTGATCCGCATTGCCAAGGCGTGGTGCTGTTAGGACTGGCTGCCAGTATGGAAACCGTCAAACAAGGTTTTCAAGTCGCCGCTCAATACCCACTATGCAAAGGCTTTACCGTGGGGCGTACTTTATTCGCTGAACCATCGCGCCAATGGATGTTGGGACATATCAATGATGAGCAACTGATACAAGCTGTGGCCGACAATTACATAGAACTGATTAACGCATGGCAGGAGCTAAAATGAACACCGTTCGTTTAACCATGGCGCAAGCTTTAGTGCGCTATCTCACCGCGCAAAAGGTTGAGATTGATGGGCAAATTAAACCGCTATTTGCCGGTGTATTTGCCATCTTTGGGCATGGCAATGTGGCTGGGTTGGGTGAAGCTTTATACCACCAGCAAGCCGCGCTGCCGACCTATCGCGCGCACAATGAACAAGCCATGGCCCATGCGGCGATTGCTTATGCCAAGGCCAATAATCGCCAGCAAATAATGGCTTGCACCACCTCGATTGGCCCCGGTGCCACCAATATGGTGACGGCGGCGGCATTGGCCCATGTAAACCGGATTCCGGTCTTGCTATTGCCTGGCGATACCTTTGCGGCGCGCACGCCAGACCCTGTATTACAGCAGGTCGAGTGCGCTTCTGATCCAACCATTAGCGCGAATGATTGCTTCCGTCCCGTGAGCCGTTACTTTGACCGCATTAGCCGCCCTGAGCAGCTAATTACCAGTTTACCAGCGGCCATTAGTACGCTGGTGGATGCCGAGTTAGCAGGGCCGGTAACACTCTCATTACCGCAGGATGTGCAAGCCGAAGCTTATGATTACCCTGAAAGCTTCTTCGCTGAAACCGTGCATTATCAACGCCAACAAGCGCCGGATACGCGTGAGTTAGCTGCAGCGATTGAAGCCTTAAAAAATGCGAAAAAGCCATTACTGATTGCCGGTGGCGGGGTGCATTACGCGCAAGCCATTGAGCCGCTCAAAGCGCTGATCGAAAGCTATGGCATTCCGGTTGCTGAAACGCAGGCAGGTAAGGGCGCATTAGCTTGGGACCATCCTAACTATGTCGGCGCCATTGGCGTGACCGGTTGCGATGCGGCCAATAAGCTGGCGGAAGAAGCCGATCTGGTATTGGCCGTGGGCACTCGCTTGCAAGACTTTACCACTGCTTCACGCACCTTATTCCGCAACCCTGATGTGACTTTGATTCAACTGAATGTCGCGCGCATGGATGCGATTAAGCACAATGCCAAAGCGCTGGTGTGTGATGCCAAAATTGGTTTGGAGCAGCTAAAATCAGGCTTATCTGGCTGGCAAGTTCCGGCTGAATGGCAAGCGCTTGGCAAAGCAGAAATTGCCCGCTGGAATGGCTATTATGATCAGGTCACGTCGATTGCCGAAGCGCCAAAAACCGAGACCGGTTTACCCTCCGATGCGCAAGTACTCGGCTCAGTAAAACGCACTGGTGAAGCTTCCGATATTATTGTGTGTGCAGCCGGTGGCTTACCCGGTGATTTGCACAAACTCTGGCGTACCGAGCAGCCCAATGGCTATCATTTGGAATACGGCTTTTCCTGCATGGGCTACGAGATTGCCGGTGGCTTAGGTGTGAAAATGGCCAAGCCCGATCGCGAAGTGATTGTGGTGGTTGGCGATGGCTCCTACCTGATGATGAACTCCGAAATTGCCACCACGGTAATGCTCAATAAAAAGGTCATTATTGTGGTGCTGGATAACCGTGGCTTTGGCTGCATTAACCGCTTGCAGCGCGGAACCGGTGGCGCGTCATTTAACAACTTGTTGGATGAGGGCACCTTTACCGAAACCGGCGCACCCAAAATTGATTTTGCGGCACACGCTAAAGCCTTGGGCGCAGAGTCTGAATCGGTCAGTAGTCTGGAAGCATTAGAGGAAGCATTGGGACGTGCTCGCGCAGCCAGCCAAAGCTATGTGATTGCCATTGATACCGACCCGTATTTAACCGCCGAGGGTGGTAGCTGGTGGGAGGTGGGTGTGCCTGAAGTCTCCGAGCGTGAGACGGTGACGCAAGCCTACCGCGAACAGCAGATCGCTAAACAAAAACAACCGTATTAATTTTTCTGAGACACGATTATGAGCGTAAGAATTGGCATTAATCCACTGACCTGGACCAATGATGACCTGCCGGCGCTGGGCGCAGAAACCCCGCTCAGCACCTGCCTGAGCGAAGGTAAGCAAGCGGGCTATTCCGGCTTTGAATTGGGAAATAAATTCCCACGCGATGCGGCTGTTTTGGGGCCGATTTTAGCGGAGTATGATTTAAAGCTGGTCTCCGGTTGGTACAGCGGCAAGCTGCTGGAACACGATCTGGACGCTGAGATTGCGGCCATCCAGGATCACCTGAATTTGCTAAAAACACTCGGCGCGACCGAGATGGTTTACTGCGAAGTGACCGGCTGTATTCATGGTGATCAGGAAGCGCCATTGAGTGATCGGCCTGTAATAAATGACCCTGCCGTGTGGGCAAGCTGGGGTGCAGCGCTGACCAAGCTTGCAGAATACACACAATCGCAAGGGGTGCGCTTGGCCTATCACCATCACATGGGCACCGTGGTTCAAAGTGAAGCCGATGTGGATAAGCTCATGGAAAACACGGACGATGCGCTCGGCTTATTGCTGGATACTGGCCACTTAACCTGCGCTGGTGGCGACCCGATTGCGGTACAAAAACGCTATGCCAATCGCATTAATCACGTGCACTGCAAAGACGTGCGTCGGGTCGTGTTGGATGAGGTAAACAATCGCGGCAAGAGCTTCTTAAATGGCGTATTGGATGGATTGTTTACCGTGCCGGGCGATGGCTGTATTGACTACGCCACGCTGTTTAAAGGCCTGAAAGAGTCTAACTATTCAGGTTGGTTAGTGGTGGAAGCGGAGCAAGACCCCGCAGTCGCGAATCCTCTGAAATACGCCACAATGGGTTATGAAAATCTGCGCAAACTGTGTGCCGATGCCGGCATTGAAGTGGTGGTTTAAGTTACAAAATAGCGAATCAAGGTATGAGGCTTATGCTTGGCTTCACCCTTGATTAGCAAGGCTTGCGATAAGAGGAGGTCGATTGATGGGAATGCAACATGCCGCATTAAATATTGATGCCTTTGACCGGCTTTGTCAGCAGACGCCGCAGCCGGAAGACTATCCGCTGGCTGCGGCAATCGTAAAGCGCGTTGTGTGCTATGACGGCGAGGACTTAAGAGCGGCCTTAGCCGATGACGCTCGCCGAAGTCGCTACCAACAAGAGCTAGCGCGGGTGCTAAGCGACGGCCCCGGCGTGTTTGTGATCAAGCACTTCTTTGCCGATACCGCTGTCATTGATCGTCATAATCAGGTGGTTGAACAGATCTTTGAGCTACAAGCCAACCAACCTTCAGCCGATCACTTTGCTAAAGCCGGAGCCAATGGTCGCATCTGGAATGTGATTCAAAAAGCGGCCTTGCTGGATGCGCCAAGTTATGTGGCGTATTACAAAAATCCTTTATTTGGGCTGGTGTCAGAGGCATGGCTTGGCCCGCATTATCAACTGACTGCGCAGATCAATGTAGTGAGGCCCGATGGACAAGCACAAGCGCCACATCGCGATTACCATCTGGGCTTTCAGGAAAATAGCATACTGAAGCAGTACCCACCGCATGTGCATCACATGTCGGCGATGCTGACTTTACAGGGTGCCGTTGCCCACACCGATATGCCGCTGGCCAGTGGCCCGACGCTGTTATTACCCAACTCGCAGCGCTATCCCGAAGGCTATCTGGCTTGGCGCGATGCGGAGTTTAAAGCTTACTTTGAAGCCCATGCCGTGCAGCTGGCATTAGAGCAGGGCGATGCCCTATTTTTTAATCCCGCATTGTTTCATGCGGCGGGCAGCAACTACACGGCAGATTTTCATCGTATGGCGAATTTGCTGCAAGTTTCCTCGGCCTTTGGGCGCGCGATGGAAGCGGTGGATCGTGAAGCCATGTGCCTGGCGATTTATCCCGAGCTATTGCGGATTAAAAACGCGTTGACCGAGAATGAATTGGCAGCAGTACTGGATAATACCTGCGAGGGCTATTCCTTCCCGACCAATTTGGATACCGACCCGCCAAGCGCTGGTATGGCTCCGCAAACGCAAAAAGCCTTAATGCGAGAGTCGCTAAATAAGGCGCGTGATTTTGATACGTTTAAAGCCGCCTTGTTAGCACAGTCTTGCAAGCGGCGCGCTTAAAAAACTAATACTGGAGTAACTCTTGATGTCCCGCACTACTAGCTATGGAAATGACTTTGGGCAGCAACTCGCTGGCCGCAACTTTTTAATTACCGGCGGCACTCAAGGCTTGGGTGAAGCCACCGCCCGCCTGTTTATCGAGCGCGGTGCCAGCGGCATTGCCTTAATTGGCCGCAGTGCTGAGCGTGGCAATGCGCTGGCTGCGGAACTCTCCAGCGAAGCCTGCAAGGTCATTTTTGTACCGGCAGATCTGATGGATAAACGCGCGACGCGCAATTGTGTGGCAGAAACCATCCGCCAATTCGGTGAGCTACATGGCGTGGTCAACTGCGCAGGCTGCACTGATCGTGGCACGATACTGGATACCGATGATGCCACCTATGACCGTTTATTTGCCGTGAATACGCAGGCTCCGTTTCTGATTATGCAGGAAGCTTCACGACACATGGTGGAGCGTGGTATCGAAGGTACGATGGTAAATATTTGCTCGGTATCGGCCTACGGTGGGCAATCCTTTCTGACCTGCTATACGGCCTCCAAAGCTGCGCTGGTGGTAATGACCAAAAACGTGGCTTACTCGCTCATGCGCAATAAAATCCGCGCCAATGTTCTGAATATCGGCTGGATGGACTCTCCCGGTGAACATGCCATTCAGCAAAATTTCCACAATGCACCCAGTGATTGGCTGGAGAAGGCAACGGCGAATGAGCCATATGGCCGCTTGGTGGTACCCGAAGAAGTGGCTCGAGCAAGTGCGTATTTATCTTCTGCAGAGTCTGGCTTAATGAGTGGTGCGGTGATTGACTTGGATGAAGGTGTGCAGGGCTGTGGTGATGGACGCGTGCCACAACCCGATAAAGCCATGGTTTGGCCGCAGTAAGCGGACGCCGCTTTAGATAGGAGCTTCGCCGCTGAGCCCGATGGCCCAGTGGCTGCTTAATGCGACGGCTTTATTATTTAACCGCGTTAGTTGCCTTTTTACCGATATCGCGAATGGCTTCGCCAGTATCGGTAACAATCTGCCCGGCACCCTTTGGATTCGCAACCGTCGCACCGGCTGCGCCTATAGCCAAAGCCGTACAGCCCGATAAAAAACTAGTCGCCACTAAGACTAAAAAAATACTTTTCATTGCTATTACCTAAAACGTTTGATTATGGATCAAGTCGATCGAGGGGCGAGTTTAATGCATGAGCTGTGTTTTAACTACCTACCTGAAAAAGGCATGGCTTAGCCGTAGTCATAGCGCTTGGTGAACAGCACACAGAATGGCGTTAATTTATTCAAGTGTGCTGCTTTAATCCCTATAGTTTGGCATACTGGCCGGAATACCTCCTAAAAATGCATAAAGCCTATGCCACACTCCATTTTTATTAGCTATAGCCATGACTCCGATGCACACCGTGAATTCGTTCGCGGTATTGCCGACCGGCTGCGCGCGGATGGTTTGAATTGCCAGATCGACCAATACATTAATGGCTTTCCACCCGAAGGCTGGCAGCGCTGGATGGAAACACAGGTCGAGCAAGCGGACTTTGTATTGTTGGTGTGTACTGAAACTTATCTGAAGCGTTATCGAGGTCAAGATGCTGATGGTGGGCGTGGGGTGAATTTTGAAGGCGTGGTGATCTCGCAAACCTTGTACGACCACTATTATCGGAACACTAAATTTATTCCAGTGATACCGGAGACGGGCAGTTTGGAGAATGTGCCATTGCCGTTAAAAGGGTTTAGTACCTATGTGTTGCCGCGAGATTATACGCCACTGTATCGGGTGTTGACGGATCAGCCGGCGACGCCTGCGCCGGAGATTGGGGCGGTAAAATACCTGCCTCCGGAGAAATCAGGTGGTTTGGCGCTGCGCATTGATTTTGAAAACGAAACCATTGAAGCGGCCTCTTACACCACGCTGCCAGTGGCTGCGGTAAAAGCCAAACTCAATGAACTGCAGGCCGAGCTTCATAATGAAAAACGCACCAATAACAATTTGAATGACCTGATCAATCGCTATCAGGATGAAATTCAGGAATGGAAAGAAAAATACGAAGAAGCTCTAGATCAGAATACGGAAGACCTGCACAAAGAACCGGATAATCCTTTACTGTTGGCCGAGCGTGAAGCTTTGGAAGACGGTGATTTTGAGCTGACAGCACAGCTTCGGGAGCGCTATTACCGCAAGCAATTGAAAGATAAGCGGGCGGACCAACAAGCGCGCCTACAAGCATTCGAGCAGCAGCTTGCCGATGAAAATCGGGTGCTCTCTCATGAAGCTTTGATTGCTGGTGAGCGTTGGGAAAGTGCGAATAAGATAAGCAGGGCGTTACCGCTGTATCAGGAGGCGGTGGAGATTGATCCGGCTAATCGTGAGGCATGGCGTCAAATCACGTTAACAGCTAAGAAGCTGGGTAAAACTCAATTAGCTCTGCAAGTTGCGCGTAGTTTGCAAAAGCATTTAGATCCGGAAGTGGATATAAGGTGGTTGTCCATTTCATTAGATGACGAAGGTGGTTTACTCACAAGCATCGGCGATAACAAGTCTGCTTTGGATCGATACCGACAATCCATGCAGCTAACCCAGAAACTCGTTGAAGCTGAACCAGAAAACATCGAATGGCAGCGCGATTTGTCGGTGAGCTTTGAGAGAGTAGGTGATATGCACAAGGTCAACGGTGACGGGGTGTCAGCGCTAAAGATGTATGAAGCCAGCTTGGCCATCGCCAAGGCACTAGCGGAACTCGACCCGAAGCACACGGAATGGCAGCGCGACCTGTCGGTTAGCTTTGAGCGAGTTGGCGATATGCACCAGGCCAAAGGTGACGGGGTGTCGGCGCTGAAGGCGTATGAAGAATCGCTGGCGATATGCAAGACACTGGCGGAGCTCGACCCGAAGCACACCGGCTGGCAGCGAGACCTGTCGATAAGCTATAACAAGATTGGCGATATGCACAAGGCTAACGGTAACGGTCTGTCGGCGCTGAAGGCGTATGAGGAATCGCTGGCGATTCGCAAGACACTGGCGGAGCTCGACTCGAAGCACACCGACTGGCAGCGAGACCTGTCGGTGTGCCATAACAAGGTTGGCGATATGCACTGGGCTAACGGTAACGGGGTGTCGGCGCTGAATGCGTATGAGGATGGCTTGGCCATCGCCAAAACACTGGCGGAACTCGATCCGAAGCACACGGAATGGCAGCGAGACCTGTTGATGAGCTATATGAAGGTTGGCGATATGCACCAGGCTAACGGTGACGGGGTGTCGGCGCTGAATGCGTATGAGGATGGCCTTGCCATCGCTAAGAGACTGGCGGAACTCGACCCAAAGCACACCGGCTGGCAGCGCGACCTGTCGGTGAGCTACGATAAAATTGGCGATATGCACCAAGCCAACGGTGACGGGGTGTCTGCGCTGAAAGCGTATGAGGATGGTTTGGCAATTGCCAAGGCGTTGGCGGAACTCAATCCTGAAAATGTTGAGTGGCAAACGGATTTGGTGGTGAGTTATGTCAAACAGGCTCAGGTTCAACCTGAGAAAGCAAAGGAGCTACTTAGTGACGCGCTGGCAATCCTAATCCGCCTAAACAGTGAAAACCGCCTTGATCATGAAAAACAAGGCTGGATACCAATCCTTGAAGATGCACTAATCCAATTACAGCTAGCACAGAAAAACTAAAAAAATCCACCCCAGATCTGACAACCAAAACCACCGATTGCCAGATCTAGTTCTAAGCGTTACGCTTCCGGCTCGATCATATCAACCGCACGATCATGCTCAATTTGCTTATGGCTTTCGATTTGCTTTAACAAAGCCACTTTGCATTCACGAATGCATTTGTAGAGATTTTCGCCTTCTCTTTCTGCGCGAATATCCTGATGCTTCGGAAGGCGCAATTCCATGGTCACTTTTTCGAGTGAGACACCGGCACTATTGGCTGAGTTAATAATCTGAAAGTGCACAACCAGCGTGGTTGCGGTCGGTGCATGCATGAATATTTTCTTAGATTTCTCATGAATTTCTTTTTCTACTGCTTCACTTCTACCGAGATTACCCCATTCAATTTGTACTGTGCTCATACATTCCATCTCCATGATTGTAAAATTAAATCGTGCATGCCCAGCATAGCAAAGAAGCGGCGGTTTACCTAAATCACCGTAAGGGTTTTTGATTACATAAATGACATATTCTTATGCAACTTCAGGCTGTCCAGGTGCAACTGAGTATTAGTTTGGTTAAAAATAAAATACTTTGCATTGCATAGTATTCTGTGAATATAATACAAACGTCGACAGGAAGAACGAAATGTAATTAATGACTATGCATAACATAGTATTAGGTGAGTGAATTCTCTATGGAAAACACGACGTATCAAAAATGGTTAGCGCAGCTGCGCAAAGGGTATCTGGAGCTTTGCGTGCTGGTGGTGTTAGACAAGCAGGACTCGTCCTACGGTTTGGAAATGCTGCAAACATTGGAGCAAGCGGGTCTGTCGGTTAACGAGGGAACGCTGTATCCGCTCCTCAACAGAATGTTTAAAAATGGCTGGTTAGATTCACACTGGGTGACTCCCTCAGAAGGAGGGCATCCGAGACGCCATTATCAGTTAAGTGACGAAGGCAGAGCATTGCTGCCAACGATGTTAGGGATGTTTCAAGATAACCAGCAATCGCTGGATAAGCTGAGGGATTTAAAATGACCAACAATCAATACATTACCGCGCTGAAAAAAGCATTGGCGGGTTTGGATCGTGCTTCACGTGACGACATTATTCAGGAAATTCAAAGCCATGCCGCAGAGTCTGGTAAGCCATTACTGGAGCGCTTTGGTTCGCCGGATGAGTTGGCTAAGCAGTATTTAGATGGCGAGATTATCGCAAACCCCGTTGGTAAAAAGATTCTGGGCATTGGCAAAAAGCTGTTTGCCTGGATTGGAATTGGCTTTGTGGTACTGATCGCTGCGGTTGCTTTATTTATCTGGTATATGTCGGGTGATGACTTTAACTATGCCGATGAAAATGCCGCTGAGTTAAAAAGCCAGAGTGCCGATTGGGTGAGTAAAGAGTGGGATGCGCCGTTGACGATTAAGTTGGATCAGGCCGCTACCGTGTTCTACTGGCATGATGCAAAGAGCATTCGCTGGAGCTGTTTGGGCGATATGCAGCCTCGTATTGGTGATGATGCAGTGATGAGTATCCGTCATTCTAAGTGCTTGGTGTTTTTACCCAAAACGGCGGTCACGATGAATGCGACGCAGTCTGAAACAGTTATCGTGCGTCCTCAGGTATCGCTGGATATCAACATGGAGCAGGCAAGTTTGCGAGTGGCTGAGAATGGTGTGAAGTACCGGTATGTGACCGATGCCAGCCGCTCAAAGATTGACGGTTTGCAGTCGCATGATGATGCGGAGTACACAATTTCGATTAAATCGCATGAGTCGATGGTGGCACCGTATCAGGAAGATTGATACTTGATGGTAGGAAGGGGCTCTTTTTAGAGTCCCTTTTTTTATGCAAGCGAGATAAGCATTTAGGTAGAAGGGGCTTTAGTCTTTCGTCTGATGCTTTTTCAAAAAGTCTCGAATAAAATGACGCACTTCCCGAGCCGCACTGGTATCCAGCGCTTCGCACAGGCTCACAAACTGATCCCGCTCTTCCGATTTAATCCGGATAATGAGCTGGCTGTCTTTCTTATGTTGCTTCTCTCGTTTTTCTGATTTCTGCATGCGCTTGTCCTGTTGCGGGGTTATGATGACTGGCCAATTATAGCAGATAGGCAATGTATATCGTTATGCATGCTGTGGCTAATCATTAAAGTCGCGCATGGCACGTTTGAGTTGGTCATAGCCTTTGTACTTCCACAGTCGCATTTGCCGGTATTTATTGGCACCCCAAAGCTCATTATCTTTCAAAATCGCACAGGCTTGCTGCTGAAAAGCTTTGTTTGCCGCGCTATCCGAAATAAAGTCGCTACCACCAAAGCAACAGGTTTCATACAGATCGGTGGTGTCAGGATAAATACTGGAATGCTCATGCCCCAGCCAATG
The DNA here is from genome assembly GCF_000419525.1 of Leucothrix mucor DSM 2157. Lineage (NCBI taxonomy): Bacteria > Pseudomonadati > Pseudomonadota > Gammaproteobacteria > Thiotrichales > Thiotrichaceae > Leucothrix > Leucothrix mucor. Next base: position 1,009,730 of record NZ_ATTE01000001.1, read on the forward strand.
AATCATTTCATGAAACATCAACGCCGCGCGGTTTTGATAGCGGTGCATACCGGCTAATTGCAGCGGCTTACCTTTGCGAATAACGGCTAGCTGCCCGCTATCCAATTGGTAAAACTCGCGATAGGTGGCCTCATCCAGCTTTTTAGAAATCGAGCCGCTTAAGCGAAAGGTATCAATCAAAATGCCGGGAAAGGGCAATCCCTCGGTCATTTTATCTTGCGGGTGTGGTTTGTGGCCGGGCGTGATCGGAGAGTTGGCGACCGCATAGGCAAAGATCTCATCAGCGACGCAGCGTACGGTTTTAGGCTGATCGCTTTCTAATAAGAGCATCAACTGGAGTGCTTGGGTTTCATGGTAGGGGTGAAGCTTGCCCATTCGGCTGTTGCCAGCGAGGCAACTGAGGCCTTGTTTTAGTCCGTGTTTAATATCGTTCGTGAGTGTGGTGTGACTGATGGTGGTGCTATTAGCGTTGTGGTACGGGTAGTTTTGACAGCCTTGATAGTGCAGTTTGGCGCTGGGTAGGGTGACGGTGTTGCTGGGTGGTTCTGGGAAATTAAGCGGTTGGTTTAGCTGGCTGAGGAAGGTGTCGAGTCGTTGTTCGAAGTCTGGCGCACTGGCAGCGCTTGCGGTGGTTATCGCGGCAAGCAGTAGAATTGTTTGTAACAGTGTTGCGCTGGTTTTTTTAATTAATCCATACACTTGATCACTCCCGCAATGGCTTGCAAGTCCGGTGAGTCAAAAATCGTTATTGCTTTATATATCTAATGTATATACAAAATTGCGTGTAATTGTCAAGCAAAGTCAGACGGTTGAATCACGCCAGTGCGGAATTTAAGCTTTGGATGTGGATGTGGATGTGGATGTGGATGTGGATGTGGATGTGGATGTGGATGTGGGGGACGTTCGGCTGGCCAGTGATTGATGCCAGCCGAACATTAGCGGTATTAATAACTCAAGCGATGCCCTGAATAAACAGAATCGAGTAAAGCCATTACTCAGTCAGTAGTAATTCACCAAACAACTGAGGGTTTTTCCAAGCGGTATCAGAAGTGGCATTCCAGGAGACTTTGGCATCGCGTTGATTGCCATTGTCATCGTCATTCACCTGTACTTCAAAGCCCATGCGCATGCCGGCTTTTGGCGTTACATTCAGAACGCTCCACGGAATGGTGGCTTCCACTCGGTAGCCATTGGCGGTTTTCACCATGCGATGCGTCAGTGCACTGAGGTCACGTTTTGGCGAGCTGCCACCGACAGAGACGGCCTTATCTTTCATGCGGAAACTCAGCTGGAAGTCATTCTCGCCATCGTAAGTTTCGCCACGGCTGCCATCGGCATCAATATAAATCTCAACCGAGTCATCGGCCCAAGGTTGGTCGGAGTCATTCACCAGCTTGTCATCCTGAATACCAACCCAGAGCATTAAGCCTTTGTCGTTCCATGCTGCGCGCCACATGGCCGTTAAATCCTGCGGGCCATTCATGGTGCCTTTAATTAGCTTGGACAAGCGCTGAGCCGTGGCTTTGTGCAGGCCTTCGTTCTTTTTGAGGCTCACCGAGAGTGGCGCGAGGTTTACTGGCGCTTTGCCGGTGACCAAGTAACTTGGGATCGAGGTAGGCTTAGGCAAGCGCACTTGCTGAGAGGTTTCACAAGCTGGCCACCAGCAGCGTTCGCCGCGGTTAAAGGCGAGCAAAGCGCGGTATTTCGGTGCGTCATCCATCGTTTGATTGATGAATTCTTTAATGCCCCAGCTACCGTGCCAAGTGTGCGGGCGCGGTGCCGAGAAGGCGACAAACAGATTACCACCGGCTTTTTTCCACTCACTTAAAAAGCGATAGTATTCACGTGCCATGCGCGGATCGCGGTTTGCGGCTACTAAGTAGGGCGTCGCGCCTTCAGTCATCTTATGCGTTTTGTGATCGACCAAATGCTGGCCGCCTTCATAGGCCACCAAGTCCACACCATAGGCTTGTGCAATTTCGGCTTGCTGGCGGATTTTTTTCATCAGGTTATTGATGGAGTAAATATTGTCCGGCGCTGAGAGCAGGGTGAACACATCATCCACGCTTTTAATTTTGGGCAGTTCTTTTTGGTCGATATAGAAGTAGGGCCCAATCGCCAGTGCATCGGTGTGTTGATACGCTTTGCGATAGCCCAGAATAATTTCACTCATCGCAAGGTCGGTGGTCATGCCACCCATCACGCGCACTAAGCGGCTTTTGCCTTTAAAGGCTTGTTCCCAGAGCTTAAAAATGTGCACGCTTTGCTTGGAGTAATATTTAAAGCCAGCAATCCGGCGATCTTTATCCAGCTTTTGAATCACACCTTGCTGCTTCATGTGCTCGGCTTGCGGCACAAAGACGGCATTCCAGGCTTCATTGGTGTATTCGATATAGACTTTTAGCGTGGGCTTCAGGTGTTTTTCAACATAGCTGGCAAAGTTGGTGACAAAGTCATCGGTAGCCGCGTGCGGAATATTAAACCATGGATTGATGTTGAGCTGGTTGGCCAACTCGACCATGATCTCAATCGGAATCCCGCGCATGCCTTCCGGGCCGCCCCAGGTGGCGCGGTTGAGGCTTGGGCGGTCTTTCCAGTAGCGCAGCGGGTTACGGGTGATGCCGGCCATATTCATAAAGCGCACGACTTTGAAGTCCTTCATGAAGTTCAGGTAGTCGGGGTTGAACATGATTTGATCGTGGTGATCGGCAAAGCTTAAGTAGGGCGTGCTGCCACAGCTGCTGGCATTATCCACGCGCTTAAAAGGATTGTCTAAGCAAATGCCGCCTGGCAGCAGCACGCGGATATCGCGCACATAGTCTTTAGGATTGCTTTTATCAATGAATAAGGTCGCGGTAATGGTGCCATCTTTGAGCGGCTCCATGCGAATCAAGTCCATACCGGGTTGGCTTTTAACGATTTTTACGCTGCCGCCATAGCGCAATTTACCTTCACCATCGTAGCGCACGGTGTACTCGCCTTTAGGTAGTGCATCCGCGGGGATATGGCTTAGAAAGCGGGTGCCGACTTGGCCGCCATTGAGTGACTTGGGCCAGCCATTGGCATCGTAATCGATCTTGCCTTTGGTGAGCCAGGGTCTGGCGGATTCGAAGGGGAGTGACTGACGAAACAAGTCCACGAAGGGCAGACTGGCATCAATCTCGACCGCTTCATTGGTATTGATCCCGAGCGGTGAGCTTTGGTTAACGAAGACGGGCGCGTCGATTGGCGCATCTTCTGCGATACTGGCAAGGCTTGAAAGTAACAAGCCACATACTAGCAATGGTCGGAATAGTCCTTTACTCGGTATTCTAGTAGTCATACACCTTGGTCTTATTCTGTTTCTACGGGTGCCATTAAGACCGGGCGGACTTTTACAAGTTCCGCCCGGTCTGTTTAATGCCTATCCGCGCTTGATTTAGTTTGCCAACACCAGCTCCCCAAACATTTGTGGGTTCTTCCAGGCTTGGTCCACTTTGGCATTCCAGGCTAGTTTTGCATCGCGCTGGTTGCCAGTATCATCATCATTAACTTGAATGTCAAAGCCAATGCGATGTCCATTTTTTGGTCGTACTTTCAACGTGGTCCACGGGATAGTGGTTTCTAATTGGTAGCCATTTGCCAGCTTGATCATGCGGTGCTTAACCGTATTGATCAGGCCTTTTGGCGTGCTGCCACCCATTGTTAGTTTCTGATCATACAAGCGATACGTTAACTGAAAGTCATTCCAACCATCGTAGCGGGTTTTACGGCTGCCATCGGCATCAATATAGATTTCAATGGAGTCATCGGCCCAAGGCTTCGGTGAATCTTTCACATGACGGTCATCAGTAATATTCACTTTGACATACAGGTTCTGGTCGTCCCAGCTTGAGCGCCAGTTACCAGCTAAGTCGTTACCACCATGAACGGTACCGCTGATTACGCTGCGCATGCTGTTGGGTGTGGCAATTTGCAAGCCATTACGGGCACGGGTTTCCTTGCGGATTCTGACCGATAGCGGCTTGGGTGCAAATTCATCATTGCTTACGTACTTAGGCTGTACCACATTGTTTGGCTTAGGCAAGCGTTTAATGCTCGCTGAGCGACAGGCAGCCCACCAGCAGGCATTGCCACGTGCAAAGCCCATAAGTGCACGATACTTCGGTGTTTGGTTCATTGGCTGGTTGATATATTCTTTAATTCCCCAGCTACCGTGCCAAGTGTATGAGCGTGGTGCTGAGAAGGCGACGAATAACTTACCGCCTGCTTGCTTCCAACCATTCAACAAACGCTGGTACAAAGTTGCCATGTGTGGGTGACGGTTCGCCTGAATAAGGAACGGTGTCGCACCCTCGGTAACCGAGTGAGTCTTGCTGTGTACAAAGTGCTGACCACCTTCATAAGCGACCAAATCAACGCCATAAGTCTTGGCGATTTCAGCTTGCTGCTTGACGTACTTAAGCGTGTTGTTAATGGAGTAACGGTTATCCGCCGCTTCTAAATGCTGGAATACTTGACCAACGCTACGAACACGCGGCATACGCTCCTGACCAATGTAGAAGTAGGGTGCGACCGCTAGTGCATCGACTTCTTTATAGGCATTGCGGTAGCCCAAAATAGTGTTAGACAGATTCGCATCCGTGGTTAAACCACCCATTACACGGACTAAACGCTGCTTGCCACCAAACATTTGCTCCCACATCTTAAAGATGCGCACACTTTGCATGGAGTAGTACTTTGCACCGGCCACACGACGGTCGCTGTCTAGCTTATAGCGTAGACCCGTTTGCTTCATGTGCTCGGCTTGTGGGACGAATACGTCGTTCCAAGTCTCGTTGCTGTACTCTAAGTATACTTTCAAGTGTGGCTTCAAGTTGGCTTTTACATACTGCGCATAGCGACGAATAAAGTCGTTATCTGCTTTGTGAGGAATGTTGAACCATGGGTCAGCATTCAGCAGGTTAGCCAGCTTAACCATGATTTCAATCGGTACACCGCGACGGCCTTCGCTACCACCCCAAGTGGCTTGCTTTGGCACGGGGCGCTTGCTCCAATGTTGCAGGTTGTTACGGGTAATGCCCGCCATGTTCATAAAGCGCAGTACCTTAAAATCTTTCATGAAGTTCAGGTAGTCTGGGTTAAACGTAATGCGCTCGTGGTGATCTGCAAATGACATAAAGTTGCCACGGCAATGATTCTTGGCTGAGACGGTGCGGAACGGATTGTTTGCACAAATTCCACCCGGCATAAGAATGCGGATATTACGCACGTGGTTGCCAGGCTGTGTTTCGTCGATAAACAAGGTAGCCGTGATTTTGTTATCTGTCATCGGCTGAAATTTAATCAGATCCATGCCGCGCATACGCTTTACTAATTTAGCGCTCGCGCCGTAGCGAATCTTACCGTTACCGTCATACTTAACCGTGTATAAGCCTTGTGGCAGCGCTTGCGGGTTAATCTGGTTCAAAAAGCGAGTGCCGGCGGTGCCGCGATTTAAACGCGAAGGCCAACCGAATTGGTCAAATTGAACGTGTCCTTTAGTGAACCAAGGCTTGGCTTCATCAAATGGCATGGAGAGTTTGAACAGATCCACAAACGGGACACTGGTATCAGTTTCCATCGCTTCATTGGTATTGATGCCCACGGGGGAGGCTTGGTTGACAGCTGCCGCAGTCGCAACCGTATTCAATGTTAAGGCCAGTAAGCCGGCCAGTGTTCTGCTGATTATTTTTCTTCTCACTTGGTGGAATCCTTTTCTTGTTATCGTTATAAATGCCTAACACTTTTCCGCCTAAAAAAGCGCTTCGTACAAGTGGATCGAGCTAACTCGTTCCGTCCCTTAATATTTTTTATTATGGGGAGGATTCTAGACAATCGAGTCTAAATGCAAGATGAATGGTGGTATTTAGTCGGGATTAAAGCGTTTAATGCAGTGGATTATTTTAGTTTTTGGAGTGCTTACCCTGATGAGCGGCAGTTGAGCTTGGTGAGCATAGACGATACGGGAACGGTGACTGACAGCATAGTAGTGGTCATAAGGTCATCCCAGCGGATTTGCCGACAGTTTTCCAGCCGCCATCATCGTTTGAATTTCTACCGGTACCAAATCCCGCATCACTTTCGCGGCTGGCGATAATGCTAAGCTCGGCAACCAACATAAAGAATGCACTCGTGAAATGCTCGGATTAATTAATGGACGTATCATAATCTTGCCCGAAGCGATCTGGCTCAACCAGAAAGTGGCAGGTAAAATACTGTAGGCCAGACCTTCCTCTATCATTTTTCCAATCACATTAATACTGGAAGTTTCGTACTTAATATTCAGCGAAATACCACTATTGCGGGCGGCTTCCTCAATACGGCGGCGTAGATCATGTCCATGAAAGGTACTCACTAATGGCATATCAGCAAGACTACCTAATGAAACTGAACCCTGACGCGGGCCCGGCTCACCACGGCTTAATAAGTAAAAGTCTTCCTGAAACAGCGGCAACGATTCGGCCTGTGGCAAATCCACTGCGGCATTGGGTACGATCGCAAAATCAGCTTCCTGATTCATGAGTGCAGTACAGGCGCGGTCGGAGCGGTAATCAATAATACGCAGCCGGATTTTCGGATAGTCCTGCTCAATGCGCTTATACAACTCTACAGCAATGGCTGGTGCTAGTGAGGTTATTAAAGCCAGAGTGACATCACCGCTTATCTCTACATCACCTTGTCTGACCGAGGTTTTTAACGATTCGATACGACGGATTAACTCGGCAGCTTCTTCACGTAGGCGGCTGCCAGCACGGGTAAGCGTAATCCCGCGCGAATGCCGGATAAATAATGAAGTCTGTAACTCATGCTCCAGCTGGGCAATTTGTTTGCTGAGTGCCGGCTGCGCAATGTTCAACGATTTGGCCGCGGATGACATGGAGCCATGCTGGCAGATGGCTAGAAACTGAGCGAGCTGCTTTGGATGCATATGTAAAGCCTTGCTATAACTTTTTGGTTATATCAACTATAGGGAACTGATATTTCAAAGTCTAGCTCGGCTGGACTAATATAATAGTCCTGCGAATGCAGCATGTAATGGAGGAAACATCATGAAAATTGCTTCGGCTCTTATCGGGCTTGCCTTGCTTAGTACTAGCGTTCAGGCGGACTGGACACCTTCTGGACCAATCAAAACTTATATTGGATTTAAAGCCGGTGGTGGAGCGGACACTATGTCGCGGCTGATTGCTGAGGATATCCAAACTGAATTTGGTTGGACCATGCTACCGCAAAACCTCACCGGAGCCGGTGGCGCCGTCATGGCTCGTGAACTCAAATCCCAACCTGCTGATGGTACTGCGATCGGTATCGGCATTACCGACACCTTTGCTTATGGTCGTCTGGCAGCCCGTGATCCTGGCTATAAGCTTGAGGACTTTGACTACCTTAGCACCTTGGCGGGGACTCAGATGGGCATTGTGGCAAAAACTGGCAAGGGCTGGAAAAATTTCTCCGATGTAATAAAAGCAGCTAAGTCTGGCACCAAGATTTCCTTTGGCTCGATGACACCGCGCTTGGCCGATGGTGCTTACTACATCGGAAAAGTAAATGATGTGGATTTTAATATTGTCTCCAGCTACAAAGGCGGAAAGGATGTCCTGAATGCCATTAATGCCGATGATATTGATCTGGGTTGGGTAGCCGGGCCACAAAAATCGGGTGTTGAATCCGGTGACCTGGTGAATCTGGCTAATGGTGAAGATGCTCCGCTATTCATGTCTCCAGACGCGCAGCCACTTTCAGAGCTGGGTGTGGATTTCTCGTTTGGCGCGACGTTTTTAGCAATGGCACCGGCAGGTTTACCGGATGATGCGAAGGAGGCGTTGGTCAATGCAATTTCTACGGTGCTAAAGAAAGAGGGTACTCAATCTAATACCTTTATAACCAAGGTGTTCTCGCTAAAGGTGAAGTCTGGCGATGATGCGATGGCTTATATCAAAGCAGAGAGTGATGCAGCAGCCACTCTGTTGGCAGCGACAGCGGAGTAAGTTCACCACCTAAAAAAGAGGTCGTCGACAATGACGAATCCCGGAAAAAATCATGACCTGCTAGTGGGCGTGTTGGGGATAATATTATCCCTGATTTGCTTATTTGTCTGGATACCGACCGATATCGATTCGGGGATTCTGGATGTGTGGCGCAGAAATGTTCGTATCGGTGATGCGATGTTGCCCACTTTTACTACCATTGGACTCTTGCTGGCAAGTATCACGATTACCATCAGAGGCTGGCTGAACCGGGCTTCGCGACCTGCTTCACCCGAATCGATAATCGGTGCTATGCCTTATGTGGTGGCTGTTACGCTGATTATGGCGATCTCATTAGTTCTGATGTATTACGCCGGGCCGCTGCTGGTGTGGTTCTGGTTTGAAGGCGAAGTAACTTACCGGCAGATGCTGGGCACGGCACCTTGGAAATATGCCGGCACAATGACGGGTGGTACCTTTTTAGTGTTTGCCTATATTTCATTGGTGTCGCAGCAGTTGCGCATACGAAATTTGCTGATTGCGGTGGTTAGCACTGCAGCCATTATTGCGCTTTACGATTTGCCATTCGATAAGCTGATGTTGCCACCAAACGGAGATTACTGATGGGTGTTCTGGAGTACATTCTGGCGGGTATGCACGAAGCAATTTTCGGCAATCCGGCACTTACGCTTGGCGTGTTGGTAATATCCTGGCCAGTGATTATGGTCATCAGTGGCTTTTTTGCCGGGATTCTGATTGGTGCCACGCCAGGGCTGTCTGGTCCATTTGTAATGGCAATGGCATTACCGATACTGATTTCTGCGTTTGGCTTTACGCCTGACGCCTTGCTACCGGTTATGGGATTTTTGGTTGGCGTGATGAAGGGAGCGACCGTGGGTGGTGCGGTACCTGCGATTTTGTTTAATACGCCAGGTACACCCGATGCCTTTATGACTTCGCTAGATGGCTACCCCATGGCTCGCAAGGGGGAGGGCAGTAAAGCACTACGCGTATCGCATTTTGCCTCAGTGACCGGAGATTCATTTTCTGATTTGGTATTGTTTATTGGCGCACCGTTTTTAGCTTTATCCATTGAGTCTTTTCTGGGGCTTCCGGAGAAAGCGGCGCTAATGATTTTGTCCTTATCATTTATCGCAGCGGTGGTTGGTAAAGATACGTTTAAAGGTTTGCTGGCAGCTTGCTTTGGTCTATTTATCGCATCGGTCGGTACCGGTACGGATTCTTATCCAAGGCTGTCCCTAGGCAGTGATGTGTTGGCAACCGGCTTGCCTACTATGTCGGTTGTGATTGGAGTTTTGGTCATTGGTGAGATTTTTCACAGTTTGCAGGAGATTTGGGCAACGGCTCGCGATCAGAAGCCTGTGATTCATTCCACTGATCCGGGTGATAGTCGCTTAAGCATGGCAGAGCGTATTCATTTGCTGCCTTATATTGGTGTTTCGATGAGTATCGGCACTTTGATAGGTATGTTACCTGGTATCGGCACCACGCTAGCCGCAGCGCTAGGTTATTCCGCAGGTAATAAAATGCATCGGGGTGAAACCAAGTTTGGTGAGGGCGCACCGGAGGGAATAGCGTCCACCGAAGCGGCTAACTCTGCGGTATCCGGTGCAAATTTGATTCCGGCGCTATCGCTGGGAATTCCGGGCAATGTGGCGGCGGTCTTTATCATTCTGGCAGCCGATACAATTGGTGGATTTAATCCAGGGCCGGCAGTGTTTCGCTTTACTTCCGATACGGTAAACCCTGAGCTGATTGTAGCATTTGGATTATTCACGCTCATGGTGGTCGCTAATATCATGAACTGGTTTACCGGTGCTTGGTTTATGCAGCTGCTGAGTGGCCTGATTCGGATTCCCAAGCAAGTGTTATTACCCATCGTATTGTTGCTAACAATTACTTCAACCTACGTCCAAGGAAACAGCATGGTCGATATCTATGTGCTGCTGGGCTTTGGAGTGGTTGGTTATTTTATGAAAGTTTCAGGCATCCCCATTTTGCCACTGGTGATCGCCTATATTTTGGCAGGGCCGCTGGAGACCGCGATTCGCACTGCTTTTGAGGCCTCGGGCTCTGATCCGATGTTCCTGTTCCATGGATATACTGCACCGCTGTTTTTGCTAATGGCTCTGGTCATTGTTGTGATGTCCGGCTGGATGCGAAGAAAACGTTAAAACCAAATTCATCAGTCGAGGGGATTGTGTTGCCCTCGCTATCTCACAAGGAGTAAAACCATGTCAGACAAACAGTCTAAACCGAATATTTTATTTATTACCTCCGACCAGCAGCGCAGGGATTGTTATGGTTTTCGCGGGCGTAAGGTGCAGACGCCGCATCTGGATTTACTGGCCAGCGAAGGCACGAGTCTGGAAACGGTGATTACGCCGTGTCTGGTCTGTCAGCCGGCGCGTGCATCGATTCTGACCGGACTTTTGCCACGTACCCATGGGGTGCATGATAACGGGATTGACCTTGATCCTGAGCTAGGTGAGAAAGGCTTTGCAGCGTCGTTGTCAGCAGCGGGTTATCACACAGCGATGATTGGAAAGGCGCACTTTGCGACCTATCACACCTTTGATTACACTGGGCAAGTTGAGAGCATTACTGGATCTGCGGAGGTACCTGAAGGCTGGCGTGGACCTTACATGGGCTTTGATCATGCTGAGTTGATTCTGATCGGACATAACTGGTGGCTGCCTGAAAAACCACCCGGTGGTCTGGCTTATGAGGAGTGGTATTACTCTGATGGCCGTGGCGATATGAAAAACAAGTTGCTATGGGAAACGACCCGTGAACATAAAGGGGCGCCACAGGTTTGGTCATCCAAGCTGCCAGTTGCCTGGCATAACTCTACCTGGCTTGCTGACCGTACGATTGATTATATTAAACAAGAGCGCGATCAGCCATTCTGCTGCTGGGTTTCATTCCCCGATCCGCATCACCCCTTTGATGCGCCGGAGCCTTGGGCATCGCTGCATCGCCCTGAGGACGTGGATATTCCGGAGCACCGCACTCGGAATTTGGAAGGGAAACCTTGGTGGCATAAGGCAGCGCTGGAAAGTGATATTCCGCCGGAGCATTTTGAGTTGCGTGCCAAGTACTCGCGCATGGGTCAGCTTTCCGATGAGCATCTACGGGAAGTGACTGCCAACTATTATGGCCAGATTGCACTGATTGACCATTCGGTTGGACGCATCCTCACGGCACTCGAAGAGGAAGGTCTGGCCGATAACACTTACATCGTTTACACCACCGATCACGGCGATTGGTTAGGCGATCATGGTCTGGTTCTGAAAGGCCCGATGGCCTATGAAGGCTTATTAAATATCGGTGCGATTGTGAAAGGGCCGGATGTGCCGAAAGGTAAAGTCAGCTACGAGCCACTTTCGACGCTGGATCTTGGGGCAACCTTTATGGATTGGGCGGGTGCGGAAAGCCTGATGGAAACTCATGGCCGCTCAATGCGCGATGTGATTTCCGGTGACGGAACCCGTGAGTCTGCTTTGAGTGAATGGGAGCTGCTGCCGGGTCGTGTTGGGGTTGGTTTAAGCCTGCGCACTGTACGCTCTAAAACAGCTAAGCTGACAATTGATCTTACTTCGCAAGCAGGTGAAATGTACGACTTAGAGAAAGACCCGCATGAGCTGACCAATGTGTTTGATGATCCTGCATATAGCGAACTGCGCGAGCAATTAACCGAGATGTTAATGGCGCGTCCGGACGATATTCAGCCTAATAGCACACCGGTTGGACTGGCATAAGTCGACCCCACTCAGACTTCGCTCAGCGCGACTTTTTTGCGCTGGCGAAGTCATAATCTGATGCGAATTGATTTTTAAGGATGCTCCCATGCCAATAATTACCTGTGTTGATGATCTTCGACGGCTGTATAAACGTCGGGTTCCCAAGATGTTTTATGACTATGCGGAATCTGGTTCTTATACGGAATCCACCTTCCGGCAAAATGAGTAGGACTTTCAGCAGGTACGCATTCGCCAGCGTGTCGGCGTGGACATCAGTAGCATCAATACAGCAACCACCATGGCCGGTGAGTCGGCGGCCATTCCGGTAGCCTTTGCGCCGGTTGGCATGTTGGGTATTCAGCATGCTGGAGGGGAGATTAAAGTGGCGCAGGCGGCTAAGGCATTTGGGGTGCCATTTACCTTATCCACTATGTCGATTTGCTCTATGGAGCAGGTTGCGGAAGCTACGGGTACGCCGTTTTGGTTTCAGTTGTATGTGGTAAAAGACCGTGGCTTTGTGAAGGACCTGATTGCGCGGGCTAAAGCGGTGAACTGCTCGGCGCTGATGGTGACCATGGACTTGTCGATGCTTGGGCAGCGCCATAAGGACATTAAAAACCGTTTGTCGATTAAACCGGATTTGCGCAATTTACTGAACATTGCCACTAAACCAGCTTGGGCATTGAGCATGGCAACAACGCCGTATCGTAGCTTTGGCAATGTTATCGGCCATGCCAAAGGCGTGGATGATATGAGCAGTCTGCTGACATGGGCCAAGGAAGATGTGGATCCCTCTTTGGATTGGGATGATATCGAATGGATCAAAAAAGAATGGGGTGGTCGTCTTATTATTAAAGGCATTATGGATATTGAAGATGCCAAAATTGCAGCGGATATGGGGATAGAAACGATTGTCGTTTCAAACCATGGCGGGCGGCAGTTAGACGGGGCTGGTAGTAGTATTTCCTGGTTGCCGAAAATTGCTGAAGCCTTAGATGGTCGGACGGAATTGATGCTGGACTCGGGTGTTCGTACGGGTATTGATATTTTCCGGGCCAGAGCCTTGGGGGCTTCGGGTGTGTTATGTGGTCGGGCGATGGTGTATGCGTTGGGTGCTATGGGCCAGGATGGGGTGAGCTTGCTGTTGGATATTTTTCAGAAGGAGCTTAAAACGACATTGGGTTTGGCGGGGAAAATAGATATTGAGACGTTGGTCTCTGGGGATGTTTATTGGCGGAAAAGTTAAATATGCGGCAAATTATTTAACCGCGTAAGTCAATCGGTGTTTACAAACCGGCAACTGTGTTCGTTGCCGGTTTGTATAAGTCATTCTGCGCTGCATACACCGCTTAGTCGGGATTAAAGTGTTTAATGCAGTGGATTATTTTAGTTTTATGAGAGTTGGTCCGGATGAGCGGTGTGCTTTCTTTGAGAGTGAAGGCTTACGGGTGACTATGCTATGATGTTGGCAACCATTTAATAAGCATCGACTAACTCATATGAATAAGATTCTTACTGATAAATTTCAGGAAATCGAACGCCTGTGTCAGCGGTATCATGTGCGCAAGCTGGAGGTGTTTGGTTCAGTTACTGGCGTGAACTTCGACCCTGAAACCAGTGATATTGATTTGCTGGTTGATTTCGATGATGTTAGCGTTGACGAGTACGCGGATAATTACTTTGGTTTTCAATCGGCCCTTCAAGAGCTCTTAGGCCTACCCATAGAGCTTGTGGTAACCGCAACGCTAAAGAACCCTTATTTCTTAGAAAGTATCGAGGCGGACCGCCGATTTTTATATGCAGCTTAAAAGTAAAAATACCTTTACGATATTTCCATTGCCGCCGACAAGGTATCTACTTTTTTAAATGGTAAGCAGTGGGAGGATTATGTTGAAGACGACCTACTGCGAGCGGGTGTTGAGCGTCAATTTGAAATAATAGGTGAAGCACTGAATCAGCTTTCAAAAATCGACCCGGAAACCGTTGCACAAATTAGTGACTACAAGCAGATCATATCCTTTAGAAACCTACTCATTCACGGTTATGCGGATATCGACGATCGTTTGGTTTGGAGTATTGTGCAAACAAAACTTCCGGGCCTAAGGCTAGAAGTCAGCAATCAGTTAGCCTGACTCCGAGCATAATCCCCAACCACTGGCCCCATATACGCATCAATATCCGCATCATTGAGTTCGCGTTCGCCTTCATGCCACCACGCTGCAATCGCAGTCACTTCGCCCAGCGTCACATTCATCGCTTCACTGAATATATACATAATATCGACTTGGTCGGTCATGGCTAATTCAACTGTCATGAATTTTAGTAGGTCGGAGGGTTTGCTCTGGTTTACTGCCATGCTGCGCAAATGTTCAATAATTGCTTGTCGTTCCATGAGGCGTTTTTCCTGCATCGTTGAATAATAGTGGCGAATTCTATTATCCAACGAGGGCGATGGCCAGCTAAGGATTGTTAACTAGCGAATTGGCGCATAAATTACAGCGCGCTTTCCAATCCTTTTTGGACCGCTTCACGCGCCTGAATCGCTTCAGCCCAGCGAATCACATTGGTGTAAGAGGCGGTATCTAAGAATTCGGCAGCGCCATATAACTCGCCCATCGCCAAACGACCATACCAAGGCCAGATCGCAATATCCGCAATCGAGTAGCCGCTAGCACACATGTATTCACGGTCGGCTAAGAGGCGATCTAATACATCCAGCTGGCGCTTGGTTTCCATGGCGTAACGATTGATCGGGTACTCCATTGGGTAGGGTGCGTAGCTGTAGAAATGCCCAAATCCACCGCCTAAGAATGAGGCGCTGCTTTCCTGCCAGAACAACCACGAAATACATTCTGTGCGATCGGCTACCGACTCGGGTAAGAAGGCACCGTATTTTTCAGCGAGATAATTGAGAATTGCGCAAGACTCAAACACCGCCTGCGATGGCGTCTTTGATTGGTCCAGCAGTGTTGGAATTTTTGAGTTCGGGTTGAGCTTGACGAAATCAGAACCGAATTGCTCGCCTTCGCCAATATTGATGATGTGTAAGTCGTAAGCCGCATCGGTTTTACCCAGTGCTAACAGCTCTTCCAGCATCACGGTAATCTTTACGCCGTTTGGGGTGCCGAGTGAGTAGAGTTGCAGTGGCTTATCACCAACCGGCAATACTTTCTCATGCGTCGGGCCAGCGATCGGGCGGTTAACACTCGCCCATTTGCCGCCGCTTTCCTTGTCCCATGTCCAGACTTTAGGTGGCGTGTATTCGTTATTGCTCATTGGAATGTCCTCAGGTTTTATCGCCATACGGCAGCTGCAGGATAGCGAAGAAATGGTTAATCCGAATGATTGTGCTCTTTTAGACCGGTCAGTACAAATGGTGTGGTTTATTCAAAAGGAGTGCCAATAAACCTGTGACTACAAGTCCTTAAATGTCGACTTCACATGCTGCCAGGCGATATCCAAATGCTCACGAATTTTCGCCTCAGCCTCATCTGGATCACGATTTAAAATCGCAGTGAAAATTTCTTCATGCGCGTCGAAATTCATCTGATTACGGTCTGGCATACGTGGCATTTTTTTCCAATATTCAGCCAGCCAACTGGTGTAAGCCTTGTGTACTGCGGGAAAGACCGGATTGCCCGATATTTTATACAGCACGGCATGAAACGCGACATCGGTGGAGTAAAACTGCTTCGAGTCATTGATCGCTTCTTTGTTGGCTTGCAGCGCTTCACGCAGCGCACGAATATCATCTTTATCGGCCTTTAGCGCCGCTTCGCGAGCCAGTGCGACTTCCAGCAAAATGCGTGTATCAAAGAGGTTTTTAATACCGCCCGGTTGATTAAGCAGGTGACTTACAATACCGCCAACCACATCCACTGCGGCTTCATAATCCGGCTTGCGAACCACTGGCCGAAAGCGTGGCTTGGCTTCGATCAATCCTTTGCTGGCAAGGATGGCAACCGCTTCGCGAACAACCGTGCGGCTCATGCCATACTGGCCCATCATTTCTCGCTCGGCAGGCAGATTTTCACCGTCTTTAAGGTCGCCCGATAAAATGCGGGCTTCAATCTGGCTAACCATAAAGTCGGCAGCACGGCCGGATTTTTTAAGATCCGGCTTGCTGGCAGAGGTGGCTGATAATGATGTTTGTTTAGTATCCATCGAATGAGTTAATCAAACTGTTAAGTGTTTGGCAATGCTTTTTAAGTAACTAAAAAGGCGTTGGATGAATTGTATTATCTATTTGTTATAGCGCATTGAAACACGAGCTTGCAACAGAATGACTAGCAATAAGAATAAGCCGCGAATCACCATTTGCCAGTACGCACTCAGGTTGATGGTGCCAAGGCCATTTTCAAAGTTCAGCATATTAAAGACTAAGCCCAGTACCAATGCACCGGCAACCGTGGCAAATATTGAACCGACGCCGCCCGTTAGTAAGGTGCCGCCAACCACGACCGAGGCAATTGCGGTAAGCTCCCAGCCTATACCCTCCAGTGGCTGACCAGCACCAAATCCAGAGGCTAAAAACACACCGGCTAATCCGGCACAACCACCGCTAACCACATACACAAATACCTTGGCACGGGTGACTTTTAGGCCCATTAATTTAGAGGCATCCTCACTGCCACCAACGGCGAGCACAGTGCGCCCGATCTGGGTGTATTGCAGCACGACCCAAAAGGCAATCGCCACGATAATCACGATGAGCATGGTCCAGGGGAGGATATTGTAGATCTTATCCATACCCAATTGGGTAAAGTTGGAGTCCCAATCAACCGATACGGTTTGCGCATCACTAATCACCAGTGCGCCACCTTTTGCGCCTAGCATGGTCGAGAGCGTGGCAATGAAGGGTGGAATGCGCATGCCGGTAATCAAAAAGGCATTAATCGCACCAAATGCCATGCCAGCTAAAATGCCACCTGGTAGGGCGATCAGTAGTCCGTAGGGGCTAAGATAAGCGGCGATCACCGAGCTAAAGGCCGCCACGGAGCCGACTGATAAATCAATCCCGCCAGTCATAATCACAAAGCACATACCTAGCGCGATAATGATAAACATGGCGTTGTAGTTTAAAAACGATGAAATATTGTAAGCGCCACCAAAGTTCTCATAGCGCATCACGCCAAACAGGATGAGTAGTCCAAAAGCCAGCCACACGCCCAGCGTATTGCTGTTATTGCCGAGGTACTTGCGTAAGTCGAAACTTGATTCGTTAAACATGAGTTACCCCTTGTGCGGATTTTGAATGTAAACAGCCAGCACGATAATAAGTGCCTTGGCGATCAGTGCCACTTCATCTTCAATGCCATTGGCGAGTAGGGTGTATTTCACCAGTTGGATAATCACCGCGCCGAGTATGGCGCCGAAGATGGGCGCTTTACCGCCTTGGAGTAAGGTTCCTCCAACTACCGCCGCCGCGATGGCATCCAGCTCCATTAGGTTTCCGTTTTTAGCCGCATCGGAAGCTGAGTTAATGGCAACGACGACTAAGCCCGCAATCCCCGCCAGAAACGCGCAAATCATATACACACGGGTTTTCACTCGGCGCACGGGAATGCCAGAAAGCTGCGCCGCGGTTTCATTGCCACCCACTGCCAGAATTTGTCGGCCAAACACCGTGCGCGTCATCATTAAGTACACAATGATCGCCAGTATAATCGCCAGCCAACCCTGAAACGGCAGTCCTAAAATCTTGCCAGTGCCGATATAACTAAAATAGGGATTAGAGAAGGTTTGCAGATTGCCATTGGTGAGTACCTGCGCAATACCACGTCCTGAAATAAACAAAATCAAGGTGGCTATAATCGGTTGGATCTTTAGCTGGCTAATCAATAAGCCATTAAAGGCACCACACACTACCGCCACAATCAGCGGCACGGTAAAGGCCAGAATCAATCCTATAATCGGATAGCTTTGACCAAATTCAGATAGGAATATGAGTGGTGCAATGGCTCCGGCTAATGCCATGACCGCGCCGACCGACAAGTCAATACCGCCTGTGGCAATCACCAGCGTAATACCAATCGCCACAATCGCGATGGTGGCTACTTGAGAGATATTCACGAATAGGGTTTGCAGTTGCAGGAAGTTTGGCGTGACCAGAATATTGAAAATAATCAGAATGGCCAATGCCATTAATCCACCGTGTTTACGGGCGAGCGTGAGCATCATTATGCGGCCTCCGGTGCAGTTTGCGGGGTGTCGTGGCTGTGAGCAATGGCTTTCACTAAAGTCTGTTCGGTAATGCCTGGATTCTTTAACTCAGTCACCGACTTGCCATCTTGCATCACCACAATGCGGTCCGCACCTTCTACTAATTCATCAAACTCAGAGCTGATTAACAGGAGCCCGCCGCCGCTATCCACATACTCGCGAATAATCGCCTGTATCTCGAATTTTGCACCGACATCTACGCCACGGGTTGGCTCATCTAAAATCAGGAAGTCCGGCTTGATCGCCAACCAACGTGCCAGCAATACCTTTTGTTGATTACCGCCG
Source organism: Leucothrix mucor DSM 2157 (assembly GCF_000419525.1). Classification (NCBI taxonomy): domain Bacteria; kingdom Pseudomonadati; phylum Pseudomonadota; class Gammaproteobacteria; order Thiotrichales; family Thiotrichaceae; genus Leucothrix; species Leucothrix mucor. The sequence continues at coordinate 1,027,989 of NZ_ATTE01000001.1, forward strand.
GACAGCTCTTTAATTGGCTGATCCATGTGCGCAATTTTAATACCCAGCGCATCCACGTAATATTGAACAATTTCCTTTTCTTTTTTGCGATCAATTTGTCCGTTGACGGTAAGTGAGGGGAGTATTGCCAGCGTCAGGTTTTCGCGAACTGACATGTCGGGAATAATACCTTCGATTTTGCGATCTTCAGTTAGAAAGCCAATTCCCAGATTGATCGAGTCGCGTGCTTTAGTGGGGTGAAAGGCGGCCCCTTTGAAAGTCATGTTGCCGTTTTTAAGGCGATCCATGCCGAAGATGGCGCGGCCGGTTTCAGTTCGTCCTGAGCCTAGCAGCCCACCTAATCCAACGATTTCACCACGTCTTACGCTTAAGCTGCTGGCGTGTAAATGTTGGCTGGTCGATAGGTTCTCAGCTTCAAACAGTACCTCACCAAGGGTGTTTTCACCGCCGCCGAGTTCAGTTGAGCCAGCGGCTTCAATTTCAGCGGCATCACGCCCAAGCATACTGGCAATCAGCTCTAATTTGGTAGACTCGGCAATGGTTTTCACATCGACGGTTTGGCCATCGCGCATAATGGTCACGCGGTCACAAATCGCAAATAACTCATCCAGAAAATGAGAGACATACAACACCGATACGCCCGCTGCTTTCAGTGAGCGCACCACGCCAAATAACATGTCGACTTCTTTGTCATCTAACGAGCTAGTCGGCTCATCCATAATCACCAGCTTGGCATTTAAGGAGACTGCGCGTGCAATCGCGACTAACTGCTGGATGGCCGTGGAGTAACTGCCAAGTGCTTGGGTGACATCAATGTTTAGCCCGAAGCCATTTAAGATCTCACGAGATTTTTTATGTGCGGCTTTCCAGTCGATTAAGCCACCGAAGCCCCGTGGCTCGTAGCCCAAGACAATGTTTTCAGTCACGGTGCGCAGTGGCACTAGGTTTAGCTCTTGATAAATGGTCGCAATGCCGTGCTTCTGAGCATCGCGTGGCCCGGTAATGGTGAGCTGTTGATTATCAATGGTTACATCACCGCCGTCTTTGGTATAAACGCCGGTTAAAATTTTGATTAGGGTCGATTTTCCCGCGCCATTCTGGCCGATCAAGGCATGAACTTCGCCGGGAGTGATTTCCAAGGCAGCTTCATTAAGGGCAATCACGCCGGAGAAGCTCTTGGTAATCCGATTCATTTGAATGAGAGGGTGCATGCTAAGTGCTCATCGTGAAGAAAGGGGCCGGGCAGTGAGCTACCCGGCAATTTAGGAGGAAATCTTAGTAAGCTTCTGCAATGTGATCTTTGGCATTAGCGCTGGTGAATACGCGGTCTTTAACCTGTACCCAAGGCTCGATTGTTTCGCCAGCGGCATAGCGCTTCATCACATCGCAAGCCAGTGGGCCAAAGAAGGGTGAGCTTTCAACGGTCACGCCCATTTTGCCATCGATGATTGCTTGTAGTGCGTCGCGGGTACCATCAACGGACACAATCATCACGTCTTTACCTGGCTTGCGTCCGGCAATTTCTAATGCTTGAATCGCGCCAATCGCCATCTCATCATTATGTGCATACACCACATTCACATCCGGGTGTGCTTGCAGTAGGGTTTCCATCACCTGGCGGCCAGTGTCGCGGGCAAAGTCACCAGATTGAGAGGCGACAATGGTCATGTTGTCATGCTTAGCAATCACATCATCAAAGCCTTTTTTGCGGTCATTAGCAGGGGATGATCCGGTGGTGCCTTCCAGCTCAATAATCACGGCTTTATCGCCTTTGAAATTATCGACCAGCCATTGACCGGCAATGCCACCTTGCTGAATAAAGTCAGAGCCTAAGAAGGCGACGAAGTCTTTACCCGCGACTGCATTTTTAGGGTCAACCGAGCGGTCAACCAAGAAGGTAGGAATCCCCGCAGCGAAGGCTTTTTTAACCGCTGGAATCAGTGGCTTTTCTTCGCGGGGAGGTAAGAATAAAACGTCAATACCCTGAGCGATCATGCTATCCACATCGGCTACTTGCTTGGCCGCAGAGCCTGCCGCATCGGTTGAAATTAAGTCCCAGCCACAGGACTCTGCCGTATCTTCAAACGATTTTGACTCAGCAATACGCCATGGGTTATTACTTTCCATTTGCGCGAAACCCACTTTGTAACGATCTTTTACTTCTAGCTTTGGCAGATCCTTTGCGATAACAGAGGTTGTGGCAAATAATGCTCCAAGCACCAGAGCGGTTCCGGCAATCATCGGTGTTTTCATTGTTCCTTCTCCATTGGGTTACATTGGTTAAATCAGGTGGGTGTTAGTCCCAGCTGAGGTATACGGTTTGTTTATGTAGATAACCGTCAAATCCATACTTTCCATCTTCACCACCTAAGCCGGAGTGTCCCCAGCCGGAGTGGAAGCCTTGTACTTGTTCGCCATTGGCGCGATTGAAATAAATCTCGCCAAACTTTAAGTCTTGCGGCAAGCGCATTAGTCGTGAAATGTCTTTAGTAAACAGGTAAGCCGAGAGGCCAAATTTGCTGTCGTTAGCCATGGCAATCGCTTGCTCAAAATCATCAATTCGTAAGATCGGCGCGATAGGTCCAAACACCTCGTTTTGAATGAGCGGGGATTGGTTGTCTTTGACTTCCAGTACCGTGGGCGCATACCAATGGCCTTTTTCATATTGGCCGTCATTCAAAGAGCCACCTTTGAGTAATACCTCCGCACCTGCATCTATACCGGCTTGCAGCATTTCATCCAGCTTTTGCACTTCAAGGCCACTGACCTTGGGGCCCATATCCGGATTTAGCATTGGGTCGCCAATCGATAGCGCGGCTGACTTGGCGATGAATTTTTCAGTGAATTCGTCTGCGATCGCGCGGTGTAGGTACATGCGCTCATTACAGGTGCAGATCTGTCCGCAGTTGGTGTAGCGAGCGATCACTGCCGCGTCGACAGCTTTATCGATATCGGCATCTTCCATCACTATAAAGGGCGCTTTGCCGCCAAGCTCAAGGTGCAATACTTTGAGCTCCTCAGCGCCAGCGGCGAATATCTTCTTACCGGCCAGCGTGCTTCCGGTCATGGTGACCAGATTAGTAATCGGATGCTCAACCATGGCTTGGCCAATGACTGCGCCACGGCCGGTGACTACATTAAATAATCCCTTCGGCAAGCCAACCTGATCGGCTAAACGCGCTAAGAATAATCCGGAGAGTGGGGTGTTTTCATGCGCTAATAATACAAAGGCATTACCCGCAACCAAGGCAGGCCCCAGCTTGCGTGCTACTAATGCAGCAGGGTAGTTCCAGGCGGTGAGCCCAACCACAACACCACGAGGCACACGGCGAATGTGAATTTCTTCATTGGGATTATCAGAGGGGATAATGTCGCCTTCAATACGACGCGCATTCTCTGCGGCATAACGCAGGAAGTTTTCAACGGCACCGACTTCGCCATAGGCTTGGTTCAGTGGCTTTCCCTGCTCCAGAGTAATTAAGCGGGCGTATTCATCTTTATGCGCGATAACAGCGCGGGCCAGTGCTAAGACCATTTTTCCACGCTCAATAGCGGGTTGGCGAGCCCAGGCAACCTGAGCTTGTTTAGCTGCGTTTAGCGCTTGGTCGGCATCATCTGGTGTTCCTTCAGGAATGGTTGCGATGATTTGTTCATTGGCAGGGTTCTCGACGTCAATCGTCTGATGCTTTCCTGCGTCGAGCCACTGGCCGTTGATAAACATACTCGCAGCCAGCCGGCCTGATCCAATATCTTCGAAATTCATCTCACTCCTCGTAACGCTGTTTCAATATGGTCGTACCAAAAGTAATTAACAAAATCACCAAAGTCAAATTATTTTTATTTGGTCATATCAAATTGACAGGTCGAAAATAATATTCAACTATCCATTGGGATTGGTTTCAGCGCTGGCTGAAATCTAAAAACAGAGGAGAGAGTCGTATGCAAAAGTTTGATTATATTGTGGTGGGTGGTGGCTCATCGGGCTGTGTGGCGGCGGCGAAATTGGTATCCGAAGGTGGCGCGAGTGTATTGATTTTGGAAGCAGGGCATTCCAATAAGCATCCTTTGTTGGATATGCCACCGGGGATTTTCAAAATGATCAATGGCTCAAAATTTATGCGCTACCACAAAACGAACCCACAGGCGCATTTGGGTGGGCGAGTGCATGATATTCCGCAAGGGCATGTGCTGGGCGGTGGCTCCTCGGTGAATGCGCAAGTGTATATGCGTGGTCGCCCCGATGATTATAACGAGTGGGATGATATTCTGGCTGGCAATGCCGATAAGGTCGGCTGGCATTGGGAGGACGTGCTGCCGCACTTTCGCGGCATGGAAAATAACAACCGACTCAATAATGATTTACACAATACCGATGGCGAGATGTTGGTTTCCGACCCTGGTCACGTAAATGAATTTTCCCGCTGGTTTATGCAAGCCGTGCAGGCAAAAGGCGAGCCTTACAATACTGACTTTAATGGCTCGCAGCAGCGAGGCGTCGGGCTGTATCAGTTTATGAATCGCCACGGAAAACGCAGCTCCTCGGCGTATGCTTTTATCACGCCGCTGGCGAATAATTCTAAGCTTGAAGTGCGTCTGCAATGTGAGGCTACAAGGGTGCTGTTGGAAGATGGTCGAGCGATTGGCGTGGAATATCGCAATGCGTCGGGCGAGCTGGTTTCGGTATTCGCGGAGAAAGAAGTAATTCTCAGTGCGGGAGCCATTATCACGCCCAAGCTCTTGATGTTGTCAGGTATTGGTCCTGCTGATCACTTGGTTTCACATGGTATTGAATGCCAAGTTAATTTGCCGGGCGTTGGGCAAAACTTCATTGATCATCCTGAGGTGCCGATCACGGCATTGGCTAATGGCCCTTATGGTTATTTTAAGCAGGGCGAGGGTTGGCGAATGCTTAAAAATGGATTGCAATTTAAGTTGTTCGGCTCTGGCCCAATCACCTCGGCAGGGGTGGAAGCGGGTGCGTTTGTTAATCCGCTCAAGCCTGCGGAGTTGCCAACGATTCAGGCATTCTGCGTGCCCATTGTGTATCTCGATCGCGATACGGTTAATGAAATTCCAAATGATTATGGGCTAACCATTACCACTGTAGTGATAAAGCCTAAGTCGCGTGGGACTGTCGAATTGGCCTCCGCCGATCCTGCGGCTATGCCGCTACTCTCCCCGAACTTGTTAAAAGATGAAGCTGATATGCAAGCCATGATGGCGGGGCAGCGATTCTTTATTGATGCCTTTGAGCAGACTCCGTTAAGGCGTCGAATTAAGCAGGTTGTATTGCCAAAGCAGGGTAAGGCTGTCACTGATGAGGCGCTGCGAGAGCACTGCAAGCGCTTTGTAAAAACCAATTATCACCCCGCAGGTACGGCAAAAATGGGCGCGGATAATGACCCGATGGCAGTGCTGGATTCGCAGCTTAGAGTGCGCGGCTGCACCGGTTTGCGCGTCTGCGATATGTCGGCGGTGCCTAATATTAATGCAGGAAATACTAATGCGCCGGCCATGATGTTGGGGAGTCGCTGCGCCCAGTTTATCCTGGAAAATCGTGACTAATGGGTCTCGCTGGTAATTGCCTTAAGCGATTGTTCTGGCTGCGATTGATGGGTTTTCATCAAGGTCTAGTGAGGCGATTTACAGCTTAAAGCTGAGCGCAGCTGCCAGGTTCTAATTTCAAATGAATTATGAATTCTAATTGACTTGTTAAATTATATGGTTTTTAATTTATCAAAATTTGGTCGTACCAAAATAAGGAGGAAGTTTGTGCAAATACACAAGATCAATACGCGTCGGTTCAATTTACCACTCGCGGAAGTGCTTACTGATGCCAAACACGGTAACCATACCCATTTTGAATTAATCACCACCACCGTCACTTTGGACGATGGTTCGACCGGCACGGGCTACACTTACACCGGCGGTCGTGGTGGCCATGCCATCAAAGCGATGATCGATCACGACCTTACTCCTTTCTTAATTGGCAAAGATGCTAGCGATGTCAAAGCCTTATATGATGCCATGCAGTGGCATATTCATTATGTCGGACGCGGTGGCATTGCTTCTTTTGCGATTTCAGCGCTCGATATTGCCTTGTGGGACCTTCGCGGCAAGCGCAATGAACAGGCGCTGTGGCAAATGGCCGGTGGCGTAAGTGATCGCTGTAAAGCCTATTGCGGCGGTATTGATCTCAACTTTCCGTTACCAAAGCTGCTGAGCAGCATCCAATCCTATTTAGATCGCGGCTTTAATGGCGTCAAAATTAAAATTGGCCAGCCAACGTTGGCGGAAGATGTGGAGCGGGTAGCGGCGGTGCGCGAACTGATTGGTGATGATATTGCGCTAATGGTTGATGCCAACTACTCGCTGAGTGTGGAGCAGTCAATTGCCATGGCCAATGCACTCAAGCCATACAACCTACTATGGTTTGAAGAGCCGACTGTGCCCGATGACTATCACGGTTTTAAGGCGATTGCCGACGCTACGGGAATGCCATTGGCAATGGGGGAGAACCTGCACACCATTCATGAGTTTGGTTATGCCTTTGACGATGCCAGCTTATCCTTTATTCAACCAGACGCTTCAAACTGCGGTGGCATTACGGGTTGGTTAGAAGTTGCCAGCCTCTCTCAAAAATACGGCATTCCCGTGTGCAGCCATGGCATGCAGGAGTTACATGTCAGCTTAGTCTCAGGGCGTGAAAATGCCGGTTGGATTGAAGTACACAGTTTTCCGATTGATGAATACACCTTACGGCCACTCGTGGTTAGCGATCATTTGGCGATTGCGCCATCGGTTCCCGGTGTCGGCGTCAGTTTCGATTGGGACAAGTTGGAGGCCTGTCATGTCTAACAAAGACTTCAAGCTAGTCATCATTAATTACTGTTAAGCACGCTTTTAAACCCTAAACGTAAACCCTCAATGTAAATGTCGGGCGCTTGGTGCGCCCATATAAACGGAACACAGATATGAGCACATCAGAAATTTCAGCCGCTTATTACAAAGGCAATAAAGAGTTTAAAGTCGAAAAGATTATGGCTGCTGGCCCACAAGCCAATGAAGTCCAAATTGAAGTGGCCTATTGCGGTATTTGCGGCACCGATCTGCACGCCTTTCATGGCAGTATGGATGCGCGCATTGGCCTCAACCGTATTATCGGGCATGAAATGTCGGGCGTGATTGCAGCGATCGGTGATGAGGTGACGGATTTAAAAGTAGGGCAGCATGTGGTTGTGCGTCCACTGGACCATTGCGGCGATTGTCCTGCCTGCAATGCGGGTCATATTCATATCTGTCATAACTTGAAATTTTTAGGGCTGGATACCGATGGCGCATTCCAGCAGTTGTGGAGCGTGCCTGCGCATACCGTGCATGTATTACCGGATAGCTTATCGTTGGCGCATGCGGCTTTAGTCGAGCCGGTCTCCGTGGCTTGTCATGATGTGCGCCGTAGCCGCGTACAGCCGGGTGAAGATGTCTTGGTTATCGGTGGCGGCCCAATCGGTATGCTGGTTGGAATGGTGGCACAGCAAGCGGGCGGCAAAGTGGTGATCTCTGAAGTCAGCCCTGCGCGCTTGGCCATTGCCAAAAAGCTTGGCTTTGAAACCATCAATCCTAGAGAGGAAACGCTGGGCGAACGCATTATGGAAATCACTGCTGATAAAGGGGCGGATGTGATTTTCGAAGTCTCAGGTACTCAAGCCGGTGTCGATGCGATGACCGATGCAGCAGCTTGTCGGGCGCGTATCGTTATGGTCGCGATCCATGCGCAAAAGCCAGTCGTTGATATGTTCCGCTTTTTCTGGCGCGAGCTGGAGCTGCTGGGTGCGCGAGTTTATGCCCCGGAAGACTACGAAAAAGCGATCGAGTTAGTCACTTCCGGCGGGATTGATGCCGAGACCATGATTACGCATATTGGTACACTGGAAACAATCCAGTCCTCCTTCGAAGCGCTGGAGAACAATCCAACGGCAATGAAAAGCCTGATTAAACTTAAAGCGGACTAAATTCATGAGTACTGTATATGATTTAAGCGGCCAGACAGCTCTGGTTACCGGTTGCAAACGCGGAATAGGCAAAGCCATGGCGGTGGCGCTGGCAGAGGCTGGCGCAGACATTATCGGCGTGAGTGCCTCGCTGGAAAGTGAGGGTAGCGATGTTGAAAAAGCGGTAACCGCAATGGGTCGTAAATTCACGGCGTATCGCTGCGATTTTTCTGACCGCGCTGCACTCAGAGCCTTTACTGCGCAGCTTGAAGCCGATGGCCACAAGCCAGACATTCTCATCAATAACGCGGGCACTATTAAGCGCGCACCGGCTGCCGAGCATGCCGATGAACTGTGGGATGAAGTGATCGAAGTTAATCTGTCTTCGCAGTTTGTGCTGAGCCGTGAAATCGGTCGCGGCATGGTTGAGCGCGGGCGTGGCAAGATTGTTTTTACTGCCTCGCTACTTACCTTCCAAGGTGGCATTACGGTGCCAGGCTATGCCGCTTCTAAAGGCGGCATCGGCCAGTTGACCAAAGCACTAGCTAATGAGTGGGCGTCTAAAGGCGTAAATGTGAACGCCATTGCGCCGGGTTATATCGAAACCGATAACACCCAAGCCTTGCAGGAAGATAAAGCGCGCTATACGTCTATCTTAGAGCGCATTCCCGCAGGCCGTTGGGGTAAGCCGGAAGACTTTGCAGGGCCGGTATTGTTCTTATCATCTTCCGCCTCTGACTATGTGCACGGTACTGTGCTCACCGTCGATGGCGGTTGGATGGGGCGCTAATCTTGCGCTGGTATTAGCTAACTAAGTTACACCGCTTTGCGGGCTGATTCCCAGCTCGCAGGGTTTTGATCGAAAGTGGTTATGGAGGAAAATCAGATGAAACCATTAAAACTGTTACAGGGTATTGCTGTGTCTGTCGTGGCATTTGGCTTTGCAGCCTCAGTTCAGGCAGCCGATGTGTTTAAGTTTGCCCATGTTTATGAGATCGACCATCCGCTACATAAAAGCGCCGTGATGGCGGCTGAAGAAATTGCCAAGCTGACCGATGGGCGCGTTGAAATCAAAGTGTATCCATCCTCATCGCTTGGTAAAGAAACGGCGCTAAACGAAGGTTTGTCACTGGGGACTGTCGACATTATTTTCACCGGTGGTGGCTTCGCGGGGTCGACTTACGGACCCATTTCAATGTCGGATTATCCTTTCACACTTCGCGGCGTGGAGCATTGGAAAAGCTACCGGGACTCTGACTTATTTAAAGAAATGGCCGCAGGCTATAAAGATGCCACGGGTGATATGGCCGAAGTAGCAGCCTTTAGTTATTACGGCGCACGCCATGTGACGGCGAATAAGGCGATCCTAAAGCCGGAAGATATGAAAAATCTTAAAATTCGCGTACCCAATGCCCCATCGTATGTGCTGTTCCCGAAAGCTGTGGGTGCTAATCCAACACCAATGGCATTTTCAGAAGTGTATCTAGCGCTGCAACAAGGTGTGGTGGATGCGCAGGAAAACCCTCTGACCACAATTCAGGCGAAGAAGTTTTACGAAGTACAGTCCGATATTAGCCTGACCGGCCACATCAGCAACTCAATACTGACACTGGTTTCGAGCATGAAACTGAAAAAGCTGAGCGATGAAGATCGCGCCGCGCTGTTGGGTGTATTGAAGTCTACCGCTGCTTGGTCATCTGATCAGATCATTCAAGCTGAGCAAGAGCTGGCCGAGTGGTTCCGTGAGAAAGGCATTACCGTTAGCGAAGTTGACCGTGCCCCATTTATGGCTATGGTAAAGCCCGCGCTAACTGAAAAAGGTATGCCATTCACACCAGAAATGTACGAGCGCTTACAGGCACTTCCTGGTAACTAAGCAATGCCTTGAAACACGGCCCTTTCTGTACTGTGGTGCGGGAAGGGCTTGATTACCAGTGCTTGATTGTTAGTACTTGATTAGGTGTAAACACTTCCACTTCATGAGGGCACACCATGTCCAATAATCCCGACACGCATGAGCAGCAGTTAGCCGCTGAGATTGAAGAAGTCACCGATGATATTTCAGACTTCAGATGGTTTGATGTGCCGATCCTCATTATTTTCTGGGTATTGTTTGGGATTGTCGCCTTGCAGTTTTTTACCCGTTACGTACTCAACGATAGCTTGGGTTGGACTGAGGAGATTGCCCGTTATTTCCTGATCTTTTTAGGCTTTGTTGGCTCGGTGGGGTGTGTACGTAAAGGCAAACACATTTTCTTAGAATTCTTTTATCGCTACTTGCCAGACTCTTTTATTAAACCGATTGCACTGCTGGTTGAGCTAATCGTTGCCGGATTTTTTGGCTACACCGCTTACCTGTGCGTCGAGCTGGCGCAGCGCACCTCGCAAAACATGGTGTCGGTTCCACTGCCTAAAAGCCTGATCTATTACACCGTGATGTTGGCTTGCGCTTTTATGGCCTTCTTTGCCGTACTCAATTTCATCCGCATGGCGAAAACCTCAGCCGATGCCGTGTATGCCGAAAAGCTCGGCGCTAACAGCGAATCCATTTAAGAGAACTCATCATGGCATTAAGCATACTATTTATACTGCTGGTTCTGTTCCTGATTATGGGCGTACCGGTTGCGGTTTCCTTGGCCTTGTCATCACTGGTTTATATTCTGATTGATGGCCTGCCAAGCGTGGTGCTGATTCATAATATGATCAATGGCATCGACAGCTTTCCGTTATTGGCGATTCCATTTTTTATACTGGCCGGTCACCTGATGAACACGGCGGGAATCACTAACAAGATCTTCGCCTTTGCCCGCGCTTTAGTCGGTTGGATGCATGGCGGACTCGGTCATGTGAATGTGGGCGCCAGCGTCATCTTTGCGGGGATGTCGGGCGCAGCCGTGGCCGATGCCGGTGGCTTGGGCAATATCGAAATCAAAGCCATGCGCGATGCCGGATACGATACCGATTTCTCTGTGGGCATTACCGCCGCATCCTCAACCATTGGCCCGATTATTCCACCCTCATTACCCTTGGTGATTTATGGCGTGATGGCGTCGGTTTCGATTGGTGAGCTATTTGCGGCTGGCTTAATTCCGGGGCTGCTCATGGCGGTTTCGCTAATGATTATGGTGGCGTGGTTTGCTAAAAAGCGTAACTACCCACGCGATAATCGCTTTGAAATCGTGCGCCTTTGGGTCACCTTTAAGCAGGCATTTTTTCCATTACTCACGCCGGCCATAATCATCGGTGGCATTACCACGGGCGTGTTTACACCCACAGAATCCGCCGTGGCTGCGGTGACTTATGCCTTGTTTTTAGGGCTGGTGGTGTATCGCACACTGAGCTGGAAGCATATCGTGCGGGTGTCTTTAGATACCATTGAAACCAGTGCCGCGATTTTGATGATTGTCTCCAGTGCTGCGATCTTCGCCTGGATACTGACAGCCAATCAAGTCGCGACGCATTTGGGGACTTTCCTGCTGGGCTTATCCGACAATAAATACGTACTGCTGATGATCATTATGGTGCTGGTGTTATTGATCGGCATGTTTATGGAAACCATTGCGGCGATTACCATTTTGGTTCCGGTACTAGTGCCGATTGCTAATACCGTGGGCATTGATCTGGTGCACTTGGGAATCATCATCATACTGAATTTGATGTTGGGGCTACTCACGCCACCGGTGGGGATGGTGCTGTATGTGCTCTCGGAGGTTTCTGGCGTCAAGTTTGAACGCTGCGTCACTGCCACCATGCCATTTTTGATTCCACTGGTGATTGTGTTATTGCTGATCACTTTTATACCGGCCATTGCCTTATGGTTGCCGGAAATGATCTATCGCTAAACGGTGCGTTTTGATTATCAATAAATCGAGGAAAGTGATTCCCGTTATCCTGTATTGTGTTGTGTGCTGAAGGGAATATGATACGCCCCATACCAATGATCCAGCTGTGAGATGTCCGGCTGGATTAACGTGAAATCACACACTAAAACAATATTCCTATAAGCAGGACGGTTACAAAATGAATTTAACAGAAATGGCAAACTTTCGTTATTCTACAAAAGAATTTATCGCGGATAAGAAAGTCTCTGATGAAGACTTCCAGCAGATCAAAAACCTGATGCGCATGAGTGCTTCTAGTGTAAACGGTCAGCCATGGCACTTCATTATTGCTAATACTGATGAAGGCAAAAGCCGCATCAGCAAAGGCACGCAGGGCATGTTTATTTTCAATGAAGCTAAAGTATTAAATGCCTCTCACGTGATTCTGTTTTGCGTAAAAACGGACCTGACGGATGACTACTTAGAGCACCTGTTGGACGTTGAAGACCAAGACGGTCGTTATGCGGCACAAGAGCATAAAGACATGATGGCTGGCGGCCGTAAGATGTTTGCTGACATCCACCGCAATGACTTAAATGACGTGCGCCATTGGAATGAAAAGCAGTTATACCTGAACATGGGTACTGTACTGTTGGGCGCTGCTTCACTGGGTATCGATGCGGTTCCTATGGAAGGTATTGATGCAGCGGCGTTGGACGCCGAGTTTGGCCTATGTGAGAAAGGTTTGGCTGCCTCTGCGATTATTTCGCTGGGCTACCGCACTGAGACAGACTTCAATGCAAACCTGCCAAAATCAAGACTGCCTGAAGATGAGATCTTCACAGTATTGTAAGGATGAGATCGGACAGCTGCGGCTTGGATAGCGCGCTGTTTTGAGATAGAAAAGGAGGCTCTTCGGGGTCTCCTTTTTTTTGTCTGTGATTTGCCGAAGGATGGTTGATAGACTGGCGTTTTCCCAATTTAGGTGAGCTGCAGTGCTTAAAGGTAGTTTGGTGAGATTCAGTTCTTTTTACTTCATCGTATTTGTTATGTTTTTCTTTATCGAGGTACTGATCGCGCTGTTTGTCAGAGATGCTTTTGTTCGCCCGTATCTGGGTGACACCTTTGTTGTTATTGTGATTTATTGCTTCGTCTTGTCGTTCTTAAACACGCCGGTGTACCCCACCATCATCGCGGTACTATTGTTTTCATATGGTGTTGAGATCATGCAATATTTCAAACTGGTCGAGTTGCTGGGCTTGTCTGAGTATCCACTTGCCCGAACCGTTATCGGCACTTCCTTTGCATGGGGTGATATGGTTGCTTACACGGCGGGTGCGCTGCTTATTGGATTATTTGAGCGCTATCGCTTAGGCAAATCACTTTCTTAAGACCGACATAACAGGGTAAGGGTTAGCGTTTAATGATATTAGCTGTAGATGTAGATTATCGTGAAAATAAGGCTGTAGTCGCCGGCGTGTGCTTTGAACATTGGAGCGATGAAAGCCCGTTGCTTGTGGTTCGCACCGACGTCGCTGACGTTGAGCCTTATGAGCCAGGCTTCTTTTATAAAAGGGAGCTGCCTTGCATTCTTAAGCTGATTGAAGCGCATGAGCTGAGCCCGGATCTAATCGTGGTAGATGGTTTCGTTGTGCTTGGCGATGACTCGAAGCCGGGCTTAGGCATGCACTTGTACAATGCGCTCAAAGGCAAAATCCCAATTTTAGGTGTCGCGAAACGGCGATTTAAAGATACTGAAACCACCGCAGAAGTCTTCAGAGGGGAAAGTAAAAATCCGCTCTACGTCACCACTGCCGGAATCGATGACGAGATCGCAAGAGGTTTTATCCAGACAATGCACGGCCAGCACAGAATACCAACGCTGTTAAAGCTGGTCGATTCTGAATGCAGAGCAATGTAACAGGGCGTTATCGCCGATGAGGTTTCCATGAAATTTGCAGTACTGTCTGATATTCATAGCAATGTGTTTGCACTGGAGGTTGTGATCGCGGATGCACAAAAGCACTCCGTTGATTTGATGGTGAACCTTGGCGATATTCTTTATGGGCCTATCGCACCGAAAGCAACTTATGACCTCTTAATGCAATATGAAATGGTCACCATTTGCGGGAACCAAGACCGTCAAATATTTGAAGCGGATGCCGAGGAAATCGCCTCAAATCCAACCATGAAATTTATCATCGACGACCTTGGCGATGAGCCAATTGCATGGATGAAATCATTGCCGTTTGATGTTCAGCTAAGCCCTGATGTGTATCTGTGTCATGGCACGCCTGACAGTGACTTAATCTATCTGCTTGAAAATGTGGAGCTTGGCTATGCTTGTTTACGCGCTGATAGCGACATAATAAAACTGCTAAAGGGTCAACGTTCTCAGCTTATCTGTTGTGGTCATACGCATACTCCCCGAACGGTTTCTTTAACGACAGGGCAGACAATTATCAATCCCGGAAGTGTCGGCTTGCAGGCATATACTGATGACGAGCCAACTGTTCATTCAATGGAAAATTACACGTCGATGGCGTCGTATTCTATCGTTGAGAAAGCTGGGGATGATTGGAATATTGAGCAGGTAAGAGTTCCTTATGATGTGGAGCCTGCGGTTGCGGAGTGTGAAAAGCGGGATAGGCTGGACTGGGTACATTTTCTTAGGACTGGGCGAGGGGTGTAGAGCGCAGTTTTGATAAGGAAAGGGAGACTTTTTTGGAGCTCTTTTTTGTCTGTGATTTGGTGGAAAATGGTTGATTATGTTTAAGCTTTGGCTATTCTGACTTCAGATTATATATGACTTTTTAGGTTAACGAACATGGACTTTTGTTTAACACACTACGATATCGGGTACACGGCTTTGGTGAAATATGAGTAAAACTATCGATTTTGAGATACAGGATAATAGCTTACTCTTAGTTTACCGCCCGCGCGATGGGACTGATTGGTTAAAAGAAAAACTCACTGGTACACATACATACACTATTAAAAAGACGTTCACGGTACGTCGGAAAAATATTTCAGAACCATTAAAAAAACAGGATGGCAGGGCTCTTTTAGAATCCAGTGAATTTTTGATTAAATTCAGGCTTGCTAAGCTAGTTGGAAATTATTGGAATTTCGACAAAGAGGTTCTTGGTATACCTCTTGAGCTTCGAATTCATAGCTCACTGAATTTAAATGTTAAATATTTTATAGCGGTTAACGATATATCAGTGTTTTATCGAATTTCTGAGCTGGTCGAAAGTAAGTCTTTGACTATTGGTGGTGAGACTGGGGATGAAGAATGGTTGTCTGAGGATGATTTTAATCACTTGGTTTCAACATTTCCTAATAGCTATGAGCTTAAGAAGTATGCAAATGCGCGCATGTCATCAGTTTTACGAGAACGTTTTCAGATGAAGCGAGATGATGAGGCGTTGTATCATAAGTATATTAACAATAAGACTGCCGCGCGTCGTAGGTCTAATGCTTTTTTCGGGATAGAAAAATACGAATATGAGAAATATAAAGATCTACACTCTCATTTAATAAAAATGCTTGAGGACGAAAATCAATATAGCGAAAGAGAGTGGCAAAATGAGATAGTACAATTCATCCTTCTTCTTTTCCCTAAATACCTATATGCCTTTACAGAAGCACCGGTACTAGATGGTCAGTATGAAAAAGTAAGATCCTTGGACTTTCTCTTGATCGATTTCTCTGGAAATACAGATATTGTTGAGATTAAAAAGCCTTTCGAGAAAGGTCTCGTCACTCAATCAGGCTATCGTGACAACTACATACCTCGTCGAGAGCTCTCTGGTACAGTCATGCAGATTGAAAAATATATCTTTCACCTCATGAAGTCGGGAAGGGCTGGGGAGAAAAAGTTGAATGATAAGTATGGCAATGACGTTCACGATGGATTTAAAATAAGAATAACTAATCCTAAAGGTATGATTATTTCTGGGCGAACAAATAACCTTTCAGAAAATCAAATGAATGATTTCGAAGTGGTAAAGAGGAAGTACAATAATATTGTGGATATTCTTTCATATGATGATTTACTCAATCGTCTTGAGCATATCATTAACCGTCTAAGCCAAAAAATGTAACAAAGCTCGCTCTCGACTGTATATCCGCTGTGAATCAAGTGGACGCTCCTATTTATAGAATCTCAGTGCACGCTTGTAAATGGTTAGAGCGGGCTCTCCGAGCCTGAAGAAGTTAGCCAAACCACGGAGAAACCATGGGCTACGACCTACACATAACCCGCAAAAAATATTGGGCAGACGAAGAGGATGAAGGATCAATCTCGCTCTCCGAATGGAGCGCTCAAGTAGAAAACGACCCCGAACTCATCCAAGACCCAGACAACCCCGGAGAAAACAATTATCTATACCTAAGAGAATCTGGAAATTGGCCACTATGGTATAGCCCCGAGTCGGGAGAAATTAACACCAAAAATCCAGACACTGATGTCATCCAAAAGCTAGTTTGCATTGCCAATTCATTGGGTGCCAAAGTTCAGGGCGACGACGGTGAGTTATACGACCTAAACGGCAATATAATCTCCGATCAACCCAGCAAACCAACATCGCCAAATGCCTCAGCCAAAAAGCCGTGGTGGAAAATTTGGTGATGGCTGATAAAGCCGCCGCCGTATCCGCTCACACCGTCAATTCCACCACCACAGCCCCATACTCCAGCTCAACCACCATCACACGCCCAGCGTCAGAATGCAGCAGCAAAAATTCACCATCACCGCGACAGGTCAATTCCTCACCTTTCGGGTAAGGAATCTTTAACAAAAGGGTGGGAACATTCGCCTCAGTATAAGCATAAACACTCAAGTGATTACTCGTCTCCGATTCAGACCCGATGACCAGCCAATCCGCAAATACCCGCAGCTGTTGGCAGCTTCCTTCATTGATAGGGTGATATTCATTTTCATTACTTGGATAGAATACAAACGAGGTCATGTCGGTCGATACCAGCAGCAGTTTTCCGGAGCTACTCATATCAGCAGGAATGTCGCTGAGTGTGGCTTGCCCCAAAGGCGTGCGCTCTTTTAAGAATAAATCAGGGAGTCGGTATTTCCATAATTCATTATTGGTGTCGCTTTGCACCAAAAAGCTAAAGCAGGCTGGGTCACGACGTATAAGGGTGACGTCACCTTTTAAATCGCCGAGTGACCATAACGAGACCATCGAGGGTTGTTGCAAATCCAATACCCAGAGGCGGTCTGCCTTGGCGACAATCCAGCTCAAACCATCATAATTATCAGCCCAGGTATCGAGCTTGGTTTGCTGCCAGTAGGTTGTTGAACGTGTCACCAAATCAAACACAGCGACAACTTGGAAGCCTTCATGCATTGCCACCAGCAATGCCTGATAACCCTGATCCGACATCACAATATCATGGCAAATATCCGCATAGCTAGCCAGTAATTCTCCCTGCGCTGAGCGATGCTCCACACCGGCCTCACCAAACGCAAGCAATAACGATCCATCCGCTAAGCGCTGACAGTCCAATATCTGACGACCAAAACAGGCGGATAGCGCATATTTGACTGGCTGTGTCTGGGTGCGCAGAGGCTGTTTTGAGTTGGATTCGCTAATGTTTATACGCGACACATCGGTCCGTAATACGTGATCATCGGCTAAGGTGATCAGTCGATTCCAGCGGCTATTGTCATGATGTATCCAGCCTTTTGCCACATCGCGTAGATAAGGGCGCACGGCCATTGACGCTAAGGATTTGGCGACTGAATTCGTTGGGTACTGGTTGAGTTCGTCAATGAGTTGTAGACGCTGCGCCGCGCTGCTACTGCTGTCATCGCGAAACAGCTGTTGAATGGCGGGTATGTACTCATCTTCGCCGTCTTGATCATAGAGTGCGAGCTTCAACTGGTGTCGAGTCCCCAAGCTGCCACCTAGCGCGGCACTCTCTTTTAACCACGCCAAAACGGCGGGGCGTTTCTCCATCACGGGCCAGCCAATTTCCACCGCCGTTTCCAGATTACCCGATGCATAGTGCATGTCTGCGAGCATCCAGCGGAGTTGATCGGCTTCTGCTTTATGCGAGGCTGAGAGTAGGGTGATCGCTTCTTCATAGCGGTTGGAGATGCGTGCTATCTGTATGGCACGCTTCCAATCATCGGCCAGTATCCATTGGCGAATGATACGCGCAGGCTCGACCTGATGACCTTCGGCAATTTGAGCGGCCATTAAGTACTTTTTGTGCTTTTCAAGATAGCTAATCGCTTGATCAATTTCTTGCAGCAAGTCGACTAACACAAAGGCCGCTTCTTCGATTCGGCCTTCTGCATCGAGTTTATCAAAGGCTTTTTGATAGGTGTGTTTGAGCATGTTGAGGACTTGCTCATCCAGAGAAATAGATTGGCCACCCTGACTTTGTTGCAGGCTAATACTCAACTCAGAACGCGGCATAAATCGCCCGGTAAAAGGATGATCGATGCTATCCAGTGCATCCTTCATGCTGCCTATTGGAATCGCGCGTTTTAAGGCTTCTTCGAGATTGCCATCTTGAAATTTTTGGAGGGTATCTTCGATGAATTTTGCCTGAGCCTTGCCAATGGCATCCGCTAAAGGGCTGCGCATGAGGAGTCTCGATAAGCCCGCTTTGAGCTTATTGAGTACACTGCCGCCAGTTTTAGCAGTGCCATAATCGGAATATTTTGACGGCTTAGCATCTCTGGCGGCAGTCGTTTTCTGCTTTAAATCCTCCAGCACTTGTTGTAATTCGGCGCTGGGTTTTAGGTCTTCTTTATCAACGATTTCGCTGGTGCTGGTCTTCTTACCAAAGCTGATAGACTTAGGCTTGTCGGGGATCACAGGGGCGTGTGCCGCTAAAACAACGCACTCATAGTCACCGGCTTCAAACCATTGGGCCGGGTCATATTGGTTTTGGTTGTTTAGGGCCGTGTGATGCCATTCACCACGATAGAGTAATCGCAGTTGCTTCGCCGCGCTTTTGCTAGCAGTTGCTGCTGAGGTGTTGTTTCGAAGGCGATTGGATAAGGTCGAGCCTTGTTTTATCAGCGCCGCGCCAGTGGTTTGGCTGACTTGCTGAAAGCGGGCGGTGGGTTGAACCAGCACATAGCCAATTTCAAGTTGATACAGCGCTGAGCCATCCTCCCAAAGCGTCAGAATCCGTTGGCGAATATCTGCCTCTTTAAGAAAGTCATTCGCAAAAAAGTAGCCATGTACTTCATAAAATCCTGACAGCGCTGAGCGATCTAATTCGTCACTCTTTTGTTCAATGCTTGCGGTCATGCGTTTAAGTCCCACGAAGTCATTTCCTTTCGGGTGCTTATCTCAATGGTCTTTAACAGACCTTTTTCCGTTTGATAATGCAAATAGGGCCTTTGAGGGTTTAGCTCAGCCCTAACACACGGTTCTGGTAGGACGTAGATGACCTCATTGTAGTCATCCCCAATCAGGGTGAAGGTTTGCCGATCTTGTTTGTTCATGCACACCAGTGCTGATTGATGAACCACGGCTTTTGGATCAGTCAAACGATGCAGTCCTATGACTTGGAGTTCGGGCGAGACGATTACCGAAATAAAGTCCTCGACACCTGGGTAGCGAATATTCCATTCCGTCTCAGAGACTCTGAACGCCACTCGTCCCCCATCCTTCAGGTTCCAACTGGTTTGGTCGATGAATACTTCAGGTTTACTGCGTTGTACCTGAGTTTGCAGGGGGGCGTGCTTTATCCATTTAAAGTTAGATTGACCTTCAGCGCCCCAATGCAGGCTGAGCGTTCTTTGCTTGGGGTCTAAATCAATGTAGTAGAAATAATTCCCGTTATAGCCAAAGGCATAGACTGACTTGGCGACGGTTTCCACGCTGCAGATATCCTCTGAAAACCGCAGGCATCGCAGATTGCGTTTAGCATCGACCAACAAGATCAGCTCCGTTTTGATGATTACGGCCATGCTTGGCAGCTGGTCATTCAATTGAATATCGTGGGATTTTTTATAGCGCTTGTGTTTAAACTGAGGGGGAAACCCTTGTAAAAAATACTCGTCACTGGTCGCCGATAAAATATAGGTGCCTCGCTTATTAACGTACACGCCCAGTATGGTGGTTTGCTTTGCAATTGGCAGCTGCGTACTGGGGTTGCGCGTGAGTATTTTGAAGCTTTTCAGATAACGGCTTGCATTAAACAGCACCAGAATCGTGCCGGTTTGATTCAACAGCCAAGATTTTGATTGGTTAACCTGAACAGTTTCCTGCTTAAAAGGGTTATTCAATATCTGATTGCACAGCTTATCTTCGGGTAATAATAGCGTCTGTAATTGTTGGCGATGAGCGCGTCCTACCCGGACGGTAATTTTGCGTTGCTCGTCCGCCGCAGCCTGCCTATCGCCCTGAATATTTACCTGCATGAGCTGGGGAAAATCATCTAAGGGCTCGGGGGTGACGCACCACACCCGTCCATTAGCGAGTAGTGTTTGATCTAAGCCATCAAGTCGCTGTGTGAGTACCGATTTGTCGAGCAAGTCGGCTGAGCACATCTGTAACCAGTTTTCGATCAGCGCTGGAGTAATGCCTTCAAACCATTGCTGTTTAGAATCTTGGATGACGCCCCAGTGCAGTTTTGCCTGCATAGCTTCGGCGTAACGCAGTAATAAAATTAGCACCGCCAATTGCACCACACGTGGCCGACCTAACTGCTCAGGCCCACAGTCCAGCAGCACATACACCGCCTCATCATTGGTGCGTTCTCGGTGCGCTAACTTATAAAACTGATGTTCTTTAAAGGCGGCACGGCGAATGAATTCTTCCGGGAAGTCATGGTATATCGCCCATTCACTGGTGAGTAGGCGCTCGTAATTGACTAAGGAATGAATGCCTTCAATGCCGTCAGGTTCATCTTGTCCTGCCATTTCCTGAAGCGGTAAGACTTTAATGACCTTGGATAACACATTCCCCATTTGCTCTAACGGCATGCGCAAATCAGGTAGAAATGCGTGTAGCAAACTAGCCCATGAACTGATTTCATCGGGCAGTTGATGGCTTTTTTGTTGGTCACTTTCAACGGCGAACGTCGGGGCTTTTGTAGTGGTCGCTGCCAGATTGTTTTGTGTCATGGCAACGTCTCGGGGTCGATACGGCTCAGTGGTAAGGCCGCAGAGATATTGAAGCACTGGTGATGCTTGGGATCAATCGCATACTGGCCCGTGCCAAATAGCGTTGCGACCGCACTGGCAATCAAGGCTATCGGTAAGGAGGGCGATAAGGTTGTCGGCAGGTAGAGATTAGTGACGCCACTTGCCTGACCTAAATACAGTGCACCGGGAATCCAAGGGAGATCCTGATTAGCGCCCAGCAGTACAGCCACATCGCTTCCATGCGCTAGCTTCAAGCGAGCTTTTTGCTCTGGTGTAAAGCTTGCGAGCTTTGCTTTAAATAGAGGGTACTCTGCGGCATAAATCAGTAAGCCACTGGCGGGCAAAGGCTGCTGGGAGGGTTTCCACACAATATCCGACAGCTTCACGCAACCGTTCCTAACGCCACCAATAAGGCTTCTCTTGCCTGCTTTAAGCCTTCGGGTAAGGTCTCCAGAGAGAACTGTGTGTCGATCTCACGGCCCAGTGCTTCCAGCGCTAAGGTGTCTCTTTCTCCCACGGGTTGCGCTAGTAGTGCGTTGACCGCAGTTTGCAATTGCTGCGAGCGCGCCAGTGGGCCTTTGGAGGCATGTTCAGCGGCGGCGGTTAATGTTTCATTTTGCGAGGTGGCGAAGGTGTCTTTTAATAAATCACGTGCTGTTTGCTGAGCGTGTTCATCACCCACCACATACAACAACGGCCATAAATCTTGTGTCGTCGGATTATCGCGTCCATCTAATATGGCAGCGGCGGCAATCAAGCGCTGGGCTTTAATAATGCGGCGGTCAGATAGCAGAATATTGGCTTTACGCAATAGGCGAATGCAGTCAGCGAGTGGTCTGATAATCCCGCTCATATCCGCTTGGCGACAAGCAGCCGTGAGTTGATCCAGATGGCTAAGTTCGATTTTTTCAATGGCCGTTTTATACTGATACTGCCAACCGTTTTCCAGCAAGCTTTCCAACTGTGAGTCTGGCACATTATCGACAAAATAGTGTACGAGGAAGCGATCTGCAAATGCCGCCAATGAATCATCTTGTGGTAAATGGTTAGACGCTGCCACGCAAATTCGCAGCGGGCATTTCAATTGCGTTTGGCCACGCCTGAAAGTTCTTTCGTTGAGAATCCCTAGCAGCGCATTCAAGATTGCGGTTGAGCCCAGAAACACTTCGTCCAAAAAGACAATGTCAGCTTCTGGCAGCATGTTTTTGGTGGAGGTTTCGACGATGCCATCTTTCAGTTTTTGTAGGTCAATTGGCCCGAATAACTCGCTGGGCTCAGTGAAGCGGCCCAGCAAGTATTCAAAGTATTGGCTATCAAACATGTCAGAGACGGCACGGACCACCGCGCTCTTTCCCGTACCTGGTGGGCCGATGATAAGTAGATGCTCTTCTGCAACACAAGAAAGGAGAATGAGATCGACTAAGGTTTCACGGTCCACTAAGCCTGCGGAGGCTTGTTGTGCGGAGTGCTTGATATGCTGAGCAGTTTCTTTTAAAGATGGCATGGGTGCCTCTATGGCTTATTTTTTGCTGTATTTTACACGCAGGCCATCTCATTACCAGATAACTTATCTTAACTCCCTCAGCATTGTCTCTCTGAACAGCAAAGTACCGGCATAACGCGCGCCGGGTTCGGTTAAGTGCCAACCGTCGTAGGAGATCAATTCGTGGTTGTTGGTAAAGACTTCACAATGCTTATCGGAACCATCGCACAAGACTTTTTGCTGATCGATAAAGCGCGCACGGGTGCCGGTGAGTCCTTCTTTTAAGATCGCATTAACACGACGAATGTGGCGAGGCACATCGTTGGAGAGCTCCAGTAACTTGTCTGGCGACATGCGTAAGTAATTGCGGATGCTAATTTTACCGAAGTTTTTATTGCCCAAAACAATCACCCGTTGGTTCGGGCGTAGCTTCAAATACTTCAGGGTATGCGGCAATGCGCGGGCTGCTTTTTGCTTCCAACGTGCGGCGAAAATGACGACGTCGGCATTTTTTATTTGCTCAGCGGCCAATCTCAAATTATCGACGCGTGCTTCCTGAGCACAAAGCGGCCGGTCTTTCGGGGCGATGACATTGTGATCAAAGGTTGGCTGGCAGCTATAGGGAATGTAGCGCAAGCTGACTTGGTAGTTCTTGAGGTTTCCCGTTTCAACCGCGCCATTATAAAAATCACAGGCTTGACTATCGCCGATGATCAGCACCTTGCGCTTGCTGGCTTTCAGGTCGAAAGGTTGTTTGGTAATCGCTTTGCAATGGCGAAAGGTGTACTCGCCACTGTAGTCAGTGTTGGAGTATTTAATTAGTTGTTGGCGCAGTCCGGCTGCATTAGCCGCGACCATTCCCGAGGTCAGCAATACGATGCTGGTTAATACAGCCCCGGATACGCGTGCTCTGAATCCATTCATCATCACATCCGTTATTTTATGATTTAATTAAGTGGGTAGCATAGCAGGTACACAAAATAATTAGTGTACGACCAGTGACCACTTGCAGCGTGATAGCTGAAGGCGGGGCATAGGTATTCTGAGGCGCGGTTGACACCACGCAAAGCGTTGACTGAGCAATGACTTAGCACTTAGGATGACATTAGCACTTTAAAAATAATTGGAATTATTGATGTTCGATCAAATAAAAGACTCCATCAATCCCGGTAAGAATCCTGACCTGATTCACGCGCACCAGTTTCAGCGAGACAACTTGCCGACCTTATGGCTGGTAGGCAAAACCGGTGCAGGCAAATCGACCTTTATTCAAGCCATCACCGGGCTTTCATCGGTTGAGGTCGGAAATGGCTTTGCGCCCTGTACCAAGACCGCGCAGGCTTATGATTTTCCGGAAGATAAGCCGCTGGTGCGTTTTTTAGATACGCGAGGGCTGGGTGAGGCGGACTATGACCCCGAGGCCGATCTGGACGAAATTGGTCAATTAGGCCATGCGCTCGTGGTGGTTATGAAAGCTGATGAGCCAGAGCAGTCTGCGGTGTTGAGCGCGCTTAAAAAGATTAAACAGAAAAAGAAGATTAAACACTTATTACTGATCCACAGTGCTGTGCTGCTGTCGGATGAAAAAGATCGCGAGCGCCAAGTTACTTTTAATACGCAACAGGTAAAAGCAGTCTGGGGCGATGATTTTAAATCGGTGGCTGTTGATTTTGAAACTGAGGATGGCTCGGTTTACAACTACGATACGCTGGTGGAGGCGCTGGAGGAAATGCTGCCCGTGGTCGGAATCATCGCCGATGTTAAAGGCCATTCAACCATTGAAGAAGCGAATTTCGATCTGGTCAAAAAAGAAGTGCTTTGGTATGCAGGGACTGCCGCGGCCAGTGATTTGATTCCCGCCGTAGGCTTAGTGTCCGTGCCAGTCATTCAAGCGAAATTGCTGTACAGCTTGGCGAATCAATACGGCGTTGAGTGGAATAAGCGCACCTTCAACGAACTCATTGGCACATTGGGCAGCAGCTTTGCTGTGCAATACGGGGTGAAGCTAGGAGTTCGGCAGTTGATTAAATTTGTTCCCGTATATGGGCAAACGGTGGGTGCAGTGACCGCTGCGGCAATGAGTTTTGGGACGACCTACGGCCTCGGTCGGGCGGCGTGCTATTACTTCTATCACAAGAGTAAAGGCGTTGAAGTCTCACCAGAGACAATGCAGGACTTATATAAAGATGCCCTTAAAAAAGGCAAGGCGGCGTCGGGTTATGAAGAAAATTAAAGGCTTATACCGTCTGCTATCGGATTTATCAGGCAGCCGTTGGTTGATTTTTATGATATCAGCGTTGCTTCCGGTGCTGACCATTATGGGCTTTGGTATCGTTTTAGCGATTAAATACGATTACCTACTGATGTTGTCGATCGCGATTACGATCAGTACTTTGTTGGTCACGGTGCCCTTGTTTTTTATCAGCCGAATGGCCAAGCAAGAAGAGGCGGAGATTCATCAGGAAGTACTGACTCAGATCAAAGATGGTCTGGTGAAAACTTCCAGCGATTGGTCTCAAGCAGAATTAGTGATTTGGAATACCTCAAGAGCTTACACACGGGAGCAATTGAAAGCAGGCATTGAGTGGGCCAACCTGCATCAAGCAGGCTTTGAGATTTTAGAATTGGTCGCCCAGCAATTCGGTAAAAAGACCTTAGGGTTTTCAATCCCCGAAGGCTTAAAGCTCTTTGAAGAGGTAAGCCGGCGCTACAAATTAGTGGTGAAAAAAAATATCCCAGGCATTGAGTACATTAAAATTTCTCACATTAAAGCGGGATACAAGGCTTATGAGAAATACGGCGCAGTCGGCCAAAAAGTGGTGACTGCAGCTATCTGGGCCAATCATGCCAAAAACCTCTACTACAATCCCTTAAAAGTCGTGTCCGACCTCACTAAAGAGCAGGCCACCGCTTCCATGACCAAGGGCTTTGTGGATGATATGCAGCTCATGGCGAAAGAGGCCTTGCTGGATGAGGTCGCGGCCGTGGCGATTGATTTATACAGCGGGCGATTTAGCTTAGAGGATGCGGACCTGCAAGTCTCGAATGCCTCTGGGGTGGATGAGGAGCATTTTGCGCCAGCCTTAGAACCAATTCGCATTGTTACCGTGGGTCAAACTGGGGCTGGAAAATCTTCGATTGTGAACCTGCTAAAAGATGAGTTGGCTGCAGAGGTTGATGTTTTACCCTCGACACAGGGCTCAATGGTGTATGACGTCATCGTTAATGATATTGATGTGAGGGTGGTTGATTTACAGGGTTTAGATGGCGATACGAGTACTGAAAAGCAGATGCTCAAAGAGATGACTCAGGCGGATTTGATTCTGTGGGTACTCAAAGCGAATCAATCGGCGCGTGATCTTGATAAGCAACTCAATGACAAGCTGGCTTTGTTTTATGCTGATCCTAAAAATATCTCGTATAAAAAGCCGGTGGTGATTGCAGTGGTGAATCAGGTTGATAAGTTAAAACCAATCGCCGAGTGGGAGCCGCCGTATGACTTGGAGAACCCAGCTAGCGCAAAAGCGAAGATTATCGCTCAGGCGGTTGCTTATAATCGGGAGCTGATGCATTCGGATATTGCTTTGCCGTTATCGATCTCAACCACTAAAACGCATTTTGGTGTGGAGACGCTTAAGCAAACTTTGGTTGATGGCATTGTTGAGGCGAATAATGTGCAGAGAAACCGGCAGCGAGTAGAGGCGATGAAGCGGGGCGTGTCATTTAAAAAGCAATTTGATAAGACGGTGAATGTCGGCAAGAAGATTGTTCGCCATACCTATAAGGATTAGTGCTTCGCAATGAAGCCAAGAGCTGGCGTATGAGGCCAGCTCTTGTTACAAACAGCTATCTTAAAACGGCGCGTAGTTATCCTGCACCACTGTTGACTCAACCCAGCGCTTACTGGCATCAACCTCAACACGCTGAGCGCCTTGCATTGGCAGTTGCCCACGGTCGCCAAACAACCACAGTACAAAGTTAGTCCGCTCGCCACTGGTGATTGGCTGAGCGGCATGTGCAATGTTGCCACGGTGCAGCATGGCGGTGCCGGGCTTAAAGTTTAGCGCGATCTTGCGTCCCATTGTCTGGTCGTAAAAGTCGACAGCAGACCCGGTAAAGTCTTCGCTTGGCAGATTCAGATTGATGTTCAGTGTCACTGAAGACGCATCGGTATGTGGGCGAATCGAGTTGTCGGTATTTGGCTCGTAATAGATCGAAAAGCCGAACGCCTGCGAGTCATATCCCATTATTTCCGGAAACAGCAGTCGTGAGATCGGGCGCATATACCGATCAACTATCTCTTGGTAAAACGCTTGGAAACTTGGCGCAGCAAGGTAGCCTTCTGAGCGACGATCAAGCATCGCACCACGACGATTCAGTACGATTCCATACGGCGGACGCAGTGGAATTTGTGCATTCCAAACGCCTTCCAAATAGCCACGTAAATCGGCAAGACGCTCCGGATCAAAGAACTGGAACTGGAAAACATCAGGCGCAACTTCTTGCAACAAATCCTTAATCGCCAATTCTTTGCTTGGATCTTCCCATGCTTGCATCACGGCATCGCGTAGCTTCTTATCCAGCAGTGAACTGTCCAGAGGAGGGAGGCTATCTTTCTGGTTCTCTTCCCATTCTTTCCACGCATTGCTGAGTAAGTTGCTATTGCTATCCCAAAACTGTTGCACTGACGGATCACGGCTAAGCATTGCATCCCGTGAAGGTAGGTCTAAAGCGCGTGCGAGCTGTAATTGATTAAGTGACATGATCGGTTTAATTCCTGATTTATTCATGGGTAAATGCTTCTACCCGAGTGAGGCGTGTAATTTATTACACCTATGTTCGTAGATAAACAGGGCCATTGTGGAAACAGTATAAAGATTTTGAATATAATCGCGCTTAAATAAACATCCCACCTGAAGCTTCAATCCTTTGTGCGGTAATCCAAGCAGTCTCATCACTGAGTAGGGAGGCAACGATGCCGCCAATGTCATCGGGTAAGCCGACTCGGCCTAGTGCGGTTAGGCTAGCGATCTGTTTGTTAATGGCTAAATTGTCTCTGACTGCGCCGCCGCGAAAATCGGTTTCAATGGCTCCGGGGGCGAGTGTGTTTACTCGAATTTGTCGCGCACTGAGCTCTTTCGCTAAGTAGCGCGTCATGACTTCAACACCGCCTTTCATCATTGCATAGGCGCAGTAGCCCGGCAGGCTGAACCGTGTCAGGCCGGATGAGATATTGATAATCCTTCCTCCATCCTGAATGACGGGCAGCAGGGATTGGGTGAAAAAGAAGGTTCCTTTTAAATGCACATTCATTAAGGCATCAAATTGCGCCTCAGTGGTTTCTGCAAAGGATACGTTATCTCCGGGACCTGCATTGTTGACCAGATAATCAATGCGGTCGCGTCCAAAGTTGTTCTCTAGTGTCGACTTTAGACTCTCTACAAAAGTCGGGAAGCTGCTGAGATCGCCGACATCTAGTTGTAATGCCGCGGCTTTTCCGCCTTTACTCTCAATCGCATCGACGACTGCTTGTGCCGCACTTTGGTTGCTGTGATAGGTAAAGACCACATCAATTCCTTTATCGGCGAGTGTTAAGGCGCTGTTCTTGCCTAAGCCACGGCTGCCACCTGTGATTAGTGCGAGTTTATTCATTGTTTTCTCCTGTCGGGGTTGTGTGTGAAGCAAAGAATAAGGTGAGCATTGTTAATAATAAACAATGTAAAACTGCTAACATTGTTCGTTATTGGCAAACAATAAGTGGGAGTGTGAGATGGATAGGTTTGAGGCGATGCAGCGGTTTTTACTGGTTGCGCAATATGGAAGTTTCACCCGAGCGTCTGAGGCCTTGGATCTGCCTAAATCCAGTATTTCCAGTTCGGTGCAGTTTTTGGAAAGGAAGCTGGGGACCTGGGGACACGGTTATTTCATCGCAGCACCCGTCGAGTCACGTTAACGAATGACGGTGAGGCTTATTTGATTAAATCCCGCGCAATTTTGATGGAGCTTGATGCTGTGGAAAGCCAATTCCAGCAACAGGGTGATGAAATCAGCGGGGTTATTAAGGTGGATATGCCAAGCCGTTTTGCCAGCACGGTGGTGCTTCCACATTTGAGAGACTGGCTGGATAGCTATCCTAACGTGCAGATTAAGATCAGCAGCGCAGACTACACTATCGATCTGGTAAAAGAGGGCATTGACTGCGTGGTGAGGGTGGGTGACTTAAACGATAGTGCTTTGATCGCGAGACCGTTGGCAATGTATCAACCCTTCAATTGTGTCAGCCCTGAGTACCTGGAAAAGTTTGGTGAACCAAAGACGCTTGCCAGTCTGCAGGATCACTTGTTAATTGATTACTCACCGAAGATGGGCAATAGCCAAGCGACGTTTGAGTATGTGGAGAAAGGTAAGACTCAGCAGCTACCCATGCCTAGTGTATTAGCTTTTAATGGTACGGATGCTTATCTGAGTGCCTGCTTGTCTGGCTTGGGGGTTGCGCAGATTCCAGCGCTTGGGATAAGAGAGCATTTGGAAGCCGGTCGCTTAATCCGCATACTTCCGAAGCATGAGGCCGCAGCGATGCCGGTATCGTTGCTTTATCTTTCACGCAGGCAAGTCCCCAGACGTTTATCGCTATTTATGGATTGGTTAGAAGCGCTAGTTAAGCGAGTAACAAGCACAAGTGGTTAAGCTACTCATCTCAAGGTTATTTATTTGATGTTATACGGCAGTTACGCTGCCGGCTTAAAAAGGGGATGAGCAATGAAAAATAAAATAAGCTATATGATGTTAGCGATTGCGCCGGTTTTACTGGCAGGGTGCGCGAGTGTGCAGTCTGCGGACTCTGCAAAGCGTGCTGTAAACCTTGAGCGCGGCCAAGCGTCGTTCTATGCCGATCGCTACCAGTCACGCAAGACGGCCAGTGGTGAGCGCTATGATCATGGTAAACGTACGGCGGCTCATAAAACTCTGCCATTTGGCACTCGGGTTAAAGTGACCAATACCAAGAACAACAAAACCGTTGTGGTGAAAATCAATGACCGTGGGCCATTTGTGAGGGGGCGAATTATTGATTTATCCAAGTCCGCCTTTAGTCGTATTGGCAATACCTCAGCAGGGATTCTTCCGGTGACGTTGGAAGTCATCGAGTAGCGCGTTTAAGTGAAGTGTCTACGTTTTATGTGATGCTCCACTTTAGCCAGCTACCAGTTTGATACCACACGCTAGTCCGTGCCCGCGTTTTATGGGTAACTCCATTTATAACCAACGCCATACACCGCAGCAATTGGGTTTACGCCGGCTTCAATCTCATTGATTTTTTTGCGAATGTTTTTGATGTGCGTGTCGATATTGCGGTCCGACATATCAACCGTTTCGTTGTATACCTGATTGATAATATCTTCGCGGGTAAACACACGGCCAGCGTGATTCATAAATAGCATAAATATTTTGAATTCGACTGCGGTAAAGCCAATATCGTTGCCATTAAGTAGGGCGACATAGTTCTCTTTTTGCAGCTCGAAACCGGTCTGGTTAATGATCGCGGCTGGAGGCTGGCTAGTCCTTCTGAGTACGGCTTTAATTCGGGCAATGACTTCTTTTGGGCTAAAGGGCTTGCAGATGTAGTCATCGGCACCGAGCTCTAAACCTAGCAGGCGGTCTACTTCTTCGCGCTTGGCCGTTAGCATAATGATAGGCACCGCTGAGAAGTTTCGAATTTGCTTACACACTGTGATGCCATCCACTTCCGGTAGCATTAAATCGAGCAGAATTAAGTCGACGGGGTTTTGCTTGACGAAGTCGACTACGCCTTTGCCGCTATTAAAATGCGTTGTCTCATAGCCTTGTTGGTGGCTGTAGGCAATCAGTACCTCGGCAATGCTTTCTTCGTCTTCAACAATCAGTATTTTAGGTGTAGTCATCATTATTAACCTGCAAGGGGAAGGACTATTTTAACTTCAAGCCCGCCTAATGGTGAGTTTTGTAATGAGATGGTGCCGCCATGCGCTTCGACAATTTGTTTGCACAGCGCCAAGCCAAGCCCTGAGCCGCCATGTTCTCTGCTACGTGATTTCTCCACGCGATAAAAACGCTCGAATAATTGTCGTTGATCCTCGGGTAATACGCCCGGAGCAGAGTCTTGTAAAACCAATTCAATTTTATTCGCAACCGTGTGTGCGCTGATATTTACCTGCCCACCTTGGTGAGTGTATCGACAGGTGTTTTCGAGTAGGTTGGCAAATAGCTGCTGGAGCCGGTCTTTATCGCTACTGACGATGCAGTCGCCTGCCTTGTTTAAGGCCTCGCTATTCACGGTTAGCTCGTGCTCGTTAAATCGCGCGGTATAGCTTTCCAGTGTTTGCTTAAATACCTCGACCACGTCAATTTTAACCGCCTGATAAGTTAAATTGGCGGTGTCGCTGTGGGCTAGTTGGGCGAGGTCATCCACGATATGGTTTAAGTTATCGACCTGTTTAATCAGTAATTCAATACGCTTTTCGTCAGCGACAAAAACGCCATCTTGCACCGCTAATAAATGTGAACGTAATACGGTTAGTGGCGTTCTTAATTCATGCGAGGTATCGGATACCCACTGAAAGCGCATTTGTTGGTTTTGCTCAAGGGTATAAGCCAGCTCGTTAAAGTTGTGGGAGAGGGTGCCCAGCTCATCTTTAGTCAGCGGGGCTATTCTACTGGCAAAGTTGCCTTTATTGAGCTCGCTGGTGCCTGCGACGATTTGCTTGATGGGCTTAATTAAATGTCGGGATAAAACGATTGCCATAATAAAAGCCAGCAAGATAACCAATAAAGTAATCATAAAATAGTTATAAAGCTGCGCGGTTAAGAAAGCTTTGGCGGGGCTGTTTTCAACTAAGCGAGAGGGGACTAGACCTATCCAGCCGATCACCTTGTTTTGCAAGATGATGGGGCCGATATGGGAGTTATCATTTAGGTTGGGTTTACCGACGACGACCTGTTTATTTTGATCGTAGAGGCTGATGCGTTGGCCGGTTTTGAGTAAATCCTCGGGAAGGTTGATCCATTGCAGCGAAGCGGGGAGTTGCTTTGGTTTTGGCTCCAAGTCGTTGGGAATGTCATTTTGTTTGGCTTGTGGCGGTGCGCCATTGGCATTATCACGTTGCTGGTCGTCTTTCGGCTTGATTGGCTTTCTATTGGGCTCGACGATCGCACGCCATAAGCGAGTGTTTTCGGTGATTGACTGCCAGCTACCCACTTCGGAGTAAATCGCAATAAGCTGTTGTCTAACGCGGGCGACGTGCTTCTTTTCTTCCTGCTCCACAAAGTCATTAAACTCGGTCGCAAAGTTCATATAGATAAACACGAACATCATCCCTACCAGGCTAATGTTCGTGATGAAAAATGCTAAAAAGAATTTATGGATTAACTTCACAGGCTCTCTGGTTCTAAGTGTTGGTATTAGGCAAGTTAGTAGAGGTCAGGCTTGCCAAAAATTCCTTTTCAGTAAGCCTGCTTCCATCATTTAAAGGCAACGTTCGCACTTTCGCCAGCACTGAGCAACTTATACTGCGGTTTCACAAAACTTGCATGCACGGGGCCTAAGATTTTATGAAACGCAATTGAGAGAGCCGTCACTTCAGGAAACGTGTGCTTGGCCTGAAACACAATTTCGCTGCTGTGTGTCAATGCGTTCTTGGTAAGACTAACCCGTTCAAAGCTGATCGTTTGCTGGTTGACCGTTAAGCGCGTTTTCTGTTGGAGCGCATTTTTAATAAAGGCCTCCTGTTCGCTAGCGCTTAAGTCGTCCGGCATTACCGCATCAATGTCACCCAGTAGCCAAGCTTGGTCATTTTGTAAAGCCGAGACCAAATGATCAATCCCAGTGGTTACTCTGACTTCAACTTGACCATCTCGTAAAATGACCTGTGCGGTGGTTTCGTTCAGTAAGTGTGCGCTTAGCGGGGCACTGAAGCCTGCTAAGGCGCACACTAAAACAGCCCAGCGTAAGCGTTTGAATAAAGCCATCATCATTACCTATCTAGTGCAATTATTGCGGTTGCTCAATCGTGGTTCGGCAGATCAAGGTATTGTCTTGCTCCAGATCCTCACCCCAGATAATGCGCGCGTTTTCATCCCAGTTGATTTCAGTGTAACCATCTTTTGGCCCTACAGATGCGGCGCTATGCTCGGTTGCATTGGCCCAAGCGGAGTCATCAAAGCTGCTTTGTAACCAATCGCTCGGCGCGGCTTTTGAGGTAAAGGTACAAGCGCCCTCGCCAGCTACTGGGTTGGACGATGCCTCACAGGCTTTATCCAGTGGTGCTTTGTGCAATACTTCACATTTCCAGCTTTTGTTACTGACCGCGACGACCTCGTTGGTGTCGGTATCGGTGACTTGCAAGATAAAGCCGCCATCACCCATTTGCTGATTGTGAGCGCCGATATATTCCAAGCCGGTGTCGTTTTGCTTAAAGTCTTTAATGATGAGATTAAGCTGGATAGGGTAGCTTGCTCCAAATGTGATGCTTTCAGCGTTAAACGAGCGCTCCGTTGTAATGGATACTGAATCTTCAATCAGCAAATCTTCACCGAGGTAGGCGGCAAACCAGTTATCTGCCCACGCTTCTAGCTTTAGATTGTGCTTGTCTTTCGTGCCAGGTGCATATTTGCCGGTTGCGACTTTGGGTGTCAGTTTAGCCACTGCATTTGGCTTAGGTCTCGCTTCAGCGCTTGGCGCTTCTTCCATTGGCTGCGAGCCTCGGCAGAAGGTGCCCGACTCAACTTTACCGCCGTTACTAATCGTTCTTTGTTTGAAGTCGTAGCAGTTTTCGCCTTCGGCAGATGGGCTATAGGTGGTGAAATACGCTTCGCCTTGGTAGGAGTAGGTCATGGTACGGCTGCCATCTTCTGAGGCAATGTGCTTTAAGTTTTCAACGCCACCTTGTGGTGGTCTCAGGTCGGCCCGAATTTTTTGGATATCACCACTTAGCGGCGACACTCTGGGCAATTTGCTGGTATCCACTTCGCCGACTAAGCATTGGATAATATATGGCGGCGTGGCGGATGTTTGGTAGCGGTAACCAAATTGATCATCGGCTTGGCTATTGCAGGCATCCAATGCGCCGGCTGCGATTTCAGTGCCATCGGGGTTTTTATCGCCATACAGCGGGTAGCCATCGTATCCCCAACCAATAATCGCATCGTCGCCTTTGTTTTTCATGGCATCTATCATGCAGGTAGGCGCCACATGGTAGTGATAGTCATCGCCGCGACCGGAGTGCCCACCGCAAATATCTAACTGACCAAGGACTAAAGTGTCGTGCTTGGCATCGTAAGTGCTGACATCCAGCTCGCCTTGCGATGAGTAATCGTAGATAGGCACGCCATTGACCGCAACGCCAACAGCTGCATCAATCGTAGTTACCGTGTCCGCCTTTTTAGGCGCGAGTTTAATCGGTGCAGCATAGCCAATTGCAGGCACTGGAATTTGCTCGTTAGTGCCAGTAATCCCCGTCATGACTTCATGATCTGGATAGGTTGAAGAGGCCACATAGGCATACTCTTCATTGCAGGTGACGGTAACGCTTTTATTAAATCCCGCATCGCTTATGGAGCCTCGAATGGCATCGCAGCGAGGAGAGTCAATATTAATGCTTAAATCAGGCTGTATGAATGGCGCGGGCTTTGGTCTGGTTTCTTCATTGGCATCGCGGGGTGGCTTGCCATCGGTACGAGGCGGCTTTCCAGCGTCACGATCTGCACCTGCACCACTGCGCTCATAGTTCACGCTCATTTTTGCTGAGCCTAGAGTGATGTCTTTGATGGCGGCGAGCAGGGTGTCTCTGTCGACCTTGGTGTTGTCACTTAAGGCGACGGGCGCGGATAAGGCATAAACGATATAGGTATAGCTTTTCTTGCCGGGGCCTTTAGAGCACGGTGGCGCGTATTCGGGTTGTTTGTTGACGCTGTTAGTGCCGATTTGGCCGAGTGTTTCGCCCGTTTTAATCTGCGTTTTGTCTGCATCGATATTGTATAGAGTCCAATACCAATGAACGCCATCGGGTGCATTGTGATCCATAATCAGTGCGAAGTATTTGGTGCCTTCTGGTGCGCCACTCCAGCTTAGTGGTGGGTTCGTGCTCTCGCCATCACAGGTATAGAGCGTTGGTAAGTCGCCACCATTGGCCATTTGTGTGCTGCTTAATACAAACTCATTGAGCTTGGGTTGCGCCGTTTCGCTATGTGCGGTGTTGAGTGTGAAGCAACACATCGCGCCGAATAATAGTGCCGTTGTATTTTTTATCATTGAAAACTCCAGTTGGTTAAGAGTAATTATAAAGAATGGATGATGCGTAGCTTAACCAGCAAATGTAGGGCAATTATGTAGTTGTCAGTTTTTTAATGCATGGGGCAATCACTCTCGTAAAATCTCAAGCGCTTTGAGCAATGATGCGCGGTTTGATTTTCGCTATCGCGCCACACTACAATGCTAGTAGAGTAAGCGTGACAGATGCTGTGCGTAATCCTTTGGCTTTACTCAAAGCGCAGTCACCTTAAAAACTAATCTAAGCGGGAACCAATTATGGTCATTTATGCTTTAGTCGCGTTAAATGTTTTGTGTGTTGTGATTTGTCATTACATCGCGAAATATCGGGGAGCAAAGCCTACATTTTGGGGTGTGATGGGGGCAGTCTTTGGGCCGCTAGCGATTCCTTTTGCCTTGATCTCTAAGCCCCAATGAAAAATCCCGACATTGGGTTTACACGGTTAATTATCGAGGCTTGGATAAATGTACGAAGATAGAGATACCATCGCGCGCTTGCGTGAACGCATTCCGTCATTTGAGTGCGTAGAAGGATGCCATGATTGCTGCGGGCCGGTAACGACGTCTTCAGAAGAAATGTCGCGCCTGCCAGTGAAAACAGATGCTGAACACGAAGCGGCATTGGGCGAGTTGACCTGCGTACACCTTGGGCCTCAGGGCTGCACAGTATATGGAGAGCGCCCGCTGATATGTCGATTATTTGGCACCACACCGCGAATGCTTTGCCCCAATGGGCGTCGCCCTGAGGAGATGGTGGATGAGGTGATTGAACATGAAGTACATTTTTATATTGCGAATACACGGCAGGTGTTGGTTTAGCTGCTGGGAAGAACTCGCTAAATCTAGCTTTGTTGCCATCTCTGAGCCTAAAAATCTGCACTGATAAAGTGGATGCCTGACTGGCTGAGAAAGCTTGACGGTAGGTCATCACTTTCATATCCTGAAATTCAAAATAATAAAAAGGATCTATTATGAAATACTCTTCAGTATTTGGCGTTCTGCTGCTGATTGCCTCTGTCATGAGTCACGCTGCGGAAGGTGATTGGCATGTGAAAAAGCAAGCCGGTGGCATTACCATTAGTCAGCAAGCGACGGACTCAGGGTTTGCGATTACCCGTGGGTCGTTGGTTGTTGACTCATCCGCCGATGCCTTGATTACCCTTATTCGTGATAATGCGGTGTGTAAGCGCTGGTTGTTTTCCTGCAAGAAAAGCCAATTGATTAAGCAGTACGATACGGATAAACGCTTGGATTATCTCGTCTTCGATTCGCCATTGCTGTTCTCTGATCGTGATATGTATGTGCATACGGATTTCAGCTTTGACCCTGCCACGCAAACGGCAATGCTTAGAATGTCGGGTCGGCAAGCGCATGATAAGGGCCAGGCGGGTAGGGTGCGAATTAAGGATTTGGCAGGCTTCTGGCGCTTGCAGAAGCTGCCAAATAATAAGACTTCAGTGCTGTATCAGGTTTATACCAATCCTCAGTTAACGCCATCGCGATTCTTGAATAATCACTTTGCGGATTCGGTGTTTCATTCTTTGAAGAATTTGGCGGTGGTTTCTAAGGAAGCGAAGTATAGCAATGTGCAGATGGTGGAGATGAAGTAGTCGGTACTGGCTATCGTGCTCTGAATGTTTGATAAACAGAGCATGCCAGTCAAGCATTCTCCCTTTTGATCTAAGCATATCGTGTACAGTTGCAGCGGTTTGGTTATACTGGCAGATCAGCAGAACGACAACTCTGAGTCTTATGACCAAATCTTCAGTAACTTCAACCGATGTTGCCAGGCTTGCGGATGTATCGCAGTCAGCAGTCAGCCGGACGTTTACGCCCGGCGCCAGTGTTTCCGAGAAAACCCGTGAGCGGGTATTAGCTGCGGCACGTGAGCTAGGCTACCGGCCAAATGCATTGGCTCGCTCGCTTATTAGTGGTCGCTCCAGAATTATTGGCTTAGTGGTGGCTTATCTGGAGAACCATTTTTATCCGATCGTTATCGAGAAGTTATCACGCTCTTTGCAGGCTGAGGGCTATCACGTCTTGTTGTTTATGACCGAGACCGGTCAGCAGGATGAAGTGATTAAGGAAATTCTGCAATATCAGGTTGATGGTGTAGTGATGGCTTCGGTGACGCTCTCTTCACACATCGCGCAGGAATGCGCAGGCCTTGGTGTGCCGGTGGTTCTGTTTAATCGTTACATTCCTGATTCGCAGGCCAGTGCGGTGGTTTCCGATAACATCAGGGGTGGCCGTTTGTTGGCTGAGTTATTGGTGAGTGAAGGGCATAAAGATATCGCATTTATTGCCGGTCAGGAAAACTCATCAACCAACGTTGAGCGTGAGAAAGGCTTTAATGAGGGGCTAGCGGCAGCGGGTTTGCACGTTAGTCGCCGCGCGTTAGGAAATTATACCTTTGAAGATGCGGCGATTGCAGCCAGAGCCATTTTATCTGACGGTACACCGGATGCCATCTTTGTTGCGAATGATCATATGGCCTTTGCCGTTATGGATGTGATTCGTGGAGAGTTTGGTCTAAAGATTCCGGAGGATATTTCAGTTGTTGGCTATGACAACGTTCCCGAAGCTGGCTGGCCGTCGTATAACCTGACGACCGTAGAGCAGTCAGTTGATGAGATGATTGCTGCGACGGTAGAAATCTTGCTGGAACAAATGGAGCACAAGCAAGTCACCGCAACCAAGCGGGTTACGGCGGCGAGCCTGATTGTGCGAGGTTCTACGCGAACGACTATTGAGGGTTCATGATTCCTGCCGTACGTTCCAGAACATCTAATCCTTGTTGTTTCAACCAATAGGGCAGGTCAATGAAAATCCAGTTTTCTTCCAGCTTATCTCCCTCTCGGCGATAGACATCGACCACTTGCATGGTGGCATTGACTTTGCCACCGGGCAATCCCAGCCAGCCCCCAATCGGGGTGTTAGAGAGATTAGGCCAGCCAAAGAAACAGGCATAATCTCCTTCTGCAAAGCGGCAGACATGGCCATTGAATTGTTTATCGGCAAGGCTTTGGCGAAAGGGCAATTGATGCTGCTCCTGATAGCGTGGAATGGTGTATGTCGCGCCAATTCCAGCCGGTCCGTACCACACCATATCTTTTGACCAGGTGCGTTCTAGTATTTCAGGCGGGCAGGTCATTGAGCCGCTTTTATTGAGTTCGGTCAGGTCATCCACCATGCGCCCAACCAGCGCTAATGTTTGCTCGCCTGCTTCGGGGTCGGCGTCCTCAAACAACAGGCCATCATGGGTACGAGGGCCGGGGTAATTATAATGAACACCGGTAGATGGTGGCAGCGGATAAACACCCGCTTGTGCCATTAAACCAATCACATCAACGAATAAACCGGCCTTTGTAATTTTCCCGTTTTCGACACAATTAAACTCAGCATAGCGTAAGTTAACGATTTTTCGGGTATGGGGTATGCCTAACCAATCGGCATCGAACAGCCCCATAAAGTTACCCATGCTCATCACCCATTGCTCATCGGCGTAGGCATTCGTGCCACCGATAAAGATATCCTGACGTCGCTGCATGCGAGTGAGTGAGCGCAATAGGGGAATCCAAAAACTGTTAGCCGCAGCCTCAGCACCGGCTTGTTCCCGAAACGGGTAGACCCCTCGCCACAGATAATCGTCGCTGGTGTATTGCTTTAAGATTTTCGTGACTGTGTCAGGAGTTGCTTGCTCCATGTCAGCGAAGTAGTCACGCACGAGTTGTTTGGCAGCTTGAAATTGACTCAATTGAAACTCCTGTTTATTGATCTAAAAAATATTTTGCATTCGTATGCAAGATATGGCAAGTTAAATAACAACTCAGTCGGCACATTGCCCCATTCAACGGAGGTCAGACACGTCTATGGCTAGTATTACATTATCAAATTTGTCAAAACGCTGGGGCAAGGTCTATGGCGCTCGCAATATCAATCTGGATATTGCAGATCGTGAATTCATTGTCTTTTTAGGGCCATCCGGCTGCGGTAAAACTACAACGATGCGGATGATTGCTGGTTTGGAAGATCCTTCCGAAGGTGAAATTCGAATTGGGGATCGGGTTGTCAATAAGTTGGAACCCAAAGATCGCGATGTGGCGATGGTGTTCCAGAGTTACGGCCTATATCCCAACCTGACTGTTTACGAAAATATCCGATTCCCGCTTAAAGTCCGTAAAGTTGACCCCGCCACCCACGATGAACGCGTTAACCGCGCCGCAGCAATGGTTGAGCTGGGTGATTTACTGAAGCGTTTTCCCCGTGAATTATCCGGTGGACAACGTCAACGGGTAGCACTGGCGCGGGCCGTCGTGCGTGAGCCTACTGTATTCCTGATGGATGAGCCACTTTCCAATCTCGATGCTAAGCTCCGTGTATCCACCAGAGCCCAGTTGAAAAATCTACAACACGAACTTCAAGTGACCACAATTTATGTGACACATGATCAGATTGAAGCGATGACATTAGCCGACCGCGTGGTGGTTATGGAGTCTGGCGAAATCCAGCAAGTCGGAACGCCAACGGATATTTACAACAACCCAGCAAATACCTTTGTAGCAAGCTTCATTGGCTCTCCCGCGATGAACCTAATGCAGGGTGAGATTGAGGGTGGTGTATTTACAGCGCCGAATGTCGTTATCAAAGGATTAAACCCTGCAATATCGGGCGCCGTAACCTTGGGGTTCCGTGCGGAGGATGCGCAGGTCAGTGAGGTTGCAGATCAATCCAATGCTGAGATTCAGGCACCTGTCTACAGCATGGAATTACTGGGCGATGCCACGATGGTGGCGGTCCGGGTCGGTGAGGCAATGGTGTCAGTCAAAGCAGACAAGGAATATCGAATCGAGATTGGTGAGCCGATAGGCCTTAACGTAGCCGCGGAAGTGTGTCATCTGTTTGATAAAAACAGTGGTGAGCGCTTGCAGGCAGTCTAATTTTTACCAGAGGTTTAGCAAATGAAAAAGCGAATATTAGCAGTAGCATTGGGTATGGCCCTATTAGGTTCTGGCCCGGTATTGGCAAAGTGTGCCTTTGAAAATAAAACCGAAGTTAAGTCGCTAACAGCCAGCTTTGAAGCCTGGAAAGCAGTGACTGCCGCTATGGAAGAATGTGGCAATGTTAAGGCAGAGCTTGATCAGGAGTTCAGAACCAAGCAGCCTGAAGCACTGAAAGCGAAGCCAGCGCTGTATCATATTGGTGGTGTTGCCAATGCGACGTTGATCCCACTGTTATCGGATAATCTGGTGCGGCCTTTGGATGATTTGGTTGAGAAGTACGGACAAAACCTGACCCCGAATCAACTGATCAAAATCGATGGTAAAACCATGGCCGTCGCTATGATGGTGAATACTCAGCACTTGATGTACCGCGAAGATATCCTGAAGGATTTGGGTATCGATGTGCCGACCTCTTATGATGAAGTATTAGCTGCAGCGAAGAAAATCAAAGAAGCCGGAGTGGTTGAGTATCCGTTGGGTGCTACCTTTAAAACAGGTTGGAACCTAGGGGAAGACTTCATCAATATGTACCTAGGGTTTGGTGGTGAGTTTTTTAGTGAAGGCAACCAAGCTTCGATCAATAACGAAGCCGGCGTTAAGACACTGGAAATGATGAAAGCCCTGACCGAATACATGGACCCTGAATATCTGGTATCCGACTCTACCTACGTACAGCAGCAGTTCCAGCAGGGCAAAATCGCCATGGCCAACCTCTGGTCATCCCGCGCGGGCGCTATGGATGATGAGAAAGAATCCAAAGTAGTGGGTAAGGTTGCTATGGCCGCTGCGCCTGTTGCAATGGAAGGTGGAAAGCCTGCAACAACCATCTGGTGGGATGGTATTACCATTGCCGCGAACATCTCCGACGAAGAAGCTGCAAATGCCTTTAGAGTCGCGATGGAAGGGATGGATGAAGAAATGGTGAAGGCCAATAATGATGTGGCGGTTTGGTTAATCAAAGGTTATAGCCCAACCCGTATTGCAGCAGGTGCTGTGGCCACGGCGGAGGCGGGCGCACCGGCTTATCCTGCATCCAAAGCACACGGCATGATGCACTCTGCACTGGGTAATGGTGTGGCTGCATTCTTAAACGGTGACAAAGATGCCAAAACGACGTTAGCCGATATCGAAAGTGAATACACCAAAGCGGCAAAAGAGGGTGGTTTGCTCTAACAAGAGCATCAACCGACTCCGCGTTATGTAACACCCCGCTTTGTGCTGCTTCGTCAGATAAAGCGGGTAATTTCAAACTTTCACACAGCCGGACTCAGGAGCTGACTATGCCCTTACGCCTTTGTATCAGGGAGGTTCCCAATTATGAAATTTAAAACCTTCGTTGCCTTTGTAGGGCCGTCGATTCTGATGATGCTGCTGTTTATTGCTGCGCCATTGGTCAGCGTGTTCGTACAAAGCTTTTATCATACGCAGCCGGTTTATGAAACGGTGACAGAAGAAGTCTGTACACCTGGTTTCTTAACCCAGACCTGCACCACTAAAGAAAAGTCGCGAGCCATGCTTGATGAGAATGGCGATATCCTGATGCAGACAAAGTATGTCGGTTTTCAGAGTTATCGGGATATTCTCGATGTTGATAAGCTCGGGCAAATTATGGACAGTGGCAACTGGTCTGAGATCCTGAATATTGATTTCTGGAAAGCGCTGCGCTTTACGCTCACCTTTACCTTAATGACATTACCGCTGGTGATTATTATCGGGCTTTCCTTGGCCATCGCGGTAAACAACGTGACCAAGTACATACGTGGGCCGGTCATCTTTATCACCTTGTTACCGTTTATTATTACCCCCGTGATTGGCGCGTTGGCGATTCGTTGGCTGTTTATCGGGGATGGCATTATGACGGCCATGCTGGAGAATCTCTTAGAGCGTGATATCGCCATGTTTGCTCAAGCCTGGACCATTGAAATACTTATGTTGTTCTATCGGGTATGGCATGTTGCCCCGTTTGCTTTTGTGATCTTCTATGCAGGCTTGCAAACCATGAATCAGGATACGCTGGAAAGTGCGATCGTGGATGGCGCGAGCCGTTGGGAGCGCATTCGCTATGTAGTCGTGCCACACTTGATGCCATTGATTGTGTTCATTGCGCTGATTCACCTGATGGATTGTTACCGTGTGTTTGAGGAAATTGTGGGCTTCTCTAGTCAGGCGCATGTGATCTCGCTGCAATGGCTAACTTATGACTTCTTAACACCGGATGACAGCGGTAACCGTTCGATTTCAAGAGCGTCAGCCAGCGCGATGCTGACGATGATTGGTATTGTTTTCTTACTGATTCCACTACTAAAACGTACCTGGAATGACCACAAACGGGGGAGCCACTAATGAGTACACCTAGAGCCTTACGTCAACCGATATCCCTGCGGTTGTTCTCCGGTGGCTTCT
The DNA here is from genome assembly GCF_000419525.1 of Leucothrix mucor DSM 2157. Taxonomy (NCBI): domain Bacteria; kingdom Pseudomonadati; phylum Pseudomonadota; class Gammaproteobacteria; order Thiotrichales; family Thiotrichaceae; genus Leucothrix; species Leucothrix mucor. The sequence continues at coordinate 1,070,124 of NZ_ATTE01000001.1, forward strand.
TAGCCATCTGGTGTGTGGTTGCAGCATTCCCGATCTTCTGGATCGGTGTGATGAGCTTTAAAGTACCGGTTGATGCCTTTGCCTCAAACCCACTTTCAGTGATCTACGGGCCGGAAACCTTGGCGGCTGGCAAAGGCTTATCCATTCCGGATATTGTGATGGGTCTGCTGGTTATTTTTCTGACCATGCGGCTTGCTTCTAAATGGCTACCGGGTCAGGTACGTCGCTATGCGCCCTGGAATCAGAGCTGGCTGGGTTGGATTATTGGCTCACTGGTACTGGCATTGGGCTTTGTGTTGGTCTTCTTCGGAGTCTTGCCATCGCTGATGAGTGCGATTAATGGAGCGCTTGGCTCACTTGGCGATCCGGTACTGGGGCTAACGACAGAGCACTACCGTGCGGTATGGGTTGATAATGAGTTCTATCGCAACTTCGTTAACTCGTTGCTGGTTACGGCAGGCGTGGTGCTGTTGTCGCTCACGGTGGGTACTTTGGCAGGTTATGGCTTGGCTCGCTCCGGCTCTAATCTGGCATTCTGGTTATTGATCATTGCCTTGATTTTCCGTGCCTTACCGCACTCCGTTTTAGTGGCGGGTTTTTTACCGGTATTTATCAGCTCTTCTGAGTGGCTGGCACCGATTTTTGGCGATGCAGCCCCAACACTTTATGGTCAGCCCTGGGCGGTAATTGCGGTATTGGTTGCGATCAATCAACCATTCACCATCTGGATGCTGCGCAGCTTTTTCCAAAGTATTCCGAATGAGTTGGATGAGGCCGCACGGGTTGATGGCTGTACCCATTTCCAAGCTTTCCGACGCGTCATTATGCCGGTGATGTGGCCGGGTGTAATTACCACCGGTTTATTTAGTTTCCTCTTGGCATATAACGATTTCTTGGTGACATCTTTACTACTGGATGCGCAGAACCAAACTATGGTGCCGGCCATTGCAGGCTACTTTAATCGCGAAACCACGACGACCGATCAGGTTGAAGCGGTTGCTGCAGCAGTCTCCATTATCGCGCCATTGTTCTTACTCGTGATGGTGTTCCAAAAGCAGATCGTGAGTGGGTTAACAGCGGGCGCGGTAAAGGGTTAATTGATAACTGAATCAACAAATAAACACAGGTGAATTATGAAAGGTAGCAGACCAGAGCAGGCCGTTTTAAGCAAAGATACCGACCTGTCTAAAACCGATGAAACGCGTGCCGTGATTGAGGGCATGGTCGATGGTTTAAACGACCATCGTATTACTGATATCGGTGAGTTTTTTACCGAAGGTTTCCGTTGGATGGGCAATACCGGTTGCGGCACTAAAAACGGTTTACAGGAGTTTCAGGATAACTGGCAGAAGCCGTTTCAGGCAGCCTTCTCCGATAAGGTGTGTGTGGATGAAGCACGCTTGTATATGGGGGAGTGGGCAGCAGCATTCGGACGTCAGGAAGCCACCCACTCCGGTGAGTTTATGGGCATTGTCGCCACGGGTAAGCGCGTTGAAATCCGTTATATGGATTTCTGGAAAGTGGTGGATAAAAAGATTGTTGATAACTGGGTGATGGTGGATTTTCCCCATGTTATGGCGCAGTTAGGCAAAGACTGCTTCGAAGGCGAAGGCTGGGAAGCATTTGATCGGGGTGAAAAGACCCCGCCAACAGTTTAGAGCGGAGAGAGAGAAATGATCAGACATTTAAAGACAGCGAAGAGTGCTGCAGAGCGCGGTGAAGATGACGCGAAAGTGCGGGCAATTGTTGAAACCACACTGGCCGAGATCGAAGCGCAGGGTGATAGCAAGGTTCGCGAGTTATCGGTGAAATTCGATAAGTTGGACCGGGAAAATTACCGCTTAAGTGAGGCTGAAATTGCGCAGGCGATGTCTGAGGTATCAGCTCGCGATTTGGAAGATATTAAATTTGCCCAAACCCAGATTCGTAACTTCGCCCAGCACCAGCGTGATTCGATGAAGGATGTCGAAGTTGAAACCTTGCCAGGCGTCATCCTTGGGCATAAAAACATTCCGGTGAATTCGGTGGGTTGCTATGTACCGGGTGGAAAATTCCCAATGGTGGCCTCTGCGCACATGAGTGTGCTCACTGCGAAAGTGGCCGGCGTTAAGCGCGTGGTTGCGGCAGCGCCTCCGTATCAGGGAAAGCCACATCCTGCGATTGTAACCGCGATGCATTTGGCGGGCGCAGATGAAATTTATGTGCTCGGTGGCATGCAGGCGGTTGGCGCAATGGCGCTGGGCACTGAAACAATGGAGCCGGTGGATATGCTGGTTGGCCCTGGAAATGCCTTTGTAGCAGAGGCTAAGCGCCAGCTGTTTGGGCGGGTAGGGATCGATCTGTTTGCCGGCCCAACTGAAACCATGGTGATTGCTGATGATACGGTAGATGGCGAACTGTGCGCGACGGACTTATTAGGGCAAGCCGAGCATGGTTATAACTCGCCAGCAGTGTTGTTAACCAATTCGGAAAAATTAGCGCAGGACACCATGAGCGAGATTGAGCGCTTATTGAAAATCCTGCCAACCGCTGATACAGCAGCCAAATCATGGGAAGACTATGGTGAAGTGATCGTCTGTGATACCTATGAGGAAATGCTGGAGCAAGCAGATTTTTATGCGTCGGAACACGTGCAGGTGATGACTGATCGGGATGATTGGTTTCTGGAGAATATGACCAGCTACGGTGCTCTATTTCTTGGCCCACGCACGAACGTGTCTTATGGCGATAAAGTCATTGGCACAAACCACACCTTGCCGACTAAAAAAGCCGGTCGTTATACCGGTGGTTTGTGGGTGGGTAAATTCATTAAGACTCACAGCTACCAGCGGATTACCACGGATGAGGCTTCAGCATTAGTGGGCGAATACTGTTCGCGCCTGTGCGCATTGGAGCACTTTGCCGGACATGGCGAGCAAGCCAATATCCGCGTGCGTCGCTATGGTGGTAAAGATGTGCCATATGCCGGTGCTGCGGAGTAATCATGATGGCCAGCGATATTCACTCCCATCACAAGGCCTTGCTTAAGCCGTTACGTGATGCGCTTTATGATTACGATGCCGGGCATGTGAAGGCAACACTGGCGGCGCTATTTGCCAGTGATGCCAACATTCACTTGAGCTATCCATTTGAAACCATGGATGGGGCGGAGGTGCTGTTTACAAAGGTGTTTGAGCCTTTACAGCAGGCCATTCCTGATTTGGAGCGTCGCGATACGATTGTGATAGCAGGTAGCACAGAACAAGGCGCTCACTGGGTTGGCTGTTGCGGGTTTTACACGGGCAGCTTTGTGCAGCCGTGGTTGGATATCCCGCCCACGGGGCATCAGGTGGGCATGCGCTTTCATGAGTTTTATCGCTTTGAAAATGGTCAGGTCGTGGAGGTGCAGGCGCTTTGGGATATTCCTGAGTTGATGATGCAGGCAAATGCCTGGCCAATGGCTCCGAGCTTGGGTCGTGAGTGGTTGGTTCCGGCGCCGGCCACCATGGATGGCATTGTCACCAGTGCTTATGACGCTGAGCGCTCGGCAGCATCGTGTCAACATGTGGTTGAGATGCTGGAGTATCTGGTCAAGCATCCCGCGCAAGGTGGCCCTGAAGTGATGCAAATGGAACGCTTTTGGCACCCGAAAATGAGTTGGTATGGCCCAGCAGGTATTGGTACTGCCCGAGGTGCATCCGGTTTTCGAAACTGGCATCAGATTCCGTTTTTAAATGCGATGCCGGATCGTGGTCAGCATGAAGATGAAATCACTCATCACTTCTTTGGGGATAGCCAGTATGTAGCCGTGACAGGTTGGCCCAATATGGCGCAGACCTTGAGTGCTGATGGCTGGCTGGGGATTGCACCGACCGGCAAGAAAATCACTCTACGCTCGCTCGACTTCTGGCGGATTGAAAATGGCTTGATTCGGGAGAACTGGGTATTGGTTGATTTACTGAGTCTGTATGCACAGCTTGGTGTGGATGTGTTTGCACGCTTGCGGGAGTTTAATAAGGCGCGGAATATGGGCGGCATTCATTTCCCGATTCCAGAGGTTTAATCATGCAATTACCAAAAACACCTTCATTTCGTTTAGATGGTCGCCGCGCCTTTGTTGCTGGTGCTTCATCTGGTATTGGCTTGGCTTGTGCGGTTGCGTTGGCTGAGGCAGGTGCATCGGTCACGCTGGCGGCGCGCCGGGTTGATGCCTTAGATGAGCTGGTCGATGCCTTGCTGGCACAAGGTTATCACGCTGAAGCGGTTGCATTGGATATTACCGATCTTGATGCGGTTAGGACCACTTTGGCACAGCGTGATGCCTTTGATGTCTTAGTGAACAGTGCGGGCTTGGCGCGTCATTCGGCAGCGTTGGATACCACTCCAGCTAACTACGATGCGGTGATGGATATCAATGTGCGCGCTGCTTATTTTCTGAGTACAGAAGTTGCCCGCGGTATGAAAGCGGCGGGCAAAGGCGGCAGCATTATTAATATCTCCAGCCAGATGGCGCATGTGGGTGGCGTTGATCGCGCGGTGTATTGCGCCAGTAAGCATGCAGTGGAAGGCATGACCAAATCCATGGCGATTGAATGGGGGCCTGACCAGATTCGCATTAACACCATTTGCCCGACCTTTATTCGAACGGCATTGGCTGCGCCGACGTTGGCAGACCCTGAGCGACGTGCCTGGATTGAGTCAAAAATCAAGCTCGGGCGTGTGGGGGAAGTTGAAGACATTATGGGTGGCGTGGTGTTTTTAGCATCCGACGCGGCGGCATTAATTACCGGCACATCACTGTTAATTGATGGTGGTTGGACGGCGGGTTAGTTATCTACATAAATACTGCCAGCGCTGCGATCAGTCGCTGCAGTTTCGAGGAATAGTTATGAGTATGAAAGGCTTTGATCCGAAGTGGAAAGATTTCCCGGATTACATTATCGGCATTACCAAAGAGATCTGGGAAGACCGTGGTATTGCGACGCTGCACCATTATTATTCGCCGGATATTCCGGTGCGCTCGCCGGGGGCTGTGGTCAAAGGAAACCAAGGGGTTATCGGCGCGACAATGGCCACACTTGCGGAGTTTCCGGATCGGACCTTGCTGGGTGAGGATGTCATTTGGTCGGGCACGCCAGAGACTGGGATGCTGTCTTCCCATCGCCTGATTACCACGGCCACGCATTTGCATGACGGTATGTATGGCAAAGCCACGGGTAAAAAACTCACGTATCGCATCATTGCGGATTGCCATGCCATCAATAACCAAATCAATGATGAGTGGCTGATTCGCGACCAGACTGCAATCGTTAAACAAATGGGCTGGGAGCCAAAAGCTTTCGCGATGGATTTGATTAATCGTGAAGGGGGCGCAGCCAAATGCGTCAAACCATTCACGCCGGATATTGATATCGAAGGACCATATAAAGGGCGTGGCAACGACAATGAATGGGGCGAGAAGTATGCCGCCACATTAACGGCGATGATGAATGCTGATATGGCCGCGATCGAGCGGGATTATGATCGGGCTTGCCAGCTGGAATATCCCGGTGGTGAAACCAGTCATTCTTATCCGGCAGTCGATCAATTCTGGATGGGGCTGCGTGCATCGTTCCCCAATGCCAAGTTTGAAATTCACCACCAGATTGGGCGCGATGATCCGATGATGCCACCACGGGCGGCGATTCGTTGGTCCCTGCACGGTAAGCACGATGGCTGGGGGAGATTTGGTACGCCGACCAATACCGAGGTATACATTATGGGCATTTGTCATGTGGAATATGGCCCCTGGGGCATTCGCCGTGAGTTTGCCATCTTTGATGAAACGGCTATCTGGAAGCAGATCTTGTTACAAACCGGAGAAGGAATCTCAGCATGACGCAAGTACCCCTAAGTGCTCAGGACATGGAGCAACGGATTGTTCGCTATGGCGATTTAGTACCATGCAAAACAGCCTTTATCGATGCGCACACACCGGGCAGTGATCAGAAGGAAAACTTCACGATTATTGGCGGTGGCGTATCGGAAAGCCCGGATCAACACGTCCATATCAAAGAGACACCGGGCTTTAATATTGGCGCAGCCGGACAACCGCCAAACTGCTTTAATAGCCTGCATACCCATCGCACAGCGGAGGCTTTCTTTGTCCTCAAGGGACGCTGGCGCTTTTTCTGGGGACGCCATGGCGACACCGGCGAGGTGATTCTGGAAGAGGGGGATATTTTTAATATTCCGACTGCGGTATTTCGCGGCTTTGAAAACATCGGCACTGACTACGGCATGATTATGTCGATCTTGGGTGGTGATGATGCTGGTGGTGGCGTTATCTGGGCACCCGAAGTGATTCAGCGGGCCAACGATCATGGCCTGATTCTGGCGGAAAGCGGGCGTCTGTATGACAGCGCCAAAGGTGAAATACTGCCTGACGGCGTGAGCCCGATGCCACTGATGACCGAAGAAGAACTGGCTGAGCTGGCTGACCCTGCGGTGAGTGAAATAGTGCCGCGCTTTGTTGCTCGCTATCAGGACATGATGGCATTAGCCGCCGGACAACCAGCCAATGTGATCAGCGAAAACGGGTTGATTAAAGACCGCCCGGGCTTTGCCATCGATTTTATAAAACGTGGCTCGATTGCGGAAACGCAGTATACCAGCGAGCGTCATGAAATTCTGATGGTGATGCGTGGACATTGGCAATTGAGTTGGGAGGGTGGCAACGCCACATTGGCCCCCGGTGATGTCTGCGCGGTACCACCTCAACTAGCGCATAGCCTTAAACCTGCGATGACCGGCGAAGCTAGCTTGTTTCGGGTGAGCAATACGGATGACCCGGCAGGGCCAACGACGTGGGTGTAAAGGAGGTTTAGCGATGGCATTACCGTTAGTGCTATTACCCGGAATGATGTGCGATGAACGCTTGTTTGCGCCGCAGATCGCGGCGTTTTCAGCTGAGCGCAATGTTCAAGTATTGCCATTAACTGCCCATGACACAGTCGGTAAATTGGCCAGCGAGATACTAGAGCAGGCGCCACCGATTTTTGCACTAGCGGGCTTATCGATGGGCGGTATTGTGGCGATGGAAGTGGTGCGCCAAATGACGCATCGAGTCGCGAAGTTGGCACTACTGGATACTAATCCACTGGCGGAGAAGCCGGAAGTCAGTGCTAACCGCGAGCCACAGATTGCGAAGGTGCGGGAAGGTCGATTGGCTCAAGTGATGAGCGAGGAGATGATCCCGAACTACCTTAGCGATGGCGCTGATACTGGCGAGATTTCTGACTTGTGTTTGGAGATGGCTGAGGTGCTTGGGCCGCAAGTTTTTGAGCGACAGTCCCGTGCCTTGCAGTCGCGACCGGACCAGCAAGCGACGCTGCGTAAACTCACGGTACCAACCCTGATCTTGTGTGGCGAGCATGACAAACTGTGTCCGTTGGAGCGCCATGAGCTGATGCACCAATTGATCCCGCAGTCGACCCTGACCATTATTCCTGCCGCTGGGCATTTGCCCACCTTGGAGCAGGCTGAACTCACAACCAGAGCATTACAACAATGGCTGAATACTTAATTGACCCAGCACTGCTGGAATTATTGCAAAGCGTTGATACCCCGACCGTTTGCAATGCCATCGAAGTCGCACAAGGCAAGCGTGGCTTTAACAATTACACACACGGCAGCATGCTGAGATCAGCACCAGAAGACCCTGCGGTAGTAGGCTTTGCCCGAACCGCCAAAATTGCTGGATTGGCACCACCAACGATCCCTGCGGATGAAGTTCGAAAGCGGCGCATGGATTATTTTCGATCGATGTCCGACGGCCCACGCCCCGGACTGGCGGTGATTGAGGATGTGGATTTTCCAGATTGTGTGAGTGCTTGGTGGGGGGAGGTACACACAACCGTGCATAAAGGCCTTGGCTTATCCGGCGCGGTAACCAATGGCGTGATGCGGGATTTGGGTGATCTGGAGCCAAATTTTCCAGTGCTGGCAGGCTCTATTGGTCCGAGTCATGCCTTTGTGCATGTGCGTGAGATCGGCACACCGGTAACGGTGTTTGGCATGACGGTGAATGAAGGTGATTTGGTACATGCTGACCGACACGGTGCTCTGGTCATCCCGCCGGAGGTGATTCCTGATTTGAAAGCGGCAATTGAAAAGCTGTTGGAAACCGAGCAATTGATCCTTGGGCCCGCCAGAGAGCCAGGTTTTAATTTTGAGAAGCTGGAAGCGGCTTGGACAGCTTTTGAGAAGTCCCGCACGTAGTGGTGTTTGATCTTGCAGTCACCCTCACGGGCTCAGTGAGGGTGATTTGTTCCCACCTATTTAGTTTGTAGCTGTATGATCTGGCGTAGTAACTTCGGTAACGACGCTGGGAGTCGGTATGGGCAATATTCTAAACATTACAAATGGCGATTGCGCGGTTGAGATAATGCAGCAGGCGGGTATTGCTGGCGAGTTTCTTCCGTGGCGGGATGTGTTACATGAAGGCCCCGTCCCTGAAACGTCATCTCTGGAATCGCTCTCCAAAATACGCGCAAGCTTTATTGCTGAAAAGGGCTGGGGTGAGCTTGAGGCGGTCAGCCAATTGTTTATCGAGCGAGATGAGCTGCTTGCATCCCATATTCATTATGACAAAGTCATTTTATGGTTTGAGCATGATCTTTATGACCAGTTACAACTATTGCAAATCTTAGATTGGTTTCAGAAATACAAGACTGAGAAAGTCAGCTTATCGCTAATCTGCACTGAGCAGTATTTGGGGTTGTTAACGCCTGATGAAATGGCCTCACTCTTTAAATATGAAACTCCTGTTGATCATGCTCAGCTTAAATTAGCCCAACAGGCTTGGGCTGCCTTTCGAGATAAAACACCAGAAAATTGGAATGCTTTACTACTGCAAGATACTAGCGCCCTGCCATTCTTAAAAGGTGCAATTGTTCGAATGCTCAAAGAGTTTCCAAGCCGATTTAATGGCTTGTCCAGAACCGAGCAACAGGCCTTGAGCATTATCGCTGCTGGCAAGCAACGCCCCGAAAAAGTGTTTGCTAGTAATCAAGCACTTGAAGAGCGCGTGTTTATGGGCGACACCGGCTTCTGGGATATTCTTCGGTCATTTCTGACCTCATCGCCTCCATTGATTACTCTGCCAGCAGGCAAGCAATTAACTTTACCCAGCAGTCCAGACCAAGCGCTCACGATAACTCCCGAAGGTAAGGCTGTGTTATCAGGCAAACGAAACTGGCTTGAGATTAAAGCGCCAGACCGATGGATTGGCGGCGTGCACCTGACCCGCGATAATGTCTGGACTTGGGATAGTGCTGATGGGGTTGAGTATTTACCATTGCTGGGCGCATAGGTAAATGGCGCGCTATTTGGGCCTAATCTGCTATTGTTAGGGCTCGCAAGTCAGTGTGCCGTTTTGCACGGCCTACTTTAATTTTTCAGGAGTTTACGATGGCATCAAATAGACCAAAAGCGGTAGCGGTTCATCAGTTAGAAAATGAGCGTGTGATTGTGACCGAGTGGCGCTTTGCGCCGGGCGCTGAGACGGGTCAGCATACGCATGGCTATGACTACATTGTGGTGCCTGGGTTGAAAGGGAAGTTGCTTCTGGAGACGAGCGAAGGGGATAAGATTTCAGAGCTTGAGGCGGGGCAATCATACTTTAAATCGGCCGGTGTTGAGCACAATGTGGTGAACGCGAATGACTATGATTTTTCATTCGTGGAAATCGAGTTGAAATAAAGGCGGAAACTGTTTTAGGGCAGTATGTGCTCCTTCACGTAATCCTGAATTGCTTCTCTGAACCAGCGGTGTGGCGGGTCAGCATGATTGCGGCGATGCCAGACTAAATACATCGGAATGGGGCGAGTCTTAAATGGCAAGTCTGCGAACTGTAGGTCGTAGCAACTCAGCTTGGCCATTGAGCTCACCCCCACCGAGATCATATTGCTATTTTTCAGAAATAAATAAACGGCATTAAAGTTGTTGACGGCGACTTTAGGTTTCTTTGGCTTTACTTTGAGGAAGGTGCTTAACTCCTTGGTCGAGGAGTGATTATCCTCAAAGATCACATCTACAAAATCGCATGCCAGAAATTCGTTTACAGTTTTTGGGGCACGCCTTTTTGCTGCATCATAAAAACAGACCATCCGGTCTTCAAATAATCGCACCTGATAAATGTCAGGACCTTCCGGCGGATACGGGGTTAGCAGAAATTGGCAGCGATCCTCCCGTAGCATTTCTGCAGTCGGGAGGCCGGCTGAAATAAATCGGGCGGAAATCCCGATATGCTTATCACTCAGCGTTTGCAATAAGCCGGGGAAAACCAAGTCTCTCTGATAGTCATTGGCGGCGATCACATAGTCGAGTTGGCCAACCGTGGGATCAAATAGGTGCTGATTCGTGAGTCCTCTCAGACCATCCAGAACCTTTTGCACCGGTTCACGTAGCGCAATCGCTCGCTCGGTCGCTGCAATGTGCCTTCCCGAACGGACAAACAAGGGGTCTCCCATGGCAATACGCAGTTTATCCAGCGTATGGCTGACCGCCGATTGCGTGACGTTTAGCCGCTCGGCCGCTTTTGAAATAGAGGACTCATCCAGTACCGTTAGAAAGGTTTTGAGTGTGCGGCCATCCAAGGCTAAGAAATCGATTTTCTTCATAATGTTAATGATTAAAGCACTGTTTTTCGAATCATCAAGCATCGCATAATCAGCCAATAGGCTAATGAGCAAAGCCATGTTTACGAGGCGTAAACAACCGTTTTATTTAAGCATTTTATACAGGAAGAATCCCTCATGAGTGAGATACCATTGAATTATCAAACCGCTTACGAATGGACCGGTGAAAACGGAAAAGGCGAGGTGAAAATTGGTGAACTGTTAACACTGCCTGTCGGCTCTCCTCATGACAGTGATCGTTTCTGTCCGGAGCACGTGCTGGTCATTGCGGTTGAGTCTTGTCTGGCGAACTATGTGTTGCTGCTTTCCAAGATCTCCAAATTAGAGGTGAAGGCTTATAAATCGACTGCTGATGGTGAAATAGTCAAAGAAGGTAAAGCAGGGTATCGGTTTAAACGCATTGTGGTGCGTCCGGTGATGACGGTGGAAGCCGGTAAAGAGAGCGCTGCAGAAAAGATTATTCACAAATCGCATGACCTTTGCATGATTTCCCGCTCCCTGAATTGCCCGGTCGATATCGAGCCAACCATACTGACTGAATAGGGGTCTGCGCCTTACAAAGCAGTGTGGGTGTTAGATGACTTAGATCATCTTTCTACCCGCCTTGCTGGGCTAGCATGCGATTAGTAGTACTTCATGAAATTGAGGCGCTGACATTAGCATTACTTGGGGAACGTGGGCGCTGGCCGCGTTGTTGCCCGGATTAGTGTGTATTGCACTGGTGCCATTAGTGGTCTATGCCGTATACCCCCCAGAGATCAAGAGCACGCCGGATGCCAGAACCTATGCGCAGTCTAAATTAGCTGAGATGGGGCCGATGTCTTACGGTGAAAAAGTCATGGTTACGGTGTTCGCGCTACTGCTGACTTTATGGGCGGGCGTACCGGCCATGATCCTCGGTGCTGACTATGCGGTGAACACCACGGCGGTGGCTTTTTTAGGATTGTCTGTCTTGTTAATTAGTGGCGTTCTAACTTGGGACGATGTGCTCAAAGAAAAGTCGGCTTGGGATACTGTTGTCTGGTTCTCGGCGCTGGTGATGATGGCAACCTTCCTGAATCAGTTGGGCTTGGTCGCTTGGTTCTCTAACGTGGTCGAGGGCAATATCGAGCAGTTAGGCTATGGTTGGATTGCATCGACCATCATCTTAGTGGCCGTTTACTTTTACGCGCATTACTTTTTTGCCAGCACCACCGCTCACATTACAGCAATGTTTGCAGCGTTTTATGTGGCCGGTTTAGCGCTCGGCGCACCACCGTTATACCTTGGTTTACTGCTGGCCGGTGCATCGTCTTTAATGATGTCGCTCACGCATTATGCAACTGGCACATCGCCGATTGTGTTTGGTTCCGGCTATGTGTCCATGGAAAACTGGTGGGTCATGGGTTTGATTATGAGTATCGTTAACCTGCTGGTTTGGGGTGTAGTTGGCGGGCTCTGGTGGAAAGTGCTTGGGTACTGGTAAAGGAGTATTTTTATAGAAAAACAGGCCCATCAAACCCTGTAGTCGTCCGGTCTTAATGAGATTGATCGTTATGCAGTTTACTGAAAGTACCCAGCTGCTCGATAGCTTGCCACTGCTTGCAAACAAGCTGGTGTTAGTCATTTTCAGCTCTTAAGTTCGGTTGGCGTGAGTTCATCATCTTCCTCATTTTATCTGAAGACTAAGGGTGAGCTTGAAGACGGTTTAAAGCTCTGAGGTTTGAGCGCCTGAGCCTGTTTCATCCTTCAATGATTATGACGCCAACTAATCGTTATGGATTATCACAAGGCATTACGCTGGCGGTCATGCCATTTATTGATCCATTTCTCGTATAACTTGGCGATTTTTCCGTAATTAACTAAATATTTACGGACTTATTGTTTTTTTAGCGCTTAAGTCTGTAATCTATAGACTGAAGGCTCTTTTCATTGGTTCTGTTGATTCCCCACAACATGCTGCTCGTTTAGTCAGATAAGGCCATTTTTTAGGATCGTATTGTTATGCAAGAGAAGATTGCCTTAGTGGTTGAGTATTTAAATGAAGTAAAGACGCGCTGCACCTATAACGCAGCAGCCAAAGCGTTGGGTATAACGCCGCACGAGTTAAAAAAGTTGGCTGGCGACCGCAGACCAGAGATTTCTTGGTTAGTGAGTTCGGGTACTGAAGAGCCGACTGGTTATACTGATCTGGAAAAGCATCCGGAGTTGCTGCGCACCAAGCGTGTGATTACGTCGGCTGAGGTGTTGAAGCGGAATCTGACGCTGTAAGTACCGCTAATAAGCTGTGGTGGACCATACCTAAGGCCTCACAGCAAATGAAGAATGCAACGCTCCCCACCTTGATCATTATCCAGATCGGCATGAGCTGGCTAGAATCGGGTGTCCGCAATAATCCTCAAGCTGAATTACGGATAGCAGAGCTGCTTTCTGTCTGGCGCAATGCTCAAGCTCGCGTGGTACATGTCTGACACTTGAGGGTGAATATGCAAAGGTCATGCCTACCAACTAGCTATTGAATGGCCTGTAGAGCGTAACCAAATGCCACGATCTATGGCTTAACCGATATAAGAACGCCACCTACCTGAGATGCAAACGATGAACTCAAACCAGAAGCGATCCATAATAACGCTCAGTGACCTCGCCAATTTGGCAGACTACTCGCTCATGGATACGCTCACCCCTGATCCTGACGCAGAGGCAAGCGGAGCCGACCACGCGCCACGTCAGGTCTTCTCAGGCCATTACGTACCGGTTACGCCCACCCCGATAGAAAGCCCCGAATACGTCACGCACAGTACACGTTTTTTTCACGAACTGGGTTTCGCTGACGATTTGGCGCAATCAACCGATTTCATCAAATTGTTCTCCGGTGATCTCTCAGGTGTTCCGGAACCGATGCGTAAGGTGGGCTGGGTGACCGGGTACGCACTGTCGATGTATGGTAGAGAATACATCCAGCAATGTCCTTTCAAAACCGGTAACGGTTATGGCGATGGTCGGGCAATATCGGTTCTTGAGGTGCTTATCAATGGTCAGCGTTGGGAAATGCAACTCAAAGGTAGCGGACGCACTCCTTATTCCCGTGGAGCCGATGGGCGTGCCGTGTTGCGATCAAGCGTGCGTGAGTTTTTAGCACAGGAACACATGCATGTACTGGGTGTTCCAACCTCACGATCACTAAGTTTGTACGTATCGAACACTGAAACGGTCAAGCGCCCATGGTACTCAGAAGGGTCGCGCGCTCAAGATCCGGACATTCTTGTTGCTGACCCTGTCGCCATCTCGACACGCGTTGCTCCCTCATTTATCAGGGTTGGTCAACTCGAACTTTTCGGTCGTCGCGCACGTTGGGAATCTCACCCACAGGCGATGGCAGAGCTTGAACAAATTGTATTGCACCTGATCGACCGTGAGTACGCTGACGTTATCGACCCGCAGCTCAGCATGACACAAGAAGTTGTGCAGCTAGCGCGTGAGTTTCGCAGTCGCCTGACGTCATTGATCGCAAACTGGATACGGGTCGGCTTTTGCCAAGGTAACTTCAACAGTGATAATTGCGCTGCCGGTGGCTTCACTCTCGACTACGGTCCATTTGGATTCTGCGATGTGTTTGATCCGTATTTTCAACCCTGGACAGGGGGTGGAAAACATTATTCCTTCCTGAATCAACCGGTAGCCGCGGAACGTAATTTCGCGAGTTTTTGTAGCGCGCTGAAGCCCTTACTAGGCTCGGACACAGAGGCTTTGCAACAACTCGAAGCAATTCAGCGTGACTTTCCAAATGTGATGCAAACTCAAATGCATGAAATGTGGGCAGCCAAGCTGGGGCTGGAAACGTTTAATGAAGCGTTACTCCATGAACTGCTTACGCTTATGGTGCAAACGTCTGTCGATTACACGATTTTCTTCCGCGAACTCTCAGCGATACCTGACGACATCACGCCGCTTAAAAAGAGTTTCTATACAGACTCGACGGCGCTGGATGAGCGTTGGTCAGCGTGGTTTACGCAGTGGAAGGTGCTAATTTACAATGCCGCGACTTCCCAATCACATGAGACGCTATCCAGACAGATGAAGCGCGTCAATCCAAAATATGTTTTGCGGGAGTGGTTTGTTGTACCAGCTTATAAAGCCGCGGCAGCGGGGGATTACACGTTGGTGCGTGAGCTACAGGACATCATGACGCAGCCTTATGATGAGCAGTCGCAGGCGGTTGATGGGAAATATAATAGGCTGAAGCCGGCTCAGTTTTTTGAGGCTGGTGGCACGTCGCATTATAGTTGCTCGTCGTAGTTTTATGATGAGAGTACTAATAGTTAGTGCTCTCATTTCTAAGTGTGGCTAACTCATCATCGTGACAATGATCGCCGGTTTCTTTAATCAGGTTTCTGGCTGCATTGAGGTGATGGGAAACAGATGTTATTTCTTCAGCAGCAGCCACAATAACTTGGCCGGTGATATGAGCTTACCTTGCTGGATAATCGGAGCGGCGTAGCTCTCAAATACTGCTTTATCCATAAACACCAGCTTGGCCGATTGCATTACAAAGAAGTGCCCGTTCAGGCTTAGCAGGTGGCTGGTGTAGAAAATATCTGATGGTTGAATTTCCTTGGTCGTTCCGTTTTTCATCGCTACGATAATGGTGTCATTGATAACACCTATCTTTTTTTCACTTAGCTGACTTGTGATTCTGAGCATCATCCTGCTCATGATAATCAGGGTGGCACTCATTAGAATTAATCCGATAAAAAGTGACAGAGGAGGGAGCTTAGGTGATCCGTCTTTGGTATAGATGAGGTAGGAGGTATACGCGATTACGAGTGCAAATAATGCGGGATACGCGATGCCGATTATTTTTAGGTATTTTCTCTGTTTGATCAGCTTTTTTATATTGTCCTCGTGTGGCTTCATCCACACCAGTTGCTGTTTCCCATCATCGCTGGCAGCAGGATAATCAGGCTCGCTGATTCTTATATGGCCAGCAGGCAGTCGGAGAAATGTAATAAGGCTTGTCGGTTTCGATTTTCGTATCGCGAACACCAGCAAACCAATTCCAAGCGCCAAGATAGCCGCTATCATTCCCCAAGCGCGATACGTTGTGGCGGTGACTTGCTCCCCTAGTCGTGCGGTTTGTTTGGCGAAAAGCGCTGAATTAACGTCAGTGACTTTGCCTGTGTTCGGATCAATCCGTTTGATTGTCTGAGTGTTATAATCTGCGAGAAACAAGGTCGCACCATCGAAATAAAAAGCACTGGCATCCTGAATGCTCGCACCATAGCGGCTTGCATCGTCGCTTATTCGATATAAACCCGGCTGAGCCATATTATGGTCATTGGATAAAAGCCACCAGCCACTTCCATCCTGCTGAAAGTGTGACGGGTATCGATGGTGACTTTCAATGCCTTCAATATCGGTGAAGTTGATGATTTCATCGGTGCGGCTCAGCTGGTCATCGTCAGGTTTGATTCCAACCAACTGATTGTTATTCGTATCCAGTACCCAGTATTTATCCCGCACGCGCTGGATTTCATTGGGGAAGGCAAAGCCGCCAAGCGAGTCCAATACCTTGCCTTCTGCACCGACCAGATAGACTTTATGTCTGGATGGATCATTAATCAGAGACTGCCCGTTTTGCAGTGCCAGCCCACCCCAAGGCTGGTCAAAACTGAGAATGGAATCTCCCCACGGTTGGCAGTCAATTAACCTCGCATCGCACTTTAACAGACTGCTTTGACCGCTTTTATTCTCGTCCTCAGTCATACGAAGTAGCCGTTTCACGTTATCCAGAACGGTTGCTTGCTGGCCGCCTTTGTTTATTAACCAGCCGCCATTTTTCAGAGGAATGACTTCTCCACTAACCCGTTGAATGCCGTAAGGTGCCAGCGATAAGCTCTGCTCGGTAAACGGTTTATTGTCAGTGGGTAACCGGATGAGTTGGTCGCCATAAAGTGCCCAGACTTTGCCGTCAACGTCAGAGGTTATTTGCGAAACAGGTGTCTGCGTAATCCCAAGCACATTGTGCATGTAGACGAAAATAGCCAGAATTAAACAGCCAATGAAAGCCGTAGCAGGTAAGACAGGAAGATCGCGATCCATATTATTTTCTTTTTATTATGTTAGGGCCAGTTACCAAAGCCATTGTCATGACAGTTATAACAAGCGATGACTGAGTCGCGGGTGAATCTGATAAAGCTAACCAAGCCCATACTGCCACGGTGATTGGGGCTGTGGCCTTAAGGTTGAGTGTTAAGCTGTTTAAAAAAGTAGGTTTGGCCACTATGGCTGGTAGGTTTTAAATTGTTGAGACAGGCTATCCTTTATATGGTTGAACATCCGTTTAGTCACCTAAGCATCAGGAGATAACTCATGAAAATCTGGGATCAGGACAAATACCAACAAGCATGGAATTTCGCCTCAGAAATCCATAATGACCAGACGCTACCCGCCAGCGACATTCCCTACATTAACCACCTTGGATTGGTTGCCATGGAAGCGACTGCCACGGTAGCGCATGAGGCGATTGATAGCCCAAACCTGCTTGTCCTCTGCGCATTGCTGCATGATGCCATTGAAGATACCGACGCCACTTACGAGGATATCGCAAACCGCTTTGGTCGCGATATTGCCGATGGGGTTCTAGCGCTGACCAAAAACACGCAGTTCCCGTCAAAACCAGAACAAATGAAGGACAGCCTTCGCCGGATAAAACTACAGCCGAAAGAGGTTTGGATGGTCAAGCTATGCGACCGCATTACAAATCTACAGTCGCCACCATCCCATTGGAGTAAAACCAAAATCTCCGATTACCAGAGTGAAGCGCGGCTGATATTGGAAGCACTTGGCGAAGCTAGTCCGTTTCTGGCACAGCGACTGGCGGCAAAAATCTCAAACTATGATCAATACTTATGAAGCGGGTTGTTGGTCAGTTGTAATCAGCCAATGTAAATATAGTGTTAGAAATACCGTTGAATTTTCAATCGTGGCTGGGGTCTACTAAGCTTAGTGCAAAAATAGACCAAACACTCGATTAATAACACTTAAACGAAGGTGTTGAAAATGAAACCGATTCTACCGTTACTACTCGTGCTTCTATCCTCAAACATTGCTCAGGCGGACAACCCAAATGTTTGTGCCACTCTGGAAGGTTCTGATCTCACCCGCAATATCGACCTTGATCTTGGTAGCGAACCAACCTCGGACCTATCAAAGGTGATTGCCTTTTCATCCAATGTTGCGTTTAGTCGCGATGGGCAAAAGATCGCGCTTTACCAGGTGTCCGATTCCAAAAAACTGGCCACGTTTAAATTATTTGAGAGCAAAACGGGCAAGCTACTACAGAGCCAAACGCTGGACAACTACGAAGAGCGCAGCCATCAAACGGAGCTACAATTTTCACCGCAAGAAGGGATTGTTTATCTGAGAGGGATGAGCTATCCCGCTGAGAGCAGCAACACGAGTGGCGCGATTCCATTCTGGAATTTGGCGAGCAATGAGCTTGTTTTCTCGCCTTGTATCACTGGAATGGGCGTCTCGACGGTGCAGTTCAGCGATGATGAAACCGTAGCTTTCAGCACCACGGTCGATAGTTTCAATAGCCTGTGTAGCACTCAGGAAGCCAAGGTATTAGAGACAAAAGATCAAGGTGGTGAATACACCTTTGACCCTAAAACCAAACGCTTGCAGGCGGGTAAGTCTGGTGAGGATGAAGCACGCTTCGACATTGACGATGGCTCATTGGATGGCTATAAATTCTCCTCTAAAATCTTTCGTTTAGAGGGTAAGGATTATCGAGTCGTTGGTCCTAAGTGGCAGGGTGAAGCTGGCGATAAGCAAACCAGTATTCAGCTGTATGATGTGGAAAACCAGCAAACGCGTCCGCTTCAGACGGCGGATTTGTTTTTGCATCATGAGTTAGTTGAGCCAGCGGGTGAGTCGCCGGAATATCAGACGGTTTCTTATGATGAGCAGGCAAAGCAGGCTTCATTTTGTCGGCTGCCGTTGGTGCACTAGTGAAAGAGCATTATGCCTCGTAACAAACGGGGTTAAACGGAGCAGGGCTTATCAGAGTCGGGTATTTTCAGGGCTGAAAAGTACAGGGTTAGTGACAGTTGAGCGAGGTTATCAGGTTGCCACATTTGCTCTTTGAGTTAAGCCTTGTTTTTTTCTATCAAATTGAGTGCTATTTTAGTAACAAGACATTCTGAGGAGAAAAATATGCTACCAGCAGAAGTATTACATGATTATGAAGCATTACCCAGTGAGGCACAGCGGCAGGTTATAGACTTCATTGAGTTTATGAAAGCACGCTACCAAAAAACTCAATCAGATAATGACACCTCAAGTATTGAAGGCTCTTTTGGCCTATTGAAAGCTAATAGAACGGTCACATTGGCTGAGATGGATAAAGCCATTGAAGCAGAAGGTGGAGCACTTTGATTGCGGTAGATACTAACGTATTGGTCCGCATTCTGGTACAGGATAACGAGCAACAGAAGCAGACTGAATTAGCGCAGGAGCTAGTTAAAAAAGCCGGAATTGTTTTTGTGCCTCAGATGGTGCAGGTCGAGTTGGTTTGGGTGCTAGAAGCAGCATATAAGTTTGCAAAAATTGATGTAGTGACTGCGTTGCAATATTTGCTTGAAAGTAGTTTTTATCGGCTGCAGCGAGAAGAGAGTTTCAAAGCTGCACTCGAAAGATTTAAATCTGGCAATGCTGGTTTTTCTGATTCACTGATAGCAGTTGAAAGCCAATTTGAAAATGTCCAGTTATGGACATTTGATCGTAAGCTTAGTAATCAAAGTGGTGTGATTAAATTGACCGAGCAGGCTTTGGCTGAATTATCATAGCCAAACCACCAAACCCAACCAAGTAGCACGGGGTTTTTACGCAAAAAATGTTCCCATCGAAGATGGTATTTTTGGAGTAAATGCCCCGTGATACGCCCTACAAAGTACCTCTACTACGGAGCCCGATAATCCAAATACTTCCGCTGCGTTTCAATATGCCCAGCCACATGCTTAGCATCGTGCCAAACACCCCAGATAAACGACGACCCACGCCGCGATAACCAAGGCAGCCCCACAAAATAAACCCCGGGCTCGCTAGACACGCCGCGCTGATGCTTAGGCTTACCCTTCTCATCAAACGCATTCACCTCCAACCAGCTGTAATCCTGCACAAAGCCCGTCGCCCAAATAATGGACGTAATGCCCGCTTCCGCCAGATCAAGCTCCAACACAGGATGCGTTACACACTCCGGATCTTTCGGCAGAATTCGCGCTTCCGGTTCCTCCGGCAAATCAAGCCCATTACGCTCGACATAGGCATCTGCTGCATCCAGCAAGTCTAAATAATTCTGGTCGCCATCATTCAGGTTTTTTGCAAGGTCGGGTTGGAAGCTTACTGTGCCATCACCAAATGCTTTAGTCATGCCGACCAGCGTAACGCCGTCATGTGCCAGCTTTCTAAAATCAATCGTCTGGCCGCCATGAGCGCCACTGACCGCAATCGTGACATGTTCTTTGCCGGGCTCCATGGTTTCCAAATCCCAAAGCCCTAGTACACCAAGCCACCAGCAAAAGTCGCGATTTCGATAGCTGCGAGGAGGGCGGTCGTGCGCACCGACGGAGAGATAAACTTGCTTGCCTGAGCGCTGTAATTCATCAGCGATTTGCGTACCTGAAGAGCCTGCACCAACCACCAAAACCGCACCCTCTGGCAATTGCTCAGGGTTGCGATATTGCGCGGAGTGAATCTGTACCAAAGCATCATTGACTGGCGCAATGGGCGGAATCACTGGCTTCTGAAATGGTCCCGTTGCCGCCACGACATGATTCGCTTCAATCGTGCCTTGTGAAGTCTCAATGGTGAAGCCCGGGCGACCTGCATTGCGGGTCACTTTTTCCACTTCAACGCCGTTACGAATCGGTGAGTCAAACTGTTTCGCGTAAGCCACAAAGTAATCCGCAACTTGCTCCTTTGCCGGAAACGCATCTGGCGCGACGCCTTCAAATTCCATATTCGGAAAGCGGTCGTGCCAAGCAGGGCCATTGGCGACTAGCGAGTCCCAACGCTGACTGCGCCAGCGCTCGGCGATGCGGTCACGCTCTAACACAATGTGTGGAATTCCAAGTTTGGTTAAGTGCTCACTGGTGGCAACACCGGCTTGTCCTGCGCCAATGACTAGCGTATCTGTTGTTTCAATTGTCATAATTTTGCCTTGCTTTAAGCGTCCGGAATAACCGCGGTAACATCCACTTCAACCAACCACTCGGGGCGCGCTAATGCACTAATCACGATGCCGGTTGATACAGGAAACACGCCTTTTAAATGACGCCCGATTTCACGATACACATCCTCTCGATACTTCGGGTCGACGATGTAAATCACGATCTTGCAAATATGCCCAAGTTCGCTGCCGGCTTCATCCAGCAACATGGCGATATTCTTCATTGCCTGATTGGTTTGCTCGGTGACATCACCCACACCGACGTTCTCAGCGGTATCTAAGTTTTGGCCGATCTGGCCGCGCACAAACACCATCGTGCCTTTGGCCACGACCACTTGGCAGAGGTCATTATCGAGCTTCTGCTCGGGGTAAGTGTCCTTGGTGTTGAACATGCGAATACGTTTATGAATGGGCATTTTCAGTCTCCTGTGTGTTGGCGGGTGTGTGCTGAAGCCGCCTGGCTAAATAGCTGTAAATATCGCGAATGGTGCCTTCGAAATCGTCGGGCGCTAATGGCCCCGATACGGCCGAACGGGAATGCAATGCGTGCTGCACTTTGGCTAGTTTGATCTGATCTTCTGCGTTAATCGCTTGCCATAATTCAACCCGCGACTGTATTTCTTCGTCTGACATATCCTTGTCATACACCGACAGCCCCCAGCGTATCCGCACCTGATCGACACCCGCTGGTTGCAGCGTCATATAAGCCAGTACGTCGGAGGATTGCGAGGCGACCATGGCGGGAAAAATGCTGAATAGCGTGGAGCAGCTTTTCTCTTTTTCAGTCAGGTCGGGATGGCAGTCTCCGCGAAACGGGGCGGTTGGCGGGTAGTTGGCGCGGTAGCCGGTGTAGCCTTCGCCGCTTTCAAATTTTTCACAAAGCTTAGTTGGCGTGCGGCCACCTAAAGTTTGCGGGTGAACGCGTGATAGGTGATAGCCTTCCATGAAGTTTTCTAACAAACACTTCCAGTTTGCATCCCAAATTTCTTCGGTTGCGAAGACATGGTGCATTTCATCGGTGTGATAGTTTTTCAGAATGTCATCCAAACCCGTTAAGCGCGGAGCCAGTGGTGTGGCTTTGCCATCCAGATTAACGAATAAAAAGCCCTGCCAGACTTCACTTTGAAACTCTGGTAAACCGCAGTTGCTGCGATCCACTTCTGGCATCAATGGGGCTTGCAATAAACCGCCATCGAGTTTGTAGCTCCAGGCATGGTAAGGGCAAACAAAGCTGCGCGCCCGACCTTGGCCTTCTGCGACTTGCATATTGCGATGGCGGCAGACATTGGATAACACGCGCACGGCGTCGTCTTTGCCACGCACGATGAGCAACGGCTCGCCCAATACATCCAGTGTAAAATAGTCACCGGCATTGGGCACTTCGCCAACGCGCCCTAAGCAAATCCATTCGCGGCGCAGTAGGTGTTTGGTTTCATACGCCAACCAGCTTTTGGAGGTATATAAACCGGTGGGCAATGAGTAACGATAATTGCTATCGGAATAGGCGCTTAGGGCCGCCCGAAAGCTATCGATTTTAGCTTTGCTCATATTGCCGCCTCCCCTCACCATTAATGCGCTCAGACAGGTAACGAGCGAAGTCGTAATTCGGGCGCTCCAACCAGCACAAATGACCGGGCTTTGAGAGATCAGATTGCGCGCCTTTAAATACCGCTTCTGTGCCGCTGCGGTCTTCGACATTCACCTCATCCAGCAGAATTTTGAGCTTCTCAATGGCTTTAATGCCTTCCGGATCATCAATGAACTCTGGTGACAGGCCGCCGCCATATATAATTTGTACTTTATCGACCGCCAGTGGCTGCAAGCTTAAATACCAGAAATAACCGGGCGTTAGTGTAATCAAATGGCCGGGGTAAATGGCAATCAGCGCGGTGGTATAACGCCAATCACCTTCTAGGCGTGTGTTATCTGGGTGCGCATTGCCGATGGCGAGTGACGCCTCTTTGCGAATCCAGTGATAATTATAAGCAGGTTCGCCAGCAGGGCAGTCCATATCTTCGAGTTTGGAGTGAGGCCCGACGGTCTTTTTATGCAATACCGGTAGGTGATAGCTCTCCATAAAGTTCTCGGCGAGTATCTTCCAATTGGTATCCCAGACATGGGTTTCGCTAAAGGTTTGCGTGTAGTTTTCCATGCCGTACTGGCTGATCTTGTCAGTCAGTGTGCTGAGTTTATTAGCGACTGGTTCGGCATTATCATTCAGCGTTAGATAGACCCAGCCTTGCCAGATTTCCAAACGCACTTCGGGGAGTTGATAGTCTTGTTTATTGAAGTCTGGCGAGTGCTGCATTTGCGGCGCACCGATCAGTTTTCCGGTGAGGTTATAAGCCCAGCCATGATAGGGGCAAACCAGCGTTGCGCAGTTACCTTGCCCTGTTTTTAGCGTGGATAGACGATGCAGGCAGACATTGGAAAAAGCCCGCAACTGTTGCTCCTTATCTCGTATGACGACGATGGGCTCACCGGCAATTTCGCAGGTAAAAAAATCTCCCGGCTTGCTGGCCGCATCCTGCCTGCCGACGCAAATCCATTCTTGCTTGAAGATGTGCGTTTGCTCTTGCTCAAGAAACTCGCGGTGGGTGTAAACGCCTTTGGGCATGGCACGCGCTTTCTCAAACGGTAGGGCGGCGTTTTCTTGTAACTGGCTAAGTAGTGCGTCGATGGTTTGCTGCATAATGTTTCCTACGGTGGTCGGGTGGGAAATGCGTAACAAAATTCGTAGTGCGGTAAGCTATGAACGAGTGTGCAGCAAAGCAGTGTTTAAATAAAACTGATTGTAATTAGCTTTTAGATTAGTTTTTGTTATGTTTGGTAGTGCTTGTCAGTGGCTAAATAACTAAAACCAATCTTCAATAGTAATTAAATTGGTTTTACTTTTGATATAGCCTATTTCAGACTGAACCTCCATTCCTATCACTGCGAGATACCTATGACTTTTTCTATCGCCGCACGCTGCCCTGAAACCGGTCAGTTTGGAGTTGCCATCAGTTCATCATCCCCTTGTGTTGCCAGCCGCTGTGCGTTTACTCGTGCGGGCGTCGGTGCAGCACTGAGCCAAAATATCACCGATCCGCGATTGGGCGATGCGATGTTGGATGCCTTAGCCATCGGGCGAAACGCTGCCGAGGCTGTGGCTGGTGCAGTGGGTGGAACTCGTCATGGCGATTGGCGACAGCTATTATTGGTTGGCAAAGTCGGCGATCCTGTGATTTTTACTGGCACTCAGGCTTTGGGTGTGTGTGGGCAACAGCTTGGAACAGATTGTGCGGCTGCAGGAAATTTATTGGCGAATGAGTCTGTCCCCGCTGCGATGGTTGAAGCCTTCGAGGCGAGCTCTGGGTCATTAGCCGAGCGTCTTCTCGTTGCATTGCAAGCTGCAGTGGCGGCAGGGGGCGAAGCGGGGCCAGTACATTCGATGGGCGTGAAGGTAGTGGGTGATGTGTCTTGGCCAATTATCGACTTGCGAGTCGATTGGAGTGAAGATCCAATGGCCGATATGTTGACGCTTTGGGAGGTGTATAAACCGCAAGTCGAGGCTTATGTGACGCGTGGTTTAAACCCCGATAACTCGCCATCCTACGGTGTGTCGGGAGATCTGTAATGACGCAGCCTAAGCCCAATATGAGCAGCCGCGAACTGCTGGAGCGCTTGGTGAGTTTTGATACTACCAGCGCTTTATCCAATTTAGCACTCATTCATTTTATCCAAGACTATCTTGCGCAGTACGGTGTCGAGTCACAGTGTATTAGTGATGAAACAGGTGGCAAGGCTAACCTCTACGCCACCATCGGGCCACAGGATAAAGGCGGTGTAATGTTATCGGGGCATACCGATGTGGTACCGGTCAAAGGCCAGACTTGGAGTAGTGATCCTTTCACGCTGACCGAGCGCGATGATCGTTTGTATGCGCGTGGTAGTTGCGATATGAAAGGCTTTATTGCCAGCGCCTTGGCGATTGTGCCGCAGCTCACCAGCCAAACCTTGCACACGCCTGTTAACTTTGCTTTTTCATACGATGAGGAGGTCGGCTGTCTTGGTGTTAGGCGCATGATTGATGTGATGGAAGGCTTACCCGTTCGCCCTGCAATGGCAATTATCGGCGAGCCGACATCGATGAAAGTCATGATTGGCCACAAGGGTAAACGTTCGGTAAGAGTCACGGTTACGGGACAAAGCGGTCACTCTGCTTATCCTACCGAAGCAGTGAATGCGATTGAATATGCGGCTGAGCTGGTCGCAGAAATTCGTAGGATTCATGCCGAGTTTAAAGTGAATGGCCCATTTGATGATGACTACCGAGTGCCACATTCCACTTTGCATGTGGGTGTGTTTAATGGCGGAACCGCGCTGAATATCGTGCCGAATCAGTGTGTGTTTGATTTTGAAATTCGCCACTTGCCGCAAGATGATCCTGAGGCGCTGTTGCAACGGATTCAGGGCTATGCCGAGCAGCAATTACTGCCACAGATGAAAGCAGTGTCGGAAAAAGTAGGTTTTGAGTTTACGACATTGTCTGGCTACCCAGGCTTATATACTTCGCCAGATGAAGTGGTTGTGGCGTTTGCACGTGGCTTGCTGAGTGAAGATACTGGGGTGAGCAAAATTAGCTTTGGTACGGAAGGTGGCTTATTTAGTGAGCGGTTGGGAATTCCTGCGGTAGTGTGTGGGCCGGGGAGTATTCAGCAGGCGCATAAGGCGGATGAGTATGTGAGTTTGGAGCAGCTGGCGGCTTGTGATGCGATGATGGGAAGGTTGGTTGAGCGACTGGTTAGCTCTGGAGACTGAATAAAATATACCGAGTTATTGGTTTAGTGATTGGTCACGCTTGATCAGGCACTCGCTCAATGTGATTGAGTAGGGTGCTTTGTTTTGTAATATCCTCAACGATTTAGCGTAAGCTTCATTAAAATCAAATAGAGGAAATAGCAGATGCAAGATCACTATTTAGCGCAATTAAATATCGCGCAGGCCATCGACACAATGGACTCGGCGACCATGAAAGGTTTTGTAGATCGCCTCGATGAGATCAATGCGCTGGCTGATAACTCTCCGGGCTTTGTTTGGCGTTTACAAACAGAAGAGGGGGATGCGACAACGATTCAAGCCTTTGATGACCCGATGCTGATTGTCAATATGAGTGTCTGGACGGATTTGGATGCCTTAAAGAACTACGTGTATAAATCAATACATGTGGAGTTAATCCGCGATAGAAGCGCATGGTTTAATAAGTTGGTGACGGCTCATCAAGTGCTTTGGTGGGTGCCAGTAGGCCATATTCCGACGGTTGAAGAGGCTAAGGCTAAGTTGCAACACCTTGAAGACAATGGCCCCAGCGAACAGGCATTTACCTTTGCCAAGCCGTTTTAAGTAATGGTTTTATGCCGACAGCCGACTATGGCCCAGTAAGCGATCAAAACTCTTAGTGACTGCGATTACCCAATCCAAGTAGGTAACTCGCACTTGTGGGTCTGTATAGATTGCAATCGCGCTTCTCAGTGGGAAATGGAGACAACCATTCTCTACCGAGCCAAAGTACGGAAGCTCACTGGGGTTTACGCCAGCCAAGTGTAAGTTTGACCAAAGCAACTTGGTACCCTCTTCAACACTCGTGCCTTGAAAATCGGCATTGGCTTTTTCTGGTGGTAAGGCTGTGTCACCAATGAGGCGCTCTATGTCGCCAATGGTGCAGGTTTTCTTTGTGCAGCGATACCGAGCCACTGGCTTACCGTTCCAGATGACATCCAGGACTAAGGCGTTTGGGTGCTGCTGATTAAATACGTTCAGTAAACCGGCACACACAAAATCATCGTTGGTGAAGTGGACTGAGGCTTTTTTGTAGCGACCTGAGCTGGATTTGGTGTCGTGAGTGCTGAGCATTTTAATGAGCTTATTCCGGATACATAAAATTAAATCGAAGATTAGTGTAGCAGAATCATACACTGACTTGGGCTTTTCATCTTTGCGATGCGACGAACTGCTATAAACCGTGTACTTTAAATAGCTGGGTCTCGCCTGAACCTTAAAAAGGTAGAGTGCAATCATTTTGATAAATACAGGAGGGTTATAAAGTTGATCGCATTTTATCGAGTGATAATGTGTTGCGGTTTGATATTTTTCTCGGCAACTGCTCAAGCTGCGGAGAGTAGCTGGCAGCTTAAAAAAGCTGAGGATGGCATTACGGTAACTCAGCAAGCCACCGACTCTGGCTATCCCCTTACTCGCGGATCAGTAGAAATTGCGGCATCGGCAGATGCGATCATTACGCTAATGCGTGATCATGCAGCCTGCTATCGTTGGTTCTATGCTTGTAAGCAAAGCCGTTTAATCCAGCAATATGATGCCAGAAGACGGCTGGACTATGCCGTGCTTAAGTCGCCATATTTCTTTGCAGATCGCGACATGTATATCTACACCGACTTCACCTATGACCGAGCGACACAAACCGTATTGATTAGAATATCGGGTAGGCAAGAGCACGATAAAGGGCAGCCAGGCAGGGTGCGTATTAAAGACTTGCAAGGGTTTTGGCGCATACAAAAGCTAGCAAATAATAAAACGGCGGTGCTTTACCAAGTGTATAACAATCCTCAGATAGCTCCCTCGGGTTATTTGAATAACCACTTAGTCTGGTCGGTGTTTCAAACCTTAAAAAATTTGGCTGCCATTTCAACGGAAGCAAAGTATCGCAATGCTCAGCTTGAGGAGCTTAAGTAGTAAATATTATTGTTAGCTATCTCATTCTCTGAAGTGAATTTATTATCGATATTTCCATCGACTTTGGTGTATCTGAGATGATTAAAGCTCTGAAAAATTCACCATGGATCATGCTGTTCCTTGTGGATGCTTCGATTGCTGATACACTCGATCCATAAGCTTATAAAAACGTTTAAATATGGGGAGACCATGAAAGCCACGCATTGGATTCAAAACGCCGACCACAGCTTGGAAGAGCTGGGTGAAGCCCATCAGTTAGTGATCATCGAACTCCTGCGCGCGCCAACATGGCTAGGAGGGCTTGAGAAGCTCAACGGCCACACTGTTATCGCCAGAAAAGAGGGCTCTTGTACGCCAGGGCTTGGAATCGTGGCAGATAGCGGCGATATTCTTCACTTTTGTCCGGATGGTGACGGGGAATGGATGGTGCATTATCACTATGATGAGAAGCCAAAAGTGCTCGGGGTTTACCCTGCGGTTAAACGGCACTCAGAGACGGTAATGGAAGTGACCACGGAGCGAGCGGAACAGATGGTTCTGGAGTTCTTTTCCGGAGAGCGCGTAAGCCTGATTTAAATAGGAGGGAGTGCATTTATGAACAAGCATGAAAAACTGAATTACGTTGAATTTTCCGCTAACGATCTTGAAGCAACTAAAGCCTTTTTTAGCGCCACTTTTGGGTGGGAATTTGTTGATTACGGGCCGGAGTACACGGCGTTTTCAAATGAAGGTTTAGATGGCGGTTTCTTCAAATCGGATACTTGCAGCACGACGTCAAGCGGTGGTGCGTTGCTAGTTTTTTTCAGCGATGATATTGAAGCGACTCAAGCAAAGGTAATCGCCAATGGTGGTTCGGTGATTCAGGACATTTTCCAGTTTCCCGGAGGTTTTCGGTTTCACTTCACTGAACCCAGCGGTAATGAATTTGCGGTATGGTCTGAAAAGCATACCTAAAAGGCTGCACTCACTGCGGCTTTCTTAATCAGTTTAACTAACAAATTTTTCTAATCCACCGAAGGCTTGGAATAGTTATTCATCTAGCTAAAAAGTTCTGTTTTAATGGGGCTTTACCATCCAACTAAGAGAGAAATCATGCCGTTCAATCAACCGTTAGGTGGCAATGATATGCCGCGTTTTGCAGGCCCCGGTACCATGATGCGCCTTCCAACTCAGGAAACGGCAGAAGAGCTGGATGTGTGTTTTGTGGGTGTACCATTTGATTTAGGAACATCGAATCGCAGCGGCACACGCTTTGGCCCAAAAGGGATTCGCAGCGAGTCCACCATGATACGTCCTTACAGCATGTGGCTTGGCTTTTCCCCATTTGATGCTTTACAGGTTGCTGATATCGGCGACGTGGCGATCAATACCTTCAATCTTGCCAAGTCGATGGATATTATCGAGAAGGCTTACGACGACATTATGGCTCACGGTGCAATACCACTGACCATGGGTGGGGATCACACGATTGTATTGCCGATCTTGCGCGCGCTGCACAAAAAGCATGGTCCAATCGGGGTTGTCCATGTTGATGCGCATGCAGATATTAATGACTCCATGTTTGGCGAGAAAATTGCGCATGGCACACCCTTTCGCCGCTTAGTTGAAGAAGGCATTCTGGATACAAAACGGGTAGTGCAGATTGGTTTGAGAACCACGGGTTACTCGGCAGATGATTTTAACTGGTCGCGTGATCAGGGAATGCGCGTGGTGCAGGCCGAAGAGTGCTGGCATAAGTCGCTGGCTCCGCTAATGGAAGAAGTGCGCGAGCAAATGGGTGATGGGCCGGTTTATATTTCGTTTGATATTGATGGCCTTGACCCGACCGTAGCGCCGGGAACCGGTACGATGGAGCCGGGCGGTCTGACATCAATTCAGGGTTTTGAGATTGTGCGCGGTTGTCATGGTATGAATATTATTGGAGGGGACTTGGTTGAAGTGTCGCCGCCTTACGATAACTCTGGTGTGACCTCAATGATGGCAGCGAATCTGCTGTATGAAATGTTGTGTGCTATCCCTGGTGCAAATGCAAAAAAGGATGAAGCCTGAGTAGTTATCGATCCCGGAGAAAGCATATGAATCATTGGCTGTTATTGCTGGTAGCCATTGTGGGTGAAGTGGTTGCCACGTCTGCACTCAAGTCCAGCGAGGGTTTTACTAAGCTGTTCCCCTCGATGATTGTGGTAGTGGGTTACGGTCTCGCTTTCTACTTTCTGTCGGTTGCGCTGAAAACGATTCCGGTAGGCATTGCTTACGCCGTTTGGGCAGGCTTGGGCATTGTTTTAGTCGCCTTTATTGCCTACATCATGCATGGCCAAAAGTTAGATTTCTGGGCTTTTGTAGGGATTAGCCTGATCGTAAGTGGCGTGGCGGTGCTTAACTTGCTATCCAAAACAAGTACTCATCAAGTAACTGATGACTAAATTCAAAGAGGAGAGAAATACATGACAACTTTTTCTGCCAACCTAGGTTTTCTCTGGAATGACTTAAGCCTGCCGGATGCTATTCGTGCAGCCAAGGCAGCAGGCTTTGCTGCCGTCGAATGCCACTGGCCTTACAGCACACCAACTCAGGATGTAAAAGCGGCACTGGATGAAACGGGCTTGGTGATGCTGGGGCTTAATACCTCCAGAGGTAATGTGGCTGTAGGTGATAATGGCTTAACAGCAATTCCCGGTCGTGAAGTCGAAGCACGTGCAGCCATTGATCAAGCACTGGAATATGCCGCCGCTATTGCGACCCCCAATGTGCATGTCATGGCTGGGTTTGCCGGTGGGCCCAAAGCGCATGCGACGTTCGTGGCAAATTTAAAATATGCCTGTGAAGCTGCCGCCAAGTATGGCATTACGGTGTTGATTGAACCGCTTAATCATTACGATGCGCCTAATTATTTTCTAAGTACTACCGAGCAAGCGAAGGCGATTATTCTTGAAGTTGGCCTGCCGAATATTAAGCTGATGTTTGATTGCTATCATGTGCAATTGATGGAAGGAAATATCGTGCGTCGGCTTGAGGCTTTGCTGCCTTACATCGGGCATATTCAGTTTGCCTCGGTGCCTGATCGCGGTACGCCTGATCATGGTGAGCTTAACTATGCATTTGTCTTTGAGCGGATTAAAGCATTGGGGTGGGATGTGCCCTTGGGTGCTGAGTATAAAACAACGCAAGCAACCTCAGAAACCTTGAGCTGGATGACATAATTATTCGGCATTACTCTGTAGGAACAATATTAGGTGCGGCTCAGTTCGGCCGCACCCTTCTCAGATCAGGGCTTGAGGCAAATAAGCCATGTTCAAATTAATAAAGCTCAACCTGATCAACTCGCGCTTTTAGCATAAACATAATCTGCAGTTGCTCTAAATCCAGCTGCGGATTAGCAATATCAATGCGCTCAAGTTGGCCACGGTAGCTAAATCCGTCGCCATTACCGGTTAGCAGTTTGCTATTCACCGAGTCCTGTAAATCCGCATATTGCTCTGAAAAATCATAAACGAGCGATGACTGCAATTGCTCCAAAAGCTGCTTATGAAGCAAGCTAGTTGCCGCACTCCAAAAAGTACTCTCCAGCTTACGGCTAAAAGCGACATTATCCATTTTAAGCTGCTGTCGTGCGGCATCAATCACTGGCACGCCGGAAATATAAATCTCCCCATCGCTAGACATCATATTCCCAAAGCTACCTAAGCTCACTTTAGCGGCCATTACCAAACGATCATTATTGGGGTACAAGCTAACCTCATTCACCGTTAGCGTCGTGCCACCTTGCTTCAGTTTAATGGGTCGCTTTTGTAGTTGCTTATGCAATAGCTCAGCTAGGTGTTCATAGCTCACCGTGAGCGGCAAATTGATATTCAGTGCAGAGGCTTGTGGCGCTAGTCTTTCCAGCTCGGGCAGGGCAGTGGTTACGGTGCTTAAGCCACTTTGCTCTGAAGCCGTTTGCAACATAGTGCGCAGCGAAAGGTCAAGCTGCAACGCATTATTACGAATCGCCAGATTGGATAAGGAAAGCCCTTGAGGTTGTGCCCGAATCCATAATGGCAGTTTGCCTTTCAGCGCTCGCGGTTGTTGAATGCGTTCCCAGAAATCACTGGCACGTTCGCGGATGCGATCATCGCTTGCCAGCTTCTGTTCAAACTTAGCCGCCGCTATTTGAAGGGCTTTATTGAGTGGCTTATCAATCTGACCGGTAATGCTGATATCGACGCCCAGCACTTCAATAACGGGCTTTTCATTCCAGTGGATTTGAGTATGACTGCTTAGTTGTAAAGTCCAGTCACGGTTAAGATCAGGCTTTAGATCAACAACGACGGTAAATGCCGCCGGCTTCACATCCACACCCCTAAGCAGTTCACGCACAATACTGCCATCGGCGCGTACTTTTACCTGATAGCGTAGCGGCAGTGCGATGCGTAAATAGCCATTGTCCAGGGCTTGTAACTGCAGTGGGCCATTGCGCTGTACCCAGCCGCTGACTTCAAAGTCTTCACACAGTTTTTTACCAAAGATTCGCACGCACTTTTTATGGACCTTGCCGGGCTCTTCAAATAGTACTTGCGGCAAATCCGCTTCCAAGCGTTGGCTAAGGTTATCCAGCGGCAGCACCAATCGGGTGCGCACGACGGATTCTGGCAATAAGGTCTGGTAAGGAATAACAGAGATAGGTGGTTTTTCTGACAAGGTATCGACCCCTGAATCAGAGCAGGCAGTGAGCACGGTTGCTGCGAACAGCATGAGCAATGTCATCCGGCACTGGTGAGATATTACGAAAAAGGGAGCCGCGATGGACTCCCTTAGCTTGATGAAAATACGCATCAATTAGTTGGTAAAACGTGTCCAGAAGTACTTAGGGTCATCTTTCGTCATTTCCCAGTACAATTCCCCGGAGTCTCTCCAAGGATCTAACAGCATACCTTCTTTCACGCCTTTGCCTTTTGCCGCAACAACCAATGAGTTGTGCTCGTTAAAGCGACGACGGTTAGCCGTAGCGTGGAAAAAGTCGAAACTCTTCCAGTTACGCGCTTGGATATGCTTCGCCATGTCGCGAGTCCACTGCCAGCATAAACCGTTCTCACGGTAGCCGTAGTTTACTAGCACGTTTTGCCAGTAAGGTGGGCTAACCAGATTGTATTGGTTGGCCAATACGCGAGGATAAGCCACGGCTTCATGGGCCAATAACTGCGCTTCTTGCGGATCAATGTTTGGGCCAAGCGTCATTAGCTTTTTGGCAACGGCATTGATTTCGTTTTGAGTGGCAGCGTCCATATTTTTAACAATAGTGCGCTTACTGACTGGGTCAAACGCAACATTATCGTACTTTACGGCACAGCCTGAGAGACCGATTATTGAAATCAGTCCAATGGTGATTGCTAACCTTTTGCTCAGGTTTCTAATCATGACAAGTCTTCCTTGGTGAAGTGCATCAGGTAGTTAACGTCTACGTCAGTACCTAGTTTGTAACTCTGGAAAATCGGGTTATAAGTCATCCCGGTAACATTTTCCAACTTTAATCCGCTGTTGCGGGCCCAGCCTTCTAATTCAGATGGACGTATGAATTTCGCATACTCATGGGTACCCTTCGGTAACATTCGTAGCAAATACTCAGCACCAATCACCGCCAGCGCGAACGCCTTTGGGTTTCGGTTGATGGTCGAGAAAAACACATGACCACCGGGTTTTACCAATGCCGCACAGGCCTCAATAATGGAGCTTGGGTCGGGTACATGTTCCAGCATTTCAAGGCAGGTCACAATGTCGTACTGGCCAGGAGATTCGGCTGCAATGGCCTCAGCGGTGGTCTGCTGATAGTCAATTTCAACACCGGACTCTAGGCTGTGCAACTGAGCAACTGACAGTGGGGTTTCGCCCATATCAATGCCCGTAACCTGTGCTTTGCGTAACGCCATGCTTTCAGAAAGAATGCCACCGCCACAGCCAATATCAATGACCTTTTTATCGGCCAGACCACCAGCGCGCTGCTCAACATAGTTCAGGCGTAATGGGTTGATTTGGTGAAGCGGTTTGAATTCGCTCTGTGTATCCCACCAGCGATGAGCGAGGTCTTCAAACTTTTTAATTTCGTGCGGGTCAACGTTCTGCATTAGGAGAATAATCCCTACATCCAATGTTCAATACGGTATGATAACCCTTATTGGATACATGATCAGCTAAATAGGTTCATTTTATGCTGCGTTACTTGCCCGGAATTCTGCTTTTACAGCTGGCTACGGTGGGAATTACATTACTGCTTGAAGCGCCAAATGACGCGAAAACCTGGCTGATATTGTTAATTCCTGTGCTTTTGCTGGGCGTTTTCAGTGCTTTTTGGTTTGCTTCGATTTCTAAAAATAAAACTCAGGACGAGATTACAAAAGTGTCACTTTCCTTTGCCAAGGAGCGTGAGAGCCTGCGGGTTAATGCAGAGCGCGCCAAGACGCGTTTGGTTGAGAAAACCCATAAGCAGATTGCCAGCGAAGCCCGTAAAACACACGGCAAAGCCAACTTTAAAGTGGGTGCAGCATTTGCCGCTGCAGTCGGTGCGGGCGTGGTGATGATTGCTATCGAGGTAATGACCTTGGGCCTGATGACGCTGACTACCGCTGGTGGCGCATTGGGTGGCTATATCGCCAGAGCGCGTAAGGAAAATAATGAGTTGGCTGAGAAAATCACGCATAAACCGACTGATGAAACCGTCGCTAGCACTGTCGCTCCGGAACCTACAGGCAACGCCTTAACCAAACGATTAAAATTACCCAAGCCATCCATTTTAAATCGAGGTGCGAACGCCCCTTTAAAGTGAGTGGTTATGCCCCAAGATAATGATTAAATAACTATCCGCACATTTAAGAGAGCCAGAGTTTATGAAACAAGGACAAGCGCAAGTCATTCGGCTGGAAGAGTACCAGGTTCCTAATTATCAGGCTGACTGGATTAAGCTGAATGTTGATCTTGGCGATGAGTCGACGATCGTGACTTCGACCGTAAAATATCAACGTCATACTGATAAGCCAGAAGCGACTACATTAGCGTTACATGGTGAGTCACAAGAGTTATTGAGTGTTGAGCTGGATGGCAAAGCATTGAGCGACGCGGATTATGAGCTGGATGAGCAATATCTTAGCCTGCGTGATCTGCCACAAACCTTTGAGCTAACGGTAAGCAGCCGTATTTACCCGCAAAAAAATACCTCGCTCGAAGGCTTATTCCAGTCTAGCGGCAATTATTGCACGCAGTGTGAGGCTGAAGGCTTCCGCAAAATTACCTATTTCCTTGATCGTCCGGATGCGATGTCGATCTTTACCACGCGTATCACGGCGGACAAAGCAACGAATCCAGTGCTGCTTTCAAATGGTAACTGCATTGAGAAGGGTGATCTGGAAGATGGTCGTCACTTTGCCGTCTGGCATGACCCGTTCATTAAACCGGCTTATTTGTTTGCGCTGGTTGCGGGTAATTTGTCGCATGTAAGCGATGAGTTCATTACGTGCTCAGGCCGCAAAGTTACCTTAGAAATTTACACCGAAGCGCATAACATCACCCGTTGCGATCACGCGATGCAGTCATTAAAGCGTGCCATGAAGTGGGATGAAGAGCGCTTTGGACTGGAGTACGATTTAGATATTTACATGGTCGTTGCCGTTGATGACTTTAATATGGGTGCGATGGAGAATAAGGGTTTGAATGTATTCAACTCTAAATTGGTATTCGCCAGCCCGGATACGGCAACCGATATGGATTATATCAATATCGAAGCGGTTATCGGTCATGAGTACTTCCATAACTGGACGGGTAATCGCGTGACTTGTCGTGACTGGTTCCAGCTGAGTTTGAAAGAAGGTTTGACGGTATTCCGCGATCAGGAATTCACTGCAGATTTACACTCACGTCCGGTAAAGCGAATTGAAGATGTGCGCATGTTACGGACCAATCAATTCTCTGAAGATGCGGGCCCAATGGCGCACCCGATTCGTCCATCCTCGTTCATTGAGATTAATAACTTTTACACAATGACTGTGTATGAGAAGGGCGCTGAAGTTGTACGTTTGTATCAAACCCTGCTAGGTCGCGAAGGCTTCCGTAAGGGCATGGATTTGTACTTTGAGCGTCATGATGGCCAAGCGGTTACCACGGAAGATTTTCTGGCGGCCATGGCAGATGCGAATGGCAGAGACTTGTCGCAAATGCAGAACTGGTATAACCAAGCCGGTACGCCTGAAGTCGCTGTTACCATGGATTACAATGCCGCAGCCAAAACCTGCACACTTAACTTCAAGCAAAGCTGCCCGCCAACGCCGGAGTCTAGCGACAAAAAGCCTTTCCTGATTCCGTTTGCAGTGTCTCTGTTGGCACCTTCTGGGGACGCGGTTGAACTGCATCCTGATAGTGAGAGTGATGCACAAGGCACACGTTATGTAGTGCAGTTAAGTGAGCGTGAGCAGAGTGTGCGCTTTGATAATGTTGCTGAAAAGCCATTACCATCCTTGCTAGGTGATTTCTCTGCGCCAGTAAAATACAGCTTTGACTACTCGGTTGATGACTACATTTTCCTAATGCAGCACGACACGGATGATTTTAATCGTTGGGAAGCGAGTCAGCGTTTAGCGCAATTATTGATGCTGCAAATGTTGGATGATCGTGCGGCTGGCCGGGCGTTAGGTGTTGCACCTGAAGTGGTCGATGCTTATCAGCAAGTGCTGGAAAATGAAGCCTTAGACCCTGCCTTGCGCGCTGAAGCATTGAGTTTGCCGGGTGAGTCTGATCTGGTTGATGCGATCACCAATGCTGATCCTGAAGCGATTCACGAAGTGCGTGAGTACCTGATTAGTACGCTGGCGAATGGCTTACGTTTGCCACTGGAAGCTTGCTACGAGCAGTTAAATCAAGCGGAAGAGTATCGGGTGGATGCGGTGAGTATCGGGCGTCGTAGCCTGAAAAATACTTGTCTGTCTTATCTGGCACGCATTAATGATGAAGGCGTTCACGCTTTGTGTTTTGCGCAATTTGAAAACGCGAACAATATGACGGATCGCTTAGCGGCGCTGTCGGCACTGGCGAATATCGATTGCCCAGAGCGTGAGCAAGCGCTTAAAGCCTTTGAAACACAGTGGCGTGATAATCCATTAGTAATGGATAAGTGGTTTATGATTCAGGCGGGTTCCAGCTTGCCGGATACGTTGGATCAAGTGAAGCTGCTGCAGAAGCATCCTGCGTTTGATGGCAATAATCCCAATAAAATTCGCTCGCTGATTGGTCGTTTTGCGATGGGTAATCCGGTGAACTTCCACCGAGCTGATGGTGAAGGCTACCGCTTCCTGACTGATTTTGTCATTGAGTTGGATAAGCGCAACCCGCAGGTTGCTTCGCGCATGGCACGTGCTTTAGCCAAGTGGCGTCAGTTTGAACCAGCACGTGCTGATTTGATGAAAGCATCATTGGAGCGTATCCATCAGCAGTCTGGTATTTCTAACGATATGTTTGAAATCGTAGACAAAAGTTTGTCTTAACTAATCGCGCCAGATGCGCCGTTTCCTAGTCCTTAGGAGCGGCGCAATGCGGTGCACTCAAGAGATTTATAATTGACCGTCATAGTACGTTTATTAATGATGACGTGTTAAGCTCATCCTATGACTAATTCAACACATTTATCAGACGTTCGCTTTAGCGAGCTAGGGCTGCTGCCAGTGATTCAACAGGCAGTTGAGAAAACAGGCTTCGAGTTTTGTACGCCCATTCAGGCGGAGAGCTTGCCCTTAAGTTTGGCAGGCAAAGACGTTGCCGGCCAAGCCCAGACCGGAACCGGTAAAACCGCAGCTTTCATGTTGGCAGTAATTCAGTATTTGCTGAGTAATCCGCAGGAAGATCGCCGACCGGAGCAGGTCCGAACGCTGATTATGGTACCAACCCGCGAGCTGGCCATTCAGGTCGCGAAAGATGCCGAAGTATTCACCAATGAAAGCGGTCTGAAAGTAGCATTGGCTTACGGTGGAACCGGCTATGATTCTCAGAAAAAAGCGATTGCCGATGGTGCCGATATTCTGATTGGTACGCCGGGTCGCTTAATCGACTTCTTCAATCAAAAATTATTCAACCTGCGTCGCTGCCAGTGCTTAGTGCTGGATGAAGCGGATCGCATGTTTGATTTAGGCTTTATTAAGGATATTCGTTTCTTAATGCGCCGTTTACCTGCGCCCGAAAAACGCCTGAATATGTTGTTCTCTGCAACGTTGTCTCCACGCGTGCTGGAAATGGCTTATGAGCACATGAACAATCCGGTCAAAGTAGAAATTGAGGCTGATACGCGCGGTGCTGATCGTGTTGAGCAGTGGGTTTATTATCCTGCGAACGATGAGAAAGTGCCGTTATTGGTAGGGCTGCTTCAAAAGTTTAAACCTGAGCGCAGTATTGTTTTTGTGAATACCAAGCGTAATGCCGAGATGATCGATGATTATTTCCGCAGTAATGGTATTGATGCGGTGATGATTTCGGGTGATGTGCGCCAGAATAAACGTCAGCGTTTTCTGGAAGAATTTGAGCAGGGTAAGCATCAGGTATTGATTGCCACCGATGTGGCGGCGCGTGGATTACACATTGATGATGTGACCCATGTATTCAACTTTGACTTGCCACAATCCCAAGAAGATTATGTTCACCGTATTGGCCGTACTGCACGTGCTGGTGCTTCAGGTGAGTCGCACAGCTTTGCTTGTGAAGATACCGCATTTTACCTGCCGGATATTGAGCAATATATCGGCTCTAAAATTCCAATGGCGGATGTGACGGCTGATCTGCTGCCAACCTTGAATAAGCGTCAGCGCATTGAGCGAGATCGGGTGCAAGGTCATGCGACTAAGCGCGGCGGTCCAAAGCCTTCCGGCAATGCGGCTAGTCGCGGACGTCGTAAGCCGGCGGCTAAAAAGCCTGCTGATGTGGAGGGGGGTAGCTCACAGCCAAAGCCTGCCGTCAGTGCTGAGCCAGTGGCAAATAAAGCGCCCGCGCCAACGAGTGCTGAAGCTGATGGTGCACCGAAAAAACGTCGTGTACGTCGCCGTCGTAAGCCCGCATCAACTGAACCTAAATCTGAAAGCTAAGGATTGCCCGAACCTATGATCCATTCAGAAGGTACATTTAGTGGTTATAAAGGCCTCCAGATTTATCATCAATCATGGGTTCCGGACACTGAGCCACATGCATTAATCCTATTAGTGCATGGCTTGGGTGAGCATAGCAGTCGCTATGGCAATGTCGTTGACCGGCTGGTGCCTAAAGGCTATGCGATATACGCCTTGGATCATATCGGGCATGGTCGATCAGAAGGTGCTCGTAAATATGCGGATAGCTTTTCTGTATTTACCGATACGCTCACTGAGTATCTAACCAAAATCAAAGCGTGGCACCCTGATTTACCAATCTATTTACTTGGGCATAGTTTAGGTGGCTTGATTGGTTCGACCTATCTACTGGAGCACCAGGCAGATTTCGCAGGCGCTGTTTTATCGGCACCCGCGTTCAAAGTCGTCGGCCCTGTGCCTCCTTTATTATTGATGACCGGTAAAGTGCTTTCAGTGCTTTGGCCAACGGCTGGAATTATTGCCTTAAATAGCGAAGCCGCGAGTCGCGATCCTGCAGTGATCGAAGCCAATATCAATGATCCTTTGATGGGGCGTAATAAAACCACCGCGCGACTTGGCTTGGAAATGTACTACGCCATGCATCGGATTGATGAGGAAGCTGCAACATTGACGTTACCCATGTTGGTCCTGCAAGGTACTGGCGATATGATTGTAGATCCTAATGGTGCGCAGACGTTTTATGACAAAATCTCATCGCGGCAAAAAACACTGAAGCTTTATGATGGCCTTTATCATGAAGTCTTTAATGAGCCTGAGCGGGATGAGGTGTTAAGCGATTTGGAAGCCTGGTTGGAGGAGGTGAGCCAATAGCGCCTGATAGGTCTTTGGTTTGAAGGTTTCTTTTAAGCTTCGATGTGATTTCAG
Organism: Leucothrix mucor DSM 2157; assembly: GCF_000419525.1. Taxonomy (NCBI): domain Bacteria; kingdom Pseudomonadati; phylum Pseudomonadota; class Gammaproteobacteria; order Thiotrichales; family Thiotrichaceae; genus Leucothrix; species Leucothrix mucor. The sequence continues at coordinate 1,109,714 of NZ_ATTE01000001.1, forward strand.
TTTATTGCAGATATAAAAAAGGCAGCTCCTAAGAGCTGCCTTTTTGCGTTTAGCTTAATGCCAGTCGCTTACTCAGGTAGTTTCACCTGAATGCTCAATTCACGCAGTTGTGCACGAGAGACTTCTGCAGGCGCATTAGTCAGTGGGCAAGCCGCAGTTTGAGTTTTAGGGAATGCAATCACGTCACGGATGTTTTCCGTGCCAGTAATCAGCATCACCAAACGGTCCAGACCAAATGCCAATCCACCCAGAGGAGGGCAGCCAAACTTCAATGCGTCAAGTAGGAAGCCAAACTTGTTACGCGCTTCTTCTTCCTCGATACCCAGTGCATCAAACACCTTAGACTGCATCACTGGATCATGAATACGAATCGAGCCACCGCCCACTTCGTAACCATTGATAACCATGTCGTAAGCATCAGATAGCGCTTCGCCAGGATTTGCAATCAACTCTTCGACTGAACAGCTTGGTGCAGTGAATGGATGATGCAGAGCTTGGTAACGTTCATTTTTCTCATCCCATTCAAACATTGGGAATTTAACAATCCACAATGGAGCCCAGTCACCAACGAGCAGGCCACGGTCTTGCGCTAATTTCTCACGCAATGCGCCTAATGCATCGTTAACCACTTTCGCTTTATCAGCCCCGAAGAAGACTAAGTCGCCATCTTCTGCGCCAACGCGCTCCATAATGTTCAATGCGACTTCATCCGGCAAGAACTTCAGGATTGGAGATTGTAAGCCTGCTACGCCATCAGCGATTGCGTTGACTTTAATGTAAGCCAAACCACGTGCGCCGTAACGGCTGACGAATTTGGTGTACTCATCAATTTCTTTACGGCTTAGTTCGCCACCTTTAGGCAAGCGAAGTGCAGCAACACGGCTTTTTGGATCGTTAGCCGGTGCAGAGAAGACTTTGAATTCAACGTCTTTCATCAAGTCTGCAACGTCAATCAGTTCCAGCGGGTTACGCATGTCTGGCTTATCAGAACCAAAACGGCGCATTGCTTCTGCGTAATCCATCTGTGGCAACTTCTCTGGGAAGTCAACATCCAGAATTTCTTTGAACATTTTGCGAATCATGGATTCCATCATGTTCATAACGTCGTGAGTTTCAACAAACGACATCTCGACATCCACCTGAGTGAATTCAGGCTGGCGGTCTGCACGTAAATCTTCATCGCGGAAGCAGCGTACGATCTGGTAATAACGATCCATGCCGCCCATCATCAACAATTGCTTAAACAACTGTGGAGACTGTGGCAGCGCAAAGAAGTTACCCGGATGAGTACGGCTTGGTACTAAGTAGTCACGCGCACCTTCTGGCGTCGCTTTAGTCAGCATCGGTGTTTCAATTTCCAGGAAGTCATTGTCTTCCAGGTAGTGACGCATGATCGAAGTCATTTTTGCGCGGGTACGCATGCGGTTCTGCATTTCCGGACGGCGCAGGTCGACATAGCGGTACTTCAGGCGTACATCTTCACCGACCGTGTCATCCAACTGGAACGGTGGGGTATCAGAAGCGCTAAGCACAGTCAGTGACTCAGTGACGATTTCGATCTTACCGCTGTGTAACTTAGTGTTAACGGTTCCTTCCAGACGTGGGCGAACTTTTCCGGTAACCTGCAAGATGTGCTCGTTACGGGTCTTTTCCGCTTTAGCGAAGATGTCAGCAGTGTCTGGGTTGACAACGACCTGAACCAGACCTTTGCCGTCGCGCAAGTCGATAAAGATCACGCCGCCATGGTCGCGGCGACTATTCACCCAACCGCAAACGGTTACGCTTTGTTCTAACAGTGTTTCGTCAACGAGTCCGCAATGATGGCTACGCATAATTATTATCCAATTTTAAGGCTATACTAAAGAGCGGGAATGTTAAGCGTTACCGTTGATTGACGCAAGTGCTGCAGTGGTGTAGAAAGCCGTTCACACTGATTTTGTTGCCTTGCGTTTTTGATGAGCTTGCAATATCGCTGTGTTATTATAGAGAATCGCATGGTATCGGTCGGATCTCAGGGAAACTGGAATATTTAATGAGTAAAGTGATTGCGGTTGCAAATCAAAAAGGTGGTGTGGGTAAGACCACCACAAGTGTCAATCTTGCGGCATCGCTGCACGCGGTAAAGCGCAGTGTGTTGCTGGTGGATATGGATCCACAGGGAAATGCGAGTACGGGAATTGGTCTGGATAAGCATAATCCGCCGGTTGCGTTGAGTGATGTCTTAATCGGCAATGCGGATGTGCACGCGGCTATTCAGAAAATTCCTGATACGCGTATTAGTGCGATTGGTGGCGGACCTGACTTAACGGTCGCGGAAGTCACGCTAATGGGGCTGGATGAGCGAGAGTATCGCTTGGAAGGTGCTTTGGCTAAAGTCCGTAATCAATTTGATTATGTGATTATTGATTGCCCGCCGTCATTGAATATGTTGACGGTTAACGCGTTGGTTGCCGCCGACTCAGTGCTGATTCCTATGCAGTGCGAATATTATGCGATGGAAGGTTTGTCGGCATTAATTCGGACTATTGAGACCATTCGTAGTGCGGCGAATCCGGATTTACACATCTGTGGTCTGTTACGCACCATGTATGATCCACGTAGTAATCTGGCGCGTGATGTCTCGCGTGAGCTGCTGGAAGTGTTTAAAGACAAGGTTTATAACACCGCCATTCCACGTAATGTGCGATTGGCTGAGGCGCCGAGTCATGGTTTGCCTGCATTAATGTATGATCAGAAGTCACGCGGAGCCTTGGCTTATTTGGCGTTGGCCGCTGAGATGATTCGCAAGGATGCGTCCCGCAAGGTTGCGGCTTGATGGAGGAGCAAAAAGTGATGAGAAAATCAGGATTAGGTGATCGCGGTCTGAATATGCTGCTGAGTTCCGGAAGGGATGTTCAGGAGCCCGCTAAAGATGGTGAGTTAAAGCAGCTGCCGGTAGAGCGAATCTGCCGCGGTGAGTACCAGCCACGTATTACGATGGAGCCTGCAGGCTTGCAAGAGCTGGCTGAGTCAATTAAATCACAGGGCTTGATTCAGCCAGTGATTGTACGTCGCTTGGATGATGGTCGCTATGAGCTGATTGCCGGTGAGCGTCGCTGGCGTGCTGCGCAAATTGCGGGTATTCACGAAATTCCGGCACTGATTCGCCGTATTCCTGATCAGGCTGTGGCTGCAATGTCGCTGATCGAGAATATTCAGCGTGAAGATTTAAAGCCGCTTGAAGAAGCTCAGGCGCTAAGCCGTTTAATTGGCGAATTCGGTCTGACCCATCAGCAAACATCCGAGTCGGTAGGGCGCTCACGTTCTGCGATTACCAATATGTTGCGCTTGTTGGATCTGGAACCAGATACCAAGGCCATGCTGGATGCTCGTGAGATGAATATGGGGCATGCCAGAGCGTTGCTAATGCTCAAGGGTGCAGTGCAGGTTGAAGTGGCTGAGAAGGTTGTTAAGCGCCAGATGTCGGTACGTGATACTGAGCAGCTAGTGCGTCAGATGCTGGAAGAGCAGTCTGGTAAGGCTAAAGAGAAGCCTAAGAAGGCCGTAGAGGTGCTTAAGCTGGAGCAAAACCTCTCTGAGCGCTTAGGTGCAGGTGTTGCCATTCAGTACAATAGTCGCGGTAAAGGCAAGTTAGTGATCGAGTATAATAACCTAGATGAACTCGACGGGATTTTGCAGCATATTCAGTGATTTTTATTTTATTTGCTTTGCGTTGGTGCGCCACTATCTAATTGCTTGTTTTATAAAATATATTGTATACCCAATATAGTGCAATGGCTGTTTAACTAAGGTTTTAGGAAGAAAACCATAATAAATCAGTTGCTTTATGGTCTCGGATGGTATTCAATCAGGTCTCTAGTCCGCCGCAGACGCGGCATTTTTTTTAAGAGAAGTAATATGTCAAATCAAGTACAAGGTACCGTTAAGTGGTTCAACGATGAGAAAGGTTTTGGTTTCATCGAGCAAGAAGGTGGCAAGGATGTATTCGTACATTTTTCCGCAATTAACGGTGACGGCCGCAAGACTCTGCACGATGGCCAGCGTGTGACAATGGAAGTAACACAGGGTCAGAAAGGCCCACAAGCAGAAAACGTTACACCATTGTAATTCGAATTCTGTTAGTAAAAAGGGGAGCTTCGGCTCCCCTTTTTTTATGTCCGTTATTCCTGATTGTTGCGAATAACTGGGTGTAAGCGTTGTACCATTTCTTTAAAGACTTTCGGGCTAGCGGCAACCAGATTGCCAGTTTCCATATGCGTATTGCCACCTTGCATATCACTCACCAGTCCGCCAGCTTCCTGAATCAATAAGATACCCGCAGCCATATCCCATGGCTTCAGACCAAATTCCCAGAATCCATCGAAACGACCCGCAGCGACATACGCCAGATCCAACGCAGCAGAACCTGGGCGGCGAATACCTGCCGTGCCCGGAATCAGTGCTTTCAAAGTATCCAGATACATATCCAGATGCGCTTCACTGCCTTCACGGAATGGGATGCCGGTAGAGAGTAGGGCACCAGTCATAGAGCGACGCTGGCTAACACGGATACGACGATTGTTAAGACGAGAGCCTTCACCGCGACCTGCCGTGAATAATTCGTCTTTAATCGGATCGTAAATCACAGCCTGTTCGAGTCTGCCGCGATACTTCAAGGCAATTGAAACGGCAAAATGTGGCACGCCATAGAGAAAATTAGTGGTACCATCCAGTGGGTCGATTATCCATTGATAATCAGCACCAGGGTTGATAGAACTGCCTTCTTCTCCGATAATGCCGTGATCTGGATACGCGCGCTTTAAAGCGTTAACGATTTCAGCTTCAGCAGCACGATCAACATCGGAAACAAAATCATTCGCTTCCTTTTGTTCGATATTGATCTGATCAAGACGCTGTGTTTGATGACTTATAAGTTTTCCTGCTTTTAAGGCAGCCGCAGTAGCGGTATTGAGCATAGGATGCATGATAATGACTTTTTTTAACAACAATGATTGGCGCGCAGGATAGCAGATAATGAGCTTGAGCAATATCCGAATCGTATTAATTCAAACATCTCACCCCGGAAACATCGGTGCGGCTGCCCGTGCGATGAAAACGATGGGGCTGAGTGATCTATATTTAGTCAACCCAGTAAGTTTCCCCGACCCTCAGGCGACCGCCATGGCTTCCGGTGCGGATGATGTACTAAATGCTGCACAAGTAGTATCCAGTCTATCGGAGGCAGTCGCCGATTGTCATCATATTATTGGTACCAGTGCCCGCTCACAGCGTACCTTGCGCTGGAGCTTGTTATCACCTCGTGAATGTGGCGAAAAAGCGGCTGAACGGAGTACGCATGAGAAGGTAGCGATTGTATTTGGTAGAGAGCGTACCGGACTGACTAATGAAGAGCTGGAGTTGTGCCATCAGCTGGTACATATCCCAAGTAATCCAGACTATAGCTCGTTGAATGTAGCGTCTGCGGTTCAGATCTTATCTTATGAGTGCCGCGTGGCCAGTCTAGAGGCAACCGCTTCGGTTAATGAATCGCCTGAAGCTTTACCAGAATCAGGCCTTGGTGAAGCCGTGGTTAGTGCTGAGGATATGGATGGATTTTATAATCAGCTTGAAGCTTTAATGATCGAAACCGATTTCTTAAACCCAGATAACCCTCGTTATATGATGAGACGCATGCGCCGTTTGTATGGGCGTATTCAGGTCACGCGTAGTGAGTTAAATTTACTGCGTGGGTCGTTGTCGGCCTTTCAGGGGCGTAAATTTCAGCGTCGCGAGAAAGAGTGAAAACACGAATTTAGACTTGTAACATGCTAAGCTTTAGGTAGTATGCGGCAAGTAACTAGTGCCCGATGGCTTAAACGTGAAAGGAATGCTTAATGGCAGAACAAAAAACCGTCCTGATTACTGGTGCAGCAGGGCAATTAGGATATGAATTACAACGTACATGCCCACCTAATATTACTGTGATTGCGGCAACCCATGAGGCGCTGGATATTAGTGATGCGGATGCAGTTAATGCATTTGTAGATAAGCATCAACCCAGCGCCATTATCAATGCAGCAGCGTATACCGCCGTTGATAAGGCCGAGCAGGAGCAAGAGCAGGCAACGGCAATCAATGCCACTGGCGCAAGAAATTTAGCGCAAGCTGCTTTAGCTCATAATATCCCTTTATTACAAGTCTCAACCGACTTTGTCTTCGGTGGTGATGCACATTCACCCATTCCTGCAGATGCCGCGACTAATCCCCAAGGCTTCTATGGTTCATCCAAATTAGCCGGTGAGCAAGCGATTCAGAAAGTGCTGGGCGATCAGGCGTTTATCGTAAGAACCGCTTGGCTCTATTCAGCACATGGCAATAACTTTGTAAAAACCATGCTGCGTTTGATGGCTGGCCGTGATGAGTTAGGTGTCATTGCTGATCAGGTTGGGTCGCCAACTTGGGCGCATGGCTTGGCTGTTGCTCTTTGGCAGGCACTGGAAGTCGGCGCGACGGGTATGCATCACTGGAGTGATGCCGGAGTTGCAAGTTGGTATGACTTTGCTCAAGCAATTATGGAAGAGGGTGTAGCGCTAGGTTTGTTGGAAAAACCTATTCGAATTAAGCCGCTAACTACTGCCGATTACCCAACGCCGGCGAGTCGGCCTGCCTATAGCGTGCTGGATAAAACCAAAACCTGGCAAGCATTAGAATTAAATGGCGAGCACTGGCGTGTGGCGCTAAGAAAAATGATGAATGAATTAACTCAGGAAAACAAACAATGAGTAAACTTTTAGTAACAGGTGGTGCTGGTTTTATCGGTGCTAATTTTGTCCATTATTGGCTAAAGACTTACCCGCAAGATACGGTAGTTGTATTAGATGCCTTAACGTATGCCGGCAATCAGTCTAGTCTTGATAGTGTTGTTGGCAACGACAAGTATCACTTTGTTAAAGGTGATATCGGCGATCAGGCATTGGTTGAGTCATTATTAGTCGAACACGACTTGGATACGATTGTTAATTTCGCGGCAGAAAGCCACGTTGACCGCTCAATCTCCGGCCCTGATGTGTTCATTGAGACCAATATTGTTGGTACGCATAACTTATTGAAAGCAGCGCGTCAGGTTTGGATTGCTAACCCTGAAACGGCTAAGCCGGATCATCGTTTTCATCACGTTTCCACAGATGAAGTCTACGGGACACTAGGCGATAACGACCCTGCGTTTACCGAAGATCACAGCTACGCGCCAAACTCTCCGTATTCGGCGAGTAAAGCGGCTTCTGATCACATTGTGCGTGCTTATCACCATACTTTCGGTTTGAAGGTAACGACCAGCAACTGCTCAAACAACTATGGCCCTTATCAGTTCCCTGAGAAATTGATTCCATTATGCTTGAGTAATATTTTGGCAAATAAAGCGCTGCCAATTTACGGCACCGGTAAAAATATCCGTGATTGGTTGTATGTTGAAGATCATGCGCGCGGCATTGATTTGATCCTGAAGCAGGACAAGTTGGGTGAGGTATACAATATTGGTGGTCACAATGAGTGGACTAATATTGATATTGTGAAATTGCTGTGTGAAGTGATGGACAAGCGTTTCGCGGAGCGTCCTGAGTTAAGCGAGAAATACCCCGATGCAGCACCAGCTAATGGTAAAGCTTCTTTGGATTTAATCACCTATGTGACTGACCGTGCTGGGCACGATTGGCGCTATGCGATTGATGCAGGTAAGAGTCAGCGTGAGTTAGGTTATGTGCCTGCTGAAACCTTTGAGACTGGTATTGTGAAGACCATCGATTGGTATCTGGATAATCCAGAGTGGTGGCAGCCACTGCTTAAGTCATAAGCACTAAAAAGGCCGCTCTAGTTGAGCGGCCTTTTTTATATCAGGTATAACGTTTTAAGCGATTTTCTTAAGCTCTGCCTTTACTTCTGCAGTGATAGCATCGATTTCGCCCACACCTTGTACACTCAGTAATTTACCTTGCTCGCGGAAAAACTCGATCAATGGTGCTGTTTCTTGTGTGTAAGTAGTCAAGCGCTTACCAATGGTTTCTTCATTGTCATCGGCGCGGTGATATAGCTCGTTCTGGCACTTATCACAAGTATTCTCAACCGCTGGAGGTGAAGTGTAACGATTGAAAACCGCACCGCAATTTTTGCAAGATAGACGACCCGTCAGGCGTTTCATCAATACTTCAAAATCAACGTCAATTAGTAGCGCTGCTTGTAATGGCTTGCCCGCTTTGTCCAGCAATGCATCAAGTGAAGCTGCTTGGCTTAGATTGCGTGGGTAACCATCTAAGATAAAGCCCGCTTCAGTATCGGCTTGCTGTAGGCGCTCTTCAATCATGCCTAGCACGATATCATCGGAAACCAATTGGCCCGTATCCATCGCTGCTTTGGCTTTCTGGCCAAGTTCGCTACCTGCGCTTACTGCGGCACGTAACAAGTCTCCAGTGGAGATTTGAGGAATTCCATACTCAGAAATGAGTTTTTGAGCTTGTGTGCCCTTACCTGAACCTGGGGCGCCTAACAAAACGATACGCATAAGAAAATCTCCGCTGAATGGTACAAATAATTCTCTTCTACCGTATTTTACAAACGTGCGCAAGCGGGTTCATTTTCACGGTTTATCAAAAAGCAGAAAATATTGTAAATTAATGATTTAAGTCAAATACTTAGATTTAATGTTTATAGTGATCATTGAGTATTTCAATGAACTTTTGTGCAGGGGCTGAAAGCACTTTTCCAGCTCTGGAAACCACGCCATATTTACGGGCAGGGAAGTACTCATCCAAGTTAATAATATCGAATCGTTGCTTGTCAGATTCGGTAATGCAGATATTGGTAACGATAGAAATACCGAGTCCGATATCAACATAGCGTTTCACCACTTCCCAGCCGCCAGCTTCCAATACTACGCGATAACTCGTGCCATTCAGAGCAAATACCATTTTCACCAAGCGCCAGCTACTAAAGTGCGATGGCGGTAAGATCATGCCGTATTGACCAATGTCGGCCAGCGTGACTTTATCAAGCTTAGAGAGCGGGTGACCCTTTGGCATAATCAATACCGGCGGGTAGGAAACGAATGGGGTGTAGTCCAGATTTTCAGGGACATCCAGCATCGAGCTAACAGCAAAATCAACCTCATCGGCCAACAGCATGTCGCGACCATCGCGGCCGGTTACATTCGCCAACTTTAAGCGAATGCCGGGGTGTAGTTCGACAAATTTGCGGATAGGTTCTGGCAGTGTGTAAAGAATCGTTGATTCTTCAGCGGCGATGGTGAGTTCGCCAGTGGTTAAGTCACCGTAATGCGCTGCAAAGCTTTCTTTTATGTGATCAATGCCCTGGACAAGAGGGCTAACCAAATCGTACAGAATTTCACCTTCGGTAGTGAGCTTAAGGCGGGGGCCGCGTCGCTCAAATAGCTTAACTTCAAGCTCTTGTTCTAGGGTTTTAATCTGGAGAGAAATAGTTGGCTGACTCGCATAAAGTACTTCAGAAGCTTTGCTCATACTGCCTTCTTGACGGGTAATGCAGAAGGCGCGCAATTCTTTCAGGAGATTGCAAGTCGTTAAGTGCTTCATAGGCTCCCTTAATAATTAAGTTTGGTGATAGTTATAATACCAAATATCAGCGGTTCGTATACTAAAATTGTGACACCGGTGCTGCTTTTAGGCGGAAGTATTAGCTTAATCAATACTTAAAGTGGTGATTAATGGGATATTAATGAAAAGTATTGGGAGATTTTAGTGTTTATATGAGGGTTGATGCAGTATTATTTCCGGCTATTGTGCACATGCAGCAATGTGTTCTACACAACTCGTTTTAATATTTCGGTGAGGTAACTTGGTTGGCACAGCAATCACAGGTTAATAGCACAGCGATGGTAAATAGCTCAATGCTCTGGAACTTATATCAGGAAGCCATTGCAAACGATGAAATGCTGGCAGACCCACATCAGGCTACCTTAATTGAGGCATTATGCCCAGTTTATGATGCCCTGTCCGCCTCCGCACACCAACCCCGCGTCAAAGAAAAGAAAAAGCGTTCTGCATTCAGTCGCTTATTGTCGATCGTTGGGCAAAAGGAAGAAGCCCCCAAGCTACAACTCATCAAAGGTGTTTACATCTGGGGTGGCGTTGGTCGCGGTAAAACGCACATTGTTGACTTCTTTTTCAAACACTTACCGATTGAAAATAAAGAACGGACACACTTCCACTCCTTTATGAAATCGGTACACGACCAGATTCGTCAATTAGGTCATATCGAAGATCCCCTAGAGCAAGTTGCTCGTCAAATTGCCGCTAAAACCCGAGTGCTCTGCTTAGATGAAATGCACGTCAACGACATCACCGATGCGATGTTGCTGGGTGGATTATTTAAGTATTTGTTTGAGGATGGGGTAACGCTCATCACCACGTCCAACATCCCACCATCTGGTCTGTACAAAGATGGCTTACAGCGTAAGCGTTTCTTGCCTGCGATTGCCTTGCTAGAGCAGCACACTGACGTTGTGAATGCTGATGGTGAAGTGGATTATCGGATGCGTACGCTTGAGCAAGCGGATGTTTATCAGATCGGCACAGATGACTTGGTTGAAAAGCGCCTTGATAATTACTTTATCGGTTTGGCCGGTAATGATGCCCTGATTGAAACTACGGCTATAGAGATAAATGGGCGAAAACTTGATACAAAGAAGCATGCAAAGGGTATCGCGTGGTTTAGTTTCGACACTTTGTGTGTGAGTGCACGTTCAACCTTAGACTATATTGATTTAGCGACTCAATATAATACCGTTCTGATTTCCGGCGTTCCGGTGATGTCGACCATGCAGGATGACGCAGCGCGTCGTTTTGTAAATATGATCGATGAATTTTACGACCGTCGGGTAAATGTTGTAATATCTGCAGCCGCTGCGCCGCAGGGTCTATATACCGGTAAACGTCTAAGCTTTGAGTTTGATCGCACCATTAGCCGTTTAATCGAAATGCAGTCACGAGATTACCTATTTAGTAAACACGACGAACACTAGAGGTAGTCTGGTAAAATGAGTGAGCACAAGTCAGAAGTATCAAAGCAGCCTGAATCCAAAACGAAAGTAGGGATTGAGCCTGCCGCATCAACAGTTCCCACAACTGGTAAGCAAGAAGAGTCCGCTCCGGCACCCGCCGAGATCGGAGGACGTAAAGGCCCGGAACCCACCCGTTATGGAGATTGGGAGAAGAATGGCCGTTGTATCGATTTTTAACACAGGTGAAACACATGTCCAAGAATGATAGTCGACCATTGTCGCCCCATTTGCAGATCTACGATCTGCCCATGACCGCCAAGCTTTCCGTCCTGCACCGTGGTACGGGTGCTGCCTTAACTGCTGGTCTTATTTTGTTGGTGCTGGCACTGGTTGCCGCCGCTAACGGCGAAAGCAGTTGGAACAGCATGCAGGGCTTCTTATCAAGTTGGTTTGGCTACTTAGTGTTATTCGGCTTCACAGCGACCTTGTTCTACCACTTCTGCAATGGTATTCGCCATCTGATGTGGGATATGGGTAAAGGTCTGGAAAAGCACGAGGTAAATAAATCAGGCCCTGTCGTGTTAGCAGCAGCTGGCGTATTGACTGTTCTTACCTGGCTTATTGCCCTGCTATAAGGAGTTAGATCATGAGTTACTTAAGAAGTCCGTTATCAGTTGCCAAAGGGCACGGATCAGCTAAAGACGGAACACACCATTTCTGGTTACAGCGCGTTACAGCAATTGCTCTGATTCCATTGATTGTTTGGTTTTGCCTAAGCTTGGCGATGATGCCAACAGCAACCTATGCCACCGTAGTGGATTGGATGCAGTCACCGTTTAATTCGGTCATGTTGATCCTTAGCATCTTTGCAGCATTCTACCATCTAGCACTGGGTTTACAGGTAATACTGGAAGACTACATTGCTAATACAAATATTCGTATGTTCAGTATTCTCGGAATGAAGCTTTTGTGTTTCTTCTTCGCAGCGCTGGGTATCTTTTCAGTTATAAAAATTGCGGTCGGAGGTTAATTCGATGGGTGTGGGCAATTACAAGATTATTGATCATCACTATGACGTGGTGATTGTTGGAGCCGGTGGTGCAGGTTTACGTGCAACATTGGGTATGGCAGCGGCTGGCTTAAGCACCGCTTGTATTACAAAAGTATTCCCAACCCGTAGCCACACGGTTGCGGCGCAGGGCGGTATGTCTGCAGCACTGGGTAACATGGGGCCAGATAATTGGAAATGGCACATGTACGACACGGTAAAAGGTTCAGACTGGTTGGGAGACCAGGATGCGATCGAATACATGTGTCGTGAAGCGATTCCAGCCGTGATTGAGCTAGAGCACTACGGTGTTCCGTTCTCACGAACTGAAGAAGGTAAAATCTACCAGCGTCCTTTCGGTGGTATGACGACTAACTTTGGTGAAGGTATTGCACAGCGTACTTGTGCTGCAGCTGACCGTACGGGTCACGCGATTTTGCACGCACTGTACCAGCAGTCTCTAAAGCACAAAGCAGAGTTTTACATTGAGTACTTTGCAACTGACTTGATTATGGATGACGGCGTTTGCCGCGGTGTAATCGCTTGGGATTTGGCAACGGGTGAAATTCACCGTTTCCGTGCTCACGAAGTTGTATTGGCAACTGGTGGTGTTGGCCGTGCATACCAATCTGCAACCTCTGCTCATACCTGTACGGGTGATGGTAGCGCGATGGTATTGCGTGCTGGTCTTCCGCTGCAGGATATGGAATTCATTCAGTTCCACCCAACGGGTATTTACGGCGCGGGTGTACTGATCACTGAAGGGGTACGTGGTGAAGGTGGATACCTAACCAACTCCGAAGGTGAGCGTTTCATGGAGCGTTATGCGCCGAATGCTAAAGATTTGGCATCTCGCGACGTGGTATCACGTTCTATGACTATCGAGATTAATGAAGGTCGTGGTGTGGGTCCTGATAAGGATCATATCTACCTGAACCTACAGCATCTGGGTGCGGACGTAATCAATGAGCGTCTGCCGGGTATCGCAGAGAGTGCACGCGTATTCGCGGGTGTTGATGTAGCGAAAGACCCAATTCCGGTTCTGCCAACGGTTCACTACAACATGGGTGGTATTCCAACGAACTACCACGGTGAAGTGGTTACGTTGAGAGACGGCGATCCTGATGCAGTAGTTCCAGGCCTGATGGCTATCGGTGAAGCAGCTTGTGTATCTGTACACGGCGCAAACCGTCTGGGTTCTAACTCACTGTTGGATATCGTGGTATTCGGTCGTGCAGCGGCATTACGTGCAGCTGAATTGGTTGAGAAGGGCACTCCACACAAACTGCTGGATGAGTCTATCACTGACACCATCATGGCGCGCTTTGACAAGATGCGTAATGCCAAAGGCAAAAACACAACTGCGTCTATCCGCGACAATATGCAGCGTACTATGCAGAAACGTGCAGCGGTTTTCCGCACCGGTGAGAGCATGGACGAAGGTGTTGCTGAGATGCAGGAAATCTTCGACAGCTTCGCCGATGTAGGCGTTAGCGATCGCGGCATGCAGTGGAACACTGACTTGGTTGAGACGCTGGAGCTGGAGAACCTGTTACTGCAGGCACAATCCATTATGTGTGGTGCAGCGAACCGTGACGAAAGTCGTGGTGGTCATGCACGTGATGATATGCCAGATCGCGATGATGAGAACTGGATGAAGCACACACTGGCTTGGGTTGACCCTGAGACAGGTAAGGTATCTATCGACTATCGTCCAGTTCACATGTACACACTGACTGACGACTGCGAAGTTATTCCACCTAAGAAACGCGTTTACTAGGAGCGAGACATGGCTGAATTTAAATTGCCCGCTAATTCCATCGTACGGAATGGCAAGACCTACAAAGCCGCTGCGGGTGCGACTAACATTAAACTGTTCAAGGTTTACCGTTATGATCCTTCGTCGGGTGAGAACCCTTCACTGGATACCTACGAAGTGGATCTGGATACTTGCGGCCCGATGATTTTGGACGCACTGCTGAAAATCAAGAATGAGATGGACTCTACGCTGTCACTGCGTCGTTCATGTCGTGAAGGGATTTGTGGTTCGTGCTCAATGAATATCGACGGTAGAAACACATTGGCTTGTACTAAAGCAATTGCTGAAGTAGAAGGCGATGTAAATGTTTACCCACTGCCACACCAGCCGATCGTTAAGGATTTGGTGTCTGACTTAACTAACTTCTACGCGCAGTATGCGTCTGTAGAGCCTTGGTTGAAATCAGACACACCAGCACCACCAGATCGCGAGCGCTTCCAGTCTGTTGAAGACCGTAAGCAACTGGATGGGCTGTATGAGTGTATCTTGTGTGCATGTTGCTCAACCAGCTGCCCAAGCTACTGGTGGAACAGTGATCGTTACCTCGGCCCTGCAGCGCTGCTAAATGCTCATCGTTGGATCAAGGATTCACGTGATGATGCGACTGGCGAGCGTCTAGATGCTCTGGAAGATCCGTTCAAGCTATACCGTTGCCACACCATCATGAACTGTACCGATGTGTGCCCGAAGGATTTGAATCCTGCTAAGGCTATCGCTGAGATTAAGCAAATGATGGTTGAGCGTAAGATCTAAAGATCGCGCTTAATTGTGATAAAAGACTCCGGCAAGGCCAGTTTCATGACTGATCTACCGGAGTTTTTTATTGCCCGAAATTTTATCTAAAGGAGAGGCGAGATGAGTGAATTAACCCGTCTGCGCTGGCGTTGTCGTCGCGGAGCTAAAGAGCTGGATATTGTGATGAATCGCTATCTGGAGCAAAAGTACGAAACGGCTGAAGCGTCACAACAGCAGGCATTTAACGAATTGCTGGCGGTTGAAGACCCAACCATTTTCGACTTACTGCTTGAACGCATTGACGCTCAGAATGACGAGCAGCAAAAACTTTTAGTCACGCTTCGGAGTATAATGGCGCTCTGATTAACGCCAATACGCCCGTTGCGCTAACCGACATCCAATGAATTAACCGACCAGGAGACATAATGACCATTATCAAACAGGCAGACCTGATTGACAGCGTCGCTGATGCCCTACAGTACATTTCCTACTACCACCCGAAAGACTTTGTTGACGCGATGTATGACGCATGGAAACGCGAAGAGTCTGAAGCGGCTAAAGATGCGATTGCGCAGATTCTGGTGAACTCTCGCATGTGTGCAGAAGGGCATCGCCCGATCTGTCAGGATACGGGGATCGTCACCGTATTTGTACGCATCGGTATGCAAGTGCAGTGGGAAAGCGAGCTGAGTGTTGAAGAGATGATCAATGAAGGTGTGCGCCGCGCGTATACGCACCCTGATAATGTGCTGCGTGCGTCGATTTTGGCAGACCCTGCGGGCAAGCGTATCAACACCAAAGACAACACACCGGCTGTGATTCACATGTCGGTCGTGCCGGGTGATAAGGTTGAGATCGAGCTGGCTGCGAAAGGTGGCGGGTCTGAGAATAAATCCAAAATGGCCATGTTGAATCCTAGTGATAGCATTGTTGATTGGGTTTTGAAAACAGTGCCTACTATGGGTGCTGGCTGGTGTCCGCCGGGTATGCTGGGTATCGGTATCGGTGGTACGGCTGAGAAAGCGGCATTGATGGCGAAAGAGTCGCTGATGGAGTCGATTGATATTCAGGAGCTGCGTGAGCGTGGCCCACAGAACCGCATTGAAGAGCTACGCCTTGAGATCATGGATAAAGTGAATGATCTGGGTATTGGTGCGCAGGGTCTTGGTGGTTTAACCACTGTTCTTGATATCAAGATTAAGGACTACCCAACACACGCGGCCTCATTGCCTATATGCATGATTCCTAACTGTGCGGCGACTCGTCATGCACACTTCATGCTAGTTGGTAGCGGCCCATCGCTACAGACGCCACCTGACTTGTCAGCATGGCCAGACATCAGCTATGAAGCCGGTGATAACTCTCGTCGTGTTGATTTAAACACCGTGACTGCTGAAGACGTTGCAACGTGGAAGCCGGGCGAAGTGATTCTGTTATCAGGCAAAATGTTGACCGGTCGTGATGCGGCGCATAAGAAAATCGTTGGTATTTTGGATAGCGGTGAAGAGTTGCCCGTTTCACTAAAAGGCCGCTTTATTTATTACGTTGGCCCGGTTGACCCGGTTCGCGACGAAGCAGTTGGCCCCGCTGGCCCGACCACGGCAACCCGTATGGATAAGTTTACCGATCAGGTACTTGAGCAGACAGGTCTGCTGGGTATGATTGGTAAAGCGGAACGTGGTCCGGTGGCGATTGAGAGTATTAAGAAGCACAAGTCTGTTTACCTGATGGCAGTCGGTGGCGCAGCTTACTTAGTATCAAAAGCGATTGTGAACTCTGAAGTGTTGGCATTCCCAGAGCTGGGTATGGAAGCGATCTATGAGTTTGATGTGCGTGATATGCCAGTGACGGTTGCGGTTGATTCGCAAGGCACGTCGGTTCACACGACAGGGCCTGAGCATTGGAAGCAGGTTATTTTTGATAAGAAAGCATAAATTCTGAAGAAGCGCTTAGTTTTGGCGCTTTGGGTGATTTATAGTGGGGTTAGGCCTTTTAGGTCTAACCCCGTTTTTGTTGGGTCTTTGCATTAGATCATCAGTTTATTCTGTAAGCCAGTGGGCATAGGCTTCAACATCAATCATTGGAACCGTACCGCAGAGCTGGAGTTGTGAGATAAGTCGGAAAAGGAATGCTGTCGCGGGTTTTCGTTCTGTATCTACTATGTAGGTTTTATTTTTTTGGTTAAAGTGAAAAAATCCGTGTGAAGCTACGCAACCCAAGTCTAGATTGCCGTTGCCATCTAACGACACTGCTTTATGAAAAGCGTCACCAAATGGTGGCTTCCATTCTGATTCAAACGTTAACATCCCGCCTAGAATATGGAATGGAGTTTTTGCAGGATACTCACCACCTGCATGAGGTATAGGTAGGCTAGTTCTTTTCAGTCGACGAACACTTGCAACCTTTTTTTGTGCATAAGATACGAGACTTGCATCCATAGTTTGCTTTGCTTCGAAGACAGCATAGACGCTTTCAGCTGGAACAACTGTTGACCCTTTAAAATTGTGTATGAATGGTGAATACTGCCTATCGAAGATTACAACATCAATCTGGTCACTGAAGGTACCTTCACTATCAACTACATGAGCTTTTATCGCGTGATAGCGCTCTGGGAGGTACTGCTGGAAAAGCTCCAACCAGACATCTTCGCTCGCATCTCCTTTTTCAGATGGATGACCGATGTTACGAGCACGGCGGAGTTGTTCTTGAATATCATGGTGTAAGTCACCTAATATTGTTCTAAGATTCCAGTCTGACATGTTTAGCTATTTCTCATTTGTTTCGATATAGAGTTCACATTCTAGTACATGATTGGATGCAAGAAAGCTGGTTCCGGTTAATTCAATATCGCAGTTTTCATTAATTCGGAGAATTATTAACACTAAAAAGTTTGCCCCTGTAGTTGGATCAGAAACTAAGTTCTTCATAGTTTCACGATCAATCTTACTAGGAGCAGCAGAAGCATTAGGATGAGAATGCCATTCACCAAGATAATTAAATCGAGTGTAGTCATTTCCATAATTAGTACTCAAGCGCTTCAATGACTCTCTTGCCTCACCAGCGTGCCTTTGAAATGAAATGGCATCCCCATACCGTTTCTGCTGTGTGAACTCTATGATTCGAAATTGATCCTCATTTACATGCTCCCCGAATAGAACACCGCCAATTTCCCTCTCCTTTGCATTGAGAAGAACTGTTCTCCAAGCTTCAAGTGTTTTCTGATTGATCCGCAATTTCATCTAACTTCTTCTTTATTAACTTCTCAACGAATTTATCTTGTGCCTCACTCTTAGTGTCAAGCGTATGGGTCTGACGTGCTGGAGCATCCACATTAATTGGCTGGACATGGAAAGCTGAATCAAAAATCCAAGCTTGTTTGAAGCCTAGTAGATAGAGAGGTGCATCAAACTGAGATGGTTCGCTCCTTAAAAGGGTATCTAATGCAAAATTGCTAAGGTGAGCTGCCATCAATGAGACCTCTGGGTCTGAGGCGATGAAAATTTCATCTGAGATTGCTCCATCATAGCCCCAATCAATTATTACAGGTGGTTCCTCTTCAATTCCCTCATAATATTTATTTAGCGCTTGCCGAATTATAAGCGGTGCTGGTTCATGCTCTGGACGTGATCTTGCCATGTAACCGCCGATTCCTCCTGCATAAATACTTCCCCAAACCACTGAATTTCCTGACTGGGCACTTATTGCGCTCAGATGGTTCAGAACTTCGGGGTTTGCTGATGCATCAATGATAATGTCACATTCATTTAACGCTCCATTCACTGCTGCCATCTCTGTGGCTGATACTTGGGCACCAATTGATACACGTCGAGCAGACACTTCCGCTGAAGCAGAGACTAGTTTGATGCGGCGAGACGCTGAATCTACTTTATGCAAACCAATGTCTCGCCAATCTGCATCATGCCGTTCAAGATTACCAGTATGCAGGATATCATCATCAATAAGGTCAAACCGCCTGACTCCAGCACGTGCCAAGGATACGGCAACCTTTGAACCAAGAGATCCTAAACCAACAATAGCAATGCGTACTTTAGCTAGCTCCTCGTGAATATTTCCAGTTCGAGAATCAGTTTCTCTTGGTCCTAGTATTGTCCGATACCTTATTAGACTTTCCTTGGTCTTAAGCTGCTGGAATAAAGTGGGAACGCCTTCAGCTGGGCAAATGAGACAACTAAATGCCGATTCTTGTAAACTAAAATCGGTTTCGAGAGTAGTGAAGAGTTGCTCTTTTGTTGTGACTCCAGAAAACATGCTCTCAGGCTTAACAGTTTTCAAAACTATGCAGGGAAGTGTTGAGGCTTCCATTCCTAACACAGCCGGAAGTGACTCATCTTTCCACGACCAATCACCATGTGAAGCTTCTGCTAAGTGGGTTACGATATGACTGATACCCGCCCATTGCTGCCATAGCTTTCCATCAAAAGACTCCAGAGCATTATTACGAAGCATGGCGGACTGATCAGGTGATAAATAAAGCCGAAACGGATAATGTCGAGATTCAATATTTTCCGAAACATTGTGCGCCGAAGGTGCTGCTTTCACCATTCCATTTTTATCAGGGTGCTCTGTGTAAAGGAGGTCACATGCGCTTTGTATCATGTCAGCACCCGTAAACTCTGATAGCCAATTATCCGAACGGATTTCGAGGCAAAGGTCAGTTGTTCCGTATTGATGACTAGATAAGTGAACCCCACTCAAAGGTTGCACACTTGGGCATGTATTCGGAAATGTATTGTGATAAGTGAGCTTTAGCGGAAATACACCGTGTCTTAGCCGGATCTCGAAAGTGACTTGCATTTGCAATTGGTTGTCGAAAGACCAATCGATGTCATGAAGCCAGTCCGAATTTTCTGAAAGATTAGAGATTGCAGTTCGTTCAGTCTCTAGTCGATTATGATTTGTTGACCACCAAACGTTCAAGCAAAGTCAGCCGGTTTGTTTGGAGGTGTAGATGCTTTTGCAGGAAAGGTTAGGGATGACATAGTCACGGCGGATTGTAATCCTACTGCATTAGATGATTTTTCTGTTTTCGGGGATGGAAAACGAGATCCTAAAATTTGTCGCCAGTGTTTAGTTGCTACATCTTGATCGTCAGTAGCCAGAGCTTTGGCAGCCTCATCTCGAAAATATTTTATTTTATCATAGAAGGCTGAAAACGCCTCACCAGAAACGCCCGATAGTAAATTCCCACCATCAATTGCTGGATCATCCAATTCAGGACACATACCAATAAGCCGTAAGAATGAATAGCTGTTTATGATGTCATCAAATGTGTCGTGCAAAAGCTGACCATAATGGGTTTCGGTGGAGCTCATGTGCTTTGCTACAAGTGCCTCTAGGGCTATACTTTTTGGATGCTTATTTTTCGTGGGGTACTCGCGCCGACTCCATTTCACCATTTTAACCATTGGGTTGAAGCGCATACCTGCATCGGAATTGGCTTTGGCCGACCAAGTAGTATGCTCCTCAGGATCGGTTAGATACCATTCACCAGTATTGCGGTTTCCGATTCGATAATACCCGTCGCTGTTACGTTCCAATAAAGGTGATACGTCCATCTCTGCTTTATCTGTAGAGATAGCTATTGAGCAGCGGTTACGTTTGATTTTAGTGATCTTCAGCTCAGTACAATTGCGATTTAATGCAGAAAATAGAGTGTTGATCAGATCTTCAGGAGACTCTGACCAGTCACTTCCTTTTACAACTACATAGATATCCACATCGGGACGATCAGTCTTGCCATTCTTTGAAACAGGACGAATTGCTGTTTTTCGTTTGTAAGAACCTCCAAGAAATGTGCGAATCACATTATCTTTGTATTTAGAGTCAGATTCCAAAGAATTGCGGATAGATGTATGTGCCGATATTGACCGAGAGTTTGTTGTGGCACTGGGAGTTATATCTGTAATTAATTCATTGAAGCGTGTGTTTGGAGTCATATCAGCCTTGTTTTAACTGCTAGGTAGTTGATTATTGTTCAAATCTATAAAGAATAATATGGGGAGCGACACCAAGAAATCAACTCTAAAGCATTTAAATAATTTATTATTAATAGCTAACTACTCTTCGACTTTAGCGTGTATTGCGTCTGGCAAAACGAGTCGTAGTGATATTGAGTCGTAGTTGGAGGTATCGGTTGGGCCGTATCTTCATGGGTTAGAGGGTGAGTTTGATATTATGCAGCGTATGCAGTCTGTGCTTTCTACGCCTAAGTCTCGTCAGGTGAAATACCGTATTCAAGCTGCGTTTTTGAGCTTTTGGTTTCGTTTTGTCTATCGTTATCGTAGTGCGGTTGAGATTGGTAACGTTGAGTTTTTACAACAAGTGATTCAGCGCGACTTTGCTACGTACAGCGGTGAGTGGTTGGAGCGTTTGTTCCATGAGCAATTGGCGGCGAGTGGCAAGTACAGTGTGATTGGTCACTACTGGGAGTCGGGAAACAAAAACGAGATTGATATTGTGGCGCTTAATGAGTTGGATAAAACGGCGTTGATTGCTGAGGTTAAGCGTAACCCTAAGAATATTCGTTTGAGTAAGTTGAAGGGATATGAGATTAAATATCGTGGCTTGTCGTTGGATGACCTTGCAGCGTTACCTAGCTTTACAAGTGACCCAGTAGAGAACTGACGTGGTTAATGATATAGTGTTATCATTAGGTGATAATGTTAGGTTGCAAGGTACGAATGAACGATGAAATAGATATAGGGCTAGAAGTACTACTCGAACTTGATAGTGAAATTTTTCCTATGGACAATGGTTATTGGACGAAGCTTGAAGCTAAGGTCGTTATTGCTAATGAGCATATCCCTCATGGCATAAAATACTCACTCACTTTGCATAACCAAAATAACGTCAGAATCTTAGGTTACGACAATGCTCATGGCATCAAGCCTAAGCGAAAAAAGTATGGTGCTAAAAGAGTAGTTTGGGACCATCGACACGAGAGAAAAGTTGTGGAGCCATACGAGTTTGAAAGTGCTGCTCAACTATTAGAAGATTTTTGGAATGATGTAGAAAAAATCCTTACTGAAGAAAGAGGTGACTCATGAAGGTAATGAATGTTGGTATTATCTCACGGGAAGAGTACGTGAAAAGAACCATCGCTATAGCAAAAGGCGCTTATAAGCCAAAGCCTAACGAGCCAAAAGTGTGGTTTGAGTCTGTTAAGTCTTTGTCGCAAGTGTTAAGCAACGAGAATCAAGCGTTGTTGAAATTAATTATTGAGAAGAAACCTCAGTCATTGGCAGAGCTTGAGAAAATCAGCCACCGTAAAAAATCAAATCTATCAAGAACGCTAAAAACGCTGGAGAATTATGGCATCGTATCTTTGAGCAAAGAAAGCGGGAAGGTAGTTCCAACGGTTCAGGCAACCGATTTTGAAGTTAAGTTTGGCTTGAATGCAGCAGTATACTAGTACCGTCGCCAGCGGACAGGTACTGGGGTATATATTCGTCGATTGGGGCGAAGTGTTTCGCACAAAACACAGCCTTGCTTTTCCGGATGCGCCGAGTAACTGGAATTGGAGACTATGATGCAAGAATCAGACTACTTCGAGATGAACCGATTCGGCTGGGATAAACGCGCAGCAGCACATTTCGATTCCAGGTTTTATGACTTGCCGGGCTTCCTCGCGGGTCAAACCTCGCTTCGTGAAATCGAATTGGCAGAGCTAGAGGATGTAAGCGGTAAATCACTGTTACACCTTCAGTGTCACTTCGGCATGGACACGCTGTCTTGGGCTCGTCAGGGGGCGGTTTGTACGGGCGTTGATATATCGCCGGTTGCCATCCATAAAGCGAAGGAGCTTGCCCAAACACTCACGTTGGATGCTGAATTTGTGTGTACGGATGTTTACTCTTTCCAGCGTTCGGGCGCATCCCTATACGACATTGTGTTGACATCCTACGGCGCTATTTGCTGGCTGCCAGATCTCAACC
The DNA here is from genome assembly GCF_000419525.1 of Leucothrix mucor DSM 2157. Classification (NCBI taxonomy): domain Bacteria; kingdom Pseudomonadati; phylum Pseudomonadota; class Gammaproteobacteria; order Thiotrichales; family Thiotrichaceae; genus Leucothrix; species Leucothrix mucor. Next base: position 1,132,276 of record NZ_ATTE01000001.1, read on the forward strand.
GATGGGCTGAGATTATTGCGTCTAACCTTGCCGTCGGTGGTCGCTTTTATATCGTGGACTTCCATCCAATTTATGACCTTCTCGCGGGGTATTCATGCTTTACTCAAGTACAACCGGATGTGGAGGAAGAGGGTACGTACACCGAAAACGGCGCGAATGTGACTGCCAAGCTGGCAACGTGGGCACACCCAATGTCCAGTGTCATCAACGCATTGATTAACGTCGGTATTCAGATTGAGCGTGTCAGCGAGTTTCCATTTAGCCCATACAACTGCTTCGACGGCATGGTTGAGCGGGAGCCGGGCCGCTTTTATCTTGACCATAAGGGAAATGATGTGCCGATTGTCTACAGCATCACCGGGCGAAAAGTTGCATAGCATCCAGCAAAGGTCGCAAGGCTTTTTAGTATGGTGGTTATGGGTGGGTAATTGTGAAATAATGGTTAAAGTTAAAACATAACTTGAGTTATACAGACGCTGTCTGTTTCTGGTGATAACGGAGTTGGGTTCTTTTAGTTTTTTAAATCAGTGGTATAGGGTGGTAGTTTACGGCTATCTATCGCTGGATATACAGCGTTCTGGGGATTTATGGCTGTATAGCATACTGTACACCTTAAAGGAAACTTCACTTGTCGAATCTAACAAATATAGAGAAAAGAAAGCTTGAAAGGTTACTTGGCATGGGCTCTGGCTATGTACTTAACTTTTCAAACAAGACTTTCGATGAGTTTGTGCATGATAGTACGGGCAAAGAAATTTATGATGAAAAATATAACTTAAACTCTGGTTCTAAAGCAAATAGGCTTCGAGCATTTTGGGATATTGAATCTAATTATACAGTTGGAAAATTGTTATCAGATTTATTCAATGATTGGACTGAATACAAAAGTTTTAATGATCCTGAACAACCCACAGATGAGTGCTTAAAGATTGCTCAACGGTTAACTCTGAGTGCTCCTGTTCCAGACATTGACGCTGTTACGCCAAATGCTGAAGACAAAGACTTTGATACCTTAGCAAAGGCAGTTCGAGCTTCAATCGACAATAATGAGCCTGAAGCAGGCTTGGATAGGTTGCATACTTTTCTAGTTAAGTACTTTCGTGTTCTATGTGAAAAATATGGAATCGATACCAATAAGAAAAAACCTCTACATGGTTTGGTTGGTGAATACATCAAAAAAATGAAAGTCAGCGGCGCGATTGAGTCAGAAATGACGGAGCGTATTCTGAAATCAAGCATTGCAAACATGGAAGCTTTCAATCATGTAAGAAACAATCAGAGCTTTGCTCATGATAATAAAGTTCTCAAATACACAGAAGCGATGCTGATTTTTAGCCACGTAACCAGCTCTATCAAGTTTATTGAAGATCTTGAGAAAAGTGTGGAGAAACCGAAAATGGCCGAATCGGGCTTCGAAGGTATAAAGTTTTAGGGTGTAACAAACCAAGTAAGCGAGACAATAACACGTTGGTATGGTCTGGGGCCAATCTCAGTGCTTCCTGAGAATCAGAGTAGCGGTATTGGCTCGATGCTTATGGATGCAGCCATTCAAGAGTTAAAGAATATAAATGCCAACGGTTGTGTCTTGCTCGGAGACCCAAACTACTATCATCGTTTTGGCTTCAAGCCTGTAGAGGGCTTGGTGCTTCCCGGTGTGCCGCCGGAGTATTTTCAAGCCTTGTTATTTCAAGGCGATTTACCTCAAGGCTCCGTTACTTATTACGAATCCTTTTCTGCAAATGGTTAACCAGTCAAAGCACGCGGTCTTGGGATCTGTAAAAATCAGGTGATCTCGAATAGGGTGGTCGGCAGCTGCCCTTGGCAAATGCCGACCCACATATCCTTTGAACATATTAGCGTAATGCCAATTTGCTTATGCCTGAGCTTCTTTAGCACCAGCAATACGGTGATGAATCAGCACAATGATGTAACCCAGAGCAAGCCCAAACACACCTGCAAAGGCTGCATTCACTATCCATGTAACGGCTGCGCCAGCAACGGGTAACCAGCTTCCTACAGTATCCGCAATTCCGTGAATTAGGTGGGGTAACCAACCTAGCCCAAACACTTCCATGCCGTGTAAAATTATCTGACCACCTACCCATAGCATTGCGGCTGTCCCTACAACAGATAAGGTTGCCAGTAACACCGGCATAGCACGCACTAGAAAATTACCGATCCCACTGATAAGTCCTCTGCTACTTTTTGCCAGATGCAGTCCGACATCATCCATCTTTACAATCACGGCGACAGCACCGTACACACAAATTGTGATGACGACACCGACTATCAGCAGTACCACTGCCTGCGTGAAGATATTGCTATCACTAATCTCACCCAGTGCAATGGCCATTATTTCGGCGGATAAAATCAAATCGGTGCGAACCGCTCCGGCAACCTTTTCGTCTTCCAGTTCCTTTGGGTCTTCGTACGGTAGATGGTCAAGCTCACCGTTGGCTTCGCCGTCTTTGTGGCGGCTGAATTTCTCTACGACTTTTTCAGCGCCTTCGTAACATAAGTAGGCACCACCAAGCATCAGTATTGGCGTAATCAGGAAGGGGAGAAAAGCACTCAGTAACAAGGCGAGCGGGAGCAGTATGATAACTTTGTTAAACAACGAGCCTTTCGCGATACGCCAGATAATCGGTAGCTCACGTGCTGGCTTAAGCCCGGTAACGTAGGCGGGTGTTACCGCTGCGTCATCGATCACGACGCCAGCAGACTTTGATCCGGCCCGCATGGCCGCAACGCCAATGTCATCGAGAGAGGCGGTAGCCAGCTTGGCTATCGCTGCTACATCATCAAGTAATGCTAAAATTCCACTTGCCATTTCTATTGACCCGTCCTTTAATTATTCTGTGTACGGGCAGATAGTGACTGCCCTGAGTGCATGATTTGGAGTTGTAAAGTTGCGTTACGCTAAGTAGCCGCCGGAACGAAGTTAACCAGATTAGAACAGCGCTTACAATTATTCTGTGCCAATTTAACACCAGTAGTTCCAGCTGAACTGATTTGGCCAGTCTAATTTTAGCGCCTGAGAACGGAGAAGTTGGAGAGCTGGTTCGTCACCGCATATAACAAATGACGTTAGTTCAAAACATGTATTAACAAAGGCAAGGTAACAACCGATACCACCGTCGTTAACAGCACGGCAGTAGATGCTTGATGTGAGAGCGTTTTGTATTCCTCAGCCATAACCCCCAATACCGCAGCACATGGCATAGCAGAGCCTAGCGTCGCAGCCAAAACCCACTTCGGGTCTACTTGGAAAAGCGTCATTATTAGAAAGACGACAAACGGCATAATGGCTAATTTGATTGTCGAGATGTAGATGGCTGGAAAAGAGTCTTGAGTAACGCTTCGACCAAATAGGGCGGTTCCAACGATAAACATAGCACAAGGCCCTGCCGCACTGCCTAAGAGTTCGAGTCCTCCAATAAGGCTAGCAGGTAAGGTAATATTCCAGGCCGATATGATTAAGCCGACAATAATAGAAATAATCAGTGGATTCAGTAAGGAACGCTGTAGTGCTTTGAAAGGGGTGAAATTATTGTCTTGCTGATCAATATCGTTGTTATTGGTATTGCTTAATTGCAGCAAAAAAGACGAGAAGGGTAAGAGAATCAGTAAGTCTAATGTCAGCATCAGCGCAAGTGGCACCGACGTCCATTCACCAACCGTAGCGGCTAGCACCGGTATCGCCAGAAAGCCAATATTGCCATAAACCCCACCTAAACCTAGCATCACGCCATGGTTGGCCTGTTTCTCAAATAGAAAATAACCAACAGCCCCCGAAAGTAACATCACACTGAGAAGAGAGGCTAAGTAGGCACTTAAAAAGGGAACATCAATCAAGGTTTCAAAATTAGTGGTCGCAAGCTTGCCTAGCAGTACGGCAGGCAAAGAGAGATACATCACAAAACGTGTCAGGTATTTAAGGCTGGTAGCGCCAACGATTGCGTACTTTTTACAGAAATAGCCCAGACCAACTAACCCAAATAATGGGATGATTTTGATAAATGTTTCTAACATGTAAGTCCTAAAGCCTTGAGTGAGTAGGGTAAGGGGTTCTAGAGGTGTAAAACAGAGAAAATAAAATATACGTTAATAAATACATAGCCACAATACTTTACTTAAGTGGCTGCTGTTTGAGGCTTTTTTGGATTTTTACATAAAAAAAGCAGACACTAAAAAATCAGTGTCTGCTTCTATTCAATCAGTTAAGCAATAATTACTTTTGAGGGGTAATCAAGTACTTCTCACCGGTCGCTTGCTTGGAGTAGCCCGCGATTGATTGTAATTTTAACACCTCTGCCAAGGTCACTTCATGTGTGTAGTGGCTGGCAAATGTGGTGGTGATTTCATCTGCAACACGCTGACGCATTTTCATCACAGTTTGAGTGCCCAGCTTGCCTAAAGCATTGAATAATAAGAATCCATTCACGCCCCATGCAAAGCCAAAGTTACGGTTTAAGGTAATAGGGCCGCGATCTAGTGCACCATAAATATAAACTTGCTTGAACGTATCAGAGCCATAAATGGTGTGCTCTTTCATATCGCGAGCTGCAGCAACTTCCATACAGTTCAGAATGTCACTGGTTAGCTGGCCGCCACCGATTGGATCAAAGGCAATCGTTGCACCGGTTTCAATAATCGCGGCGGTTAAGTCAGCAATGAAGGTGTCATTGCTTGAGTTAACGACGTATTTTGCGCCCATCTCACGTAGCAGTGTTTCTTGTTCTTCCTTACGCACAATGTTGATTAAATCAACGCCATCGGCAATACAAATGCGGTTTAACATTTGTCCAAGGTTAGAGGCCGCTGCGGCATGAATAATGGCTTTGTGGCCTTCAGCACGCATGGTCTCAACCATTGCTAATGCAGTCAGCGGGTTAACAAAAGACGAGGCGCCTTCTTTAGCCGTTGTGCCTTCTTTTAACTCTAAGCAGCTTTGCACATTGGCGCAGTGATATTGACGGTACGTTCCACCACCAATCACGGCAACGGTCTTACCCATTAATGCTTGTGCCGCTGGCGATGAGCCCGCTGCAACAACGGTTCCTGCACCTTCATTACCCACCGGCGTTGCGACACCCACACGGGTTTTCAACGATGGCATAAACTGAGCAGGGATGTCAGCCGTAATCACTGGGCTTTGCTCTGTGCCAGATTGCTTCGCGGTGGACATATCCGCAGCGCTAAACAGCACGCCTAGATCAGATGGGTTTAAGGGCGCGGCTTCAATGCGAATTACAACTTCATCGGCACCCGGTTGTGGCATGTCGATTGCTTGCAAAGCCAGTGTTAATTTGTTGTCTTCGCTAACGGTTGAAGTCAGTTGGATATTTGTATCAGTCATTTGAATGTTCTCCTGCAAATGATTATATTTTTGAACCAATCACATTATTGTGTTGGCCATGTTGTGTTCGTAATAATGCTAGTCTTGGTTTTTATCGCTAGGTGCTATTTAGCATTCGCTGCTTGCATCTGAGCGGTGACCTTTTGGATAAACTCGGGCCAGTTTGCTTGGCGGTCTGCCTCTACTGTTTGGGCAATGGCAGATTGACTCATGGACTCGTTCCATTCCTTCATTCCGGGGATCTCTGCGAGCACATCCCAGTCCAGCTGGCTAGCGCCAAACTTGCTGACAATGGTGTTGACGTAATACACATAGATGTCGGCCATCGTGAACTGCTCACCGGCAATCCAAGGTGAAAACTGGCACAAGCGATTTAAGGCAGTTACTCCAACGCTTAATACTTGACGCACTTCAGCCTTAACCGAGTCCGGCGCTTCAGTCCCTGAAAAGGCATAAGGGATAAACCGTCTGCTGGGTAGCTCAAAATAAAGCTCTGACATTTTCATGATTTGGCGCACAACCGCACGTTCCCCGGCATTTTCAGGGTATAGCGGAATGTCTGGATACGTCTCTTCAAGAAAGTCACAAATGACACTTGACTCTGAAATATTCAGGCCTTCAGCCGTCGTGATAACCGGTACTTTGCCCGCTGGGCTGATGGCCAGTAACTCTTCGCTACCACCGTAGAGAAGGTCTTCCTGAAACGGCACTGCTTTGTAGAGCAGTACATGTTTCACTAGGTTGTAATAGTTGCTAGCCGCAAAACCGTGCAAAGTGATCATATTCAGTGTTCCATCATTATCGAGAGGTTTAGCCCCTGTGTTTAACACACTGCAGCAGGGTCAAGCTTGCAGTGCTTAAGATGGGTGCATTATTACTGGTTTTAATTGGGTTATATATAGGGGTGAATGCGAATCACTATTGCTTTTAAAGCAATAATAGGGCGAGAATACTTGGACGTTCAGTGAATGGAGAAGTGAGTGGATCAACTACGGGCCATACGGTATTTCAGTAAAGTCGTCGAAACGGGGAGTTTTACCAAAGCGGCGAGTGCGTTTAATGTGCCGCCATCATCGTTGTCGCGGCGCGTTGCTGATTTGGAAAAGAGTTTAGGCGCGACCTTGTTAAAGCGTTCGACCCGAGTGGTTAAACTGACTGAAGTCGGGCAGATTTATTATAACGACGTACAACAAATACTGAATCAACTAGAGCAAAGCAGTGAAACGGTGCGTAGTTATCAAACAACGCCAATGGGGCGTTTACGGATCAGTTCGATGGTGGGCTTTGGTGAGAAGATTTTGTTGCCCTTATTGGATGAATTCAGCGCGCTGTATCCTCAAATTGTGTTGGATGTCAGCTTAAGTGACGAGCTATCAACGCTGGGGCGTGATGATGTGGATATTGCCATTCGCGGTGGTTATGCGCCCAATGAACGTGTGCTGGCGATACGGCTGATGGATAATGGTTTTATTCCTGTCGCATCACCCAGCTATTTAGAGCAGCACGGCGTACCTAGCACTGCAATGGAGTTGAAGGATCATAAAGGCCTGTATTTTAAAGCGCCAACCGGGCCGACGCCTTGGTTATGCAATATGGATGGGCAATGGCATGACGTTTCAGGGCCAGCGGTGGCGATCTCCAATAGCGGCCCATGGCTGGCTAAAAAAGCTTGTGCTGGGGAGGGCATTTTAATGTCAACGCGATGGGCTTTGGCGTCATACCTTGAGTCTGGGGTGCTGCAAGAGCTTAAGTTTGAGCATGAGTTAGCGATCACTCAGCATTCTGAGATGGCGGTGTACTTGTTGTATCAAAAGCAGCGCTATTTAGTACCCAAAGTTAAAGCGGCAGTCGACTTTCTAGTTGAAAAAATAAAAAAGTAACACTCATTAATCACTCAGGCACTTTCTTAAGTTGAAGTGCCCGATCAAAAGGTATGAGTACTTTGCGAGAGTGATACTCAACGCTGAGGTATGGCAGATCGAAAGCATTAAGCCGGTGCAGATTCTTTACAGGCTAAGCTCAACAACAAAGTGCTTATGCAGATAAGCGCCAGAGCGGGTGACATTATATTCTTTAGCAAAGCTTGCTTGCTTCGCCACGATGTCAGTCAACGCCGCGTAGAGCGCATCCACATCTTCGCGAGTGTTGTACAGGCTAAAGCTCGCTCTCACCATGCCACGTTTGCGATTGATCAGCGCTTCTTGCTCGTCTTCTGGCACCTCATCAAGGTCTAACTCCCAAAGGGCTTCTTTAATCATTGAGCTGACATAGGGGTGAGCACAAAAGCATTCATTACGCACGGCAATACCAAAATAGTCACTTAAAATTGAGGCAACTAAGCCATGATCAATGCCATCAATATTAAATGATAGCGCGCCTAAGCGAGTTTGCTCACTCTGCCCATAAATGAATAAACCTTGAACAGTGCTTAACTTTTCAGCGGCGTATTGCCATAACTCGGCTCCATGTGCACTGACCTTATCTAAACCATAATCACGTAGTGCGGCCATGACTTTGGCGAGTGAATAGAGCCCTAAAATGTCTTTAGTGCCTGCTTGCTCTCGTTCTGGGTAAGTCTTGAGGTAGTCGGCGCTTTGGTAGTCAACGCGTTCAACCACGCCACCACCAACTTCATCGCTGGGGTATTGCGCTAAATACTCTGACTTGGCGATGAGTATGCCCGGAGAGCCCGCGCAGTAGACCTTATGGCCAGAGAACGCCACAAAATCAATATCGTATTCGGCGATATTCAAGCGCATGTGGGGCGCACTTTGCGCAGCATCGAGTATCGCAAGGGCATTGTATTGGTGGGCTAGTGCCACAATGTCAGCCACGGGATTAACAATGCCGGTGACATTGCTTACACCTGAGAAAGAGACGTAATTTACTTTCCCAGCGTGTTCTTTAAGCAGGGCTTCTAAAGCGCTAAGGTCAATTTCACCTTGTCGGGCTGACTCACCACGCAATGGGATATGAATCACCTGCGCACCGACCGATGCTGACTGCTCACGATGCGGCAGGTCATTGGCATGATGTTCCATCGCTGAAACCAGTACGATCGGTTTTTCAGCGGAGCGAGGCTTTAAGCGACGCGCGAGATTATTCATTACTGCAGTCGTGCCATTGCCTAAGGAGACTAAGCTGTAGCGCTCATCAGCCCCACACACATCCAAAATCGTTTGCTTGGCCCAGGTATGCGCTTGCCCACAGATATGCGCGGAGGCGTGTGAGAAGCTATGGCTATTGGAGTAATGCGGTAATAGCGCATTTCTGGCATCAATGGCTGTTTGCATGACCAAGGGGGAGGCCGCACCATCTAAGTGTAGGCGACGTTTCGTTGTGCCGTCGGCCAGCTTATATTCGGTGTTTAAGCCGATAAAATGGTTAGTCAAATCAGACATTGAGTTGGATTCCTGCAGTGGTTGTGGTGTCGATTTTTTAGGATGGCAGCGTAAAAATATTGCTGCTCATTTGATCACTGATTTTTAAAGCTGGTCACAATACATCAAGCTCCCTGTAAAGTTTAGTGAACGTTAAAACTGTAAGGTATCAATCAGTAAGATATCGTGAAATGAGAGTGACGGTAGCAGTGGATTCTGTTGGGGTATCAGTTCACAATATAGAAACTGCCAGATGGAAGCAGATTACTTCCGATCACTATAATTCTTAACTTAGAAGCCCAACGCAAGTCGCGGGCGGTATTCTTAAGGACGTTAAATGAAAATTGCAATACTGTCTCGTAACCCACGTTTGTACTCGACTCGCCGCTTGATTGAAGCCGCTGAGGCCCGTGGCCATACTGTTGAGGTCATCGACGTACTTCGTGCTTACATGAATATCAGTAGCGGTAGCCCTGAGATTCATTATAAAGGCCGTGTGCTGACTGGTTTTGATGCGGTCATTCCGCGGATTGGTGCCTCGGTAACGTTTTACGGTACGGCGGTACTGCGCCAATTTGAAATGATGGGTGTGTACCCTGTGAATGAATCGGTGGCGATCAGCCGCTCGCGTGACAAGCTGCGCTCACTGCAGTTGCTGTCTCGTAAAAATGTCGGTATGCCAGTCACTGGCTTCTCACATTCGCCAGATGACACCGATGATTTGTTGAATTTCATTGGCAAGCCACCGTATGTAATTAAGTTGTTGGAAGGGACTCAAGGTATCGGCGTGGTACTGGCTGAAACCCGCAAAGCGGCAGAGAGTGTAATCGAAGCCTTCCGTGGGCTGAAAGCACAGATCTTAGTTCAGGAGTTTATTGCTGAAGCAGGCGGTGCGGACATTCGTTGTTTTGTAGTTGCTGGTAAAGTGGTTGCGGCGATGAAGCGTCAGGCAAAAGAGGGCGAGTTCCGCTCTAACTTGCATCGCGGTGGTACAGCGATGTTGGTGAAACTGACTAAAGAAGAGCGTGCAACCGCGATCAATGCGGCTAAGATCATGGGCTTGAATGTGGCGGGTGTTGACTTGCTGCGCTCAGACCGTGGTCCATTGGTGATGGAAGTGAACTCATCGCCTGGTTTGGAAGGGATTGAGACAGCCTCTGAAAAAGATGTAGCTGGCATGATCATTGAGCACATTGAGCAAAATGCACGCCCTGGTCGTACTCAGACTAAAATGACGCGTTAATGCTCAGACGTCTTTAAAGCGTTCGAAATATGAAGCGGGTGGCGGCGGATATACGCTGCCATCCTGCTCGCAAATCTCTGAAAAATAGAGATCGGCGGCGGGCTGTAGGATTTTATACAGTTGGCCCGTTACCTTTCTGGCTCGACGACTCACTGCATCACTGGGCAATAACTCATCCGGTAAATCAGGTTCTTTCAGTAGAATATGTCGGTAGCGGTGCATAAGCAGTGTTTTGATTAAAAAGCACAACTTTGGCTCTAGTGTTGCCACATCACCACAGCTATCCAACAGCGGTTGAAAGTCATCAATCAATAGGCTGTATTGCTGGCTGCTATCACTCAAATCAAAGCATTGGCTGATGAGCGTATTGGCTAATGGCACGTGCTCCGTATCGCAGGCACTGGCTTGCAGCATCACGATGTTATCTTCCATACCCAAATCTTGAACCAGCTTTTTGACATCCTCCATGTCCGCCACTGGGTGCCCATAAACGCCCACGGTAATGCGGTTGAACCCCAGCCAGTATAATTCTTTGCGGATAATCTCCCGCTGTTCCATCGTAATATCATTGAGTGAGGTGAATACCAGTCGCCATTGCTGATCCCATTGCGCAGGCTTTGAGGCATAGATCCGTTTTGAGGAGCTGACAAACTGGCGATAAGCGCGGTTGGTGAGCGAGTAATAACTGCGGCGGCCAGACTGCATCGACTGCAAAATGCCTTTCTCTGACAAGCGAAAGACCGAGGTACGCACTAAGCGTTGGCTGATGCCCACTGGCGCGACCAGTTTGATCAAGCTCCCTAGCCAAATATTCTCACTGCGCGGGCTGATGGTATCGCCATAAATACTCAGCAATAAGGAGTTGGCGTGCATGGGGCGAGTTTGCGAAAAGCGCTCAATCAGCTCAGAGGCTTTATCATTAAATGAATTATTATTGGTCAATTTTAGGGTCTCAATTCCACACAGTGGGCGCTTAAAATCATTCTTATGGCAACATCCTGAGATGGCGCAAAGAGTGATCAGCACTTAGTTTGATACGTAAAAATAACAGTAAATAATAATAATGTATCTCAATTAATGAGTCAGGTATATTAATCGCACTTCAAATCCCAAATAGAACCGCAGTAGGAGGCATCATGAGCTACAACAGCATTGAATTTACGATCGAATCTGGCATCGCGCGACTGACATTTAACCGGCCCGACCGCTTAAACAGTTTTAACACAGAGATGCAGGAAGAGATTCAGGCTGCTTTGACTGAAATCAGAAATGATTCCTCAGTGCGTTGTTTGCTGTTAACTGGCAATGGCCGTGGCTTTTGTGCAGGACAAGACTTAGCTGACCCTGCAGTACGTGGTGAGAATGGCCCTGAGCTGGGTCATGCACTGGAAAACTATTACAACCCATTTGTGCATGCGCTAATGACCTTTGAGTTTCCGGTTGTGTGTGCGGTGAATGGCGTGGCGGCGGGCGCGGGCGCTAATGTAGCGTTGGCGTGTGACATTGTGCTGGCTGCGCGCTCTGCATCCTTTGTGCAGGCATTCTGCCGCTTAGGCTTAATTCCGGATGCGGGTGGAACGTGGTTATTACCACGCGTGGTCGGGCGTGCTCGTGCCATGGCATTGAGTATGTTGGGTGATAAAATTAGCGCCGAGAAAGCTGAGCAGTGGGGCATGATCTGGCAATGTGTGGATGATGATCAGCTAATGGAGGAAGCCAATAAGCTGGTTGAACATTTAGCCAAGCAGCCTACTAAAGGCATGGGCTTTATCAAGCGCGCATTGAATGCATCCAGTGAAAATGACCTGCAAACTCAGTTGGATTTAGAGCGCGATTTGCAGGATGAAGCCGGTAATAGTTATGACTTTAAAGAAGGGGTGAGTGCCTTTACTGAAAAGCGTGCGCCTGATTTTAAAGGTTACTAAGCACTAATTAATTATCGAATAAGGTGGTAACAGTGACAATTCCGCAAGTCATGCAAGGTATCTATCTGACCGGTCACGGTGGTTTTGAGAAGTTGGAGTTCTCTGCGGACATTCCTGTGCCAATACCCAAAGCCGGCGAAGTGTTAATTCATGTCAGAGGTGCTGGCGTGAATAACACGGATATCAATACCCGCACTGCGTGGTACTCCAAAGCTGTCACCAGTGCGACGGATGCTGGGGCGGAAAGTGGCTTTGATGCCTCTGCAGATAATGATGGCAGTTGGTCCGGTGAGCCGCTCATATTCCCGATGATTCAAGGGGCGGACTGTTGCGGTTATGTGGTGGCAGTGGGTGAGGGCGTGTCGGAGTCTCGTATTGGTGAGCGCGTATTAGTGCGCACTATGCAGGCAGATACCGCGACGGATGAAAACTACAAGTGCATCACCTTGGGTTCTGAGCGTAATGGCGCTTTTGCACAATACATGACGGCTGCTTCGCATCACTCACTCAAGGTTGACTGTGATTGGAGCGATGCGGAGCTGGCTTCGATTCCTTGTGCTTATTCAACGGCTGAGGGTATGTTACATCGTGCTGCGGTTGGTCAGGAAACGGTACTGATTACAGGCGCTTCCGGTGGTGTGGGGTCGGCGGCTATTCAATTGGCTAAGCGGCGCGGTGCGACCGTGATTGCGGTCTCTGGCGCGGCCAAGGCGGATGAAGTTAAAGCGCTGGGCGCTGATCAGGTGGTGGACCGCAATTGTGATTTGGTTGCTACTTTGGGTAAAAACGCTGTCGATGTGGTGGTGGATCTGGTCGCGGGTGCGGCATGGCCAAGTTTGCTGGAGATACTCAAAGGTGGTGGGCGATATGTTGCCTCCGGTGCGATTGCCGGGCCTATTGTTGAGTTGGATGTGAGAACCTTGTACCTGAAAGATCTTAGCTTGCTTGGCTCAACTTATCAGAGTGATGTGGTGTTTGAAAATCTGATTGGCTATATCGAGCGAGGAGAGATTCGTCCGGTGGTGGCGAAGACTTATCCGCTTAAAAATATTGTTGAAGCGCAGACTGACTTTTTAGCGAAAAAGCATACTGGCAAATTGGTATTGATTCCAGAGTAGTAAGCTATTGGCTAATAGCGAGTGGCTGGATTACCAGTTAAATTGAGCGGTTGTGCTATAAGTATTTATGTGGCGAGGGAAAACACACTGATACCGTAGGCAAGACAGGAGGTTTGGCATGCTAATTCAGACGACTACACAACCGGCCAAGAGAAAGCACAATAAGTTACTGGTTCAGTACGAGGGTGATGAGCCTATCTCCGTAAAAGTTGGGCTGGAAGCAGTGGATGAATCCAAGGCTGATAGCGCTGATACGAAGGCTGAAGAATCAAAACCATTGGTAAGTAGCTTACTGAGAAATGGAGCGACCTTAAACTCCGTTTACAGTGGCGGTAATTATGTTATTTCCGGCGTAGCTAGCGCCAAGGCTTCCGATCTGGCGCCGGTACTTCAGCGACTTAATTTGGTTAATGATCCCTCGCTGGCGGTGGATAAGAGTCAGCAAATTTTGGATGCGGTTCAGTCGAAGGCTGGTGCATCGGTATTGATTGGTGCGCAGGCTGGCGCGCTGACGTTTACCTTGGTTGAAATTGCCGTGCCGACATGGCCAATGCGCAAGAAATTGGCGTTGTCGTTGTTTATTGCGGTGGTGGTTGGGGTTGCGGCTTATTGGGTTTCAGAGGAGGAGGTTGCGCCGGTGACTGCGCCAGTAACTTTGGAGGTTACTCCGGTTAATTAGTTCTTAGCGATTAAGTCTTGCCACTACTAGCAAGATCTATAAGCTCAATTTTCTTAGCTTGCGGTAAAGGTAAAAGGCCTCTTGGCATTTCTGGTAAATATCGCTGTAGCCCGCCGATTCAAAAATCAGACATCGGCGGGCTTAAATCGACCGTTTACTTGAGCAAATTCACAATGGATATTTCCTTATGTGCTCTTATCTCTGCAGCTTATAAACGAAGCCTTACCAAGGGATGGTGCTGCCATCGATATCCATAAAACGGCCGCTATCTTCATCCGTCATTGAAGCCAAATTACGGCGCAAAGCACTGGCAGATTCCTCAACCGATAGCTCGCCATTTTCGCCGCCCATATCCGTACGCACCCAACCCGGATGCAGCACTGCGACTTTAATTCCACGTGGCGCAAGATTCTTCGCAGCACTCACGCAGACCGCGTTTAAAGCCGCTTTACTGGAGCGATAAATATAACTGCCACCAGAGCCATTATCATGCATGCTACCCATTTTACTACTCATATTGGCGATGAGCTTTTGCTCGCTGGCCGCTACATTATCGGCAAAGGTTTCCATCATTTGCATCGGTGCAATTACATTGGCATCCAGTGTGTTTAGCCATTCGTTGCGGTCGCTGCTGCCGAAGCTTTGATAATCCCAATTGCCATACATGCCTGCATTGTTAAATAGAATATCAATGGGTATGCCAGCAAGTTCGGTAGCCAGATTGCGGCGTTGCTCGTCGTTGCAGGTGTCTAGTTGATGGACGGTGACCTTGCCATCGGACTCAGCGGCCAGTGCGTTTAGATCATCGGCTTTTTCAGGGTTGCGGCAGCAGGCGTAAATCCGCCAGCCATCGGCGGCATATTGTTGAGTTAGCTCCAGTCCGATTCCTCGGTTGGTGCCGGTGATTAAAATGGTAGGCATAAGAGTCTCCGCGTTGGTGAATTAGGTGGCTAATGCTAGCAGGATTTTTATCTGGTGGTACTTGTTATGGGTACTTTTCGTGTGTAGTTTTGGCTCGGATAATCAAGCTATTAAGCAGCCGCACTTTATGTTTTCTGATGTAACTCTCGGAATTCAAGAGCCTGTGCCTTAATAGCTGCAATATCTTCACCTGATTTAGCCTCTAAGTTTTTCATCATAAATCCCATGCGCGGATTAGCCTGCAAGCGCTCACGATGCGTATCCAAAAAATCCCAATACAGTGTGGTAATAGGGCATGCCTTTTCACCCACCGCCAAGGCCGGATTAAACTTGCACTGCTTACAATAATTACTCATCCGGTTGATATATTGACCGCTGGCCGCATAGGGTTTAGAGGCCATAATGCCATTATCCGCATACTGGCTCATGCCCAGCGTATTAGGCAGCTCGACCCACTCGACCGCATCCACATAAACCGCTAAATACCACTCATGAACTTGCTTCGGCTCCACGCCATAGAGTAGGGCAAACAAACCAGTCACCATTAGCCGTTGTATGTGATGAGCATAGCCATGCTTCAAGGTTTGGCCAATGCTTTCACTCAGACAAGTCATTGAGGTGTCACCCGTCCAATAAAACGCGGGTAAATCCTGATGGGCATCCAGCGCATTCATCTCTAACCATTCCGGCATATGCAGCCAGTACAGCCCACGAACATATTCCCGCCAACCAAGAATTTGTCGGATAAAGCCCTCAACTGCAGCCAGTGGGGCGGCTTCATCACGGTAACGCTGCTCGGCTTGTTGGATAACGTGTAGAGGGTGCAGCAACTTCAGGTTTAAAGAGGAGGCAATTAGTGAATGATTTAGAAACGGCTCATCAGTCCACATGGCATCTTGAAAGTCGCCGAACTGCGGCAGCGCCTTATCTAAAAAGCGATTGAGTGCTTGCTCCGCTTGCTCTGGGGTAACGGGCCATTGCAATTGCTCTAACTCGCCAGGATGTTTAGGAAATCGTTCGTTTACCAATGCAATCACTTGTTCGGTAATGCCATCGGCAGGCCACTCAATCGGCTCTGGAATGTCTTGCGGGCCATTTTTGCCAAAGGACTTCCGGTTGGATTGATCATAGTTCCATTTGCCACCTTCTGGCGTTTTCTCATCCTGCATGAGCACCTGATATTGCTTGCGCAGTTGCCGGTACCAATACTCCAGCCGCAGCTGTTTTTTATTCCCCGCCCATGTTTTAAACTCGGCTGGTGTTGAGAGAAAGTGCTGATCGTGTAATTGCTTAATAGGCGTGTCATATTGCTTGCAAGTATCGGCGAGTTGCTTAAATACGCGGTAATTACCGGGTTTCACCAGCCACACTTCCTCGGGTTTATGGCTTGCTAAAAAGTCACTAAGCGCTTCACCCAAGGATGCAAACTCATGCTCGTCTAGCGGCAAGTAAGTCAGGGGGTAGTCCTTGGCTTGTAGCTCATCAGCAAAGTGCCGCATCGCCGATAGAAACAGCGCAATGCGTTGTTTATGTGACCAGACATGAGTCGATTCCTCCGCCACTTCTGCCATCCAAAAGTGGTCAGTTGCTAAATCAGCATGCTTAAAAATCAGCGATTCGCGATCCAGTTGATCACCCAAAACAATAAATAATCTACGCATGATCAGACCCGATTTCAGTAGTTGCTTGTTTGCGATGACGGCGGCATTTTTCAGAACAATACTTCACGTCATCCCAACACCTTTCCCATTTTTTACGCCAGCTAAATGGCCGATTGCAGACTAGGCAGGTTTTCTCCGACAGTGTGGTTTTGTGATGTGCCATTGCTTTTTGGTACTCCGGTCTCGGCTCATAATTCCCTTTCAAAAATTATTATATATAAGTTGCTTACCGAAACGCGTGCTAAAGTTTGCTTGACTTCTTTAGGTGATAAAACGTTATGAAAGACATGAGCTTTAGCGAGCCGGATATCGGCCGTATTATTGAGATGGCATGGGAAGACCGGACGCCATTTGAAGTAATTAAAACACAATATGGCCTTTCTGAAAGTCAGGTTATCCGCCTGATGAGAAAGAATATGAAAGCGTCGAGCTTCAAAATGTGGCGTGAGCGAGTGAGTGGTCGAAAGACTAAGCACCTCAGCAAGCGAGGCTTTACGGTCGGGCGTTTTGTCTGCCCAACTCAGCGCCTTCGATAAAGGCGATGGTTTGATCTAACTCGATTGGTTAAGAGGTTGTCAGTATGAAAAATGGACTGTTTAAACGTGGTTACTTAAGTCGATTTATCTTCGCTTTGTCCATGCTGCTGACACTTGGCTTTAGCTCTGGCGCTTTTGCTAATGAGTCGCAACTCTGGTCCAAGATTAAATCCGGTGGGCATATTGTGTTGATGCGTCATGCGCTGGCTCCAGGCTTTGGTGATCCGGATGGTTTCACTTTGGGTGACTGTTCCACCCAGCGGGTGCTATCTGACGTAGGGCGTCAACAGGCTACACAGATTGGCGAGCGTTTTCGTGCTAACGGCATTACCGAAGCAAGTGTGTACTCGAGCCCTTGGTGTCGCTGCGTTGATACGGCGGAGCTACTTAAACTGGGTAAGGTGACTCAATCACTTAACTTTGCCTCTACCTTTCAGCAAAATCTCGATGGCAATCCTGCTAGAAATGTTGCCGCTGTTAAACAATGGATTGCAGATTTAGATACCAGCAAGCCAACGGTGATTGTTACGCATCAAGTTAATATCACCGCATTAACGGGGCAATATTCAAGCTCTGGAGAAATGGTCGTGGCGCGTGTTAATGGCGATTCGCTGGTACCTGTTGGAACGATCGAAACAGCACCCTAATAATCACAACTCCATCAATCTAAACCCCAGAAATCTAAGCTAATATGGCTAGCATAGGAGAAAGTGCTGGCGATATCCTCTATGATCTGTGTGAGCTTTCATCAAGTAAAACCAAGGGTGAAAACCCAGTAATCAGAGGAACATTGAACAATGAGCACACCATTGACAATCATAGCAAGAATTGAAGCGGTAGCCGGTCAAACTGACGTCGTTAAAAAAGCACTGCAAGGCTTGATTGAGCCGACGCTGAAAGAGGCGGGTTGTATCCAGTACGACTTGCATCAGGATAATAATGATCCATCCGTATTCTTATTCTATGAGATCTGGGAGACGCGTGAGCTGTGGCAGCAGCATGGCGAAAGTGCGCATATTTCAGCACACCGCATTGCCACTCAAGAGACGATTGCGTCGACGGTTATCAATGAGATGACGAAGATCTAAGTCGCTGCGAAAACTCAGTGGTATCAAGGCAGTTTGCGATGCACTTGATACCACTTGGCTTTAGAGAAAACATACAAAATACACCTGTAAGACACCTCTAAAATACAATGGTCATTTGCAGTTAGCTATGCCGCGATCTACTCTGCAGAACAGTAAACCTTACCTCTCTCAAGTTCAAAAAGGCGACCCATGTCTAATCCTATACCCGCAAAAAACCAAGCCGAACAAGTGGTGTGCTTCCATGATGGCGACTGCCCAATCTGTGAACTGGAAATCAATTTTATGAAGAAAATTGATAAGCGAAAAGCGATTCAATGGGTGGATATCAATAAAGATAAAGCCGCGCTAGATCAGGCAGGAATCACCTATCAGCAAGCGATGGATCAAATCCATGTGATGGATGCTAATGGTATGAAGCAGGGCGTGGATGGCTTTGTATTGATCTGGCAAGAGCTGCCTTACTTTCGACGCTTGGTACCGCTGGTGAAGCTGCCGGTGATTGGCTCTATCATGAAATTTGGCTATCGACTCTTTGCAAAATATCGCTTGGCGCTTACTGGCAGAAAAGCCTCCAGAGAAGGCTAGTTGCTGAATAGTCTGGGTAATAGGCCAATCCAGCGCACAAGGTGAGATGCGCCAGTCGATAAGCACTAATCGGTGGAGATTAACTCGCCAGTGCAGGTAAGGGAGTACGGCCCGCATTAAACTGCTGAACAGTGTGTATAAACTGGCATTCGGGCAGTGCTTTTGACCACAAAAACCCTTGCGCAAAATCACACTTCAGATCAGTCAGTATTTTGCTCACTGCTTGAGATTCGACCCCTTCCGCCACCACCTTCAGATTCAAAATTTGTGCCATTTGTATCACCGCTTTAACCACCGCCAAATGATCTGGAGAGGTATTCACTTTGAAAATAAATGACTTATCCAGCTTGATGGTATCGACCTTAAAGTTGATCAAATAGCTTAGATTTGAATAACCGGTACCAAAGTCATCAATCGCCAACTGAATGCCTAAATCCTTCAAGGATTTCAACTGGCTTTTTACTGTTTCATTGTGCTGAATTAACACATGCTCAGTCAGCTCAATCTCTAAAAACTGCGGCTCTAAACCACTGTCTTGCAAGGCTTGAAATACCACGCTATTAAAGTTGCTACGCATAAACTGCACTGACGACACATTGACGGCAATCGTCATCGTATTAAAACCGACATCATGCCATTTTTTACAAATTCGACAAGCTTCCTCAATGCACCATTGACCAATCTCATGAATCAGCTCAGTCGACTCAATCACGGGGATAAATTCATCTGGCGCGAAGTGATAGGGATTACCCCGGTTCCAACGCAGCAGCGCCTCACCGCTGTCCATTTTTCCAGTGGCTAAATTGACTTTTGGCTGAACATGGAGATCCAACAAATTGTTCTCCAAAGCATCTTCCAGTCCTTTCAGAATCGCAGCTTTTCTTATCGCTTCCTGGTGCAAATGCGCGGAGTAATAGCTAAAGGTATTTTTACCCGATTGCTTCGATTGGTACATGGCGATATCCGCTTTCTGGCGAATTTCATCAAATTCCTTTCCATCCTCCGGCGAGATGGCGATGCCTACCGAGCCGGTCATTCTCATGCTGGTGTCTGCAATGATGTAAGGGGTCGTAATCACCTTCATAATGTCATTGGCCAGCTGATCAATGTCGAAGGTGTCATCCCGTTTGATGATTACTACAAACTCATCGCCGCCAATTCGGCAGGCTGCATCAGCAGGCAGCAGGAGCTTTTTAAGCCCACTTGAGATCGCCACTAAGATCTCATCACCGGCTTTATGGCCGAAGGAATCATTCAGATTTTTGAAGTTATCCAAGTCCACGAAAAATAAAATAATCCGTTCGTTGCTGTCACTGAGCTGGCTCAGCACCTTTTTATAATGCAACTCACAAGCATGGCGATTGAGCAGTCCGGTAAGAGAGTCCTGTTCAGCCATCAGTTGTATCATCTCGTGGGATTTGATGACTTTTTTGTTTTCAAGGCTTAGGTTCTTGAGGGTGGTGTTCATGTCGGTGTTGACAGTCCATGCAACATAAGCCGCAAATAATGTGATCAGGACCGCATTGAATACTTGCTCAAGCGAGATCGGTTGCAATGGGGCGGGGTACCAACCATAGACGCTATTGGTACCTAAAAAGGTCACTGCAATGACCATATAACACAGGATTGAGATAAAAACCCTAAAGCTCCCGAGTAGGGCAGAGTAGACGATTAAGATCGGAAAACTGAGTGTTGTGGAGTCGCGCAAGCCGCCATTTCGCCAGACGACATAGGTCAGGCAAATAGCCAGGCACCACAAAAACATGCCTCTGGCGAGCCTCTCTCTTCCCGTTTTGATCATGAAGAAAGTGAATGATGTCAGGGTGATTATCCCAATAACCACCGTAATATTGGCCGATCTTGCCTCGCTGGAGCCAAGAAAAATATTTCCAATGCTCAGCAGCGATAGCAACAGCATGCCCCAAAGGAGTTGCCGAAAACGTTTAACGACAAACTCATTCCGATCTGCTGAATGGTGATGGCTTATCTTCATAAGGTTAGGGTTTTTAGTTGTTAGGTATTCGCTCAAGTGCCAATACATTTATTATTTTGGTTATTATTTCACCGCTTCATTGGCAGATCAATGCTTTTAAGACAAAGTGCTTATGCGGGTAATGCAGTACGACCTGCATTAAATTGCCGAACTGTTTGTATAAACTGGCACTCGGGTAGTGCTTTTGACCACAAAAATCCTTGCGCAAAATCACATTTCAGGCCCGTCAGTATCTTTCTCACTGAGTCCGATTCCACACCTTCTGCGACGACACTCAGGTTTAAGATTTGCGCCATTTGAATTACGGCCTTCACTATAGCCAAGTGATCGGAGGAGGTATTCACTTTGTCGATAAATGACTTATCCAGCTTGATAGTATCTACCTTAAAATTGATCAAATAGCTCAGATTTGAATAGCCGGTGCCAAAGTCATCAATCGACAACTGAATGCCTAGATCCTTTAACGACTTCAGCTGATTTTTGACTGTTTCATTGTGCTGGATCAACACATGCTCGGTCAGCTCAATCTCTAAGAACTGCGGGTCCAAACCGCTATCTTGTAAGGCTCTGAACACCACGCTATTAAAGTTGCTGCGCATAAACTGCACCGACGACACATTCACCGCAATCGACATATCGGTAAAGCCTGCATCGTGCCATTTCTTACAAAGCCTGCAAGCCTCTTCAATACACCAGCGACCAATCTCATGAATCAGTTCGGTCGATTCAATAATTGGAATGAATTCATCCGGTCTTAAACTGTAGGGATTACCACGGCTCCAGCGCAGCAAAGCCTCAGCACTTTCCATTTTGCCGGTGGCTAAATTAACCTTGGGCTGAATGTGCAGGTCTAACAGGTTCTTCTCTAAGGCATCTTCCAAGCCATTAAGAATGGAGAGCTTTCGCAAGGTTTCCTCATGCAAATTAGTGGAGTAATAGCTGTAGGTGTTTTTACCCATTTGCTTGGACTTATACATGGCGATATCCGCTTTTTTGCGAACCTCGTCAAACTCTGTCCCGTCATCTGGCGTGACTGCGATACCTACCGAGCCCGTCATGCGGATCGTTGTGTCGTAGATGGAATAAGGCGTGGTAATAATCTTTAAAATATCATCAGCGAAATGGTCAATATCAAACATATCAGTGCGCTTGATGATTAAGACAAATTCATCGCCACCCAGCCTGCAAGCAACATCCGTGGAGAGCAGTAATTTTTGCAACCCATTGGCGATGGAAATGAGTAGTTCATCACCGGCATTATGTCCAAAAGAGTCGTTGATGTTTTTGAAATTATCCAGATCAAGGAAGAATAAAATCACGCGCTCGTGTTCGTCTTTTAACTGAACCATAGCGGCTTTATAGTGCATTTCGCACGCAGGGCGATTGAGCAGTCCGGTTAAAGAGTCGCGCTCTACCATTAGCTGAATGGTTTCCCGAGACTTAACGACTTCTTCGTTTTCATTGCTTAAATGTTTCAGCGTCGTGTTCATGTCCACGCTAACCGTCCATGCGACATAGGCGGCTAATAAGGTAATAAACACACTGTCATAGACCTGCTCCCAGCCCAGAGAAGGCAAAGGATAGGGCACCCAGCCGTTGATGGTATTGGCCCCTAACAGCACAACGGAGACAAGCATAAAGCAGAGTATGGATAGGAAAACCCGAAAGCCACCCAGCAATGCGGAATACACAATCAAGATCGGGTAACTCATTGCCGTAGAGTCACGCAGGCCACCATTGACCCAGGAGATGTAGACGATACTAAACGCGATTGACCAGAGGAAAATGGTTCGGCCGAGGTCTTCTTTATCTTTTTTTATGAGGTAAAAGGTCACTGCAATAGAGCCGATCATGCCGCTAATGGCCATAATTGAGGACGACATTGCTTGGCTTGACCCTAAAGAGATATTCACTATACACGCGACGGATAAGAGGAGAACGCCCCACAGCAAATGGCGAAACCGTCTGACTATAAACGTATTTTTTATCTCGGGGTTATGGTGACTTATCTTCATAATTTTCTAATTTTTTAAGCGCAGGGGGGGGTATTTGTTGCGCATGTGCATATATTTTTTTAATTATTGTATATAACTTTTGCACTTTATTGTCTGTAACTCAATGTATTTAAGACAAAGCGTCGATGTAAGCGGTTTGCTGTCTCAGTGGATACTGAATAAGGTATAAGAATGATGGCGCTAACAAGTGCACACCCAAGCCAGGATGTGCACACAGTGCGTTTGCTACGGACTAATTGTCCAGGTATAACTTTCATCCCGAGGGCTTTTGGGGCTCAAACTAACGTTATAACCGCCCGGAAGATTGGTTAAATTGATATAACCATTGTTGCTGAAATCAAAACGCTGAGGTGCGCCACCAGCTACTGATGGCATAACCTCGAACTTTCCCTGCTTGCCATCGCAGCCATGACCTTGAACGCGAGCAACTTTGATGGTGACTCGTTGACCAAGATTCACTGGCCCCATCATGCTACCGAGTCCCGGCTGTCCTTCATAGCAGTTATGCCAGCCGGTACCGATAACGAAAAATACGGGTTGATTGAAACCATTGACCAAATGTAGGTTAAAAATTCGGTTGGCGGCGGTTGCTGTGGAGGTCATTAAGACCATTGTTAGCAGTAGAGCTGCCGAACTGAAAATTCGGGTCCATAGTTGTTGTTTTTTCATGATATCTCTCCCTTGTAGTCATGAAACAGTGCTGTTTCATGTGAGTTTTTTATGCTCATTTATAACTATAGTATATGAGGGGATAAACACTGGTTTTATTGGGTGTTTTGGAATTATGGCTTGCAGTGGGTGGCGGGTAGTCCGGTATTTACTGTGCTTCGCCCCTCGATGCTCTCGGAAGGACTACGCAAAGCAAATACCGGACTACCCTTGGAGGCTTCGGTGGATGCATATAGGTAATTCAAAATTTGCTTGTGACTAGGTATGTCAGAAATTTCATCAGGTACTTTTGTATGGCTTATTGTTTCTGGTTTTGTTGTTTCAAGAAGGAAACAAAGCCCTGATTAGCCACCGACAACTGCCGCTTCTTTGACCAAGCCATACTTAACGACAGCGTCCGAGCTTTCTCAAACGGAATCCCCACCACCCCAGGTTCAGCATCCACCGCCACTTTCAGCGCGAGCGTCACCCCTTCACCTTCACGCACTAGCTGAATAATCATCCCCAGCAAGTCGGTCTCCACTGCAATATCCGGTGTGCGCTGATGCTCGGCATGTAGCTGCATGGTCAGTTGTCGCAGGTAATAATTCTGCTGATATAAAATCAGTCGCTGCTGGCAGTATTCCGCTTCGCTGATCGTCACCTTTTTTGCGAGCGGATGATGCTCGGCCACACACACGACTATCGGCTCATCGCACAGTTTTAACGATTCATGCGTTTGGTTCACACCTTGCGAGTTCACCACGCCCATATCAATGTCGCCGTTATCAATGCGATTCAGCACGCTCTCGGTGCCTTCGGTGATGATCCTGAAATCAATGTCGGGGTATTGCTGTTTAAAGCGGCGTATCAGCGGTGGGAAAAAATAGCTGCCGGTCATGGCGGTGGTGCTAAACGACACCAATCCGCTGCTTAAATTACTGAGTGCCGCCATATCCTGCTGCGCTTCACTGAGCTGGCGCAGAATGATACCAGCATGGCGATACAGCCGTTCACCTTCAACCGTCAGGCGAATTTGCCGTTCGCGTCGGTCAATCAGCAGCAGGCCTAACTCATCCTCCAGCTTACGAATGGCGACGCTAACGGCGGATTGAGCGATGTGCAGGTGCTCGGCGGCTTGGCTAAAGCTCTTTAGCTGACCCACACAGTGGAATATTTCCAGTTTTCTGCTATCCATTAAAGAGATCGTTTCCATATAAAGTATATATTTTATTTATGTAATCATCTGGCGTACAGTAAGTCAATACAAGCAACCCACCACACACTGGAGATACCATGAGCGCGAATTGGGGTAAATTTAACTGGCAAGACCCGTTTCTGCTGACAGAGCAGTTGAATGAAGAAGAAGTGATGGTGATGGACACCGCGCATTCTTATTCTCAGGAAAAGCTGAAGCCACGAGTGCGTGAAGCATTCCGCAACGAGACAACTGATCGCGAAATCTTTAATGAGATGGGCGAGCTGGGTTTGTTAGGTCCAATGATCGAAGGCTACGGTTGCTCGGGTGTGAGCACGGTGTCTTACGGTTTGATCGCACGTGAAGTTGAGCGTGTGGATTCTGGCTATCGCTCAATGATGAGTGTGCAGTCTAGTTTGGTTATGTACCCAATTTACACCTACGGTAGCGAAGCGCAGCGTGAAAAATACCTGCCGAAATTGGCTAGCGGTGAGTGGGTTGGTTGCTTTGGTTTGACTGAGCCGGATCACGGTTCTGATCCGGGTGGCATGAAGTCTCGCGCTAAAGCGGTTGATGGCGGTTACATCCTAAACGGCGCAAAGATGTGGATTACCAATTCACCAATTGCTGACGTATTTGTTGTCTGGGCGAAGACTGAAGATGGCGTGATTCGCGGCTTCATTCTCGACAAAGGCATGAAAGGTTTAAGCGCACCTAAGATCGAAGGCAAACTGGCTTTACGTGCATCGGTTACCGGTGAAATCGTCATGCAGGATGTGTTCGTTCCTGAAGAAAATATACTGCCAAATGCACACGGTCTGAAGGGTCCATTTGGTTGTTTGAACAGTGCGCGTTTGGGTATTGCTTGGGGTGCATTAGGTTCGGCGGAAGATTGCTGGTTGTCTGCGCGCTCTTACACCATGGAGCGTACGCAGTTCGGTCGTCCTTTGGCACAGAACCAGTTAATCCAGTTCAAACTGGCGCAAATGCAAACTGACATTAGCTTGGGTTTACAGGGTGTTTTGCAGGCATCACGCTTAAAAGATAAAGGCCAGTTAGCGCCTGAATTGATTTCGATGATGAAGCGTAACAACTGTACTAAGGCATTGGATATCGCTCGCATGGCACGTGATATGCACGGCGGAAACGGTATCTCCGATGAGTATCCGATCATGCGTCATATGATGAATCTGGAAGTGGTGAACACCTATGAAGGAACTGCTGACATTCATGCGCTGATTTTAGGCCGCGCACAAACCGGCTTACAGGCATTTTTCTGATGAAACCCATGAGTCCGCTGTCGGGGGTTAAGGTTGTTGATATGAGCCGCATTTTGGCTGGTCCTTGGGCTGGTCAGGTGTTGGCGGATTTGGGTGCGACGGTGCTTAAAATCGAGCGCCCGAAAGTCGGTGATGATACCCGTCACTGGGGGCCTCCTTATCTCAAAGATCGTGATGGTAATGATACTAAGGATGCGGCGTATTTCTTCAGTGCTAACCGTGGCAAGCAGTCGGTGTGTATTGATATCACGCAGCCGGAAGGTCAGGCGCAGATTCGTGAGTTAATTGCTTCGGCCGATGTGGTGATTGAGAACTATAAAGTCGGTGGATTGGCTAAATACGGGCTGGATTATGAGTCGTTAAAAGAGGCTAATCCCGCGCTGGTGTATTGCTCGATTACAGGCTTTGGACAGACTGGGCCTTACGCGCAACGCGCTGGTTATGATTTTATGATTCAGGCTATGGGTGGCTTGATGAGTATTACCGGTGAGCCGGATAGTGCCGGTGGCCAACCGACGAAAGTGGGCGTTGCGGTTACTGATATTTTTACCGGTTTGTATTCGGTAATTGGTATTCAGGCGGCTTTACATGAGCGCCAGCGTACTGGTTTAGGCAAGCATGTGGATATGGCGTTGTTTGACTGCTCGGCGGCGATTTTAGCGAATCAGGCCAGTAACTATTTGATTGGCGGTGTAGTGCCTAGTCGTATGGGTAATGCGCATCCAAATATTGTGCCGTATCAGGTGTTTGCCAGTGCTGATGGGCATTTGATTATTGCGGTGGGTAATGACGGGCAGTTTGCGAATTTATGCAAAGTGTTGGATTTGCCTGAGTTGGCGGAGCATGCCAATTCTAAAACCAATGCGGCCAGAGTTGGCAATCGTGAAGTGCTGTGTGCCTTGCTTCAGGTGGAGTTGGCTAAGCGCACGACTGCGGAATGGCTTGAAGCGTTGGAAGCGGTGAATGTACCGTGCGGGCCGATTAATACGGTGGATCAGGTGTTTAATGATCCGCAGATTTTGGCGCGAGATATGGTACAGACCGTTGAGCATCCGGTGGGTGGTGAGATTAAGCTGGCTGCCAGTCCTATTCGCTTTGTGGGGGAGGCTAAGGCTGAGGTTTGTGCGCCGCCGGTTTTGAGTGAGTAATATAGGGTGTGCAAAAGTTGATAGATTGTTCGTATTGTATGGAGTATTGTTGATATTAGACGGAATTTTGCTGATATCAGGTTCGTTGCTCAAGATCTGGAATTGACTTTTTTCTAATAGCGCTAAGTGGTTTTTTAGACACAAAAGGAATCCCAACAATGGCAATGGCTCCAAGAGAAAATTTGGCTGCCTTACACATAACCAGCTTCCCAATAGATGATGATTGCGTTGGGTCCAAGTGGACTGTAGCTAATGAGGATCAGCTCGCGCGGTTAATCGCTACGGTTGTTATGGGTCAGGCAATACATGCAGAGTATATTATCGATGAACTCTTACCAGCGGCACCTGCATTTTCGAACGAAGCCCTCAAGCAAGAAGCTGTAATAAAATTCACCGTACAGGAAGAAAACCAAACTCCACGCATCGGGTACCCACGATTTCAAAGGGATGGATTGATCTTTGAGCTTATTTCTTGGATAGCTGCGAAGCAGGCCTCCGGAGAAAGATGCTATCTTAAAGATCCTCATACTAGCGCCACATCCCAAGGTTTAGATGGGATTATGATAGAACTAAATGATGACAGTACTGAAATACTAAAATCGACGATCTTTGAAGATAAATGCACCACTTCACCTAGAGATACATTTACTCAGAAGGTAATCCCCGGCTTCTTAGATAGGCACAGCAATACTAGGAATACAGAGCTTATTGCTGCGGCTGCAAGCTTAATAAGAGTCAGTGGGGCACCTATGTCGCAAGTTGTAACAATGGCCAGTAAAGTTCTGGATAATAAATGTAGGCAGTATCGCGCTGGTTTTGCTTTAACCCAAGACTTCGAAGCTGATGAAGCACAAAAAGGCCTTTTTAAAAATTACAATAAAATACAGGGTATCAACCAAAGCCAAAGAATAGGGGCAAGTTTAATTGTTGATGACGAATTGAGAGATTGGTTTGACTCATTGGCAGACAAGATTATTGACTACATTCAAAACTTAGAGGTGGCATGAGTGTACGATCCTGAAACTGCGGCTTTGCTTCGTTCAGCCCCTGAGTTGCCTAATCTTATTCCAGACAATCTACCTCAGCTATTGACTCAACACTATGCTCAGATTGTTTCGATTAGGCTTGGAGGTGAGGATTTCCCCGAAGCTCACGAAGGTTGGGGGCTTGATAAAATAGCTGATGCTTATGAACTTATTGTGTCTGTAAGTGAGGATCCATCTATTAGGCGTCCTGCTGCATTTGTGGCTGCAAGTGCGCAGCTTATTATTGCCAGAAGACAAAAGCTTCTTGATGATGGTAGCGAAGCGCCAGAGAATATTAACCGAGATCGTTTATCTCCTGAATTAGCGGCAGTACTTTTATTTTTATCCTCAGAGCAATACGCTGATGCACATGAAGCTGCTTCTCAAGTTTCTAGTCAGAAAGAGAATCAAGACAGCATAGGTTCTATTATCACTGACCATATTGTTGACTTAGCCAAGGGAAGTCTCTCTACAATCATTTCACGAGGTAGTCGAAGGCATGAGGTGGTGGCAATACCTAGGGTGCCAAATGAAGAAACTGCGACATTAGCAATGTTAAACTCACTCGCTGAGGGCATTGAATTAATGGCTCAGGGCATCTTAGGTGGGTTAGAGCTCAATAATGCAGAACGGTCTCCAAGGTCTATATTTGAAAAAATAAAATCTCTTTCTGCAGGTTTAATTGAAAGTGAAACTTTTCATCGAATTGAATGCAGTTACCCTGGTAGTTATCACTTGGCAAGTCTTCTTATTGCAGCTTATGACGGGATATCAGAATCATCATTAACTAGGTTACCAGTCCCGAATGGTTCCGATCCAAAGTTTTGGAGAAAATGGATATCCTTCAGGGCAAATAAGTTTCCTTATGTTTGGCCGAATCACCGTAGAGCATTAGATGACGGATTTCATCAAAATGGAGTTTCTGCGGTAATGGTATTACCAACTGGTGCGGGAAAAACAACGATATCATCTATTAAGATTGCCAGTGTTCTTGGCCTAGGAAAGAAAGTAATATTTCTTGCCCCAACACACGCTCTAGTTGAGCAGCTTACTGCTGACCTACAAGGTATGTTTCCTCAGGAAATATTGGGCTCCTCTGTGTCGAGTGATTTTGATCTGCTATTTCAGGTGGGTGCAGTCCTTCCAGAAATAGAGGTTATGACGCCAGAAAGATGTTTGGCAATGCTTTCCTTCTCTCCATCCTCTTTTGAGGATGGAGGACTTTTAGTATTTGATGAGTGCCACTTGTTAAGCCCAGAATCTGGGAGAATTAGACGTTCATTAGACAGTATGCTGTGTGTGTTAGCTTTTAATAAAATTGCATCTAGTGCAGACATGCTATTTTTATCCGCAATGGTTGAAAATGGAAAGGAGTTTGCTTCATGGATTACTCATCTAACAGGAAGAAATTGCATCGGCATAGACCTTTTATGGAAGCCAAGCAGGCAAGCTAGAGGTCTTGTCATTTACAAGCAGGAGAGTATAGATACGATTAAAGATCGAGCTATAGAAGTGCAAACCCGGTTGAATCAAGAGGCAGGATCTATTGCAAATAATTTACGTGCGGCGGCAAAAAGAGAGTTGCTGATAACACCTTATGCCATTTGGGGACTTCAACATAACTGGTTGGACCAGGCCAATAAACGTGCGACTTGTAGTTATACCAAGTTAATTGATGGTCTTGTCAATCTTGGTGGAGGGCTGAGTAGGTATGGAGTAGCAGTACAGCCAAATGTAAATTATGTTTCCTCGAAAATAGCAGAGCTTAGTGCCAGAAATAGCCTAAAAACCATAGTATTTGTTAATCAGAAATCACACGCAATCTCAACATCCAAAAATATATCTAATGCTTTAGAAATCAAGATTGAACCCACTAGTGATGAACTTTTTATGTGGGAAGCTCTTGAGCTAGAGCTTGGCGGTTTAAAACATTCATTGCTTACTAAAGGTAATGCTGCGGTACCCCATAATGCTTCTATGCTTCGCCTAGAGAGGGACCTTTCTGAACGTATGTATAAACGAGACGGAGGAGCTATGGTTATAGTTGCTACGCCTACTTTAGCACAAGGCCTTAATTTACCTGCTCAACTAGCAATATTAGCAGGAGATAAACGTGCTGAAGTTGAAAGTGGTGGCCGAGAATCATTGGCAGCCCATGAACTATTGAACGCAGCTGCTCGAGCGGGCCGTGCTGGCCATTTAGCAAATGGTATTGTTCTACTCGTCCCTGAACCCGTTCTTTCATTTCCGGAAAATAAACAATTAAGTCCTGATGTTGTTCAGAAGCTTCAAGCCTTAATTCCAGAAGATGATCGTTGTGTTGAAATTTCTGACCCATTGGGAGTGATTTTGGATCGGATATCAGAAGGGAATACTATCGATAATGATGTTATTTATATGGTCAACCGCTTAGCGACTTTAGAGGATACTGAAAGTGATGGGAAGGTGCTTTTCAACCTTAGTCGGTCTTTTGCTGCTTATAGACTAAGAGAGAGTGGCCAGGAGGAAAAGCTCAATAATCAATTAGCTGAATTAGTACGCTTGGTTGCAGCTGAAGCGAATGATGATATTGATCAATCTCTTCTAATTCTGGCATCGCAAAGTGGGTTGCCTCCAATTGTTCTGTTGCGATTGAAGCAAAAAATTGAGCAAGATGTTGGTAGTCTTCCTTGCTCTATTCCAGATTGGATTGAATGGTTAATTAATTGGCTTATTTTAGACTTGGATGCAAGAAACCTGTTATTAGCTGATGTAAGACCATCTATTCTTGGAGCCATAGGTGAAAGGAAAGATGGAGAAATTACTGATGATGTGTTGCGCCGTTTATTGCCTGGAATAAACTCATGGATTTTGGGGATGCCTTTGAGAGATGTTGAATTGGCTTTAGGAGGCGTGCCCGACTCAAGTAATCAAACTGTAAAATCCTGTCCTAGGGTGAGAGAGTTAGTGGGTGCAGTCTTACCCCGAGGCCTCACATTTATAATAGGATTGGTAACACGAGTAGTAACTGAAGTTGACCCGTACGATACACAAGAAAATTTATTACCTGATGTTGTAGATTCTCTGAGCATGGCTATTCGGCTTGGCTATGATACTCCTGAAAAACTGAAGTATTCGATTTCTAACCCTTCGATTCTCTCTCGAGTTGCAGTGCATCAAGCTTACTTTCAAGAAATTAATTAGATGAATATTCTTTAGGGTTAAATATGAAACCTGATAGATGCAGAGCTTAGAAGTGTTCTGGTCAAGTCCAACCGGACACTTTAGTTTGAGATAGTTCAAATTCGACTGGCAAAGGTAGTGATATAGCATCAGCTTTTTGCTCAGTTTGAGTGTACGCTTGTGTTTAGTGGCTGGCTTAGCCTTTTCTATAGCCATGCTTAGTATGAATGAGTTTATACTCAATATGCCATACAGTAGGGACTGGGAAAGGTATTTGAACTCTCCGCTAATAATAAGCATAGATCCATTTTCTCTGGATTGATTGCTGGCAGTTTAATGGTCTAGGGCATCGAGGAAGTTTCGACAGAGATGAGGTTGTCACTGCTGACCTCCACGTAGTGGACTACAGATCTTGATGGGGTATATATGCATAATCTAACTGATACCAGACATGCGATAGAGGAGACATGGCCTGCAATAAAAGCAGAATGCCTGTCTGTCCTCGACTCAGAGCTGCATTATCAAGCAATGATTTATCATTTACTGCGAGAGTTTGGAAAAGTACCTGTCGCTCAACTTGGTATGAATGTGAAGATGTGGATAAGCAACCCAGTATCGTCACTGTTCCAAAAGTTAGACCAGTCCAAGCATCACGATTACCAGGGCGGTTTTGAACCGATACCCGACATTGTTATATTTAAACCATCAATAAGTGGGGATTGGCGAAGACGTAACAACGAGGCTACTTTGCTAAATATGTTGATTGCGATTGAAGTTAAAGCTTCAGAAAGAGCCAAAGGTCGCTTGAGACCGTCAGAAATCAATCTTGATATTCAAAAATTGGCTGCTCATCGGGAGGAGGTCGAAGCAAGAGGAGCGAGTATATTGCCGATCATGTTGATAGTAGATTCTGCTCCGATTGAGAGGGAGCGAATGACGGAGCAAGCACTCGATGAGTGTCAACGCTTAGCGATGAAGCTCAAAGTTGGCTTTTTATATGTCTCTCCCACAAATGAAATATACTGCATCGAAGATTGTTACTAATAAAGGTACGCATGTCACGTGTAGTTATAGTCTTTACAAACAGCTAGAAGTGAGGGGCAATTTTGGTAAAAAATAATATAGACTTGAGTAAAAAAATTTAATATTCAAGGCATATCTCTCTTTAGGCAACTTGGAGACTCAAAATATAATAGCGCTTTGAGTATTGAAGAGATTAACGAGCGAATTTTAAATTCCTGTATGTTTTCCGGTAAAATCTCAGTAGAGCAAGACCAAGGTTTCCAATGTGGCTTAGTAAGAGCTTCAATAGCTGAGCTAGTTTCTATCGAGGAGTTACCTGTAGTCAAGTTGCATAATGCAGGCAAGCCATTCCGGTTAAATACAACGGAGCATCCTTTGCTTTGTATAGTTAAAGAATTAAGAAACCTGCAGATGCATTTGTCCTCAGTTCAGTTAAGTGAATTTAGTAAAGATCTTCTTTGTGGGAGGCCTGATAAACCAGAGAATGCAATCCCCGTTACTAGAGAGCTTTTTTTTATTAATAATCTTAAAATTTCCGATTTTGAATCACTAAGAAACTATAACAATTATGACGTGTCTCAGTTCAAAGAAGCACTAACTTGGTTTAATGCTGAACAAAAAGAGTGGGGAATCTCTGAGTTACTTGAACAAGCATCTTATGTTTATGCTGAGAGTCTATCAAATATGATTGAAA
Organism: Leucothrix mucor DSM 2157; assembly: GCF_000419525.1. NCBI lineage: Bacteria > Pseudomonadati > Pseudomonadota > Gammaproteobacteria > Thiotrichales > Thiotrichaceae > Leucothrix > Leucothrix mucor. The sequence goes on from NZ_ATTE01000001.1 coordinate 1,164,957, forward strand.
ATCACGTGGCGCTAACCCTCGATAGAAAAGTTATTTCATGACTTCGGCTAAACTGACCATTCTACTAAGCGCAGCTGTATTCTTTATCTACGGCGTTGGTTTTACCGTAGCTCCGACCCACTTCTCTCAACTGGTTACGGGCTCAGTTCCTTCTTCGGGCTCTGGTCTAATTGATATGCGGGCTACTTATGGCGGTATGTCGATTGCTACTGGCATCCTGCTTTATATTTTATCTCGCTCAGAAGTGCGTCTGGGGCTTATCGGCGTTGTGATCTTCCTATCGAGCATGGCGCTTACACGAGCCTATGGCATGGTTGTTGATGGTGAAGCGAACACGTACATGTATGTTTATCTTGCTCTGGAAGTTGTCGTTGCAGTAGTCGCTGCTATACTTTTGAAGAAGACTTAGCGTAAACACTTTTTAGTAGTTTACACGGCTTAGGGAAGGGCGGCTCAGCTATCCAGCCGCTATCACGACCTTGCAATATGAAGCATTGCTCTTGATTCAGATTCGCCCATGCATAATGGCACTTTATAAAATAGTTTCGCTTCGGAGGGTTAAGCCTGATTTGTTGCTACATTTATTTATAGGTAGTAACATAAGCCAAAAGCTGCGGAGAAATACCATGCAAATGACTAGTAGAGAATTTAATCAAGACCTAGGTCGCGCCAAGCGTGAAAGCCTGCGGGAGCCCATCATCATCACAGACCGAGGCGCTCCAAAGCATGTGTTAATGAGTTATGAAGAGTACCAGCTCATAATCCAAAAAAAGCCCCAAAGCGCTTATGAGTGGCTTTGCAGCTTAGAGCATGCTGACGTTTCTGATATTGAATTGGACATACCTCCACGAAGTACTGCTCAACGTTCCGCTGTAGAGTTTGATTAATGTATCTGCTTGATACAAATATAGTTTCAGAAATCCGGAAGATAGGACGAAACAAAGCGGACAAAAATGTCGTTGCATGGTTAAGCAATGTATCAAAGGAGTCCTTTTATACCAATGCTGTCGTGGTTATGGAAATTGAGAGAGGCATATTGCGCATGTCACGCAAAGATCAACAGCAAGCTGCTAGTCTAAAGGACTGGTATCAAACCGTTGTGAAGAGTATGTTTCATGAACGTGTTTTGCCAATCGATGAAGCTACTGCAAATATTTGTGCAACGTTACACATCCCGGACCTTGCTCCTGAAAATGACGCGTGGATCGCCTCAAGTGCTATACAGTACGACTTAACATTAGTTACACGTAATACTAAAGATTTTCAACACCCTAACTTACGGGTACTTAACCCATTTGAAGTTTGATAGCCTGTAAGTCGAATAGCTAAGATTAATCCTTACCGCATGCTGAGCATTAGGCGCTCAAATCAGCGTCTAAACTACAATAGTCTTTGACTATCGAGCTGCCCACTGTGCACCTCAATTGTTAACAGTGACCAACACCAAAAGGTAGCCTATGAAACTCAACAGCAACAAACTTCCATTCCTCGCCATCACGATCGCTCTATCAGCCGTTTCAATGTCTGCTGGGGCAGCCCCAGATAAATACGATGCCATTTATGATAAGTGCGTGACCGACGCAGGCACCATGAATAATAGCGTCGTCCATGGTTGCAGCACTGCCGTGTCTGATGCAGTCAAAAAAGACATGAACAGGCTGTACGATGTTATTTATAAAAACATCTCAGAAAATTCAGCGGACGATGCAAAGAAGTTTGAGCAGTCTCAACGCACATGGCTCAAATACAGAAAGTCTCATTGCGAGTTAATGGGGTCTTATGTTGGCTCACCCATGTACAGCTTTTGCCCGATGCAACTCAATAAAATCAGAGTTCAGGAACTCGCTGAATTAGCCGGGGAGTAAGTAAACCATGCCGATTTCAAATTACAGATCGGCATGGCCTAAGTTGGCTAAATAGGTAAGCGCAATGATAAGCAAGACATCCCACCGTCAATTTTTGCGCACTCCGTATTATTAATCTCACGTACCTCAAAGCCTTCATCGCGCAGCATTGCTGCTGTTTTTGGAAAGCCAGCAGGCATGATCACGAACTGATTAAAACGAATACTGTTCGCGGCCGCTTCTTCGCTTTCTGCCGTATAAAGCACGCGATAGCCTTCAAAACAACCAGAGGCTGCCAATCGCTTGGTCGATAAAATGGTGTCAGCGTCTAACAAAGAGCAGTCCGTTTTAAAGTGCAACACGCCTTCCGGTGTCATTACTTCACGTACTTGATAGCCCCAATCTTTTGCCAATTTACGTAGCTCAGTTACACCTGTCGCATCGGTTCGTTCGGAACGTCCGACAAGGATTTCTCGCCCGGTAATTAGAATATCGCCGCCTTCAATAAAGCCATTTTCAATGCTGCGAACATCTGAATATAAGGCGCGCAAGGTGCTTTCCATGTGTGCCACTTCACCTTGACGAGAGGGCGCACCTGGTCGCATCAAAATAGCCCCTTGCACAAGGCACAGCGCGGTATCTTCAACAAACGTGGAGTCAGGGTATTCATCCAGTGCTGGCAATTCATGTACCTCAGCGCCAGCCTCGCGCAATGTTGCGATATAAGCATTATGGTCTTGCAGCATTTGCTCAAAATCAGGAGTACCGGTGTCAACTGCACGTAAGCCATCGATCACACTGCGGCTTGGTTGACGGGTAATAGCGTGCGTGAATTGATACGACGAATCAGACATAGTGGCTTCCTTATTAAACGCTTATTTCAATCATAATAGGTTGTTTGCGATCACTTGCTTGAATCACTTTTTTGCCTTCGCCTAAGGCGACTTCCAATGACTCACGCTCAGCGCTGCAAGCGAGATAAGGCATCGCACAAGCCTTCGCTAAATACTCAAAGCTCGGAGGAATGGGGTCACAGCCAACCGCCACAATATCGACTTCAAGCATGGCGTTTTCAATTTCCAGATAGCCTTGGTTATTCCACACGATAAAGATAATCGGCAACTGTTCCTGAACCGCGACCATTAGTTCTGCAAAGGAGAATTGCGCCCCACCGTCGCCGGTTATACAAATGACTTGCCGCTCCGGAGCTGCCAATGCCGCACCAATTGCAGCCGGAATGCCATAGCCCAGCGCACCATAACCTGTTGCAGCATGGAACCAGCCACCCGCACAATCATGGTCGTAATACATACTTCCGGCATACACTAACTGCGTAGAGTCGCCAACCAAGATGGCGTTTGGATACGTATCCCGCATCAAATTGAGCAGCTGGATATGTTGTCGGTAGTTTTCAGGTAACTCGGCAAAAGCATCGGCTCGAGTTTGCTCGGCGCGTTGGTGGCTTTGTGATTTATTGAATGACGCAGGCGGTGTTGGCGAGAGCGTCTGCAAGCGCTGCAGCAAACTTTCCAGCACGGATTTAGTATCGCCTTGCAAGCAAATACCCGCCGGATGCTTTGCCAACTGCTGCGGGCAAATATCAACACGAATCAGCGCTTTTAGCGGCGGGAATTCATTATTGCGATACATATCGTAATCGGTCGAACCCATCTCAGTGCCTAGCGCTAACACACAATCAGCTTCCGCAATTAACTCTCGCACTGCCTGCAAACTCGGGCTGGCAGGCACACACAATGGGTGCTGATGCATTAAGCCGCGTGCATTGCTGGTTAGCACCACCGGCGCGGATAAATACTCGGCTAACTGAGTTAAAGAAGCTTCGGCATGACGGGTGCCACCACCGGCAAGAATGACAATCTTATTGGATTGTGCCAGTTGCTTAGCGGCGCTCTCCACTGAAGGAATGGCAGATTCTGTACTATGTCCCGCTTCATGAATCTGATCAGTCAATAGCTCAAAATCAAGACCCATTACATCAATCGGAATTTGAATATGCACAGGCCCCGGTCGCTTATTGGAAAAACCCTCAAAGGCTTGATCAAGGGTAGGTAACAACGCTTCTTGCTGACTGACCTGCGTTGAGGTCATGGCAACCTGTGCACACAGGGCGTGCTGGTTGGGTAGCTCATGCAAGTGCCCAAGACCTAAGCCTAAACTGGCTCGCTCATTCACTCCTGAAACCACTAACATTGGTACACTGTCAGCACGTGCTTGTGCCATGGGCGTTAAGATATTGGTCATGCCGGGGCCGGTAATCACAAAGCAGACACCGGGTCGCCCCGAGACTCGTGCATAGCCATCGGCCATAAAGCCAATGCCTTGTTCGTGTCTGGCGGTGATGTGTCGTATACCGGACTGAGCCAGACCACGATAAAGCTCAATGGTATGAACACCCGGAATACCAAAAATCACCTCAACACCCGAGGCTTCAAGGTATTGAACTAAGGCTTCTCCAATACTTGTCGTCATCGATTTATGCTCCATGATGTTGTTGCGCATTCGCGTGTTTGACCATTCGCTCACAGCCCTCAGCAAACAGCGTATCTTCAGTGGTTAAGGCTATGCGTACCCAGTCGCTCAATGTCTCGCCAAAGGCGGAGCCTGGCATGACTGCAACGCCTGCATTCTCTAATAGGTCAACGGCATAGTCATAGCCAGACAGCCCGGTGGCCGCGACATTCACCAGCGCAAACATTCCCGCTTTGGGCAGGCTCACGGTTAGCTGGCTGTCGCGTTGAAGTGTCTCCGCTAGTAGATTAGCGCGGGCTTCAAAGCGTGCCATCATGCCTTCAGCGATGGGAGAGGGTTGGGACACTGCCAATGCGGTCATATCTGCAATAAACGGTTGGTTACCAAATAACATGGTTTCTGAGAGCGGCAAAATGCGATGACAGAATTCCTCTGGCCCCACACACCAACCACTGCGAAAACCCGGTGCCGCATGGGATTTTGAGATAGAGCTCACCACTACCACCCGATCCGCAATGGCTTCAAAAGCCAAAGGTGAAACGAACGTGGTATCGCTAAATACTAATTCTTCATACACTTCATCGACCACTAACCACAGGTCATGCTCGACAGCTAAGGCGGCGATCGCTTCAATATCTTCAGTGGTTAAAACGGCACCGGTGGGGTTGTGGGGCGTATTGAGTAGAATGGCTTGTGTGCGCTCGGTGATGCGCGCCTTCAAGTCCGCAGCGCTTAAGCGAAAGCCATTTTCAGGGCGCAGTGGCACGGGAACGACGGTCGCACCGGATGAGGCAATTACCCCTTCGTAGGTAGCGTACATGGGGTCGCCAACCAGCACTTCATCACCCGCCTCAACGAGGCCATTCATCACGGTATATAAAGCAGTTTGGGTACCGGGAAAGCAGAGAACTTGCTGCTGAGAAATGGTTCGTTTTAAGCGCTGGCTATAGCGTTGGGCCAAGGCTTTACACAGGTTATCTTCACCTCTGCCACTGGAATAAGCGGTGCGCCCTTGTTGCATGGCGGTATAGGCCGCTTCAATTAGATAGTTTGGTATCGCCACATCGGGCTCACCAATGGTTAGCTCAATAATATCTTTACCTTCCGCAATCATCTGGCGGGCGCGATCATGGATGACCCATTTCTCACTCCCCAGCGTGGCTAATCGTTGTGTTACGGATGCATATTTCATAAGGTTTCCAATTGTTTAGTCAGGTCCATACCCAATATTCCACTGACAGATTTCAAACCAATCTCAGCCAGCTCTCCTTCAGCAAACATTTCCGCCAAGGCGCCGCCTTCCAGCCATAAGCCATCAATCACCGCATTACAGGCAATCGCGTACTGGCGTAACTGAGCGTCATCTACCGGACGACCCAGCTCACTCAGGGCGTCCGCGATCAATGCCTGCATGCGGTCCCGATACTGCAGATAGGTTCTCTCATGTGTCGCGCGCATCTGTGGATGCTGCTGCACAAACTGAAAAAATCCTGCCCACAATGAAATACCCTGAGGGTCGACTACCGGCGGGCTCAATGACGTCACCACCATACTTGCCAGACGCTCTAAAGCAGAGGTCGAATCAGCTTCTGCCGACTTGGCACTAAGCTCGGTCATTCGCTGCATATGGTATTCATAGGCGGCAATAATCAGCTCGTCTTTGCTCGAAAAGTAATGCCGGATCAAGCCTTGCGTTACGCTAGCCTCAAGCGCAATGGCTCGTACTGTGGCGGCTCTCACACCTTTTACCGCGATAAGCCGCAGGGTTGCCAAAATGAGCTCTTCTTTACGGTGATCCGCAGACTCCCGGCTAAAACGACGCGTTTGTTCTGGTGCTTGGCCCATTATTTCCTCCTGCCATTGGCTCGATCGTGTTGCGATATTTCCTACTGTATCAGAGATTTTTATTAATTATACAAATGTATAGTAATTTTTAAAAACCCTAATTATACACTTGCGTAATTACTGAAAATAAGAGTTAATGGAATGAAACTTAGGAGACACATTATGATTTCCCCGCCTGCTGAGGAAGACTCGACAGACGTTTCAGGTTCACTTGTCGAAGCGATTCGTATTGAAAATCTACACAAATCTTTTGGTGACTTAAAAGTACTGAAAGGCGTTTCCCTGACGGCTAATCAAGGCGATGTGATCGCGATTATTGGCGGCAGCGGCTCGGGCAAGTCAACACTGCTGCGTTGTATTAATTTCCTCGAAAATCCCTCCGCCGGCAACATCGTGATTGCGGGTGAATCGGTCAAAATGAAAGCCGATGGCACGCCCGCTAACCGCCGTCAAATCGAACGCATCCGTTCACGCTTGGGCATGGTGTTTCAAAGCTTCAACCTTTGGACGCACCGCACGCTTCTTGAAAACATTATTGAAATTCCGGTGCATGTATTGGGTGTACCGAAAGCCCAAGCTATCGAGACTGCCAAAGCCCTGTTAGCGCGGGTTGGCCTGAGCGATAAAGCCGATGTGTATCCTGCATTTTTATCCGGTGGACAACAGCAGCGAGCAGCCATCGCACGGGTACTCGCTGTCGACCCCAGCTCAATGCTATTTGATGAGCCCACCAGCGCACTTGATCCCGAGCTTGTTGGCGAAGTCTTAAATGTGATTCGCGATTTAGCCGCCGAAGGGCGCACCATGATTTTGGTGACGCATGAAATGAAATTTGCACGTGAGGTAGCGACCCAAGTTATCTACCTTTATCAAGGACGGATCGAAGAACAAGGGCCACCAGAGCAAGTCTTTGGCGCGCCCAAATCGGAACGATTAAAACAGTTTCTACAATCTGTTGGGTAAACCCCAGCCCCACACTGAAAAGGAAAGAAAAATGAAATTAAACATGATTCTGAGTACTGCCTTCATCACCCTGGCTATGGCACACACAGCCGCTGCTGAAACGGTTAAAGTGGGAATTGCTGCTGAGCCGTATCCTCCATTTGCATCGATGGATTCTGCTGGTAAGTGGACGGGGTGGGAAGTTGAAATCATTGATGCCATTTGTGACGCAGCCAAGCTGGAATGTGAAGTTACTCCAACCGCATGGGATGGCATTATTCCATCACTTCTTGGAAAGCAGATTGATGTGATTATGGCGTCGATGTCGATTACGGAAGAGCGCAGCAAAACAATTGATTTCACCAATAAATATTACAACTCACCTGCCGTGATTGTGGCGGATAAGTCCATGGAAATCACACCGGATAATGCCGGCTTAAAAGGTAAGATTCTGGGAATTCAGGCATCCACCACACATGCAACGTATGCTCAGGAGCACTTTGCGGATGATGCTGAGTTAAAGTCTTACCAAACACAGGATGAGGCGAATCAGGATCTTATTGCCGGTCGTATTGATGCTACCCAAGCCGATGCGATTGCGATGGCTGATTTTGTAAATAGCGATGCTGGAAAATGCTGCGAAATTAAAGGCGCAGTTGCGGATGATGAGGCGATCTTAGGTAAAGGTATTGGTGCCGGTGTGCGCAAAGGCGATGATGAGCTGCGTGAAAAGCTGAATGCAGGCATTGCCGCCATTGTTGAAAATGGCACGCACAAGAAAATCACGGATAAGTACTTCACTGTTGATATCTATTGATCGCTGATTGATGGAATCCCTTGAACTACTCTCATTGTCTCCTCCGGGGTGGGGAGGCAACTTACTTCGCGGCCTGCTAAATTCATTACAAATTGCGCTGGGTGCATTTGGCTTTGGCTTAATCATCGGTTTATTTGGTGCTTACGGTAAACTCAACGGCGGGCCAATACTCAGAGATGTGCTGTCGATCTACACGACGGTGGTCAGAGCGGTACCGGAGCTGGTACTTATCCTGATTCTCTATTATGTCGGTACCGATCTTATTAATCAGGCCTCCAGTGCGCTTGGTTATGGGCGTATTGAAATCAATGGGGTTGCGGCAGGCATTTGGGTGTTAGGTATTGTGCAGGGCGCTTATGCTACGGAAGTATTGCGCGGTGCCATTCTGGCCGTACCCGCAGGCCAAACTGAATCGGCACGTGCCTTTGGCATGCCACCTTTAATGCTGATGCGCCGTATTACAATCCCTGCAATGTTGTCATTTGCGCTACCCGGTTTAGCCAATTTATGGTTGATTGCCACCAAAGACACGGCGCTCCTAGCAGTCGTCGGCTTTAGTGAGCTGACATTAGAAACCCGTCAGGCAGCCACCAGTACTCGCTCATATTTTACGTTCTTCCTCGCAGCCGGCGCGCTGTATTTGATGGTGACATTACTCTCTGGCGTGGTGTTTAAACGACTTGAAAATCACGCGCGACGTGGACAGGTTGATTTAAAAGGCAGCGGCTCATGAGTGGGTTAAAAGCGTGGTTCCTGCCACACCGTATCGTCATGCTGCTACTAGCTGTTGCACTGGTGATCTGGTGTGCCATGAGCTTGCGCTGGGATTGGATACCGAAATACACGCCACTGGCGATTGAAGGCATCTGGCGGACTATTTGGCTGCTGGTGGTTTCTATCGTGTTCGGCTTTATGCTGGCAGTGCCCTTGGGTTTTGCGCAGGCGGTGGGGCCTTGGTATCTGGCAGCTCCGGCTAAAACCTTCTGCACGGTGATCAGAGGCACGCCTTTATTACTTCAGATCTGGCTGCTGTACTATGGCTTGGGCTCTGTGTTCCCTCAGTTCCCGGAAATTCGAAACAGTGAGCTCTGGCCGTATTTAAGACAGGCTTGGCCGTATGCGGTGCTGGCCTTGACCTTGTCCTATGCCGGCTATGAAGGGGAAATCATGCGCGGCGCGTTTCGTGGGGTTGCAAAGGGCCAATTGGAAACCGCTAAAGCCTTCGGCATGAGCCGCTTTACGGTGTTCCGACGCATCTGGTTGCCGCAGGCGATCCGTAGTGTATTGCCGACCTTGGGTGGTGAAACTATCCTGCAGTTAAAGGCCACACCACTGGTTGCTACCATTACAATTATGGATATTTATGCGGTGTCATCGCGGGTTCGGCAGGATACCTTTATTATTTATGAGCCATTGTTATTACTGGCAGTGATTTATTTGATTATCGCAGGGCTGATTACCTTAGGCTTTAAATGGCTGGAGAATAGGGGGCCTCAAAAGCGCTGAGATCTTGGAAAGGCTATTGCTTTAAGGCAAAAAAAATCCCGCAACCAAATGGTGCGGGATTTTTTTATGCGATCAATTCAATGAATTAACCGGACACTGGCTCTAAGTGCCAAATGTCTTGGTTGTACTCGTGCATGGTACGGTCAGTCGAGAAGAATCCGCTGCTAGCCGAGTTCAGGATACTCATGGTTACCCACTTTTCCTGATCCTGCCATGTCTCAGAAACTTTAGCTTGCTCATCCACATAGCTGCGGAAATCGGCCAAAGTCATCCAAGGATCATGCGGGTTCATCAAACTGTTAATGATGTTGTTGAAAATGCCCGGCTCATTGGAGTTGAAGTGTCCGCAGCGCAGCAAATTCAGTACTGCTTGCAGATCCTGATCGTGCTCAATGAACTCTTCAGGGCGGTAGTGCGAACGCATCGCTTCCACTTCATTTTCACGCAGACCAAACAGGAAGAAGTTCTCTTCACCAACGGCTTCTAAGATCTCGATGTTAGCGCCATCGTAAGTACCGATAGTGAGTGCGCCGTTCATCATGAACTTCATGTTACCGGTACCAGAGGCTTCTTTACCCGCGGTTGAAATCTGCTCGGATAAGTCAGCACCCGGTGCAATGATCTCCATGGAGGAAACATTGTAGTTCGGGAAGAACGCCAGCTTCAGCTTATCGCCCACTTCGCTGTCATTATTAATGACTTCAGCAACACAGTTGATCAGTTTGATAATGTCTTTTGCCAACAAGTAACCCGGTGCTGCTTTACCACCAATCAGTACGCAGCGTGGGCTCCAGTCTTTGATATCGCCATTCTTCACTTGGTTGTACAGGTGAATCACGTGCAACACATTCAGCAGTTGACGCTTGTACTCGTGAATACGTTTTACCTGAACGTCAAACATCGCGTCAGTATTAAACTCGACATCGCAGCGCTCTTTAACAAGCTCTGCAAGGCGGGCCTTATTGGCTTGCTTAACCGCTTTCCAGTTTTGACGGAATTCAGTGTTCTCAAGCTGCGCCAATGGCTTCACTTGTTCCAGTTGTGATAAGTCACGAATCCAGTCTTCGCCGATTTGGCTGCTGATCAGTTCGGTCATCAGTGGGTTAGATTGTGCAACCCAACGACGTGGTGTAACACCATTGGTTTTGTTGTTGAACTTCTCTGGCCACAACTCATAGAAATCACGGAACAAGCCTTTTTTCAGTAGCTCGGAGTGCAGGGCAGCCACACCGTTAATTGAGAAGCTACCAACAATCGCCAAATGCGCCATGCGCACGTGCTTAACCGGGCCTTCTTCAATAATCGACATACGAGACTGGCGCTCAGTGTTACCCGGCCAGCGCTGCGAGACGGCTCTCAGGAAGCGGCTGTTGATCTCATAAATGATATCCAGCAGACGTGGCAGCAGGCATTCAAACAAGCTGACAGGCCATTTTTCCAGCGCTTCAGGAAGTAGTGTATGGTTGGTGTAAGCCAATGACTTGGTGACGATGCTCCACGCATCTTTCCACTCGAGTCCTTTCTCATCCAGTAGAATGCGCATCAGCTCGGCCACACAAATGGTCGGGTGCGTGTCATTCATCTGGAAAACGTTGTCATGCGCAAACTGGGAGTAGTCCGGCTCGCCATCGAAACGTTTCTCCCACTGGCGAATCACGTCTTGAATACTGGCAGAGGCGAGGAAGTACTGCTGCTTTAAGCGCAGCTCCTTACCGTTTTCAGTGGCGTCATTCGGGTACAGCACCATTGAGATATTCTCAGCGCTGTTTTTAGCCGCAACAGAGTCAGAATAGCTACCGGCATTAAACTCATCCAGATTGAACTCGTCAGTGGCTGTTGAGTGCCATAAGCGCAGGGTGTTGACGGTGTTATTACGGTAGCCAGTGACCGGCATATCGTAAGGAATCGCGATAACATCACGAGTGTCTACCCACTTGGCAACTAGCTTACCGCTGTCGTCATGACGGTACTCTGTGTAGCCACCAAATTTGATACGTTGTGAATACTCAGGGCGTTCGATTTCCCATGGGTTGCCATCGCGCAGCCAGTGATCCGGCTCTTCATCCTGGAATCCATTGATGATTTCCTGGCGGAACATACCGTACTGGTAGCGGATACCGTAGCCCGTTACTGGAAGCTCCAGCGTGGCGCAGCTATCTAAGAAACAAGCCGCCAGACGACCTAAGCCGCCATTACCCAAACCGGCATCGGCTTCAGCTTCCTGAATATCTTCCAGCTCAAAACACATGGTCTGCAGTGCCGCATCCGTTTGCTTGGAGATGCCCATGTTCAACAGATGATTACCCAGTGCGCGGCCAATCAAAAATTCGAGGGAGAGGTAATACGTGCGGCGTACGCCGACTTGTTTTTGTGCCAAGCTCGTGTTGCGCCAATCCGCCATAATGCGGTCGCGCAGGGTCAGGCTCATCGCGTTGTATGCGTATACAGGGGTGGTACCACTGCTACGACCTAAGTTGTACGTTAGGTAGTGCTTGAAGCTATCGCTCAGAGCCTCTTCAGTGGTCTCTAAGCGGGCGAGTGGCTCGCGTCGCTTATGGTTACTATCGTTACCCATGCTTGGGAATCCTTCTTTAAGAATGATAAAAATTAATTTTATTAGTGTGTTGGTTTACTGATAAATACTTAGGTACTTTGCCGCGCTGTGCTCCCAGCCAAAGTCCTGACGCATTGCTTTTTGTTGAATCTGCTGCCACATCTTAGGATGTTGGTAGAGATGCAATGCATGTTGCAGTGTGGATATCAGCGCATTAGTGTCCGCTGAATACATCACGAACCCTGTTGCACTGCCATCCTCAATCGCATCAATCGAGGCGTTAACCACGGTATCTGCTAAGCCGCCAGTATAATTCACCACCGGTAGTGTGCCGTATTGCAGGCTGTACATTTGGTTCAGGCCGCAAGGCTCAAAGCGCGATGGCATCAGGAACAAGTCGCTGCCGGCTTCCACCAAATGCGCCATCGGTTCGGAGTAACCAATAAAGGTAAATACCCGATCCGGATGCAGTTCGCTAAGCTCCAGTAAAATGCGTTCGTAATACGGGCTACCAGATCCCATCAACATAAAGTTGGCGTTGGTTTCTGCCAGTAGTATCGGTATTGCGCGGGTGATCAGATCCACGCCTTTTTGTTCAACCAGTCGTGTCACCATGCCCATTAGCGGTGCGTCTAACATCGCTTCGGTTACGGTGTCAGTGACTTGCTCCAGCAGCGCACGTTTGTTGTCGCGCTTGCCGGGTTGTACCTTATCCGCCGAGTAGTGATGCGGTAGGTAAGGATCCGTTTCAGTGTTCCAGATTTCGGTGTCGATGCCGTTGAGTATTCCGGTCAGCTTGTAACGGCGGGACGATAGAATACCTTCCATACCTTGTCCAAACTGCGGCGTACAAATCTCTTCGGCATAAGTTGGGCTTACAGTGCTAATGGCATCAGAGTAAATCAGTCCGGCCTTTAGCATTGAGAAGCCACCGTAAAACTCAGCCCCTTCTGGCGACCACCAATGTTCTGGTAAGCCCAGTGCCCGAAATTGCTCCTCAGAAAAGTGCCCGCCATAAGCCAGATTATGAATGGTGAATACGCGCCTGGGGCGTCTCGCTTCCTGATCCAAAAAGGCTGGAATCAGGCCGCATTGCCAGTCATTGGCGTGTACCACATCGGCCCGCCAGTCTTTTATAACATTGCCGGTTGCGATTTGTGATACGGCCCATGCAAATTGCGTGTAGCGCTCTGCATTGTCCGCCCAGTCGTGGCCATCTGGCCCCAAATACGGATTGCCAGGCCGGTCATACAGGCCCGGACAATCAATCAGCCACAGCGTGACATCAATCTTTTCATGCTTTGCTTCCAGCAGACGCAATGTGGGTTGTTCACCATACGGTGAGTCGAGCCAACCCAATATGCGCAGATTTGTACACTGCTGCAGTACCTCTCGGTAGGCAGGCATGATCAGATGTACATTATGTCCGGTGGCTTTGAGGGCGTGTGGCAAACTATACGACACATCACCTAAACCGCCGGTTTTGACCAAAGGCCAAACTTCACTACTGGCAAACAATATATTCATGGGATTACCTTCAAAAACAGAGCCGCCAATGGTGGCAGGGTTAGTGAGAGTGATTGTTCAAATCCCATCCAAGGCTTATCTTCCGCTTCGATAATACTGCTATTCCCACAGTTACTACCAGTGTAATAGGCCGAATCTGTGTTTAGTATTTCTGTATATGAACTTGATTCAGGTATACCGATGCGATAGCCGATGCGTGGAATCGGAGTGAAATTGAACAAGCAAACGATGTGATTGCCTTCGCGGTCAAAGCGCAATGCAGAGAGCACCGACTGGTCTGAATCGTTGCAATCAATCCAGCTAAAGCCTTCTCCGGAGAAGTCCAGATCGTGCAACGCTGTCTCTTCGCAGTACAGTTTGTTCAGGTCTTTAATTAGCAAGCTAATGCCGGCGCGATCAGGTTCGGAGGCGGCTTGCCAGTTCAACTCAGCTAACTCATTCCATTCTTCAGGCTGGGCAATTTCGCCACCCATAAACATCAGCTTCTTACCCGGATGCGCATACTGCCAAGAGTAGAACAGGCGCATATTGGCCAGCTTCTGCCAACGGTCGCCCGGCATTTTTTCATACAGGCTACGCTTGCCGTGAACCACTTCGTCGTGGGATAGCGGCAGTACAAAGTTCTCGCTGTAAGAGTAGATCTGGCTAAAGGTCAGCTTGTTCTGATGGTACTTACGGTGAACCGGATCTTGCTCAATGTAATCGAGGTTGTCATTCATCCAACCCATATTCCACTTCATGGTGAAGCCAAGTCCGCCGAGCTCAATCGGACGTGAAACCATTGGCCAGGAGGTAGATTCCTCAGCCATAGTTAAGGCCCCAGGTACTTCATGATGCACGATTTGGTTCATTTCACGCAGGAAGGCAACCGCTTCTAAGTTTTCACGACCACCAAATTCATTTGGTATCCATTCGCCTGCATTACGCGAGTAATCCAAGTACAACATAGAGGCAACCGCATCGACGCGCAGGCCATCGATATGGAATTCTTCCAGCCAGTACAGTGCATTGGCCAGTAAGAAGTTACGCACTTCATTGCGGCCATAGTTGAAGATCAACGTGCCCCAATCTTTGTGCTCGCCTTTGCGGGTGTCCGCGTGCTCATACAGTGCATCGCCATTAAAGCGAGCCAGTGCAAAGCTGTCTTTCGGGAAGTGGGCAGGAACCCAATCCAAAATCACACCAATGCCATTACGGTGACAGCGATCAACGAATTTACGTAGCTGATCCGGTGTACCAAAGCGGGCAGAGGGTGCATAGAAGCCAGTCACCTGATAGCCCCAAGACTGATCCAGAGGATGCTCGGAAATCGGCATTAGCTCGATGTGTGTGTAGCCCATCTCTTTAACGTAGGGAATTAGGCGCTCGCCCAATTCATCCCAGTCATAAAACTCATCCGCTGCGGGGCGCTGCCAAGAGCCTGCATGAATTTCATAGATAGAGATGGGTTTGTGCTGCCAGTCAAATTTTGCTTTAGCCGTTTGCCAAGCCTCATCCTGCCAATCGTAAGTGTCATCAGCCACGATACGTGAAGTGGTATCCGGGCGTAGCGCCATGTGGCGAGCATAAGGATCAGTTTTCACCAATAAGTGATCATCGGCGCTCAGCATTTCATACTTGTAGTGATCGGTCGCTTGCAAGCCGGGCACAAATAATTCCCAGATACCAGAGCCGCCTAGTGTGCGCATTGGATGACGTCGGCCATCCCAGCCGTTAAAGTCGCCAACTACACTCACGCGCTTAATTGCCGGTGCCCATAGCACAAACAAGCAGCCTTCTACGCCATCAATCGTTTTGAGGTGTGCACCCATAAAGCGATAGGCATGGTGATGCTTACCTTCATTGAACAGGTGGATATCCAGCTCGCCAACTTGTGGCAAAAAGGAGTAGGGCGAATGGCTTTCGTGCCATTCTTCACTGCCTTTTTCTTGCCAGCGCAGGGTGTAATGGTCACCGATGGTGTCTGCTTTTTTAAGCTTAATCTCAAAAAAATCAGTTCCCTCAAGGCGTTGCATTGGACGGTCATGCTGAAAGAAAACCGTTTCAGCACTGGGCATAAATGCACGGACTAAGGCTTGTCCCTTAGGCGTCGTCTGATAACCGAGTGCGAGGAATGGATCGTGGAGTGCGCCTTGTTGCAAGGCCTTCATATGCTCATTCACTTGTATCGATCTCCGTTCTCGTGTTTTGTCTAATTTGCTGATGGATTTGCTCCGCCAGCGCCTCTGGCATGTCGTGCCAGTCAAATCTCCATCGCCAGTTGTTGTCGATGGTGCCAGGTGTATTCATTCGCGCTGAGCTGTCGAGCTTCAGGAAATCCTGCAGCGGAACGATGGCCAGACAGGCTGGTGTTTCCAGCGCTGCATTAATTAGGATGTTGCAGATATCATCGTTTGCTTCGACATCTAAGCTTTCAAACACAAAGGCTTGTTCATGGGCTTCTAAGCTTTCGAACCAGCCCAAGGTCGTATCATTGTCATGGGTGCCGGTGTAAACGATGCGGTTCTCATGAATGTTCTTTGGCTTATGAGGGTTGTCCTCAAACGAGTCAAAGGCAAACTGCAGGACCGACATACCGGGTAGATCAAACTGATCGCGTAGGGCATTCACTTCGGGTGTAATCACTCCCAAGTCTTCAGCAACAATGGGCACATCACCAAGGCGTGCTTTAAGCGCATTCAGCAGTGCTTCGCCAGGGACTTCTTCCCACTTGCCTTCAATAGCCGTCGGGCAGCTGGCATCAATCATCCAAACCGCTTGTAAGCCACGGAAGTGATCAATCCGCACAATGTCATACAAGCGGTAGTGGTGTTCCATGCGCTGCATCCACCACTCAAAACCATCCTTTGCAAGATTTTCCCAGTGGTAATGTGGGTTGCCCCAGCGTTGACCGGTTTCAGAGAAGTAATCAGGTGGTACGCCGGCAACCACTTCGGGTTGGCCTTCATCATTGAGCATAAAGCAGTCGCGATGCGCCCAAACGTCTGCACTGTCGTGCGCCACGAAAATAGGCATATCACCAAAAATAGCAATGTCCCGTTCATGGGCAGCGGCTTTGACTTCCTGCCAACGTCTATCCAGCAAGTACTGCTGCCAGCGCAAGGCTTGCATGGCGTCTTGCTGGGTTTCATTCAACCAGTCGAACATTTCCGGATGGCGGTATTTTTGAGCGTCGGGCCAGTCGTACCATGGAAGTTGCTGATTGAGTTCACGCAGTACGTAATACTGGGCGTAGTCATTCAACCAATAGCTTTGCTGTTCGCACCAGCGCAGGTAATCCGGATTTTCCGGTTCAATCTCGGACGTGTCATCCAGCAGGGCGGGATTCATGGCAAACGCGGAGTTACACAAATAAGGTGACAGGCTTTGCTGCGGTACACCGAGTGGCAGTACTTGCCAAACCCGTAAGCCGGCTTGTTGCATAAAGTCCAACCAGTGCATTGCATCGGCATCTAATTTCCCAGAGGGTAGGGAAGTCGGGTGCAGCAATACGCCAGCGCGGCGTTGATGAAGTGGGTTATTCAATCAGGAGTCTCCTCGGCACATTTTCAGGGCGCCGTTATCTCGGTGTAATCTTTCAATTGTGCAGATAATGCTTGGGCTAATCAGTTGCTCAAGCGTTATCTGCACAGTAGCGTGGTTGTTAATAGCGGCTCAGAACCAAGCTTAGTTCTTTTCGCGCCATCTTGTGCTTCCATCAAATGGGAAACTGTATTGTCCCATCATTTCCGGAGTCACTAGCACGATGCCCTCTTCAGAGACGTGGAAGCGCTTGCGATCTTCCTCGATATCTTCTCCGATGATCGTACCATCTGGGATTTCTGTTTCTTTATCAATAATGGCGCGGGTGATGCGGCAGTTTTTACCAATGGTTACCTTTGGCAAAATCACGCTGTCTTTGATGAAGCTGTGACTGTCGACGGTGACGGCAAATGACACAACGGAGCGCTTCACTTTAGCGCCGGACAGAATGCAGCCTGCTGAGATCAGCGAGTCAATCGCTTCACCACGACGGCCATCTTCGTCAAACACGAATTTAGCGGGTGGGTTCTGGGTCTGGTAAGTCCAGATCGTCCATGCGCGATTATACAAGTTCAGCTCTGGCTCAACGTCGCACAGCTCCATATTGGCACGCCAATATGATTCCAAGGTGCCGACATCACGCCAGTAAGCAGGGAGGCCCGTTTTCTCATCTCGGAAAGCATAAGCCATTGCCATGGAGTCTTTAATGCGCGCTGGGATAATGTCTTTACCAAAGTCGTGCGATGAGCTGCCATCACCGGCATCTTTACTGAGTGTTTCGTATAGGAAGCGGGTTGAGAAGACGTAAATGCCCATGGAGGCAAGTGCCATATCAGGCTTGCCGGGGATCGGCTGTGGGACAGCCGGCTTCTCGTCAAAACGCGTAATCTTCATGTCGTCATCAACGGCCAGTACACCAAAGCCTGTGGCTTCTTCCAGCGGAACTTCGATGGCACCAACGGTAAAGTCAGCCCCAGAGTTCACATGCTGAACCAGCATCTTTGCATAGTCCATGGTATAGATATGATCGCCACCCAATACGATGACGTATTCGGTGTTATGGCGCTGCATGATATCCATATTCTGGAATAGGGCATCAGCGGTGCCTTTGTACCACGCCTTCTCTTCGGTACGTTGTTGTGCGGGTAGCAACTCGACGAACTCACCAATTTCTGCACGCATAAATCCCCAGCCACGTTGCAGGTGGCGAAGTAAGGAGTGGGATTTGTACTGCGTGAGGACGCCAATTTTGCGTAAGCCTGAATTGACACAGTTGGATAGAGCAAAGTCGATGATTCGATACTTTCCGCCAAACGGCACGGCGGGTTTAGCGCGCCATTTAGTTAAATCTTTTAGCCGAGAACCTTCACCACCCGCCAGAATCAACACCAGTGTGTTACGGGTTAATGCGGTGATCATGTTTGGTTCAACATAATATTTTTTTAAATCTACCTGATCCTTAGGACCTCGCGCCATATTCCTTCCCTCATGGTTTAATATCGATAAGTAGCAGTTTCGATTGCCCCTTGTAGGTTAATGCCGGGGTTCGTTACCAGATATATCGGAGTCTGTTTCACAATGTTGCTCATGCGACCTTTCTTCAGGCACGTATTCAAGAAATGTTCTGATTGCATCCACTGTTTTAAGGCGACTGCTACATGCCCGCCAATGTAGATTCCACCCATTGGTTGATATAGCAATGCCAGATTACCTACGTAAGCGCCATAGGTGGTGACGAACAGCTTAATTGCACGTTCTGCAGCTGCGTCATCGGGTGTACGTTGAGTAATCTGTTGTACCGTTAAGCGTGCATCTGAACCAGGTTCTTCTTGTTTACAGTAAGCATATAATTCCCGTAATCCCTCATCAGATAGGATACGCTCATATGAAACATGATTAAAGCGTTTCATTAGATACTCTAATACCGCAACCTGCTCCTCATTTACCGGTGCGAAGTCTACATGACCGCCTTTGCTCTGGTGGCGCTCCATTGCATTGTGTGGATGATCCATCCAAGTCATGCCCAGTCCATGCCCGGCACCAGTGACCACTCGGATGCCACGTTCGCGTTCAGCACCCTCATTTAGGACAACGATATCTTCAGAAGAGGTGACTGCCACACCACGGGCAGCAGCATCAAAATCACTGATCAACGAAACTTCACTGATGTAAAAATGCTCTGCCAGTTTGGCGGCATCAAAGTCCCAATCCAGCTCGCTCAAGTGGCAGTGATTGCCATCAACTTTTCCGGCTAGTGAGAGGCAAAAGCGCTCGATTAAAGCAGCCTTGGCATCGGCGTCATGCAAAAACTGTTCAATCAAGCGGCGTGGCGATGAGAATTTCTTGGGTTGGTAAACAGCGTTGAACAGGGGTTCCCGCTCACCGTTGTGTGAGATTCTTAATAACGTGAGTTCAGCACGTTCGGCATGGATATCTGCAGCCAGAATTTTCATCGTATGGATCCCTTATCTTTATTATTATTGAGTCGCTGACGGTCGATGGCAGTCGCTCTTTGTCTACTTAAGACTTAACATTAAGTTTAGCTTATAACGTCTTTCCAGAACGGTTGATTAACGGGAGGGTTTTCGTATTATTTTTATTAAATTAGCTGAATGGCGCGGAGGGGGCGGAACAAACTACGGTGCTCAGCTGACTGAACACCGCAGTTTTGCTGGAATAGCTGGCTTAGTTGCTACCTAACCAAGCAGCATGGTCGCAGTATACGGCCGCGTTATGCTTGGAGGTAATGCCACTAACCGGCATCGGCTTTCCACTAATCCAGTCGATCACTCTTGGGTGCTTAGACTGGCCAGTAATTAAGATTAATAATTGCACATTGTTGCTCAGGCAAGCTGAACTGAGGCTGACCCGTTCAGGTGGTGGCTTGGGCGCGTTCAGCACCGGATGCACCAGCTGGGCTTCGTCATGAATATGCCCTGGAAATAGACTGGCAGTATGGCCATCTTCACCCATGCCAAGTAACACCATAT
Source organism: Leucothrix mucor DSM 2157 (assembly GCF_000419525.1). Taxonomy (NCBI): domain Bacteria; kingdom Pseudomonadati; phylum Pseudomonadota; class Gammaproteobacteria; order Thiotrichales; family Thiotrichaceae; genus Leucothrix; species Leucothrix mucor. The sequence continues at coordinate 1,184,994 of NZ_ATTE01000001.1, forward strand.
CGAAGCATTCAACGTTGCTGATGGTATTTTGGTATTGAGTCGCGGCCTCATGCGGACCAAGTTCTGAAGGCATGAAATGCACTTGCTCAGAAGGGATGGCGACTGACGATAATAAGCACTCTTCAACCATTACGCTGTTACGCTCTGCATCATCCACTGGCAGGCAACGCTCATCACCTAAATATAAATGCCAGTGCTGCCAATCGCTGTTTGCTTTGGCTAGCAGGCGGTAGATCACTTTTGGCGTAGTGCCACCAGCTAATACAATGTGAAACGCACCACGTTTTTCAATCGCATCAGCAGCGGCTTTAAGAATATCGTCGGTTGCTTGTTGAGCGAGCTGTTCGGCATCCGCAAATAGCTGCCAGTCCGGAGTGTGTGCAGCAGGCGTGGTCTGTTCAGTCATGATTGATCTCAGGTAATTAGCAGAACCCGAAGTTTCTCACTTGTCCCAAACAGATGCCAGTACCCTAGCGGCAGGATCTGATATTTACGGTTGCAGTGGCTCGCCGCGTACCAGTCTGACAGAGAGGTAGTCAGTACGCTCAAGATTGTTCAGAGGTGTCTCGTCCGCAAAAATACCGATGATGCTACCGGCTGCACTCAGTGTATTGGTCCAGTAAACAAAGCGGCGATTGAATGGGAAAAAGTCGGTATCGATGGAGGGAAGGTATTCATTGCCAGAGAGTTGCGGGTCGACCAGGCTCAGCAGCTCCTGATCGCTAGGCAAGCGCCAGTCATTATAGCCGCAGTACTGGCTTTGGTTGATGCGACGGCTGTAAGCACTGGTGTTGCAATAGCTTGAAGGATCGCTGGTGCGGTAGCCATAGCAGGTGTTGTCCAAGGCGAATAGCTCTGGGTTAGCGCGTGGTTGGCCTGGTTCATTGCTCAGTGCTGCTTGCTCTGGCTGGTACCAGATAAAAGTGTCTTGGCCGCGTAAGGCACTGCTTGGGTCTTTTTTTTCCCAGACTAAACCGGTCTGCTCGTCCCTAACACAATCCCACTCTTGCGCACTAGGTGGAAGAAGCTCGCCATGGCTTCCTAGTTTGGATAGCTGAGGCGCAGAGTTGTGGGCAATGGCTGGGGTTAACAGGTGGCAGTATGCGCACGTCAAAGCAGTTAGCAGACGTAGGTTTACAGTTTTTGCAGGCATTGAAAGAAGTCCTTTTGTTTCGGGCCGCTGGTATTGTGGATTTATCATACTAAATTAAAGGTTAACATCGACTTTGGGGGGAAGTATGGTGATGTTAGGTGGTAACTAAGTGACAAATGGTTGGCGAGCGTTCATCCTTTCTTAACAGTCGTGCGGTTAGCTTGTTTATTTGTTTTCTGAGTCGGGTGATAGCGATAGTGGCCAGTAATTTCAAAGTCAAATAAGATGTCATCAATCTCCGGGCCATTGCCAATATTGTGGGCAATTAAATAACGTCGGGGATCATCACGACTCACCATTTCAAGCACGACGCCAATATGGGGAAGCTTAGGCCCAACTTGCCAGGTTACGAGATCGCCCGGCTGGTAATCTTCCGGGTTGTTAGTAATTGGCAGGGCTTCTCCATGGCGGCTAAAGAAAGCCTGAAGGTTATAAACGCGACGATGGTCGATATTCGTGTCGGGCTTGCGTAAACCCCAGCGTTTACGGCTAGGGTAGCGGTTGAAGTTTTTACGAATGTCTTCATGGACCACTTGTTGTAGATCAACACCCAACTCCCGATAGGAGCGAATCACAACGTCGGTACACACGCCAATATCGGCGGGGACATCGCCCATTGGATAGGCAATTTTTAAATAACGCCCGTCATAACGAACGCGATGCTGCGTACGGCCCAAAGCGGCTTGCGCTAATTCCTGAGCAAAGGTGAGTGGTACAGGCTCTGGCAAGGGCACTGGTTTTATGGGGATGACTTCAGGCAGCGATGGCTCGTAGTAGGGGTCTTCAGTTAATGGCATCTCAGACATCCAGCCATTTTCCAAAAGCGTGAGGTCCGGTAGCTCGGTATGCCCGGTGTTGATGGTCGGCTGCTTAAGCACCAGTGGCTCCTGCTCGGAGTCTGTGGTTTTGGGGTCACATGCAGCGAGCAGGGTGGCGGTGATCAGCAGTGCCGATAGATGTGCCCTTGATATAGTCATATCACTATATTTAATGGGATTCTGAGAATATAACAAGTAGGCAGCATTACCATTCGTACAGAATGCATCGAAAGCGTGTGATTCTCGTGGTTGACGTATACGTCAACTAGTTCTATCATTGGTTATATGGAGAAGAAAATCGACCAGTTATATACTATTTCTGAGCTTGCAGATGCATTTGGCATAAGTACCCGAACGATTCGGTTTTATGAAACCAAAGCGCTGTTAAACCCCGGGCGAGTCGGCGGCAACCGGGTATACAGCTATCGTGACAGAGCGCGCTTAGGGCTTGTGTTACGCGCCAAACGTTTGGGGTTCTCTCTGACGGATATTCGCGACTATATCGAACTCTATGAAGCTGATCCTGATCATAAGGAACAGTTGCAGCTGCTATTAAGCAAAGTCCGGCATCGAATGCAGGAATTGCAGCAACAACAGGAAGATCTGTTAACCACACTGGGCGAGTTAGAAGATATTCAGACACTGTGTGTTGATCATTTAATTCGCATTGACGAGTCAGCACAGGTCGATTAGTCTGATCTTAATGAATTGATAATAAAGTAAAGATTGGCAACCGAACTGGTTTGTCATGATGAGGAAATCAAATGGAAAAAATCTGGCTTAAGAGCTATCCCGAAGGCGTTGATCCTGAGATCGATGTGAATGAATACACGTCGATTAATGATGTGCTCAATCGAAGCGTAAAGAAATTCGCAGACAAACCTGCTTATGAAAACTTGGGAAAGAAGCTAAGTTATGCTGAGCTGGATGAGCTGACTGCACAGTTTGCCTCCTACCTGACGCATGTCGCCAAGCTTGAGAAGGGCGATCGCATTGCGATTATGTTGCCTAACTTGCTGCAATATCCCGTTGCCTTATTTGGTGCCTTGCGTGCGGGCTTAACCGTGGTTAATACCAATCCGCTTTATACCGATCGCGAGCTTGAGCATCAGCTAAAGGATTCGGGCGCTAAAGCCATTGTTATTCTGGAAAACTTTGCACACACTTTGGCAGATGTCATTGAGCAGACACCGATTCAAACGGTGATTACGACTCAGATTGCTGATCTGGTTGGTTTTCCAAAATCAATGCTGATCAATGGCATTGTAAAATACGTCAAGAAAATGGTTCCGCCATTTCAATTGCCGGGCGCAATTAAGTTTAACCACACGCTGGCAGAAGGCAAAAAGTACCCTTATAAAGAAGTTACTCTTGGTCACGAAGACGTGGCATTTCTGCAATACACGGGCGGAACGACCGGTGTGGCAAAAGGGGCTGCGTTATCGCATCGCAATATGATTGCGAACCTGCTGCAAGCACATAGTTGGGCTGGCGCAGATTTGGTCGATGGTGAAGAGTTAGTGGTTACGGCATTGCCGCTTTATCACATCTTCGCACTGACGGCGAATGCGCTCTTCTGTATGAAGATCGGTGCCAATAGTTTGCTGATTACCAATCCTCGCGATATGCCGGGTTTTGTGAAAAGTTTACGTGGTAGAAAGTTCTCATACATCACGGGTGTGAATACTTTATTCAATGGTTTGATCCATGCTAAAGGCTTTGACGAGCTGGATTTCTCTGGTCTGAAGTTATCACTTGGCGGCGGTATGGCCGTGCAGCGCTTTGTGGCTGAAGAGTGGAAGCGCATTACAGGTTGTACTTTGGTTGAAGCCTATGGCTTGACCGAGAGCTCGCCAGCGGTATGTATTAACCCAGTTCACCTGCCAGACTTTAACGGTGCGATCGGCTTACCGCTGCCATCAACGAATGTCAGTATTCGCGATGTGAATGGTAATGAGCTTGGCATTGATGAGCCTGGTGAGTTATGTGTTCAAGGGCCGCAAGTGATGCAGTGCTACTGGCAACGTCCGGATGAGACCGCCAATGTACTCAGTGCTGATGGCTGGTTGCGTACGGGGGATGTGGCGACAATTGATGAGCAGGGCTTTGTTAAAATCGTTGATCGCTTAAAAGACCTGATCATTGTGTCTGGCTTTAATGTGTATCCGAATGAGATTGAGGACGTGGTTGCTACGCATCCGAAAGTGCTTGAAGCGGGTGTGGTTGGCGTCGTCGATGATAAGTCTGGCGAAGCGGTTAAACTGTTTGTGGTGCGTGGCGATAGCAGCTTGACGGAGGAAGAGTTGCGTAAATATTGCAAGGAAGAGCTTACCGGCTATAAGCGTCCTAAGCACATTGTATTTACCGATGAGCTACCCAAAAGCAATGTGGGTAAGATTCTTCGCCGAGAGCTTCGAGATAAGAAGTCTTAAAACAAAAATCCCCGCTCTGGTAGCGGGGATTTTTTGTGCAGCTAATAAAGCGTTAGCGGATTAAATTAGACTTGTGGTCCAGCTTTAACCAACTGTTTTCCTGCTTCATTATCCGTGTATTTATCGAAGTTAACGATAAACAACTTAGCGAGTTCATGGGCGCGTTTGTCCCAGACTGCAGGGTCTTCATAAGTGTCGCGTGGGTCCAGAATGTTGCTATCAACATCCGGTAACGCTTTTGGTACTTCCAGATTGAAGTAAGGCACGACTTCTGTCTCTGCTGTTTCAATGCTGCCATCCAGAATTGCGTTAATAATACCGCGCGTATCTTTGATAGAAATCCGCTTGCCTGTGCCGTTCCAGCCCGTATTAACCAAGTAAGCCGTCGCGCCAGAGTCTTGCATACGCTTAACTAAGGTCTCTGCATACTGAGTTGGGTGCAAGCATAGGAATGCTGCGCCAAAACACGCTGAGAAAGTTGGGGTAGGCTCAGTAATACCGCGCTCAGTACCGGCAAGTTTAGCGGTGAAGCCAGACAGGAAGTGGTATTGAGTTTGCTCTGGCGTCAGCTTGGAAACCGGTGGCAATACGCCAAAAGCATCAGCCGATAAGAAGATAACCTTCTTCGCCGGGCCGCCACGGGAGTGTGGCTTAACAATGTTTTCAATGTGCTCAATCGGGTAGGAAACACGGGTGTTTTCAGTGATTGAACCATCGTTGAAGTCGATTGAACCATCGTCACGTACTGTGACGTTTTCCAGCAGCGCATCACGACGGATGGCAGCATAGATTTCTGGTTCTGCTTTGGCACTCAAGTTGATGGTTTTGGCGTAGCAGCCACCTTCAAAATTGAATACACCGTCATTATCCCAACCGTGCTCGTCATCACCAATCAGTGCGCGCTCAGGGTCAGTGGATAGGGTGGTTTTACCAGTGCCAGACAGGCCGAAGAAAATCGCGGTATCGCCGTTTTTTCCAACGTTGGCCGAGCAGTGCATTGACGCAATGCCGCGCAGCGGTAAAAAGTAGTTCATCATTGAGAACAAACCTTTTTTCATCTCGCCGCCGTACCAAGTTCCACCAATTAATTGGATTCCTTTGGTCAGGTCGAAGGCTACAAAGTTCTCAGAGTTCAGGCCTTGTGCTTCCCAGTTCGGGTTGCTGGTTTTCGCGCCGTTCATCACAACAAAGTCAGGTTCAAAATCAACTAACTCGGCATCGCTCGGGCGAATAAACATGTTCTTAACAAAATGTGCCTGCCAAGCTACTTCCGTAATGAAGCGTACTTTAAGGCGGGAGCTTTCGTTAGCGCCACAAAAGGCATCAACGATAAACAGGCGCTTGCCTGATAGCTCATCACAGACCAACTTCTGTAACGAGTCAAATACTTCTGGCGTCATGGGCTTATTATCGTTCTTTCCCTGATCTGACCACCAAATCGTGTCGCGCGTCATATCATCCCGGACGATATATTTGTCCTTCGGAGAACGACCGGTAAAAATACCAGTGTTGACGTTTATTGCACCGGTATCTGTGAGAATTCCGCGCTCATAACCTTCAAGGTCATCACGGGTTTCCTCAGCAAATAAGGTATCGTAAGAGGGGTTATAAATAACCTCGCTCACGTTCTCAATGCCGTACTTAGAGACGTTAATTGTTGTCATCGTATCTAGAGTCCTGTGGTTAAAAGTAAAACGCCCCGCTTGGCTGGGCGGGGCGTCGTAAAAAGCAGGTTATTAAGCCGCTTGGATCGGTATCACGGTTTGGGCCGCTTGCTGGTAACTTTCAATCTCGTTGAAGTTCAGGTAACGGTAAACATCATCGGCCATGGTGTCAAGATCAGCGGCGTACTCCATATACTCCTCAACGGTTGGGATACGGCCCAGGATGGCAGCAACTGACGCTAGCTCAGCAGATGACAAGTAGACAAACGCACCATCACCTAAACGGTTAGGGAAGTTACGAGTTGAAGTTGATACAACCGTACTCTTAGCCGCTACTCGTGCCTGGTTACCCATGCATAATGAACAGCCTGGCATCTCAGTACGAGCGCCTGCACGGCCGAAGATACCGTAGTAACCTTCTTCAACCAGCTGAGCCTCATCCATCTTAGTTGGTGGAGAGATCCACAAACGTGTTGGAACAGGGCCAGACAACTTGTCTAACAACTTACCAGCTGCACGGAAGTGACCGATGTTTGTCATACAAGAACCGAGGAATACTTCATCAATGTGCGTGCCTGCAACATCTGATAATTTTTTCACATCATCAGGGTCATTCGGGCAAGCCAGCAGTGGTTCCTTAACTTCGTTCAGGTCAATCTCGATAACTGCTGCGTATTCTGCATCAGGATCTGCTTCCAGAAGCTCTGGGTTTGCAATCCAATCTTCCATCGCTTTGATACGACGTTCGATTGTGCGCACATCACCGTAACCACAAGAAATCATCCACTTCAGCATGACAATGTTTGACTGCAGGTATTCGATGATTGGCTCTTTGTCCAACTTGATGCTGCAACCAGAGGCTGAACGCTCAGCAGATGCGTCAGACAATTCGAACGCTTGCTCAACTTTCAGCTGTGGCAAACCTTCAATTTCCAGAACGCGGCCAGAGAAGAAGTTCTTCTTACCTTCTTTAGCAACAGTCAGCAGACCATTTTGGATAGCGGCATAAGGGATTGCGTTAACCAAGTCACGTAACGTGATACCAGGCTGCATTTCACCTTTAAAGCGAACCAATACTGATTCAGGCATATCCACTGGCATAACGCCGGTCGCTGCAGCAAATGCTACCAGACCAGAACCTGCAGGGAAGGAGATACCAATTGGGAAACGGGTGTGAGAGTCACCACCAGTACCAACGGTGTCAGGCATCAGCATGCGGTTCAACCAAGAGTGGATGATTCCATCACCTGGGCGCAGAGAAACACCACCGCGATTCATCATGAAATCAGGCAGGCTGTGGTGAGTCGTTACGTCAACTGGCTTAGGGTAAGCCGCTGTGTGACAGAAAGACTGCATCGTCAGGTCAGCAGAGAAGCCAAGGCAAGCCAGATCTTTCAGCTCGTCACGAGTCATTGGGCCAGTCGTATCCTGAGAACCAACAGTCGTCATGCGTGGCTCGCAGTACATGCCAGGGCGTACGCCAGGCAGGCCACAGGCTTTACCAACCATCTTCTGTGCCAGTGTGTAACCTTTGCCAGTATCGACAGGCTCAACAGGCTTCAGGAATAAGTCTGAAGGTGGCAGGCCTAGTGCTTCACGAGCACGAGTCGTCAGACCACGACCGATGATTAGAGGGATACGACCACCAGCTTGAACTTCATCCATCAGTACTGGAGTTTTCAGTTCGAAAGTCGCCAGTACTTCATCAGTACCGCTTTTCTTTACAACGCCTTCGTATGGGAACAGGTCAACTAAATCGCCCATTTCCATTTTAGAAACGTCCATTTCCAGAGGCAGTGCGCCGCCATCTTCCATGGTGTTGAAGAAGATTGGAGCAATCTTGCCACCGAAGCAGAAACCACCGTCACGCTTGTTAGGGATGAAAGGAATATCATCGCCCATGTACCACATAACAGAGTTAGCCGCAGACTTACGTGAAGAACCGGTACCAACAACGTCACCAACATAAACCAGTGGCGTGCCATCTTCTTCCATTTCAGCGATCAGCTTAACCGGACCAACAGCGCCTGGCTCATCAGGAACGATACCTTCGCGCTCCATCTTCAGCATTGCACGCGCGTGTAATGGGATATCAGGACGAGACCAGGCATCCGGTGCCGGAGACAAGTCATCCGTATTGGTTTCGCCAGGGACCATGAAAACTTTCAGGGTGATTTTCTCAGCCAGCTTTGGCTTAGAAGTGAACCATTCGCCATCAGCCCAAGACTGTAAAACCTGCTTAGCGTATGCATTACCTGCATCCGCTTTTTCCTGAACATCATGGAATGCATCAAACATCAATAATGTGTGAGACAGTGCAGTTGCCGCTTCAGAAGCCAGTGCGTCATCATCTAAGCAATCAATCAGCGGCTGAATGTTGTAACCACCCAGCATGGTGCCCAGCAACTTAACTGCATGGGTCTTATCGATCAGTGGAGAGCTTGCTTCTCCTTTAGTGATTGCGGCTAAGAAGCCTGCTTTCACATAGGCTGCTTCATCAACACCCGCTGGTACGCGATTAGTGATCAGATCAAGAATAGTTTCTTCTTCGCCTGCCGGAGGGGTCTTCAGTAGCTCAATCAGCTCAGCTGTTTGTGCTGCATCTAAAGGTTTTGGAACGATGCCGATTTCAGCACGCTCTGCAATATGCTTTCTGTAATTCTCTAACATAGTTTTCTCCGATCTAAGTATTTGGCTTATCGTTTGTCGATGTCGATGTAACTGCGAGTCGCTTCACCGGTGTAAAGCTGACGTGGGCGGCCAATCCGTGACTCATCATCGCCCATCATTTCATTCCATTGTGAAATCCAGCCGATGGTACGAGCCATGGCGAACATCACTGTGAACATGTTGAGAGGGATGTTCATTGCAAGGAAGATTACGCCGGAGTAGAAGTCTACGTTCGGGTACAAGTTGCGAGACTTGAAGTAGTCATCACTCAGAGCGATTTCTTCCAACTTCATTGCGGTATCTAGCAAAGTCTTGTGTGGGGAGTTTTCTGGCAGCTCACGCAAGATGTCATGACAGATTTCGCGGATGATACGAGCCCGTGGGTCATACGCTTTATAGACGCGGTGACCGAAGCCCATCAGGCGGAAACGATCGTCAGGATCTTTAGCGCGCTCTACAAACTCTTCCAGTGACTTACCGGATGCGATGATGTCTTTCAGCATGCGGATAACGGCTTCGTTAGCACCACCGTGAGCAGGGCCCCAAAGGGTTGCAACACCGGCTGAAACAGCCGCAAACGGATTCGCTTCAGAGCTTCCTGATAAGCGAACTGTTGAGGTTGAAGCGTTTTGCTCGTGATCAGCATGCAGGATCAGAATCAGATCCAGTGCCTTAACGTGAACGGGGTTAGCCACGTAAGGACGTGTTGGTACACCAAACATCATGTACAGGAAGTTTTCACTGTAGCTCAATGAGGAGTCTGGGTAGATGAATGGTAAACCTTTAGCATGACGGAAGCTCCACGCGGCGATGGTTGGCATTTTTGCCACCAAACGCAACATCGCGCGCTCACGATCAGATGGGTTGTGAACATTCATATGGTCGTGATAGAACGCAGACAATGCGCCGGACACGCCCATCATGATCGCCATCGGATGCGCATCGCGACGGAAACCGTTATAAAAATTCTTTAGTGCTTCATGCACCATATTGTGATTGCTGATGTTTTCTTCAAAATCAGCCAGCTGCGTATCTGTTGGTAATTCGCCGTGGAATAACAGGTAGCAGGTTTCTAGATAAGAACTGTGTTTGGCAAGCTCTTCGATAGGGTAGCCGCGGTATTCCAAAATACCATTCTCGCCATCCATATACGTGATGTCACTAGAGCAGCTTGCTGTTGAGATGTAGCCGGGGTCAAACGTGAAAAAGCCCATTTTCTTGTACAAAGGACGGATATCGATGGTAGGTGGCCCCATTGTTGGCTCTAACACATTCAGTGTCAGCTTCTCGCCAGTCTCATCGTTAATAAGGGTCATCGTTTTAGTTGTCATCTGGTACTCCGTTTTGTGTGATATCTACCCGGTAAAACTCGCCAACCTGACCCCGTCATACAGCGGAGTCAGGTTGAGAGTCACTTCTATCTATCTGGAACAGCGAGGTATCGCTTTAGTGCTTACCAACCAGTGTGAGCTTTAACGCCCTGACCCAGTTGAGCTGGAGAACGAACAGTGTAAACACCTGCCGCTTCCAATGCTGCGAACTTGTCATTCGCTGTACCTTTACCGCCGGCGATGATCGCGCCAGCATGACCCATACGCTTACCAGCAGGTGCAGTAACACCAGCGATGTAAGCAATAACAGGCTTAGTCACGTTGCTTTTGATGAATTCAGCCGCTTCTTCTTCAGCAGAACCACCGATCTCACCAACCATCAGGATTGCTTCGGTCTGTGGATCAGCTTCGAACAATGCTAGTGCATCAATGAAGCTTGTGCCCGGAATAGGGTCACCACCGATTCCGATACAAGTACTTTGGCCGAAACCAAGGTCAGAAGTTTGCTTAACGCACTCATACGTCAATGTACCAGAGCGAGAAACAACACCGACTTTACCAGCCATGTGCATAGCGCCAGGCATGATGCCGATCTTACACTCGTCAGGAGTGATGATACCTGGGCAGTTAGGGCCGATCAGGCGTACGCCTAAGCTGTCAACGATGTACTTAGCATCCAGCATATCTAGCGCAGGAATACCTTCAGTAATACAAACAACCAACTGAACGCCAGACTCGGCTGCTTCGATGATTGAATCCTTACAGAAAGGAGCTGGTACATAGATAACACTTGCGTTAGCGCCAGTTTGCTCAACCGCTTCACGAGCTGTGTTGAATACTGGTAGGTCTAAGTGAGTTGTTCCACCTTTACCAGGAGTTACACCACCAACCATTTGCGTACCGTATTCGATCGCTTGCTGAGAGTGGAAAGTACCTTGCTTACCAGTGAAACCCTGGCAGATTACTTTAGTATCTTTATTAACTAAAACACTCATTACTTCGCTCCTACCGCAGCAACAATGGCGTCTGCAGCTTCTGTTAGATCGTTTTTACTGATTAAGTCAAGACCACTAGCTTCTAGTAGTGCAGCACCTTCTACGGCACGAGTACCCTGAAGACGAACAACCAATGGAACCTGGATGTTAACTTCTTTAACTGCGGCGATAATACCTTCAGCAATCAAGTCACATTTTACGATTCCGCCGAAGATATTAACTAAGATACCTTCAACTTTGTCATCAGACAGGATGATTTTTAGTGCTTCTGCAACGCGCTCTGCAGTTGCTCCGCCACCAACGTCCAGGAAGTTAGCTGGCTCACCACCTTGTAGCTTGATGATGTCCATAGTGGCCATTGCAAGACCCGCACCGTTAACCATGCAGCCGATGTTTCCATCTAGTGCAACATAGTTAAGCTCCCATGCTTCAGCTTGTGCTTCACGCGCATCTTCTTGAGACTCATCGCGCAGCGCAACCAACTCAGGGTGACGGTATAAAGCACTACCATCAACGCCGATCTTGCCATCAAGGCAAAGCAGGTCGCCACCAGTAGTAACAACCAATGGGTTAACTTCAACCATTGCCAAATCTTTTTCTTTAAACAGGTTACCAAGACCGATTAAGATCTTAGAGAACTGCTTAATCTGAGCGCCATCAAGACCTAGCTGGAAGCCAAGGTCGCGGCACTGGTAAGGCATAACGCCAGCAATTGGGTCAACTTCAGCAGTCAGGATCTTCTCAGGCGTTGCTTCTGCAACTTCTTCGATATCCATACCACCTTCAGTAGACGCCATGATCACGATGCGACGTGAAGAACGGTCAAGAACCGCACTCAGGTACAATTCACGAGCAATGTCGCTAGTCTCTTCAACATAGATAGTGTTGATTGGCTGGCCTTTCGCATCCGTTTGGAATGTTACAAGGTTAGTGCCTAACAAGCTTTCAGCGAATGTTGCTGCTTCATCAGCAGTGTCAAATAGCTTAACGCCACCTGCTTTACCGCGACCACCCGCATGAACCTGGGCTTTAACTACAACCTTAGATGTAGTGATCTTCTCAGCGGCTGCTTTAACTTCTGCAGGAGTCTTTCCGATATAACCAACAGGTGTTGGAATGCCGTACTCGCGGAACAGCGCTTTAGCTTGATATTCGTGTAAATTCATTCGTATTTCCTTTCAGGAGGTCCTGTTATCTACGTCGGTTTATGCCATGAATAGCACGGCCATCTGCGGCAAATGCTGCTTCATGTATACATTCAGAGAGAGAAGGGTGAGCAAACACAGTGCGTGCAAGGTCTTCAGTCGTATTCTGACTTTCCATTGCAATCACGGCCTGACCAACCAGCTCGGAAGCCATTGGGCCAACAAAGTGCATCCCTAAGATGCGATCTGTTGTTTCATCAGCTAATACTTTAACCAAGCCGCTGGCTTGTTCCATAGCTTTAGCACGGCCATTCACAGCGAACGAGAAAGTACCTGACTTGTATGTCACGCCTTCTTCTTTCAGCTGCTCTTCCGTCTTGCCAGCCCATGCAATTTCAGGGTTGGTATAGATAACCCATGGAATCGCATCGTAGTGCATTTTAGACTGTTGTCCGGCAATGCGCTCAGCAGTTACAACGCCTTCTTCTTCAGCTTTGTGTGCCAGCATTGGGCCACGAACCACATCACCAATGGCGTATACGCCCGGAATGTTAGTTTCCAGATAGTCGTTAACGTTTACACGTCCGCGATCATCCATAGCCAAGCCAACTGATTCATCAGCGATGTTGTCGGTGTTAGGGCGACGGCCAACTGCAACAATTAAGCGATCAACAGTCACTGTCTGGTCGCCATCTTTGTCGCTGTACTCAAGGGTCAACTCGTTATCACCAACAACAGTGTTGTTGAGGCGTGCGCCTAACTTGATATCCAAACCTTGCTGTTTGAATTGCTTGTGAGCCTGCTTAGCAACCTGCTGATCAACCGCACCTAAGAAAGTATCCATCGCTTCCAGTACGACCACTTCGGAGCCAAGACGTCTCCAAACACTGCCCATCTCCAGACCGATAACACCGGCACCGATAACGCCTAAGCGCGCAGGAACAGTTTCCCAGTTCAGTGCACCTTCGTTATCCACAATGCGGTCATCCAGTAACTGCGCAGAAGGGATATTGATTGGGTTTGAACCCGTTGCAATGATTACGTTCTTAGCTGCGAATACTGACTCAGTACCATCGTGAGCGGTAACGCTAACTTTGTTTTCTGCCAGCAGCTTGCCGTGACCTTGCAGCCACTCAATCTTGTTCGCTTTAAACAGCTGAGCGATTCCGCCAGTCAGATCCGACACAATTTTATCTTTGCGTTGAATCATCTTCGGAAGATCCATGCTGACACCAGCAACATTGATTCCGTGGACATCTAAATGATGGCCAGCTTCTTCGTACTTCTCAGAGCTTTCCAGCAGTGCTTTGGATGGGATACAACCAACGTTCAAACAAGTACCACCCAGAGCAGGTGCGCCTTCTTTGTTGATCCACTTATCCACGCAGGCTGTTTTCAAGCCTAGCTGTGCGCAGCGGATGGCAGCAACATAGCCACCAGGTCCACCACCGATCACGATTACATCATAATTATCAGACATGCTTCGTTACCTTTAAACTTCCAACAGAATGCGGTTTGGATCTTCAACCAACTCTTTGATCGTCTTAAGGAACAATACTGCGCCTTTACCATCAATGATTCTATGATCATAAGAAAGAGCGATGTACATCATTGGACGGATAACCATCTCGTCATTCTCTACAACAACACGCTTAACGATGTTGTGCATACCCAGAATCGCACTTTGCGGTGGGTTAATGATTGGCGTAGACAGTAATGAGCCAAATGTTCCACCGTTAGTGATCGTGAATGTTCCACCACTTAGGTCGCTCATTTCCAGCTTGTTATCGCGTGCTTTGTTAGCGTATTCAACGATTGTGGACTCAACGCCCGCCATGCTCATCTTTTCAGTGTTACGCAGGATTGGAACGACCAAGCCACGTGGTGCTGAAACCGCGATTCCAATGTCACAGTAGCTGTGATAAACGATGTCGTCGCCGTCGATAGAGGCATTTACCTCAGGGAAGCGCTGCAGTGCAATACTCGCTGCTTTAACGAACAAAGACATGAAGCCCAGACGTGCGTCGTGAGTCTTTTCAAATTGATCTTTGTACTTAGTACGCATTTCCATCAGCGGCTGCATGTTGACTTCGTTGAAAGTCGTTAGCATGGCTGTAGATTGTGTCGCTTCCAACAGACGCTCTGCAATACGCTTACGCAGACGAGTCATTGGTACACGCTCTTCTACGCGCTCACCAACCGGTGCAGCAGTAGCAGCAGGAGTGGATGCTTTAGATGCGCCAGCAGCGGCAACGTCTTCTTTAAGAACACGGCCGTTTTTGCCGCTTCCGGATACGTCACCAGCAGACAGACCTTTTTCGTCCAGTGCTTTGCGTACCGCAGGGCTAGTTTGGCCAGCGCCAGATGCAGCAGCAGGCTCAGCCGCCGCAGGCGTTGCTTCGGTCGGTGCCGGTGCAGCTTCAGGAGCCGCAGCAACTGCGCCCGCCTTAATTGTTCCCAGTAACTGATCGCTGACAACAGTTGAATCTTCTGCTTCGACAATCGATTCCAGTACACCACTGCTAGGGGCTGGTACTTCCAGAACCACTTTGTCCGTTTCGATCTCTACGAGTGGTTCATCCTGTTCAACAGCATCCCCCGCCTGTTTAAACCATTTCACAACCAGTGCATCAGCAACTGATTCCGGCAATTGTGGGGTTTTGATCTCAACACTCATTTAAGTATATGCTCCTTGAGTAAAGGTAGGATGTTCTATCTCAGTTTCGGATAGTGATTTCAGCAATAGGCCACCAGTAAGCAGGTCGTGAAACTTGTGCTGACGCAGAATAATGGCACGTGATTTCAACGGTCAAAATTATACGCCGGCAAGTTTTGATAACTCACATTTAATCTCAATACTGTGTATCAAACACACTTATGCTTCTGTAATTAACGGTATTATTACTATACTTAATCATCACTATGATTGTTGCTTTTAACGCCGCGAGATATTATCACAGCTACCTAATAATGTGATAGTTTTCGGTATCTGTTTCATAACGGACCGGATTATTTTTAAGCCGGCAATAACGACGCGACGAGGTTTACTTGGAATCAACGCAGAGTCAGAGTGTGAACGTAAAGGAAATCGCCCAGGTCATCCTGGATGCGTTTAACAAGCACTATCGGATTTTTCTGGAGATTACCAAAGGGGCCAGACAGCGTTTTATTGATCAGGATTGGCAAGCCGACCGGGCCGCTTCTCAGCAGCGCATTAATCTATATTCACAACGTGTTGATGAAGCCTGTGATCAGTTAATGCAGCGTTTTAAGCTTGAGCAAATTGATAAGTCACTTTGGAAAGACGTCAAGCTCGCTTATGTCGCATTACTCTATGAGCACCGTCAGCCTGAACTGGCTGAAACCTTCTATAATTCTGTGTTCACTTGGTCTTTTACGCGCCGCTACTACAACAACGATAATATCTTCGTCCGTCCTTCTATTTCCACTCGCTATCTGACCGGTAGTCGACCCGCTTACACCAGCTACTATCCGACTAAAGCCAACCTTCAGGAGACCATCGAGGAGCTACTTGAATGCTTTGATATTGGTCTGCCTTTTGAGGACTTTAAACGGGACTCTTCGAGGCTTGCGGATCAGTTCAAGCATATTCTTAAAACTACTCGTAAGTACTCTGATTCATATCAGATTCAGGTACTGCGTCCTTTGTTGTATCGCAATAAAGCGGCCTACATTGTCGGGCGTGTTTTAACCGGTAGCCGCTACCGCCCATTCGTGATTCCGCTACTGCATAATGAGGATGGTAAAGTCTACGCTGATGCCTTGGTCTCGCATAACCGCGATATCACTAATCTGTTTAGTTTTGCTCGTGCTTATTTTATGGTGGATACGGGAGTACCGTCGGCAATTGTGAATTTCCTACAGCAGATTTTGCCGCATAAGACAGCTGCCGATCTTTACACCTCGATCGGTTTGCAAAAGCAGGGTAAATCAGAGTTTTACCGAGACTTCCTCGATCACCTCCAGCATTCCTCGGATCAATTGGTAATAACCAAGGGAACGCTCGGGATGGTTATGACGGTATTCACATTGCCTTCGTATCCCTTTGTTTTTAAAGTGATCAATGACCGCTTTGCGCCGCCCAAGCAGGTCACTACACGCATCGTAAAAGAGAAATACCAGCTGGTAAAAATGCATGATCGGGTAGGGCGATTGGCCGATACGCTAGAATTTTCCCATGTGGCTTTGCCATTAGATCGCTTTGCACCTGAATTAATTGAGCACCTTAAAGAGCGCATTCCTTCCAGTATTAAAATTGAAGGGAATCAGCTGATTATTCGTCACTTATATATTGAGCGCCGCTTACAGCCACTCAACTTATTTGTAGATGATGCCGGCAAAGAAAAGCTCGAAACCGCCTTTATTGAATACGGTAACGCCATCAAAGATTTGGCAGAAGCGAATATCTTCCCCGGTGACTTATTGCTGAAAAACTTCGGTGTCACCAATAACTGTCGTGTGATTTTTTACGATTACGATGAAATCGAACTCATGGTTGATTGTAACTTCCGTAAAATTCCAAAACCACAAAATGCCCAGCAGATGATGGCTTCTGAGCCTTGGTATTCGATTAGCGATAAAGATGTATTTCCGGAAGAATTCCTGCTGTTTGTATCTTCACGGCCTGAGCGCCGGGCGCTGTTTATGAAGCATCACAAAGAGCTGCTGGATGTTGAATACTGGAAGGCCGTTCAGGAGCGTATTCGGGTAGGTACCTATGGCGATGTGTTCCCCTATGGGCAGGAAATTCGCTTCAAAAATATTTATGAAGATGCCGCGGTATTGACTGAAGAAAACCCTACAAATGCCACTCTTACTAATAACCCCCTTAGAGATAATCAATTATGACCTTTAAGACAGCTGATCTCTGTGACGATCACTTTGACTCTGGAACACTCCAGATTTGCGAGCCAATTTTTGGCGACTTTGGAGGTCGAAACAAGTTTTATGGTGAAGTACACACCATTCATTGTTTCGAAGATAACTCCATGGTTCGCGAGGCTGTCGCCTTAGATGGCAAAGGTAAAGTGTTGGTTATCGACGCCGGTGCCTCATTTCGGTGCGCAATGTTAGGTGATTTATTGGCGGCCAAAGCTGTGTCCAATGGTTGGGAAGGTGTTATTATGCACGGCCTTATCCGAGACTCGGCGGATATAGAAACCATGGATCTGGGTGTGAAGGCACTTGGAACCTACCCGCTGAAAAGCGTAAAAAACAACAAGGGTGTGCACAACATTGAAGTCGCATTCGCCGGCGTTCGTTTTAATCCGGGAAATTTCGTTTATGCAGATGAAGATGGCATCATCCTGAGTCCGACTGCACTTATTTAGGCAAGCAATACAATTATGGCTACCACACAACAAAGTTTATTTTCTAAGATGCGACAAGAATCATTGCTGGACGGCAGTAGTGCAATCTATCTGGAGTCGCTATATGAAGCATATTTAGACGACCCAACTTCAGTTTCTGAAAACTGGCGTCGTTATTTTGATGAATTACCAGATGACATTGCAACCAATGGTAATGGCGAAGCTCGTCACTCTGAAGTTCGTGACCAGTTCCGTAATCTGGGTATGCGCTTACAGCCTGCGGCTGCAGTCTCTGAAGATGCAGCGCACCGTGAGAAGCAAGTTAAGGTATTGCAGCTGATCAATGCTTACCGCTTCTTAGGTCACATGAAGGCCAATACTAATCCTCTGGAAGAGGGTGAAGTTAAAGTCATTCCTGAATTGACGCTGGCTTACCACTCACTGACCAATGATGATTTGGATACTGTATTTAACAGTGGCTCAATGGCAGAAACTGGTGATGTGAAGCTGCGCGAGATCATCGCACTGCTGGAAGCGATCTACTGCAAGACCACCGGTATTCAGTACATGTACATTTCAAGTACTGAAGAGAAGCGTTGGATTCAACAGACGCTGATGTCTACGCACTTGCGCCCGACGTTTACAGACAAGCGTCGCAAGTACTTATTAAAGCAGTTGGTTGCAGCAGAAACACTTGAGCGTTACTTACACTCTAAATACGTTGGACAAAAGCGTTTCTCACTGGAAGGTGGCGATAGCTTAATCCCAATGTTGGATGAGTTGATTCAGCACACAGGTGAGTTAGGCACACGTGAAGTCGTTATTGGAATGGCTCACCGTGGCCGTCTGAATGTATTGATCAACATTATGGGTAAATCACCTGCGATGTTGTTTAACGAATTCGCCGGTAGTGTGGACAATGGCGGTCGCTCAGGCGACGTTAAATACCACATGGGTTACTCTTCAGACATGCAAACACCGGGTGGCCCGGTGCATTTGGCGATGGCATTTAACCCGTCGCATCTGGAAATCGTTGGTCCGGTTGTGGTCGGTGCCTCTCGTGCTCGTCAAGATCGCCGCGATGAAGTTTCTGCCCGTCGTGCAGTATTACCGATTGTTATCCACGGTGACGCGGCATTAGCCGGTCAGGGTGTGAACATGGAAATGCTGAACATGTCAGGCACTCGTGGATACCATACTTCTGGTACGATCCATATCGTTGTAAACAACCAAATTGGTTTCACCACCAGTGCACAGCGCGATGCGCGTTCTACAGAATACTGTACTGACCTGGCTAAAATGGTTGGTGCACCGGTATTCCACGTGAATTCTGATGATCCGGAAGCGGTTGTCAATGTGACCCGTATGGCGGTTGATTACCGTTTGAAATTCCGCAAAGACGTATTCATTGACTTGGTTTGCTACCGTCGTCACGGACACAATGAAGCGGATGAGCCTTCCGCAACACAGCCATTGATGTATAAAAAGATCAAGGCACTGGCAACCGCTCAACAGCGTTACGCTGAAAAGCTAGTTCAGGAAAATGTTGTTTCTAAGGAAGAAGTCAGCCAATACATTGCTGAGTACCGTCAGGCACTGGAGCAGGGCGTGGAAACCGTTCCGCACCTAATCCCACCAGGGCAGCACCAGCAAGATTTCCCAATTAACTGGGAGCGCTTCAAGAACACCAGCTGGGATGATGAAGTCGACACAACTATCACACCTGAGCAGTTCAAGCGTTTAGGTCTGAAACTGTCTGATTCTCCGGAAGACTTCAAACTGAATGCCCGTGTTAAAGCAATTGTTGGCAAGCGCATCCAAATGGCGAATGGCGAGATTGCAACCGATTGGGGCTTTGGTGAGAACTTGGCGTACGCGTCGATTCTGGAAGAAGGCAACCCAATCCGTATCTCTGGTGAAGACGTTGGTCGTGGAACATTCTTCCATCGCCATGCGGTATTCCATGAGCAAACGGACGGCTCTCTACATATTCCATTGCAGCACGTAACGGATAACCCTAAATCATTCGCAATTATCGATTCTTTGCTTTCAGAAGAAGCGGTACTGGCCTTTGAATATGGCTATGCAACGACTGAAGCAGACAAGTTGGTTATCTGGGAAGCACAGTTTGGTGACTTCGCCAACGGCGCGCAGATGGTAATCGATCAGTTCATTAGTTCAGCACACCAGAAATGGGCACTGCACTGTGGTTTGGTTATGTTGCTGCCACACGGCTATGAAGGTATGGGTCCTGAGCACTCCTCAGCACGCCTTGAGCGATTCATGCAGTTGTGTGCACAAGAAAATATGCAGGTTTGTGTACCGAGTACACCGGCTCAGGTATTCCACATGTTGCGTCGTCAAATTCGCCGTGAATACCGCACTCCGCTGATCGTAATGACGCCTAAGAGCTTGTTACGTCACCCAATGGCCGTTAACGAAATGGCTGACTACACTGAGCATGGCTTCCGCAATGTGATTGACGAAGTCGATGCAGTGGATGCGAGCAAAGTCACTGAGTTGGTTATGTGTAGCGGTAAGGTCTACTACGAGCTGTTGGATCGTCGTCGTAGCGAGTCTCTGGATCATATCGTACTGATTCGTTTAGAGCAGCTGTACCCGTTCCCAGCGAAAGACCTGCAAGTTGTATTAGATAAGTACCCGAATGTAACGCGTTATACCTGGTGTCAGGAAGAGCCATTCAACCAAGGCGCTTGGTTGAGTATCCAGCCAAATATCCGTGAGGTATTGGGTGAAGATGCGAAACTGGTTCCAGTGACTCGTGCATCCATGGCCGCACCTGCAGAAGGTAGCCATAAGGCGCACGTTGTAGCTCAGGAAAAAATCATCGTTACAGCATTGGGTTTGGCGTAATCCGTTAATTCGGTAGCGTGATGTTTTTGTCGCTCTGTTCCTCAGTGAACGGAGCGATTACAACTGCCTGCAACAACGGCAGTGATACCTCTTTAGTAATTTCTGGCGATTTAATACCATGATAGATAAACATGTAGATGTGCTTCTGGTAGGCGCAGGTGCGATGAGTAGCACCCTGGCAACCTTGCTTAATCAGCTTGATCCGAATCTTTCCATGATGATGGTTGAGCGATTAGATAAGGTCGCAGAAGAAAGCACCAGCGGTTGGAATAATGCCGGTACTGGCCATGCAGCGTATTGCGAGCTTAACTATACGTCATTGAAGTCGGATGGCAGTATGGATACGGGTAAACCTGAGTTTATTAACCCGGCCTTCGAGTTCAGCTTACAGTTCTGGTCTTATCTGGTTGGAAAAGAGGTGTTGCCTGAGCCGACATCATTTATTAACCCAGCACCACATATGAGTTTTGTATGGGGTGAAGGTAATGTCAACTTCCTACGCAAGCGCTATGAGGCGATGAAACCTCATCACTTGTTTAAGGATATGGAATACTCCGAAGATCACGAAGTACTGCGTGAGTGGATGCCTTTAGTGATGGAAGGCCGCAGCCCAACGCAGCAAGTTGCAGCGACTCGTGTGCGTTACGGAAGCGACGTTGATTTTGGTGCGGTATCCCGCTACATGGTCAAGAACCTCCAAAAGCAGGATGATTTTGATCTGTTGCTAAGTCACAACGTAGTGGATTTATATCAGCGTGAAGATGGCGAGTGGCAGGTTCACTTGCGTCATACCACAACTGATATTCAAAAAATTGTCCGCGCCAAGTTTGTATTCCTTGGTGGTGGCGGTGGTGCATTGCCATTGCTGCAAAAGTCTGGCATTCCGGAAGCGAAAGGTTACGGCGGATTCCCGGTGAGTGGTCAATGGCTGGTCTGCCATAAGCCTGAAGTGGTCGAAAGACATCATGCGAAGGTTTACGGTAAAGCATCGATCGGTGCGCCACCAATGTCAGTTCCACACTTGGATACACGGATTATTGATGGCAAAAAAGCGCTGTTGTTCGGTCCATTTGCGGGCTTCACCACTAAGTTCTTAAAGCAGGGTTCATTCCTTGATTTGATCAAGTCGGTACGTCCGGATAACTTGGTGCCGATGCTGTCGGTGGCTCGTGACAATATGGATCTGACGCGCTACCTGATCAAAGAAGTGAAGCAGTCTTTTGAAGATCGCATGGACACTTTGCGCTTGTTCTACAAAGAAGCCAAAGACGAAGATTGGGAATTATCAATTGCCGGTCAGCGTGTGCAGATCATCAAGCGCGACCCCGTCAAAGGCGGCAAGCTGGAGTTCGGAACCGAAGTGGTTTCATCTGCAGATGGCAGTTTAGTCGCGCTATTGGGTGCTTCACCAGGTGCTTCAACCGCGGTGCAAACCATGGTTAAAGTCTTAGAGAAAAGCTTCCCTGAGCAAATGACTGATGACAACTGGGTACCACGGTTACAAGAGATGGTGCCTTCTTATGGTGGCTCATTAGATAAAGACGCTGAGTTGTTGCATCGTGTGCGCAAGTACACACTGACAACGCTAAAATTGGATGATCATTACGAGAATTAAGTTACATTTCGTTACAATTGACTTAAGCCCTGATAACAATAAATCATTGATTATCAGGCTAATTAATAGTCTATATTGATCCTTCGATAAAAGAGGCCGAATTACGTTTTTATTAACGTTTCGGCCTTTTTTAGTTCTTGGGAAACGCTTCTCGCGGGTGCTAGTATGTTTACGTTAACGCAAAGGACAGGTCTGTAAGTCACGTTTATTTGTAACACTCTGAGGGGAGTTTTTCATGTCAAAGTATCAAGAAGTTCATCAACAATCACTTAGCAATCCGGAGCAATTTTGGGGCGAAGCCGCTTCTGGAATTTCCTGGACCAAACCTTGGGATAAGGTTCTGGATTATGATGCAAAGCCGATTCCCCGCTGGTTTGTAGGTGCTGAATTAAACACGTGCTACAACTGTCTGGACCGTCACGTCGAAGCAGGGCGTGGTGATCAGGATGCCTTAATTTATGATTCACCCGTTAGTAACACCAAGCGTCGTTACACCTATTCTGAGCTGACAGACGCCGTTGCAAAATTTGCCGGCGTAATGAAAGCCAATGGCGTGGAAAAGGGCGACCGCGTTATTATTTATATGCCAATGATTCCGGAAGCCGCGATTGCCATGTTGGCTTGCTCGCGCTTAGGTGCGGTTCATTCGGTAGTATTCGGTGGCTTTGCAGCCAACGAGCTGGCAACCCGTATTAATGATGCGAAGCCAAAAATGATCGTCAGCGCCTCTTGCGGTATCGAGCCTAGCCGCGTGGTTAAGTACAAGCCGCTACTCGATGATGCGATTGAACTGGCAACTCATAAGGTTGGCAGCGTTGTAATCAAAGCACGTCCTGAAGCCGAAGCCACACTCATTGAGGGTCGTGATCTGGATTGGGATACTGCAGTTGCTTCAGCAGAAGCGGCTGACTGTGTACCCGTTGCTGCGACTGATCCGCTTTATATTCTTTACACCTCAGGCACCACCGGTCAGCCAAAAGGCGTTATCCGTGATAATGGCGGCCATGCCGTTGCCATGAACTGGTCAATGGGCAACATCTACAATGTGAAGGCGGGCGATGTGTTTTGGGCCGCTTCGGATGTGGGCTGGGTCGTTGGTCACTCTTACATTGTCTATGCACCGTTACTGAAAGGCTGCACCACAATCGTTTATGAAGGTAAGCCGGTTGGCACACCGGATGCCGGCGCATTCTGGCGCATGATTGAAGAGTATCAAGTCAAAGTATTATTCACCGCACCAACCGCTTTCCGTGCGATCAAGAAAGAAGATGCCAATGCGGATGAGTTGAAAAAATACAAAATCGATTGCCTGCAATCCTTATTCTTAGCCGGTGAGCGTTGCGATCCTGATACCTTATTCTGGGCTCGCGACACACTCGGTATTTCGGTGGTCGATCTATGGATTATGAGCCGTACCGATGACGTGATTAACGTTGCCGGTCATCGCTTATCAACCGGTGCAATTGAAGAAGTGCTGGCCGGTCATCCCGACGTTGCTGAGTGCGCCGTATTTGGTGTGAGCGATAGCTTTAAAGGTCAGTTACCATTGGGCTTGGTGGTATTAAAAGACGGTACTGATCGTCATCAAAATGACATCGTGCCAGAGTTAGTAAAGCGGGTGCGTGACCAGATTGGCCCGGTGGCTGCATTTAAAATCGCTGCCGTGGTACAACGCTTACCAAAAACCCGTTCCGGTAAGATTCTGCGCGCCTCCATGGTGAAAATCGCAGACGGAACAGAATGGACTATGCCGGCGACTATCGATGATCCAACCATTATGGCTGAGATCGAGAAAGCCTTGCAGGGCTTGGGTTACGCTAAATCCTAAGTCATTATTAATTTTTACAAGCGTCATTAAAGACGTCAGGCCTGGCTGCAATCCAGTCAGGCCATTTCCAGGAGCATACAAAAATGAGTATTGAATCAGCAGGCGCAAAATTCCGCGCAGCCGTAAAAGCCGAGAAACCATTACAATGTGTGGGCGCAACCACGGCGTATCATGCACGACTGGCTGAGGCTAGCGGCTACAAATCCCTGTATATCTCAGGTGGCGGAGTAGCAGCAGGTTCTTGTGGTATCCCGGATTTGGGTATCACCACGATGGAAGATGTACTAATTGATTTGCGTCGTATAACAGACGTTACCACTCTACCGGTTTTAGTGGATATTGACACTGGCTGGGGCGGCGCATTTAACATTGCTCGTGCCGTTCGTGCGTTCACAAAAGCAGGCGCAGCAGCGGTGCATATTGAAGATCAGGTGCAGCAGAAGCGTTGCGGACACCGTCCTAATAAAGCCATCGTGTCCCAGATCGAAATGGTTGACCGGATTAAAGCGGCAGTTGATGCCAAAATTGACCCTGATTTCGTGATCATGGCACGTACCGATGCGCTGGCCGTTGAAGGCCTGAACTCTGCAATCGACCGTGCGTGTGCCTGTGTTGAAGCAGGCGCAGATATGATTTTCCCAGAAGCGATCACTGATCTGGAAATGTACAAGCAGTTTGCTGATGCTGTTGGTGTACCGATTCTGGCGAACATCACTGAGTTTGGTTCAACACCATTGTTTACCACTGAAGAGCTGGCCTCTGCGGATGTGAGCATTGCACTGTACCCACTTTCAGCGTTCCGTGCGGCGAACTTGGCAGCACTGAATGTATACACCAATTTGCGCGAAACCGGCACTCAAAAAGGCGTACTGGATACCATGCAAACGCGTATGGATCTTTACGACTACCTGGGCTACCACGATTTCGAGCAGAAGTTAGACGCATTATTTAAAGACGAGGCGTAATTCATGACAGAACAAACAACTCCAGCATTTAAGCCAAAAAAGTCGGTTGCGCTCTCAGGCACAGCTGCAGGTAACACCGCGGTTTGCACCGTAGGCCGCACCGGTAATGACTTGCACTACCGTGGTTACGACATTCTGGAATTTGCTGAACAAGCAGAGTTTGAAGAAATTGCTCACCTAATCGTACACGGCTCACTGCCAACTATGGCTGAGTTAAAGGCTTACAAAGCCAAGCTAAAATCACTGCGCGGTTTACCGGCTGCGGTTAAAGCAACCTTGGAGCAGATTCCACCATCCGCACACCCAATGGATGTGATGCGTACTGGCTGTTCAATTTTGGGTACTTGCCTGACTGAAAAGGACTCTCATCCTGAAGCAGAAGCGCGCGATATCTTAGATCGTTTAATGGCAAGCTTCGGCTCCATGTTGCTGTACTGGTACCACTACAGCATCAATGGCAAACGCATCGACGTTGAGACGGATGACGACTCCATCGGTGGCCACTTCCTGCACCTGCTGCATGGCGAGAAGCCATCGGAAGAGTGGGTTAAGGCAATGCACGTTTCCTTGATTCTGTATGCAGAGCATGAGTTCAATGCATCCACCTTTACTGGCCGTGTAATCGCCGGAACTGAGTCGGATATGCACTCTTGCATCACTGGTGCAATTGGCGCATTGCGTGGCCCTAAGCACGGTGGCGCTAACGAAGTGGCTTCTGAAATCCAGAAGCGCTACGCCAATGCGGATGAAGCTGAAGCCGATATCCGTGAGCGCATGGCACGTAAAGAAATCGTGATTGGGTTTGGTCATCCGGTATATACCGTGGCCGATCCGCGTAACGAAGTCATTAAGCGCGTGGCGAAGCAGCTGTCTGATTCTAACGGCGACTCAAAAATGTTCGACATTGCCGAGCGTCTGGAAACCGTTATGTGGGAAGAGAAGAAAATGTTCCCGAACTTGGATTGGTTCTCTGCGGTTTCTTATGAGCAGATGGGCATTCCGACCGCCATGTTTACGCCGATTTTCGTTATCGCGCGTACTTCAGGCTGGGGCGCACACGTGATCGAGCAACGCCAGGATGGCAAAATTATTCGCCCTTCTGCAAACTATATCGGCCCTGAAGACAAGCAATTTGTCCCATTAGCTGATCGGGGATAAGTATGAATACTAATTACCGTAAAAAATTAGCAGGCACGGATTTAGATTACTTCGACACGCGTGAAGCGGTTGATGCAATCAAGCCCGGTGCTTATGCAACTCTGCCATACACTTCGCGTGTGTTGGCAGAGCAGTTAGTTCGTCGCTGCAAGCCAGAGGCGTTAACTGACTCATTGAATCAGTTGATCGAAAACAAGCAGGATTTGGATTTCCCTTGGTATCCGGCGCGCGTAGTTTGCCATGATATTTTGGGCCAAACGGCACTGGTTGATTTAGCCGGTTTGCGTGATGCGATCGCAGAGCAGGGTGGTGACCCTTCAAAGGTTAACCCTGTTGTTCCGACTCAGTTGATCGTGGATCACTCGCTGGCTGTTGAAGCGCCGGGTTTTGATCCGGATGCTTTCGAGAAAAACCGTGCGATCGAAGACCGTCGTAACCAAGGCCGTTTTGATTTCATCGAATGGTGCAAAACTTCTTTCAAAAATGTGGATGTGATTCCTGCTGGTAACGGCATCATGCATCAGATCAATTTGGAAAAGATGTCACCGGTGATTCAGGCGCGTGAAGGCGTTGCGTTCCCGGATACTTGTGTGGGAACTGACTCACACACACCACACGTTGATGCACTGGGTGTCATGGCGATTGGTGTCGGTGGTCTGGAAGCTGAAACGGTAATGTTAGGTCTGCCATCCATGATGCGCGTACCGAATATTATTGGTGTTGAGCTAACCGGTAAGCGTCAGCCTGGTATTACGGCAACGGATATCGTACTGGCAATCACTGAGTTCCTGCGTAATGAGAAAGTCGTTTCTTCTTACCTTGAGTTCTTTGGTGAAGGGACTAAGAGCCTGACTATTGGAGACCGTGCAACGATCTCTAATATGACGCCTGAGTATGGCGCGTCAGCAGGCTTGTTCTATATCGATGAGCAAACGATTGACTACCTGAAACTCACCGGTCGTGAGCCTAAGCAAGTCGCGTTAGTTGAGCAGTACGCTAAAGAAACTGGCCTGTGGGCGGATGATCTGGTGACGGCTAAATACGAGCGCGTACTGACGTTTGATCTGTCATCGGTTGGTCGTAACCTTGCTGGCCCATCAAATCCTCATCGTCGTTTAGCGACAGCTGATTTGGCTTCCAGCGGCATCGCCAAAGACATGGACAAAGTCTTAGAGGAAGAAGCAGAAGGCAAAATGCCAGATGGCGCAGTGATTATCGCTGCAATCACCTCGTGCACTAATACGTCAAACCCTCGCAATGTGGTTGCTGCTGGCTTAATCGCGCGCAACGCTAACAAGCTGGGTTTGCTGCGTAAGCCTTGGGTGAAAACCTCGTTCGCACCGGGCTCTAAAGTGGCTGAGCTGTATCTGAAAGATGCAGGTTTACTGAGCGAGCTTGAGAAGCTGGGCTTTGGTATCGTTGGCTTTGCGTGTACGACCTGTAACGGTATGTCGGGCGCATTGGACCCCGTGATCCGTGATGAGATCATCGAGCGTGATTTGTACGCGACAGCGGTACTCTCCGGTAATCGTAACTTCGATGGCCGTATTCACCCATACGCCAAGCAAGCATTCCTGGCGTCACCGCCATTGGTTGTTGCTTATGCGATCGCCGGAACCATTCGTTTCGATATCGAAAAAGACAGCTTGGGTAATGACCAAAACGGCAACCCAATCACATTGAAAGACATCTGGCCAACCGATGAAGAAATCGATGCGATTGTAGAGTCTAGCGTTAAACCTGAAATGTTCCAGCAGATCTACAACCCAATGTTTGATCTGGGTGTGATTACTGAAGCGAAAAGTCCGTTATACGATTGGGACCCACAGAGCACTTACATCCGTCGTCCTCCTTATTGGGAAGGCGCATTGGCTGGTGAGCGCACGATGAAGGGCATGCGTCCTTTAGCGGTACTGGGTGACAACATCACGACTGATCACTTATCGCCATCTAACGCGATTATGCTGGACAGCGCCGCCGGTGCTTACCTGCACAAAATGGGCTTGCCGGAAGAGGATTTTAACTCTTACGCGACCCACCGTGGTGATCACCTGACGGCACAGCGCGCAACCTTCGCCAACCCTAAGTTGTTGAATGAGATGTGTCGCAATGCCGATGGCAGCATCAAGCAAGGCTCTTTGGCCCGTATCGAGCCGGAAGGCACTGAAAGCCGCATGTGGGAAGCGATTGAAACCTACATGGAACGTAAGCAACCGTTGATTATTATCGCGGGCGCAGACTACGGCCAAGGCTCCTCACGTGACTGGGCGGCCAAAGGTGTTCGTTTAGCCGGTGTTGAAACGATTGTTGCCGAAGGCTTCGAACGTATTCACCGCACCAATTTGGTGGGCATGGGCGTACTACCGCTTGAGTTCACCAATGGCGAAACCCGTGAAACCTACACTATCGACGGGACTGAAACCTACGATGTTGAAGGTGAGATTTCACCGGGTGCCGCATTGACTGTGAAAATGACACGTGCCAATGGCGAAGTGGTTAGCATTCCAGTTAAGTGTCGCTTAGATACTGCAGAAGAAGTACACGTTTATGCTGCTGGTGGAGTGTTACAACGCTTCGCACAAGACTTCCTGGAGTCAACTGCTGCTTAAACGCTGATGGAGCCGGTGCTATTCTTGCATCGGTTCCTTTTGTTTGCGTTGCTTTGGTATATCTTGACCTTCACCGACTCGCTTTGCTCGTAAGGACTCAGTTCAAGATATACCAAAGCAACTTTTATGGGAGTGAGCCCAATCCTCGCACACCACCCATCTACCAGAACATTGTCTTGTGATTTGTTTTTTCGAAGTCCTTGCGAGCTCGCGAGTCGGCGTAGAAAACACAAATCACAAATCACAAGGCAATGTTTAATACCAATACCCCGGAGGTTTTCTTATGTCATTTGTTCCTCAGATCAAAATCCCAGCCACTTACATTCGTGGCGGAACCAGTAAAGGCGTTTTCTTTAACCTGACTGATCTACCGGAGGCGGCTCAGGTGCCGGGCGAGGCACGCGATAAGATTTTACTGCGCGTGATTGGTAGTCCCGATCCTTATGGCAAGCAAACCGATGGCATGGGCGGCGCGACCTCCAGCACCAGCAAGACGGTAATCTTATCCAAAAGCGAGCAAGCTGATCACGATGTGGATTACCTGTTTGGCCAAGTCTCGATTGATAAGCCGTTTGTAGACTGGAGCGGTAACTGCGGTAACTTAACCGCAGCCGTCGGTTCGTTTGCGATTAGCAATGGCTTGGTCGCGGCTGATCGCATTCCTGAAAACGGCATTGCTGTGGTGCGTATCTGGCAGAAGAATATCCAGAAAACCATTATCGCCAATGTGCCGATTACCAATGGCGAAGTACAGGAAACGGGCGACTTTGAACTGGATGGCGTGACCTTCCCAGCGGCGGAAGTGCAGGTCGCGTTTGTGAATCCGGTTGATGCCAGCGAAGCCATGTTCCCAACGGGTAACTTGGTGGATGATCTGGAAGTACCGGGTGTTGGCACCTTTAAAGCGACCATGATTAATGCTGGTATCCCGACCATATTCCTAAATGCCGATGCGATTGATTACACCGGCTGTGAGCTGCAGGAAGTGATTAATGGCGATGACAAAGCCTTGGCCATGTTTGAAACGATTCGTGCTTATGGTGCGGTAAAAATGGGGCTAATTAGCGATATTAGCGAGGCGGCAGCACGCCAGCATACGCCGAAAGTTGCCTTTGTGGGTAAGCCGAAAAGCTATGTGTCATCCAGTGGCAAGCAGATTAATGACAGTGATATTGATTTGAATGTGCGCGCTTTGTCGATGGGTAAATTACACCATGCGATGATGGGCACAGCCGCGGTAGCGATTGGAACCGCAGCGACGATTCCGGGAACCTTGGTGAACTTGGCAGCCGGTGGCGGCGAGCGCGATGCGGTGACCTTTGGACATCCATCCGGGACCTTGAAAGTCGGTGCAGAAGCCACAGAAGGCGAGAATGGCTGGACGGTGAATAAGGTCGTGATGAGCCGTAGCGCCAGAGTCTTGATGGAGGGCTGGGTGCGGATTCCCGGAGATGCATTTTGAGCTACGTAGAGAAGCATAAACCCAGTTCGTCGTTTAATACGCGCGAAGAGTACTTAGAACACGAACTGCAAATTATGGAGCCGAAACGCTGGCGTCCGAATTTACCGTTTAGAGATTATCGCTTTGAGATAGAAGACACGATACCAGCCATGGCGGGAACCATCGGTAAAGTCGTTATGGTGGGGGCAATCGCTGCCACCTTTGCCGGTCCGCTGGGGCTTAGCGATAGTTTTGTCTTAGAAAACGTGCGCTATGAACTGCTGATCGTATCCATCTTTATCATTCTGTTTTCAGGCTTTTTACTGCCGACGGCCAACTTGGCCGGTACCCATGGCCCGTTAATTCCATTGATCCCGATCGTGGTTGCCGCCGGTGGTCACCCGATGGCATTTGGATTGCTGATTGGTGCTTTTGGTTTGCTCCTCGCCATTACCAAGGGCGGGAGTATGCTGGCCAATCTCACCAGTAAGGGCGTGTGTGGTGGCTTGTTGCTCTACTTAGGCTTTATGGGCACGACCTCGCAGATTACCAAGCTGTTCGCGTGGGCAGAAGGCATCGGCATGACGCACATTGCCTTTGTCGTCATCCTTTGCACCATCGTGCTTTACGCGCTGCTTGAGCACTGGAAAAAGCGCTGGTTAGCCGTGCCACTGAGTTGCTTAATGGGTGGTACGCTGGCCTTTGCCATGGGCGCGCCTTTCGAGTTTAAAACAGGGCCGGGCTTCCCGAATATGAACCCTGCGTATTGGTGGGGTGACAATACCGGTTGGATGCTTGGCTTGCCGACGGTAGAAAGCTTTGTCGTGGTACTGCCGTTCGCGATTTTAGCCGTGGCCATGTGGTCGCCTGATTTCTTAGGGCATCAGGTTTTCCAAAAAATCAGCTACCCAGAGCGCACTGAAAAAGTACAGATGAACATCGACGACACCATGACCAGTGCATCGATTCGTCAAACCTTTGGCTCGCTATTAGGTGGCGCTAACTTTACCTCGTCATGGGGAACTTACATCGTCCCAGCGGCGATCGCTAAGCGTCCTATCCCTGCGGGGGCGTTACTCACAGCCTTATTTTGTATCATCGCTGGCCTGTGGGGTTACCCTATGGACTTGGCAATCTGGCAGCCTGTGCTGTGCGTCGCATTAGTGGTGGGTGTGTTTATCCCGTTGCTTGAAGCCGGAATGGAAATGACCCGCGTCGGTAAAACAACGCAGTCAGCGGCTATTGTGGTGTTTGCTTCGGCACTGGTTAATCCCGCTTTTGGTTGGTCGCTAACCATGCTGCTGGACAACCTTGGCTTGGTTGGCTGTAAAGAGCGTAGCTCGGAACTCAGCCATATGAGCCGCTGGATTATCCCGCTGGTTATGTTTGTTGTATTGACTAGCGTAATGGCTGCGGTGGGAATGTTGCCTGGTATACCGGCGCTGATTACTAGTTTTCGTCATTAGTAGAAGCTAGGGCGTTCAATGAAAAGCAGGTCAATGACGGTGTTGTTGATCTGCTTTTTTTGTTAAGACTAATGCTATCGCCAATCATATTTCTCAGTGCTATAGTGACTGGGTGTTACCTTTTAGTAAATGAGGCGTTTTCATGGCAACAACCTCCGTAAAATTGAATGATGAATTGGCAGATCGTCTTAAGCATCTGGCAGATCTAAAGCGCCGGACACCTCATTGGTTAATGGTTGAAGCTATCAATCGTTATATTGATCAAGAAGAAAAGCGTACAGCTTTGTATTCCGATGCAATGGAGTCCTGGCATGACTATGAGGAAACGGGTGAGCATGTTACCTGGGATGAAGCCCGAAGTTGGTTGCAAAGCTGGGGTACTGAGGATGAGCAGGAGCCGCCTAAGTGCCATCAATAAGATTATCAAAACAGGCGAGGGCTGATCTGCTTCGCTTGCGGCTATTTATTGCAGAGAAGAATCCGAGAGCGGCCCAAAGAGCCGCTGACAAAATTGTATCGGGTATCGACCAGCTTCTTACATTTCCGCTGCTTGGCCGTCCTTGTCCACCTGACTCGATGCCATCGGGGTTTCGGGAGCTGATTGTGGATTTTGGTAGCGATGGGTAC
Organism: Leucothrix mucor DSM 2157; assembly: GCF_000419525.1. Classification (NCBI taxonomy): domain Bacteria; kingdom Pseudomonadati; phylum Pseudomonadota; class Gammaproteobacteria; order Thiotrichales; family Thiotrichaceae; genus Leucothrix; species Leucothrix mucor. The sequence continues at coordinate 1,217,115 of NZ_ATTE01000001.1, forward strand.
ATTATATTGTACCGAGTTGAGTTGGATGAAATTACCATCGTTGCAATGCGTCACCAGAGGGAGTCGGGTTTTGATCTACCTCAGGATTGATAGACTGGCTTTGTACTAACTCTATAGTTGCTACATTTTTTCATTATGTAGTAACTCTGATGCAGATAAAGGAGAAGCTTATGCAAATGACTAGCAGAGAATTTAATCAAGACCTGAGCCGCGCTAAGCGAAAAAGCCTGCTTGAGCCCATTATTATTACCGATCGTGGCGCGCCAAAGCACGTACTGATGAGCTACGAGGAATACCAATTAATAACTGCTAAAAAACCGCAAAGTGCATACGATTGGCTGTGTAGTTTAGAGCATGCTGATGTGGCTGATATTGATTTAGATATACCTGCCAGAAGCACAGCACAACGACCAGAAGTTGAGCTTGATTGATGTACTTACTAGATACCAATGTAATTTCTGAGATCAGAAAAGTCAGACAAAATAAAGCTGATAAGCGCGTCGTTGCATGGCTCAGTCGTGTGCAAAAAGAATCGCTATATACCAATGCCCGTGGTATTGATGGAGATTGAACGCGGTATATTGCGTATGGAGCACAAAGACCCGCAGCAAGCGGATCGTTTAAAAAATTGGTATCACGCGCGGCTGGACCCTGTAACAGCCAGTTAGTTAATATGCTTCTCGAGGCGTTCCTCGAACTCGATCATAAAACGACTCATCGCCTGACGCCAGTTCTGAATCGGCATGGTCCATTTCTTACTGGCGTCTTTGATCGCAAGATAGACCATTTTTCTGGCGGCATCATCGTTGGGGAATATTTTGCGTTTCTTAATCGCTTTGCGAATGACGCTGTTAAGTGACTCAATCGCATTGGTCGTGTAAATGGCTCTGCGGATATCCTCCGGGTAGATAAATAGCGTATTCAGATTCTGCCAATGAGCATGCCATGACTTGGTAATTTGTGGGTACTGGCTGTCCCAGACTTCCCCAAAGCGATCTAACTCTAACAAAGCTTCATCTTCTGTCGCAGCGCGATAGACACGCTTTAGATCCGCAGTCACCGCCTTGTAGTCTTTCCAGGAAACGTATCTCAGCGAGTTGCGCACCATGTGCACGATACAGAGTTGGATCTGGGTCTGCGGGAAGACCGTATTAATGGCATCGGGAAAGCCTTTAAGCCCGTCAACACAGGCGATGAGAATGTCTTCCACTCCGCGTTGCTGCAGTTCGGTGAGGACGCTTAACCAGAACTTGGCGCCTTCATTCTCAGCAATCCACAGGCCCATCAGTTCTTTCTGACCCTCAAGGTTAATGCCCAATGCGAGGAAAATGGATTTATTGATGACCCGTTTATCCTGGCGGATTTTCACCACCATACAGTCGAGATAGACAATCGGGTAAACCGCATCAAGCGGACGAGACTGCCACTCGATCACTTGCTCCATCACGCGGGAAACCAGCGTAGGCGAGATCTCAGCCCCGTACCACTCATCGAAGGCATTGACGATATCTCGCGTGCTCATGCCCTAACCAGGCATTGGCTTTTCCCTGTGCCTGACTAATCGCACCAATACTGAAATCCAGATGCCAACACTCAGACAAATACGCTTGTATCTGACGAATGGATAAATGAAATTGCCCACTCAGTTGAACAATGGTACTGACTAAACCCCCATCCATTTGCCCGCTGGGGACCCAATCCGGCAAGGTGGTCGTCAGCTCGCGCTGACAATTTGCACACTGTCCTGTAAAGAGCTGATGCTCTGTTACGCGATAACGCACTTCGGGCAAATCAAACACCTGATGACGATACGTGGGCTGAGCGTTTGGCGTCACAACGCCCCCACATTGGCAGCGTGAATGAGGAAAGTAGCGATGGATGGTATCGACCTGATCTTCCGGTAGCAGAGTACGCTCGTGTTTTTTATGCCCCGGTTGTGCTCCTTTGCTTCGGGATGACTTAGGCCGTTTCTTGCGCTGATGACGTTGTTCCGGAGAATCCGTTGAGGGGGCTTTAGAACTGTTACGAGAACTTGAGCCGTGCTGTGATTGCAAAGACTCAACGGCTGCTTTTAAGGCCGCTACTTCTGTTTGCAGAGCTTGATTGATCGCCACCAACTCACGAATGAGCTGTCTGGCCTCATCCAGCGAGGTAACGCTGTCTGCAATCTCACTGAGCTCCATTAAGTAATCATCCACAGTCAATTGAATGACTGAAAATCTATCACAATCAGGCGTAGAGCGCTAGTTTAGGCGTGAACGTGTACCTGCGCACGTTGTACCACCTGACTGGACTGATCTTTTACTAAAGCACTGAGCAAAGTGTCGTTGAGGCTCTGTCGTACCTCGTGGTTGGGATACCCCAAGGTATAAAAGTAATCGCCGCCTAGATTCTCGCGGTGTTTTATTGTCAAATAACCGGTTTGAAACAACAAGGCTTCAATCGTCATCTCATCCACATCAAAACTGGATAACATTGAACCGCTGCTAAACAAACTGTACAGCTTCAGACTGACGATTTGTCGCTGCATGAGTTGTTGAATTAAAAAGGTCGGTGTGCCGGTTTCAAACCAATACGCCCGGAACTCACGATTTTTGAACAGTTGCAGGATATCGAAGGGGTTATAGACGCCTTCACCCAGCCAGTTATAGCCGTTATACCAGTTGCGTATTTCCTGACGATCTAAGTCAAAGAGTTCTGCCGCAAACACGGTATCAATATCATGATCGGTGTAGCCACACAGCGTGGCAAAGCCCGGTGCAAGTGTCAGGTCGTAGAGATTGTTCAACCCCGAAAACAAACTGACTTTCGAGAACTTACTGACACCCGTTAAAAAGCTGAATTTGATATGGGCATCATAGTCTTTAATGGTGCTATAAAAGCCCCGCAAGAAATCCCGGTTATCGCGGGCAATCTCGGGCTTAGTCAATGCATCTAAAATGGGCTTGTCGTATTCGTCGATGAGGATCACCACCGACTGCTTGGTCTTGGCGGTCACTTTCTCAATCAAATCCGCAAACCGACTCCCAACATCTTCAAATTGTTGTTTAACAGAAAATGTTGCTTCCAGTGTCGTCAGTTGTTGGTGTAAGGATTGTTGGAGTGCATTGGTGTCGGCATAGTTCTTACGTCCAAAACTAAAGCGTATGACCGGATATTGAACCGACCAGTCCCATTGATCATGCACTGCTAATCCCTGAAAGAGTGCTTCATTGCCTTCAAACAGTTCTTTTAGGGTGTCCAGAAACAGGCTTTTCCCAAAGCGGCGGGGTCGGGAAAGGAAGTAATGCGTACCACCCTCAATGAGATTTACTGCGAGCTGTGTTTTGTCCACATAGTAATAGCCTCCTTCACGGATCTTTCGGAAAGTTTGTACACCAATGGGGAGCTTTTTACGTGGATTCATGATGTGCTTGTAAGCGCCTTTGCTGATTGACTCTGGATAAATCAAAGGATAACACAGCTGTGCTCAAGTCGGTCTGTTCAAGCGCTTAGTACTCTCACAAGAAAATCCATAGCGATTGATAGATTACTGTACTAAACTTTTTGTCATCACAATAATCTCATTGTTGCGAATATTAGTTAAGTTTTTATGACTATTTCAGGAGTGCATCATGTGCCACAGCGCTTATAGATCATACCGTTTTTCTAAGTATAAACCGTCCTACACTACCTTTCTCGTCACGTTTTGTTTAATGCTTGCGTTTGCAATGACAACAACCGATGAAGCCAAGGCCAGTGAGTCACTATCAAACTATCCTTCAACAGAGACGCGTGGGGAAACCTCTCATACACCGCTCGATGCAGCTCTTCAGCGTTCGTTAGCGCTGTTATCTGAAGGCAACAAGCAAACAATCGAGTTACCGGACATCAATAGCAACGTTGCGTTTATTGCTTATCGACCCGATGGAAAACTCATTGTCATCAAAGACAATAACATTGTGTACTTACTGGACCCTAAGTCGAAAAAAATCATTCACCAAAAGCGATATCAGCAGGCTATAAACCAATTTGCCGTAAATTCTGATCGTACCTTACTCGCGCTGGGATTGAGTGGCGGAAGTATTCGTCTAATCGATACCGGCTCATGGAAAGAAACCGCGACCATTCAGAAGCAAGATCACGTGGAGGAGGTCACGGCGCTGGCCTTTAATCACGATTCTAGCATCCTTGCGATTGGGCAAAAGATGGACTTTTTCCGGTATTACAGGGTAGCGCTCTGGAATACTGCCTCGGGTGAAGCAATCACTACCGCGAGATTAGGCAGTAGGGTCGAGACGATGGCCTTTCGGAAGGACAGCCGTTTTTTGGCACTTGGCTTAGAAAGGTGGGAGGCAGAGGGTATGTGGGATATGGTGACGCATGGTTCTACCATTGAATTATGGGATACCCGCGAGCCAGAGGCCAATCTCAAGAGTGAATACGTCATGACCTTAGGCGTAAAAAAGATCCTTGTGACTCCAGACGGGCAAGATCTGGTCGTGGGTGTTAGGGGCTTATCTGATAGCGACTTCTCCAGTGAGATTGCCCGGTGGACGCTTAACGGTGAAAATCTCCAGCGAAAGTTGTTAAGCAATGAGTACAAAGGCCTTATTCGTGATATGCATTACTCTCCGAATAAACAGTTCATCGCTGTGGCCTACAGTGATCAAAACATTCGTCTATTGATAAGCCACACGCTACAAGAATTGTTCTCGTTTAATATAGGCACTGATATCCGTTCACTTGCTTACAGTCCTGACGGAAATTACATCGCGATTAATGACGAAAAAGGCAGTGTGGCTATTTGGGATGTTCCTTCGTTTGATTAGTGACGAGGCAGGTCCGCGCCGTTATGATGGGGAAGCCTATTGAAATAAAATCCGGCGCTACTTAAGAATTGAAGCAGGGCATTTTTACCTGTTTCATGTAAAATCGTAGTTATAACGGTAATTAGGAGATGATCATGGAATGGCAGCAAGTCGTAGAGAATCCTTTTCTAAAAGACCTACCCTTCAAAATAGAACTGAATAAGTGGGGGAAAATTCTCATGAGTCCCGCGAGCAATAATCACGGGAACCTTCAGTATGAAGTTGCAAAAAAGCTTGATAATGGTAAGCAGTCTGGAAAGCTTATTATGGAGTGCTCAATCAAAACACCTGAGGGTGTAAAGGTTGCGGATGTAGCGTGGGCTTCTGATGCATTTATAGCAGAGTATGGATTTAAAACGCCTTATAATGTTGCGCCAGAAATCTGTGTAGAGGTCGTTATTCCTTCTAACTCTGATGGGGAAATGCAAGAAAAAATCAAACTATACCTTGAGCAAGGCGCTAAAGAAGTATGGTTGTGTGATCAGGATGGCGACCTATCATTCTATTCTTTAGAAGGGAAACTGAATCAGTCTAAAGAAATTAGTTTATAAAAATCGAGCACTGGTTATAGGATTGACACAGAATTCTGAACACTACCCTTTTTATACCCAATTCTCCAGCTTAAGCCCATTTACTCGCTCAAACTCTTTCGTGTTATTAGTAACGAGAGTAATGCCGCGACGCTTTGTCTGTCCAGCTATTTGCAAATCATAAGGCCCAATTATTCGTCCTTCTTTCGCTAGATCTGCACGTATATAGCCAGCAACTAAAGCATCCTGATTATCGAATGTCAGCGTCTCGTAGAGCGAGAAGAAATCAATCGCGGTTTGAGCGTTGCGCTCCGGAAATTGACTCTTAGCTGCGCCATACATCATTTCAAAAAATGCGATGGAAGATAAGCAAATATCCGTTGGGGGAAGTGCCTCAAGTCGTTGAATCACAGATTCAGGCTTTCTTTTAATTAAATAAATACAGATATTGGTATCTAGCAGATATTTCACTCGAAGGCGTCCTCACGCTTTTGCTGAGGTGGTTGCTCGCGTCCATCAGACATAAAGTCGTCGCTGAATCCAGCCAGAATAGCGCGTAACTCCTTTTTCTCATTACGTTTTTCTGACAATTGTACAGGAAATGGCAAACCGTTTTTTTCCACAATCATGCAAGTGAACATATTGACGGCTTCAGAAAAATTCATGCCGAGACGAGATAAAATTTGCTTTGCTTCATTGAGTGATTCTTCCTCAATGCGAAGGCTGGTTTGTATTTTTGACATTGGATCATCTCCTTTTTTTTGTATATTCATAGTATACCATTTGGTATTCAAAATAGAAGATAATTGATAATGATGCCTAGGGGTGGCTGTCAGCGCCATTCAGTACGATCTAGCATTGGTCACATCTAATATTAAAGATTTTGACCATACCAATTTATGTGTTTTTAATCTCTTTGAAGCTTTATGATGTTCCCTATTTTTAAGGCCATATGTTAAGATAAAAAGAGACGAATAGTCTTTAAAATATTCTCTTTAACAATGAGAGTACCCATCATGAGTGTCCTGAAAAGCTCCAAAGAAGCCGCTTAAACCGAGAGTATTAACGATGACTGATGTCAAAACCTCTAAAGACTCTATGAAGAGCTTCGCTGACATATGGGACCAGCAAGTGCGTCACTTATGGCCAGAATCGTACCCAGAGTCACTATCCAATGAGTTTAAGAAACTCAACGTTAGCAGCATTTTGGACTGCGCTGGTGGTACAGGCTACCCAGCCATTGAGCTTAAACAGATGGGGTGGGATGTCAGCTATTCAGATGGCTCTGAAGTACTAACTTCACTCTTCAAGAAGCGTATTGAAGCGAGTGATATAGACATCCCAAACTACCTGTCTCGCTGGGAAAGTCTGACTCAACACATACCAAAAACCTACGATGCACTTATGTGTTCAGGCAACTCATTTATCACCATTAACACTTATGATAATGATCTCCCCTTCAATAATATTGAAATAGAGCGAAACATGCAGCAGGCGGTGAATGAGTTTTATAAAATGCTAAACACCAATGGCGTTTTATATATCGACCTGTTCAACGAAAGTTATGCATTTCCTAAGGAGACTCTTAACGTTAGCTCAAAGAGTGATACGCACCAAATAGTAACGACAGTTGACTATGACCCTGTTAAGAACCTTCGTACTAGTCTCACAACAACCACTTCGATTCTCAATGGTTCAGAGGAAAAGCTGGCGTCTAAATTTATCCCTATTCATTCCAAAGAGTTGATTCGACTTCTCAAAGAGGCTGGCTTTTCAAGGGTAGAGTACGCAGCAACTGATGACGCTGATTATGTTGACAGCTTTTTTGCATTTAAAGACTAAACACACCTAATATCAATATTAAATGGCGCTAGATGAGCTGCGGTTGAAGTAGCTCATTAGCCATCCGAGGAGTCTATGAAAAAGATCGCTTTGTTACTACTTTTAAACCTTGTTATGCAGCCTGCAATGGCTGCAAGTATTTATGGCTTGGAGCTCGCGCCTCAATCTAAGCGTGAGAACCATCTGGAACACATGTTTTCCTTATTTGAGCAGTTCTGTTTAGGTCAGCCTTCGCAAGACGTTGCCAGAAAAAATCTTGAGGATAGTGGGCGCTTTGAACTGGCGAAAGAGTATGCGGATGTATATGAGGAGCATTATGAAAGTCTAAGCTATGCGGTGAGCCCAGACTCAGATAATTGCACCGTCGATGTCAAACTAGAATATGAAGAGGGAAGACTTCTATTGTCGGATGAAGATGTGCAGCGTGGTATGAGCCAGTTAGCACAATACCGATTATTCAAGAAGGAGATAACAACGAGAGCAGGGGATAACGCAAAGCAGGTGCTTATTGCTGAATCTACGTATTACTCGGATAATAAAGAGAAAAATAAAATCGAGCTGGATTATCCCTTAGATAATCAAGATTCTTACTTTATGACGCTGGCTTATTTTTACGAGTAACCATGATCTTCTACTTACAATTTAACGTCGGTAAGGGCTTCAATCTAAGCACCAGCTTTAGTTTATAAAAACCGAACACTGGTTTAGATATAGTCATACGTTGCCACCGCATCAACATGAGACCATTAGCCCACGTCATTCTAAGTTAAAGAGAGCAGAGCTATGGAACACCACACAAGTCAGGAAGATTGGATTGCGATCCTGATAGGCACATTCCTAACCGCTCAGGGGGTGTATTTTTTACAGTCGGCGGAGCTATTGATCGGTGGTGTTGCAGGGCTAACTTTGATACTGGCGAAGGTCACTTCGATTTCCTTTGGTACCTTGTTCTTTTTGATCAATTGTCCTTTCTATTTCATGGCGTGGAAGCGCTTCGGTAAACAGTTCGCCATTCGCAGCATTGTCTCTGGCGCGTTGGTATCGATCTTCACCGATAATATTGGCAAGTTTGTTCAGATCAGCACGGTCTATGATGCTTACTCTGCCATTCTCGGAGGTCTGCTGATTGGGCTAGGTATGTTGATCCTATTCAGGCATCGCTCCAGCCTCGGCGGCTTCAATATATTGTGCCTGATCATTCAGGATAAAACCGGAATCTCGGTTGGTAAAACTCAGCTGGCAATTGACAGCGCGATTCTAATCCTCTCGCTGTTCTTTGTGACGCCAGGGGTCATTCTGTATTCAATCCTTGGCGCGATGGTGCTTAATTTAATACTGGCGATGAACCATAAGCCGAATCGTTACATCGTCACTTACGGCTAGCAGGGGGCCGGCTGATAGTCGGCTCACCCTCCGTCATACTTAGTAGGCTAAACCTCATATTGCACCGACCAATCATTAGCTATTGGTCGGTTCTCCACGCGACACACCCACATCAATTCCCACAATTTTCCCTTCTGACTGGCCTACAGATCTAGTGGTTTCTTTATTGCCAATACTGTTTGTTCTAAAGTTTCAATAATTTCTGAAACTTTAGGCGACTACATAAAATGAAAATGACTGAGATGACTCAAAGCTTTGTTCTGCACTTTGGTGAAATGGGTAACCGCTGGGGGTTTAACCGCACTGTCGGGCAAATTCTCGGGCTGCTTATCGTCAATGAGGAGCTGTTAAATGCGGAGAATATCGCAGAGGCGCTGAGTATCTCGCGCGGCAATGTGAGCATGGGGCTTAAAGAGTTGCAGTCTTGGCGCTTGATCAAACCCGTCCATATCCAGGGTGATCGCAAGGAGTATTACAAGCCGATGGCGGATATCTGGACGATGGCCTTAACCGTGATGGAAGAACGCCGTAAGCGTGAGATTGACCCAACGCTGACGGTGTTGCGCAGTGCCTTATTGGAAGAGCCTAGCAGCACTAAAGATGAATATGCGCAGACGCGAATCAGAGAGTTGCATGACTTACTGGAGCAGGCAACCACATGGTCCAACGAATTTCAAAATATGTCACCCGAAAACCTTGAGCGCTTAGTCAAGCTCGGTACGGGGGTCGGCAAAGTGTTAGATATCAAAGATAAGTTACTCAAGAAGTAACCACAGAATTCAATTACTAATAGGAAGCTTACGTTATGGAACTCGATACACTGATGCTATCGCGGATACAGTTTGCGGCTAATATCAGCTTTCACATTCTGTTTCCCACCATCACCATTGCCATGTGTTGGTTTTTGGTTTATTTCAAAGTTCGCCATGAAATCTCCGGCGAACCGGTCTGGATGCGGGTTTATCGCTTCTGGGTCAAAGTGTTTGCGCTCACCTTCGCACTGGGTGTGGTGAGTGGTATTACCATGTCGTTTCAGTTTGGTACTAACTGGCCGGGCTTTATGGAAACGGTCGGTAATATTGCAGGGCCGCTACTGGGTTATGAGGTGTTAACCGCCTTCTTCCTTGAGGCGACGTTCCTCGGTGTCATGCTGTTTGGAATGGATCGCATCTCTAGTAAGTTGCACACCTTCTCGACCATTATGGTGGCGATTGGAACCACATTCTCCGCATTTTGGATCTTGGCACTTAACTCATGGATGCATACGCCAACGGGCTTTGAAATGCGCGATGGCGTGGCATTTCCGGTGGATTGGTGGGCGATCATTTTTAATCCATCATTCCCGTACCGTTTGAGTCACATGCTGCTGGCATCTGCGTTAACCGCGTCATTCTTTATCGCGGGGACTTCAGCGTATCGTTTGCTCAAAGGCGATACCAAGCGTGCGCCTAGAGTGGCTTTAAAAACCGGTCTGCTCACCGCGGCGTTGATCATTCCACTGCAAATCTTTGTGGGTGATATGCACGGCTTAAATACGCTGGAACATCAGCCTCAGAAAGTCGCAGCCATGGAAGGGCATTGGGAAACTAAGAAGGGTGTACCACTTGTACTGTTTGGGATTCCAAATGAAGAAACCCGCAGTAACGACTATGAGGTGTCTATTCCCAAGCTGACCAGCTTAATTCTGACGCATGATTTGAATGGTGAGGTACAAGGCTTAAATGAGTTTGAAGGCAACCACCCGCCGGTAAAGCCTGTGTTCTTTAGCTTTAGAGTCATGATCGGAACCGGTTTGCTGATGCTTCTTGTTTCGTGGGCCGGGGTCTATACCTTGCGCAAGAAAAAGGAGTTACCACGCTGGATGCTCCGTGTGGTCTTAGCGATGACCTTCTCGGGTTGGGTCGCCACCTTAGCCGGTTGGTATGTGACCGAAACCGGCCGTCAGCCTTGGTTAGTCACGGGGATTTTAATGACAGCGGATGCTGTCACGCCCATTGCGGCGAGTCATGTTGGCTTTACCTTGGCGATGTATTGCACGGTGTATGTGGTGCTGATGTGGGCTTATATCCATACCTTAATTTCGATGGCTAAACGCGCTGTTGAAGTCAAAGAGTATGCGGCGAATGAAAGCCCACGCTGGTCTAAAATTGATAATACAAATGCAGGCAAAAACGAAGGAGTAGCACAATGAGTGAGATGACTTATGCAGAGTGGCTCCCAGTCATTTTTGTGGGGCTAATGGGCTTTTCGGTTTTAGTCTATGCCATTTTAGATGGCTACGATCTTGGAGTCGGTTTGCTACTGCCTCAAGGCAAAGCGCACGAGGCGCAGCGGGATGTAATGATCTCGTCTATTGGTCCGTTTTGGGATGCTAATGAGACGTGGCTAGTATTGGCGATTGGTTTGTTGCTAATCGCCTTTCCGGCAGCTCACAGTATCGTGCTCTTTGAGTTGTATATTCCCGCCTCATTAATGCTGGTGGGCTTGATTATGCGAGGGGTTGCGTTCGACTTTAGAGCCAAAGCGGCAGTCAGTCATAAAGCCGCTTGGGATAAGGTGTTTATGCTGGGATCTTTGGCGACCACGCTGACTCAAGGCTATATGCTAGGGCAGTATGTGCTGGGCTTTGATGAGAGCACGGCGGCGATTCTATTTAGCCTGCTGAGTGGCGTGTGTGTGACGGCGGCTTATTCGTATATCGGCGCGGCATGGCTGATTATGAAAACAGACGGTGAACTACAGAAGCGTTCGATACGGTTGGCACGTTACTCTGGCTGGGCGACTTTTATGGGGGTTATTTCAGTATCGCTGGTGAATGCGTGGATCAATCCCGATGTGTTTGACCGTTGGTTTGATTTCCCGTTGGTGATGTTTTCATTATTAATACCTATGTTAACGATCTTAAGCTTTGTGTTTAACGACATGCTGCTGAAGCGCTTACCGAAAGCCAATGATCGCCACTGTTGGGTGCCATTTGTGTTTGTGGTGCTGATTTTTATACTGAGCTTTAGTGGGTTGGCGTTTAGCTTCTTTCCGGAGATTGTTCCGGGTCGTTTGGATATTTGGGAAGCGGCGAGTGCGACTGAGTCGTTAGGCTTTATTTTGTATGGCGCGGTGATTGTTATCCCAGTGATCTTGTTCTACACGATATTCTCGTATCGGGTGTTTCATGGGAAGGCGACTACGCTTAAGTATTATTAGTGTTTTGGGTTTGGGTGTAGCGCTCTTTGTTGATGCTAACGAAGGGCGCTGTACTGTAATATTTATTACTGTAAGAATTGTTACACTAATTAAATGGAACGCTATAAAGGCTAGCTACACTTAGCCAAGCTAAGTACAGGGATATTAAGCGCGCCTGTGTGCAATAGTCCGTGGTAAACTGAGCCTACTAAGTTTAAGGCTTCACTGCAGATATGGTACAACGAAAACAGCTCCCGATTGGCATCCAAACGTTCTCTAAAATACGTCAGGGCCAGTATTATTATGTTGATAAAACGGCACTGGCTTTGTCGTTAATCAATAACGGGACGCATTACTTTTTATCGCGTCCTCGGCGGTTTGGTAAGAGCTTGTTTCTGGATACCCTCAAGGAGTTGTTTGAGGGTAATGAGGCATTATTTCAGGGGCTGGACATCCATCCGAACTGGGATTGGTCAATCAAATATCCAGTTCTGCGTCTAACCTTCGGCAGTGGCAATTTCACCCTTGAGGAAAGCCTGCAACAACAAGTTGAAGAGCAGCTGAGTAGTCTGGAGAAAGCGGCGAATTTCAAGCCGGATAGCATCTCCTGCGCTGGCCGGTTTAAAGAGTTGATCAGTCATGTTGAGCAGCGGGCTGGCCAATCGGTTGTGATACTGATTGATGAGTACGACAAGCCTATTTTAGATGCGATTAATCAGCCAGAGGTTGCTCGTAAAAATCGTGATTTCTTGCGTGGCTTTTACAGTACGATTAAAGATTACGATGCGCATATCAAGTTTAGTTTTTTGACTGGGGTCAGTAAGTTTTCCAAAGTGAGCCTGTTTTCGGGCTTAAATAACTTGAATGATATCACTTTAGATTCTCGCTATTCGACCATTTGTGGGTATACGGATCATGATATTGATACGGTATTTTCAACGGAAATAGAGGGCTTGGACCGTCAGGAAATCAAGGAGTGGTATAACGGTTATAACTGGCTGGGAGAGGGGGTTTATAATCCGTTTGATATTTTAAAGTTATTCGATAATCGCGCTTTCAGGAACTACTGGTTTGAAACCGGAACACCGACCTTTTTGGTCGACCTGATTAGCCAGCAGCAAGTTGCCACGCCAAACCTTGCAACCCGCTTTAGCGATGACACTTTGCTGTCCAGCTTTGATCTGGAACACATGCCGATTGAAGCGGTAATGTTTCAAACCGGTTACCTGACCATCAAAAGCACACAAAACCTGGGCGGTAGTTACTTCTATCAATTGGGCTACCCGAATAAAGAGGTGTACCAGAGCTTAAACAATAGCTTGCTACAGTATCTCACTCAAAACTCCGATGCCCAAGTCACTCAGCGAATGAGTCTTTACGCATTACTAATGGCGAATGATTTCGATGGGCTCAAGCGGCTTTTCCATAGCTTCTTCGCCAGCATTCCTTACCAATGGTATTCAAAGAATGAGATTCAGAATTATGAAGGCTACTACGCCAGCGTGTTCTATTCCTACTTTGCCGCGCTGGGCTTGGATGTCACGGTAGAAGACAGCACCAATTTAGGTCGTATTGATATGACGCTTAAATTCAACCAGCAGGTGTATATTTTTGAGTTTAAGGTGGTTGAACTGGTGCCTGAAGGCAATGCCTTGCAACAAATTAAAGACAAGGCATATGCCGATAAATACCACCACTTAGGTCAAGCAATTCATATGATTGGCGTGGAGTTTAGTAAGGACAATCGGAATATCGTCGGGTTTGAGGTGGAGAGGGCGGGCTGCTAATAAGCAACCATCACCTCATTACGACGAAATAGCGGTATAGTCCAAGGTGGGTCATAACGCGATAACTCCGGTTTTCCTGTCGGCGTGATGTTCTTAGTCGCCAACCACTTCTCCAAACTTGCCGTCATATTCGCCACTTTTTGTGGCCCTGCAAGCCCTGAAAAACGAATCACCGCATAGTTCTGCTTCGGTATTTCCCTAAGCGTCACCTCTGAGTTATTTGGCTTAGGCAGCGTTGCCATGGTGTATTTGCTCGGCATCACAAAGTGAACACGCCATTGGCTATCGCCTTGCTGCATCATGACGGGTGCAGTCATGCTGATTTTCTCCGAGCCACTGGGTTCCATCGTCACCGGCGTCGTCATACTGATCTTTTCAGCATCACCTTGCTGAGAGGTATTCCCACCAAAGATATAGCCAGCAATCATTTTAAATCCCTTATTGGACGCCTGTTTCATACTGCCTGAAACGGTCACCTCAGCGATGATTTTCGGCTCGTAGGCGCGCAACTCAAATGCGCCAGATTTTTCAATAACAGAATAAGTTGGTTCTTCGATGGCAGCCATAGATGCTCCGGTGTAAAGGATGGATATCAGCCCCAGAAGCAACCCTGATTTAACTTTTGCGAATAATTTTTTCATGTGCGTAGCTCCTGATAAGACTAAATACAATTGTTGTATGTCGAGAAGCTTTGCATAGGGGGTGTGAAAGAAACGTGAAGGCGACTAATTTTTTTATCGCTGACTATTTAAGACCATTGAGCACTGTTGCGGTGCATCAATTCAGTAGAAAGTGTTGGATGTGTTATTTAAGTCATTGAATAGCGGTATAAAAATATTATCTGAGGTGGCATGTATTTTGCATTGAATAATATACAGGGCGACGAACGGCGTGTAGCCCCAACATTTTAATTCACAAAAGGAATACCCCAATGTCAGAAGAAAATAAATCCTCCGGTCTGGTGTATCAACTCGATGATGTGCCAGCACCTGGCCCCAGTATGTTGGCAGCCACTCAGCATATTTTGGCGGCCATCGTCGGCATCGTAACACCAACACTGATCATTGGTGGCGTACTTGGTCTGGGGGAACACGTTCCTTACCTGATCGCTATGGCCTTATTCGTCTCCGGAGTCGCAACCTTCATTCAGTGCAAAACCATCGGTCCGGTTGGCTCGGGCTTGCTCAGTTTGCAGGGTACCAGTTTTGCCTTTCTTGGTTCATTGCTGGCCGCCGGTTTTGAGGTGAAGGCGCGTGGAGGAACCCCCGAAGACATATTAGCCATGCTATTCGGTCTGTCGCTGTTTGGTTGTCTGGTCGAAATCATATTGAGCCAGTTTGTTCATAAGCTCCGTAAGGTCATTACCCCTGTGGTTACCGGTATTGTCATCACGGTAATCGGGCTGAGTTTAATCAAGGTGGGCTTCACGGATTTTGCCGGTGGTGCACAGGCCGGTGAGACGCTGGGCGCATTGCCGAATCTGTTTTTGGGCTTTTTGGTGGTTGTTTCGATTCTGGTATTAAGCTTCTCTCGTAGCCCGATGGTTAGAATTTCTGCGATCATGATTGGTCTAGTCATTGGCTTTGTCGTGGCTGCCATGATGGGTAAAGTTGACTTTTCATCCGTGGGCAATGCACAGCTGTTGGCAATCCCTGTGCCATTCAAGTTCGGCATCGATTTTGATTTCTTCCTGTTTATCCCGGTTGCATTTATCTACCTGGTAACCGCGATTGAAACCAGTGGTGACTTAACGGCAAACTCGGTTATTTCCGGGCAGCCGGTTGAAGGGGATCTCTACCTGAAGCGCATTAAAGGCGGCATCTTAGGTGATGGTATCAACTCCGGTATCGCGGCAATCTTCAATACCTTCCCCAACACGACCTTTTCACAAAACAATGGTGTGATTCAAATGACCGGCGTTGCCAGCCGTCACGTTGGTTTATATATCGCCGGAATTTTGGTGGTTATGGGCTTCTTCCCCATCATCGGATCTTTGTTTATGTTGATTCCTAAGCCAGTGTTGGGCGGGGCAACGGTTGTGTTGTTCGGTACCATTGCAGTAGCCGGAATCAGGATATTGGCGACTCAGCATATCGGCCGTCGCAGTGCTTATATTATGGCGATTTCGTTTGGCTTAGGCTTGGGCGTCACGCTGGTGCCAAATGCGACTCAGCATCTGCCGGACTTTATTAAGCAGGTTGTTGCTACTCCAATTACCTTGGCAGGGTTGTCAGCCATTATTCTTTCATTAGTATTGCCGGAAGAAACGCCTGCGGCAGTGCCAGCCGTTGAAACGGTTGATACAGTTGATGTAGGAGAGAAGCTCTCTAGTGTTAATTAAGGGCTTTTTACGGTGTTAAGCCCTATGCCAGGCGGGCACATTCAGGCATAGTCATTCCTTGTAGATGAATCAATCCCAAGGAATGTTTACCAATGTCATTTGGCGCTTTAGGCTTGTGCGATGAGCTGTTAAAAACCGTGACCGAGCAAGGCTACACAACGCCATCTCCCATACAGGCGGAAGCGATTCCGGCAGTGCTTAGCCAGCGTGATGTGATGGCAATTGCCCGCACCGGCACGGGCAAAACTGCGGGCTTTACGCTGCCGATGTTGCAGTTGTTATCCGCTGGCCCAAGTGCGCAACCTTCGCAGGTGCGTGCCTTGGTCATTGCGCCGACCCGCGAGCTGGCGGCTCAAGTTGCAAGCAATGTTCAAACTTACAGCCGCCATTTAACACTGCGCTCTGCGGTGGTGTATGGCGGAGTAAGAATTGAGGAACAGATCGCTCAGTTGCAAGGCGGTTTGGATGTGCTGGTTGCCACGCCTGGCCGCTTGCTGGACCTTTATGATCGAGAGGCGATTAACTTCGATAATCTCGAGGTCTTGGTATTGGATGAAGCCGATCGCATGTTGGATTTGGGCTTTATTGACGATATCCGCCGCATCCAAACGCTACTGCCAGCCAAGCGTCAAACTTTGATGTTTTCAGCGACGCTCTCCAAAGCCATCAAAGCGCTGGTTAAAGGCATGTTAAAGGATCCGCTGGTGATTGAAGTGACTGCTGCAAACAGCACCGGCGACACAATCAAGCAGACCCTGCATCCGGTCGATAAAGTGCGCAAGACTGAGGCGCTGATTCATCTAATCAAAAAGAATAAATGGCATCAAGTGTTGGTGTTTACCCGTACCCGTCGTGGTGCCGATGAATTGTCGCAGCAGCTGATTGATGCGGATATTAGTGCCGAGTCAATCCATTCAAACCGAAGCCAGCATGCGCGTACTGCCGCGTTAGAAGGCTTTAGAAATGGTGAGATTGCCGTGCTGGTTGCTACGGATATTGCTGCTCGCGGCCTTGATGTAAGCCAACTCCCTTATGTGATTAACGTGGATCTTCCCTATGTGCCGGAGGATTATGTGCACCGTATTGGCCGTACCGGTCGGGCGGGTACGTCTGGTTTGGCCGTTTCATTGGTCAGTTTGGATGAGTCGAAGCAATTACAGTCGATTGAGCGGATGCTTGGCCGTCAGTTTAAGCGGGAGATTATTCCGGGCTTTGAGCCGACTGAGAAACCACCGGAAGTGCCATCGGATGATGAATGGGGTAATTTTGAAGCCGGCCCTAAACCCACCAAAGGCCGAGGGCGTGGACGTGGTCGCGAAAGAGCCAAAGGACGACCCAAAGCCCGCAAGTGAAACACTCTAAACTCAAGGCACACCGAACACCCAAATGAATACTCCAAGCAACGACTCAAAAAACCTATTAGCACTCAATAAACCGAAGGGCTATGTAGTCACGCGCTCAGATGAACTCGGGCGAAAAACAGTTTATGACCTGCTGCCCGATTGGGTATTTGATAATAGCTGGATGCCGATCGGACGCCTTGATCTGGAGTCTAAAGGTCTACTGCTATTTACCCATGACGGCCAGTTTGGCAATGCGCTCACCCAGCCCGGAAAATGCATTAAGGTGTACGAGATCTGGGTGAGGGGGCATGTCACTGACGAACACATTGCCATGGCGATGAGCGGCGTTGAGAATAAAGGTGAATTGCTCAAAGCGCTTAGCGTCGAGGTGAAAGGTTTTGGCGGTGCGAAAACCAAGCTTCAGGTGAGGATTGATGAAGGAAAAAATCGGCATATCCGCCGTCTGTTTGGCTCGCTGAAAGACCCCAAGTTTGGAACGCCATTAAAGGTGTTGGATTTGAAGCGAATCAGCATTGGCAGTTTTGATCTGGACCTTGAGTCCGGCAAGTGGCGCTATCTGTCACAGGCAGAAGAATCGCTATTGATGAAAAATCTTGCTTAGAAAGCTGCCATAAATCCGTCGGCGATTTCACTCAGGTTGTTCGAAAGTGAAGATATTTTCAGACCTCACGCTGTTTTGATATATATCAATGAGTTCCCAGTCGTTCAACGTAAACTCTACTCCACACAAACAACAACTGAGAAATGCAATCATGAGTATTCGTATTAACGATATCGCACCTGACTTCACTGTAGATTCAACGGCAGGCGAACTAAACCTCCACACATGGATTGGCGAGAGCTATGCCATTCTGTTTTCACACCCAAAAGACTTCACACCAGTGTGTACCACTGAGTTCGGTGCAGTTGCACAGCTAGTGCCTGAGTTTGCTAAGCGCAACACCAAGGTCATGGGCGTTTCAGTAGATAACGTTGAAGAGCACATGAAGTGGAAGCGCGACATTGAGTCTTTCTCTGGTGCGCCAGCGGATTTCCCAATCATCGACGATACGTCTTTGTTGGTTTCTAAACTGTACGATATGCTGCCTGCTGATGCGTATCTTGAGAGTGGCCGCACACCAGCTGATAGCGCAACTGTGCGTACTGTGTTCATCATTGGTCCAGATAAGAAAGTGCGTTTGACCATGTCTTATCCGATGGCGGTTGGTCGTAACTTTGCTGAGATTTTACGTGCTTTGGATGCGATTCAAATCACTGATGGTGCGTCCATTGCGACACCAGCAAACTGGGTACCTGGTCAGGATGTGATCGTTGGTCTGGGCTTGAACGATGAGCAGGCGAAAGAGAAGTTCGGCGAAGTAAATATCGAACTGCCTTACCTGCGTTTTGTTAAAGCGCCTAAGTAATCAAGCGTCAGCTCGATTAACTTGATCCGGCACCGCCTTGGTTGTATTCAATCAAGGCGGTGTTTTTGTTTCCGATCTACCTTCGTTGCTCCAATCCCCATAATGATAGGCAAGCTCCCCAAAGGGCGTTAAAATCAGCCTAAATAACCGGGACGTAAAAAATTGGACAATGAAAAGACCAGCTGGGCGGCCTGTCCGGCATGTCAGGGGCGCGGCAAAAAAAGTAAAAAACTCCGCAAGAAAGTACGGCTTAGCTACCAACGAGCGCTAGAAGCCTTTGCCCAATCTAATAGTGAAGGAGAGCCTCCGGTTCGTCCTATCGGTCATCTTGATTCCTGTTTGAATTGCGCCGGTTCCGGTTTAATTCCAGCGACTAATCCTCCTGTTGTCGATACTGAAAACTATCCACATGTGGCCATTATTGGTGGCGGTATTGGTGGTGTAGCGCTGGCAGTAGCCTGCTTACATCGCGGTATTCCTTTTACTTTGTATGAGCGTGATAGCGGCTTTAATGCGCGCTCGCAGGGCTATGGCCTTACCTTGCAGCAAGCCAGTAAAGCGATCGAAGGATTAGGTGTTTTCTCGCTGGCAGATGGCGTGGTTTCAACCCGGCATGTGGTACACACAACCGATGGGAAAGTGATTGGTGAGTGGGGTATCCGCAAGTGGGTGGAGTCCGATATAAAAGCCTCGGTAAAGCGCACCAATGTGCATATCTCACGACAGGCTCTGCGCTTAGCATTGCTTGAGCAGCTTGGCGGTGATGATGCGGTGCAGTGGGGGCATCAGTTAGTTGATTTTAAAGAGAGCCAATCTGAAGGTAATGGCCAAGCCGTTGATCTGAGCTTTCAGGTAAATGGTGAGCTAAAGCATGCCAAGGCGGATTTGGTGGTGGGTGCGGATGGCATTCGCAGCTCAGTACGGCGCTTGCTAATCGATGAGGAAGTTAGCCCCTTACGTTACTTAGGCTGCATTGTGATCTTGGGTATTTGCCCGCTAGCGGCGCTGGATGGGCTTGAAAGTGAGCTGCTGGACTCGGCCACCGTTTTTCAAACTGCCAATGGCCATGAACGTATTTATATGATGCCTTATGACGCGGATTCAGTCATGTGGCAGCTGAGCTTTCCAATGCCTGAAGACGAGGCGAAAGCATTGAGTGCGCAAGGCGTTAAAGCATTAAAGGCGGAGGCCTGCCGTAGAACGCAATGGCATGATCCCATTCCTCAGATTATGGCGGCAACCTCGGAAGCGCAAGTCTCTGGCTATCCCGTGTATGACCGCGAGTTGCTGAAGGCTGAGTTATTGGAGCAGGGTTCTAAAGTCACGTTAATCGGCGATGCAGCACACCCCATGAGTCCGTTTAAAGGGCAAGGCGCGAATCAGGCCTTGTTAGATGCGCTGGCACTGGCGCGTAGCATCTCTAAAAATTGCGGCCCGTTCTCAAAATGGAAAGAGCAGGGCATCAGGGCGAGCGTATTAACTGAGTTTGAATCCGAAATGTTAGCGCGCAGTGCGACGAAGGTTAAGGATTCCGCCGAGGCCGCGCAGTTCCTTCATTCTGAAATTGTGTTATATGAAGGGGATGAGCCACGAGGGCGCTGTCTTAAGGATATCGTCTAAGGTCAGATGATCATGAGTTGGCCTGTTTAAGTGTCGACTCCCAAAGGAGCACAGTATCTATGGAAGCGATCGCATGGACTAATTACGGCAGCCCTGAGGTGCTTAAGCTGATCGAGCTTGAAAAGCCTGCTCCCAAAAAAGACGAAGTGCTTATAAAAATACACGCCTCCAGCGTAACCGCCGGTGATTGTCGGCTGCGCGCGTTTAAGGTGCCAATCGGTTTTTGGCTACCGACTCGTTTGGTCTTTGGTTTGACCAAGCCAAGAAACAAAATCTCAGGGATGGATGTATCGGGCGAGATCGAATCCGTTGGGAGTGAGGTGACGTTGTTTAAACCCGGTGACCTGGTCTACGGCACTACGGGTATGAAGCTAGGCGCGAATGCGGAATATACCTGTTTATCCGAAAGCGCCGCGCTGGTCGCCAAGCCAAGTAACAGCAACCACCAACAAGCCGCCGCCGTGATTTTTGGCGGCATGACTGCAATCCATTTCCTTAAAGAAAAAGCCAATCTTCAGTGTGGTCAAAAGGTGCTAATTAACGGAGCATCGGGTGCGGTTGGCACGGCGGCCATCCAGCTGGCCAACTACCTTGGTGCAGAAGTCACCACGGTGTGTAGCACAGCCAATATTGACTTAGTTAAATCCTTAGGTGCAACAACCGTTATCGACTACACCCAAGATGACGTGACCCAGCAAAATGAAACTTACGATGTGATTCTCGATACGGTCGGCAATCTCAGCTTTGATCAGTGTAAACAGCAGCTAACAGAGCAGGGGAAAGCCATTCTAATCAATACTGGGTTGCTTACTAACTTATCCTCTTTATTCAGAGGCAACCTGATTTGCGGTGTGGCTGCGGAAACCAAAGAAAATCTTAACTTTTTGCGTGCGCTCGTTGAAGCTGGAGATATTAAAGCGGTGATCGACAGAAGTTATCCTTTGGAACAAACGGCAGAGGCGCATCGTTATGTCGATACGGGCCGTAAAAAGGGAAACGTTGTCATCGATTGCACGGCTTAATCAAGGGTGAGGTACGTATTGCATCAGGGGGATATCGGTCTATATACTGTCTCGCCCAATGTGCCGAGTCTGACGACCCGACCCCAGATTGAGTAATATTGTCATGAGCACGCTGCCCAAATCCCGTTTCTTACACCAGAACACGCCACCCTCAATTGGCACGATGGTTGCGCTGGTTGCCGTCGCCTCCATTCCGTTGAATATCTTCCTACCGTCATTGCCTGCTATGGCGAAATACTTTGAGACGCCGTACTCGGTGATGCAGTTTGCGGTGACGGGCTTTCTGGTGCTCACTGGTTTGCTGCAATTGGTGATCGGGCCATTATCCGACCGCTTTGGTCGACGTCCTGTGTTATTGGTTGCCTTGCTGATTTTCATTCTGGCCTCGGCGGGGGCCTCCATTGCCACCAGCTTTAATGAGTTTATGTTTTACCGCTTGATACAGTCGGTGGTGGTAGCAGGCACGGCAATCTCGCGAGCCTCAGTACGCGATATGGTCGGGCGCGATAAAGCCGCCAGTATGATCGGATATATCACCATGGGCATGGCGCTGGCGCCTATGCTCACGCCGCCATTGGGTGGCTACCTCGGTGCAACCTTTGGCTGGCAGTCCAATTTTTATGTGTTAACCGGCTGCGGCATTTTGGTGTTCGCCTTGACCTTTTTTGACTACGGCGAAACCAATCTGAAGCGCACGGCCAATTTTACGCAGCAGTTTAAAGCCTATCCTGCGCTGCTCATGTCGCGGCGCTTTTGGGGCTATTCCTTAACGACGGCATTTTCCGCCGCTTGCTACTTTGCTTATCTTGGCGGTGCGCCTTATGTGGGGTCGGTGGTGTATCACTTAGGGCCGGAGCAGATTGGTTTGTACCTGGTGTTTACTCCAATGGGTTACATCATGGGGAACTTTATTAGTGGTCGTTATTCCCGCGTGCTGGGGCTGGAGAAGATGCTGATTATCGGCTGCTCGCTGGTGCTGGTACCAATGCTCACGTGTTTGGCTGTGATCCTGTCGGGTGTTTCTCATCCGCTTGGATTTTACCTGTTTACCTTCTCCATTGGTTTGGGCAATGGCATGGTGCTGCCCAATGCTACGGCGGGGTTACTGGATGTAAACCCCAGCTTGGCAGGCTCAGCCTCTGGCTTAGGTGGGGCGATATTAACCTTTGGTGGGGCGGCATTTTCAGCAACGGCTGGGTTCTTGCTGACTGAAACGTCGGGTGCTTTGCCATTGGTGTTGTGCATTGTAGTGGCAAGTGCGTGTGCCTTATCGGTAGCATTATTTACGGTGCGAGTGGAGCGACAGGTTAGGGCAGAAGAAGAGCTGACTAGTCAGTAACTGCTACTATTAAAATAGGCCATTATTTAGTAACAGGTTCCTAAGTAATTCATGCAATGTATTGATTAGAGGTTGGCTTTGGCTCACAGAGCGCAACCTCTAATTAATCAGAATTTGAAGCTATAAAAACCGCCGCACAAATAAAATCCCCAGGGCTACACTTGGTCCCACGCCAAAGGCAAATAGCAACGTACCAACGCCCACCACGCCGCCAAGGTACCAACCAATAGACACCACAGTCACTTCGATACCAATTCGAATATTAGCAATTGGAAAGCCGGTTTTAGCCTGCAATCCTTTCATTAACCAATCTCTGGGGCCAGCGCCAAGGTTGGCCGTGAGGTAAATTCCCGAGGCAATTCCAATAATTCCAACGCCAATCACCGATTGAAGCAGCTGCCAGAAAAGCGTTTCAGGGTGCGGCAGAAAGTCAATGGAGAAGTCGATCATAAAGGCTATAATCAGCGCATTTAAAATGGTGCCCATGCCTGGCTTTTGCTTTAGCGGTATCCACAAGGCAAGCACGGTAAAGCTGACTAGCATGGTGACGAAGCCAATACTCCAGTCAGTTTTTCCGGCGATGCCTTGAGCCAGCACGGTCCAAGGGCTAACGCCGGCGTTGCTGGTAATCAGCAAGGCTTCACCCAAACCAAATAACACCAATCCCAAGTTTAAGTAAAAGAAGCTCAGTAGCGTTGGTCGCAAGTTATAAGGCGAGGGTGAACTCCAGCTCAGGGTTGGGATTTCTTTAACGGAGAATATTTTCAATGTAGCGGCCAGCGTGAGGGATGGTTGGGAATCGTATGGTTAAACGTGTAGGGCTGTCAATCAAGTCGCCGGTGCTATGTATTCAAGCTGATCGGCCAGTGTGTTCGTGCGCTATCTTGGCAGTGGCTTAAAGACTGGCTTGCTTACTTTCGCTTAAAGTAGATAAACTCGGGCAACAAGCTTAAAATTAAGAAATAGGTTCACAATAAATTGTCCACTTTGAGATGAGAGTAGGCAGGTTTTATATATAAAAAGGTAATAACAAGTGATTCACTTAATCTACATAAGTACCGCAACAAGCTGGCCATCTGAAGAGGATTTAAAGGCATTATTGGAACACGCTCGCACTAATAATACCCGACGGAATATTACCGGTATGCTGTTGTATGACAATGCGGTTTACATCCAAGTGTTAGAGGGGGATAAGGAGGCGGTTGAGGAGGTTTACAATATCATTGTTAAAGACCCAAGAAATAACGGCCATGTGAAGCTTATCGAAGAAGAAATTACCGAGCGCGACTTTCCGGATTGGAGTATGGGCTTTAAGAATTTGGAGAGCTGCTCGCCAGATGAGCTGGAAGGATTTCATGATGCTTTTGGTGGAAGGTTGGATAAAGATTTCGCCGTTCAAAATACCTCGGCTGCGGTTAAGCTGTTAAAGCGCTTTTCACGAGGCGGCCAATAAAAGGAAGCTTTAATGCTTGATTCTAGAGAGCCAGTTCACAGCATCATTGATGATTTTCTGGCTCCGGTTTGTGATGGGTTTGTCGAGATTCTGTATCAGGATGATGACATCCTGTTGATCAATAAACCCAGTGGACTGCTGAGCTTGTCAGGTAAGAACCCACTCAATTGGGACTCAGTACATTACCGCTTAGTGCATGGCCAAGCGGGTGTGACGCCAGCATTCCCCGAGGCAAAATTACCCCACCGCCTGGATTTTGGTACTTCCGGTATTATGGTGGTGGGCTTGCACGCAGCGGCTTCAAAACACCTCAATCAACAGTTTCAGGCACGCAGCATTCAAAAGCGCTATACCGCCATGTTAGCGGGTTGGGTGGCTGACGATCAGGGGCAGATTAGCGCGCCAATTGCCAAGGATAGACTGCTATTTCCTCGGGTGAAGATTTGCCATGAGACAGGTAAAGCTGCGCTGAGTGACTACACGGTGTTAAGGCGGCTGGAACACCCGCGTCGGAGCTTGGTGCAATTTACGCCGCTCACCGGACGCACACATCAGCTACGCATTCACAGTTTGGAAATGGGTCACCCGATTTTAGGTTGCGATTTGTATCACAATGACATCAGCGAGCAGATGGCAGATCGCTTGTTATTGCATGCCAGTGATTTGTATTTTCAGCATCCTGCTAGCGATAAGCGAATTCATTGGCAATGTCCTTCCTCGGCTTAGCCGCGCAGCTTCGGTGATTTATCTTCGGGTATTACGAATTATTCATTCTGTTTAAGCGAATTTTTCGAGGCTTTGAATTGTCGTAAACTAATAATGATTTGAGAGTTTTTTATTTATTTTTGGAGCGTATGACCATGGTTGATGTAAACAAGCTGTTAGGTGCTTTTCTAAGTAGTGGCGCGGCAAGTGGTATGGCCGGAGGGCTGGCAGGTGGATTAGCGAGCAAGATGATCAGCAAAAAGTCGGCTAAAAAACTGGGCTCAAACGCGCTGAAACTTGGTGGCGTTGCCGCGATTGGAGCGTTGGCTTACACCGCTTACCGTCAGTACAACAATAATCAAGGCGCTGCTCAGCCGAATTCCCCGACGCCACCGCTTGCGCCCACACCCACGGCAACGCCTATTTCAGTCACGCCGGCTACCTTATCAGCAGCGCCCGCAGGCTCGGCCTTTATGCCAGCCATTGATGATCAGGCAGCGAATAATGAATTAGGCTTGCTATTAGTGCGCTCAATGATTGCCGTTGCCCGCGCCGATGGACGACTGGATGCTCAAGAGAGCCAAGCTATTTTCCAGAAGATTGAGTCGTTAGGTTTGGACAGTGAGAGCCAGAATTTGCTGGTGCAGGAAATGGGTCACCCGGTCGATATGGATGCGATTATTAATAGCGCCACCACACCCGAAGTCGCGGCAGAAATTTACATTGCCTCGTTATTGGCGGTCGATGTGGATACCGCCGCTGAGAAATCCTATCTGGCGATGCTCGCCGCGCGTTTGCAGTTACCACCAGCACTGGTCGCTGAGTTAGAAAATCAGGTGAATACACACAAGACGGTTGCTCAATGAGCGCCGTTCCTACGGTCGGTATTATCGGCGGAAGTGGCGCGCTAGGTAGTGCTATTGCGAAAGGATTACTGCGCAATGGCTACCTAACCCCCGAGCAACTGTGGATCTCTAACCGCTCGGGTAATGCCGCCGGATTTGATGAGAGTCCCGGTATTCACTTTACGAGTAGCAATCAAACGCTAGTCGATGCTTGCGATATTGTGATAGTCTCCGTGCCGCCGCACCTTGCGCCATCCATTGGTATCCATGCAGAGAACCGCTTGATTATTTCAGTGATGGCGGGTGTGTCTATCGAGCAGCTACAGCAGTTTAGTGGCTCTGACAGAGTTGTGCGTGCCATATCAAACCCCGCTGCTGATATTGGATTGGCTTACTCGCCTTGGTGCGTGAGTGCCGGCGTCACTGACCAAGACCGTGAATGGACGCGTAGTGTGTTTGGTGCTTTTGGGCAGACTGATGAAGTCCCCAATGAAGACCAGATTGACCATTTCACCGCACTGATCGGGCCAGTACCGGGCTTTGTGGCTTACTTTGCCGATTGCATGGTGGGCTATGCCGTGAAAAATGAGATCGACCCCAAGGTTGCAGAGCGGGCGATTCGTCAATTGTTTCATTCCAGTGGCGTGGTGCTTGCTGAGTCGGAGGCATCACCGACAGAACATGTTAATGCTATGATTGATTACGCTGGGACCACGGCAGCAGGACTTGAGGCGATGAAGGCATCACCGCTTGCGGACTTTGTCGAGCAAGGGCTGAAAGCGGCATACCTGAAAGCGAAAGATATTGGGTGATCAACACTCATTAACAGGAAAACAACATTATGATGAGTGAGCTGAAAAGCATCGGTTATAGCGAGTGGTTTGCAAGCCGAGTCGATGATCAAAAATTGGCTACTCATGCGGTTGCTCGGGTTATGTCTGTGCATAAAGATAGCTTCACCGTTACCAAGGGCGGGGACGAGGTATTCGCCGAGCTCTCTGGCAATCTGCTCTACAGCACTGACTCTGCCAGTGAGCTGCCGACCACGGGCGACTGGGTGTATGCCGATTTTTACGATGATGATACTCATGCCATTATCTATGGCGTGTTTCCCAGAAAGACACTGCTAAAGCGTAAGGCTGTCGGAAAGCTGGTTGATTATCAGTTGATTGCGGCAAATATTGATGTTGCCTTCATTATCCAATCCTTGAACGATAATTTTAATCTACGAAGATTGGAGCGCTATTTAGTGATGGCCAATGAAGCTGGTATCGAGCCGGTCATTCTATTGAGCAAATGCGATCTGATGCCAGAGGATGAGATCAGCGACATTAAGAACAAGGTGTTGGCAGTTGCGCCTAATGCAACCGTGATGGCATTTAGCAACTTAAACCAAGCGAGTATTGATTCAATTATCCAATCCTTAAAAAGCGAACTCACTTATTGCTTGCTGGGCTCTTCAGGCGTTGGGAAAACCACTTTGCTTAACAGCATTGTCGGCAAGGATGAGTTTGAAACCAAGGCAGTCAGTAAAATACAAAGCAAGGGCCGACACACCACCACTAGCCGTCAATTGGTGCGCTTAGAAAGTGGTGCGATGATTATAGATACTCCGGGAATGAGAGAGCTTGGGAGTGTGTCTGCCGATGAGGGCTTGGATGAAACCTTCTCAGAAATAGCGCCACTTTCACAGCAGTGCAAGTTTGCGAACTGTTCACACAGTAATGAAAAAGGCTGCGCGATGTTGGTGGCGATCAATGCGGGTGAGCTATCAGAGGAGCGCTATCAAAACTACTTAAAGATTAAAAGAGAGTCTGATTTTAACCAAATGTCCTACTCGGAAAAGCGCAAGAAGGACAAAGATTTTGGCAAGCTGATTAAATCAACGCTGAAAAACAAACAACGTTAAATTAGGTTAGTTCGCTGTTTAAGGCGCTAATTTCACGATGCTAGTGAAGCTTTGGGCGCTTATGCCCGACGCTTTTTAAACGCGTAGAAACCCGCTCCCAGCAGTGTTTTCGCAACTACGCTCCAAGCACTCAAATTGGCTTTCGGGTCTTTGCCGTTGGCAATCCGCGCAAGCTGCTGTTCGTACCAAGTAATACCAATCATAGCCATGGCATCCATTGCACGGCTACCCGTAGAGGGATTACTTAATGTCATGCTGTAGCGGTCATCGGCGAGTAGCTTATTCGGGAATTCAGTATCAATGGCAACGGTTCTGGCCAAGCCAACAAAATCAGTCGCGCCACTTTGCAGGGCTTCTAACATGGCTGGGCCACTTCGAAATCCGCCGGTCACCACTAATGGAGTATCCACCAGCTTGCGCACTTTTTCCATATAATCAAGGAAGTAGGCTTCACGATCGATCGTGCTTTGTTTCGCGCCTTTTCCCATCATGGAGGGGCTTTCATAGGTGCCGCCGGAGATCTCAATCAAGTTGATACCGGCATTCGCCAATGCCTGCACCACTTCCATCGAGTCATCTTCGCTGAAGCCGCCTTTCATAAAGTCAGCACTGTTTAGCTTGATGCCGATAGGGAAGTCGTCGCCCACTTGTTCACGAATGGCTTCATACACGGATAGCACAAAACGCATACGATTTTGCAGCGAGCCACCCCATTGATCATCCCGCGTATTATGGCGAGGTGATAAAAACTGACTGACCAGATAGCCATGCGCACCATGAATCTGCACGCCGGTAAATCCTGCATCTTTAGAGAGTCTGGCGCTGGTGGCAAATTGCTGGATGATCTCTAAAATCTCAGCTTCCAATAGCGCTCTTGGCGTATTGAAGCCTTTTTCAAGCCCTTTGCCCAGTGCAATAGCCGATGGCGAGACGGGTGTTTTGTTGAGAAAGCTCGGAATTTGTTTACCGGGGTGGTTGAGTTGCGTCCAGATCTGCGCGCCGTTTTGTTTTCCAGCTTCAGCCCAGCGTTTGAATATTTCAAGATCGCTGTGCTCATCCAATACCACATTTTTTGGCTCACCAAGTGCGGTGCGGCTAATCATGATATTGCCAGTCATCGACAAACCAATGCCACCGTTTGCCCAGCGTCCGTAAAGCGTCACCAATCCGTCTGTGGGGTGGTGGCCTTTAGTGCCGAGCTGCTCGCTCATGGCGGATTTGAATAGGCGGTTTTTGATGATTTGTCCGTTGCTCAGCGTGAAGCTGCTGGCTAAGGATAATGACGGCTGAGTCATGCGGGGGTACCTGGATTTTCGATGATCTTTCATGATCTTCTTTTTAAAATCCGTGCCGGAGGTTCTCTGGCACGAACTGATTACTTCGCTAAGTTTCTGATTTGCTCAGATAACTCTTTAATCTCTTTTTGCAGGGTGAGCACTGATACTTTAGAAATCTGTGCGCTACCAATTGACTGGGACTTACGAGTTTTCCAACCCTCAGTGCCTCGGCTTGAGCTTGCCAACTGGTTCTTCTTTTCCTGAATCAATCTCAGTAAATCGTCTTTCTGACTCATGGTATTACCTGATTAGTTTTCTTTTACCAAGCTGAAAAGTCATGATTTTTCTAACTTTTTATCTTGGGTTTACCCATTTAAAGAGCGCCGCAATCATACCACATCGTTGGTTTTTAAAATCACTTATTGTTTTTCAGTACGCGCCCGTTTTATGACAAACTAGGCGGCTTGTTTGCGCGCTAATCATTGGATGATTACTTGCAACACTTAACTCCCGTTTTCAATGGTTGATTCGATGTCCAAATCAGTTGCTAGCGCCTCACACAATTCAAGCCAGAGCCATGCAGACAATATCCTCGATGCGTGGACGGCGCTTGAAGCGCTCTCGCCACAAACCTACAAAGCACCCAAGGATTTACTGACTGCTGGTGGTTCGATTGTTTCCTTGGATACCGATCAAGAGCCATGGTTTCAACGTCAGGAGGCGCGCCCCAATACCGAGCTGTATTACATCGTTTACCTTGGCAGTGTCGACTTGGGGCGCGCCACTGAAAAGCTATTGTCTGTCTATCAGGATGATCGAATTGAGGGATCACGCAGCAGTGGTCAATCGGTACTGGGTTTGATCATACTCGATCAGTATGGCATTCCCGTGCCTGAAATGGGCTTGGCGCTGTCCAGTTTTGGCTGGGCTTATGGCCGAGCCTTGCACGGGAATTTGCATGAACTGAAGTCATGGGAAGCCTCAGAAGAAACGCTTAAAGAGGGGCTGGAGCAATTCATCTACCAGCAGGATGAGGAGGGCAATGCTTTACCGCTTACAGTGCTGGAAATCGAAGAGGCCTATGACTGGCTAGTTAAATATTGTGAGATTCCACTGGATGACTGCACCCCGCCAAGCTTTGCTATTCAGCAATATCAATCATCCAAAAAAGGTGCGCCGAGCCCTGCGATTATTAATAGCTTCTTGTTAGAGGATATCCAGCGAGCCAAGCACAGCATTCAATCTGGCACTGCCAATCCAGCCTTATGCGCGTATTTGGGCATTACCAAGCCCAAGCGCCAGCATGATTTGCTAAAGAGTAAAGCTCAGGTCGAGCGCGCCTTGCAGCCACAAAATATGCCACCGGGGCGCTGGCCTGGAAAAGGGCGTCATGCCTTGGTATTGCTCCAACAAGTCGCCGTCAACCTTGCCAGACAAGAGTTAAAAGACGGAGGCTTATTCTCGGTCAATGGCCCACCGGGCACCGGAAAAACAACGCTATTACGCGACATAGTTGCCTCGGTATTGGTTGATCGGGCGCTTGCACTGTCTGCCTTTGAAAATACCGATGATGCCTTCGAACATGCCGGAGAAATGAAGCTGGGTAATGGCTTTGTGCATCTCTATCGCCTCGATGAATCGCTGCGAGGACATGAAATCGTGGTGGCTTCCAGCAATAACAAAGCCGTTGAAAATATCAGTAAAGAGCTGCCACTGCGTGATCAAATTGCGGAAGATATTAAGGGCCTGAACTACTTTAAAACCATCAGTAATTCGCTGAGTGATGATAATCAAACCTGGGGAAATATTGCCGCTGCACTGGGCAATTCCACCAATCGAAATAACTTCACACAAAAAGCGTGGTGGGATGATGAGAGCGGGTTAAAAGCCTATTTTTACTCCATTACCAAACAGCTTGAGCTGGATCTTGGCGAGAGTGGCAAAAAGGTCGTGCCTAAAATTGTCGCAGAGTGCGATCCGCCTGCAAGTGATGAGGAGGCCAAGCAGCGCTGGGAGCGGGCACGTAAACGTTTTGCTACATCGATTAAAAAGTCGGAAGAAATCAGAGACAAGGCGCAAGCCGCTTATAAGGTGTACCAAAAAACAGGGACCTTACAAAAGAAAATAAACAAGCTACAAGCTCGGTGCGATGATCAAGCAATCCCCGTGGCTGAGGCGCAAGAAGTGAAGCAAACGCTCACTGCTGAGCTGCGTAAAATCAAAAGTCGTTACGATAAGGCTAGCAATCAAAAGCAGCAGTTTGAAGCACAAAAGCCAAATATTTTAAAACGTATCTTTGCGCGGGCGACTTGGTTGGAGTGGAAAGCTCAGCATCAGTTATTTGTCGATCATTTACAGGGTGTTCAAACGATTGCGCAGCGTGCCAAGGCGAAACGCGATGCCGCCGTTGAGGTTTATAAGCAGCAAGTGAGGCTACTGAGCGACTTACACAAAGCGTTGGAAGAGGCGAGAACTACCCAGCAAAACACACAGGTCGCTCAGCAAGGCGAAGAGGCTATTTGTGGTGGTAAGCTGGTCACTGCCGAGTTGTGGGCGCAAAGCCATAAGGCGCAGCAAACCTTTACCCCAAACTACACAGCCGAAGCCCAACGCATTCGCGATGATGTGTTCATTGCTGCTATCAAGCTGCATAAAGCATTTATCGATGCTTCCGCCAAGCAAGTGCGTCAAAATCTGAGTGCGTATTTTTACTGCCTTGGAAGTGGACGTTTGCCGGAGGATAAAAAGGAATTGCTGCCTCACCTCTGGTCAACCGCGTTTCTGCTTACGCCGGTTATCTCAACGGCCTTTGCTTCGGTTGGGCGTATGTTTAAAGACTTGCCGGATGAAAGTATTGGCTGGTTGCTGATTGATGAGGCGGGTCAAGCCACACCACAGGCGGCAGTAGGTGCCATCGCCAGAGCAAAGCGTGTGATGTCAGTTGGTGACCCGTTACAGATCGAGCCAGTTTCTCCCTTGCCAGCTGCTTTGGTTGAGAGCTTATCCAAACACTTAGGCGTCGAGTCTAATCAGTGGATGGCTCCCAATGCGTCGGTGCAAACACTCTCTGATAATGCCAATCCTTATGGTGCGGCCATCGCGCGTGATCTCAGTAAAATCCGCATTGGCGCGCCGCTCTTGGTACACCGGCGCTGTGAAGATCCTATGTTTAGTATCGTTAACCGCATGGCCTATAACGGCCTGATGGTGCATGCCACGCCGCCTAAAGAGTCCGCGATGACCTCATTTTTTAATGCAAAGGCGAAGTGGTTCGATATACGGGGCAGCGTTGAGGATAAATGGTGTGAGGCAGAGGGTGAGCAGGTTACTACCATGCTGCTGAGCGCCTTTGAAACCTTTGGCGCTGAGGCCGATATTTTCGTGATTTCACCCTTTCGAATCGTGGCGGAGCGTATGCGCGGGCTAATCCGGCAACAAAAAAAGCGTTTAACCGCTTATGGCATTAATGACCCTGAGTCCTGGATTCAGCAGAATATCGGCACCGTACACACCTTTCAGGGCAAGGAAGCGCAAACGGTGATTCTGTTGTTAGGCGCGCCAAGTCCCGAGCAACAGGGCGCAAGAGCTTGGGCGACGGCGAGTGTCAATTTATTGAATGTGGCAGTCTCCCGAGCCAAGCAAAATTTCTATGTGGTTGGCAATCGGGAGCGCTGGGCTGAGTTAGGCCATATGAAGATTATCGCTGAATTCGCCAAATGATATTGCCGACATCATCAGCCACTAAAACGCCACCTCGCCTATCAACAGATACCCCAACCGGACGGCCCAGTGCTTTATCATCAGCACTGATAAAGCCGGTTAAAATATCCTGCGGTAAGCCTTGCGGTTTGCCATTCACAAACGGCACAAACACGACTTTATAACCACTGCGCGGCTGGCGATTCCATGAGCCATGTAAACCAATAAAGGCCCCATTTTTATACTTCTCTGGCAATAGCGAGCCGGTATAAAACGCTAAGCCCAATGCCGCAGTGTGGGCACCTAAGGCATAGTCCGGTGCTTTGGCTTTAGCCACTAAATTGGGGCGCTGTGGAGTAACTCGGGTATCGACGCGCTGACCGTAATAGCTGTATGGCCAGCCATAAAAGTCTCCGTCATTCACCGAGGTCATATAGTCCGGCACCAGATCATTCCCCAGCTCATCGCGCTCATTCACCGTGGTCCATAGCTCACCACTTTGAGGCTGCCATGCCAAGCCATTGGGATTACGCAGGCCCGAGGCGAACACGCGAGTCTGGCCGCTGGCCGTATCAACTTCCAGTACCGCTGCGCGCTTCACTTCGTTCTCCATGCCATTTTCAGCAATATTGCTATTGGAGCCGATGGTGACGTATAGCTTTTTATCGGTGCCATCACGACTGGCGATGACGTTTTTAGTCCAGTGATGATTGATTGGGCCAGCGGGTAAATCAGCGACTTTAACCGCGGGCGCGGTGATTTTAGTATCGCCACGTTGATAGGGGAAACGCACCAGCGCATCGGTATTGGCGACATATAGTGTGTTGCCTACTAACTCCATACCAAAGGGTGAATTCAGGCCTTCCAGAAAGGCGGTGCGCGTTTCAGCGACGCCATCCCCATCGGCATCGCGCAATAAGCTAATGCGGTTGGCACTCGGTACACCAGCGCCAGCGGTTTTCATCGCCTGACCCATCGCCCAGCCTCTAAAGCTGAACTTGCCTTTGGGCTTAGCCGGCTTATTACTCTCCGCCACCAACACATCGCCATTGGGTAATACATACATCCAGCGCGGGTGATCGAGTCCACTGGCAAAGGCTTGTACGGTTAAACCCTCAGCGGCAATCGGTTTGAGGTCGCCAGCCCAGCCTTTGGCAGGGGCTATATTCACGGTTGGGATTATCGAGGTGCGTGGTGCGGGGAGTGTGGGGTCGGTTCCCATCCCTGCGCTGCTCATGAGTGCGGGACCGCTGCAGCCCCATAAGGTTGCCAGCGATACGCTGCAAATTAGGGATGTGCGTAATCTCATTGTCATAGTCGATTTACTCAGTGAGTTGTTTTAGGCCCTGCGCCTTAGTGATCGACTGTAACACGATAGCTGACATAGCCCATTAAGCCCCCAGCGAATTTACCGGTAAAGTGCCAGTGTAGTTGCTGTTGATTGGTTGCTATATTTTCATCGCAAATCATATCCAACGGCGTGACATCACAACTCATGCTACTGGCATCCAGCTCGGTGTAATCGGGCACCATGTCATCCAGTGAGAGATCTGTGATTGGGCCGGTGCCGGTATTTTTATAGTAAATTCTATATTCCAGAATATTGCCGGGAGCCGCTTGGTTGATGGTTTCTGTTTCGCTGGTGCCTTGTGTGATATTTTGCACTGTTTTGCGAAGCTCTAAGCGTGAAGCCCCAACCGCCGGAGTGACAGGCGTCGCCGCGACGGCTTCTTGTGCGGGTGTGGGTTCAGTTGCGGGAGTATAGGGCGTTGTGGGTGTGGCCGCTTGTTCGGGCTGGCTTTCAGTGGCATCTGTTGCCTCGACTTCAGGAGTCGCTGGCAGCGCAGGTGCCTGTACTTGCGTGGCAGTGGTGAGGTCGCGGACTTTGGATTCCTGTACACCAGCGAAGGCATTCCCATAGTCCAGCGTGGAAGTAATAGACTGTTGATAACGATCATTGGCCGCAACATTAGCTGGCGCATACACTTTATTGATAAAACACAGCGCACCTTCAGCTTCAAGACTCACCGGATCACTCACCCAAATCAAGCGATTACTTCGGGAACCACTCATGGGAACAGCGCCTTCAGTGCCATTTAGCTTGCCATCACAGTTGCTATCCGGATACAGCAGACTGCTCCAGCCAGTGCTTACACTATTACTAAACTGGCTGGTCAAAGTCACCACGCCTTTAGCGGGCGTCGTAAATTTGTGAGCATAAAACACCACATTACCGGGGAGGATCTGGCCAGTGTTATTGGGGGTTAATCTGGGTGGTTTAATTTCACCAAAGTCTTGCCCACTAATATCGCTATCAGCCTCATTTAAAATGGGGCGTACATTATCCGTGGTCGACAGATAGCCACCGGGGTTTTTGGCAAAATCAGGGCCGCATTGTTTGGGAGTGGGTACGGTTTCTTTAGAGGCTTGGTAGAGCTGATAACTACCCGCAGCCACTTTATCAAATTGATAATAGCCATCCCCATTGGTTTTGGTGCTCACGCATTGCTGAGTTTGTGTGTCATACAGCACGATGGGCAGCTGCGTTACGCCGACTTCACCGTTGTCATTGCCGTCATTGCTGGCATTCACATTGATATCGCGAAACACCCGACCACTAACGCTCACGCCTGCGCTTACAATGCTAATCGGGTAGCTCTCTACCTCACCATCGCTCGCCGAGCCAGTCGCTTGTTGATTGCTGATTGGGTCAGTGGTCAGTCTTACTTGCAGGTAGCTATCACCGATCTGACTACCTTGCGGAATATTGGACCACGTTAGCGTCACTGAGCCATTATTGGTACCGGTTGGCACAGGGCTCATGGCGGCTTCATCTGGGTCAAAAATGCCATTGCCATCAAAGTCGATCCAAGCAATAAGGTTGGCGGTGTCACCCGTGTTATTGGTGGCTGTGACATCAATGCTGTAGTTACGGTCCTGACTCGTTAGCACGGGTAGCGTGGCAACCCCATTATCATCTGCGTCATCGGCGGGCGTTGAGTTTTCTGCATCAGGCACTGCCGAGCCTAAATATAAGTTATCTGAAATGCCGTGTGAGGCTTCCCCATAGCTGGTGGGACAACTGCCAAAATCACAGCGCCCTCCGGCAGAGATGACGGTGACATCCGCTTCACCAATGCCTATGCCGAGTAGGCGCAATAGTGGGTCGACCAGCTGGGTGAGCACGGTATGCAGAATTGGTGATAGGGCGTCATTAACAATCGTGGTCAGGCTGCTCGTGACGGTATCCAGCAGTCCTGAAACTAAGGTATCCAACAGGCCCAAATTACTGCTGAATGAGATAGTCAGATCATTAACCAGATCGCTGATCAGCACATTGGCAAAGTCGGCACTGCTGTCGACCGTTTTGGTTTGTGGATAAGGGCCGGAAAATACCAGCAAATCGGCAAAGGGCGCTTCACCTTTGGCGGCAGCGCGCGCCAGAATATCCGTTTGAATATTGGCGAGTGGAATGGCGACCGCGCTAAGCGGTAAAGTTTGCTTTATTTGTAAGTCGAGCGTACCAATCACTCCCGGCAGCACATCAACGTCGGGGTCGATAATATGGGTGCGGTTGAAGAACAGGTTATCCGCAATGCTACCTAGGTAGATATCTACCAAGCCTGGTGTTGCCTGAACGGTAACAGTGTTTGCGATCGCATCAATGGCCATCAAAGTGCCTTCTGCACGGGCGACTTCAACGTATAAATCGATATCGGCCAGCTTAATATCAGCTGTTACATCCAAGCCTGCAAGACTACTTAGCTGACCAGTAATCGCGCTCACCATGGCGCTACTGTCTGGCGATAAATCGATAAGATCTAAATTCAATTTGGAGCGTATAACTGCAGTATGGAATGTAGTGCCCACCGGGCCACAGGTGTAAATGGGTGGCTCTACGATTTGCAAATACAGCTCGACGCCATTCACAATGCCATCTAAACCCAGCGGGCTCAGTGCACTGGTATCCAATGCAACGGGCGCGGGCGTGGTGAGCACATTCTTGTAGTTATACAGTTGAATCAAGCCGGTCAGCAAATTCAAAGCGTTTAAATCGGTGTCGGCTAGAGTGCCTTGTTGGAGGTCTATCTTGAGTAAATCGCCAAGCTTAATGGTATCGCTAAGGCCGGCGAGTGGGAGTAAACCTAAGGCGGTGACTAAGTCATTATTCCCATCGGATTGCGCCACATTTTTAGCGGCACTAATCAGCTGCATCAAGCTGGCATCTGCAAATAAGACCTGATCCGTGCCGGAAACGGTTAAGTCAGACTCCAGAATGCTCAAGTACTTCAGCAGGTTGATGTCGCCACCGGCCAAGGCTTTCCAGTCCATCATATCCAACGCAATATTGGAGCCTAACAACCCCGAAAACAGGGGATTGAGTAGGGCGCTTTGCTGGGTATCTAAGCTGGCCAGCCGTGGGCCTACTTGCAGACAGGCACCCGCTTCACAGCCTGCAGCGATCGCATTTCCTGACCATGTAAACATCACCACGCTAATAAATGCCAGCAATGGGAGCGTGAGAATGGCAGCGGTTATCCTTTTTATATTAAGCATATTAACGACGATTCACCCTTTTATTTAAATGAATTTTTTTATGTGATTAGGACGATTTTCGTTTCTTTCTTATTGACCATATTATCAGTGTAAAAGTGACATGAAACTGAATGAGAGTTGTTCTCATTCATATTTAATAATTGCCGCTTGCATAGCCTCGTAGCGGGTTTATTAAGCTGAATGGTAGGGCGCGATTAAGCTAGCGATTCACAATGAGCAGTTTGTGTGGAGATTGCGTAAATCGGGTAAAGCCAGCTGCTGTTACTCCTCCTGAAATGATATAAATCACTCATTAATTCAACGCATGAATATTCAATGACAGGAGATTGTTCAGTGAACAAAAATGATAAAGCACGTTGCATGAAAAGCGCCTTGGCACTTGCACTGGTTGCGACTTTTGGTAGCGCTCAGGCGGCGGTCGATACCAGCCTCATCAGTAAAGATGCCTTGGTAAAAGCCCCAGAAACCGTTGATTGCGAATTGGA
This sequence comes from Leucothrix mucor DSM 2157, assembly GCF_000419525.1. Classification (NCBI taxonomy): domain Bacteria; kingdom Pseudomonadati; phylum Pseudomonadota; class Gammaproteobacteria; order Thiotrichales; family Thiotrichaceae; genus Leucothrix; species Leucothrix mucor. Next base: position 1,254,709 of record NZ_ATTE01000001.1, read on the forward strand.
AAATGGCGACGCTGCGCAATGTGCCAAACTGGTCGTGAAGTACTTGCCGGATAATTTAAAGATCGGCCCATTTTGTCCGGATACGGTCAAAGAAGCAGGCGGTATTTGGCAGTGGGATGGTGACAAGCCCGGCCTTTACCGTTTGAATGAAGAATTCCTGACCATGCTGCATGATCAGGGTTATGAGTTTTACGATGCCGATGGCAAAGTCAGCATTACCGATGTGCGCACCAGTAGACCTCAAGGCAAAAACTCTTGCCTGTCGGCCTCGGTTGATACCTCTGTTGAAATGACGGTACTGCTGCCACTTAATCCTGTGAAAGCAGAAAAAGCTAGCAGCTTGGGTACGGTGGCTAAAGTGGGTTTAGCGCTGGATGGCGTGCCGATCTTTGCGGATGCTCCTTCTGTGCTGCAAACCGGTCACATGCCCGCATTGGATGTGTGCGGCGGTCATATTGATCCCGGCGGTTGGTATCACTGGCACGCCACCGCAACAGATATCAATAATATATTTGGCGCGAAACAAGTTGATGCCAACTGTGCGCTAGCGCAAAAGGCCGATGCGTTGTTTGCCTATGCTTTTGATGGCTTCCCTATGTATGGCAGTGTGGATAACGATGGCAAAGTGCCCACTGATCTGGATGAGTGTAATGGCCATGTCGGCCCGACCGCTCACAGCAGCGAAGCCACTTACCACTACCACGCTTCGTTGAACTTCCCGAACTTGCCGGGTTGCCTAAGTGGCGTCACGGTGAAAAACAACTTCTCCACCAATGCCAAGCAGGGAATTGGTACGGCGGGTGGCCCCAGTGGTCCAAATGCGGCACCAGGTGGGCATAATCAAGGCTTGCCACCGGGCTTTGATAAAGCGGCTGAAGTACTCGGCGTATCATACGAAGACTTAAGCGCTGCAATTATCAACAATGGTGGTCGTGATCTGGACCTAGCCGCTGCCGCTAAAGCATTAGGTGTAACTGAGGCTGCACTAAAAGCGGCACTACCTCGCCCTCCAGGGCATTAATCGTATCGTTTGAAAGCTGGAGTGAGTGATGCGCAGGGTTATTGTAGCGTTAGTAATCGCGCGCACTCGCTTCATTGAAATCACTTGGATTCAACGGCAATCGGTGCGACTATCTGCAAGCTAAAGGTTGCTGAGGGAGTAGCCTCTCACAGGCCTTCTTTATGCAGAACAACAACGCACGTCTCGGCATCATCCTGATGCTCTCCGCCACGCTTGTCTTTGCAATACAAGACGGCCTCTCGCGGCAATTAGCCGACAAATACAATGTCATGACCGTGGTGGTGATTCGCTACTGGTTCTTTGCGGCCTTTGTGGTGGCTTGGAGTTATTTCCAGGGCCACGGTGTTCGCAAAGTCGCGCAGACCGCGCATCCTATCTTACAAGCCCTGCGCGGCATGCTACTAGTAGCTGAAATCTGTGTTGCGATCACTGCCTACACCGTGATTGGGCTTATCGAAACACATGCAGTATTTGCCTGTTACCCTCTTATCGTGATTGCCCTATCGGGACCACTATTGGGTGAGTCAGTTGGCTGGCGGCGCTGGTTGGCCGTCGCGGTTGGCTTCATTGGCGTGGTGATCATCCTCCGGCCGGGTAGTGATGTGTTTAGCCTGCAAGCGTTGGTACCACTGCTTGCCGCCGTGATGTTTGCGATTTACAGTTTGCTCACGCGCTACGTTGCCCGCAAAGATCGCGCGATGACCAGTTTGTTTTGGACTGGTATTAGCGGGGTGGTCGGCATCTCCCTTATCGCACCCTTTTATTGGACGCCGATGGTGGGCACGGATTGGTGGTGGATGGCGGCGCTGTGCATCACAGGCGTGTTAGGGCATTTCTTATTGATCAAAGCGTTGGAAGTTGCCGATGCAGGGTCCACCCAGCCGTTCGCCTATTTTCACTTGGTATTCGTGTCAGTGATTGGTTTGTTTATATTTGGTGAGTCGCTGGATCTAATGATTGTAGTCGGTGCATCCATTATCGTTGCATCCGGCTTGTTCACCATTTGGCGGGCCCACGTGAACCGCCATGCACAGAAGTCTTAAATATCACTAGAATGATGACATTAAACTAGCTAAGGGCTAATCCGAAATGAGTAGTAATGATATGAAAACCACCGAAGCAGACGGTGATGTAGCAGCAGAAGTCGAGCTAGTCCCGTATTCCGATTCGTTTCTAAAAGCGTTGGTGAGATTGTGGCGTGATAGCTTTGAAGAAGCGGTTGGCATTATTGACCCGCATCCGATTGAAGATCAGAAGCAGTATTTCATTGATGAAATCTTACCAAATACCGATGTGTTGGTCGCAGTGATCGGTCGAAAAGTGGTGGGTTTCATTGCTGCATCGCGTGACTCGATTGATGAGATTTATGTACATACCGAGCACCAAGGGCAGGGTATCGGCTCGAAATTACTGAGTTGGGCGCAAGAGAAATCCAACGGTAAGCTTGAGCTGTACACTTTTGAGCGTAATAAAAAATCACAGCAATTTTACGAGAGCAAAGGCTTTAAAGTCACTGAAAGAAATAAGACTGAGGCTTGGATGCTGGATGATATTAAGTATGAGTGGGTACGTGCTTAATTGGAGTGAGTGAGGCTAATTGCTGCGCAATGCAACAAAACGCGTTAAGCTCACTCCGTTTCCCATCTACTGAACGGTTAACACATGATCCCATGGACTTTACTAGGCACCGCCGAAATCCCCAATAACGGCGGTGAGCTTCGACTCACGCAGCGCGACAATGAGTTTTCAATTCACCTAAAAGGTGTGCGCGGCGAGTTGATGAATAGTCGGGTTCGTAGCTCCGAACAAGCGCTGGCCGACCTAGGCTGTGCGCCAATCAAAAAGCTGGAGAATGCCAAGGTGTTAGTCGGCGGCTTAGGTATGGGCTTTACGCTGGAAGCAGCGCTTAAGGCAACGACCGCGAGCTCCCAAGTGATTGTCGCAGAGCTAGTGCCTGAAGTGGTGGAGTGGAATAAAGGCCCATTAGGTGAGTGTGCCAATATGCCGCTGAATAACCCGCGTACCAAAGTGCATGTGGGTGATGTGGCGGTGCTGTTTAAAGCGCGCAAGCCAACTTACCATGCGGTGTTATTGGATGTGGACAATGGGCCGGAAGGCTTTACCCATGCGGATAATGACAGCCTGTATTCGATTAAAAGTTTGCGGGCTATTCGCGATACCCTACACCCCGGTGGAATTTTGGCGATTTGGTCAGCTTGGGATGATCCTAAGTTTTCTAATCAGCTGAAAAAAGCGGGTTATAAAGTGCGGACTGAAATGGTTCGGGCGCACAAGGGGAAGGGGAGTCGTCATACTATTTATTTGGGGGGTAAGTGAGAGGCTGCTAGCGAATAGAGCTTCAAAACTCGAACTTACAAACACATTTTAGACGACTAGCCCCGTGGACAATTTGTGACTTCAAAGGGTCAATCATCAATTGTTATCTGATAACTGACTGAGCTTTTGGCCCCACCAATGAGTGGGCCAGTAAATACCCATTCTATAAATTGACTGCCACCGGATAGATTGATGCTGCAGCCCATTCCACTAAGTGTTACTCCACAGCTGGGGCTACCCTTCAAGCTGGTATAGTCTGGTACTGTATCGTTAATGACCAAGTCTGTGACAGGGCCGGTGCCTGAGTTACTGTAATACACTCGGTACTCCAGTGTATTACCGGGCTCTGCCGAGTTGACTGTGCTGGTTTCAGCGGTTCCCTGAGTAATATTCTTAACCGTTTTGCGCAGCTCTAAACGTGAAGGGCCAACCGCCGGAGTCACTGGCGTGGCAGCCACTGGCGCTTGTGCCGGTGCTTCCGGAATTTCGGGAATGTAGGGTGTGGTTGGTGTGGCTGCTACAGGTGCTTGCACGGGTGTAACCGGCTCGGCAACGACCTCTGGGGTGGCTGATAGGGCAGGTGCCTGAACTTGTTTGGCAGTGGTCGCATCGCGTACTTTCAGCGCCAAATCACCCGCAATCGCGTTGCCATAGTCAAAGTCAGCGGTGATATTTTGGATGTACTGGTCATTGGCAGCCACATTAGACGGCGCATAGACTTTATTGATCAGACAAACGGTATCATTCGCGTTAACTGCCAGCGAACTGGTTCCTAACGGCAAACTCCCATCACTTTGATTAAGGGTACCATCGCAGTTTGCATCGCGGTAAATAATGGATGACCAACCGCTGCTGCGATTCGTACTGGATACGCTGGTAACGCTCACACTACCGGTTGCGGGAGTAGAGAACTTATGCGCATAAAACAACACATTGCCCGGTAAAATCTGACCGCTGTTATCCGGCTCAAATACCGGTAACTTCACATCCCCAAAGTCTTGTCCGGTAATGTCACTTGTAGTCACGGTAAACTCATCGCGAGCATTGTTGGTTGTAGAGCGATAGCTACTCGGGTCTTTAGCATTGGCAGGGCCACATTGGCCAGGAGTCGGCACACTTTCCCGTGAGGCTTCATACACCTGATAAGTACCAGGGGCCACATCCTTAAACGCATAGTTGCCCGAGCCATCAGTTCGGGTACTTACACACACGTTATTTGCTTTGTCATAAAGCACAACTGGCAGCTGAGTGACTCCGATTTCGCCACTATCATTGATCGCATCGACATTCGCATCATTAAATACCCGACCACTGACACTAACACCCGCGGTCGTAATGTTGATGAGATAATCCTCAATCTCACCATCCCGTTTAGCACCGCCAGGTTCCCGATTGCTCAAGCTGTCGGTGGTTAAACGCAAGCGTAAATAGCTAGTACCGGTTTGAATGTCGACCGGAATATTAGACCAGTTGAGGGTATAGCTGGCGTTGCTACTACCGGCAGCAATAGTTCGGATGGCTGCTTCATCAGCATCCAGCGTGCCGTTTTTATCAAAGTCAATCCAACCGACCAAGGTCGCAGGGTTAGCGGTGTCATTGCTGGCACTCACAGTCGTACTAAAGCTGCGGTCGGAGCTGGTGAGGGTAGGTAGGCTACTAATGCCGTCTTCATCAGCGCCATCGCCGTTGGCATCAGCTGAAGGCTGGCCATCGCTGTCAGTATCCGGTGTATTTGTTCCAAGGTGGACACCATTAATAATGCCGTGCTGCGGGCCTGTCGCGGCCTTCGTGGTCAAATAGGTGTTGGGTGCATCGCCATAGTCTTGTGGAATACAGCTTACAAAGCCCACATTCGCCGAGCCTGCATAGGTTTGGTAAGTAACTCGAATATCCGTTAACCCCGCAACTGGCCAAACATAAGCTTCTTGATCATTATTCGGGCCGTCCGACAGTGTCACCAGTTGCTGACCGGCAGCATCCCAGGCAGCAAACAGACTTGGGTTATTCCAGGCAACATCATTTGCATTCAGCTCGGTGGTACTCTGAGTTTCCCAGAGACTAGGAGCTGGCAAAGATCCCAAGCTATTATTGGAGAAGGTGATTGACTCATTGGTCGCATCAATATCTCGCACCACCATGTAGGTGTTAGCCGGTAATGGGGTATCAAATCCAATATTAGCGATGGTTGAACCTGTGCCACTTAGGTCATCTGGATGATTTAAGCCCAGCGCATAACCCGGAGAGCCGAAGCGATTAATGAAATTGCTTTCGGTAAAAACGCTTGCTGAGGTCGAGGTCCACTTGTCATTGCTACCGGTCATTGTGGTGCTAAAGCCCAGAGTGGCATTAAGACCTCGATCGGCCCAATTGACATTCCAGTTCGCCGCTGGATAAGCCGGTTGGCCCGCCAGATTTAGCCAATTCAACTCGCCATTACAAGCGCCCGGTGCGGTACCCGGTGCTTGCAGTACGATTGGGTAGTCTTCCACTTCACCATCGCTTGCGGTACCGGTGGCGGTTGACACTTCATCGGTATCCGAACCTATCCGTAGGCGAGCATAGGTGCTGCCGGTACTTAAGCCGGAGAGGCCCGTCCAATTGAGTGTCACATTGCCGGAGCTGTTACATTGGGTTGGATAGTCGGTATTTCGCTCACCGGCATCAAACTGATTATTTTGATTGAAGTCTACCCAGCCAGCGACGTAAGCCCCCTGATCGCTACAGGCTAACTTCAAGCGATAGCTCGACTGACTAGTCCAGACTGCGGGTAGTTTTTCATAAGCATCTTCGTCATCACTACCATTCAGGTCATCCCCCGCACCATCGCTACCACCGTTAGCCGCATGTTGAATCTGTGGCTCGTGATCGGGTGCCACATCGCCTAAGTAGACGACGGGAGTGTCGGGAATTTTATGAGCGGCTTCGCCATAGCTGGCAGGTGCATCGCCGTAATCATAAGGCTCGGCGCAGATGACAAATTCAATGCCATCGGCACCCGCTCCCTCAACGCCCACACCATTAAGGTCAAGGCTGAGGCTATTAAAGGTGCCATTAACTTGTACTGACCCCATCGCGGTATAGAGCGTGCTATCAGTACCTGAGGCACCAGTCACACCCGTATCCTGCATGGTCTCGTTAGGTGTGCGCTGAATGCTATTGCTGGTCACTTCAAAGTGCGTGGTCCCTGCCAAACGGGTAAAGCTGGCGCTGGCATTCGCCGCATTGGGCGTAATAATCGAGGAGTTACTCAAGCCCTGAGGGCTGGCTGCGGTACTGGAGCCGTATCCCCCTTGGCGATCAATATGCAGAATCGGATTTTTTACCGGAACAGCAAAGCTAAACGTTAAGGTGCCCGTTGCATCATCATCCGCCGCATTGGCTAAGCGGCCATCTTCGGGTGCCGTATCCCAGGTGAAGACGGTGCTTAAGGAGGGTGAACCATTGAGCGCTGCAAAGCTAAAATTACCGGAGGTATTTAACGCATCATTGGGCGCAAATGACCAAGCAGCTCCGGCCTCCGCGGTGGTGCTGGCAGAAATCGCAACGCCTTGACTGGTTGTGGTGTTATAAACGCCACCATCTAAGGTCCAGGTATTACTACAATACGCAATTGCGGGTGCAGTCGGGGTCGTTGCGGTATTGGCAATGGTGACTTGGTAGTCTTCGACTTCACCGTCACTCGCCGCCCCCGTTGGCTCGGTTAATGCTGCATCACTACTAAAGCGGAAGCGGGCATAAGTGGTACCAAGGTTGGCGGCTATCGGTATGCGGGCGCTGACTATCAGGGTTTCATCAGTGCCGGCGACACCATTGGCAATCAGCTCATTGCTGTTATTACCAAACACGCCATTGGCATCCCAATCGATCCATGCATACAGCTTACCGCTGCCTGTAACGGGAATGTATAAGGTAGTGCTGTCTTCAGGTTTCAGACTGGTGCCCTGAAGGCCTGTGGTTAATGCCGCATCGGTAAACACACCATCGTCATTGGCATCATCACTGGCATCGCCATTAGTGGTTTTTGAAGCCGTTTCAACATCGGGTGCCGTCCCAAGATAGGTTACTCCATCCGTCCCATGATAAGCATCCCCATAACCTGGCGCATCGCCATAATCATTAGCGAGAATGGTCACTACATAATCTTCAACCTCACCATTCGAAGCAGACCCTGCAGAGCGCTCATCGATTGTTGTTGTGCCAGTATCATCAGTCAAGGTGTCGGAGGTAAAACGGAACCGGGCAAAGGTTGTCCCTGCCGTCATGGTACCTAATGTTGTCCAACTGAGCTTAGTGGCGGGGTCATTGGCTATGGTTGTGCTGGTATATTCAATGCTGGCATATTCTGTACTTTCAAACGCACCATTTTTATTAAAGTCAATCCACCCATGCAATGTACCTGTGCCTGAAGTCGTAATATTACTACCAGGTAATTCATAGCTCGTCGCCCCAACAGATAATATCGGGAAGGCGGAGATACCATCTTCATCATCGGTACCGGCAAGGTCATCGCCAGTGGCCGCTGCTCCGCTGTAAGAGGATGGCTCAGCATCTGCACGCGTCGAACCCAGGTAAGTTTCGTCACCGTAGGTTATGGTCGCTAAGGTTAAGTCAGCGGCTACGGTCGCGGTCGTTGGTTGCGAGCCTCCTGTCGCACTCGGTCGTAGGTAGTGCGAAGCCGTTGTAGAGATTGGGCTATCACCATAATCGAAAGGCAGCATCACCCCAAACCCAGTCGCACTAATCCCCCGTGCGCCAATATCAATATTAATAGTTGTCGCCCCTCGTGACATCGCAACGACCGTACCACCACCTGGATGATCCGGGTCACTTAAAGTGAGCGTATGAGCACCAGTCCCGCCTCCAAACGCTGCTTTAATAGAGCCACTGGCGTCCAGAGTCTGAAATGAATCACCATTGGCGGTGATTGTAGTGACCTCTTGGGCATCAAGGTCTTCCATATCTGCGATCACGATATCAGATGGAATCGTTACCCCATTGAGCGTGGTCGTGAAGCTAACATCAAAGTTCGCATCGATACGTAATTGATTAGCTAAACCAACCGGGTTCACACCGCCGTAGTAATCATCGAAGAAATCACCAGACCAATCTCCGGAGTTATAAGGACTAATGTCTTGTGTAATATTTGAAACCGTTGCAGTGACCGTTAGGCCATTGCCAACCTCCCAACTCTTAGTGATGGTATCCCCTGCCAGGAACTTCGTCTCTCCCCCACAAGACCAGTCAAGCCAGAAAATCTCATTGAGATACAAGCCAGCGCCGGAGGTCGCATAGCCTGAGCCGCCAGCAGAGCCAACTTCCGTACCACAGTTAATAGATTCAGGGGCCCGTGCCACAGTCACGGCATAATCTTCAACCTCACCGTTGCTCGCTAAACCAGTACTGGCAACATCACTCTCACTAGACCAGCGGAAACGGGCGTAAGTGGTACCAGTAAATCCACCTAGCGCCGGGGTGACTGTAAAGGCAATCTTACCCGGTGTTAGATCAATATCTCCAAGGCCATTATCTGTTACGTTTGTTAATAGCTGCTCGACAGGGTCATTAAAATCGCCATCGCCGTTCCAATCGATCCAGCCCTGTAACTTGCCACCAGTGCCAGCTACTGTCACTTCAATGATATTAGCTACTCCCAGAGTCAGCGGGGGAATGACCACGCCATCTTCATCATCAGAGTCAGCCAGATCATCTCCATCTGCGGTAGCTGTTGCCTGATTTGAAAGCTCTGCATCCGGTTCACCGGCACCTAGATACATACCTGAAACGATGGTATGGCTGGCTTCACCATAAGTATTGCTATCTGTCCCATTAGGTGCGGTACCACTGATTGGTGCATCTGAAAAATCAATGGGCGGTGCTAAGCTGCCACATAAAACGATCTCAATGCCATCAGCCCCTCCACCTTCCGTACCTATTCCGGTTAGTGAAAAGTCCAACTGCGAATGGATGCCTTCTACCATCACAGAGCCAGCAGCCGTTCCAGCGGCCGGGTCAAGGCTTGATTCAAAAGAGCTTGCTGAGTTCAGAGCAGAAGTGGTATCTCGAAAAATCCGATTACCGACAGTACGAAAATGTGGTGCACCTGCCAGTCGGGTGATACTGGCTCCAGGGGTTGTTAACAGCCACTCCGATGAGTTTGCTGCGGGTAAACTAATCAGGCCTCCGGTGCCACCAAATCGATCGAAATGAATAACAGGATTGAGTATGGGGCCAGATGTAAAGTCAAGCCTTACCGTGCCATTAGCCGCATTTGCACCGGCGGCATCTGAAGCGCTTGTGGTTGAAGTATCCCAATAGTAAGCCGTGCTGAATGAGGTTTGCCCCCGGGCGCTACTTTCACTAAATGTGTTAATCGTATTCAATGCACCATTCGTTGATCCAGACCAGCTCGCACCACTGCTGGCCCCAAGTGTGATTGTCGCATTCATTCCACCACTGGTCGAGGCACTCCAAACGTTACCCGAACCACTCCAGCTTCCGGTAAAAGCGGTACATGACTGCGTGCCCGTTGGTGCTTCAGTATGCGATGTTGCTGGGAATGTGAAGCTGCTATTCCCGCCAGATAAATGGGTTCCGTTACCCACTTCAACCCCGTCGGATATCACAGTAACTGATGGTCTGGCAGTGCCTCCTCCGTCTATCGGGGCACTACCCCATCCATTATTAGCACTATCATTCATTCTCACGACGTAATTTTGACCGTCATTGAGTGTTATCGGGCCTACTGTTGTGTTGTAAGCGGTCCCGCCTCCAGAGGTAAAAGGCCCGGCTACGAAGCCCCCTGAGGTTGTTTCAATTGTGATTGTGTTTTGATTAGCATCAGCAGGCCAGTAGACTACAAGTTCGACTTCAGCTGCGAGCACAGAGGAGGATGCGCTGAATGCCAATAGAGCTACGAGAATTTTCAGAAGTAAGGTACTTGAGTACCCCACGAGTTGATGGGGGCGACACATGTTTCTAGTTTTCATTGTAGTTTCCGGGACGAGGTGTTTAGGTGTTTAGGTATTTTTGTATTTAGCAGCAAATACGAAACCTTGACGTCTGCTATGAAAACTATCGCCACGGAAAAAATCACCTTTCAGGACAACCTAACAGATTAAAACTTGACCAGAGCTTAATTTTTATTGACTTATTCTTGTTTGCATGTTTTTAGTCGCGAGTATGAAGCTAGAAGCGCGTGCTTTTTATTCATTCAGAACTCAAATCAGATGACTTTCTTTGAATTCCATTATCTGGAAAGATTTTATGTGTGTCTGAACAGCGTTCTTATAAAGTGTTGAGGATAACGGCATTTTAATTCTAATTATCGAGCTCAGTTAGAGTCTTACACTCTTCTCCCCCTTCTCACCTATAGCATATGATAAAGGACGTTATCATATGCTATAGAGGTTAAACCCAGATCGGCTGTGTGACGCAAGGTTTACACAACAAGGAGTCATCATGAAAAAATGGATCATTTCAATACTGCTGGTGTTGTTAGCCGGTGGCGGCGCTTTCTGGGCAACTGCCGATAAAGATATGCGCAGGCTCATTCTGAATTTCCCAACTAATACCGATGTGCTCTTCTGGTCAACGGCGCAGCGGGATGCTGCTTTTCGCGCGCTGGACCGGATGACTGTCCTGGCAGACTCTCGTGTTATCCCCGCTGGTGAAAAAGTCTACCCATTGCCGCAAGGCGAACCGCTTGATGTAGGTGTAGATGTCGATGCCTTTATGCAAGATCAGCGCGCAGCCGCTTTAGTCGTCGTGCAAGATGGCAAAATTCGCCTGGAAAAATATGGGCTTGATTTTACCGCAGCGGGTCGCTGGACCAGTTTCTCGGTGGCAAAGTCAATCACGTCAACTTTGCTTGGTGCGGCGATTCAGGATGGTTATATCAACAGTGTTGATGAGATGGTGTCGGACTATATTCCTGACCTTAAAGGATCAGTTTATGACACGGTCACGATTCAACAGCTAATGACCATGACCTCCGGCGTGCAATGGAATGAAGACTACGCCGACCCTAATTCAGATGTTGCACGGTTTAATGCGCACAAGGCTGAGCAGGGCGTCGATGTGACGGTGAGCTATATGCGCCAGCTAACACGCGAGGCACCTCCCGGAACCAAGTGGGTGTATAAAACGGGGGAAACGAATTTAATTGGCGTGCTGGTAAGTTCAGCAACTCAGAAAAATCTGTCGGAATACCTCTCAGAAAAGATCTGTCAGCCGTTTGGCATGGAACAGGATGCAAGCTGGATACTTGGCACCTCAGGGCATGAAATCAGCGGATGTTGTGTGCAGGCTGCGACTCGTGATTTTGCGCGATTCGGTTTGTTTATCCTGAATGATGGCATAGCGGATGGTCAACGGGTCTTGCCGGAAGGCTGGGTTGCAGAAGCCACCATGAACCACATTGATTCGTCTGAAGCGGGCTATGGTTACGGCTATCAGTGGTGGAATCTGGGTGATGGTGCCTATATGGCCAGAGGCATTTTTGGGCAGGGGATTTTTATTGATCCTTCGCGGAATCTGGTGATTGCCTCAAATAGTAACTGGCCGCAGGCCACTGATACTCAAGGGGGTGATCAGGAGCAGCAGCGGTTGGCTTTTTATCGGCAAGTGCAGTTAGCTACCACACCATCTCCAACACATTAAAAAACGCATCCACCACCGGATCTTTTTGATGGGCTTTTAAGGTCACTGCACACAAAGCCGTCGGAATACTCACCGAGTTTGCGATCGAAATAGCGCCCGACTGCTGCTCATGCAAAGCAATCGACTCGCGGCATAAACTCAGCCCGATACCCGATTGCACCATGGCCATCATCGACGATTCCTGATCGACCCGTGCAACCACATTTTGGGTGCAATCACGCTCGTGAAAAATAGTGTCTAATAAGCGTGAATGCACCGAGTTTTCCGGCGTTCCAATCCATGGCATTGCCGCCAGCTCATCCCACTGCGCATGCTTAATCTGATATTCCCAGCCCGCTGGCCCGATCACCCGATAATTAAACTCGGTCAGTTTACGGGTGTAAAAGTCATCGAGTGACTCATTGGGATGGTTCACATGGGTTTGTGCGTAGTCTTCAATCGCCCCTAAAAAGAAGCCGACATCCACTTTGCCACGACGCAGGCCGGTGAGTACTTCGCCGCTAATGCCGTGGGTGAGTGAGGTCTGTACTTCAGGGTAGGCATCAATCAGCCCTGCCAGTAGTTGCCCTAAGCGAATAAAGCTGGGGTCAACAATGGTACCAATGCGCAGTTTGCCCTGAACCCGACCGGTCATGCGTTTGGCCGTTAGGTTGAACTCAGTCAGCGAGGAGAGTACGCGATTGGCTTTCGCCAGCATCACCACGCCTTCGGTGGTTAGGCCAAGGCCTTTGGAGGCTCGGTGAAACAGGGTTAAGCCGGTATCTTCGGAGAGGCGCTTTAGCTGCAAGCTTACGGCGGGCTGCGTTAAATTGAGTATTTCAGCGGCGCGCGACACGCTGCCTTCTTGAGCGACAATCACGAAGGCTTGCAGGGTGCGAATTTCAGGTGTTCTAGTCATATTAAAATTATTTATATCACATCCTATTCATCGTCATTGGATTATTTTCAGGCGACTGCTTACTCTAGCGGTCATTCACACATCACAGTCGAGGAGAGAGAAAATGAGCATCAATGAAATTGGTCACTACATCAATGGTCAGCGTGTTAGCGGTGAGCGTACTAAGGTTCAGGATGTCTATAACCCAGCCACCGGTGACGTGACTGGCAGCGTTGCGCTAGCCTCAACCGCTGAAGTGGATATGGCCGTTGCCGCCGCTCAAGCTGCTTTCCCAGCCTGGGCTGACATGCCACCAATTCGCCGTGCACGATTGATGAATCGCTTCCTTAATCTGTTGAATGAAAACAAAGATGAGCTGGCTCGTGCGATTACTTTAGAGCATGGCAAAGTGTTTACCGATGCCCGCGGTGAAGTGGAGCGCGGTATCGATATCGTTGAGTTTGCTTGTGGCATGCCTCAGCTATTAAAAGGCGATTACACTGAGCAAGTGTCTACCAGCATTGATAACTGGACCATGCGCCAGCCGCTAGGTGTGGTTGCCGGTATCACGCCATTCAACTTCCCGGTCATGGTGCCCATGTGGATGTTCCCGGTCGCGATTGCGGCGGGTAACACCTTTGTCCTGAAGCCATCACCGACTGATCCAACCGCCTCGCTGATGATGGCGGATCTGATGAAAGAAGCAGGCTTCCCCGATGGCGTATTTAATGTCGTGCAGGGTGACAAGGTGGCAGTTGATGCCTTGCTGGAGCATCCCGATGTTCACGCGCTGTCTTTCGTTGGCTCGACGCCGGTGGCTAACTACATTTACGAAACTGGCGCACATCACGGCAAGCGTGTGCAAGCCCTTGGTGGTGCGAAAAACCACATGCTAGTCATGCCGGATGCGGATCTTGATAAGACGGTTGATGCTTTACTCGGTGCTGCCTTTGGCTCGGCGGGTGAGCGTTGTATGGCAATTTCCGTAGCGGTCTTAGTTGGCGATGTGGCCGATAAAATCATGCCCGCTTTGGCAGAGCGTACACGTGCGCTAAAGGTCAAAAATGGCTTGGAGATGGATGCTGAAATGGGGCCAATCGTCACCGAGGCATCACACAGCCGTATCCTGTCGTATATCGACAAGGGTATTGAAGAGGGCGCGGATCTGATTGTCGATGGTCGCGATCTCTCTGTAGAAGGTCATGAGAATGGCTTCTTTATGGGTGGCACTTTGTTTGACAATGTCACTAAGGATATGACGATTTACCGTGAAGAGATTTTTGGTCCGGTACTGGCTTGTGTCCGCGTCGAAAGCTTCTCCGAAGGCGTTGAGCTAATCAATGCACATGAGTTTGGTAACGGGGTGAGCTTGTTCACCCGCGATGGTAACTTGGCGCGTGAGTTTGGCCGCCGCATTCAAGTGGGGATGGTGGGGATCAATGTGCCGATTCCGGTGCCCATGGCTTGGCATGGTTTTGGTGGTTGGAAGAAGAGTTTGTTCGGCGATGCGCACGCGTATGGCGAAGAAGGTGTACGCTTCTACACGAAACAAAAATCCATTATGCAGCGCTGGCCTGAAAGTATTTCAAAAGGTGCTGAGTTCTCCATGCCCGTTGCCCGTTGATTGAGGATCATCTCTTATGTCGCAGTCATTTGATTACATTGTAGTGGGGGCCGGCTCTGCCGGCTGCCTGCTAGCCAACCGCCTAAGCAAAGACCCATCAAAACAGGTTTTGCTATTAGAGGCCGGTAAAGCCGATCGCTATCCGTGGATTCATATACCCGTCGGTTACCTGTATTGCATCGGTAATCCGCGTACCGATTGGCTCTACCAAACCGAGCCGGACAAGGGGCTCAATGGCCGAACCCTGCGTTACCCGCGCGGCAAAACGCTGGGCGGTTGCTCATCCATCAATGGCATGATTTACATGCGTGGTCAGGCTCGGGATTATGATAACTGGGCCACGCTCACCAAGGATGAGGACTGGACCTGGGATAAGGCGCTGCCGTATTTCAAAGTGCATGAGAACCACTACAAGCTCGATAATAACGAGAACCCACCCAGCAAAGCCGGTGGTAAATTCTCCGATTTACACGGGCATAATGGGGAGTGGCGGGTTGAAAAACAGCGCTTGCGCTGGGATGTTTTAGACTCTTTTGCTGAAGCGGCGACGCAAACTGGTATCGAAAAAACGGATGATTTTAATACCGGCGATAATGCGGGCGTTGGCTACTTTGATGTGAACCAAAAGTCCGGCTGGCGCTGGAATACCTCAAAAGCCTTTTTGCGACCGGCTAAACAGCGCAGCAATTTAACCATCTGGACCGAAGCGCAAGTTGAGCGGCTGACCTTTGAAAAAGACAGCGATGGCAAGCTTCGTTGCAGCGGTGCTGTGGTTAATAAAGCAGGGCAGTCGGTTACGGTCAATGCGACGGGTGAGGTGGTGCTATCGGCTGGTGCCATTGGCTCGCCACAGATCTTGCAGTTATCCGGTATCGGCCCGGCAGAGCTATTAAAAAGCCATGGTATTGAGGTGCAGTTAGATGCGCCGGGCGTGGGTGAAAACCTGCAAGATCATCTGCAAATTCGCGCTGTGTTTAAGGTGAAAAACACCAAAACGCTGAATACCATGGCTAACTCTTTGCTGGGTAAAGCGGCTATTGGTTTGGAGTATGCACTTAAGCGTAGCGGCCCAATGAGTATGTCGCCTAGCCAGCTTGGCGCTTTTACCAAGTCTGACCCAAGCCGCCCACATGCGAATCTGGAGTACCATGTGCAGCCTTTAAGCTTGGAAGCCTTTGGGGAGGATTTGCATGCGTTTCCGGCGATCACGGTGAGTGTGTGTAATCTCAACCCGACCAGCCGTGGTCACGTGCGCATTCGCTCCAATAACTTTAAAGATGCACCGATGATTTCGCCAAACTATCTGGCGACTGCGGATGATCGCAAAGTGGCGGCCGATAGCTTGCGCCAAGTGCGTGAGATCGTCGCGCAACCGGCAATGGGTGAGTATCAAGCAGAAGAGTTTAAGCCCGGCGTGCAGTTCCAAACGGACGAGGAGTTGGCAAAACTGGCGGGTGATATCGCTAACACAATCTTCCACCCAGTCGGCACGGTGAAGATGGGGCACGACGATGATCCAATGGCGGTCGTGGATTCACATCTGCGAGTGAGAGGCGTGCAAGGCTTGCGCGTGGTCGATGCCAGCATTATGCCTGAGATTACCAGCGGCAATACCAATTCGCCGACCTTGATGATCGCAGAAAAAGCCGCCGCCTGGATGGTGAATGGCGATTAGCCATAAATAATATATTGGAGCATAAGATGATGCGCAGTAAAGCTTCTGAGTTGCCGCTTAAGGGCGTGAAAGTCGTTGATTTTGGTCAGTACATTGCTGGCCCCGCCGTGGGTATGATGTTGGCGGATTTGGGTGCAACGGTGGTGCATATCGACCCACCGGATGGGCCGTTTTGGGATAACCCCGCCAATGCCACACTCAACCGCAATAAACTCATTCTTAATCTGGACCTTAAAACTGAATCCGGTCTGGAGCAGGCTAAAGCCTTGATCGCGGCCAGTGATATCGTGATTGAAGGATTCCGCCCCGGAAAAATGGCCAAGCTAGGGTTGGACTTTGCAGCGCTGCGCGCAGAGCGGCCTCAGCTGATTACCTTATCGATTCCGGGCTTTGCTTCTAACGATGAGCAACGTCGTGAGCTGCGGGCGTATGAGAGTGTAATTTCCGCCAGCTCCGGTGTGTTTACCGATATGGGCTTAAACCGGGTATTGATGGGCATTAATCCCTCGTTTTCACCGCTGCCATTGCCATCGGCTTATGGTGCGATGTTGGCAGCTTCATCCGTCGTGATGGCTTTGCAGGCGCGCGAAGAAAATGGCTTGGGCGATTCTATTGAAGTGCCACTGGCGGCTGCGGCAATGGAAGGCTTATGCTACAACTCAATCGATATCGAAGGCATCCCAGAGCGGTACGTTACACAACGGGAAGCGGAGATCACGCGCCGCCGGGTTGAAGGCTTGCCGATGAACTTGGTGTATGACGAGCTTCAGGAGTTGCTCGACCCATTCTATCGCAGCTATATGTGCAAAGACGGGCGCATGTTCTACGTGGTTTGCCCCAGCCATAAGCACCATGCTAAGCGCTGCCTTGAAGTACTGGATATCTACGATGAGCTGGTCGAAGAGGGCTTAAGCGAAGAGGACGATACCTATTTACCGAGCTCCGAGTGGTCATCTGATACCTCGCTGGGTGTGTACCCCATGCCGAAGTTCTGGGCGGATAAAATCGCGGAAAAAATGAAAGAGGTGTTTCTAACCCGTACTTCCAAAGAGTGGCAAAAGCTATTCGGGAAAGATGGCATTCCCGGAGCGCCGCAGCGTTGGCTGCAGGAGTGGATTCACGATGACTTTGCCGAAACAGCAGGCTTGATGATTGAAGTGCCTGACCCAGAGTACGGCATGATGATTCAACCCGGCCCGATTGTGTGGTTGGAGGAGAGTGGTGAGGAAATGCTAACACCACAGCCTCGGCAGTGGGTCGATTTTGATACCGCACTGAGTGCATTCAAAAGCATTAAAACCAAGCTGCCTGCCATCACCAATCCGGATGATCGCAGCGGCTGGTTGGAAGGCGTGAAAATATTGGACTTATGCAATGTCATTGCCGGACCACATTCGGCCTGCTATCTGGCGCGCTTTGGTGCCGAGGTGATTAAGCTCGACCCTGCCACGCCAATGTACGACAGCTGGAACACGGTCATTTATGGCATGTCGCAAATGCAGGGCAAGCGCTCGATTCTGGCGGACATTCGTTCTGAAAAGGGCCGTGAGGTTTTTGAGAAATTAGTGAAGTCGGTGGATGTGATTATCTGGAATGCGCCGGATAGCCAAATCAAAAAAATGGGTCTAGATACGGAGGGCTTGCGGGGCATTAATCCCGAGGCAATCTTCTGCAAACTGGATTGCTTTAGTGGTGTGCGCAGTGGGCCGTGCAGCAACTTTGTTGGTTACGATGATCTGGTTCAGGCATCTACCGGCATTATGCTGCGCTTCGGTGGCGCGATGGATACTCCCGAAGAGCACGCACATGTCGGTACTATTGACGTGATGTGTGGCTTTGGCGGAGCCATGACAGTCGCTACTGCGTTGTATCAAAAATATAAAACCGGACGCATTGGCCGCGGGCGCACCTCATTAACTGCCAATAGCGCTTTACTGCAAATTCCGTTTTGCTTTGATTACCGCAAGCGTGGTCTGTTTGATGAGCCTTCGGGCCGCGAAGCCAGTGGCTACGACGCACTCACGCGATTTTATTACACCGCCTCTGGTGAATACGTCTTGCTGAGCGCGTATGAGTCGGATATTCACCGGCTGGAACAAGTGGAAGGCTTACAAGGTTTTACCGAGCTGGGTGCTGATGAGCGCGCGCTATTTTTAGCGACTGCCTTTTTGGGGGCCAGTGGTTCGGATTGGGTGGAGCGACTGCAAGCGGCGGATGTGGGGGCGGTTGTCTGTGAAAATATTGACTCCTTGCGGGTGAATTATAGCCGCATTGCCGATGGCACCTCAGGCATTGATCGGGGCAGCTATTCCTTCTCGATCTTTGAAGATCACCCCAGCGGCCACAAAGTCACTCAGCTCGACCCTTATGCCGTGCGCCCGACTCGCAGCAGTGTATTTGCCTTATCGCGCCCTGAGAAATTCGGACGCTCAACGCGTGAAGTATTGGCTGAGCTAGCCTATAGCGAGGCTGAAATTGATGGATTAATTAACAGTGGAGATTTAAGTGAAAGCTGGAGCAAGGAATACTTGCCCAGTTAGGTGTAATAGCGTACTAGTCAGCGCGTAGTGGCCGCCGGGCCTTGTGTTTGCCCGGATGCGCGCTGACATTCACACGTTCGTAAACAAAAAAGGAGAGATCTATGGCGCATAAGCCACCATTAATGGATTTGCCCATCAAAGTCGCCGACGGCGGTTTTTATGATGGGTTTAATAAGGATGTAACGATTACCGCCAAAATATTATTGGGTACCTTAATCATTTGGGCAATCGCATTTCCAGATAACGCTTCTAGTGTCTTAAATGGCATTAGCGGCTTTTTGCTAGCTCACTTCGCGACCTGGTACATCGGGGTCGTTGCGTTCTTTATTATCGCCTGTGTGTTATTGGCGGTTATTCCTAAGTCGGGAAAGCTGATTTTAGGCTTACCGGGCGATAAGCCCGAGTTCTCCAACTTCTCATGGTTTTCGATGATGTTTGGGGCGGGTATTGGTATCGGTATGTTGACCTTTGCCACAGCTGAGCCAATGTATCACTTTGCGAATAATCCTGAAGTCATTCAAGGGATCAGCGACCCCTCGGCAGCTAACAATGTGACCTTCGCCTACAAGTGGTCGTTCTTGCATTGGGGATTCTCTGCGTGGGCTTGCTATGCCTTGGTTGGTCTGTCTTTGGGCTACTTTTCATTCCGTCGTAACTTGCCGTTAACCATTCGTGCCGGGCTTACGCCGTTGTTTGGTCGGAGCTTATCTGGCCCACTTGGTCATGCGGTGGATATTGTTGCGGTGGTCGCAACGGTACTGGGTGTTGCGCAAACGCTGGGCTTTGGTGTCGAGCAGTTTGTCGCTGGTTTGTATCGCATTGGTGTGGGTGATTGGCTGGTCGATGCAGATGGTAAAGCAACCACTAGCGCGATTATCTTTGCTTTGGTTGTGATCATGGGCGCGTCGACCTTATCCGCACTGTCGGGCGTTGGTAAAGGTATTAAGTGGTTGTCTAATATCAATATGGTCTTAAGCTTCTTCCTGTTGATATTCTTCCTGATCTTCGGCTCGACCTTCTTTGGTCTGCAAGCGCTGTACATGGGAATCTTCGAATACATCGTTAGCTTACCGGACCTGCTATTCACCGTTTGGAGTGCTGATGGCACCGAAACCGGCGATGCCTTAGCGGGTTGGCAAGGTGGCTGGTCGGTATTTTACTGGGCTTGGTGGATTGCGTTCGCGCCGTTTGTTGGTGTGTTTTTAGCGCGTATTTCCAGAGGCCGTAGCGTGCGTGAATACGTGCTTGGCGCGATGATAATCCCATCCGTTATGTGCTTTATCTGGTTCACGACCGTAGGTGGTACCGCAATTGATCTTACTCTGAACGGTGGTGCAGGTGATGCGATATCTGGCGCAGGGCAAGAGTCGCAATTGTTTGCCATGTTGGATGTGATGCTGTCTGATTCCCTTTCATGGATTATGGCGATCGTAGTCGTTGTGCTGTTGTTGACTTACCTTGTCACCACCGCTGACTCGGCAATCCTAATCGTAAACACCATTAACTCTGGTGGCGATGAAGGGCCAAAAGCCCGTCCGCACATTATCTTCTGGGGATTGGTGTTGGCGTTTGTAGTTGGTGCGCTATTGGTAATCGGCGGGCTGGGTGCCATTAAAACGGCGATGGTGATTGGTGCGTTGCCGTTTAGTTTGGTGATGGTGCTGATGGGTATTGCCTTGATTAAGGGCATTATTAAAGATGGCTTCCGTAAGCAGAATGGCGTGCCGAGTACTGATCCTAATGCTAGTAATGTTTGATTAATTAGATCGACGTTAGACAAGCGGGGCTGCAATGGCTCCGCTTTTTTTACCATCAAAGAACCTGTCCAGAGCATTCAATCTAGGATGCATTTTAGTATCAACCATTTTCTGGGGTTGGCAAGAACTTCCGGTCAGGATTAAGCCTAAATTAAGTTAAATAATGCATTATGTGCTGTAGCATAATTTTTTTACACAATGCTTATTTCAAACAACTTTTCACCTCATCCAGATGCTATGAAGAATCAGAAATTTTTTAGGAATATTCAGACCGATAGTGTCATGGATACGGTTTCACTGCGAGAAATACAGTCAGAAATAACCAAGCTAAAAAACAAACTTACTCCAAAAATAATCAACTATCTCGCTATCCTGTCGGTGTTGTCATTCCCTATTTCGTTGTACAGGACAGTTGAGACCGAGTGGTTTGAGCTTACAACCTTGCTGCATTACTCCGTTTTCTTTTTGGCTGGGGTATTATTTTTAAGTCGACATCACGTTGATCACAAGGTCGTTATTTACTATTTAGCGTACTCAGGTTTGATCTTCAGCAGTACAGAGTTTCTGGCCTTTGGGTTTATGGGGATTGGCGAGTTGAGCGCTGCCTTTACCGTTATGGTGTCCTTCTTCTATCTTGATAAGCGCATCACCATTCTGGTCACTATAATCGCTTCGTCATTTTATTTTATTTCGATGAATAACTTTGTCATTCAGCAGCAAGCGTTGCCCGTTCCTGCCGCCGACTTTCTGAAGTCACCAGTGAACTGGTTGGCTATTTATTTCAATGCAGCCGTGTTCTTTTTCTTTATCGGTATCTGTACTGAGTGCGTGCATAAAAAGATGATTAATCTGGGAAAGGCGCTCAGAGAGAAGAGTATTAAAATCGAAGAGCAAAATAAGAGAATCGAGTATTTAGCGAACCATGATCAACTCACCGGGCTTCCTTCTCACCGCATTGTCGGCGATAAATTGCAACAAGCGATGGATGCGGCAAAGCAAAATGGACATCGGTCCGCGCTACTGTTTTTGGATTTAGACGGTTTTAAAGCGGTCAATGATACGCATGGTCATGAGGCAGGTGATGTTCTCCTGAAAAAAATTGCGAGTCGTATAAAGCATACAGTATCTGATGGAGACAATGCATGCCGAATCGGCGGGGACGAGTTTTTAATCATCATTAGTCAGATCACGAATGAGGATTGTCTTAAAAAAATCTGTACAGACTTAATTGATTCAATCGCAAAGCCAGTACACTTTAAAGACACGTCGCTGACTGTGGGGGCCAGTATCGGTGCGGCTGTTTACCCGAGCTGTGCCAATAATGCTAAAGATCTGCGTGCTAAAGCTGATGAACTTATGTATCAGGTAAAAAGGAGCGGCAAAAACAATTACCGGATTGCTCGCATCGCGACTTCGAGTCAGCCCCAATTGATTTGTAGTTGATTATGAAATATAGATTATCCCATATTGATGAGGAGTTGGCGCAGTTCAAAAACAATGCGGCACCGAAACTTATTCTATTTCTGGCGATAGCGAGTGTGTTTTCGCTGCCCATTTCAATCTACCGTATGGTTCTGACAGAAACGTACAACTTCAGCTCATTGCTGCACTTTACGATTTATATAGCCGTTGCGGTTGTCTATCTGTTTCGTCACAAGGCTACCTACCAAACCTTTGTCTATTTGCTTTTATACTGCTGCCTGATGCTGTGCTACACCGAGTTAAATGACTACGGATTTATGGGGGTTGGTGAGTTGACTGCAATGCTAACGGTTTTGTTCGCATTGTTTCATCTGGGAAGGCGAATGACCATTTTGGTTGTCGTGTTGGTTTCTGTTATTTATTTTTCCGCGATGCTCCAGTTTACCTACCTGGACAAGGTACTACCGCTATCGGCTGAGCAGCTTAAAGGGTCTGGCGTATTCTGGGCTGCAATTTATATGAATGCGTTGATTTTTTTCTTTCTGATTGGTGTCTGTACAACGACTATTCACAAGAAAATGATAGCGCTAGGTGCGTATCTCAACGAACAAAATAATCAAATAGAAGCGCAAAATAGGCGTATTGAATTTTTGGCAAACCATGATTCACTGACCGGCTTACCTTCCTTAAGGCTTGCCAGTGAAAGATTGGAGCAAGCCATTTCTGATGCAGATAAAGGGAATCATAAAGCAGCCCTGTTGTTTTTGGATTTGGATGGCTTTAAATATGTGAACGATACTTATGGTCATGAAGCCGGAGATAGATTGCTTCAGATCGTTTCTGAGCGACTCAATAAAACCACCTCCACGAGTGATACCGCCTGCAGGATCGGTGGTGATGAGTTTTGGGTGATTGTCCGTCGCGTGGAAAGTTATGAGCAGATCGAGAAGATCTGCTCTGATTTAGTGGATGTTATTGGCCAACCAATTGACCACGAGCAAGAGCAGCTATCTGTTGGTGCGAGTATTGGTGCTGCTACTTACCCGTGTTGTGCCAAAGATTCCAAAGGCTTAAAATCCAAAGCAGACGAGCTGATGTACGAAGTAAAGCGGTCTGGGAAGAATAGCTACCGCATTGCAACGAGCACAGCTTAATCATGCTCCACTTCCAGATTGATTAGACTCTTGCAGCTGCGGTCGCTGTAGTCTGGTTTCTATTATCCAAAGCGCCGCTGTAACGGGTTAAGGCTAATGCCAGCAGTACAATCACTGCGCCAACCCATGGGGTATGCATCAGGCCCGCATTTACCACAATCAAACCACCACCCCAGGCACCTAAAGCGATACCTACGTTAAACGCGGCAATGTTCAGACCTGAGGCCACATCGACGGCATCGGGAGTGTACTTTTCAGCAAGGGTAACCACGTAAACTTGCAGGCCAGGTACGTTACCAAAGGCAAAAGCTCCCCAGATTAGAATGGTGATTACCGCAGCAATCGGGTTAACCGCAGTGACGTTAAATACAATCAGAATCGCGGCCAGTCCACCAAAAATAATCGTCAGGGCTTTGATCGGGCCAAACTTATCAGCCAGTTTGCCACCCCAGATATTGCCAATGGCTACTGACACACCGTAGACCAGCATGATCAGCGCAATTACGTTTGATTCAAAGCCGGTCACTTCCTGCAAAATAGGCGCTAAATAGGTGAAGGCAACAAAGGTACCGCCATAGCCCAGCGTGGTAATTGCATAGACGAGTAATAAGCGTGGTTGAGTCAGTACTTTTAGCTGTGATGACAATTTTGCTGCAGCTGGCTGGCTCAGGTTGTTTGGCACCAAAATACTGCTGCCGATTAAGGCGATAAAGCCCAGAATAGCCACGGTTAAAAAGGTAGACTGCCAGCCGAACGTTTGGCCTATGTATGTACCTAATGGAACGCCTGTCACCAGTGCAACGGTCAGGCCGGTAAACATAATCGCAATGGCGCTGGCGGCTTTTTCTTTAGATACCAAGCCAGTGGCGATGGTAGAGCCAATCGAGAAGAACACCCCATGAGCCAGTCCGGTAATCACGCGGGCGGCGATCAGGGTTTCATAACCCGGTGCTTGCCAGGCGATTAGGTTACCGATAACGAATAGACTCATTACGGCGATTAATACGTGTTTACGGTTCCATTTGCCAGTGAGGGCGGTGAGTACCGGCGCACCAATCGCTACGCCGATGGCGTATAAGCTGACCAGTAATCCGGCGGAGGGTAGTGAAACATTCAGATCGGCCGCCATGGTAGGTAGTAGGCCAACGATGACGAACTCGGTGGTTCCGATGGCAAAAGCGCTGAGCGCCAGTGCGAGTAGAGCTAAAGGCATAATAGGTTCCTTGCTGATGTAGCAGTTAATACAGTGGGTTTGTTTGAACAAGGACTGCATTATCAGTGGAATAGTTTTTGTGAAAAACAGTAGCTTTAGCAAATTACCTTTGTTAAAAATGCAGGTAATTATCAATGACGCAGTAGGTAACGATCAGTAATGAACGCTAAGGTGATGAGTGTATGTTAACGCGGTCGGATGATTTGGATATCCTGCTCATGGTGGTGGATAGCGGTGGCTTTTCTGCCGCAGCGGAGGCGATGGATATTCAGGTGGCGCGGGTCTCGCGAGCAGTGAATAAGATTGAGCAGCAGCTGGGGGTGACGATACTAAATCGTACCACCCGACGCGTGGCGCTGACCGATGAAGGCCGTCAGTTTGTGGAGTCGGTACGTGCTGGTTTGTTACAGCTGCAGCGGGCAGAGGATGAGCTGGTCAGTCGCGGGGAGTTGCCACAAGGGCGCTTACGGATTGATGCGGCGAGTCCTTTTTTATTCCACCAGCTGGTGCCACTGGTGAAGGAGTTTCGTACAGCGTATCCCGATATCCAGCTAGAGCTAACTTCCAATGAGGGCTATGTCGATCTATTGGAAAAACGTACCGATGTAGCGATTCGCATTGGTAAGCTGGAAGACTCCACGCTGCATGTCAGGCCGCTCGGTAAAAGCTTGTTGAATGTGGTGGCCGCGCCGGATTATCTGGCGAGTAGAGGCACCCCGCAGACTGTGAGCGAGTTAGCGCAGCATGAGCTACTGGGCTTTATTGATATGAAAGTGTTGAACCATTGGCCGTTAAAAGGTTGTGAGCCCATTACGCCAACGATCGGTGTTTCCAATGGTGAAAGCTTGCGGCAGCTGGCATTGACAGGAAATGGCATTGCCTGTTTATCGGGCTTTATGGTGAATGAGGATTTGGCAGCGGGGCGCTTGGTGAAGCTGCTGGAAGCTGAGCGCATTACCCTGGCCGAACGAGAGCAGATTAATGCGGTGTACTACAAATCATCGACTGTCGCGCGTCGGATTTCAGCGTTCATTGAGTTTATTCAGCCTCGGCTGAGTTTGTAGCTGGTTTTTTGCTCAGGGATCATGTCGAGGGTTCTCTCTTCTTAATTATGGCCATATTTATTATGATTATGGCTACAAAATTAAGAAAGGAGCCCGCAAATGACAGAGTCAGCGATTTCAACACTCAAGAATCATCTTCCTGAAATGGTGCTCCTGGTGGAAGCCGGTCAGGATATTCATATCACTCGCCATGGTAAACCGGTTGCAGTAATGGTTTCTCTGGAGCGTTATCAGCAAGCATTTGCTGCGGGAAAAGGTATCTTCAGCAGTGGCCAACGCTGGCGAACGCAATACCCACATGCTGAGGGGGTTACCGATAAGGACGCCGAACAATTACGAGCGCGCACACGAAAGCCTTTTTCTAAAAGTGATTCGGTATGGGAATGAAGTAAGCAATGCGCTATTTGCTCGATACTAATATTATCTCAGAACAAACTAAGCGTATGCCTGATCAAGGCGTGATGAAACGTCTGGAACTGGACAGCATATTCGCAGTGACATCAGCAACGGTATGGCATGAATTATGGCATGGTGTGCACTTATATCCGGATGGCGAAAGGAAGCAACAACTAACGCGCTATCTCACGGTACTGGCTGAGGATGGGTTGGTGGTATTGCCGTTTTGCAAAGATGCAGCGGAGTGGTTAGCGGCAGAGCGGGCGCGACTGAGAACGATTGGGTTAACGCCATTACAGTACGATTGCGAAATTGCTGCGGTTGCGGTGGTAAACAACCTTATCCTTGTGACACGCAATATTGATGACTTTACGATGTTTGAGGGATTGCGGTTGGAGAATTGGTTTTAGATTGGGCGGGCGTACCCACCTCCCGAAAGTGGATTGCCGGTTTTTTAGACTCGTTCCCATCTAATGCCTCAAAGCATGACCTAAATCAAATCAATTCAATCAATCCGAGCCCAAAATAAGCTGTGATTTAAAATCCCTGCTTATCAATTAAGCAGGGGCACCAATGACACCGATTAGGCTTGGAGAGGTTTGATGTTTCAAATATTTACTGATTTTGCGACGTGGTTAAGCTATTCGATTTTTGGGCTATCGCCGGATACCAAGCTCGGCGATGCAGTGCATTTCTTTATTGAAGATGTCAGTAAGATCTTCGTCTTGCTAGTGGTGATGATCTACGTCATTGCATTACTTCGCGCCTCACTCAATGTTGAAAGCGTCCGCGACTATCTCGCCAAGAAAAACCGTGGCATTGGCTATCTCATGGGTTCTGCCTTTGGTGCGATAACGCCGTTTTGCTCCTGCTCAAGTATTCCGGTGTTTCTCGGCTTCACCTCGGCAGGTATTCCAGTTGGCATCACCATGTCATTTCTCCTTACCTCCCCACTCATTAATGAAGTCGCCGTGCTGCTGTTGATGAGCTTGTTAGGTTGGAAGTTCACCGTGCTGTATGTGGTGATCGGCATGGCCGTTGGCATCTTGGGCGGCTTATTTTTGGATACAATCCATGCGGAACGCTGGCTACAGTCGTTTGCCGCTGAAGCCTTAAAGCGTGGCCAATCTCAGTCGGTCGAGACCACAGATGGAACCACTGAAAAGCCCCAAACTCTCAGCTTTAAAGAGCGCCATGAGTTTGCCAAAACTGAAGCACTGGAAATCTTTGGTCGCGTCTGGAAGTGGGTAATTGTCGGCGTTGGGCTCGGCGCAGCCTTACACGGCTTCGTGCCTGATGGCTGGATTACAGAACACTTGGGTGATGGACAATGGTGGTCAGTGCCTGCAGCAGTATTACTGGGAATTCCTTTGTACTCCAATGCTACCGGCGTCATTCCGGTCATGGAAAGTTTAATCACTAATGGCTTACCAATTGGTACCACGCTGGCGTTTTGCATGAGCACGGTAGCCGCCAGCTTTCCTGAATTTATCCTGCTCAAACAAGTGATGCAGTGGCGCTTATTAGCGACCGTGTTCGGTATGTTATTGGTGTCATTCACGACGGTTGGGTGGTTATTTAACGCGCTTTCTTCTTTTATATGAGGGTTTATTGATGAAACAAATTAAAGTATTGGGTAGTGGCTGCGCCAAGTGCGTCAAAACAGCCGAGTTAATTGAAACTGTGGCAAGTGAAGCGGGCGTGCCGGTTTCCGTGTCTAAAGAGACCGACCCGCAAACCATTATGGCTTATGGCGTAATGAGTACACCAGCAGTGGTGGTCGATGAAAAAGTCGTTCATAAAGGCTCAGTGCCACAAGCGGCGCAAATCAAAACTTGGTTGGAGTAAACGCTCCCACATTCCAATAGTCATCCTTTTGCTAGAACGGGGCGTATCGCAGTTTGATTCTGCTGCGCCCCGTCTAGCTGCCAAAATAGCCAATAGCCAAGCATACTTCCGACGGAGTAGGCCGCCATCATGCTTAGCCGTGGAATCTAACGATTCCTATCATTTATAAGTTTCCATCACTTTTATAAATCATGACCTATACTTAAAAAGTGCTAATCTGTTTTAACAGATCGCCAAAATAGAGAGCAGAGGAAATGATCTTGAGATGAAAAATACTAACGCCCCAAACGTTCGACAATGGATCACCTATTGCATCGCTTTTATGGGATTGCTGTTTGTGTCACTCACTCATGCGCAAAGTACGCAGGGCACGCCCGCTGAAGTTGCCAAAGCCTATGCGCCTCGAATATTTATGCATCCACAGGAAGAGTGGTTTCCTTCGTCAGTGTCATTTTTCTTGCAGCACGTGACAAAGCAAGGCAATCGTTATGTCACCAACGATCCGCTAGAGAGTCCTTCCTCATGGGATTGGAAGGGTGCGTTTGGGCAGAAGTCAAACCTGAGATCCGTACCGGTCTACGCCTTTGTGATGGATAATAAACGCGAAGGTGGCCAAGCCTTTACCGATATCGCGTATTTCACGTTTTACCCCTACAACCGTGGCAAGGAAGTCATCAAGACAATGTGGGGCAACCATGTCGGAGACTGGGAACATGTCACGATCCGCTTCCGTCAAGAGGGTAATACTTACACGCCGATCAAAGTCAGTTTTTCACTGCATGATACTAACAAGGTACTCAACTGGGGTGATGACGCGATACAAATGCAAGGCAATCATCTGGTTGCTTATGAAGCCCACGGCTCGCACGGCATGTACCCAACCGCAGGGCATCACATCTATAAAACCGTCAATGCCGTCATCAAAAAAATAGAGCTTGCGGATGACACCGGAGCGGGTGCGGCATGGGATACATGGAACAATGTCGTCACGGTGACGCAAGACGGCTCAGGCACATTCAGCTGTGTGGGTCACAACGGCACGCCAAACGCTGAAAACTGCGCGACGTGGTTGAATTACGATCCACAATTTCGCTGGGGCAATGCTAAAAGCGGTAAATGTGGCTTCGGCGAATGTCAGTTGAACAGTGGCCCGACTGGTCCTCGCGACAAACCAGCCGTATCCAATCCCAATAAATTTGATTAGCTGTTAGCGGGTGGCGATTGTCTCTTCAATCGCTGCCGCAATCTCTAGCAAACGCTCATCGTCCCCGTGCACGCTACTCACCATTAAACCCACCGGCGCTTCACCCTCTGCATGGCATGGCAAAGTAATCGCGCAGCCATCAAAGTAGTTCACGGTTGAGGTATTGCGCAGGCAGCGTAAGTTAATTGGGCCAAGCTTTTCAGGGTCTTGCGTGTCTTTAACCAATGGCGGAATGCACGGCACGGTCGGGTAAATCATGGCATCCACTTCCAACTCGGCCAGCTCCTGCTTGACCTGCTCAATCAGCGCAGCTTTCTCGGCATAGCGAGCGGCTTGCTCTTCCTCGCTCACGCTACGGCCACTTTCAATGCGGCTACGTACATAAGCACCAAACTCATTGCCATGCGACTCGATCAGCTCGCGGTGCAATTCCCACGCTTCGTAAATGACCGTATTGCGATTCATAAACATGTCGATGCATTGGTCTAGCGCAGGCAGGGGCGCACGGATGATTTCAGCGCCTAAGGTTTCCAACTGATCCACTGCGCGCTTGAAGGCCACTTCCACTTCAGGGTCTAAGGCTTCGATCACCAGGCCCTTTGGCACCAGTAAGCGCAGCTTTTGAATATTGGCCGGAGCCAGCTCGGGTAGCTCATCGAAGGTCTTGCCTTGCATTAGCTGATCAAGCAGGAAGCAGCTATCCACATCCACCGCCAATGGCCCCGGTGCATCGCAGCTGTGCGATAGGGGATACACACCTTTTAGTGATAAGCGACCATGGCTTGGCTTCATCCCGACAATGCCATTAAACGCCGCCGGAATCCGGCAAGAGCCCGTCGTGTCGGAGCCCAGCGTACCGGGAACAATCCCCAGCGCCACGCTCACGGCACTACCGGATGAGGAGCCACCGGCAATGCGCAAGCCATACTGATCCCACACCGAGTGCAGTGGTGGGAAGTGATCATTCAGCCCCATGCCGCTAAAGGCAAATTCGCTCATATTGGTGCGCCCGAAACACAACATGCCCGCCTTACGCAAGCTGGCAACCACCTCGGCATCTTCGGTTTCAACGGGGGCTTTATCGGCCAGCACCACCGATGCGGCTAAGGTTTTCTGACCTTTCACATTAAACAAATCTTTCAGGCTAATCGGCACACCGGCCAGTGGCTTTGCAGTGCCGGCGGCGCGCTGCTGATCCACTTTGCGAGCTTGTGCTAATAAATTTTTATCATCCAGCGCGATAAATACCGAGTCGGTTTCATGAGCCAGCTCCAAGCGCTCGGTGATGAGCTGTTCACAGCTGATGTCACCGGCGCGTAGCTTGGCGGCCAGTCTTCGGATATTAGCTTGGTGAGTCATAAGCGTGGGTCTTATAAAATTGGGGGGAAGGGGGCTAATACTATGAGCTATCGCCCAGAAACTAAACCCTTAAAGCGAGCTTTAGCTTCAATAAAAAAAGGAGCTAACATAGCTCCTTTCTTATAGCGGGCAAACCAATCGTGAGGCTAATTTTAAGATCTTTTTCCCAAACTGAACCGCTCCTTTCCAGATCAAGCAAATCTTTTCAAATACGCCATTTTTGGCATAAACATTAACAAGCCATTCATCAAAAAAGCGGAGAATACTATTCATCTTTTAACGAAACGAATAACGATAAGAATTTATAACAAGAATAAAAACAGCCACATAACACGTTGTTAATGGCTACAAACCAAAAATAATTATAATAAAAAAACAACTGTGCCACCGCATTCAAAGATCTAAGACAAACCCGTATCCACAAGGCTTAATCTTAGTATGCGATGCAGTTGAAGCTAGTTAGGGGACTAGCATCACATGTACAAAACTTTCATTTTTACGTTACTCCTGAGTGTCACGTTCAGCGGATCTACCGTATCTGCTGCCAATAAAACAGCTTCTATCGGCATTAATACCAATGAAGCGATGGACCTTGGAACCAGCATTCCATTTGTTGACCTCTTTAAATTATCCTTACCGTTTGAAGAAGCTCGACCTTGGTTAACCAAGGGAAGAATTACTTATGACGCTAACGGCTGGCCAAAGGCGCTGAATAATGGAAAAGCGGGCACACGATTCGCTAGCCATATTCCGGCAAAGGCGTTGCCTAAGGGTGACTATACGGTTCTCTACGATGGTGAGGGCGTGCTTCAATACGGTGTCAGTGCAAAATTAGTTAGTCGCTCCAAAGGCAAAGACATTATTCGTCTGGTACCTACCAAGAAAGGCGACATCAGTGCAACCATCAGTATTGTGAAGAGTGATCCAAGTAATTACCTACGCAATATTAAAATCCTGATGCCGGGCGGTGTGTGTCATAGAAATGTATTTAAGCGCGTGAATAACGCTAATCAATGTGGCGGTAAGCAGTACCTGTCATTTGCTAAGTACCACAAAGAGCTAACGTTCAATCCTGATTACCTGACCTTTATGAAAGACTTTAAGGTGCTGCGATTTATGAATATGTCAGGGATCACCAGAAACCTGATGAGTTCATGGAATGAACGCGCAAAGCCTGAGGATGCAACCTGGGCTGGCGTTGAAGGCGTACGTGGTGTGCCTTTAGAAACGATGGTCGAGTTGGCTAATGTATTGAAAAGCGATGCATGGTTTACCTTGCCTCACAAAGCGGATAACTACTTTATTCATAAATACGCCCAATACGTGCACGAGAACCTGAAGCCTGGCCTTAAAGCTTACGTGGAGTACACCAATGAAGCGTGGAATGGTATTTTTCCGCAGGCGCATTACATGAAAGACAAGGGACAAGCCATGAGACTAGACCCTAACCGTGACTATGCGGGGTATAAGTTTTACTCGAAACGCAGCGTTGAAATTTTCAAGATTTGGGAGAAGATCTATGGCAGTACAGACCGTCTGGTCCGCGTCATGGGTGGTATGACGGGTAATCTACGTTTGACAAAAATGATGTTGAATCACCAAGAGGCTTATCTGCATACGGATGCCTTGGCAATCGCTCCTTATTTTTACGCGTCACAACCGGATACGAAGCGCTTAAGAAGTGTGGATTCGGTGTTTAAAATACTCGAAGATCCTAAAAACCCTTATTCCATCAAAAGCATTCTGAGTTCTGTGAAGAATCAAGCCGAGCTATCTAAACGTTATGGTGTCGACTTGGTTGCCTATGAGGGTGGACAACATTTGGTGGCTTACAAAACGCATACGATGACAGAGGGGCCAAATCGTTACTTGATTGAGGCTAATCGCGATCCTCGAATGGCTCAGCTGTACTATCAATTTTTGCGCGGCTGGAAGCAAGCAGGTGGAAAGTTATTCATCGCATTTTCAGCACCTCGGCAACACTCATGGTTTGGTAGCTGGGGAATCAAAGAATACATTACCCAACCAAGCCATGAGGCGCCAAAATATCAAGCCTTGATGCAGTTCTCTAAATTGAATCGTTGCTGGTGGAAAGGGTGCTCAAACTATGGGCCGATTGTCAGACACGGCAAACCAATCCAGGTGGCTTCTCAATAGTGGTAACTATGCTTGATCTCATTATCTACCCACATTGTGCAAAATGTGGCAAGATTCTGCCTCGCATTACTATCAAGCAATAGCTCAACACGTGTGTCTAGCATCCGATATTTTGGAGGGACTTCTTCTGAGACTTCGGTAGCATAAACACCAAATAAGAGAAGTTAGTATTATGTTTCAGGGGCTTGCCTTACGGCATTTTGTATCCGGCTTTATCGCGGTGTTAGTGGGTTTCACCAGCTCGGTGGCCATTATTTTTCAAGCGGCGAATGCCGCTGGCGCGACACCTTCACAAATCACCTCGTGGATACTCGCGCTCGGCTTAGGCATGGGCCTGACCAGTATCGGATTATCGCTGTACTATCGCCTGCCACTGCTCACCGCGTGGTCCACCCCCGGCGCGGCGCTACTGGCAACGGGGCTGGTTGGGCTGCCCATGTCCGAGGCGATTGGCATCTTTATGTTCTCATCGGTGCTGATTATTTTAAGTGGCGTGACCGGCTGGTTTGAGCGCCTCACCGACATTATTCCCGTGCCGATCGCCTCTGCCATGCTGGCTGGCGTGCTATTTCGCTTTGGCGTCGATGTGTTTGTCTCGATGCAAACCGAGTTGGTCATGGTGTCACTCATGTTCGCCACCTACTTGCTGGGCAAACGCTTCCTGCCGCGCTACGCCATTATGCTGGTGTTGGCGGTCGGCTTGGGCTACGCGGCACTGCAGGGCAGCATTCGCTACGAAGCCTTAAGCCTCACGCTGGCAACTCCTGAATTTGTATTCCCCTCGTTTAACTGGGTGTCGCTACTTAGTGTCGGCATACCGCTGTTTGTGGTGACCATGACCTCGCAAAACCTGCCGGGCATCGCCATTTTAAAAGCGCATAACTACAAAGCGCCGCTCTCATCGGTGATCAGCTGGACCGGAATCGCCTCATTAATCCTCGCGCCATTTGGTGGATTTGCCTTTAACCTCGCGGCCATCAC
The DNA here is from genome assembly GCF_000419525.1 of Leucothrix mucor DSM 2157. Taxonomy (NCBI): domain Bacteria; kingdom Pseudomonadati; phylum Pseudomonadota; class Gammaproteobacteria; order Thiotrichales; family Thiotrichaceae; genus Leucothrix; species Leucothrix mucor. The sequence goes on from NZ_ATTE01000001.1 coordinate 1,287,996, forward strand.
TGCCGCTATTTGCATGGGTGAAGACGCCGACCCTGATCCTAAAAAGCGCTATCTGGCCGCCTTTGCAGCGGGCGTGTTTTACGTGATTATTGGACTGCTTGGCGCGGCGGTGGTGGTGTTCTTTGCCTCGATTCCTCAGGAGTTGGTATTAGCGATTGCAGGGATTGCATTGCTCGCGACCATTGGCAATGGGCTTAGCGCTGCCTTGGCGGATGTGGCTGAAAGAGAGCCTGCGTTGATCACGTTTTTGGTGACGGCTTCGGGGATTGTGCTGGGTGGGATTGGTGCGGCGTTCTGGGGGCTGATTGCAGGGTTGTTGGCGCGTTGGGTTTATGGGTTTAGGCGGTAGTTGTTTTTGGTAAAATAAAGGGAAAATTTTTGTTATAGATCAACATTTTTTGCTATGTTACTTTCAGGGGTTATCTTGTGATAGCGTAGGTAATATTTAGACTATGCCGCTTGATGAAAATGGTTTCTCTAAAACAGCCTGTTAGGCTGATCAACAGTATAAGCATCTACAGGATTTGGAATTATAAGAATGGAAAATAGTGGCGTTTTTATTGAGCAAGCTGAATACATTGCTCCTGATGACTTTATTGAGTGGTCAAGTGATCATCCAAATGAAGATGTTATTATAAAAAAACTGACGCAAGCGGGGGCTAAGTTGTTAACGGGCCCTAGAGGTTGTGGAAAAACAACGCTTATGCTTAAAGCATACAATAAGCTCTCTAGGCGAGGCTCTAATGGTGCTTTTCCAATTTATGTAAATTTTAAATCTTCATTAAAATTAGAGCCTGTTTATAAAAGTAAAGCAAATGGTGGTTTTTGGTTCTCCCAGTGGATGTATTTGAAAATTTACCAAGGAATTTATAGTAGTCTTTCTGATTTAGATTCTTCAATCGATGCTGATCTAAGTATTAAACTAGATAGCGTAAAAAAAATTCTAGGTTTATTAGAACTGGGTGAGATAAATAAAGCTGAAAGAGAGGAGCTAGATCTAACGACATATGGTTTAGAGGAAGATATAAATCGTGTGATGATTTTAACAAAAAAACCTAGGTGTGTGATTTTTCTTGACGATGCTGCACACGCATTCTCGCCAGAGCAGCAACATGATTTTTTTGAATTTTTTAGGAAAATAAAAAATCGTAAAATATCACCTAAAGCAGCGATATACCCAGGAGTAACTAATTTCCCTCCAACTTTTAACGTTGGGCATGATGCTGAAGAAATTAATGCATGGGTTAATCCTGAAGGAGATAACTATATGTGGTTTATGACCATGATGTTATCTCGGAGACTGCCGCAAGAAGTTTATGAAAAGCTTTCGAAAGAAGACTCATTGTTAATAATCATGTGTTATGCAGCATTTGGAATTCCACGAATTTTATTAAATATGGTTAGGAGCTTTTATTCAGAAGAGGAGGAGTTGAATGGAGTTGTAAAATATAATATATCATTCAATAGAACTAAGTTGCTTTCTCAAGTTAAAGAAAGTAATAAAAGTGCCGTATCTGTGTATTCTTCCCTTGAGAAAAAACTGCCAACATACAGTAACTATGTAAAAGAAGGTGATGTTGTATATAATAAGATAGTTGAGTTAATAAAAACATATAATAAAGATAAAGATGTCAAGAGAAAGAGCATCTCCATTGCTATAAAAAAAGAATTAAGCTCTGACTTAAAGAAAATATTAGGCTTTTTCCAATATGCTGGTCTAGCCAGTCACAAAGGGCAGATTAGCAAGGGTGAAAAAGGCGTTTTTGATATTTATTTAATAAACTTAGCAACTCTTATTGATAATAATGCAATTCTTGCTTCTAAAGCAGCAAAAACTGATGATATTGCTACTTCCTTAAAAAATCGGAGTGCACATGAGTTCACTAGAACTAGGTCCGATTATTTACTAACAGAGGGAGGGCCTTCGTTAAAATTGAAAATGCCTGCATGCCAGAACTGTGGGGAAGAAAGAAGTAGCGAAGAAGCTAGGTTCTGCTCAAGTTGCGGTGCACCTTTAAAAACAGCCTCTATTTATGAAGAACTGGTCAATGAAGAGATTGATGTTCTTCCTTTGACTCCGACTAGGATTAAAGCAATTAAATCTAAATCCGGAATCAAGGTTGTAAGGGATATTTTGCACGATATTGGGCACAAAGAACTCCTCTCAGTTCCGCAAGTTGGAAAATATTGGGCGGCAAAAATTTACTATTTAGCAGAGGAGTACATTTCATAATGCCTGATTGGAAGAAGTCGGTAAGTGCTTGTGCTACTACCGTCACAATTAGAAATATATCTGATTATGTTGATATCAGAGATGGAGCTAATTCACCTATTGATAGTTTTTATATCGAAAGAAATAAGCTATTGACGTCGGTAAATCCTGATTATGCTAATTCACATCCTTCAATACCTCCTTTAGTTCTAGTTGGTCTAATTTCTCTCACAGAAAATTATTTTCGTGAAATATTGGCTGGTGTTATTACTATTTGTCCTAAGGCAAAAGAAAAAAGTGCAAACAGAAGCCTGAATTTAGCAACTGCTTGGTTTGGTTCTGATGAAATGGAAAAAGGAGCTTTTGAAAATACATCTTTCTCTGATCCTAAAGTCGTAAAAAAAAACCTGAATGATTTAGTCGGAGTAAATGTAACAAATAATAATCAGATCTCTACTCCCTTAGAGGAGTTTGGGAAGCTTTGTGAGCTTAGACATGCCATTGTTCATAGCGCTGGTTTGCTTGCTGGAAAAAATGCTGTCAAACTTGAACTTCCTAACTCACGAAATTCAGTAAAAATAAATATTGGATTTTCTGAGCTTCAAGAGGCTGCAGATGTTTGTACCTCGCTTGTCTGTGCTGTGAATATTGAATTGTTTATCAATATATCAACCAAGTGGCTTAATGAGTGGCCAAGAACCCCTGCTTATAGAAATGAGAATGTAAATAATCTGTTCAAAAAAATATGGTCATTATTTTATTCAGAGTTTGATGCTAGGAATAGCCTTATAAGTGATCCGCTTACTAGGATTAAAGTTAGAAATAAAATTATAAGAACTAATGCCACATAGGTGGTATATATGAATACTTCTCGTAGACGTATTTTTGATTTTAGTCAATTACTAAAATAACGTTCGATCTATGTAGTATTTTACTAAAAATTATCATCGGTAGGGTTTAATGATGAAAGTTTCTCTTACTTTGCAATTAAGTGGTGCCGTCAGGAAAATAAAGCATGAGGCACTTAATCATGATCTAAAAAAAGGAATAGACTCGTTAAATCGAGGAGAAGGTACGCCACTCGATATGAAAGCTATCAAAGCCAAAGCGCGAGTCATTAAGGAGCGTAGGCATAGCTACATGCGGTCATCAAGCCTCTGAACAGGAACGAAACTAATCAACCTCTCCAAGCAAGACAGGCAAAAAATGAGAGCATCCCTAAGATCAAAAATAATCACCGTCTGCGACCAAAAAATTGCCGCAAAAGGTGAGGGCGTCGGCCTGTCATTCTACGCGTTCTTCGCCAACAAAAATGATGATCCTGAGCTACTGATGGAAGCGGCTACCTGGTGGATTCAAACCCATAAACTGGATCACTTTGAAAAGGCAGTCAAAGTTAAAAACATGGTTGAATCAGGTAGCTAATCCTCGCCTAGAGCGCAGCGCTTTATGCATACTCAGCTTTTATACTGCACATAGATAGCTATAATTATGAAACTAGAAACTAATAGAACGCTAAAGCTCAATGGTATGAAGGTTATTCTTCGTAGTCATCAAGCAAAGTCTACACAGAAAGCTGGCGTTACTACTCAAATTGATCAAATGCCAACGCAGAATATTCAAGATTTCGTAATAGAATTAGCTAAGCATCACAACGTCTCTTATAACTATAACTCGATGGATCAGTTTGCTGACTCTGTAACCTCGTTAGCGGGTGATGACGTAAAGCATGATCATGTTGAAGACCTTCTCGTCGCTTTAAAACGTGCAGGTAAACTTTCAATGCAGCAGGTGGCTAGATTATCAGTTAGTTACTTAAGAGAGCGACATGGCCATGTTTGAACTCCGCTGAAACCATCCAGCAATCACTCCCAACTCACCGTTGGAAATGATTGCCGGTTACGGTCAATCCAAATATTGCTTGGCAGCCCCGACTTATTCCGCAGCCGTAAAGCTGACATTGAATTTGCTGGTTTCTCCCGCTTTTAACTCAAAGGGTGTTTTCTGTGTTTCTCTCTCATATTTGGTTTCAACCACGTACTTCCCGAGTGGAATTCGAACTTTGCACGGTTTGCCTTTATAGGAGCTGCAGTCAGTCACACGGTCACCGCGCTCATCTTCATCGCCGCTATCCTTGTAAATATAATGCCTCGCTTTAATCGACTTTCCAGTCTCTCCTGCGCTGGCAGTGAGCTCCACTTTGCCTGTTTGCCCGGTAATAACCTCTACGTCGCTGGTTTCATCAAACCTAACTTCAACCGGCGTTTTTAGGTGAAATTTATTGTAGCTGGACTCAATAATGTAACTGCCCACTGGAATGCTTGCTTTGCAGGCTTTGTCCTTCGTTGAGTAGCAGTTAGTGACATGATCGCCACGCACATCTTCATCGCCGCTATCAGTAAAAATGGAGTAACTTGCTTTAATCCATGGCCCGCCTTCAACTTCGACGGCGACAATTTTTAAGTTGTTTTCAGGCTTTTTAACGACGGATTTTGGTGCTTCTTTTGTCTGTACCTTTTCAATTACTTTTCCCATCGCATCATTTAGTGCAGATGCATTTTCTGCTGAGAAATATTCTCCGCCAGTGGCGTCAGCGATGCACCGGAGTTCTTCTCCAGTCTGCTTGTCGACATCAAAGCCAATCACATGGGCAACAAAATCGATGCCTTCGCTTTCCAGCGCTTTTGCAGTGCCGCAGGGGTCAGCGTCGCAGTTTTCTTTACCGTCGCTAATTAGAATGACGGTGGCTTTTTCTTCGGTATAGCGTAATTCCTCAGCCGCCATTTTGATGGCACGGCTGATCGGGGTTTTTCCTTTTGGTTGGATTTTTCGTACGGTGGATAGCATGCCTTGCTTATCCACGGGGCCAACCGGGAGCAGGGTTTCTATATCGTTGCAGTCGCCTTTTTTACGATGACCATAAGCGATCAAACCGAGGTGGGTGTTTTCGTCCCACTGCGAAACGACATTGCTCAGTGCTTCTTTTGCAATGTCAATTTTAGCGGCGCCATCAATTTGGCCCCACATACTGCCTGAGGCATCAAACACGTAACCCTTCACGGGGGGCTTACGCTGATATAGCGTGCTGACCTAAGGGTAGCCGTACGGTAATAGCCTCACCACACAGGCCTTGTTCACAGACTTTTCTCAATAGTCCATAAACGCCTAAGCCCAACCGCTTACAGGTTTCAGTCAGAGTCAGAATCACCGGACGGAACTGATCTCCTCTGGCAGACTGACTGAAGAAACTGGTTTTACGCCAGATCACATAAGGACGTATCGCACGTTCTGCTTCATTGTTGGTCATGGGAATCGCGCGATCCTGCAAAAACGTCCAGAGCATCGATTCATCCGCCAGCAGTCGTTTGCACTGATTGGCTGTTTTGCTGGCTTTTTTTAACGGGTCAGCGGGCGCGGTCTCACACCCCAGGCACAGTAGCGTATGGATCGCCTGTTTGAATCGTCGCATTCGTGTGTGGTAGCCAGCATCAGAATAGCCGCCCGATCGCCAACGATTACGACAGTGTACAATCAAGCGGGATAATCGCCAGAGTTGTTTCCCCAGCACCCCGGCCCGTCCCACACGTTCTGATATTTTCCGAAACTTACGGATAATATGCGCCCAGCAAAGCTGGCGCTTTTCGACCGGATAATCGTTGTAGCCGCCATGTTGGTCAGTGACCAGTATACCCTCAAAATTATCCAGTAAACCCTTCGCGGCACCTTTACCCCGAGAATGATGCGTTAGAAAGTAGACGACTTGCGAGGAACACAGCACCCAAAGCCAACGCTGCTCATTATTGCGGTAATGACTGGTTTCATCCGCATGAGCAACGGGTAAATTCCGTACCGCCTGACCCACTTGCTGATACAGCGGCAGCAACCATCCCGTGACCGAGCGGGTGGCCTGGCTCACGGCACCGGTACTGAAGGCGAGTTGCCAGTGATCTTTCAGTAAGCGTTGAATGTTTGACACCGATAAGGCATAAGCGCCATTCATCAGCGTAATCCAGCTGACCAGTCCCGGCCCCATTTGCCCACAGGGAACCGTGTCTGGCAAGCGAGCCACCTGACGCTTGCGGCAACCCGGACAGATTGCCTCATAAAGACAATGTTCAGTGACTTGACTGCGAACCTCAGGCAGGTCAAAGACCTGATGTCGCTGATAAGGCTCCTGAGCGACATCACACACCGCACCACAGGTGCATTGAGTGCCTGGGTAGTAATGAACTTGCTCATCCGTCGCAGACAGCTCTACCCGAACGCGTTGATGACCCTGATGACCCGGCTGGGCTCCTTGCTTGCGAGGACTCTTAGGCTTCTTCTCGCGCTTAGCCCGTTGTTCCGGTGAATCCTGGGACGGTGGTCTGGAGGAGTTTCTGGAAGAACTCCCGCTGCCTGCGATGTCTTCCAGCTCAGCGACACGCTGTTCCAGTTGGGTCACTAAATCCAATAACTGACGATTGAGACGCTGCGACGCCGCCAGATCCGCGGGCAGTTGGTGATTGAAAAGCGCCTCAGTTAGTTTGTTCATTGTTTAATCATAACGAATTGTGGCCTAAATGCAACCCCGTGAAGGGTTACTCAAACACAACCATGGCCTGAGGGTTGCCCTCGGCATAGCTGCTCGTTAGGGATATCAGTGACACCAGTAATCCCAGAAAAATAATCCTTCTCATTTTTGTCTCCCTTCATAAAATGACCCTTAGATACTTATGATCATAGTCAGTTATGAGGGCTGGGATTACGCGTTCTTTGGAAGTCTTGAGCTACATCAAGAAGTGATGAAAAATAATGAATAACTGATATTTATCATTGAGTTGGGAGCGATTTAGTGTTGGTAAAGCGCTATGTTTTTAATCGCTCGAATCAGCACTAACGACAGTTTAATGCTTCAGTCGCGCTCGCTTTGCCAGTATAAGGCCCAATATCTTCACTAAGCAGTTGGCCATTCTTAAAGCGGGTTTTGATCAGTCGCGACCAATTAGCATCAACCGTAATCATGGCAGCATCTTTCCCGCATTGCTGCACGCCACCGGTAATGTAGTTATGCCCAATATTGTGATTGGTTAAGCCTTGCACCTGTGCGATTTGTTGCAAGCCACCATCGCGATAGCTCCAGACTCTGAGGATTCTGGCTAAGTGTGGGCGGTCAATATAGGCAATATCTATCGCGCCATCATTATTAAAATCGGCGACTCCAACAGGCGCTAACCAGCGGTAGGCTTGCCCGATATAAGGCGTGCTGGCGATTAATGACAGGGTATTGGGTGCGCTTTGTGTGACGCCATAAACTGCGATTTGGCCACCTTTTTGATTGTGACTGCGAATGGTGATGATTTCATTGCGGCCATCGCCATCAAGGTCAGCTAAGCGGGGTTGGATGTCTTCGAAGACTTGGGCGGTTTCAAGGGTGACTGAGAGTGTTCGCCCGTCGGCGGTTTTAGCGTGAAGCGATCCGGCTTCGATGGCATCGCCCAGTACGCCGTGAGCGTAGCGGGTGGTTGCGTTGTCGTACCACGCGGATTTGATGCCGTTGGTGGTGTTTGAGCTTATGAATGACTCTGGAAAGTCGGTGGCAGGTGGTGTTTCAGCGGCGAGTAGTTGAGTGCTTAGCGAGCAGATAGTTACGGCGAATAGGATTTGGGGAGCGAAAGGCTTAGTCATGGTTTTATTTATTACTTATTGGTAGCGTTACTTTTTATTACGTGGATTTTCTGGTTTTAGATGTATCAACTGATTTTTACCTACTCGGGTGGCGTCGATAGTTTGAGCGAGTCAGCTTGTAGCACGAAGGGACAAGCTGACCATCAAGGTCATGATTAAATCAGATCTCTAGCTAACGCTAATCATCCTGACTAGCTCGACCAGAAGCCCGCTGTTTAATATTCGTCAACCAGCTTAATCGTTTCTTCGCCGTCTCCGAAACCGTCGATAGCTCTTCACCCATGTGCTGAACCCCACGCGAAATCGCCTTTAACTGCTCGGCCACTTCCGCCTGATTCGCACTCTCATCGCCACTTCCTTTCAGCTGCTCAAGCTGATTAGAAATCGTACTCAATTGCGGAAGCAGGGCGGCTTCAATTCGTGGCTGCGCCAGCGTGCTGGTAAGCTCTTGACTCAAGCTGCCCAAGCCTTGTGATATCCGCTCCATTTGCTGAGTCAGCGCGGTATTTTTGCCACCTTCGGAAATCGATGTGCCGATTTGATGCAGCTGCTTCACGACATGTTTAATCACAGTTTGCAGCTCTGCCTGACCATTGGCGAGCACCTGATCTGAGTGTTGGAATGCGGTGCTGATTTCACCCAACCGATCAGCGATGCGCAAGCCAATTTCAACCTCGGCATTCTTCGCCATATTGGCGGTTTGAAACACGGCTTTAACGTCGGCCCAACGTTGCTTTTCAGCGTCGGTCATATTGCCGCGCAGCTCGGCCAGTTTCAGCAGGTTTTCTTCTGCGCCACCAGTAAGCAATTGCGCCTCACCCTGATAATGGTCCTCGATCATTTGCATCAGTTCATTATCATTCATCGCCGCTGAAACCTTCTCGGCCATCTTGTTCATATTGCGATAACTACCTTGCAACTTAAATGGTGGTTCGGTTCGGTATTCATCATTTTGCGCCGCAGAGGTTATGTATTGCTGATTCACTCTCAGCACAACTTCCTGCACGGTCAGCAGCTTCTTAAACACGTCGACGATCTCATTGAGTTCTGCACTGCCGTAGCTATGGCTCAGGTCGCTGGTGCTCACCTCACGGCCTTTGGCCATATCGATCAGGGTATAAATGTCGCTCATTTCGCGGGTTGCCAGCGGTGCGAGTACATTGTTTGAGGTTAAGCTGTTTTCCAGATAACTGAGCGCGAAGATGTCTTGTTTGTCTCCCAGCACTTCACCCAAGTTATAGATATCAGCACGGTTGGCCAACATATCCGGAATCTTAAACACTTCGCCAGACTCAGTGTAAGGGTTACCCGCCATGATGATGCAGAAGCGTTTGCCGCGCATATCATAGGTTTTGGTTTCGCCTTTCCAGACGCCGTCAATGCGCCGCGTGCCATCGGTGAGTGAAATGAATTTCTGCAAAAACTCGGCATTGGTGTGTTGGATATCATCCAGATACAGCATCACGTTGTTATTCATTTCCAGCGCCAGATTGATTTTATCCAGCTCTTGCGCAGCGGTGGAGTCGGGCGCTTGGGTTGGGTCCAGCGACACCACATGATGCCCCAGCGATGGGCAGTTGATCTTCATAAATATCATGCCCAAGCGACTGGCAACGTATTCGATCAAGGTGGTTTTACCGTAGCCCGGTGGGGAGATAAGCATTAACAAGCCCATCAAGTCGGTGCGCTTATCATCGCCTGCGGTGCCCATTTGTTTTGCCAGATTGTCGCCAATCAGCGGTAAATAGGATTCATTGAGCAGCTTGTTACGCACAAAGGAAGCCAGCGGGCGTGGTTTGAAAGACTCCAGTCGGAATGCCTTGCGCTGGGTATCTATAATGCCATTACGCAGCTGTAAATAACGCTGATAGCGGGTGACTACGGTTTGTTTGTGATAGTCGTAGCGCGATAGAAATTGATCGAATGACAAGCTTAAGAAGCGTTCGTTGTGTTCACTCTGAATCAGCGGGTGGTCGCCCAATAATTCGGTAATACGCATTTCCAGCGGCACATTCAATACCGTCAACAGCAAGCTACTTTCCAAGCTAATTAAGGCGATGGCCTCGGGAATGTAGTGCTTTAAGGCATTACTTTTAGTCTCAACCAGAGCCTGAAGCCAGGCATTGATAAACTGCCAGCGCTGTCCGGTATTGGCTTTCAAGCTGGCGAGAGCGGCTTCAAAGCTGTCTTTAGAGTGGACCGCTTCAAGGTTGCGCATTAGCTCCTGAACCAGCTCCTGCCCGTAGTGGCTCACTGAGAAGTTAAGTGTGGTTTGCGATAGCTCTTCGACCAGATAATTGGCTGCCTGATCAAGTACCACCTCAGACTCAAGTTGTGCGCTTAGCTTGGTTGATTCTGCAAAGTCTACTAAGTGAGTTTTAATCTCCTGTGTCAGTTGCTTCAGCGCGGTATTATCTTGAAATACTCGACGCATTTCCGTCGCCGATAATGCGCGATTAGCCCATGAGGCTGCTTGCTCCTGTGCTTGGGTTTCTGCCCAAAATAACAGAGCAATACTTCGCGCCATGGGATTAAATCGCAGCAAGCCAGCCTTGGCTTTTATTACCAATAATTGCTTCAGGATAAGGGCAGCATCATGATCATGAATGCCTTTCTCATAGCCTTCTTTATAGCGTGGCGCGGCAAATTCACGAACGGTTTTTAATAGGTCTTCACCGACCTCAACCTCATGGTTTTCGATCGCTTCAAATAGCTGACCAGCCAGATATTCCGCGCGATAAAACGCCGGCGTTTCAGACTCTAAATTCTGCTCCCAATAGTCGCGTAAACTCTCAAGCTCCGGCGCATCGACGCGTTCAAAAAAGTCGGTGCCGCTTAGGTGAATATATTGATGATCACCTCTGGGTAATAGGGTGAGGTCCAGCTCCTGAGTGGTCACACTAAAGCGGTGCTTGGGGCCTAATTTGATAACGTTGCCGCCATCTTCATAAATATCCTGCTTATCGCGTAGGCCACGAATCGCTTGTTCTTTGTGCCCCTTCAAGCTGCCTTCAAGGTCATCCGCTTTAACGCTGTCATCCAGCTCCCGTAACTGGTCGGATATATCGCGTACTTTGATGACGAGTGGGTCGGAGGCGTAGAAGGTATTGAGTTCATCCATTTCGGTGAACTTGGCCGTACGACGTTGGATTGAGGTAATAATCCGGCTAGCCGCATCCATCAGGTTTTGCGCGCGTCGTTGTCGCTCATTCACCAGCGTTTGCTTATGCGCCTCAAACGACTCATAAACCTCTTCACGCTTGCCAATAATGTCAGTTAGGAATTCATCATGATCGCTAAACTGACTTTCTAATTCTTCAATTTGCACCAGCAAGCGGCTGAGTTGTTCATCACATTTATTGGGCGTGGTGGCTAGGCTTAGTGCATTGGTCACGCTTTGGCTAAATAGCTTAAACTGCACCCCGAACTGCGCGGTTGCCTCGCTTTTGCCAATGTCTTTTTGCTTGTGCTGGGTACGGGCGCGGGATTGGTTGAGCTTGGCGTAGATCTCTGAAATATCATCCACCACCCGAATGCGCACGGTGGCATCATCGACTTTCAAGCTAGACATCAACTCAGAGAGTAAGTCCAAGTCAGCCGCCATTTTCTCCTGCGTTTCAAGCGCCGCTTCCAGCTTCATGAGCGTGTCGGCTTGCTCCAGCTCCTCACCAATTTCAGCGAGCTTTTCCCGGTAGGGGATCAGGGCGGTTTCACCGGCTAGGAAGTGGACGGTTTCAGAGCCTAAGGATTCCTGCGTTGCCAGTAGCTCGGCTTCCAGTGCGGCAATGCGCTCCTGATCGATATAGCGATATTCACGGATCGTCATCAGGTGGCCGCGTTGATGGCGAATGCGGTTTAAGGCTTCAACAAATTCCTGAGTTTGAGTCCAGGAGTCAGCGCGAATCGATTTAAGAATGGTTTTTTGCTCGGCCTCGGCTCCCTGCATTGCGCTATCTGCTTGCAGGCGAATGTTTTCGACTTTCTCAAACTCATCTAATACCTTGTCGGAGGTGCTGCTGATCTCGCTGACCACGTGTTTGATGTCAGCCAGCTCCGGGCTTTCGAACCAGTAGTACGCTTCAAACAGGCGGTTGCTGGCTTTGATGAGTTGATTGTAGTGCGTCATCGAGACGTCAGGCTGCTGCACGCTGCGAATCACGCTGTACAGGTCGGAGATGCCGCGTACCAGTTCGGCATTACCAATGCGCGCGTAGAAGCTATCGCCGGGCGGCTGTCGGCTGGCGTATTCATCGGATACAAAGGGCGTTTGCCAAATCTGCATCGGGTGGATGCGGGTAGCTTCCTCACTTTCTGAGCTAAACAGCACCATCTGGCCATTTTCAGCAATCGCATAACCATGCCCAAAAATTGGCGTGGCTAAGCGCTTTTCAATCAGGTTATAAGAGAACAGGGCGGACATACCCGCGACCGGCTCATAGAACACATACAGCACATCCTCACCATTGGGCGAGCGGATCATTCGCTTAAAGCGCATGTCGCTCACATCACTATCAAAGCGGTGAATTTCACCGTTTTGCAGATAGGTTCCGCCGGGGAAAATGACGCCGTGATCTTCCGGTAGTTGAATGCAGGATTGCCCAATTTCATCAATGCGGTCGACCCGCTGAGTGAGTCGGTTAAACACCAGATAGCGCCAATCGTCTTCGCGATACGGCAGTATTTTTAGCAAGATCAGCTGGCCGACTTCGGCAAAGAATATCTTGGCATCGTCCAGCGCTTGGGTTTTATCGCTGACCTCTTCATCGTAAATACCTAAGCCGGTATCGGTGTTGTTTTCAATCTTGACGGTAAGATCGCCGCCAATGGTTTCGACAAATAAGGTATCGAGGATATTGAGGTGAGGGTGCGGGCCTTGCACGGCAAAATCACGACCTGCTTGCAGCCATTCAAAGTCGGTAGCGGCAGGCAGTGCAATGTCGCGCTCACCGCGATTATCAATATAGGTTAGCTCGCCGGAGGGCATGATCTCCCAGCGAAATACCCGCAAATCGCTGATGCGCTCGCCAATCTGAAACGAGGCTAACAGCTTACCGTTTCTGACCAGCAATTGAATCAGGCGAGCGTGTTTGTAGTAGGCGTATAGCTCCCTAAAATCAGCCGCAAAGGCGCGGTCTGTAAGGAAAGTATTTTCCAGCGGAACAGGTTTTAGCTCAAACTGATTGTTGTCCTCAATCAGCGTGTACAGCGTAAACACATCATCGATTCGGGTTTCTTTTTTCAGCCCGATAAACACGTTATAGCCAAACAGTAACTGGTCGCCGACCTGCACAATGTCTCTGGCTACGCAGTTGTTTTCGGTGCGCACTCGCAGCCGACCGGTGACTTCCATTGCCGCGCTTTGAAACTCTTTTAAGCGCTCAGCGTTGAGCGACGCGGTCAGCGATTCGAGCGATTTACCCTGTTTTTCCAGGCGATTGCGAATAATCTCGTAAGCATTACTTTCAGCAATCGCCCGATCTGTGATTGAGCTTTCTTCTTGTTCCGGCATCGTCGAGCCCTGTCAGTTGGTTAGGAGTCAGCTGAAGTGCTGCTGTCAATTGTCGGCTTATTGGCGCTCAGAAACTTCTGAATTAACGCATCCGCCGTTGGGCTTTTGCCGACGACACCTTCAATGGATTTACCTAGTGACAAGGAGCGCGCGAATGACTTAAAGAAGTCACCATCACCGCCCACAATATCGATTTTAGCTTTAGCCAGCGCGGTTGCCATAGCATGAGCTTGCTCGATGGAGACTTTCTCATTGGCGCTGATTTCTGCCATTGCACGTTCAAATTCTTTCTCGATTTTGAGGCGGAACTCTTCATGGTCGCGCGCCGAGTCAGACATATTGGCGAGGGCTTCCATTTTATCGGTCAAGCCATCGGCTTCTGCTTTAAAGCGTGCACTAATTACTTTCGCTTCGGCAAAACCTTTCTTCTCCATTGCATCCGCTTCTGCTTCCTGAACTTGTACATCGGCCAGTCCTTCAGCGGCCAGCTCAGCTTGCACACCTTCTGCCAAGGTCTTCTTGGCTTGAGCTTGCTTGGCGGAGGCTTCTAACTCAGCGACAGCCAGTGTATGAATCTCTCTGGCCTTATGGCTGGCTTTGGTCTCATCGGCTTCTGCTTGTTTAACCTGCTTAACCAACTCTTCCTGAGCGTTGGCTTCGGCTTGTAAAATAGAGACTTGCTTCATGCGCTCAGCTTCAGACACCACGCGCACTTCATTGATTTTCTCTTCTTCCTGAGCCACTGTTTTCTCGACTACAATGCGCTCGCGAATAGTATCAGCGATTTCGGTTTTCTTAATTTCCAGCGCCTTTTCTTTATCAATGCGCTGCAGCTCAACATCGCGCTCGCGGGAGACTTGCTCTAGCTCTCTGGCGCGGGTGACTTTTTCTTCTTCAATTGCGACCGCGCGCTGGCGGTTATTGGAGGCCACTTCAACTTCACGCTGGCGGTTTTGTTCGAGGATATCAAGCTGCTCATCGGTGGCGATTCTGGCGCGCTCAGAGCGTAAACGTTCTTCTGAGGTAATCTTGGCAGTCTCGGCTTCTTCGCGTGCCTGAATGCTTTCGATTTCACGTTTTTGGCGGGCGACTGCATCAGCTTCCTGGCGCTCTAATGCCAACATCGCTTCACGGGTTTCAACATCCTTCTTCTTCATCGCCATTTGCTGGTCGCGTTCCAGCTCATTGGTTTTGATATTGTGGGTCGCAGTCAGCTCGGTGATTTTGCGAATACCTTCCGCATCCAAAATATTACTGGAATCCAGCGCCGACTTTGGCGTTTGCTCTAGATAATCAATGGCCACATCTTCCAGCGCATAACCGTTCAGATCGTCACCAATCACTTCAACGATTTTATCTCGGAAGCCAATTCGGTCATCAAATAGCTCAACAAAGTCCATTTGCTTACCCACCGTTTTTAAGGCTTCGGCAAACTTTGCGTTAAACAACTCATTCACTGCGGCTTTATCAGAAGCGCGATCAACACCGATGGCTTTGGCCACCTTCAGCACATCGTCCTGTGTTTCATTCACCCGCAGGTAAAACGCGACGCTAATATCAGCACGGATATTATCTTTACAGATCAAACCATCTTTGTTTTTGCGGTCGATTTCCAGCGTGATCAGAGAGACTTTCATTAACTCTTTTTTGTTGATCACCGGCCAAACGATGCCACCCGTAAACTTAACTTTCGGGGTGCTGCTCATGTCATTCACGATGAGCGCCCAGCCTTGCGGCACTTTGACGTAGAGTTTAGTAACTGCGAATAAAATACCGATGATTATTAGTGCGATTATTCCCACTAACACCAGCGTCATAATTGAAAGTGTACCCATCGTGATGCCTCTGCAAGATTTAAATTATTGGTGTGTTATTTTGAAAAATTATTGCGGCTTAACTTGGTAAAAGCCTGTTGTGTAGTCGTAGCTGTAGAGTTTTACAGAATCGCCGCGAGTGATGTCATTCGGCTCTGCACAGCGTATTTTTAAGATTAAGCCTGCACCACCATCATGCAGTGATGCCTCGCCAGTTGTGGCGCTGACTTTACCGCTGCGAACCGTGACGTACTGCCCGATAAAATCTTTAGACTGTTTGGCGGCTTGCTTTTTAAAGAGTGGTTTTAACGGCTGTAAACAAGGAGAAATTAGAGTGGCGCCAACAATCGGCGCGATTAATAAAATCCACACCCCAATGGCGATTTGCACCCAACCGGTGGGCAGCATGGGATAGATGAAATACACCGCCAGAAAGCTGAGCGCCCAAGAGGCTAATATAATGAATGACAGGCTAATGGTGATCGGGATGCCATCCAGCCGGAATTTAGCGAGCAGGCCGCTAATACTGAGGGACGAGTCTGCGACATCAAGATCTGCATCCATCGCGACATCGCCATCAGAGCCTTCAAAATCGCCAAAGCCAAAGCTTGCGACTAACCAATAAAAGACGACCAGAATCAACAGGCCGCTGTAAAACACGGTGGGGAACGTAAATATCCCTGAGATAAACCCACTCACAATTGCTCCTTATTATTTTTTTATGTAAGCATTTTATACTAACAGCTAATGGTTAAAGTTTCATTTAATGTGGGCGGTCAGTTTACAAACGATCGGAGTGATCCGCGAGGAAGCGAACGAAGATTAGCGCAAGGCTCTCACGTCGTGAGCGATCCGGCCACATGGCATACAACCCGAGCGAGGGCAGGGACCATTCTGGCAGGACATGAACTAACTCCCCACGGCTGATGCCGCGATTCGCAAGATTCTCCGGAATGGCAGTGATACCCAAGCCGCGAATAGCAAATTCATACAGCGCCTGAGCGGAGTCGACTTCGATTTGATACGTGCAGTTAATATGAGTGCTTTTGCCGCTTTTTGAAATCATTTCAGCGCGTTCGGGGCGCATGGAAAAGTGTATCCACTTCCACGCTTCAAGGTCTCTGGGATGCGTTGGGGTTGGATGGTTGGCCACATAATCCGGGCTGGCCACCAGCAATTTAGCCGATTGCCCAATGGTGCGCGACATTAGTTCGCTATCGTCTAAAAAGCCCGCGCGAATGCCGACATCAAAGCCTTCTTTAATCAAATCGCGAGGGCGATCGGAGAAGTTGATCTTCAGGTCAACGCCGGGATTGGCCGTTGAAAACTCGGCCATCAAATCAATCATGCCGGTTTGGGCGATAAAGGCGGGCGCGGTTACCCGTAATTCGCCAGTGGGCTGTTTGGATAACACGTTGATCGAGTCTAGCCCGGTTTCGGCTGCTTGCAACATTTCACTGACTTTGGCGTAGAGGATTTGGCCTTCGCTGGTCATTGAGAGCTGGCGGGTGGAGCGATACAGCAGGGTGACGCTAAGCTCTTTTTCAAGATTAGACACTGTCTGGCTAATACGCGATGGCGCGAGTCCTAAGTGGCTGGCCGCTGCCCGAAACGAGCCTTGGTCGACGACAGTGGCAAAGATCGCCATGCTGCGGAGTTTTTCTATCATTGTTTACCTCAGCGGAACAATCTCTTCTTAAAACGGCATCTTACCGATGAATATGCAGAACAATATAATACAAGTGCATTGCTTAACCGAGCCATAACTTGGCGAATTGCAATTCAGCATGAATTTTCATAAATAAGGACAATTATATGAACAGACGCACACTTATTAAGTCGGTAATCGGCGCTGCTCTGGCGCTTAAAGTTGGACAAGCAGTTGCCGCGACAGAGGAAGAGCCCAAAATGGATGAGACCAGCAAGGCTTCATTCGATACGGTCATGGGATTTATGGGCGCAATGGGCGGCGGCGATATGGAAGCCATGTCTAAGCTGATGGCGGATGATATGGTTTGGCACAACGAAGGGGATAGCAGCTTACCTTGGATTGGTGTTGCTGAAGGCAAAGAAGCCATTTTCGAGTTTTTGGGTGTGTTCTCTGCCAACCTAAAAACCACGCTGTGGGAAAATACTGATGCCTTTGCCTCAGGCGATACGGTTGCAGTATTCGGTAAGATGAATGCGATTGCCACTAAGACGGGCAAAGAGACTGGCGAATTCACCTTTGCACTGCGCGCTAAAGTGCGTGATGGGCAGGTTGTGTTATGGCACTGGTTTGAAGATTCTTTTGCGGTAAGTCAGGCGTATCACAATAAGTAAGTTGAGTACCAGTAGAGAGGTGATGTTGTGTCACCTCTCTATTGTTTTAGCGGTTTGAGTAAGGCAGCCGTTTTAGAAGTTTACCCGCACACCTAAAGCCAGTTCATGGCTCGTAATATCATCAATCTTAAAGCCATCGGTGAAGGAATCTTGCCCGGTTTTTACATCGCCGAAATTAGCATACTGGTATTCACCGTAGATCGCTGTCTTTTTAGAGATCGCGTAGCTTCCACCTACGCCAACGTTCCATGAAAGCTCAGTCGAGTCGCCATCGGAATAGTTGTCGTAATAGCCATCTGCCGCGCCATCAAAGGCATCGAATGCCGCAACACCTGCGCCACCTAGTCGAGCGGAGTAGTCATTATTGGCAACGCCCAAACCTGCTTTTACATACGGGGTGAATTTTGAGGCATTTGGGAAATCGTAAAAGCCTTCAACCGTTAATGTGGTGGTTTTCACATCGCCATTAAGAATGTATTCCTCACCCGCGCGAGCACCGGTTCCGGTTTGTGCATCGTTAAAGCTGCCTTCGCGATAGCCTAAGCGACCTTCAACGCGGAAGCGCTCATTGAATTGATAACCCAGACCGAGTGCGCCAAACGTGCCATCGCCCGCGTCGAATTCGCCAGGGAAGTCAGCGTCTACTGCAACATTATTTCCATAAGGCTCAGAGTCGGTTGCTTGTTGGCTAGTGCCTAGTTGAGCCGAGCCGTAAAAGCCTTGGGCTAATGCTAATGAAGGTGTGGCAAAGGCCACGGCGATTGCTAATGCGATTTTCTTGCCAGAGTAGCTCATCTTGTTTCCTGCTAAGTGTGTGTAAATGATGAGGCTAATGTAGCGCTTGGCGATTATTCTGAATAGATAGGGTAAATGTAATGCATTGTTCTGAAAATCAGAACAGTACCCACCTACTGGATAATGCTAAATTTTTCCGCATGAACCTAGGATTTATACTCATTCCTGATTGAATTACATATTTTTTGGTTTATTTTTAAACTAATTGGTGTAAAATTTTAAGTGCTAGTTAAGAGTACATAATTGACATAATACTGCTATAAATTTAATAGGTGGGGCATGGATTACATACTAAGTCATACAAGCGAGATTGGGTTCTCCTTATTCCTGTTTATTTGTATTTATTTCTTATTCAGGATTGGCATTCGTCTTGTTGAAGATGATTTGGGCGATTATACATTCTGGGCATGGATTCTATTAATCATTGGAATTTTTTGGGGAATGAACTTTCTCAACCAGAAAAACCCTCTTGGATTCCTTGGATTTATTCCTGCTCTAACTTATATATTATTAAAAATACTGAGAGGAATAAACTTTGACTATAAAACACAAAGTAAGGTTAAAGGGGTTGTGTTTTCCGGCATCGCATCTTCGATTACCTATGCCGTAACACACACAGTATTTGGGTTTGGAATACCTGAAGCATCAATAACCGCTTTGCTGGCTGCTGGGATTCTTGGTGCAGTTGGATATACAGCCTGATGGTGTGACTTGGCTTTTAGCTTGTTAATCACTAAATCAACTAGCAAATATTATCAGGGGATAAATGAAAATTAAGTTGCTCGCCATTCTCGACAAAAAGCATGAGCAATATAATATTTGGTCACCCGTGAACCCTGCTTTCATAATCGTATCATGTGATAGAGAAGAAGGGTTGAAGAGGTTATCTGAGTTCTTAGAGGGATACCTAGCTAGGATCTTAGGTCAGTGGATAAAATACAGCAATTCTGGATCGACAGGTAGTAAGTGTAATTGTCCTGAAGGCTATGTCGAGCTACCACAAGATATTTGGAAGTGTAAGCTGAATAAGTCTATTTGTACTTTGCAGTCGGAGATAGATCTTACTAATACACAGAGATTTTTTTCAGGTTGTACGGCACCAATAGAAAAAAGAAAGGGTATTTTATCCGCTATAGAGTCAGGCAGGTACTCCGAGTTTCATCATGTGGTAGGTCGGAATCTATGCGTTCTGTGTGAAGGGCGAAAAGGGAAGAAAATTTATTATGAATATCATTATGAAATTGAAATGCAATTGATTTCAGAGGTTATCGATATTTCAGAAAAAGTGTTGCAGTTAGAAATAGCTAAGCATAATTACCCTGAGAGTATAAAGTATTGTAAGGTTTGTACAGAATGCTGTTTAGAATTTATAAGAAATATTCACCCAACTGAAGCGTTTAATTTTTCAATAGTTGAGCTGGATTATTTTGGTAGATAAGTTGAAGCAATGTATCACCTCATTGACAGGCATCTTCTTGGCTTTCAGGGCGCGCCAAGTCGAAGGCTTCGAGTTCCAGGCAGCGTTGCTCAATCTCGGTGAGTCGCTTAAAAGGCGTTAGATCACAGCCCCAGCGATACGCATTGTAAAGCTGCGGCACTAGGCAGATATCCGCTAAGTTTGGCGTGTCGCCAAAGCAAAAGGGCGTATCCGGCCGGATCAGTTGTTCAAATGCTTCAAAGCCACGGGTCATCCAATCATTCATCCAAGCCACGGCTTCTTCTTGGCTATGGCCCATCGACTTTAGCTTGGCAACCACGCGTAAATTATTGACTGGGTGAATATCGGTGGCAATCGTCAGGGCGGCGGCGCGAATTTTGGCTCGGTCGATTGCCCCTTTTGGCAATAGTGGAGGGGTAGGGTAGGCCTCATCCAACCAATCCAAAATCGCCATGGATTGAGTGAGTACGGTGCTGTCATCGAACACCAGCGTTGGCACGCTGTGGCTGGGGTTTAGCGCGACATAGTCTGGTGCGTTTTCTTCACCCTTGAGTAAGTCTACTGGCACAATCGTGTAGTTGAGTTCTTTCAGGTTTAGCGCGATCCGCACACGGTAGGCGGTAGTTGATCGCCAGTAGCTATAAAGTTTCATTCCTTCCCCTCGTGGTTTTCTAAATTAGGCGTTAGCCCATCACGGTAACAACAATATTGCGGTTAAAGCGGCTGGTGCGGTGCTCATAGAGGTAAATACCTTGCCAAGTTCCAAGCGTGGCTCGTCCATTAGCCACGGGCACCATTAGGCTGTCATTGGTGAGAATGCAGCGGATATGGGCCGACAGAGCCAAGTATACTGGCCTTCAAGTGAGCAGGGAGGTCATCAGGCCCTTCAAGTGTATGCTTGTAGTAAGGCTCGTTTTCTGTAAATTGGCAGAGAACTTCATCTGTGATGATATGAAACCCTCTAGACCTAGGCTCAAGGTCAATCTCTTTCTGTATCCACATATGACGACCATTAGCGTGACGTTAGTGGAGTAACATTATCATAGTTAGTCCTGAATTTATCTGAGGAAATCCGTTCATTGTTTTGCAGGTAATTATCAAAAAATAATTGATACTGATTCAGTGGTCAGTCGGTTTATCATTTAATGTGTGAGTATTATTGTGCACTCATACCCAACTACTAAGAGATCAAGTAATGAAAGCTGTAGGTTATTTAGAATCCAAAACGATCGATCAAGCAGATGCTTTATTAGATATAGAAATACCAACACCTGAAGCATCTGGTCGTGATCTACTAGTTAATGTCGCAGCGATTTCCGTCAACCCAGTTGATACTAAAGTGCGTATGCGTGCCGCTGGTGAAAATGGCCAGCACAAAATCCTAGGCTGGGATGCTGTCGGCGAAGTCGTTGCTGTCGGTGGTGACGTGGAAAACTTCAAGGTTGGTGATCAAGTTTGGTATGCCGGCGACATAACACGCTCAGGCTCTAATGCTGAATTTCAGTTAGTAGATGAGCGTATTGTTGGACTGAAGCCAACTTCATTATCTAACACTGAAGCAGCCGCGATGCCTTTGACTGCGATCACTGCATGGGAGCTATTATTTGCGCGTTTAGGGTTTAACCCACAGTTACCAGCGGATATGACACAAGACAGTACAGCGCAAGCAATTGATCCAGCAGCACCAGCGCCTTCTATTTTGATTATGGCAGCGGCAGGTGGTGTAGGTTCTATCCTGACTCAACTTGCGAAGCAGCTAACTAACGCAACCGTGATCGGTACGGCATCGCGTCCAGAAAGTCAGGAGTGGGTGAAAGAGCTAGGTGCTGATCATGTGATTAATCACCATGAGCCACTATTGCCGCAGTTACAAGCACAGGGCATTGAAAACGTGAGTCACGTGATTAGTCTGACGCATACCGACCAGCATTATGAACAGCTGATAGAAGTGTTAGCACCACAAGGTAAGCTGGCATTGATTGATGATCCTGAGCAACCATTGGATGTGATGAAGCTAAAAGGTAAGTCGTTATCATTGCACTGGGAGCTGATGTTTACGCGCTCTATGTTCCAAACATGGGACATGCAAAAGCAGCATGACTTGTTAACGAATGTGGCGCAGTTGGTGGACAAAGGTGTTCTGAAAACGACATTGGGTAAAAGCTACGGCAGCATCAATGCAGAAAACCTTAAGCAGGCACATGCACATATTGAAACGAACCAAGCGGTAGGTAAGGTTGTTTTGGAAGGCTTTGCTTAAGCGTTTGCTTGAACTGGCGATATAATGCAGGGGGATTCTAATCCCCTGCATCTAGTACATCTTTCTGCAAAACCCCTTTCTCTATCAACGCCCGTAGCGTCTCACCACATTTTTCCTTTAACGCATCTCGCAACAGCCTTGCCGCAGGTGTAATTGACTGCCTACTCGGGAATACCAACCACAACTCGGTCGCTGTTGGTTTGTACGCTGGCAACAGGTTCACCACATTACCCTTGAGTAAATCGACAGACATATCCAGGCACGACTTCATTGCAACTCCTTTTCCTGCCACGCACCAACGCCTCACCAAATCACCGTCATTAGATGCGCGATTCCCTTTCATTCTGATCTTATGGTGCTCATCATCTTTGGTAAATTCCCAAGCATCATGGACGATGTCATGTAATTGATAAAACAGTCCATTGTGCGATAATAAATCATCGGGGTGTTCAGGAGTGCCATGCTTGTTTAGATAGGATTTTGTTGCGCACAATAAACGCGGCGCATTACAAATTTTGAAGCCGTAAACACCTGACTCACTGGGTGCGTCGTAGCGCAACGCCATATCTACTGCATCACGGTAAAAGTCGATATTGCTATCGCTGATATTGGTACGTAGTGTGAGGTCAGGGTGAGTGTCCATAAACTCATCTAGCCACGGTATTACTAAATTACGTCCAAAGTCGGAAGACACCGCCAGGCGTAATTCACCTCCAATAGTATCGAGTCCATCTCGGATGTTGTGTTTAGCCTGATCTAGCATGACAACCGCTTGTTCACATTGAGGAATATAGCGTTCGCCTGCGCTGGAAAGGCGCAATTGGCGTGTAGTGCGGACAAATAGGTCTGCGCCCAAGGACTTTTCGGTTCGCTTAATAGCGGCACTTGCGGTAGAGGTGCTCATATTCAAATGCCTTGCAGCAGCGGTAATGCTTCTAAACTCTGCAACTTTCAGCACGATTTTAAGATCTTCTACTAGCATATTGTCCAATTTATTTTGATAATGATTCCAATATTATGCTGTTTATCGGGAGTAAAACAAGGGCTAATATACTTCCACTGATTCATTACTAACACCCATCTCGGAGATGAGAAAATGGCTAAATTAACAATTGTTGCAAACATCAAAGCAAATGAAGATAAAATTGATCTAGTAAAGGCTGAGCTACTAAAGTTGATTGATATTACGCGCGCTGAAGAAGGTTGCATTAACTACGACCTACATCAGGATAATGAAAACCCTGCACACTTCATGTTTTATGAAAACTGGGAGTCTCGTGAACTTTGGCAGACTCACATGGGTAATCAGCATTTGGCTGACTACATGGCTGCGACAGAAGGTTCAGTAGCTGAGTTTATCTTGAATGAGATGACAGTAATCGCTTAATCTCTGCACTCACGCAAAGATAGAATCACATAGGCCGCTCTTGTTTAAAGCAAACAAGCGCGGCTTTTTTCTAAATGAAGGTTAGATAGTATGAATACTCGATTTGATCACATATCTTTAAGTGCGAAAGACCCGGAAGGTATGCGGGATTTTCTGTGCGCTTTGCTGGATCTGCGTGCGGGAGACCGCCCCGGATTCTCCTTTGATGGTTATTTCTTATTTTCCGGTGATGAGGATCTGATTCATATTTTTGGTCGCTCAGACGATGATAAAATATCAGATAAACTAGGTTTGGCTGAGCAGAACATTGTGCATCATGTCAGTTTTTACAGTGATGATTATACTGAAACCAAGAAACGTATTGATAAATTAGGTCTACAACATGTGACTTATGATGTTCCGGGATCTGATGTAAAACAGCTGTTTGTGCGTGCTCCGGAAAACCTATTAATCGAAATTCAGGCAACACCTAAAACGCTATGAATACTACAACATCACCGTTTTACATTGCTGCCCGTGAATCCGGTAGTACATCCAGTGACCTGCCACTATGGGCAAGTCGTACCGAAAACCCTTTGCCACTACATGCACAAGCCCAAAAATCTGTTGAGCGGGTTGAGGTGGAAAATGTTCCGGGGGCGTTTCAGTTGTTGGATGTGTTAAGTGCTGATGAGTCAGCTGCATTTCTGAGTGCGACTGATGAGATGGGATATACCGAAGATGCTGCGGTGTCTCTGGGGCGTCATATCCGCCACAACAATAACTTGAACTGGATTATCGACACGACGACTGAACGGATGATATGGCAGCGAATCCAGCCGGTGTTTGATCGTGCTGATCCCAATTTTGGAGGATATACGCCTCTAGGCTTGAATCAACGTTTTCGTTTCTATCGTTATGGTGTCGGTGACTTCTTTAGTTTCCATACCGATGGTTCTTGGCCGGGGAGTCAGGTTATTGATGGCAAGCTTGTTGCCGATGCGTTTGGTGATCGTTATAGCTTGTATACCTTGTTGGTCTTTTTAAATGATGATTTTGAAGGAGGGGAGACACAGTTTTTGATTGATCCTGATGATTCGGGTAAACCGGCACGGAATCCGAATCAGGCTAATATTTCTAATGTGAGAACACCCGCTGGTAGTGTTTTGTGTTTTCCGCATGGTACGCATCCGCTTCATTGTCTGCATGGTTCGGCGAAGATTACTGCGGGTGTTAAGGATATTATCCGGACGGATGTTTTGTTTAGCCTTTGATGATGTGCCAGCCTTCCTAGCTAGTTCTCCTGTTACTGATTAGCTAGCAGGAGAGTTTTATGCTTGCGAGATGTAATTGCTACATCCCGCAACTTTTCATGCATCTGCTGGATGAGTTGCGTTTAAGTTTGGCGTAGAATGCGCCTCATGAATCAACAAATACCTTTAACCCGCGACGTGGTTTTAATCGGCGGCGGACATACGCATGCATTAGTATTGCGCAAATGGGGCATGTCTCCTTTGCCGGGCGCACGGCTGACCGTGATTAATCCGGGGCCAACAGCGCCTTACAGCGGCATGTTGCCGGGCTTTGTTGCCGGGCATTATTCGCGCGATGAGCTGGATATTGATCTGGTGCGACTGGCACGTTTTGCCGGTGCGCGGGTGATCATGGCGAAGGCCACCGGTATTGACCGCGAAGCCAAGCTGATTCATGTCAGCGGTCGTGAGTCGATTGCGTATGACATTGCTTCGGTGGATGTGGGTATTCATTCTGAGATGGGCGAGATTCCAGGTTTTAATGAGCACGCAGTTGCCGTGAAGCCATTGGATGTACTGAGTGAACACTGGCCGCGTTATTTAAATCAAGTACAAGGCACAACTGACTTAGCCGTGATCGGTGGCGGTGTGGCCGGTGTTGAAGTGACGCTGGCGATGATGCATGCGCTACGCACTCGCAATGTGACGGCCAATATGAGCCTGATTGATTCGGGTGAGATTTTGGGTGGCGTTGCGCCTCGCGCCAAGGCGAAGTTACTGGAGCGACTGGCTGACTATAAGGTGACTTTACTCCCCGATAGCAAAGTGGTTGAGATCACCGCTGATAGCATCAAGCTGGAAAGTGGCAAGTCGATTGCCTCTGAGTTTACATTGGGCGCTGCCGGTGCTCGCCCTTATGGCTGGCTCGCGAAGCTCGGGCTTGAGCTGCATGATGGCTATATTGTGGTGGATGAGGTGTTACGCTCCAGTGATCATGCGATTTTTGCGGCAGGGGACTGTGCGCATTTGCTCGGTCATCCCCGACCCAAAGCCGGCGTGTTTGCCGTGCGTGAAGCGCCAGTGCTGTGGCATAACCTGAAAGCGGTGCTGAGTGGCAAGCAGCTACAACCATTCCGTCCCCAAAAGGATTATCTGAAACTGATTTCGTTAGGCAGCCAGACTGCCTTGGCGGAGAAGTTTGGCTATGTCATTTCGGGCAATGCGCTATGGCGCTGGAAAAATATTATCGATCAGAAATTCATGGCGAAGTTCTATGAATATCCTGCGATGAAGGTTGAGAAGCTCCCCACAGAGCTGGCCTTAGGTGTGATGGATGTGCTGGCCGATGGCAAGCCCATGTGTGGTGGTTGCGGTGCGAAAGTCGGGCGTGATGTGCTGTCGGCGGTATTGAAACGCTTGCCACATGCCGAGCGTGATGATGTGTTATCCCGACCCGGTGATGATGCTGCGATTATGTGTTATGGCGATCAGTATCAGGTGATTACCACCGACCATTTACGTGCCTTTACTGAAGATGTTGCACTACAGGCGCGGATTGCTGCGGTTCATGCCTTGGGCGATATCTGGGCAATGGGCGCACAGGCTCAAACGGTTCTCTCAACCATTATCCTGCCACGCATGTCGGCGGATATGCAGGAACGTTATCTGACTGAAATCATGACAGCGGCGTCGGAAGTGTTTATGGCGCAAGGTGCAGAGATTGTCGGCGGGCATACCTCACTAGGCACTGAGCTGACGATTGGATTTACCATTACCGGCATCTGTGAGCGTGAGCCGATTCAATTATCGGGTGGTCAAGCGGGTGACGTGTTGATCCTGACTAAACCGATCGGTACTGGTACCTTATTGGCCGCTGAAATGACTATGAAAGCGCGCGGTGAAGATGCGGTTTCGGCGTTAAATGGTATGAAGATGGATCAGGCGGCGGCTGCGGCGATTTTGCAAGATGCGCACGCAATGACCGATGTCACGGGCTTTGGTTTGGCGGGGCACTTGATGGGTATTTGTGAAGCATCGGGCTGTGGGGCTGAGCTGGACTTAGCGGCGATTCCGGTATTGGATGGCGCTGAAGAATTGGCGGAGCAGGGCGTGCGTTCGACGTTGTATCCGGATAATTTTAGAGTGTCTGTGCAGATGGATATTGCTGAACCTGAGAGTGCCAAAGTGACCTTGTTATTTGATCCGCAAACGGCGGGTGGCTTGCTGGCGGCGGTGAGTGCGACTAGTGCGGATGAGAAACTGGCGCAGTTGCAGGCAGCGGGTTATCAGGCGCGGAAGATTGGCGTGTTGGTTAAGGGTGAGCCATTGATCGTGGTGTAGCTTCAGCCTTAAAGCGAGTCAACGCTTAAAACGGTTTATCAAAAGCCCGCGCTTAGCAATTAAGGCGGGCTGTTTTATGACCTGAAAAATTAGCTCTTAGGGCATTGAGCCTTAGGCAGTTCACTGAGTACCGTTCAAATTGTCGCATATTGCAATACTCAATTTTCAATCATCTTTACAATACCTTTGCAGCCCCTTTTCACTACCTTATCCCTTTTAGGAGGAAGATAAACGCTACCAATAACACTAGCGATATACGAAAAGGGTGCAACAATGAAAACAAAAAGACCAGTGAATCACCGCATTGTCGGGGTCTCGGTCAGTATTATGCTACTGACTGGGTGTACCTCACTCTCTACGATGCAGGACAACTTACCGTGGAAGGCTGGCAGTAGCAATGGCGCGAGTGCCATCACCTCAGCCAATGCGGCCACTCCGGTAATCAACGTCAATCGCCCAGCCATAAGTGCAGAGTGGTGGCAGCGTTTTAACGACCCGCAGATGACCTCGCTCATTCAGATTGCGTTGCAAGCCCACCCCAATATTCGCAGTGCGCAAGCCAGCTTACAAAGCGCCCGCGCTAAAAATAGCATTGCCGGTGCTAGTTTATTACCGACCGTGAATAGCTCCGCCTCAGCTTCCAGAAATAATTCCGGTGATAGCTACAGTTTGGGCATAGGCGCAAGTTGGGAAGCAGATATTTTTGGTGCGAATGGCATGGAGCGCGATGCGACCGGCTATGAAATGCAGTCAGCACAAGCCAATCTCGAAGATGTGAAAGCGGCTTTGGCAGCAGAGGTAGCAACCACTTATGTATTGCTGCGCTCAGGGCAGGCCAGCTTGGCAATTTCTCAGCAGGGCTTAAGCAAGCAAGAAGAAACCTTCAAATTGGTCTCACTCAAACAGCAAGCAGGCTTAGCCACTGGCCTTGCGGTCGACCAGGCAAGCCTGAGTTTGGGGCAAACCAAAGCCAAAATTCCAGCGCAGCAAAACAGTATTAATCAATCACAAGCCGCTCTGGTTGCCTTGACTGGGTTAAGTGCTGAGGAGATTACTAAGCGTGTTTCGGGCGGTGGCTCAATCCCAAGTGTTTCCTTTAGCCTGCTCAATAATATTCCTGCGGACATGATTCGCCAGCGTCCGGATATTCGGATGGCGGAGTATGGCGTGTTGGCGTCTAGCTTGCGGGTCAGTATCTCGCAAACAGCGCTGTACCCGAGCTTATCGCTAAGTGGTTCTTTGGGGCTGAGTAGCCTGTCGTTGTCCGACTTAATCGATCCGGCTGAGATTGCTAAATCGCTGATCGCATCGATCACTGCACCGCTATTTAACGGCGGTAAATTACGCCAGCAAGTGGTAATTCAGCAGTCCTCTGAGCAGGTGGCATTGGCCAATTATGATAAGGCGATTCGAAGCGCGATTAATGATATTGCTGATGCCTTATCCGACCTGCAATCACTGCGCCAGCAAGAGCCTATTCTGGTGAATAACCTGCAACTGGCGCGTAGCAATGAAAAGCTAAGCCAGCTGAGTTACGAGTCGGGTGAAGATGATTTTACCAGTGTGTTAACCGCACAAAGCACGACATTGAGTGCAGAACAGAGCTTGTCAGCCGCTAAAGCGGAATTCGCACAAGCAGTGATTAGCGTTTACAAAGCCATCGGCGGCGCGTGGTAAGGGGACTATTATGACGGATTCAATTGATAATTCAGCCGCTTCGGTTACCGAAGTCTTAAACCAAGGTGGCGAGCATAAAAAGGGCAGCGGTAAAGCAAAGTGGTGGTTGCTGCTGGTTATTCTCATTGCGGCGGGCTCGTATTACTGGTTCTTTATGGGCACGGGCAGCGCGCAGGGTAATAAGGATGTGAGCTATACCACCCAGCCTGTGAGCCGTGCGGATATTAGCGTCACAGTGCTGGCCACCGGAAACCTGGAGCCATTAAACGATGTTCAGATTGGTACTGAGCTTTCCGGAACGGTGGCCGAGGTGCTGGTTGAGGCCAATGATCAGGTGACTAAAGGGCAGGTATTAGCGCGTTTAAATACCGATCAACTTGAAGATACCATTACCAAAGCTAAGGCGGCGCTCGTCTCAGCAGAATCTGAGATTACACAGGCCAAAGCCAAGATTACGCAAGCGGATGCGGGCATCAGGCAGTCTCAATCCAGTATTCAAAAATCACAGGCATCGATTCTGCAAGTGCAAGCCAGCCAAGCGCAGGCCACGGCTCAGATATTGCAGGCCCGTAGCACGACCGATGAGGCACGTGCTAACTACGACCGTTTACAGCAGTTGTATCAAAAAAGTGGCGGGAAGATTCCTTCACGTAGCGATTTGGATGCAGCCAAAGCAAGCTGGGAGCGGGCACAAGCGGCGTTATCCTCTGCTATGGCGAGTGCCGATAGTGCAACGGCGGGAGTCTCCTCTGCGCGCGCTGACCTTGACGGAACACGTGCGAATGATAGTTCAATGACTGCGGCCAAAATCACCGCAGAGGCTGCGCTGAAATCAGCTGAAGCGAATGTGATTCAGGCAAAAGCAACTTTGCGTTCGGCAGAGACTAATCTGAGCAAAGCCATTATCAAGGCACCGATTGATGGCGTTGTGTTGTCACGTTCGATTGAGGCGGGGCAAACGGTGGCTTCCTCATTATCCGCGCCAACCTTGTTTACCATTGCGGAAGATCTTTCGAAGATGGAGCTGCAGGTGAGTGTTGATGAGGCGGATGTGGGGCAGGTGAAAGCCGGCCTTGCGGCGACCTTTACCGTCGATGCATGGCCTGGTCGCAAATATGACGCCAATACCACGCGAGTGAGTTTAGCGGCGGATACGTCTGAGAATGTTATCTCCTACCTCACCTTTTTGGCGGTGGATAATAAGGACTTATCGCTGCGCTTGGGCATGACGGCTACCGCGAGCATTGAAACACAGTCCAGAAAAGACAGCTTACGCGTTCCCAATACGGCGCTGCGCTTCACCCCTCCGAATGCCGGTGGTGGCACAAGAGCAGGCGGAGGCAATCGTCCAGCGGGTGCTGAAAGAGGCAATAGAGATGCCAGTAGTCGAGAGGCAGCCAGTAAAGACAGTGGCAGTTTTCTCTCTAAGCTGATGCCAAGCCCACGCGGCGGCAACCGTACACCAAGAAAGCAACAAACTAATAACACACCAACGCCAGCGACCTCGGGTGAGCAACGGATTTGGGTATTGGAAGATGGCGAGCCACGCCCGATTAGAGTGGTCACGGGTATTACCGACGGCAAGTACACCGAAATTGTCTCGGGCGATTTGACCGAAGGCATGGAAGTCATCACCCAAAGTACAGGTGGTGCATCATGACCCGACTGATTGAATTCACCAATGTCACCAAAGCTTATGGTAAAGGGACGGCACGGTTTCAGGCACTGAAGGGCGTCGACCTGCGCATTGACGAAGGCGACTTTTTAGCAGTGATGGGGCCAAGTGGCTCCGGTAAATCGACCGTGATGAATATCATTGGTTGTTTGGATCAGGCGACTACGGGGAACTATATGTTTCGCGATGCAGTGGTTGAATCCTTAGACCGTAACCAACGGGCCTTGCTGCGCCGTTATTACATGGGCTTTGTGTTTCAGGGCTTCAATTTATTGGCACGGACCAGCGCTCAGGAAAATGTGGAATTGCCGCTGCTGTATCGGGGCGAAAGTGCCAGCAAGCGCCGCATTGCCGCGCAGGAAGCCTTGAAGTTGGTTGGTTTGGCGGAGTGGGGGCATCATACCTCGGCAGAGCTGTCCGGAGGGCAGCAACAACGGGTCGCGATTGCGCGTGCCATTGTTACTAACCCAACCATTTTGCTGGCCGATGAGCCGACCGGTAACTTAGACACTCAACGTAGTATCGAGATTATGGAATTGCTGAATCGATTAAATACCGAGCGTGGGATCACCGTCATGATGGTGACCCACGAGCCGGATATGGCGGAATTCGCCAAGCGCATCATTCACTTTGTGGATGGTAAGGTCGATAGCGACAAACGGCTACGGGAGATTTAACCATGTTATGGAATAGCTTTTTACTGGCCTTTGGCGAAATCAGACGGAATTTACTGCGCTCATTTTTAACCATTATTGGCATCGTAATTGGAGTGTCGGCGGTGATTACCATGGTCACCGTGGGTAATGGGGCCACACAGGCGGTTAAGAATCAGGTCGCGAGCTTAGGGAGCAACTTGCTGATGCTGCGCCCCGGTCAAAGTCGTCGAGGCCCAGGTAGTGGTCGCAGCAGTTCGCCATCATTTACGGTAACGGACTCGGAAGCGATTAGCGAGTTGATCACCGGGCTCTCCGCCGTTGCGCCCCAGGTCTCTACCAGTGCGACAGTGGTTGCGGGGGCCAATAACTGGTCCACCAGCATTGTGGGCGCCACCAATGATTACTTTGTGGCTGGCAGCTGGACTTTAGCCAGTGGCCGCCAATTTACCGACGAGGAAGTGAGTACCGGTGCGTCGGTCTGCATGTTGGGCGAGACGATTCGTCGCGAGCTGTATGGCACCTCGCAGCCACTGGGCGAAAGCCTGCGGGTAAAGAACTTTACCTGTGAAATTATTGGCTGGCTGGACAGCAAAGGGCAATCTTCCATGGGCGGTGATCAGGATGATACCGTCGTCATGCCACTGAGAACGGTGCAACGTCGGTTGACCGGAAGTCAGGACGTTAGCTCTATTCAAATCTCGGTGACTGAAGAGGACGATATCAGCCGAGTTCAAAGCGAACTGACCTCACTCATGCGTGAGCGCAGACGCTTAACCAACGAGGAAGAAGACAATTTTAATGTGCTCGATACGCGGCAAATTGCCGATGCCATGTCGGGGACGACCGAAGTGATGACCATGCTGCTGGCGGCAGTGGCCTCGGTGAGCTTGCTGGTAGGCGGTATCGGGATTATGAATATTATGCTGGTCTCGGTGACCGAGCGGATTCGTGAGATTGGTATTCGTTTGGCGATTGGCGCGCTGGAGCGGGAAGTGCTGTTGCAGTTTTTGATTGAGGCCGTGGCGCTATCGACCTTGGGCGGTGTGATCGGGATTATTCTGGCGACGATTGCCTCTATCGTACTGTCGAATGTGATGGGCTTGCCTTATGAGTTTAATCTGCAAATTAACCTGCTGTCGTTTATATTTTCGGCGGGCATTGGGGTGGTCTTTGGGTATGTACCGGCGAGTAGGGCGGCACGCTTAGATCCGATTGAGGCGTTGCGGCATGAGTAATTAAAAGCCCCAATTTCTTATGAAATTGGGGCTTTTTTGACTGAGTTGCTTATCGAACTTCGTTGATATAGTGATAATTATCAGATAATGCACGATGGCTGGCAGTCAGTAATGCTTGGTTTTTACTATCAAAACAAATGTCGTTGATAACCAATACTGCGGTCGGTATGTCTGCATCGCTTAGGTTCAATAAGGCGATGTCTTCTGTGTTGGCAATGTCCGCTTTTAATGTTTCGCGTACTGCGCTAATGCGTAAACGATATTCGTCACGTAAGTTGTTCAATAGTAAGGCTGGAACCTCATCTGGCGTAGTTGGAAAATTCGGAACAAGGTGTTCGGGGATAGCGATATGGTCAATCATAACGGGTGAATGGTTGTGTAAGCGCACCCGAAGCAAGGAAATAACATTGCTTTTCTCATCGAGACGCAAGTGGTGCCTCTCGTCATCTGTTGCTGGCCGTACTTCTACGGATTTAGTAATGGTCTGGGTGTTGATTAATTCGTTGTTGATATTATGCAGTCGGTAGTATTTGTAAAAACGATCGAGTGTGTGGAGGGGGGTGCGGCCTGTCACAACAGTACCAATGCGAGGCTTTCGTAGCAGTACACCTTGCTTCGTGAGGATCTGTAAGGCCTGACGAGCCGTTCCATAAGAAACACCCAACTGTCGAGCTAGTTCTGTCTCTGCGGGAAGAATATGCCCCTCAGGCCACGTGCCATCTAGGATAAGCTGCATTACCCGATCCTTAACCTGTTCGTACAATGGCGTTGTAGCTAATGTGCGTCCAATGCTGTCACTCATCTTAAGACCTACCTTTGATATCATATTTTTTAAACATCCTCGTTTAATTATATAGTTAATTTTAAAAATGTGTCGTAACAATATTTGTTACATTTCAAAAAATGAAAAATAAAAAATATTAATCATTATAAATCAATAGTTTATTTTGTATTTTTCTGTGTATCAAAAAATATGGCTTGCAAAAAACATGATATTTCATTCTTATATAGGAATGAAAAGACTAAACATAAATCTTGATGAAGATGCTTTGCTGAACATGCTAAGTGAGCTTGTTGCGTTAGATAGTTCTTTTCCTCCGGGATCGAGTTATCCAGAAATGGCGACACTGCTTGAACAGATGACAGCGCAATTTGGTGGAACTCAAACCCGAGTTGATGTTCCTGAAGCCTTGTGGAAAGTACCCGGCAGCCATGGTGCGCGAACGAATTTAATTGTGCGTCCAGATTTAGCCCCGGCGGGCTCCCCTGAAGTCACTATTTACTTCCATGTGGACACCGCACCTGTTGGCGATGGTTGGACAAAACCCGCTTTTCAAATGACGTGCGAAGGTAACAAAGTATATGCACGCGGTGCTGCCGATATGAAAGGTGCAATCGCAGCAGCTTTAGCAGGTCTTGAAGCATTACGTGCAGCGGGTCATTCATTTAAATATCAACCGGTACTGGCATTTTGCACTGACGAAGAAGGCGGTGTTTATCCGGGGATTCGCTACCTAGCCGAACAAAATCTTGTCAGTGATACCATTATCAACCTAAACGGCTCTGCGACCCCGCGTATATGGGCTGGTAGCTTTGGATCCTTAGACTTCTCATTTGAATTTGAAGGTAAAGCGGCGCACTCAGGTCGCCCCGAACTAGGCATCAATGCTATTGAACAAGCTTTACCCGTCTTGAATGCCCTCACGAAGCTGAAATCGACCGTCGAACAACGCACGTCTGCTATGCCAGCGCCGCCGGGAGCAACCGAGCCGTTGCATGCTTTGCTCAATATCACAGCCATTCATGGCGGAGAGAAAGGATCTGCACTTCCCGGTACTTGTCAGGTAGTCATCAATCGGCGCTATGCACCGGAAGAAAATGTCATAGCCGTTCGCTCGGAGATAGAAGCTTGCGTAGCGGCTGCGGTTAAGGATTCAAATCTTATTGGGTGGACTATGTCTGAAGTAGGGCATTTACCTCCTGTAGAAAACACACAGGGTGTCCTGTCCCCCCGTTGGACTGCGGCCATGTCTGCTGGTTATAACGTGCCACTGGATGAGTTCGTGGCGTTTGGATCAACAACATCATCAGACTTCGGTTGGATACAGCAAGCGGGTGGTAAGTATCGTGAAATCATGCTGGGTGGTCTATCGCGACCAGACCGCAATGTTCATGCTGCTGATGAGTTTACGACGAAAGAAGACCTACTGGGTTTAGCACTATCGATCGCATTGTTTTTCAGTGCGGATTTTGGTTAAAAATCAATGAAATAAGACCAACTTTGACAGATCAGGAGCATCAAAAGCCATGAAACATCAACTAAATAGACGACAAATGCTTAAACTATCAGCGGCTAGCGCAGCTGTTGCTTTAACTTGCGGCATATCGGGTGTATCAGTAGCAGCAATGAGAGCGGATAACACACTGAGATTAAGTGTGAATATTACCCCTGGGGTTTTGAACCCGATGTTGGCGCGTGCAGCCGCAGAATATATGATGTCTGAAATGCTTTATTCTGGCCTGACATCACTAGGCACTGATATGACGGCACAGCCAGATTTGGCAACAGACTGGTCATCTAATGATGATGCGACGCAATGGCGTTTTACCTTGCGCCAAGGTGTAAAATTCTCCAACGGTCAAGCATTGACATCAAAAGATGTGGTTGCCTCACTTCAGAAACTACTTGATCCAAAAACCGGTGCACCCGGTCGACGTAACCTTGGACCTATCAAGCTAGTCGAGGCGGACGGCGATTACACCGTGATTATCACCACTGAAACGCCTTTTGCTGACTTACCTGTTGCGCTGACTTACCCAACGGCCAAGGTGGTTCCTGCTGACATTATCGCAACGGATTTTGACAGCCTTGCGCAAGTACCTGTTGGCTCTGGCCCATTTAGATTAAAAGAGTTTCGAGTCGATGAAATTGCGATTTTGGTGAAGAATCCTGAGTATTTTGTTGAGGGCTTACCGTATTTGAATCAAGTCGAAGTCAAAACATTCCCTGATGCAGCAGGCTCTACGGCGGCACTATTGGCAGGCGAAATCGACATGATTCATGACGTGCAGTCTACTGACTTTGCACGCATTGATGGCTCTGCTGGCGTGAGCGGACTGCGCACACCGTCAGGACGTTTCCTTGATGTGGTGATGGACACAACCGTTGCGCCTTTCGATAATATTTTGGTCCGCGAAGCGTTGTCTTACTGTGTCGATCGCGAAGCCATGATTGAATTGGTTGCTGATGGGTATGGGACAGCGGGTAACGATAGTCCAATTAATGCGGCTTACCGTTATTACGCTGATGCACCGCATAAATCTTATGATCCAAAGAAAGCGAAAGCGCTATTGGCCGAAGCAGGCTATCCAGACGGCTTGGAGCTTGAGTTGATTGCATCCGTAAAGCCTGGCTATCGCTCGACAATGGCGGTTGTACTGCGCGAGATGGCGAAGCCTGGTGGCTTTAATATCAATGTGAAGACAATGGATCACTCGACTTACCTTGATCAGGTTTGGAAAAAAGGCAAATTCTATGTTGGTTTCTACAACATGATGCCAACCGAAGGTATGTCATTTAATTTGCTATTTACCTCCGGCGCTTCGTGGAATGAAACGAAATGGAACAATAAAACCTTCGATGAATACGTACGACTTGCGGATGAAACAACTGACCCAGAAAAACGTATGGAGCTTTATGCCAACGCTCAGGCATTGATGCAAAAAGAAGTCCCCGCATTGATCCCATGCTTCTTCGATATTCTTGGCGCAAAAGCAGATTACGTGAATGGCTATGAACAGCACCCACGCGGCGCGAGTTTTGCATTCCATAAAGTTTGGGTTGGCGCTAACGCTCCCGCAAAAAGCTAAAGTACGGGGCGTCTGAACATGACTATTTCTTATGTAATAAAACGACTCATCTATTTAGTGTTTACCGCTTTGTTGGTCTCTCTGATTGTGTTCAGCGTCACGCAGCTTTTGCCAGCTAACGCAGCGACAATGATCCTTGGTGAATATGCCACGGATGAATCTTTGGCTATATTAAACAATAAGCTGGGGCTCAATGACCCAGCGATCGTTCAATACCTGCGTTGGTTGGGGAATGTGGTACAGGGGGATTTTGGTATCTCCCTGCGTACTAGTCAGCCTGTTGGGCCGACGATTCTGGAAGCGTTTGGACGATCAGCCATTTTGGCGGTCATATCACTGGTACTGGTTTGTATTATCGCGATTCCACTGGGTGTTTTAGCCGCGGCTCGTCGCGGTAAAAAAACAGATCTTGGGGTTTCTTTAGTCTCTTACATCGGCGTCAGCATGCCAGAATTTGTGTTGGCGACGTTGTTATTAGTGTGGCTGGCAAGCCCGTCTGTTGGGCTTTTTCCTGCCTCCGGTTATGTCCCTTTCTCAGAAGATTTCTGGGGAGGATTGCATCATATCGCGCTCCCTGTAATGACCTTGACGATTGTATTAACGGCGCATATTAGTCGAATGATTCGCTCTGAAATGGCAGACACGCTGGAGATGGATTTCATTCGGGCGGGTCGCTTACGGGGACTCTCTAAACGACGTGTATTGTTTCGTCATGCGCTTCGCAACTCGATGTTACCAGCCATCACCGTGATCGCCTTGGATGTGGGTTATTTAATAGGTGGCGTCATTGTGGTGGAAGAGGTGTTTGCTTTTCCCGGTGTGGGTCGACAGTTGATATTAGCCATACAAAATCGCGATTTGCCGATGATACAAGCCGGTGCGCTTATCATGGCGGCTTCTTATGCTATCGCCAATTTGCTAGCTGACTTGGCATATGGTGCCCTTGATAAAAGGATTAAATACTGATGCTCTTTTTAATAAAAACACTTCGCGCGTTAATGCGTAGCCCACAAGGTGCGGTGGGTACGGTACTGGTTTTCTTGTTATTGTTGATCTCTGTATTTGGCCCATTGCTCGCGCCACAAGACCCTGAAAGCTTTAACTTTGGCGCTCGCTTTGAGCCACCATCGGCTGAGTTTCTGTTTGGTACCGACTGGTTTGGACGTGATTTGTTCAGCCGGGTTTTAGTCGGTGCTCGCTCTACGGTTCTGCTGGCGATACTAGCAACGTTTATAGGGACTGCGTCTGGTGCCTTGATCGGTATTTTTTCTGGCTTTGTTGGCGGATGGGTTGATGAACTTATCATGCGAACCATTGATGCCATCATGGCGATTCCCGGTTTACTACTGGCACTGATGATATTAACGGTGCTTGGCTCATCAAGCCTGAATGCTGTGATTGCCATTGGTATTGCGTTTGCGCCGGGTATGGCACGGATTTCACGCTCCACCACATTAGCCGTGCGTGAGCTTGATTATGTCTCTGCAGCACGTGCTCGTGGGGAAGGTAAATTGTGGATCATTTTTGCAGAAATTTTGCCGAACATGGTAGCCCCCGTCATCGTTGAAGCGACCATTCGTGTGGCCTTTGCCATTATGACACTGGCAACTTTGTCTTTCTTAGGATTAGGCGCTCAACCACCTTCTCCTGAGTGGGGCTTAATGATTGCTGATGCGCGCGAACACATGTTCCGTAGCCCTTGGCCAATTCTCGCTCCCGGTATTTCCATCGCACTGGTGGCCATTGCATTCAATCTTCTTGGGGATGGTTTGCGTGATGTGTTGAACCCTCATTCACAGGAATAAAACTATGACGCAGACAATGGTATTAGACATAAAAGATTATAGTCTGACTTATCAAACGCAGTCAGGTCCGATACGTATCCTTGAAAACATCAACCTCCAAATTGCCAAAGGTGAAGTGTTGGGGCTGGTTGGTGAGAGTGGCTCTGCTAAGTCTTCCCTTGCGTATTCTGTGATGCGTGATTTACCGGGACAGGTAGAGTCAGAAACAGGCACTATGTGGTTAAAAGGTGAAGACCTAAGGGCCATGAATGAAGAGGAGCTAATGCAGCGCCGTGGAAAGCAGATCTCCATGGTTTTCCAAAATGCCGCAACAGCATTGGACCCGACTCAATCGCTGGGTGATCATGTCGTGGAGACGCTGCAGGCGCATCAAACAGTCAGTAAACAGGATGCACTTAAACGCGTGTATGAGTTATTTGAGCTTGTTGGTTTGCCTGATCCTAGCTTGATGGCGCAAAAGTATCCGCATGAAGTATCTGGTGGTGAAAAACAGCGCGTTGTTTTAGCCATGGCTATTTCTTCCGACCCGGATTTAATTCTGTTTGATGAGCCAACCTCAGCACTAGACGCCACAACAGCTGTGAACATGTTGGATTTGTTTGCTGAAATGCAGAAAAAAATCGGCGTTGCCGGGCTGTTTATCAGCCATGACTTAGGCGTTGTTGCTGATGTTGCAGACCGTGTTGCTGTGATTTATGGTGGCAGAATTGTAGAAGTGGCGACAGTAGAGGATTTATTTGCTAATCCACGGCATCCTTATACTCAATTGTTGTTGGCCAGCCTACCCAGACCTTCAGATATTAGAAATAAACGGGGTCTTAGGATTGACGAAGGCACACCACCCCCACGACGTGGCGAGGTTCCTAGTTGTAATTTCTCTCATCGTTGTCCTAAGTATGATTCAGCAATCTGTGATCAATCTCGTGTGCTTTTAGAGGTACAAGGAGATCGTAAACTGGCTTGTGTCAGACCCGATGTTGTCATTGAAGATACACTAGTGAATGCATCGGATATTTTACCGGCGGCAACAGACGTTGTTATAGAAGTAAAAAACCTAACAGTGAAGTTAGGTCGGACCTCACTTTTAGATCAATTACTCAAAAAAGCGCCTACGCAGGTTCATGCTGTTAATAACATCGACCTCAAAATTCACCGTGGCGAAACGGTCAGTTTGGTTGGAGAGAGTGGCTGTGGTAAATCAAGCCTAGCCCGTGCGCTGGTTGGGCTAAACCCATTTGAAGGTGAGTTACGTTTGAATGGACGAGATATCAAAACCTTGGATGCGGCTTATCGTGCCGATGTTCAAATCATTTTCCAGAACCCTGATAGCTCGTTGAACCCCAGGCACACACTAGAAACTATCTTGTCACGGGCGATTAAGCTTTACCGCCCTGAGATTGCTAGTGGACAACGGAGTGAAGCGATTCAAAAACTGCTTGAGCAAGTGCGTTTACCTGCACACTACCGTAAGCGTTACCCGCATCAATTATCGGGTGGTGAGAAGCAGCGAGTTGCCATAGCTCGTGCGATTGCCGCAGACCCTAAAGTCATTATTTGTGATGAAATCACCTCTGGGCTTGATGCGGCGGTGCAGGCCGCGATCGTCACTCTATTGCGTCAAATTCAGCAAGAGACGGGTGTCGCGTTACTGTTCATTACCCATGATCTTGCGATCTTACGTCATATTGCTCATCGAACGGCGGTTATGTATTTAGGCGAAATCATAGAAACGCGTTCAATCGCGGGACTTGATCATGCGCCTTATCATCCCTACACAGAAGCGCTTTTGTCTTCTGCCAGTAGCCCTGATCCAAATACCGAAACACGCCAAGTGCGGCTTAAAGGCAGTTTGCCAGTACGAACCGCGTTGTTATCTGGATGTGGTTTTGAAAGCCGTTGCCCTAGACGCATTGGCGATATTTGCCATCAGCAACCGCCTCCAATGAGGTCGATTGCTGAAGTATCCCACCTTTTGAAGTGTCATCATGAAATTGCTGACCTCGAACAAATTGAACCGGTTTGGAAATTTACATGAGTTCAATATTACTAAGGAAATACCGCTATGAATGGAACTGATATCTTCGATTATATCGACGTCGATTCCTGCTTAAATTTACTTTCCTCTATGGTGCAGCATAAGAGTTATACAGAAACCGAAGGCGAGCGATTATTGGCAGGCGTGATGCACGAGCGCATGACCCAACTGGGTATGAGCAGTGAATTACAACCCGTTGTGGACGATCGGGTGAATGCGATTGGACGCCTTAAAGGCACTGGTGGTGGGGCTAGCCTTTTATTTAACGGACACCTTGATACAAACCCAGCGACAGAGGGTTGGACGGTAGACCCGTGGTCCGGTCTGATCGACGACGAATTCATTTATGGTATTGGCGTTTCTAACATGAAGGCAGGCGATGCCGCTTATTTCTGCGCCGTTGAAACCATTCTTAAAGCAGGTATTAAGCTAAAAGGCGATGTGGTTCTTAGTTTTGTTGTTGGCGAGCTTCAGGCTGGTATAGGAACGGTTCGGGCCATCGAACAAGGGCTTCGCGCAGATTACTTTATTAATAGTGAGCCAACTGACTTGCAAGCACTCACTATGCATGCAGGCTCAATGATGTTTGATATTGAGCTAGTGGGCGATACTCGTCATTTGTCTAAACGAGAAGAGGCGTGTGATGCCTTAGCAGCGGCAACGGTACTTGCTCAACGGATTAACAGGCTGGTTTTTTCGGGTGCAACAACACCGGATCAGATTGCTGTAAACCGAGGCCATGTCGGCTCAATGCGTGCAGGATTGGGACGTGAGTATCACGAATGGCGACCACCGCAAGTAGCGGATCAAGCTAAACTTAAAGGCTCATGTCGCTATGCCCCAGGTCAAACCATTGAGAGCGTTACGAATGACTTAGAATTGTTGTTGGAAGCGCTTAAGCTGGAATACCCAAAACTTCAAACATCGCTTCGAGTGGGTGGTCCAACCCCGAATGCTTTGCGAATGCCACCGTTTGAGGTAGATCGTGACTCACGCATTGTGAAGGTTCTGAACTCTGCATTTGAATCGGTGATGGGCTACGCTCAACCGACAGGCCCTATAGCTCCTGCTGCGTTTTTTGGTACGGACGCTGCGCATCTTGCCGCCGCTGGCATGGAAGGTGTTGTCTGTGGACCCGGTGGGGAATTTAATACCATGCCTGACGAACGTGTGCGTAAGCAACAGTTCTTGAATTGCGTGCGGATTTACATCCTATGCATCATTGAGATTTGTGGCGTTAGTGAGTAAAGGTTT
The DNA here is from genome assembly GCF_000419525.1 of Leucothrix mucor DSM 2157. Taxonomy (NCBI): domain Bacteria; kingdom Pseudomonadati; phylum Pseudomonadota; class Gammaproteobacteria; order Thiotrichales; family Thiotrichaceae; genus Leucothrix; species Leucothrix mucor. Next base: position 1,329,179 of record NZ_ATTE01000001.1, read on the forward strand.
CGTTGGTACATCCAATGGTGTTTGGCTGTAACTTTAGGTGTTCAAAGCCTTTGAGTCGGTCAAACACCTGAGGGTAGGTGTGGTCCGGTTCCATTAGACCAGAATAAAGTGCGATGGATATACCGATGTTACGATTGAAATTCGCTATGAGGATAAAAAGTATGCACAGCTGGCAGAAAACGAAAGAATAGAGCTAGAAAGTAAAAAGCTGGATTCGTCAGGTTTGTAATGAATTTTAGGGGTTCCTCAGGTTCAATTTTCACCTATAAATGATCTTCTCCCCATCAGTAGTAATTAGCTTTTTGGCGTGCATTATTTTTATTAGGCTGGTTAACTCAGATTCGCTTAGCTTTTTGAAAAAGAGAGCATTTATAGTGTTTTCAAGCCCTTGAACTTTGCGAGGCTTGTTGTCTCCCATCGCTTTCAACTTGGCAACAACAGCGCTAATCCTAGCCTCAGGGGATTGCTGGCTAACTGATTGAAGCGAAGCAATTTCTGTTATATCAGCCACCCGCTGGGCAAGAATCTTACTATCTCTGAGGTGCTTAATTAGCGGGTCAAAACCGGTATCTTTAGAGATAATATGGAAGTAGGCATTGTTATCTTTCCCTGCGATCTTTCCCATATAAAATGCGATATGAAAATCCAGTGCATTCGGTCCATTGCCGTCAATTTTTATGTACGCTGCATTACTCCCCAGCGCTTGCATCGCTACAGCCAGTTCAAATGACAGCTTTGCCTGATTGGCTCCAACAAAAACGATTACCTTAAAGTTGCGTCCGTTTAAGGTATCGAGATTCGTTGGTTGAACGTTCTATAGGTCGACTAAAATATAGTTGTTTTTCAAAGTCTCATTCCATTCTTATGTGGTAATGCAGAGAGGGTGTCTAACGACACGATGAGTTTCAGTTAAAATAGATCTATACTCAGAACATTAGCTTAAAAAACTTGAACGGGAGTTGAATCCCAACACTGATACAAGCAAGGAGGATGTATGGATTTTTTATTATTACCCGGTGCAGTCATTGGCTTCGTGTTTGGAGCGGCGGTCGGATGGGGCATTTCGATGTTGGTCTGGGGCGAGCCACATGTACCAATGATCACGACCTTGGTTGTTACCTGTTCGGTTGTCGGCGCGCTTGTGTTTGAGTTGCTCACGATTCGAAAAAAGAAATAAACCGCACTGCTGCCTGATGTGCTTTGCGTAGTTTTAACCCATTGAATTTGCTCTGGAACTCCCATTTCCTTATAAACGGTTAAGCTGACAAGATGGAGCGAGTAGTTCCACGGTCGTATTCTGGTTAAGGTTAATTACCCCCTGTAATTCTCCAAGCTACCCGGACGATCGATATGCAAACCCGACCTCAAAAACTTCTAAAAATAATCATTAATACCAGTCTGTTATGTTCATTCTCACTCATGACCGCTGCTGTGAATGCAGAAGACCCTTGGGGGCGGCCTAAAGAGAGCTTTGTAAACTGGGAAAATCCCCATGTCCATCCGCTGCATATCACGCCGGATGGCAGCAAGTTATTAGCGGTGAATACTCCCGATAATAGCCTATTGGTGTTTGATATTACGGGGAGTGGCGTTAACCAAGTTGCCAGTATTCCGGTGGGTTTAGACCCTGTTTCAGTGCGCGCAAGAACGGACGATGAGGTTTGGGTGGTCAACCATGTCTCCGATACCGTGAGCGTGGTGAGTCTGTCGCAGGGAAAAGTGATTGCCACTTTAAAAACAGATGACGAGCCTGCCGATGTGGTGTTTGCAGGTTCTCCGCAGCGGGCCTTTGTTTCAGCCTCTCAGGCCAATCAGCTCAATGTGTTTAATCCATCGGATTTGGGTGCTGCGCGGCAGAATATCTTTATCAATGGTGAGGACCCCAGAGCGCTGGCCGTGAGTAAGGATGGCAGCGAGGTTTATGTCGCGATCTTTGAATCAGGTAATGGCACAACCGTGGTTACTGGCGGCAAGTCCAATAGCTTTGAAGTCGATCTGGTACGGCGTCCTGAAGGACCATACGGTGGTATCAATTTGCCGCCCAATAATGGCACGGAATATAACCCGCCGATCAATACCAATATCCCAGCTCCACCACCGACTAGCATGATCGTGCGCAAGGATGATCAGGGTCGCTGGATGGATGACAATAATGGCGATTGGTCACGTTTTATTTCGGGCGATTTATCGGGGCTGGGTGGAAGCCGGGGCGGGCGAGTCAGGGGTTGGGATCTGCCCGATCGTGATGTCGCGATTGTGAATGCTAATAGCCTTTCCGTTAGCTACCAGACGCACCTAATGAATGCGAATATGGCGCTTGGGGTAAACCCAGATTCTGGTGAAGTCACGGTGGTTGGTACCGATGCAACCAATGAAATTCGCTGGGAGCCAAACCTCAACGGCACCTTTATTCGGGTCAATCTGGCGCGCTTTTTACCAGGTGGCGAGAGTACCATTGTGGATCTTAATCCTCACCTTGATTACTCGGTTCGTACCATTGGCCAGTCTCAGCGGAATCAGTCGGTGGGTGACCCCAGAGGCATTGCGTGGAATGCCGCCGGAAATCGTGCTTATATCACAGGGATGGGGTCAAACAATGTGGTGGTGATTGATGACAACGGCAACCGCACCGGACGTATCGAAGTAGGCGAGGGGCCAACGGGAATTGTTGTGGATGCGGTCAGCAACCGTGCCTTTGTGCTTAACAAGTTTGATGCCTCGATTTCGGCAATCAATCTTGGTAATGAAACTGAAACGGCACGGGTTGCGTTTTTTGATCCGACGCCGGAGTCCATTAAGAAAGGGCGTGCGCACCTTTATGATACTCATGCAACGTCCGGCTTAGGGCATGCTTCCTGCGCGTCTTGCCATATCGATGGCCGTACCGACCGCTTAGCGTGGGACTTGGGTAATCCTGCCGGTGAGCCAACAGCTTTGCGTGGCTTTAATCGTGCGGGTAATGGCATTGTTGAGGCAAATCAGCCGCCGGTAAAAGGGCCGCTGCTGACCATGACTTTGCAAGATATTATTGGTCATCCTTCCATGCATTGGTCGGGTGATAAGCCGGATATGGGTCATTTTTCTGAGGCGTTTGTTTCTTTACAGTCCGACGATGAGCCGCTGGATAATCAGAAAATAGCCGAGTTTGAAACCTTTTTAGACTCTATTCATATTCCGGGAAATCCTTATCGTAAGCTGGATAATAACTATGCCAGTGATGTGAAAGTCCCTGGGCCGCATGGCGTTGTGTCCCGAGTTGGTAATGCCACGCGTGGTAGCGAAGAGTTTGAAGACCGCTGTCGAGATTGCCACCCCGGAAATACAGGGCGAGGCAATATGCTGCGATTTAATGAAGGCTTTGGCGTGGGCATTGCGTTGCGCCCGCCAACGTGGCGTAACTTCCATGAGCGCTTTGGGCTCTGGTTTGATAATGCGACGGCCAGTAATTCCGGCTTTGGTTTCCAACAGGATGGAAGCTTTGACTCAACGCATAATGAAAGCCGATCGGCAGATATGATGGCCTTTATGCTCTCGTTTAACGGTCGTTTTCCGTATGAGGCGGAAGGCTTGAACGAAGGTAATCAAAGTAAGGATACGCATGCCGCTGTAGGGACTCAGGTAATGCTGAAAGGCTCGGTGAGTGCTGCAGACAGTTCGTTGCTCAGCCAGCTGTTTAGCATGGCAAATGCGGAGTCGGTTGGTGTCGTTGCCAAAGGCGTGATTGCGGGCGAATCCCGAGGCTATGCCTACATTGGCAATAACCAGTTTCAATCTGATCGCGAGTCTGAAGTGTTGACCACTGCGCAATTACAAGCCTTGGCCGAAGCGGGCAATGATTTGGTATACACCGCTGTGCCCGCAGGCAGTGAAGTGCGTATCGGTATTGATCGTGATTTAGACGGTGAATACGATCGCGATGAAAGAGATCAGGCGAGTGATGCAGCAGATCAACAGGCGACCGCAGGCCCAAGGCGCTGTGTTAGTAGCAGTAATATTGCTACTTTAGGTGTTGCCAGCCAATCATCAACCCTCGGTGGCAATCGCTATCCTGCCGCATTGGCGATTGATGGTGATTTCACGAACTTCACCCATACTGAAACAGGACAAACACCGGCAAGCTGGTCGCTGGCGTTGGATAAAGATTATCTAATCGAGTCCATCGTTTTGCATAATCGGGATATTGAACAGTCCCGTTTGCGCGATATATCGGTCTATATTCTTGATGCGAGCGGTGAGCAGGCAAACTTTAAATCTCACTTCCAAAATCGCCACAACCGCAACAACAGCCCGAATAGTATTACGGTGGACCTGGTTGCAATTACGGGCGCGCCAGTTGATGGCCGTAATATCAAGTTGGTGCGTAGCCCGGACACTTTGCTGCTGTCGACTAATGGCGCGGGTAATGCCGATGAAAGTGATGTGCTATCGCTAGCCGAAGTTGAGGTGCTTGGCTGTGTGGCGGAAGTCATCGACACTACTCAGCTGCCTGTGGGTAGTGCTGATAATGTCAGTGTGGCAGCCGGTGAAACGCTAACGATTGATGTGTTGGCTAATGACCTTGGAAGTGGTTTGGTACTGGCCGAGCCAAATGCCTGGTCCTTAAAAGGCGGGAATGTATCCTTGGTCGATGGCAAGCTGGTTTACAGCCCTAAAGCTGGATTCGCCGGTGAGGATAATATTTGGTATGTGTTTAGTGATTCGTTAGGCAGAACGAATAATGGTCAGGTGAATATCACCGTGACAGGCTCTCCGGGTGGCGGGGATGACAACCCAGCACCGGTTGGTAATCCTGATGATGTGACTGCCGTTGCGGGTAGCTCTGCCACATTTGATGTATTGGCGAATGATATTGGGAATGGGTTGGTGTTATCCGAGCCTAATCCTTGGTCATTAAATGGCGGCTCGGTGTCGTTGGCTGATGGCAAGCTGGTTTACACGCCTAAAGCAGGTTTTACTGGCCCCGATAATATTTGGTACACCTTTAGCGAAACCTTGGGTCGCAGCACTTACGGGCAAGTGAATATTACGGTGACTGCTGCGGTGGATGCGCCTTATCCGGTGGCGATCAGTGACTCGGTATCAACGCCTGTCAATACCGCAGTCACCATTGATGCGCTGGCTAATGACACGGGAGATGGCTTGGCATTTCTTGAGGTGAATGAGTATTCGGTTAATGGTGGAACGATTGCCATTGTTGATAATAAACTGCGGTATGTGCCAAAGGCGGATTACTCCGGAAACGATAGCTTTTGGTATGCCATTAAGGATAGCCAGAATCGTGCAAACGCAATTCAGGTGACGGTTGCGGTGGGCAATTAACGGTAGGCCGATAGCACAACGGCGCAGGCGGTTGATCGGGTACGTGATACCTTAACCGGTTTGCTAAAAAGCGTCGGCATTGACCCCATCCCAACGTATGCCAGCTGAAATATCATCATATAAGTAGGAGCGTGACACGTGAAAGGCGTTTTAATAGCATTAGTTTTATTATTTGGCTTTGTCGGCCTTCTCCTTTGGACTTTTAGCAGTTACGACCCTGCGCCGCGTGACGAGTGGGTGACCACCACCGGCATTGTTAGTGAATCTAAAATCACCCAAACTAAAAAAGCAGGCCGCGTTTGGACTCTGATGTTTGAAAATGACCCCGACCGCTTCGCACTTAATTTTGTTGAGAAAATCCCTGAGCTTGAGCCGGTGTTAACTGGCCAGATTCGCAAAGGCACCGAACTCACCATTCAGACCGTACCGCGCAGGCAGGCACTAGCGCAGAGCGCATCGAAAATTTCTATCCCGGTTTTGGTATTACAGCTTGGCGAGCGGGTGTTGTATGACCGCGATGATCAACTCGGAAAGACCAGTCAAGCGATGACGTGGATCGGGCGTGGCGCAGCGATGATGGCATGGTTGGTGTCGCTGTCATTTCTAGTATTATTGTTTCGTAATCGACGGACATAAGTTGCCTCAGCACTATCCATTGGCTAAGTATGCCCACCGTGCTGTCAGGCAAACGTAACCAACTTATTCATCGGTAACTCACGAATCCGCGTGCCAGTCAGGGCGAAAATCGCATTGGCCAGCGCAGGAATTGACGGTGGCGTTCCGGGCTCGCCCACGCCGGTAATTTTGGGGTTATTCTCCAAAATTGCCACTTCAATCTCAGGCACTTCATTCATGCGCATCGCCGGGTAGTCATGAAAATTCGACTGCACGACTTTGCCATCTTCAAAGGTAATTTCGCCACTGATCGCCGAGGTGAGGCCATAAATAACGGCAGACTGAATTTGCGCTTCAATATTACGCGGATCAATCGCCACGCCCACATCAAGGGCGCAGTACACTTTATCAATCTTAATGCCGCGATCGGTCATGCTCACATCAATAATCTGAGCGGTATGCGCACCAAACGATAGGGTGTAAGCAAAACCACAACCGCTGCCATTCTCATGTTTACGACCGGTCCAGCCTGCCATTTGCGCAACTTTCTCAACCACTTTATTGCCTGGTGGCGCTAAATCACCAAACATCGCCAATCGCATTTGGATAGGGTCAAGTTCTTTGCTGGCGGCGAGTTCATCCATAAAGCTTTCATGCAGGAAGCCATTATAAGAGGCGCCGACCGAGCGCCAGAATCCCACCGGAATGTCCAGCTCCGGCGTATAAGTGCGAATGCGCATATTCTCAATAGCATCGGGCTGTCCGGCGGTGCCTTCGGCAATTAACGGGTCTGAACCCATCGCGGGCATGGAGGAGCGCTTCGACATGGAGAGAAAAATCGAGGAGCTGGCAATTTTGATATCCACGGCCAGTGGTTTTTTAGCGCCCATCACGCCTTTAAAGCGCGCAATGGCTGCCGGGCGATAAAAGTCGTGCTGCATGTCTTCTTCACGGCTCCACGTGACCTTGACGGGCTTGCCATTGGTTTGCGCGGCGATTTTGTAAGCCATCATCGAGAAGTCATTTTCAGAGCGCCTGCCAAAGCCACCGCCTAAATAGGTAGTGTGAATGTGTACATTGCTGGCATCTAAGCCCGCCGCGTCGGCAATGGCATCGCGATTACCGGTTGGCGCTTGTGCACCGGTCCAAATATCGACGCGGCCGTCTTTAACCTGAGCCACGGCGCTCATTGGCTCCATGGTGGAATGCGCTAAGTACGGCACGCGGTATTCTGCAGTCACCAAATCACCGGCGTCGGCAAAGATCAGTTCCACATCGCCTTTTTCCTCAAAGGTGCCATTGGGCTCGGTATTAAAGCTCTCCTCAAAGGTTTGCATAATACCGGCAGTGTCAGCAGGGTAGCTGGCGGTTTCCCATTCCACCTCAATGGCGTTTGCCGCTTTAAACGCTCGCCAGGTGTTATTAGCGATAATGGCAAAGCCGTTGTTATCCAGCTGAATGATTTTCTCAACGCCGGGCATGGCTTCGGCCTTACGGGTGTCGGATGATTTGATGCCTGCCCCAAAGCGTGGGCTCATTTTAACCGTGGCGTGTAGCATGCCTTCGCGTTTTACATCGCTGGCAAACTCTGCCGTACCAGTGGTTTTAGCCGGAATATCTACGCGTGGCATCGATTTACCAATATAACGCCATTGGGACGGGTCACGCAGCGGTGGTTCGACAGGGGCTTCAATCGCTGCAGCTTTCACGGCCAGTTCGGTATAGGCGAGTTTTTCATTATTGGCGGGATTGATCACAAAGCCATCTTCGGTTTTCAGGCCGGTAGCCACCACGCCCCATTCTTGAGCCGCAGCCAGCATTAATGCCAAGCGTGCACTGGCACCGGCGCTGCGCATTTTAATAAAGCCATCCGGTGTCGACATCGAGCCGCCGGTGAGCTGCAAGCCCATAAATTTGGCGGGGATGTGCGAGAGCTCGCGTATGAAGGTGGCTTTCTTGCCGTGGTCATACTGATGGCCCGCCATGGCTTCCATCATAATGCCGACGTAGTAGCTGTTGCTGGCAGGGCCATGTTCGGTCTTAATGGTTTTCCAATCCAAATCCAACTCTTCGGCAACCATCATGGCCAGCGCGCTGTGAATGCCTTGGCCCATTTCTGCGCGTGGGGTGATCACGGTCACGCCATCCTGATCGATTTTGATATAGGGGTTTAAGCTGGCGAAATCGGGCTTGGCTGCGTCATCAGTCTCTAATAAGGGGTTGGGCACTGGCTGCAGGTATTTATAAGTGCCGAATACGACACCACCGGCAACGGCTGCGGAGGCAACTAAAAACGTCCGACGGGTAATGGTTCCTAATTTACTCATGGCAGTCGACCTCATGTCCTATATCAGTGGCTGATGGCTGTCCTTAATTCTGCGATAGTCCTCGCGATTTGCCTAATTCTTTGTTTTGGTCGGCCTAGTTCTTGCGCGCTTTGCACTTTTAGTATTGAATCAGTGTGAAATACTATCAGCGTATGCCTCTATTTTGCGCTGTGTCTCGTAATAGATAGGATATGAAATGACTCAACAAGCAGAAACGTTATCACCCAGCCAGCTAGAGCGTGCAGTCGATCAGGTGATTCAGTCGCGTAAATCGGTCAAAGTTATTGGCGATGTCGATGCGATTCCCGAGATTCCGGAAGACTTTTTTGCCAAAGTGCAGGAAGCAATGAAGGTATCGGGTTGGGCACCGTTTCATTATATGGCCCATGCTTCACACCTTGATCGTGAGATGAATTCACCGGTGCCATGGCGTTTTTATGCCTTGGATCATCAAAATTGCTTGCGCTTGATTGACGCGCTGATTGAGCATCCTGAGTTGGGCTTAACCAAAAACGCGGCCATTTTGCGCATGATCGCGGCGTATGGTGCACTGGTGATTGTGACTTGGTTGCCTGAGCCAGAAAACTGCAGCGGCGAAGAGGGCGCAACCCGTTGCGCCATGAAAAATGAAGAACATGTTGCGGCGGCGTCGGCGGCTACGCAGAATTTATTGCTGGCGGCAACGGCTCGAAATATCGACAGCTACTGGTCAAGTGGTGGTGTGTTGAGAGAAAAAGCCTGCTTTGATATTTGCAAGATTCCAGAGCAAGAGCGTTTCTTGGGCGCTGTGTTTCTGGCACCGGACATGCCGGATAGAGAGGGCGTGCGTCCGGGTAAATTACGCGATAGTCGCGGCACACCGGACCAATGGATGACCTCGGTAGAAATCTAAGTTTTTTAGCGTAACACCGTCACAACTAAACCGTTTATCTGCTCATAATTCCTAATCAGAATAAGGGCTTATAGGCGGTTTTTCTTAAAATGGCATTCGCTTGGCAATACTGAATAACGGTATTTCTGGGTTAATGGTGTTTTTAAATACATATAAGCCATTATGGCGCGCGACTTATTAAATTATGGATAGATTACGACTCTTTCTTTGCGCGCAATTAGTCGCTTAAGTACAATGCACCTGCTATTTCTGCACACCATAATGATCTCGTACACACATCACATCTGGGAAGTTCACCATGTTAAACCAAAAGCCGTCTCGATTCGGGGCGTTGATCCTTTTCGTATTGTTAGTGATCAGCGGTTGCGAAAAGGCAGATGCACCAAAACAGGCTGAGGCTGCGAACGCGGCACCGCAACAACAACGTCCACTGCCGATGGTTGATATTATTACAGCCACGCCGGAAACGCTTACCCGCACTACCAATTTGCCAGCACGTTTACAGGCTTCTCGCTCTGCCGTGATTATTCCACGCATTAGCGGTGTGATTGAAAAGCGTGTATTTACTGAAGGCGCGACGGTTAAAGCAGGCGACTTATTATATTTGCTTGATCAAGGCACATTTAATACGGCGCTTAATAATGCCAAAGCGGGCTTAAGTACGGCGCAAGCATCGGTTGCTACCGCTCAAGCGGGCCTAAAGCGTACCGAGGCGGCACTGATCCAAGCGCAGGCTAATCGCGATTACGCACGCAAGCAGTTGATCCGTTATGAGAAGTTGATTCAGACTAATGTTATTCCTCGTCAGGATTACGATCAGGCGCAGTCAACGTTTCAGGTACAGCAAAGTAATGTGAACGCGGCGGAGGCGGATATTGCTTCGGCAAAAGCGGGATTGAATTCTGCTCGCTCAATGGTGCAAGCGGCGGAGTCGAGTGTTGAAACGGCTAAGATTAACCTGAGCTATACCCGCATTACCTCACCGATTGATGGTGTGGCAGGTGGCTCTAAAGTCACGGAAGGCGCTTACGTGGTGGCTTCTCAAACGCCGATGGTGGAAGTACAACAACTTGATCCACTCTACGTCAATATTACCCAGCCAGCTAGCGCGATCCTGAAGCTACGTGAAGCGCAACGGGCCAATAGCAGCAGTACCGGTTCTGATCGCAATATCCAAATTACACTGGATGATGGCACGCCGTATCCGCATAAAGGTCGTTTGTTATTTGTGAATCAAACGGTGAATGAAAGCACTGGTGAAGTAACGATTCGCGCCGAAGTGCCTAACCCGATGAAGGACCTGATCCCTGGTTTGTATGTGCGGGTGAATGTGCCACAAGAACGCATCGACAGTGCTTATATGGTGCCTCAGCAAGCGGTGACTCGTGGCGAAGTTGACACGGTGATGGTGGTTGAAGATGACGGCAGTTTTCGTGCACAGCCGGTCACCATTGGTGGTCAGCGTAACCAAAGCTGGATTGTCACTAAAGGCTTAACACCAAACGCCAAAGTGATTGTGGATGGCATGGGCCAGATGGCAATTAAGATGGGGGCGCAGAAAGTACAGACTCGCCCGTGGAGTAGCGATAAGCCACCAGAAGCCGCTAAGGTCGTAGGGGAATAACATGGCAAAGTTCTTTATCGACCGCCCAATTTTTGCATGGGTGGTGGCAATCTTTATTATTTTTGCGGGACTGTTTTCCGCGACTAAAATCCCCATTGAGCAGTATCCGAATATTGCGGCACCGAAGATTAATATTTCATTTTTCTATACCGGTGCAACGGCGAAAACCATTCAGGACTCGGTTATTTCGGTCATTGAAAATGGCGTGAACTCGGTTGAAAACGTCGATTATGTAGAGTCCAATGCCTATTCCAATGGGACGGGAACCATCTCGTTGACCTTTAAATCCGGTACCGATGAGGATATCGCGCAGGTCAACGTCCAGAATAAACTGTCGCAAGTAGAGTCAGGCTTGCCGCAGTCGGTGCGAAATACGGGTATTACGGTATCCAAAGGTGGAACCGGATTCCTGCTGTTTAGCATGTTGTATGCGGAAGAAGGCTCGTCCATTTTACAGACGACCATCGCCGATTACGCGGTACGTACTATTCAGCCCGATTTACAGCGAATTGAAGGGGTAGGTACGGTTCAGATTTTTGGTTCTGAGCAGGCGATGCGTATCTGGGTTGACCCGCAAAAACTTAAGAGCTATGGCTTGTCGTTTGCTGATTTAACCTCCGCGATTGGCGCACAAAACGCACAGATTACAGCCGGTAGCTTGGGCGCATTGCCCAGTATGGCAGGGCAGCAATACACCACCGCGATCAATGTTTACGGTCAGCTATCCACCACGGAAGAGTTTGAAAATATCGTTATCAAGCGTAGCGATAGCGGTGCAACGGTACGCATGAGCGATGTGGCGATTATCGAGTTAGGGAGTCAGGCTTACAGCACCAGTGCCCGCTTAAATAGCCGTCCTGCGATAGGTGTGGGTGTGCAGCTTTCCTCTAGTGGTAATGCTTTGGCGGTGGCCAGTGAAGTGAAGGAACGCTTGGCTCAAATGGCGCCTTATTTCCCGGAAGGTATGAGCTGGGAAGTGCCTTACGACACCTCTACCTTCGTTGAAATCTCGCTGAAAAAGGTGTTGTACACCTTGGGTGAGGCACTGGTCTTAGTGTTTTTGGTGATGTTCTTATTCCTGCAGAATATCCGCTACACCATTATTCCGACGATTGTTGTACCGATCTCATTGCTTGGTGCGGTGGCGATTATGCAGCCGCTGGGCTTGAGTATTAACGTACTGACCATGTTTGCGATGGTACTGGTTATCGGTATCGTGGTGGATGATGCCATCGTGGTGGTGGAGAACGTCGAGCGCTTGATGGCAGAGGAAGGACTCACGCCATATCAAGCCGCGCATAAAGGGATGACGCAGATCACGGGTGCGGTTATCGGTATTACTTTAGTACTGGTGGCGGTATTTATTCCGATGGCTTCATTGGATGGCGCAACCGGTGGTATTTACCGGCAGTTCTCGTTGGTTATGGCCGCCTCGATTGCCTTCTCCGCGTTCTTAGCGCTGTCACTGACGCCTGCATTATGTGCTTCTTTATTGAAGCCGATTAGTGCAGATCACCATGAGAAAAAAGGCTTCTTTGGTTGGTTTAACCGGATGTTTTCCAAGCTGACCAAGGGCTATCGCAGACTGGTTGGCCGCTTAATTAAGCACACGGTTGTGATGTTGTTGCTGTTTATGATGGTGATTGCGGCATCGGTTTATTTGTTCCAGAAGATTCCTAGCTCATTCTTGCCGACGGAAGATCAGGGTACAGTACTGGTGACTTATCAGCTGCCAACCGGTGCGACTCAGGAACGTACGGCGCAAATGTTGGAGAAGGCTGAGAGCATTATCCGCGCAGAGTCGACGGTTAAGGACGTTATCTCGGTACTGGGCTTCAGCTTTACGGGTCAGGGGCAGAACATGGCCTTGAGCTTTATTACGCTGCATGACTGGGCAGAGCGGACGAAGCCCGGTGAGGATGCGATGTCATTAGCCGGTGCGCTAACGGGCAAGTTGCAGTCGATTAATGATGCGATGATCTTTGCCGTGACACCGCCAGCGATCTCTAGTTTGGGTTCATCTTCAGGCTTTAGTTTTTACCTGCAAGACCGTAATAGCTTAGGTCATGATGCGCTGTTGGCTGCCCGTAATCAAATGCTTGGAATGGCCAGTCAAAGCTCCATACTGACCGGTGTTCGCCCCAGTGGTTTGGAAGATGCGACGCAGATACGGGTCGATATTGACCGTGATGCAGCCTTTGCGCAAAACGTACCGCTATCGGCGATTTCATTCACCTTGGCCAGTGCCTTTGGTTCTAACTATGTAAATGACTTCCCGAATAAAGGACGCATGCAGCGTGTGTATGTGATGGCAGAAGCCAAAGCACGGATGCAGCCGGATGATATTCTGAGCATGACGATTCCGAATGCAACCGGTGAGCTTGTGCCAATGTCATCTCTGGCGTCGGTCAATTGGACGAAAGGCCCAGAGCAGGTGACGCGTTATAACGGCTTTAGCGCCATGGCGATTCAAGGCTCGGCAGCCCCCGGTTTCTCTAGTGGTGAAGCGATTAAGCACGTTGAAGAGTTGGCGACTAAGCTCGGTAAGGGCTTCTCGGTGGCCTGGAGCGGTCAGTCACTAGAAGAGATCCGTGCGGGTAACTCGGAGCTGTTCGTGTATCTGCTGTCAGGCTTGGCGGTGTTCTTGTGCTTGTCTGCCTTGTATGAGAGCTGGTCAATGCCATTTGCGGTGTTGTTAGTTGTGCCTTTAGGTATTTTGGGTGTGACGCTGGGTAACTACTTCCGAGAGTTTGATAACGATATTTACTTCAAAATCGGCATGATAACGGTGATGGGTTTGTCGGCCAAAAATGCGATTTTGATTATCGAATTTGCTAAAGAATTGCAAGAATCTGGCATGGATCGAGTTCGCGCCGTGATGAAAGCCTGCGCGCTGCGTTTCCGTCCTATCGTAATGACTTCAATGGCGTTTATTGCTGGTGTTGTGCCGCTGTATATTGCTTCTGGTGCAAGCTCTGCCAGCCAACGTGCTATCGGTACTAGTGTACTTTGGGGAATGCTGGTCGGAACCATGCTGGCATTGCTCTTTGTGCCTATTTATTATGTGGTCGTGCGTAAGCTATTTGGCGATGGGAATGGCCCCAGAGACAAGTATGCTAAGCAGTTGAAAAAAGAGGAGCCTGCAGCGGAACAGCCTGGTGAGTAAGTGATTAGGCGCTGATGGTTCTTGTCTAAAGAGGGCTATGTGAATTGGGTTGTACGAGCTTCGTACGGTTCAAGGAACATAGCCTTTTTGTTTGCTGAGTTTATGGGATCGATACCCTAGAAAAAGGCCGCAGGGCTAATATTATATTTAGCCGATAATGCTTGAATGTGATCTTTGGTTAGTTGTCTAGTGCCATTCAATATCATGGATACCAGACTTTTACCGCCGATAACTTCTTTAAGATCATCTGCTTTAAGTTGGTACTGATCCATGATGGTTCTTAAGGTTGCGACATCATTGTCGAGGCCTGTAATGTTGGCGTTGAATTCAACGAACTCTTCAGACTCATCTTCCCAACGTTCGATGGAAACAGACAAAACTTCAATTAGAGGTTTATATAAATCGTACTCTTCGATTAGTTCTTCCATCAGCGCTAAAGCTTGATGGTATTCGTCCTCATTTGAAATATGCCCAACAAAACCAGCCATTGAAAAAAGCTCTAATGCCGTGTGTTTTACTTGGTTAAAGTTCTTCATTTTGACTCCTTTGCATACTTAGCGCATAGCTTGTCATATTCAGCATGAGACACAATATGTTTGACGAACATGCGGTTGTCACGAAACTCAATAAAAGCCAGAAGGCGTAAATTGTTGCCGCCTATATCTATGACATACCATTTATCTTTGTACTTAAAGTTATCTAAGCTGGGATACAGGTTTTTCATATCCAACGGATCATTGAAGAGGTTAGCTCTCAGCGTCTTATATAATGCTTCTATTGCGGTTGCATCGTTTGGATATTTCTTCGCGGCATCATTAAATGGCTTTCTTGATATAACGTGCATAATCGCCTCTGTTCACTAAATGTGAATATATCACTTAGCAAGCTAGTTCACAAGTGGTGAACTGGTGTATTGTCTAACCAGATCTTTTATTTGTGAGGCTTAACGCTAGGTGTGCTAACCATAAAACAATTGCCCCAGCCATAAAATAGAACTCTAGCAGGCCGAGTGTAGTCGCAAAGGCTGCACTCACTACACCCCACAAAATAGGAATAACCACTAAAGCATGTCGCCATCGTGTTGTTAGTAGCACTAATATTGCAAAGCTGACCAGAGTCACAGGTGCTGGCAGCAAAGGAAACCATTCCAACTGCGTAAAAGTTCTGCCTTCTAGCAAGCCACTAAGCGGGTAAATGACCAGACCTAATAACAGTAGAAATTGTGCCAGCCATCCACGTAGCGATGACAGTGGCACCCATGAGGCTGATTTCATCAATGTAGCAGCCAATAACAGCAGACAACCCTGACCAACAAAAGCCCAACCAAACCAAGGTGCAGCCCAATTAAGATCAGCAAAATATTGGGTATGAAATACGGCACCGGTCCAAATCCAACCAACGCCCAGCAATGCTAGTACCAAGCGAACGGACTGATGATCGCTCAGCCTTTTAGTTGGTCGAAAGAGTAAACCTAGCATGGCCAGCGTTAGCAATAGGGCGACTGGATAAGCCAACCAGATTGCCTGATTATAATCACCCACCAAATAAAACCAGCTTTGCCGGTCATAAGGCGTCATATCCAATAAGGAAAATTGCAGTAGTTGTGACATTAGAGACTCTGAATGTACGTTAGCATTTTTGCTCGCATTGCTTGGTCGGGTAACACGCCACGCGCTGCACCCATATTCTCTTTCATGTGAGCGACCTTTGAGGTGGCTGGAATCGCGCAAGTCATTGCGGGGTGCGATACCACAAATTTCAGAAAGAACTGCGCCCAGTTCGTGCAGCCAATTTCACCCGCCCAAGCAGGCAATGGCTTATTGGCAAATTGGTTAAATAGTTGCCCGCCATCAAGAGGGCGATTGGCAATTACCGCAATCCCTTTTTCCTTAGCCAGTGGCAACAGGCGCTTTTCGGCTTCACGATATCGCATATTGTAAGTGAGCTGAATAAAGTCGAGTGGCTGCGTTTTCATGATTTCTTCAAGATCTTCATGGCGGCGGCCATGGGAGGTGGTGATGCCAAGGTACCTGATTTTTCCGGCTTGCTTTAGTTGCTGAAGCCTTTTCAGATGATCTTGCCAGTTCACTAGGTTATGGATTTGAAACAGGTCGAATTTATCCAAACCCCAGAGCTGAAAAGAATCGGCGATTTGCGCTTCACCATCAGAATGTGTCCAGACTTTGGTAGTTGAAAACAGTGATTCATCAGTCTTTATACCTTGTAATTTTAGGCGTTCCAGCGCATAGCCCATTACGGCTTCAGCTGAGCCGTACATGGGCGAGGAGTCGACCATTTTGCCGCCAAGGTCGAAAAAGGTTTTCAATACCTCGGTGCGTACATTGCGCGCGTCGATATTGCGGCCCACATTAAAGGTGATCCATGTGCCCATTCCAATGACTGGTAGCTGTTCTCCAGTGCTGGGAATGGGCTTGGTGATTAATGCATTGTTGTCTGTTGCAAAGGCGTTATTTGGCAGCAAGGCTAGCAGTGCAGGGACGGACAATGCCTGCAAAAACAAGCGTCGCTCCGGCATTGTGAGGAGGGTGTTTTTATCGTTTGGGATATTAAACTGTTCATCGCTCATCTTATGCCGCCTTGATACTCGTATTTGCCAAATGGGTTTAAACATTATTAGGAGTAGAGAGTGGCGCTGTCAAATGGCTAGGTTTTCTTTATTGGCTAAAGGGATGAGGCGAAATATCGACCGTGAGCAATCAATATCCCATCCCAAATAACCAAAGCGGTATTCGCCTTCCATCCCCAACAACCACATCATCAATCGCCGCGTAGCCTTTAGGATTACCCGCTAACTGCTTGAGTGTTTTCTGTGCGCCACCAATCTCAAAGACCCATTCATCATCGATAATAAAGTCACCTTGATTGTGATAATGAATCTGATGTTGGCTGCTTAGCTGCGAGACAAAAAAGCTTTCCCGTAATGATCCAAGGTTTGGGTTTGCGCATAGCACCTGAAATAAATTGGTATTATCTAAAAGCAATTTATCCGGCTTATTGACGGTGCGCATGCCACTTCCGCCACGGATGACATGCACCAAACTCCCCGCACTCATACTATCTAAATAGCGAGACAAGGTCGGCCAAGAGGTGCCAACAGCGCCGCTGAGTTTAGATACATTCAGCTCAACTGGATTGGTCGAGCACAGCATGTACAGTATCTTTTTCAGTTTATCGAGTTTGCTGGGATCAATGCCGAAAATACCGGACAGGTCAGAATCAATGGTTAGGTTTATGACCTCTAGCAACTTTGAGGAATAGTTCTCTAATGATTCACGGTAAAACGGATAGGCACCGTATTGCAGGTATTTTTTGAACTGTTCAATCGGGCGTACCTGCTGCATTATTTCGGCAGCGATACGCGTATGGTTTTCGAGAATATCGCTCAGAGCATAGGCCTCGAAAGATTGCTCGGTTTCGATTTCTAAAAACTCGCGCAGTGACAACACGGGTAGGGTGTAAACCACTGCACGTCTCGATAGGTCAGCTAACTCATGTTGCAGTCGCAATGCAGAGGAGCCTGAAAATATCACCTTCAGATCAAACGTATCGCGTATGGCTTTGAGGTGTGCGGCAAATTTGGCGGACTTATGAATTTCATCAATTAATAGCAATTCGCCACCTTCTTGATGAAAGGTTTGGGCCAGCTCAAACAGGCTGACATCGATCATTGCCGGATGATCACAGGCGATATAAAGAATACGGTGTGGTTCATGGCCGCTTTGCTTTGCGTGTTGTAGCAACAGAGTGGTTTTGCCACAACCACGCGCGCCTTTGATGCCAATCAGTTGCTCATTGAAGTCAATCTTTTGATGTAAGAAGCGTTGATAGCCCGGCTGCTTACGAGCAAGAATATTGCTAGAGGTCTGACGTAGAATGGTAGAAATCATCTGTTTGCTCTAAAGTCTATTTTATAGCAATAGTATATTCAGTCTAAAATCTGATTACTACCGATTAAACCGCTCCGCGACATTCCCCGCAATCTCCGCCGCTGAAGCCACCAACCCAGCTGCTCGGTCCGCATCGTAGCGCGCTAAAAAGTGCAAACTCTCCGGTGCCCACGGGTAATTAATCTGTACCAATTCCCCGGACTTTAACTCATTCAACACCATTACCGCCGGCACCGTCACCACGCCCATGCCATCCGCAGCCATGTGTAAACAAGCCGCCAGATTTGTAGAGGGCACGATACGAATATTGTGCACACTATTAAAATGGCTTTCGACCTCATCATACAAGCGGGTATTTCTGGCATGCGTCAAAATAGGGTGGCTGGCCAGCTCTTCGCGGGTGACTTCGGACTTTTCATGCAGTTTGAGTTTTGGCGATGCAACCCAAATTAGCGGATAGGTACCAAGGTCTTGCGAGCCATTGAGCTGATGCACAAAGGGCTCATTTTGCAGTGCCAGATCAATCGAGCGATCCAGTAATTCCTTCTCTAGATTCACCGAAACATCAACGGTTAGCTCAACAGTGATATTGGGGTAATGCTCTTTAAGCTCCCGCAGAAAGTCACGCAGCCAAGTGTTAACCACCATTTCGGTCACGCCAAGCTTTAATGAGCCTTGAAACAGAGTGCTTTTGCCCGAGGCTTTGGCTAAGGCCTCAGCGCTGCGAATGACTTGGCGAGCGTATTTAAGAAGCTCGATACCCTGACGCGTAAGGGTAACGGAGCCCGCATCGCGCTCCATTAAATGCGCACCAAGTGCAGATTCCAATGCTGAAATTCGAGCTGAGATATTCGGCTGCGTAGTGTTCAGTCGCGAGGCAGCCTTGCGAAAACTGCCAAGGTCGGCGACCCAAATAAAGGCTTCGATTTGTTTGAGATTGAAGTTCATGGGAATGATCTATCCGCTTGGTTATCGCCCGTCATCGCGCAAGTTTAGGGCATCGCTGTGGCAAGCCCTGAGCATAGCAAACTTGCTTCGAAATAGATTGATCATCCCCATGCTGTCATCACACCGAGCTGGTTAAACCGCCACCAACCATCAATGCTACTTTTTTATCTGACATAATTATTCACTTCATGGGCCTAAATGGTTTTCTTGTCATCCACGATTTTCATCGTTGCGACGCCGCTATTGCCTAACTCAACCGAAGCAAACGGGCCGCCTTGGCACATATTGCCGGGGTCAGTCACATCCATTGGACCTTCTTCGGCGAAGATCTTCTCGGCAAACTGCTCAGCATTGTCTTTTGGGCGGTAGCCTAAGAAGCTGGCTTTGTGATTATCAACCGGTGCACGGTCATTATTCGACACGCCATACACCACCGAGAAGCCAGTGACCGGCGTATCAATGGCGCGCTCAACCAAGTGAATCAAATCATCGTAAGACAACCATGAGCCGACCGCGCGGGCGTTGCTGACTTGCGCGCAAGACAGGATGCGCATGCAAACTGATTCGACTTTGCGCTTGTCCCAGTACAGGCTGGCGAGGTCTTCTGCGAAACATTTAGCCAAGCCGTAATAAGTGTCTGGGCGGTGTGGCGCATCGGTGCCGATAAAGTCGCTTTTCGGGTGCATACCCACGGCATGAATGGAGCTGGCATACACCACGCGGCGCACGCCATGCTGATAGGCCGCTTCCCAGACATTGTAAGCGCCGACAATATTGGATTGCAGAATATCATCAAACGGGGCTTCATCACCGATTGCGCCAAAGTGCACAACCATGTCTGCACCTTCGAGTACGGCCATCATGTCATCCAGCTTTGCAAGGTCGGCTTTCACATAGGACTCGCCATCGTATAGTTTACCGATGTCATCCACTAAATCGGTAGAAACCAAAGTGTCGGCCATTTTAGAGAGTGGTTCGCGAAGGTAAGAGCCAAGGCGGCCAGCAGCGCCAGTTAGTACTAATTTTTTCATAATCATCTCACTAGGTTGGGAGGTTGTTATCGGTGAATGTTAGTTTGTTGTTGGCGTTATATCACAGCCTTTTCCACGAAGCGCTGGTTGTTGAGGATGCGATCAAAGTGAAACGGTGACAGGTCAAGTTCGCGGTATTCGCCATAGGTGATTAACTCAGCGGTACCGCGACCCATGGCCGGAGACTGCTGGAAGCCATGACCGGAGAAGCCATTCACAAACAGGAAATTTTCAACTTCATGGTGCGGGCCGATAATCGCGTTTTGGTCGAAGGTGTTATAGGCGTAATGACCGACCCAGGAGTTAATTACTTTAATCGCTTCAAACTGGGGAATACGATTGGCGATGATCGGCCAGAGCTTCTCTTCCCAAATGCTGTGGTCGGCCTCGAAGTCGTTGTAATCGACCGCAGGGTCAATATCGGGTGGGCAGCCAGCAAGGTAGTATTTGCCTTCGGAGCGCATGTGTACGCCGCTGGGGTCGATGGTCAATGGCAGGTCACGGTCTAATGGCTGCTCGGCATCAAAGATAAAGGTGTAACGCTTGCGTGGCTCAACCGGAATTTCAATACCCGCCATGCGTGAGGTGAGTACTGCGCGCGGGCCGGAGGCATTCACCACTTTGCCGCAGGAAACCACTTCACCCGATTTCAGCGTGATGCTTTCGACACGTGTGCCGCTCGCATTTTTGGCCATGGAAACGACTTCATTAGTCAGGTACTCCACGCCGCGCTCTTTAGCCGAGCGTTTCCACCAGTCAAATAGCGTACCGCCATCGAAATAGCCTTCGTCGATCAGGTTGTGATTACCGCCAATAATCCCCTCTAAATTATAGAACGGATAAGCTGCCTGAATCTCGTCAGCGGTCATGTATTGAGTGCCTGCGCCGCAAGCCTGTTGCACTTTCAGGCTTTCTTGTAGCGCATCCACAAAGCCTTGGTTGTCAGCTAGATACATATAGCCATAGCTTTGGAAATGCAGCGGCGGTACGCGCTCGTCATTGCCCATGTATTTCTGAAAGTTTTTGACAAACTTGGCGGCAAATTGCGAAATGCGTACATTAATCTCTCGCGAGAATTGCTGGCGCATACAGCTGTTGGTGTGAGCGGTCGAGGTGAACTCATAGCTGGGGTCTTTTTCGACCACCAGAATGGAGCCATCAAAATCCGGATTGTCGGTTAGAAACCACGCCACGGAGGAGCCGAGCATTGCGCCGCCGATAATCACCACGTCATAACTGGATTGCTTGGGTGCTTGGGTTGGATGATTTTTTTGCATTAGACAGACTCCCCAGATTTGGCGGTATTCAGAATGTTAGTGATCTCGGTGTCACTCAAACCATAGTCACGCTTGGCAGTCGCTGCTGAAATATAGCCACGCGCCAAGTCACGTTTTACCAGCTCAGGGTCGCGTTCAGAAGCTGGGCCATAGCCGCCACCACCGGGGAATTCCATAATCACGCGCTGGCCATGCGGTACAAATTGCTTACCTTTGGCTTTCATAATAGTGCCATCGCTGCGCTTGATATGCGTCGCTGCGCCGCTTTGACCACCTTGACGACCGTGAGCCGGATGGTCTACCCGATCCAGCATGGCCGAGAAATCAAACTCATGGCCTTCGCGGGCGCTGATCTCCATATGCTGACCCAAGCCTCCGCGGAACTTGCCCGACCCGCCGCTATCCTCACGCAACTCTTTGCGCCAGATAATCACCGGCCCCGTGTGCTCAGTCGCTTCGACCGGCATGGTCATGACGCCAGAAGGGAAGGCCGTGGCATTCATGCCATCCACCGTTGGACGAGCGCCGGAGCCGCCAGAGTTAAAGGTTAGTACTTCAGCGCGAACCGCATCGGCTGGTGCCGGTGCATCGGTACGCGGGCGCACAGAGACCTGGAAGTTACACAACGTCCCAGCACCTTCAGCAGGCACGGTATGCGGGAGAATTTTATCCAGCGCATTGTAAACCGCATCCGGCAGCATGTGGCCGATCACATGGCGCAGCGCAACCGGAGCAGGGTGCAGCGCATTCACAATG
The DNA here is from genome assembly GCF_000419525.1 of Leucothrix mucor DSM 2157. Classification (NCBI taxonomy): domain Bacteria; kingdom Pseudomonadati; phylum Pseudomonadota; class Gammaproteobacteria; order Thiotrichales; family Thiotrichaceae; genus Leucothrix; species Leucothrix mucor. The sequence continues at coordinate 1,351,042 of NZ_ATTE01000001.1, forward strand.
GTGTTCTCAGGAGCGGTGATCACAAAAGGCGCTAAAGAGGCCGCATTGTTTGGAATTTCCGGTGCAATAGCGCACTTTAAGGCGTAGCAAGCGTAAGCCTGTGTGTACACCAGAGGTACGTTAATACCTTTTTTATCCAGCCCGGAGCTGCCAGTAAAGTCGCATAGAATGTGGTCGTCTTTGATTTCTAAATGCACTTTTAAATCAATCGGTGTGCTGTAGCCATCAATGCGCATTTCGCCATCGGCTTCCGCATTTTTAAGCGCGGCGATACGCTCAATAGTGGCCAGACGAGAGTTTTCTAAGACGAACGCTGCAATGCCGCTTAAGTCGTCCAGTCCGAACTCTTCCATCATTTCCACTAAGCGATGATGGCCGACTTCATTACAAGTCGCCAGCGCATACATATCACCCATGGCTTGATCCGGCTCGCGCACATTGCCACGAATAATGGCTTGCAGGGTTTTATCTACCACGCCACGCTCGGCAAATTTCATAATCGGGATGTACAAGCCTTCCTCGTAAATCGAGTTGGCATCGGCCCCAAAGCCGCGTCCGCCGATATCCACGATATGCGCGGTGCAGGCGAAAAAGCCGACATGCTTGCCATGATGAAATGAGGGGCTAACCACGGTGATATCGTGCAGGTGGCCGGTGCCTTCCCATGGGTCATTGGTGATGTACACATCGCCTTCGAACATATTATCTGCACCGATACGACGAATGAAATGTCCAACTGCATCGGCCATCGCATTCACATGGCCCGGTGTGCCGGTAACGGCTTGTGCCAACATGCGACCCTGAAGGTCATACACGCCCGCAGATAAGTCGCCTGCCTCCCGCACCGAGGTTGAAAACGCGGTACGAATTAGCGCTTGTGCCTGCTCTTCAACCACCGAAATCAGGCGGTTCCACATGACCTGAAAAGCGACCGTGGAGTGTTGGTTTGGATTGCCTTTGCTCATGATTTTGTCCTCACATCAATACAACCATCGCTCTGGCGAATGGCTTGGCGGCTGGATGGCAGCACGATTGTCGTTTCGTTTTCAGTAATCACGGCGGGGCCGGTGACTAATTGACCGGCTTGCAGATCATCACGCAGGATAACGCTGGCCTCGACGCTTTGGCTTAAGGCCGGATCGAACAAGCTGCGCGTGCTGGCGACGGTGGCTGGTGAGTTACCTGCGAGTACTTCAACCGGCTCAACGGCTTCGGTTGGGGTGGTGGCATTCACCGACCACACGGTAATTTCCACATCCATGCCTTCAACGGCGCGGCCAAATAAGCTGATGTAGTCATCTTCAAACAGTTGCTTAAAGACGGCCGCATCAGGGTTTAGCGCTTGTGCTTTGGTGAGTGCAACTGGCAGCTCCCAGCCTTGGCCGGAGTAGCGCATATAAGCCTTGTACTCGGAGAGAATTTCAGCCGTGGCATCGCAAGAGCGCACAAATTTGGTGGCTTCGCTTTCAAGGTCGGTGAGTAACTGGCGAATCACCTCCGGCTGGAACTCGGATAAGCGCATATACACACTGCGGTTGGCTTCAAAGCTAAAGGGCGCGCGTAAGAAACCAATGGCAGAACCGACACCGGCACCGGCTGGGACTAACAAGCGATTCACTCCGAGCTTTTCACACAGGCGTCCGGCGTGCAATGGTGCTGCGCCACCGAAGGCGATCATGGTGTAATGGGTTAAGTCTTCACCATTTTCTACAGCATGCACGCGAGCGGCATTGGCCATGTTTTCATCGACCACTTCGGCTAAGCCGTAGGCTGCGGTGAGGGCATCCATATTTAAGATGTTGCCAAGTACATTTTCCAGTGCGGCTTTGGAACTTTCGGTGTGTAGCTGGATGGAGCCGCCTGCGAAGTTATCGGGGTCGAGCTTGCCTAAGACTAAGTCAGCGTCGGTCACCGCTGGGCGCTCGCCGCCGCGACCGTAACACGCTGGGCCTGGCTCGGAGCCTGCGGACTCGGGGCCAACGCGAATTTGGCGCATGGCATCGACATTAGCGAGTGAGCCACCGCCCGCGCCGATCTCGACCATATCAATTACCGGAATCGAGATGGGCATACCGGAGCCTTTCTTAAAGCGATAGGTGCGGGCGACTTCAAACACGCGACTGGTTTTTGGAGTTTGGTTTTTGATCAGGCAGATCTTGGCGGTGGTGCCGCCCATATCAAATGACAGCACTTTATCGAGACCGTAACGTGCCGCGATATTGGCTGCAAACACAGCACCGCCGGCAGGGCCGGACTCAACCAAACGCACAGGGAACTCTGCGGCGCTTTCGATAGAGATAATGCCGCCACCGGAGTGCATTAGGAAGATATCGCAATTCACGCCTTCGCTTTTAAGCTGGCCTTCCAAGCGACCTAGGTAGCTCTTCATCAAAGGCTTGATATAGGCATTGGCAACGACGGTATTAAAGCGCTCGTACTCACGCATTTGCGGGGAGACTTCGCAGGAGAGCGAGACCATGGCATCCGGCATTTTCTCGGCCAGTACTTCACGGACTAACTGCTCATGTGCATCGTTTAAGTAGGAGTGAAGTAAGCCAACCGCAATGCTTTGGTATCCGGCGTCTTTAATGGAATCGACCAGCGCCTCCACTTCAGCGCGATCTAAAGCAATCAGCACTTCGCCTTGCGCATCCACACGCTCAAGCAGGGTAAAACGCTGCTGGCGAGGAATAAGTGGCTCGGGGATGGTAAGGTTGAGGTCGTAATGCTCGAAGCGCGACTCGGTGCGCATTTCAATCACATCACGAAAGCCTTGGGTGGTGATCAGTGCGGTTTTTGCACCGCGACGTTCGATCAGAGCGTTGGTAGCCAGCGTGGTGCCGTGAATAATCTGTCCGATTTGGGAGGGGGCAATATCGGCTTGCTTACAGACTTGTTGCATACCATCAATGATGGCGTTTTCGGGAGCTGCGTAGGTCGTTAGGACTTTGGTTGAGAATTGGTGACTACCAATCTCAAGGACGACATCGGTGAATGTGCCACCGATATCTACGCCCATGCGAATTGAAGTTTGAGTCATCTGCGGCGGTATCCTGTGTAAGTTGATGTTGACTAGAGTACGACGCCGCTATGATTGATTCCAATTATTTTATGGGATTGATAGGATCAGGATTTGTGATCTTGTGGCGCCATATCAACCACAGTCGAGGACAGGTAATATCCTGATTCACTTAAGCGCAGCAGTAATGGTTTGGCCTGCTCAATGAGTCCAAGCCGTTTCGCAGTAGCAATCACCCCGGCGCTGCCCATCATGTCCAGAGACAATTGACGTGCGATTTTACGGCCCTTGGCTTCATTAAGCCTTATGCTCCTGAACCCACTTTTCAGCAAAGTCTGCTTCAGACTCGGCATCTTCTGGCGAGTAATCTACAACTGGTATCCCCATTTCTGATATCAGTGTAAGCATTTCAGACAATGGCTTGCCGGCTACCTTTGCTGCGGCTGCGATAGATAATTGTTTGTCCCGAAACATGGAAACGCCAAGCACCAGACGAACTTGCTCAAGGTTTGGAATACCTGTCAGTTGTTCCATGCTTACGAGTAGTGCGTCCGGTTTATTACGGTTTGTGATCATCATCAAGTCCAGTTTGGCGGCTCGTAATGCGACTGATGGGTTTGTTTTTAATTCACGAACATTGACCACTTGCATTTTATGTTCTCCTTTAATACAGGAACATTTGGAGAGTGCCATGTACGACAAACTCAGGCAAATACTATATCGGCGTAATCTCACCCGTGAAGGGGGACGGCGGGTGGCGGCCGCTGGTTACATTAAATCAGCTTCGCCTCCTGCGTCGGAAGGCGCTGATTCAATGCAACCAGCGCCCTTGTTTGGGTTTGTCAGTTTGCAGTTAAAAAATGATGTAGCCTACTGAATCTGCTCGGATGGCTTTTTATTGGTGTTTAAGTTAGCGATTTTAATTATAATCGGTACTTGGTTCTAAGAGCACAGCAGGGATACTTATTTTAGTAAGTGCTGGTAAAAGCTAAACTCCATGTTGATATTGCAGGCTACAGATAGGGTCTAGAGGTTTTTGTAAGGGCCTCTAAAAAGTACAAGCCAAACCCTATTTAGACCTGTTGCTCCTGTATATTCCTGGTGAATGCGTTAGAAATACAAAAGGAGAATCTAGTATGGGTAGTGATTATGTTATAAAAGAGGTTGAATCAAGGCTTAAATCTGGCAATAACCCACTACTGTTATTAGATTTCATTGAGTCTGAATTTAGTTGGTTACGAGATGAAATGCCTGAACTGGGGGGGGCGATTGACGAGTATCTGTCAGAAATAGAGCAAATTTTAAGTGGGCATTTGCCATTAACTGATGCACAAAAAGAAGGCGTTAATGCCCGTGTCTTTTTAATGCTAATTACTCTCAGCGTGAGAAAGCCACAGAGTGACTGCTAAGCCCTAAACTACTCTTAAGTTGTTGGCTGGATTGGTCAGAACGAAGTTAAAAACGTATCGCTAAGGTCTATTTCATCAGTATTTAGCCTTTTGGGCTGTGTCATCAAACGGTCGTCTAACAAGACACCTCGTACTCTCTAGGTTTTCTCTCAGAAACACCGAAATAATGTTCCGTAAAGCCATCTCATCAATCAAGATCCCACAAACTCATCTCGTTCAATAATAACTAGGACTCTCGATATAAGAAACTTGAACAGAATATTGCTTAGCGCGACTTTTCGTTCCACTGGGCCTCATACCTCTTAACGGTATGATTCAAGCTCTTAACTCTGAAATAAGCCCAAGTATGGAATCACTTTACAAATTCTAGCGGACTTTGCTCATCAAATGATTAAACGATAGATTTCTTTTGATTTGGTGTATTAAGTGGTAAATTTAGGCTTAATATTTATGGTAGTAAGCGCGCTATGCAGGCGTTAGGTGTTTTTCCAATTAAGGAATAAGAATGACAAAAAAAGATAGAATAGCGATCGTTGTATCAGTGATTTATTCATTGTTTCCAATATTCGTAATGATAGATAGTGAAAAAGGGGCTTTTTTCTTCCTTCTTCCAGTTTTTATTTACTGGGGGTATAGGTTCATTCAAGGTGACGTTAGCTTCATAGGGAAGAAAGATGATCATTCATAGTAGGTGCAAAAAGTGCAGCGAAATTCTCAATGTTGTTGAGCTTAAAGACAACCCTGAAGGAGTCGGTATGGTCTGTGTTGACAAATCTAAATGTAAAGAGCGTCAACAAAAGGCAAAGCAAAAACACACCTAATAAGCCCCTGGTGGCGATGTAAGAAAGCTATTCGAGCCTAACAGGAAACCTTATTTTTGATCATTTTAATGATTCCAATTACTAGGCATAACGCCGATTATGCGAACCATCACCAATCATACTTAGGAGCCAAATCCCTACGGAGTTCATCCAGAAGCTTCTCCAAACCACCGTCTCAGTATTTACCGGAGCAGCGGGCTAAGTGTGAGAAGAAGCATAAAAACGCTCGCAAACTAGGGGCGATTCAAGCAATTTCTAGTGTATTAGCCTTTGCTCTATCTAGTTTCTGGAGTACTTCAGACCAGTTAACGCTGCTACTTTGCGCTCATCAATCAGTTCCTGAGCCAAATCAGTCTCTTGTGGAATATGTTGGCAAGCAGCATGAATGGACTGCCAAAGTTGTTCTTTAGCCGTACGTTTGTGAGGCTTGAAACTATTGATAGTATCATTTCAAGACAACGAACGAGACTAATGTGTTTCGTAATTCATCCGCTCTTGTAACAACTCGCGTTCTCTTTCCAATTCAAGTCGCAGCTCTTCCTCACTGGGTAGCTCAGTCATGTATTTAGACGCAAATAGATTTGCGTTATCATTCAGGACAGAATACTTGGCAACAGTATGATTGTTTTCAGTGCAGAGAATTAAACCAATCGTGGGATTGTCATCAGACCGTCGCTTTTTCTCCTCATACATGCGCACATACATATCCATTTGGCCCACGTCTTGATGTGTGAGACGCTGCATTTTCAGGTCAATGAGTAAGAAACACTTGAGGTGGAAGTTGTAGAACACCAGATCAATATAATAGTCGCCATCGTCAGTGCTGATGCGTTGTTGGCGCTCGACAAAAGCAAAGCCTTTACCCAGTTCTAACAGGAATTTTTGGAGGTTTTCAATTAAGGCTTGCTCCAGTTCGCTTTCTTGAAGTGAATCAGACGGCAAGCCAAGAAAGTCAAAGATATAAGGATCACGTAAATAGTCTTTGGGTGAAATAGCTAATGGCTTGGTCTTTTGGTCTGCCTCCTCAAGTACCGGTTGTTTTTCCTTACTGGAGAGGAGGCGTTCGTAATAGAGAGTGCCGATTTGACGGCTTAAAGCTCTTACGCTCCAGCTTTGCTCAATCGCTTCTTTCATGTACCACAAGCGGGCTTGCTCGTTTTCAATACGAGAAAGGGTGCGATAATGCGACCAACTCAATTCGTGACACAGTGTGTCACGAATTGGAAACGCTAGATAAACCAACCGCATATAGCGCAAATTTGACGTATCAAAGCCTTTACCAAATTCAGCAGTCAATGATTGCGATAATGCCTTTAGTAACGCTTTTCCATACTCCGCACGGCTTTCACCTTGCTGTTCATGCTCGACAATCAAATAGCCAATCTGCCAGTAGGTTTGAACCATCACTGTATTGAACGTAGTTACTACTTTTTGACGGCTTTGGCTCAGCAGTTCTCTAACACTATCCAGCAATTGCTTGTCTTGAGGGGCTGGGGTGTTGGTCATAGGGTATGTCCTTGGGCTTAATATATCAGGTGATTATATACTGCTAATCACCATTACCCATGACTGGTTTATAGGAAATATCCAAACCCATATAAGCAGGCCCAAAGGCAGACAAGCCCTTACTAGTCGTAAACTCCTTCGGCGCAGGCAATAAAATCACTGCCACATTCATCCCCTCAACGGGGTTGGGATTGGTCAATGGCTCACCTTTATCCAAATCCAGCAGGCAAATCAAATCCGGTATCGTGACTTGTATTTCCCCATCCAACCAGCCCAGCATATTCTCGTTTTTCACCTGAATATGGTACTCAGAGCCTTGATGCTCACCGCTGCCATTGATGTAAATATCGCCCAGTGTAAAGCCTGCTTCTGTTCTAAATTCAGCAGCGCTAATCACGCCTCTAAAGCTTACATCACCACCACCATGACGAGCAATTTTAGCGGCTAAGTCCAGCTTATCCCGCTTAGATTCGCGGAACACGCGGCCCAGCTCCAGCGCTTTTGAGATTGAGCCTTTAATCACCGAGTCTGCAATTTCTTCAATCGCCAGAGCATGATCAATCGCGGCAATGTCATTACGGCTGATCATCGCTAAGGCTCTGACAATCTGCTCAGCGCGCATATCATCCATTACATTTTCACAGATAAAGCACTCGCCAAACTCATTCGCGGTGATGATTGGCGCGGCGGGTAAGCCATTGAAGTAATAAGTTGAGTGCGTTATCTCAGGTACGGCTCTGCCAGCCGGGTCGGCATCAATAATATGGCCATCGGTCATGGCCGCCACATAGAATGAAATGGCCGTATTAGAGCCGCCCAGCTCACAGCAAATTGTCCCGTAAAATTCACTGCCGCTGTAGTCTTGCAAGCGTTTGAAGGCGGTCATAATGGCTGGCTCGCTGGTACGTGGCAGGCGGGCGTATTGTTTTTCTTCATGCTCTGGCAGGGCTGAGATTGCGCCGAGTAAATAGGGCGTGCACACCTTGGAGCCTGCGGGTACATCATCAACGCTGACTAGGCGGAACTCTTTGCCTTGTGCCAGTGCGGAGTCAATGTATTGAAGCCCTTCGTCGAGCTCGCCACCGCCGCCGGTTCCAAGAATTGCGCAGCCGTATAAAATGTCAGTCAAATCCTGACGGGATAAAATTCTCATGATTGAAGTCCTGAAGTGAGTAGCGAATTAAGCGATGACTTTTTGTGGCAAGGTTTTGGCCAGCGCGTAGTAACAAACGGCGGCGACTAGTAAGGAGTCCAGTGCCGAGAGTGGCGTCAGAAACATAATCTGAGACTCAGACAGGTAGCCAAATACAGAGGCAATCACCCAAGCGACAATGGCGGGGATGCCAATCGCAGGTAGGCTTTCAAGCTTCGTCATCGTGTAATCTCCTTTATTGATCAGGAAGAAATCGACGATATAAATAGCCGCCAATGGTGTGGCAGCGATGCCGATAAAGATCAGGAAGTCAGTGAAGTAACGGTCCATAACCCCAGCCACTGCGCCTGCCGTGGCAATCGCCGAACCGATCAGAGTGATCTTCCAGCTGGGCACTTTTGGCATAAAGGTGGATAGGGTGAGAGTGGCCGAGTAAAGGTTGGTGATATTGGTGCTCCAGGTCGCAAACACCAGTACCAGTAGCGCTGAAAATACCACGCCCATGCCAATCATAATTAAGGTGATGTCAGCTTGTGAGGTCACGATGGCGGGAATCGAGGCGACTGTCATAACTAGCGGAAAAGTAATGCCAATGCCAACCAGTGAGGCGATATGGCTTTGTTTGTCGTTAGGGCAGTAGCGGGTAAAGTCTGGCATAAGCACGGCGGTGAGCACGGAAAGGCCGATGTTAATGGAGATCAGTGTCATTACCGTGTCCGCTTGCGAACCACCTTCCCAGACTGTGCTGGCGTCCATTTTTGTGAATGCAAGGTAGGCGATATAAAACAAAAACAGGGCCAGTAACGGCACAGACAAAATCGAGAAACGCTCAACGGCGGCATAGCCGAAAATGGTGGTCGCGGTCATTAGGATGGACGATAAAATCACCGCCACCTGAATATTGATCTCCCAACCGACCAGCTCTTTGATGCCGTCAGCCAGCGCGGCTCCAAACACTTCGCAGGTCACCGAATACCAACCCAGCAGGGTAATCGCCATCAGGATATTGGCCAGCTTGGCACCGGTTTTACCGAATGAAAACTGGATGATCATATAGGTGCTAAGGCGTGAGCGGGAACCGATAATGCCGGTAAACAGTGAGAGCAGGGCGACAAAACCGCAGCCCAGCCAGAACCCCAAGTTAGCGTTTAAAAAGCCGCTATTGATCGCGGTATCGGAGCTCACCCAGATCGCTGGGAGGGTAATACCAATGGCACAAATCACCATTGCTACGCGTAAGCCCGTTGTATTGATATGAGCAGGAACCGGTTCGAGCGTGTAGTCTTCGGTCAGCTCGCCGAGTGTGGTTTTGCTTATTGCTTGCGGTGCGTCAGCCATGATGTCTCCCTTGTGTTGTGTATCCTGAGACTCAGCATAATGAATGTTAGATTGCTTAAACATAGGCTGATATGATCTGATACATTGAGTAATGCAAATGTATCAGATTACTAACGACTAACCACAGGCTTTACCTATGCTAAAGCAACTCAGCGCCGCCGATTTAAGAGCGCTCTCTATTTTTCAGACCATTTGCCGCAGTGGTGGATTTGCCGCTGCGCAAGATGCTTTGGATTTAAATCAGTCTACCATTAGCAATCACATTGCCGGCTTTGAAAGTCGCATTGGCTTTACGCTGTGTACGCGAGGCCGCAAAGGGTTTCAGCTCACTGAGCGGGGCAAGGTGGTGCTTAGCTTGTATGAAAAGCTGGCGGTGAATCTGGATAGTTTTTGCAATGATCTGCAGTCACTGCATGACGAATCATCCGGTGTGTTGCGTGTGGGCATGTTGGATCATATTATGACTGAGCAGCGGTTTTCGACCGTCTCACTCATTGCTGAGTTTACGCGGCAAGCGCCGAATGTGGAGCTGCATCTGATTGAGAATACTCAGTTTAATTTGCATACCGCGTTGGTGGAGGAGCAGATTGATCTGGTGATTGGCGTGGTGGTGTCGAACAGTAATTTTGTGAAAGCGACCAAGCTCTATGATGAGCTGCATCATGTGTATTGCGGTCAGGGGCATCCGTATTTTGATAAGCCCAGTGAGGCGCTGTCTGAGCGGGATCTTGAGATTGCCAACTGGGTTACTAATGGCTATCCGCCTGGGATATTTTCGATGCAACCTTTCCCGTGGGTGAAGTCTTCGGTGATCGCTAATAATATTGAAACCATTGCCATGACGTTAATGGCAGGGCGGCACATTGCTTATTTGCCGGCGCATTTTGCGGAGAAGTTTGAAACGCAGGGGCTGTTGCAGAAGTTGATGCCAGAGAGTATGTCGCAGGATGTAGAGATTTCGATTGTGGCTAAAGCAGGGCGTCGCCAGAGTGCGGCAATGCGGAAGTTTCAGCGGATTTGTATAGAACAAACCCGCTGAATCTGTGGCTTGAAATCATTCCCGATAGTAGCCGCTGCTGATTATCAAGTGTTTGCCACCGTATAATAATTCTATTTGCTCGATTTAAGAAACAATGATGCTCTTGGTCAGGTGTTTTTCCAAGCACAATACCACCTTACACTTGCGCCATATTCAACAAATATAAGAAGGATGCAACCATGAACACAAAGACGGCAATGAAATGGTAACGGAGCCAGTAAAAGTCCATTACTTCTATGATCCGATGTGCGGATGGTGCTTTGGCGCGACGCCTTTGATTGAAGCATTGGCTGAGTCAGAGAAGGTAGAAATACGCTTTCATCCCGGTGGTATGATTCAACGTCAGACTATACCAAAGCAGTTTAAAGATCACATTCTCAAAAGTGACCAATCAATTGCAACGGTGACGGGAGCGTTATTTGGCGAAGCCTATGTGAATCGCCTGAACGGCACTGATGACTTGGTCTTTGACTCCTATCTGCCAACCAGAGCGATCCTGGTTGCCGAAGAGATGGGAGCCGGTCCATTGACCATGCTCAAGGCTATTCAGGCGGCGCATTTTCAACAAGGGAAACACGTTGAGCAGCCAGAGACATTAGCCGAAATTGCAACATCAATCGGTTTGGATAAAATATCCTGGTCAGAAAATATGAAACATGCTGAGTCACGAGCGGTTGAAGCAATACAACAAAGCCAGAAATTAATGGGCCAATATCAGGTGCAAGGCTTTCCAACGTTAATTGCTGAAACTGCTAATGGTCTTCAAAGGCTGGAACATACTTCGTACTACAAAAATGTTCCGGGCTGGAAGAACCTGCTAAGTACTCTCAGCTGATTAGAAAAATCACCACACAACAATAAGTTAAAATAGAGGTAAATTAGATGAATCGCAGACAGTTTATAATTCGTTCGGGAGTGTTATTAGGTACTTCAATGAGTACTTTATTTGCCGAGGCAATCGCACAGCAAAGCCTGCCAAAGACACCTAAAATGCCTGTTTTATTTATTGGGCATGGTAGCCCAATGAATGCGATTCAAAACAATCGGTATCACCAAAGCTGGAATAAACTGGGTCAGAAATTACCTGCACCCAGTGCCATTTTGGTGGTATCCGCCCATTGGCTAAGCTATGGAACGACGCAGGTTATGGCGACGCCAGAGCCGGAAACGATTAATGATTTTGGTGGGTTTCCGCAGGCGCTTTTTGACAAGCAGTATCCGGCGAAAGGCTCTTTGGAAACGGCAGAACTTACTAAGGAATTGCTGCAAGGACGAAGTCAATCTGGCTTCCAATTGACTGCAGAATTAGAGCACAAACGTGGTCTCGATCATGGTACTTGGAGTGTGTTGGCTGCGATGTACCCTGATGCGAATATTCCGGTATTGCAGCTAAGTATTGATTATGAAAAACCGGCGGCGTATCACTATGATATTGGTCGCCAACTGGCTGCATTGCGTGAACGAGGTGTACTGATTATTGGCAGTGGTAATATCGTGCATAATCTTCGCGCACCACGTATGGCCAATAGAAAGCCTTATGATTGGGGTCTTGAACTGGATAGTCAGTTAGGATCAGCTATGGCTGATCACAATGATAAACCGCTCATTGATGCACCGACTAAACAAATTAAAATCATGGAGCTGGCTCACCCAACTCTGGAACATTACCTGCCTCTGCTTTACACCTTAGGGGCGAAAAGCAAGCAGGATAAAGTTGAGTTTTTTAATACTGACTTTGCGAGTAGCGCGATTTCAATGCGCTCGGTGATGTACTCCGCTTAGCAGTGTAAGGTTCTTCTCCGAAGACTGCACAGTATTGGTCGTCACTTAAAAGAGGCTCCAACAAAGCTCCCGCAGGCAATAGACAATCTAAAGCCTGCGCTTTTGTGCACTTCCGATGATTAGCAAAACCCATCATCCGCTTCCCGATAGTAGCCACTGCGGAATAAAGTCTTACCCTTTTCTCCCACAACCCAATACTGATGTGCTTCATTCAGCGTTGGCAATTGATAATCATCAAACTGCTTATTCAACACACTCTCGGGCACACTGTATTTGCGTGCGCGGTTGTTTTTAGCGATCAGTTTTTCCGACTGCAATATCACCACTAACGTCACCAACGCATGATAGTCACGTGCCAGATCAGCAATCAGTGCCCGAAAGTCGCTGCGTAGATTAGTGGCATCCCAAACAACGCCTTGCTTCTTGCGCAATGACACCCGCAGCAACTCTTTAGCCGCCTGAATGATCTGGCCTTTGTTCTTTTGTATCGAACGATCGCCATTAAATTCCTCACGCAACACATCCAGAGAAACTAGTTCGTAGTCCGGATAGTTCTGATTAATCCATGTGGATTTTCCCGAACCACTGGGTGCACACATCACCACCACATGTGGATGATCTTCCCGATGCTGATAGGTCGTACCTAAGGCTTCTTCCGGCTGCGTGATCTTGCCATTTTCCAGCTGATATAAAGCATGCGAATACACGTAGTCCTGAACATGAGACGGTAATTGATCCAACTCAGGCGCCAGTTTACTACGCACATCTAACGACTGATTCCACACACCATACTCTTCTGCAAGCAGCTTAAACTCTTCCAGATAAAGCAATTGCTGAGCCATATCAGGACAGGTTCGACCTCGCATATCCGCCACTTCCAACCAGTACACTAACTCCGTATTCACTTGCCGCGCCAGTCGCCAATAATCATTGGCGGACTTGTTTCTGACGACTAACAATTTAGGCATGTGGTGTTCACCGACCAAATTCAGCACCGTCCAAATCACTTCAAAAGGTAATTCCCAATCCTGTAATTTGAAGGCTAAATAAGAGCGCCCAATATCCTCATGCTGTGGCGCACCAATACGGATTGTTCCCTGAATATCTATTTCACGGGTACGAATTGGCTTGGCGATGTCATGAAGAATCACGCCTAAAATAAGCGCCTGACGCTGCCATCCTTGTATATGACTCGCCTCATTTCCAAACAATAAATACAGCTCATCCAACACCATGCCAGTGTGAATATGCACATCACCTTCGCCATGCCATTCTGGATCTTGCGGCGTACATTTGAAACGATTTAGGTAATCAATGTGCGGGCCTAACATCTCTACACACTCATCGATATCAGGCGCTGCATCGACTGCCAGACTTTCTAACCAGACTGTTATTTTCATGATGTGCCCTCCTTTTTCTGAGCCTGTAAACCAGCCTGCAAGCCATTCGGCACTATCTCAGCTTGCATCCAATGTTGGTCGGTTTGCACGTGGTTTGGCCGCACCCATTTGGCAACACTCTGCTTAAATTCATCATAAGCAAACTGCTCAGCCAAGCGCGCGACATAGCCTTCCACCACACCTTGATCAATATGAATGTCACGGATCAACGCTTCATCCCACACGCCACGATAAAGCACCGGCGGGGTATGGATACCCAGTAGTTCAAACCATTCCTCGGTTTCGGTCCAACTCATGCAGTTGTTATCAGCACTCCATACGGAGAAGCCATAAAAATAGCTCTGTAAATTTTGATACGCCACTGAGTGCCGGGCGTACAGGTTTTCACCGCAGATACGCCATCCCTCGGGAATCTCATGTGCGATAGTGCTATGCCAGCGCTTGACCCAATCGCGAGAAGGGTGATTTCGGCTATCCAAAGAACGCGCATGGGTATGGTCACGATAGAGCGTGGTATTTTCGCCATCCATTTTTTCGGTGACGATAATCTCGCGCCCCACAAAATGATCGGTATTGGCTGTGCACACATCATCGCTGCTTACACCCGGAGACCAAGGTAAGTGATGCGTGCGCGGATATTTTATGTAATTTGACATTGTCTTAATCCTACGGAACACGCCAAATGTTCAATTAGATATTAGATTGAATTTAGCTGGCTCCAAACACTTTTAAAGCACACGAATTCGAACGACTGAGTATTAAAACTGAGTAGTTAAGCGCCGTTAAAGAACGACATCGTGCGTTAAGTTATTGCTGTGTTTGATTAAGATAATTACATGACTCTGATGGAGTTGTCGGCCATAGGCCTAGTTAGAATTATTCTCCGAGAGTAAATGGTTTACTTCCGGCTGTCTACCAGTGAATTTCAGGAAAGGAAGTAAAGTGTTGAGCCGGACTGAATAGGTTATTGATCGTCGCAACGACTTTGCTCCAACTGCATTCTCGCCAGACAGTCTTGCAAGCTTTGCCCGGGCTCATCGTTAAAGACACGTGCTAACACCTTAATACTTTGAATACGGTCCAAGCGAAAAGTACGAAACGTTTGGCGCAGTTCACACCATGCGCTGAGCGTCCATACATTACCCCAGAAAAATAGGCCTAGCGGCTTCACTTCGCGCTGGCTAAGTTCTCCATCGGCACGTTGATAACTCAGCTCAATATAATGATGGTCGTGAATGGCTTTACGGCAAATATCGAGGGTACTTTCCAAGTCTTCACGCTGGCCAAAGCGGGGCGCATAGAGCTTGCTGTCATCCAGCACATGTCGCAGCTCTTCGGGGATGACGGCATAGACTTTATCCATCACCGACTGCGCGCTAATGCTTAACTCCGCACCGCCCCAGGATTGCAGCATGCGAGAACCCAAAACCAAGGCTTCGATCTCGTCAGCATCAAACATCAATGGGGGAATATCCAGCGAATAACGCAAGTGGTAACCGACGCCTGTTTCACCTTCAACAGGCACGCCGGAGAGACTCAAATCCTGCATGTCGCGATAGATAGTCCGGGGCGAAACTTCTAAGCGATCAGACAGTTCTTGCGCTGTTACCAAGCGCTTATTCCGCAGTATTTGTACGATTTGGAATAGTCGGTCAGCACGGCGCATAGTCAGATATCCTTTGCTCAGTTCATTGAATATAAACCGATACGATTGCCTTCGCTATCTAAAAACTGCGCGAAATAGCCTTTGTCGTCGCCAATGTTAGTTTTAGGAACCAGTACCTTACTGCCTCGTTCAATGGCGCGATCGAGTATGGTGGTTAAGTCGTCTGCACCGAAGTAAATCACTTGTCCGGTCGCCGATGGTTCATAGTCTTCTGCCTCTATTAACATGCCGCAAGTATCCGTTTCGGAGCCATCGAACATCGACATTTTCATACCCGGCATATCCTCATCGCGAAACGTGCTTTGGGTGACATAGCTGTAAAACTGTTTGGCACGGGCCATATCTGTTACGGGGATTTCGAACCATACTGCTACTTTACTCATTTCCATTGGGAAGCTCCTTTGTGTGTTGAATGAGAGTTGAGTATGCAGGGGTCTTACTGACAGCTTTATGTCAGTAGTGGGGTTAGCAAGCTAAAACTAAAACTCTGTCACCCTCAATATCGCAGTCCAGAAACTACGAGTGACCCAATATCATTTTTTTCGCTAAACACTGAAAATGTGATTATCGATGAGGCGCAGCAATACCCGGAATTGTTTCGTGTATTGAGGGGGGGGTAATTGATGCGAACCGCAAATTAAAAGGGCGTTTCCTGCTGACGGGGTCCAGCTCGCCTGAGATAGTGAAGGGGATTACTGAAAGTTTGGCAGGTCGTATTGCAACGGTAGAAATCAAGCTGAATTCTGTTATTAAACGACAAGCGCTTCGTGGGCTGGAAAACTTTATCACAGACGTGAAATGCCCTTATGGCATTGTGATCAATAGGGGCAAACGGGTTGAGTTTCTCACTGAAAAAATTGTGCAGATACCGGTGCAATTTATCTAGAAGTGGTACGCATATCGATAGGTAATCACCAGAATCACCACGAATTGATTTTCATAAATATTTAAATTAATTGCAGTTTTTTAGTTTTTCTCTCCTATGCTTAATTTCTTAAGTAGTCAACGAACTGACTCCTAGGGGCATTGTAAGATCGCTACGATTCAAAACGTACACAACCCAGAGAATAATTAAATGGACTCAGTTTCCAACCGCTCTTTTTTTTATATTTCAACATTCACTATCATCTCAGCACTGCTTTTAAGTGTTGCCATGAGCCTGCTATCAGTCGCTCACGCCACCTCATGGAGGCCACCACCAGGGGAAGTGACAGGCTACAATCTCAAATTTGCAACCGTTGTAAATAAAGTCAATCAGTACACCGATTTCGTTCAAACCCGTGGCAAAAAATGGGTCGAGAAAAACAGTGCAGACCGTGTCATCCATAGCTATACAGAAGCAAACCGGGATGCTTCGTCAGTTTATCTAAAGGATCACTCGCGTAAATTGCGACTTGAGCTCAATTTGCAAAATAAGACGCTCTATGTTTATGACCATTGGAAGTTTGGATCAACGAAGCGGGATATTGGCCTTATCCACCACAGCTTTTTAGTAGTGCCACCAAAGATACAACCCGCGCCAGTGTCCCCTAGTGAAGCGTGTCGTAGAGCCGGTGGAGAGATGAAGTCGGGTCTGGGGGTAGGGAATATATTTTGTGTTAAGCCGGCCAAGGATGCTGGCAAACGATGCACCGATAGTAGCCAATGTGAAGGGCGTTGTGATTATAAACCATTGGTACCAGGTGGTACGTCCGAAGTCATTGGTCAGTGTCAGGTGACTATTCCATCTTCCAACTGTTATCAGGAAATGAGAGCTGGTCGGGTTGGCCCCAAAATTTGCCCTTAAGTAGTGTCAGCATTGTGCAGCTATGGCCATTGTAATATGGCCATAGCTGCTTATTTCATCAGACTCTCTGGGAATTTGGGCTATAAAATGCACTCACCCAAAGCACTTTTAATCAACAACACCGCACGCTCAGCAGACACGTTTTTATGGTCTAAAAACGGGTTCAACTCCACCACATCCATCGCCAACATGTTCTGGCTCTCAGCGCACAGCTCTAGCAGCAAATGCGCTTCGCGGTAGTTCACGCCACCTTGTACCGTGGTGCCGGTGCCGGGAATAACCGAAGGATCACAGCCATCCAGATCAAAGCTCAAATGGAAGCCTGCCGTATTATGGCCCACTAATCGAATCGCTTCGCGGCTTACCGCAGCCATGCCCATCTCATCAATATCGCGCATAGTGAACACGTGAATGCCCGCATCGCGAATGATTTTCTGCTCATTGCTATCGATATCACGCACGCCGATCAGTACCACATTTTCCGGTTTAACTTTTGCGCCAGGGGCCAGAATATCAATCAGATCCTGATCGCCTTTGCCCAGTAAATGCGCCAGTGGCATGCCATGAATATTGCCGGATGGGGATGACTCCGGCGTATTCATATCGCCATGTGCGTCGAACCAAATCAAGCCGATTTCCTGTTGCTTCGTCTCGCGGTAAAAATGCGAGGTCGCAGAGACTGAGCCCATGGCCACCGAGTGATCGCCACCGGTAATCAGTGGGAAATTTCCCTGCTCCAGCGTAGCATAAGCCACATTGGCCAGATCAGTACAAACCTGCAGTATTTCTTGCTTGTAACGGGCTGAGCTTTGGCCGTCGACTTTGCGTTCCTGTGTTTCTTTTTGCGGAACGCTAATGTCGATATCGCGGGCCACTTCATAACCCATTTTGCGCAATGCGGCGCGTAAGCCAGCCACTCGTAAAGCCGAGGGGCCAGCGTCGGTGCCACGGCGTGATGCGCCTAAATCGAGCGGCACGCCGATCACTTGGATCGTGGTTTGATGTCTGGTCATAGCGTTATTCCTTGCGTTAAACGTTAAGCATTAAGCGATTTTTGAAAGAGCACCGGAGCGACGAACCATTCCGTACAGGTCACGTGGGTCATCTGGGTCGGCAATCATATCAAGGTTTTCATACATGCCCGTCATGCCTGGCTTGCCCAGTTGATCGCGAATATAGCGCAGTGCTGAGAAATCTTCCGTTGCAAAG
The DNA here is from genome assembly GCF_000419525.1 of Leucothrix mucor DSM 2157. Taxonomy (NCBI): domain Bacteria; kingdom Pseudomonadati; phylum Pseudomonadota; class Gammaproteobacteria; order Thiotrichales; family Thiotrichaceae; genus Leucothrix; species Leucothrix mucor. Next base: position 1,369,170 of record NZ_ATTE01000001.1, read on the forward strand.
CCAACGCTATCAAACAGGGTGACTTCTTCGTCATTCTTACGACCAGCCAGCTCACCACGAATCACTTGCCACATTTCATTGACTGGGTAGTCGGCCGCTAATTGCTGTAATTCACCTTCGATGCGTGTTTGAGGTGGGTATTCAACAAACAAACTAGCGCGCAATACTAAGGCTTTTTCCAGCTCTGTTTTGCCGGGGCAATCACCGCCAACGGCATTGATATGAACGCCAGGGCCAACCATGTCATCAGTTAGGATCGTGGCATTTTGCTTATCAGCCGTAACGGTGGTAATGATGTCTGCACCTTGAGCCGCTTCACGAGCCGATGAGCATACGGTGATATCAAAACCATAGCCTTGCAGGTTCGCTTTGCACTTGTCAGTTGCCGCTGGGTCAATGTCGTACAAGCGTAGCTGATCAATGCCTAATAAGGTTTTGAATGCCAGCGCCTGAAACTCCGACTGTGCGCCGTTACCAATAATCGCCATGCAGCGTGAATCTTTACGGGCCAGATACTTTGCGGCAACCACAGAGGTTGATGCGGTACGCAATGCGGTCAGAATCGTCATTTCAGAGAACAGAATCGGGTAGCCGGTGTACACTTTTGACAATACGCCAAAGGCAGTTACCGTTTGTAAGCCTTCCTTCATATTCTTTGGGTGGCCATTCACGTATTTGAAGCCGTATAGCTCGCCATCGCTGGTTGGCATTAATTCGATCACGCCTTTATCTGAGTGCGACGCAACGCGTGGGGTTTTATCAAATAATTCCCAGCGTTTGAAATCTTCTTCGATGTACTCTGCAATGCCTTTCAGCATGTTTTCCATGCCAATTTTGCCAACAATTTTCATCATGTGATCAACACTGACAAAAGGCACGATATTCAGGTCCTTATTCATTTGCATGTTGCTTACCGTCATTTTTAATCTCCCATTCCAAGTATGCTCGGCAGGTGTACCGCAGCAATGAGAAAAGTTTAGCAACCTTGAATATCAATCAAAATAGCAATAATATACAAATATTTACTATTAAATTGCCATTATGTCAGTGGTGATTGACCAAATTGACATTATTATGAATAATTACACTCACGATAGCCTCGACCGGCAACTGATTGCGCTCTTGCGCTTGGATGGGCGTGCGTCCTTATCGAAGCTGGCGGATAAGCTCAAAGTCTCACGCGGTACGGTGCAAAATCGGCTTGATCGTTTGGAAGCCTCGGGAACGTTGTTGGGCTTTACCGTACGGGTACGTGAAGACTACGGGCTGGATACCATTCGCGCGATTATGATGATCGAAGTGGTCGGTAAATCGACCTCGCAAGTGATTCGTTTGCTGCGCGGTTTTCCGGAGTTGATTACCTTGCACACGACTAATGGCTCGTGGGATTTGGTGGCCGAAATGCAGGCGTCGAGTCTGGCGGACTTTGATCGGGTGCTGCGGGAAATTCGGGTGATTGATGGGGTGTTGAATAGCGAAACCAGTATTTTATTGAGTACGGTTTAGGGGAGGGGGATTGTAACGGGGGATGTCTAATCTAACTTCAATCGAGCCATCATCGCGGCTGACACTGTCGCTGGGTGTCACGCAAACCATTGCCTGGGCCTCAAGCTATTACCTAATTGCGATTTTGGCGACTCCCATGTCGATGGCATTAGGGGTTACTACGGTTAACATCTATGCCGCTTTCTCCACGGCGCTAATTCTGAGCGCGATTGTTGGTCCGGCAGCAGGGCGCTTAATTGATCGGTTTGGCGGCAAGCCGGTGCTGTTGTTGACTAACCTGATTTTTGCGGCGGGGCTTGCCATTTTATCCGTAGCAGACACTATTTTCGTGCTGTGGCTAGGGTGGATCACGCTCGGCTTGGCTATGGGCATGGGGCTCTACGAAGCAGCGTTTGCCACACTGGCAAGGTTGCTAGGCGCTAATGCACGGCAGTCAATTACCGGAATAACATTGATTGCCGGGTTCGCAAGCACTATCGGCTGGCCTTTAACAACCTGGAGCGAAGCCGAGTTTGGTTGGCGCGCGGCCTGTCTGATTTGGGCAGGGGTTCATCTAGTCATCGCCATGCCATTAAACTACTACTGTATTCCGGATATTGAGAAACCAGTAGTAGATACACCAACAAACGATGCCGGGAACAAGGTAACGGTTGATTTGAATATGATACTCCTGGCTGTTGCGTTTGGTGCCTTGTGGACGGTGGCATCCGGCGTTGCGGCGCATTTGCCGGGTATATTACAAGAGGCGGGTATTACGCTGGCGATGGCGGTTCTGGCGGGGATGTGTCTGGGGCCTGCGCAGGTGTTAGCCAGAATAATTGAGTTTGGTTACCTCAAACAATATCACCCGATTATCTCTGCAAAATTCTGTGCGCTCGCGCATCCCTTGGGGGCATTGTTGCTGATATTGGGATTACCGTTTAAAGCTTTTTTGTTTGTGATCTTACACGGCGTGTCATCGGGGCTGACCTCTATTATCAAAGGCACTTTACCGTTGTCCATTTATGGTGCTGAGCATTACGGCTATCGCCTCGGATTAATCGGTATTCCCGGTCGCATTGGGCAAGCGATTGCGCCCGTGTTTTTTAGCATTGTCATTGAGCACTACGGGTTAAATGTGTTGTGGCTGACTAGTAGTTTGCTGGTGATTGCGCTGGTTTGCTTTTCTGTGCTGAGTAAACGGGTTTGTTAGTTTCATGAGCATACCCCCCGGTCATATAATCGGTGTCGTACTTAACTTTGATTGTCAGCAGGGTTTTGTGTGACAGCTGTTTTTATCTATGTTAACTATAACGCTCAGTTGTGAAGTGAACTAGGCGATATGCTCGTTAAGCATGCCTAATCACTTCATATCAATTTAATCAGGAATAAGTAATGGCCTCCACATCGCTAAAAACCCCTTTATCCATGCTCGACTTAGCCACTGTACGCGAAGGTAAATCAGTCGCGGATGCATTGCAGACCAGTGTGAAAACCGCACAACATGCAGAAAGCCTCGGCTTTAATCGGTATTGGTTGGCCGAACATCATAATATGGGGGGAATTGCCAGCTCAGCGACGGCCGTTTTAATCGGACATATCGCAGGCAAGACAAACACTATGCGCATTGGCTCAGGCGGCATTATGCTACCGAACCATGCGCCATTAGTGGTGGCAGAGGCGTTTGGTACATTGGCTGAGTTATATCCCGGCCGGATTGATTTGGGCTTAGGGCGCGCGCCGGGAACCGATCAGGCAACGATGCGGGCATTGCGTCGTAACCGCTTAAATAGTGCAGAAGATTTTCCTAATGAAGTAAGTGAGCTTCAGCGGTTATTAGCCGCGCCCAGCGCAGGTCAAGTCATCACCGCCACACCGGGCGCAGGTACTAATGTGCCGATCTGGTTATTAGGCAGTAGTTTATTTTCGGCACAATTGGCCGGAGAGCGCGGACTGCCATACTCGTTCGCCTCGCACTTTGCGCCACGGATGTTGTTAGAGGCATTGCAGGTGTATCGCCGTTCATTTAAGCCCTCAGCGGCCTTAGACAAGCCCTATGTCATGATTGGCGCCCCCGTGATCGCGGCTGACACGGATGATGAAGCAGAGTATTTGGCTAGCAGTATCTATCAGCGCATTCTTGGCTTACTGAAAGGTGATCTCGGCAAATTACCTGCACCGGTCGATAATTATTTGAATAGCCTACATCCACAAGAACGGCACGCCATTAAAGATTTCTTGGCTGCTGCTGTGATTGGTAGCCCTGAAACGGTTGCAAGCGGCTTGCAGGAATTGATTGCATTGACTCAAGCGGATGAGCTGATGTTGGTGTGTGATGTGTATGAGCCTGAGTTGCGGTTTAAGTCCATGAGTATCGCGGCGCAGGTCTGATAGTTGTGTCAGTCGCAAGGCGGGGCGCATAGTCAGATATCCGTCAAACATCAACATTTACGTATTTCTCTGGCGTGTACAAAGGTAGTGTATTAAAGTGTATTACAAATCACTACATATGCAGGAGTGTCTATGAGCATCACAAGTATCAGGCTTAACGAAGATATAGATAAGCCATTAGAGTCCTTGGCAAAAAAAATGGATAGAAGTAAAAACTATCTTATAAATCAAGCGATAAGGGAGTTTCTGGCAAAGCAGTTAGTCGAAGACTCCCGATGGGAGGACACGCTCGAAGCGCTTGATTCGATAAAGGCCGGAAAGTCTATAGATGAGGATGATGTTAATGCATGGCTAAACTCTTGGGGTACAGGAAGTCGGGGACCTAAGCCAGAAGTATGAAGATAAAGTACTCACCAGAATCTATCGATGATCTTACTCGCGTCGTTGAGTTCATTGAAAACAAAAATCCATATGCAGCCCGTCGAATTGCCATAGACCTTCAGGAGGGCGTGGATCGGCTTAAGCAGTTTCCAGAAATTGGCTTGCCTGTGTTGAAGGCAAACGATCCGGAAAAAATTCGTGACCTGTATATTCGGGATTACACTGTTCGCTACCTTATCAATGAAGATATTATTTATGTCTTACGGGTTTGGCATAATAAGGAAAACGAAAAAAACTTATAATCTGGTCGCCATGTGTCTCAACCTAATGGAAGTGTTTTTTCGTCTGGATTCAGCAAGCTATCTAAGATTAAAACAGGAAGTAGCCGATAAACCAGCCACCCCTTTAACTATTATCTTCATTAAGTTAAGTATTTAAATATTTTATTGTAAGATAAACCTCTGAAGTTTAAGAAGTTTTCATTTGGCTGACTTTTCACGCACGTGATTTATACAAAAACTCGCCGTTTACTGATGTACACTAGGGGTAAATAGGCCACAGTATTCGACCAGTACTCATAAGTATTTTAAATAACGAGGTATTTTGGTTAAAGACTGTCATTCTAACCCCCGAGAATTTTAAGGCAGGCCCTTAATGGCGAGATATGATAAGCGCTATAGTGTTAAGCGGATAAGCATCATTGCCTTTCTGTTTGTCGCTATGCTGATTATCGCTTGCTCCTTTTTGATCAGTTGCAATTTAAGGCTGCAAAAAAACATGCTGGAAGCTTCTAGCGTGTCGTATGAACTCCGCATTTTGATTGATCGCACTACCAGTCAGGCTAACTTACTATTCAACCCCGAGAATATCAGCCAGCTGAGTGACAGAATTCTATTCAATGTCCGTGATGACTTAGTCAAAACAACCGGAAAAATTTCTGAAAACAATGAACAGCTACGAAAGCTGCTACTAAGTGGGCAGGGCCTTTGGGTAATGGTCACACCAAGTCTGGATCGCCAACAAGTATCCGTTGAAATGGATAAAGTAGATAAAACTTGGGCCCGCTTTCAGGCGCGAGTTGATGATATTTCCAACTACAATTTAATCACCTTGCGTGCGGGTAATAAGTATTGGCAGCCAGTCGATGCATTGATTGCCACTAATGGCCCTTTGTTTAATAGCATCACGAAGCTCAACCAATTAATTTATGAGGCCTCTCTGCTGCAAAATACCCGATTGCGAATGCTCTATGCAGCCGTATTGGCGCTGGTACTTGCAGGCATTTGGGCTGTTTGGTTTTTAACGCTTCGACCCTTAGCGCGCCGTTTAAAAGCAAGCTACCTTGAGATCATGGATAAAAATCAACACCTTGATTATCAGGCAAATCATGACTCACTAACAGGCTTATCCAATAGGACGTGTTTTAATACCAAGGTTCATCACATTGAGAATCGGGTATCGGCGGTTGATGCCTGCTGTTTGGTATTGGTCGATCTTGATGATTTTAAAATGATAAATGATAGCTTGGGGCACGACGCCGGAGATGCCATGCTTAAAAAAGTGGCGCGTGATTTACGCCGTCTGCAGCTGCATGGTGAGCAAGCGTATCGTTTGGGTGGGGATGAATTTGCATTGCTGATTGATGAGCCGACGACTCGCGAAGATTTAACCGCGCGGCTGGATCGTTTACTCAGTTATGTGCGCGAGCCATTGACGTTTCAGGGAATGCAAATTCATTGTTACTGCAGTATTGGCGTAGCGTGGGGCGGGGAGCATGGCGCTAGAACCCTGACTGCTTTGTTCAAAGCGGCTGATAATGCATTGTACCGAGTGAAGCAAAGCGGCCGGAATAATTACTGTTTTTATACAGACATTAGTGATGACGATATTCTCGGAGTCAATACCGCGGATGAGAACCAGTTATCCGCATCCCGTTATATTCAGTAGGGGCCATTACAGGTAATGACAACTTCTATGGGGAAAAATCTAAAGACACTATTAATCACTGTTTCGCTTGGTCTGCTAGGTAGCGTGGCCATGGGTGATGAGCCGCAAACAGAAGTAGAGCTAACGCATTGGTGGAATCAGCCCGGTGAGGTAGCGGCTTTAAATGAGATAAAAAAAGGGGTTGAGCAGCGCGGAGGCCGCTTTGTTGATACACCGATCGCTACTTGGGATAAGCTGCGTTCCGGCATTATTAACCGGATTACAGTTGGCTACCCACCCGCTGCTACGCATTGGCTGGTCGATGACGATATCTTTGACTTATATAAGATGGGCGTCGTTCATGCGGCCCCAATGGAACACAATGGCCAGCCGATTAAAGAGGTCTTGCTTGAGAAGATCTATGACGATGTTACCGAGAATGGCCAGTTAGTCGTTTTGCCATTGGGGATTCATGTTCAGAATTCTACCTTGTTTAATGCCTCGATTTATCGGGAACTGAAGCTGCCGTTGCCAACCACTTGGAATCAAGTCTTTGCTCAAGCTCCTGCAATCATTGAAGCGGGTTATTTGCCTGTTGCGATCAGCAATGAGGCTTGGCAACTTCACTTAGTGTTTAACACCATTTTGCTGGAAGTCATGGGCCATGCGGATTATGAAAAAATCTATCTGAAAAATCACTCGATTGAACCTTGGAGAGAGCAGTTGACGAGAAGCTTTGAGCTTTTCTTACAACTAAAAGCGATCGCGGATGAGGGTCAGAAAACCCGTTCCTGGGATATGGCGGCGCGCATGGTGGGGAATAAAAAAGCCGCGATGCATGTCATGGGTGATTTTGCGAAAGCGGAACTCACCAAACAAGGCTTGAAAGCGGGCGATGATTTTCTCTGTTCACTATCTCCCGGCTCTGGGAATACGATTATTTATGCCATTGATGCTTTCTTAATGTTGAATGTGAAAGAGCCTTACTTAAAAAGAGGGCAGGATTTACTGTTTGAGGTGGCACTTGATCCTATAGTGCAGGCAGCTTACAACGCTAAAAAAGGCAGTATTCCGATTCGCCATGGGGTTGATTTAAGTCAGTTGGATGCCTGTGCTCAGGCAAGCTATCAGCAATGGGTTAACCCTGACACGCAGGTTACGCGTTTTTCAGGCGTTGCAAATCCGTTACGGACTTCCTTTTTTCAGGCGGCGTTGAGTAGGGCTTGGAAAGAAACTGGCCTCAGCGCTGAGCAATTGGCGGATGAGTTGATTAAGAGTGATGAGTCGAGCATGCAGCCGAGAGCTAGAAAATAGTTGGGTGTGCGCTGAAATAAGCCCGTATTCCATGACTTTACGGGGTTTCAAGGCGAATTAACTGACTTCTTCCTAAAGTAAAATTGATCTGTTGCGGGGTAGGCTTTAAACTTGCGATCAATTTGCCCCTGAGCGTAAGCTCAAATTTTTACCTAATCGACTGTAAGGAAGACAAATGACAATCAAGCGTGTTGGCCATCGATATATTGACGTTGCAAGTGGAAAGACAATTGATACGTGGTTCCCGCGTGCGAATAAGGAAATTGCCAGAAGTTGTTTGGCACAAAAAGTCGGTTTAATTAAGAGCGATTTTGTTGAGCTGGAGATCGATGTTGATGCTGCTCCGGCAACTACTGAGGACGTTTACCTGAGACTGCATTTGCTGTCTGAGTGCGCATACAAGCCGCATGAAATCAATCTGGATGGCATGTTTGGTTTGCTGCCAAATGTTGCATGGACTTCAGCTGGCCCGGTGATGCCTGCGACCGTTGAAGAGCTGCGTGGTCTGATCGCTGAAGAGAACCAGCACCTGACCATTACTTCCATTGATAAATTCCCACGTATGACTGATTACGTGATCCCAGAAGGCGTGCGTATCGGTGATGCGGATCGTGTTCGTTTGGGTGCGCATCTGGCATCTGGCACCACGGTAATGCATGAAGGCTTTGTAAACTTCAATGCGGGTACTTTGGGTGATTCAATGGTTGAAGGCCGCATCAGTGCTGGTGTAATCGTTGGTAAGAACTCGGATATCGGTGGTGGCGCGTCTACCATGGGTACGCTGTCTGGCGGTGGTAAGCAGATTATTTCTGTCGGTGAAAAATGCCTGCTGGGCGCTAACTCTGGCTTAGGTATTCCACTAGGTGATGAGTGTATCGTTGAAGCGGGTCTGTATTTGACTGCGGGCGCTAAAGTGAAAACACCAGAGGGTGAGGTGGTTACTGCCCGTGAATTGGCGGGTAAGTCTGGCTTATTGTATCGCCGTAACAGTGTGAATGGCGCAATTGAAGCCGTTGCTACTAGCTCTGGTTTGTGGGGCGGTCTGAATGAGACGCTGCACAGCAATGATTAAGCGCTAAGCGTTATCGATTTAAAAAAGCCGGTGATATTCGCCGGCTTTTTTTATGAGCGCGTACAACACAATTAATCATCGTTGTCGTCTAACACATATCCGTAGCCGATGTTAACCAGACCGACGTAGCTCACCTTCCCAGAGGCATCCATTCTTTCCTGAACCGTGATATAGCTGTTCGCTTTAATGTTTAAAGAGCCATAGATTTACACACAAAAAAAGACCGGTTAATAAACCGGCCTTTCCGACTTCATACCCTAAACATGGGGAAATGTATGTTGGATAAAAGTCTACAGAACACAACTTGTGTGAGTATTAGAACTGAACTCTCATACCCGTTAGGTAACCGAAGTCGCTACCATCTTCATCATTGTCACCAATCTCAGCGAACACGCTCACATTGTCGTTATACGCGTGTGTTGCATTTGCATACCAGTGAACAATATCATCGCCACCGTCTGGTGATTCCAACGTGGCACCCACTGCGCCAGTTGTTTTGCTCATCAGCGGAAATTCAACCACGGCATTGGTGAAGTCAGCATCGTCATTGGTGCTGTAATCAAGGCCAACGTTAGTTTTGCCCAGATCAAATGACGCCATAATACCAGTGGTTTGAATGGAATCAGCAGAGGCGGTTTCTTTATAGTCTTGGTAAACTAATCCCAGATCAGCAGGGCCAAGCTTAGTCGTCAGCAATAAATCGGTTACTGAGTCATCATCATTTTCTTCAAGATCATGCGATAAAACTGCACTAAAGCGCGTATTTTGGTAGCCGAACTTAACCGTGTCGTTGCCGCCTGTTTCAGGAAATGCGTTACCGCCATCCATTTCAACAGCCTTTTCTACACCAAAATCATCACTGCCCCAGTACTGGCGACCGATAGAGGTGCTAAATGAACCATTTTTCAGGCCGACATAGGCTTCATCGACTACTTCATCATCGCTGCCATCACCCTGATCTTTAAAGTCCAGAACCACGGTACCAAATGCTTCCATGCCGTTGTTCAGTTTGTAGTTTGCACCAAACGTTAGCTCCAGATCATCGTAGTCGATATCCAACTCTTCATCAGGACCGATTGGCTGATAGGCCTGAATTTGGTAGTCGCCTTCCAGTTTCAATGTCAGGTCATCCTGCTCATAGATGGTCGCCGCAGAGGCAACACTGGACGCGGTCAAACCCGCAATAACGCTTGTAAGGATCAGTTTTTTCATTGTCTTCTCGCAGTCAATTTTAAAATAATTTTCTGCCGATGAGCCAAGGGAGCACATCAGAGTATTGGCAGCCAATGTTGCTTTAACGCAACATATGGAGCGAGTATAGAGACAGTTTTCTGGCAAAGCGCTGACATGAAAATGACATTAATGTCAGAAAGTGTTCAGGCGGGATTTGAGGGCGGGAAATGAATCTCAAAGCAGGTTTCTCCCGCTTCAGATTGCGCGGTAATGGTGCCGTCGTAGGTTTCAATAATGGACTTGGTGATTGCCAGCCCAAGCCCCGCACCAATACTGCAATCATTCTCTCTTGAGCTATCGCCACGGTAAAACCGGTCGAAAATAAAGGGCAGGGAGGCTTTGGAGATGGTGTCTCCGGTATTGGCAATGGTGATGCTCAGGCCGCTATCTAATTGCCGGATAGCAATGTGAATGACTGAGCCTTCTGAAGCGTGTCGTATGGCGTTGGATAAGAGATTATTGATCGCGCGCTGCAGCATGTGTTTATCGACATACAGCTCGCCATCGCCGCTGAGCTCAATGGTGATGGCTTTGTCATCAGCCAGTATTTGATGGTATTCGATGAGTTGAGTAATTTCTTTGTTCAAATCCAGCTGCTCTTTATTTTGATACAGCAATAGGTTCTCTGCCTTAGCCAGATACAGCGTGTCGTTAATGGTTTTGTTGATTCGCTCCAGCTCTTCAAGGTTTGATCCCAGAATATCGCGGTACTCCGCAGAGTCACGATCTTGCGATAGCGCCACTTGCGTTTGAGTCGTCATATTGGTCAGTGGTGTTCGCAGCTCATGAGCGATATCGGTAGAGAAATCACTGAGCCGCTGAAAGCCCAGATCTAAACGGTCTAGCATTGAGTTTTGAACTTGGCCTAACGCTTCCAGCTCCGAGGGGAGCTTCTCAGTAGGTATCCGAATGTCTAGCTTGCCGGGGCGTATTTGGTCCAGATAGGTTTTAAATTGCTTTAAAGGCCGCAAGCCTCGATTGACGATTACGACACTATAGATACCGGCCAGAATACTCACGATGAGAGTGAACCAGAAAATCAGGGTATTAACGGCTTCAAAAAACTCAATGTGGTGATTGATATTGAGCCCAATGACTAAGGTATTGTGATCATCAACAAAGAAGGAGACAGCGTGGTAATAATCGTTGTCATCCTTCCATTGTCGGACATAAGTCGCTGTTTTATCGCGAAGGAAAAAACTGGCGACATCTGGAGGTAATGATGTCGGGGAGTTCTGAAAGGTCACCTGTTGGTCTTTGATATTCCAGATGTTCACTAAGACTTTTTCGTAGCGAGATATGGTCTCTGGGTCGGTGTAATCCAAGGTCGAGCTCTTGCTCAATCCTTCAAATTTAGTTTCAAGACTCTTAGTGGTCAGATCATAAAAATGCGCTTTGATCATGTGCTCAGCGATATCGCCAACAATGATGTGAACCAGAATGGTGCTTCCAAGAAACATCAGAACCAGCTTTCTGCGCACCGAGGACTTGCGGTTAAATAACATCAAGAATTTGCTTCGAATTTGTAACCCATGCCGCGAATGGTATGGATGAGCAGTTTATTGTAGGGCTTGTCGACTTTGCTGCGCAGCCGTTTAACGGCGACATCAATGACATTAGTATCGCTGTCAAAGTTCATATCCCAGACCAAGGAGGCGATGGTGCTGCGCGATAAAACCTGTCCGGCTTTGCGCATAAACAGTTCCAGCAACAGGAACTCTTTGGCCGTTAAGGAGATCAATTCGCCTTGTCGGGTGGCGGTGCGTTTTAACAGATCCAACTCAAGGTCTTCGATCACGATGGAGTTGACGTTATTGGCCGAGGATTGCTTGGTGGTTTGCCGCAGGGCATTTTGAATACGGGCGAGTAGCTCGGCAAAGGCATAAGGTTTGACCAGATAGTCATTGGCACCCAACTCGAAACCTCTGACCCGATCATCGACCTGATCTTTAGCGGTCAACATAATAATGGGCGTAGCAATCTCACTACTGCGTAGGGTGTTAAGCACCTGCCAGCCGTTGAGCTTGGGGAGCATGATATCCAGCACAATCAGGTCGTACGATTCACTACTGGCATGGTACAAGCCATCGACGCCGTCATGACATAAATCGACGGTATAACCGGACTCCGTCAGGCCTTTTTTTAAATATTCACCGGCTTTAACTTCGTCTTCAATAACCAGTAATTTCATAGGCTGAACCGAGTGCTGTGTGATTTATTGTGCAAGGCATACTACCTCAAAATGGCTTTTGAATCATGGCCATAAGCCCTGCTAAACCAGACACAAGCGCCGTCATTGCTTAATTCGACTCAGCTTAAATTGCAAGCCGGAATGCGTTCACATCACCGGCTTGCAGGGTTTTACAGATTAGTAAAGCAACTCAACATCCGTTAGTGGAGTAGAGCAGCAGGCCAAGATATAACCTTCTTCAATTTCCCGATCGGAGATGCCGCCGTTGTGCACCATATGTGTTTCGCCGGAGACCTTTTTGATCTTACAGGTTCCGCACACGCCAAACTGACAGGCACTTGGGATATTTAATCCAGCCTTTAATGAGGTCTCCAAAATCGTGGTGCCTTGGTTCGATGGCATGGTGTGGCCAGAGGTCAGGAATTTGATCTGCGCCGTAATGCTTTCATCCGGAATAACATCGTGACGTTCAACGTTGTCGGCTTCAATAATCGGCGAATTAAAGCTTTCTTCGTGGTAACGGCTCATATCAAAGCCGGCGGCGTTTAGAATATCGCGCACAACTTGCATAAAGGGCTCAGGGCCACAGCAGAAGATTTCACGTTCGAAATAGTCTGGGGTTGTCAGCTCTAAAATCAGCTGATTAAAGCGACCGATATAGCCTGCCCACGGTTGGAACGGGTCACGCTCGGCAACAATCCAAGCGGGCTGAATGGTTGGTACCCGCGCTGACATTCGCTCAATCTCATCCCGCGCAATAATATTGGCCGGTGAGCGCGCGCAATGGATAAAGCTCACATCAATATCACCACCACGGTCAAACAAGTACTTGGTCATCGATATCATGGGTGTGATGCCGCTACCACCGGAAATAAAGCAGTATTTGGGTGCAGGGTGGTTGTAGAGATTGAAATCACCCACTGGTCCAAAGGCACGGATTTTCATGCCTATTTTCAGGTTCTCAAACATCCAAGCCGTGCCAATGCTGTTCGGGCCTTGCTTAATCGTGACCGACATCGCTAAGGGGCGGGATGGGCTGGATGAGATGGTGTAAGTCCGGTAAATCGGACGCTCACCAATGGGTAGCTCTAGAGTGACAAATTGCCCCGGTGCGTAGTTAAACCAGTTGCTAGACTCAGTGCGGAACGAGAAAGTCATTACATCTGGCGCTTCAGGAATGATGTTAACCAGCACCAACATTTCAGTTTGTGCCTGCCATGGGCGGCCTTGATCAAGGTAGGAATACACGGCAGCGGGTGGCTTGCTGCCTTGATCAAATACCGTATCGGAGCGTGGTGGCGCGGTTTGCACTAAAGGCTGAGTTGCCATTGGCGGTGGTGGCATAAAGTCGACAGCAATCGGTTGTGCGGGTGGTGGCGCAGGGCGGCTTTCCACACTAACGGGTACGCGGCTTAGCTCTGCATCGTGAGGGTGCAGCGCCGGAATCTGAATTTGCTCATCCAACGCCGAGTGCAGTAACGCCTTTTCACTAAAATCACGATACCAGTTTACAAACTGAATCACGCCGCCTTCATGTAGCTCAGAGTAGGGGCCGGGGGTGTATTTTGGCGAGCTAACACCTTTGTGATTGTTCTCAACTAAGACTCTGTCCTGATCATTGGTGGCATCCCAGACTTCCGTTAAGTTGGCGATGTCGTAGTCTTTACCTTCTACCGCATCTTTGTGAACCAACCATTTGGTGGTGACCATGGTGCGATTGTGGCTGATGGGTGTCACGCGGAAGGTGACCGCATGGTCAGATAAGAAGTGGTTCCAGGTATTGGGGTAATGGAACATCATCAAGGTGCCGAGCGCCGCATCATCAACCTCGACCAATGGATGGGCGGAGCCAACTTTGCCATTCATGGTGAAGGATTCGCAATCTCGCTCTAGAGGCATCCGGGTAATGCGGTATTGGCCATCCTCACTCAGGTGGAAGGTTGAAGGTAAGCCCATTGACTCACACTTCTCCCAATGCGCTTTAACTACCTCGGGTGACTCGCTAATATCCTCAGGCACGCCGGTAATTACAGGGTCATCAGAATAGGTACGGCACAACTCCGGATGGCTTCCTAAGCAGTGATAGCATTCCCGATTATTTTCAAGAACCAGCTTCCAGTTGCCCTCCTCGATAATATTGCTTTCATGCGCGACTTTGGCATTGCGTAACTGGTGAGGGAGTATGTAAGGCTCGGCCAGTGCTTTTAACTTACTAAAGTCCGGTGCCTCATCTGCCAAACACAGGTAGATGTTACCCGCTAAGGATTCGCAGTGAACGCTGTGCAAGCCATGTTGTTTGGGATCAAAGTCGCTGCCCATGTCTTTGGCGTAGCGCAGTTGGCCAGTCAGGTCATAAGTCCATTGGTGGTAAGGGCAGACCAATTGGGTTTTGTTACCTTTATGCTCATCGCAAAGGCGTGAGCCACGGTGGCGGCAGGTATTGTGAAAGGCGTTAATATCGCCATTGTGCGCACGGACAATAATGATGTCGTACTCGGCGATTTCATACAACAGGTAGTCGCCGGCCTCTGGAATCTCACAATCGTGAGCGACAAAAATCCATTCACGAAAGAACAGGTTCTCAAGATCCTGCCGATAGATGGCTTCATCGGTGTAGAGAGCCTGTGGCAGGCTGTATCCCGGTAGGCATTCTGCCAAACACTGTGCGAGGTTGGGTGCGGTTTTCATGCGTTTTTATTCCAAAAAAATGACAGGACAATTGCGTGGGATGGTTAACTTTTTGAGACATTATCACCAAGTTCTATGCGCTGACGAACAAAAAAAACCGCTGTCAAATGTAAGGAAACTTACAGTGTCGAGCTAATCGATTATTACCTCTGAGGCGTTTTACAAAAATGGTGCAGCAAGGTGCTGAGTTGGTGCATTTTTAAGGGATTCAAACCTTACATAAAGGTAAGGTTTTTTGTGCATCCCTCGCTCAATACTCGCCGTAAAGGTAGTTAAAGCAAGTTCGCTTTGTAATCATTGTGCTGTCACTGCAGCGCGTATAATTCATCTAAGAAAGGTTAAAAAGTTTATGTCTACTGTTACTGTTCCTCAGAAAAAAATTGCGTCGGTATTATTAGCGCTGAGGTTGGGAGTCTTTTTGGTATTAGCGATGTGGACACTGGATAAGTTTGTTAATCCAGGTCATACCGCAGCGGTGTTTGCCAAGTTCTATATGACTGAGGGTTTAAGCACAGGCCTTGTGTATGCGCTGGGTGCGTTGCAGGCAGTAATTATTTTGGCTTTTTTGGTGGGTTTCCAAAAGCGCTGGTCTACCGGTATCGTGTTGGCAATGCACGCAGTGTCTACCTTAGCGCCAATGGCTTCGTACTTTAGCCCTTGGAGCAACTTATTATTCTTCGCGGCATGGCCAATGCTGGCAGCCATTGTAACGCTGTATGTTTTACGTGATTACGATACCTATCTTTCAGTTGAAACCAGCAAAGCGACTGACGAAAAGCTGGGCGATGCGGTACTTTCAAGCTAATTTAGCGTGTGAGTTTAAGTACTAAACCCACTTAAGAGATTGCGCTGAGTGATCTTAAAAGTGGTTGTTTAGTTAATAAGGCAGCGGGGCGGCATAGTCATCCCGCTGCCTTTTTGTATGTGTTAACTGGACGTTCGAGGTGCCAATACAGTTTCTTATTAGTAGGCACTCAAGCACGGTGACTAGCCACTGCGGTGAAGTGTGAGAACAACTCAGGGATATCATATTTGGTCCACAACTTCTCGTGAAAGTAGAACACCACGGTATTAACCGCTGGCTCGACCAAAGCAACCGCACCGCCTACGATGGCACTGCCCGTAATTAAGTAAGCAACTGTGAACGCGGTGGCGAAGTGAACTACAGCAAAAGTAATCGTTTTTAACATGACAAGCTCCAAAGGTGTCGTTGATGCTTTAAATAATAATGATTCCCATTTGCGTTTACAAGTAGATAATAACAACCGTACTGATAGATAGAAGCTATTGAAGCGAGGAGGGTAGATATACCTACCTATCTTGTTTGGCTGGTTAGCTATAAACTGTAGTCTTGGACTAAGGTATTTATGTGGTCATAGTTTCTTCAATTATAAATATAAAGAAGTGAAAACATGTCAGAAAATAAACTCGATAATGAATTGCTGGGCACGGATCTTTGGTTGAAAGCTAAATACAAGCTCAAGGCTAGCGCCCAGAGTGCACTCACGACCAGCCTGACCCTGTTTTATACGGCGCGCGACAAACACACGCCGCTTTGGGTAAAGCTGACAGTGTATATGGCATTAGGCTATTTCATCTCACCGGTCGACTTCATTTCTGATGTTGCGCCGATCATTGGCTACTGCGATGACTTTGCCGTTATCTTGATTGCAGCGACGGTGATTACCGCACACATCAGATCATCGCTCCAAAGCGGTTCGCACACTGGATTAACGCGATACGGGTAAACAGGCTCTTCAAGGGGATGCAATTTTGTCGCTTTTCTTGATCTTAGTCATATTGCTACACAGCCGCTATTTTATACTTTTCCTATACCAAGACCTTTGGTCCACGTTGATAGTTAATTCAATCAAGAGGGAAATCCCACTATGAAAGCAGCCGTCGTTAGTCAGTTTAAAGAAATTCTGGAAATCAAAGATATCCCGGTGCCAGAGGTTGGCCCGCGAGATGTCTTGGTTAAGATTCATGCCTGTGGTGTTTGCCATACCGACCTGCATGCTTGCCATGGTGATTGGCCGGTTAAGCCTAAGTTGCCTTTAGTGCCTGGCCATGAAGGCGTGGGCGAAATCGTTAAGCTAGGCTCTGAAATCCATCATTTAAGCCTTGGTGATCGGGTTGGCATTCCATGGTTGTACTCGGCTTGTGGCCAATGCGATTACTGCTTGGAAGGTAAAGAAACCCTGTGCATGAGCCAGCAAAATGCGGGCTATTCTGTGGATGGTTCATACGCTGAGTTTTGCCTTGCTAATGGCGAATACGTGGTGAAGATTCCGGATGAAGTGAGCTATGTTGAAGCCGCACCTTTATTCTGTGCAGGGGTTACCACTTACAAGGCGTTAAAAGTTGCCGAGGTAAAACCGGGCCAATGGGTTGCGATTGTGGGCGCGGGTGGCTTAGGTCATTTAGCGATTCAATACGCAGTTGCTATGGGAATGAATGTAATTGCGGTTGACACTGGCGCTGAGAAAATGGCACTGGCTAAAGAGTTGGGTGCAGCTCACTGTATCGACTTCAAGCAGGACAAACCGTCTGAGAAAATTCAGGAATTAGTGGGTGGCGTGCATGGTGTGGTGTGTACGGCTGTGTCTAAGGTGGCGTTTGAAGAATCTTATCGCTCACTGCGTCGTGGTGGTACGTTTGTATTAGTCGGCCTGCCACCGGATGAGATGCCACTACCCATCTTCGATACCGTATTAAACGGTGTGAAGGTGGTTGGCTCTATCGTTGGTACTCGTAAGGACTTGAAAGAATGCCTGCAGTTTGCGGCAGAAGGAAAGGTTAAAGCGATTATCGAAGTGAAGCCGATGGAGCAAATTAATGAGATCTTTGCCGATATGCTGGAGGGTGAAATTACCGGCCGTATCGTGATGGAAATGAAGTCTTAATCGTGTGGTTTGCTGTCAGCTGAGTCGGGTCAAGTCACTCAGCTGACAGTCTTTTTTATGGAGCTTTAGCTAGTGCCAAGCTTTAGTCCAAAGCCCATCAGCAGTACACCGGTTGCGCCATCCATTGTGGTGCTGACTGCCGGACGCTGTAGCCAAATCCGTGCCTTGCTCACCATCAACACCAATAAACCCTGCCATACCATCGCAATCAGAAAATGCACGCTGGCCATCATCAGTGCCTGAGGAATGGGTGAGTAGTTGATGTCAATAAATTGTGGCAAAAATGCCATGTAAAAAACCACCGTTTTGGGGTTCAGCACATTAGATAGCAGACCTTCGCGCAATGACTTTGAAGCGGGTACAAATGACACACCAGTCGCTTTTGCTAGTTGTAAGCCGCCGCCTTTAAACGCCGAGCGCAGGCTTTGAAAACCGAGCCAAAACAAGTAAGCGGCACCGGCATATTTCAGCAAATTAAATAGCTCGGCTGAGCTCAGTAAAATGGCGGATAAGCCCGCCGCTGAAATAATCGCATGGGCAAATAAACCCAGGCAAATCCCAAAGCTGGTAAGGAATCCGTCTTTTCGCCCACCGCGAGCGGAGTTGCGCAGTACCAAGACGGTATCAACACCCGGAGATAAGGTCAGGACCGTAATCGCCAGCAAAAAAGGTAGCCACATAAAGTGTTCAAACATGATCGCAACCATTCAAATGAGTTAGATTCCGTACAATAATCTGCAAATAAGTGCTTAGCAATAGTTTGTGTTGGTCGTGCTGTGATTCCGGTCGTGAATGCCACTTCAGTTGTCATGAATTAACTTGATGCGGCTGGCTGATTGCTTAGAATGAGCTAAAAAAGGAATCACACTATGTACCAACCCAAGCCAATCGATACCAGCAAGATTCAACTCTCCGAAGAGCTTAACGAACTATTAGAATCACTCGCCTATAACACCCATGAAGTCTGGTCACAGCAACGCATGCGCGATGGTTGGCGCTATGGGGAACAGCGTGATGATCAGGCAAAGTTACACCCTGGACTCGTGCCTTATGAGGAGCTGTCGGAGTCTGAAAAAGACTATGACCGTAGTACCTCCAGTGAGGCGTTAAAGGCCATTATTGCCGCTGGGTACAAAATCGAAAAAGCTTAATATGAAAAGGCCTGATACGAAATGGTTTATCTAAGTGATCTATCTAAGACTCAGGCTTTACTCTTTCCAATTGGCAAAGCGACGCACTAAAAAATCAATTGCCAGTCGTGCGCGCATCGGTAGAAAACGCCGGTTCTGATACACAATCCAACTGCTGGAGCCTTTACTCCAAAAGGGTTCCAGCACTGGCTTTAAGCTGCCACGAATAATCGATTCCTGAAAATTACTCTTGGGCATATAAGCAATCCCCAAACCTTCCTCGCAAGCTTGAACCACGGCGTGTGCATTATTACTGCGCCAGCGGCCATGTACCCGAAGGTTATCCGCATTGCCCGCGTGTTCAAAGGGCCAGTGATCGCTATTGGCAATGATGCAGCTGTGATTTTTTAGCTGGCGAGGATGCTCGGGAATCCCATATTCTTGTAGATAGGCTTCGCTAGCCGCCGCCATCATTGGGCGATCTAACAGCTTACGAGCGACCAAGCCTGAGTCGGCCAGCTTGCCGTAGCGAATCGCAAAGTCGATACCATCATCCACAAAATTTGCCATGCGGCTGTTGAAGTCCATATCGATGGTAAGCTCTGGATACTGCTGGGCAAACTCCATCAGCGCCGGTGCCACAAAGCGCTCAGCAAAGGTTCCGGCAGCGCTCACTCGCAAGGTGCCATTTAACTGGAACTGCTGCGAACTGACTTGATCATTGGCTTGCTGCAAGCCGGTCACCAAATCTTTGCAATGTTGATAGTAGGCCAGGCCCGATTCGGTCAAACTCACTTGTCGGGTAGTGCGAGCGAGTAGGGTGCTGCCTAGGCGTTCCTCAAGTCGTGAGACCTGTCGGCTTACATGGCTCGTGCTACAACCTAGCTGTTTTGCCGCTGCTGAAAATCCCTGAGTCTCGGCAACTGCCACAAACTCAATCACCCCTTCAAAACTATCCACTGCGGCTCCATTGTTGCTGTATAGCAATAATCATTTGTCAATTCGCTATATTATCATTTATATCGAAAGCAATTATAGTATTCCCATCTTAAATAAAACGACTAAGCACATCTTAGCCATAGAGGAATACACCATGAAAAAAGTACTGATCCCACTAACAAACCACGCAACACTGGGCGACACTGACGAAGCAAACGGCACATTCGCACCTGAGCTAACACACGCACTGCACGTATTATTAGCCGCTGGTGTTGAGTATGATTTGGCTTCTATCGAAGGTGGCAAAGCCCCTTTATATGGCACCGATATGGAAGATGATGCAGTAAACGCTGAAATCCTTGCCAATGATGATTTCCAGAACCGTGTAAACAACACGATTCCTGTGTCTCAAATCAATGCTGATGACTACGATGCAGTTTTCTACCCAGGTGGTTTTGGTTTGCTGTCTGATCTGGCGACTAACGAAGCGTTCGGTAAAATCAGCGCTAAGCATTATGAAGATGGCGGTATTGTTGCCGCTGTTTGTCACGGTCCGGGTGCATTATTGCCAATCACGTTAAGCAACGGCGAAAAGCTGCTGGCTAATAAGTCGGTGACGGGTTTTACTCGTGAAGAAGAAGTGGACTACGGCACGATCAGCAAGATTCCATTCCTGTTGGAAGAGTCTTTAACGCGTACTGCAGCACGTTACAATAAAGTACAGCCTTGGAATGTGTTTGTTGTGGAAGATGACCGTGTAATCACGGGTCAGAACCCAGCCAGCGCACATGCGGTTGGTAAGGCAATTGTTAAGCACTTAAACACTTAATTGCCCAAAAGATTGGAGTAAGCAGTACCGTAATTTTAGCTCCTGACGGCTTGGTACTGTTTTGCTCCATA
This sequence comes from Leucothrix mucor DSM 2157, assembly GCF_000419525.1. Taxonomy (NCBI): domain Bacteria; kingdom Pseudomonadati; phylum Pseudomonadota; class Gammaproteobacteria; order Thiotrichales; family Thiotrichaceae; genus Leucothrix; species Leucothrix mucor. The sequence continues at coordinate 1,389,726 of NZ_ATTE01000001.1, forward strand.
TTAAAAAGCCGCTCGCTAATTTTAATTGTGGCGAGCGGCTTTTTTAATGGGTGACTTAAGCCTCAGCTTCCGCATTGCGCTTTTCGACTAAGTTCTCCATCCAATCGGGGTCCATTTCTGGCACGGATGACAGCAGTAGCTCCGTGTACTCATGATGCGGCGGCATAAAGATTTCATCCTTGCTGCCTTGCTCAACAATCTTACCTTGCAGCATTACCACTACCCGATCCGAGATCGCTTTTACCGTCGCTAAATCATGCGTGATAAACATATACGCCAGATTTAACTCTTTCTGCAAACGATCCAGCAAGCGCAAAATTCCCTCAGCGACCAACTGATCCAGCGCAGAAGTCACCTCATCGCAGATAATAAACTTCGGCTCTGCCGCTAACGCACGGGCAATACACACCCGCTGCTTTTGACCGCCGGATAGCTCACCGGGATAGCGATTAATAAACTCATCCGGATCAAGCTCAATCAGCGTCAGCAATTCCCGAATGCGCTTTTCCAGCGCCTGACCTTTTAAGCCTAAGTAAAAAGTTAATGGGCGACCAATAATATCTCGAATACGATGGCGAGGGTTTATCGCCGTATCCGCCATCTGGTAGATCATCTGGATTTGTCGAAGCTGGTCTTTACTGCGGCTACGGTAATCCGCTGGCAGCACTTCACCTTGGAAGGTCACCTGGCCTTGACTGGGTGGCAGCAAGCCGGTAATCACACGGGCCGCAGTACTTTTTCCACTACCTGACTCGCCCACCACCGACACGGTTTCACCGGGATGAATATCAAAGCTAATATCATGCAGTACCGGCACATCGCCATAAGCAGCCGTGACGTTTTCAACCCGAAGCAATGGGGATTGATCATGATCGACTTCTTGCGAGGTTTTGGTAAATGAGCGCACCGCCCAGAGTGACTTGGTGTAATCCTCCTGCGGGTCAGACAGCATTTCCTGAGTGCTGGCTTCTTCCACCAACTCACCATGGCGCAAGACCATAATGCGGTCTGCCATTTGGGCGACGACTGCCAAATCATGCGTGATATAAATCGCGGCCGTATTGAATTGCTTGACGATATCTTTCATGGTCATCAGCACTTCAATCTGTGTGGTCACATCCAGCGCTGTAGTCGGCTCATCAAAGATAATCAGGTCAGGGCGGCAAGACATTGCCATTGCGGTCATAGCGCGTTGCAGCTGGCCACCAGAGACTTGATGCGGATAGCGAAAACCAATATTTTCGGGGTCGGGAAGTTGCAGCTTATCGTAGAGATCAACCGCATCGGCGTAGGCATCAGCGCGATTGCTTTTGCCATGCTCCACCGGGATTTCAGCAAACTGATCAATCAAGCGATGCGCAGGGTTAAATGAAGCGGCGGCACTTTGGGCAACGTAAGCAATGCGCATCCCGCTAAGCTCGGCTTTCTCCTCATCACTGGCATTGATCATGTCGATGCCATCAAAGGTGACCGAGCCGCCGGAGAAGCGACAGCCGGGTTTAACATAGCCCATGGAGGCAATGCCGATGGTTGATTTACCCGCGCCAGATTCGCCAATTAAGCCCAGCACTTCACCGCGATGCAGGGTGAGGTCGATGCCTTTAACAATCTGATGCCATTCATCATCGCGCATACCTTCAATGCGAAGGTCGCGCATTTCCAACAGTACAGAGTCATCTTTAGGTTTATTGTCCATCTTTCAATCCACTGGTTTTTTGCAGGAACCAATCCACAATGAAGTTAATCCCAACCGTTAACAGTGCAATGGCACCGGCTGGTAACAAGGGAGTGATGTCGCCATAAGTAATGAGTGTGGCATTGTCGCGTACCATGCTGCCCCAATCGGCCATTGGTGGTTGGATACCTAAGCCAAGAAAGCTTAAGGAGGCAATGGTGAGGAATACGAAGCAGAAGCGTAAACCGAACTCAGCCACTAGTGGCGGCATAATGTTAGGTAGTACTTCGCGTAGGGTAATCCAGCCCATGCCTTCACCGCGCAAACGGGCGGCTTCGACATAATCCATGACAACCACATTCAGGCTCACGGCGCGGGTTAAGCGAAACACGCGGGTGGAGTCGAGTACCGCGATGATTACGATCAAAACAGGAATCGAAGTGCCGAAAATGGTCAGTAATAGCAGCGAGAAAATCAGTGCGGGAATCGCCATTAACACATCGACAACACGGCTCATGATCTGATCAGCCCAGCCGCCGGTAATGGCTGCCACAATACCCATCACGCCACCAATTAGGAAGGCGAGACAAGTCGTGACAAAGGCAATACCAACGGTGTTACGTGCGCCATACAGTAAGCGGGTGAGCATGTCACGGCCCAGATTGTCGGTACCGAGCATGAAATCATCCCCCCATAAATCGAAAGGGTCGCCCACAATTTCGGACTCACCATAGGGCGTTAGCCATGGCGCGAAAATCGCGATAAAGATATAACAGAGAACAACAATGATGCCGAACTTGGCGGTAATCGGCGCTTTCCACAGCTCACGCAGAGCGGCGTTAAACGCACCGGGGCGTGGCGGTGGTGGCAAGGCATCGGCGGATAAAGAGGTTGGGTGTGTATTTTCGCTACTCATCGTGGGTGCAATAACCTTGGGTTGGTGGCAATCGACAAAATGTCAGCCGTCAGATTCAGGATTACATAGGTGGCGGCAAAGATAATGCTACAAGCCTGAACCACGGGAATGTCGCGTTTTTGAACAGAGTCCACAATCAACTGGCCGAGTCCGGGGTAGACAAACACCACCTCGACAATCACCACACCAACGATTAAATAGGCAAGGTTAATAGCGACCACATTGACGATCGGCGCCCAAGCGTTTGGCAGTGCATGGCGCAGGATAATGCGGGAGCGGCTCATGCCTTTAAACTGTGCCATTTCGATATAAGGGCTGGCCATCAGGTTGATAATGGCGGCGCGTGTCATACGCATCATGTGGGCCATCACTACCAGTGTGAGAGTTAGTGCTGGCAAGAACACGCGATACAAGCGCTCACCAAAGGGGGTATCGGGGCTCACGCTGGAGAGGCTGGGGAACCAACCGAGCGTAATTGAGAACACCAACATTAAAATATAAGCGACAAAGAATTCCGGAAATGAAATGGAAGAGAGGGTGAAGATATTGATCAGGCGGTCGAACCAGCTGTTACGGTATAGCGCGGCTAATAAACCCAAAACCAGTGACAGTGGTACTGCGATAACAGCAGCGACCATGGCTAGAAAAAAGGTGTTATATAAACGAACGCCGATTAGATCTGAGATTTCACGACCATTGGCCATGGAGGTTCCGAAATCGCCCTGTGTGATATTGCCTAGCCATTCGAGGTAACGACCGGCGGCGGGTTTATCCAGTCCCAACTCTTCACGACAGACTTTGATGGTGGATTCAGTGGCTGATTGACCTTGTAGTTCTTGGCATAAGTCGCCCGGCAATAACTCAACGCCGAGAAATATAATGAGTGATACCGCAAACAGGACCAGCACGCCGAGGCCCAGGCGTTGCATGATCAGGCGCAAGATAGCTTGCATGGTGACTCCTTTGCTAGGATGGCTAAGAGATAGCTAAAGTGGGGGAGCCGGTGAGGTTCTTGCGAGCCCTCACCGGATTTAGCGTTGTTGCGTTAAGCTTCTTTCCACCAGCGTAAAACCGCGCGCTGTCCATCCAAATCCCAATCGTTTGAGATTTCTTCAGGTGTACCGACTTTGCTAGAAACGGCATTAATGTAGTTATTAAACAGCGGCACGATGGTGCTGCCTTCGTCACTGACGATGGTTTGCATCACGCCATACATCTCAGCACGTTTCGCTTCATCCAGCTCAGAGCGCGCTTCAATTAATAACTTATTGAATTTATCGTTTTCCCAGAAGGCATCGTTCCATTTCGCGCCTTTGGAGTAGGCGGTAGAGAACATCCAATCTTCTGTCGGACGGCCACCCCAGTAGCAGAAGCAGAATGGCTTCTTCATCCAAACATTCGACCAGTAACCATCGTTTGGCTCGCGGACGATTTCAACATCAATGCCCGCTTTGGCTGCATGTTCTTTGTAAAGTACGGCGGCATCGACTGCACCGGCAAAGGCGGCATCGGCGGCGCTCAGCTGAACCTTCAAACCTTCCTTGCCTGCTTTTTTCAGATGGAATCTGGCTTTATCCGGATCATAAGCGCGCTGTGGCATCTCTTTATTCAGATAGCGGTTAGCACGGCCAATGGGATGGTCATTACCGATATAACCATGTCCGCGCAGGACTGTTTTCAGTAGCGCCTCACGGTCCATTGAGTATTTCAGGGCCAGGCGCACATCGTTATCTTTGTACGGGTCAGTATCAGAGCGCATTGGCATGGTGTAATGCGCATTACCACTGGTTTCGATAATCCGAATACTTTTATTACGCTTCAGCAAATGCAGGGTTTTTACATCCATGCGATCGGCAACATCAATTTCACCGGTGGTGAGTGCATTGATTCGCGCAGTCACATCAGCGATGGTGAGGAACTCAGCTGAGTCCAAATGAACCGCATCCGCATTCCAGTGATCGGCAAATTTCTCAAGCTCGGTTTTAACACCGGGATCATAGCTCTTTACTTTATAGTAACCACAGCCAATACCCGAGGTTGGGTCTACTTTGCCTTCGGCATTAGCCGGCAAAATCGCAAGGTGATAATCACTTAACTGATACGGTAGGTCAGCATTACCATCGGTCAGTGTTAGCGCCAGCGTGTAATCATCTTCCGCTTTCATCTCAGAGATGGCATCAACGATAACCTTGGCGGCAGACTTGGTGTCTTCACCACCGTGGTGGTTTAGCGAGGCGATAACATCCTTGACGGTCATTTTCTGGCCGTTATGGAAGGTGACATCTTTGCGGAGTTTGAATACCCATTTGGTCGCGCCTTCTGAGCCTTCCCAGCTTTCGGCAATTTCAGGGCCTAAAGAACCATCAACATTCACCTGTGTCAGGTAGTTGTGAATGGTTTTACCAATAGACTGCATGGCGTTGTTTTCGTAGGTCGCTGGGTCTAGGGAGTCTGTGGTTGAGCCGTGGCCGGTACCAATTTTAAGGTGGCCACCTTTTTTGGGTTCTGCTGCTTGAGCTGCGCTTCCGAGTAATATTGCAGGTGCTGCTGCAGTGAGTCCGAGCATTGCGCTCATCTTTACAAAGTCACGTCGTGATAATCGACCGTTTTTCAGGTCTTGTTCTAGTTGATCCATATCGGGCATGCTGGCTCCTTGAGATATACATTTGTGAACACTCGATGACAATACACCTGAAACGACAAGGCTCACAAGCACTTAAAGAGCCTGAGAATGCTAATAATTTGCGTCAAGTGGGTATGCTACAAAAATATTGTCGTCAAATAAGAAATTTTTTTATAGCAAGTATTAAACGGTTGTTTTTTAGAAAGGATTTATATGGCTGATAGTGAACGTGGCAAATACGCTGATTTAATCGATGAGCAAGTCTGGGCCTTCATTGAACGCAGTGTTAGCTGCTTTCCAGTGGATGCCGGTGAGCAATCGATGGCTACTCAACGAGCGCTTTATAATGCCATGAGCCAGCAGTTTTATGCGGGTAGGCCAGTCGGTGTGACTGCGCAGGATTATGAGTTTATATCAACCGAGGCCAGTGCCAACACGCTTCGGCTGCGGGAATATCAATTTGAAGGTGACCAATCCAACGTAAAAGCAAATCCCCAACCACGCGCCCAGATCTTGTATTTTCATGGCGGTGGTTATGTTGTGGGTGACCTTGAAAGCCATGATGATGTGTGTGCTGAGATTTGTGCGCACACCGGATTGCTGCTCACTGCGGTGGATTATCGGTTGGCACCGGAACATCGCTATCCGGCAGCCTTTGATGATGCCTTTGCCAGCTACCATCATGTGCTAGCGCGTAATCAGCTGCCGGTGATCTTAATGGGTGATAGTGCAGGGGCTAATCTGGCGGCGTCGGTGGCACATCGGATTCGCGGGCAGGGCACGCAAGCGATTGGGCAGCTACTGATCTATCCGGTATTGGGGAGTGATTTTAGCCACGGTACTTATCTGGAACATGCCAATGCGCCGCTACTCAGTACAAACGACATGTTGTTCTACCAGCGCCAGTTGTTAAATGGTGATGCACCATTAGAGACAGATTTAACGCTGCCAAAAGAAAGCTGGTTTGCGCCGTTAGATGACAATGACTTTAGTGGTTTACCACCAACCACCGTATTTACCGCTCAATATGATCCACTCGCGGGCGATGGTTTAGCTTACTGCCACCGTATTCAAGCAGCCGGTGGCGTATCGCATTGCTCTGAGGAAAAAGGATTAGTGCATGGCTATTTACGCGCTCGCCACTGTGCAACGGCGGCTAAAGATAGCGTTGGCCGAATACTCAAGTCGATTGCTGATTTTTATTAGCCCTAGGCCACGTTTATTTTATTAGTGGTTATTCTCGCCATTGCTTAGACTGCTATTTCGTCAATTACAGAGCAGGGGGGAGTCATGCTATACGTGCTGATTACAGCAGGTGCATCCGGTATTGGCAGGGCCATGGCCAAAGCCTTTGATGAAGCCGGAGCGGCTATCTGGGTGGTTGATATTGATGACGCAGGCTTGCAAAACTCTCCAGACCATTGGTATCGCACCACGCTGGATGTCACCGATGAAAATGCGGTGGCCGCCTTATTTAAAGACATTCGCGAGCGCTGGGGTAAGTTAGATGTGGTATGTGCCAATGCTGGCATCGCAGGCCCAACCGCTCAAATTGAAGATGTGCAACTTTCCGATTGGCAACGTTGCTTGTCGGTAAATTTAGAAGGTGCCTTTTTATTTGCCAAATATGCTACGCCGATAATGAAAGCCCAACACAGCGGCAGCCTGATTCTGACCTCATCCACTGCTGGCCTGTATGGCTATCCAAACCGCGCGCCGTATTGCGCCGCCAAATGGGGCGTGATTGGGTTGATGAAAACTTTAGCGATGGAGCTTGGCCCTCATGGTATTCGAGCCAATGCCATTTGCCCCGGTAGCGTGGAAGGTGAGCGCATGAATGGAGTGCTGGACCGAGAGGCTGCGATTAAAGGCAGCACTCGTGAATATATTCAGGAAGCGTATGCCAGTGGTACCTCGATGCGCTGTTTTGTAACCGCTGAGGATGTGGCGGCAATGGCATTATTTTTAGGCTCCGATGCCTCTCAAAGGGTTTCAGGGCAGGTGATGGCGGTGGATGGACATACCGAAAATCCTGACCCTAAGGTGCACATTAGCCCTCAATAAACCGGCATTAGTGTATAAAAGAATCTGTCGGGTATGGGCTGATTGTTTAACGGAATAATCAATGTGGCACTGCTTTTAGCTTAGTAAGGAGTTCCAGACAATCGGTGGCGCAGGGCAACTCCTCGTGTCGGGTATCTGTAGACTTATTGTCAAGTATTGCTATATTTGTTGGCAATTAAAGGTATAACTCTAAGTCATGCACCCATTTCAAGTAACCATGATTGTCAGTGCGACAGTGTTGGTTTTACTGACCGCTCTGTTTCTTATCATTCGTACGATGCCTTCGCGTCCGGGGATCGAGTGGTGGACTGCTTCGTCAGCTTTTCAGTGTGTGGCTTACTTATTAGCACTTATTTTTTATGGCTCTGAAAAAACCATTGAGGCCGATATGGCCTTTTTTAGTTTGCAGACCATTGTTGATCAGGCAATCGTGATTGGCACCTTATTGTTTGTGGGAGTCCCCATCAAACTTAAGCGGTGGATACTCGCGCCCGTAGTGATCATTACGGTGTTGTGTACGCTGCTCCTCGCGGGGATGGAATCCCTCGCTGTTTTCCTGTTTGCAACCACCGCATCGGCAGTCTTTATCTATCCTGCTATTTTGATTTTCAGAGCCAAATTTAACAAAAAAAGTATCACGACCACCGCTGTACTGTTCTTTGCGGTAGGTATTCACTGGTTGAATTACCCCTTTCTCGGACGCAATCCTGACTACGCCCATATCGGCTTTATGATTGGAATGGTGCTTGCCGTCAGTATTGTTTTAACGCTTGCATTATTAGCTTTGCTGCAATTTAGAGATCACACCAAGGCCTCCGAATTACAGGCGATTTACGCCGCCACGCATGACCCCTTAACTGGACTTTATAACCGTAGTTATCTGGATACGTTATTTTCTCAATATGTGGATGATGCAGACCAAAAGCAGCAGCGTTTTATGCTGTTGTATTTAGACTTAGATGGTTTTAAGGCAGTTAATGATCGCTATGGGCATAAATCCGGAGACTTGGTTTTAGCGACAATTGCCGAGCGAATGGAGAAATCTTTGGCTGATGATGGCGATGCAATCAGAATTGGTGGTGATGAGATCGTCGTCTTATTACGCCTTAGCGGTGAGTACTGCTTAGAAAAGACCTATCAATCCGCCAGAAGTTTGCTGGATCTTATTGAGCAGCCCATAACGGATGGCCAGCAAAAGCATCAGATTAGCGCGAGTATTGGAGCTTGCTGTTATCAGCCAAAGCAGGCTAATAAAAACCTGGATGACTTAATTAGCTGCGCGGATAAGTTGATGTACAAGGCAAAACAATCAGGCGGTAAGTGCGTGTTCTTTGATGAGTATCAGCCTGAGGCCGTATTAGGTAAGCGGGTTGTATCTCTCAAGCGTCGCATTGAGGCTCCATCAGAGCCGGCATAGAGCTCTGACACGACCATCATCGATTGCTGAATTGCTGAAGCTATGTGAGCGCTGACCAGTTCAAAAAATGCACTTTCAAACTAGTCAGCGCGGCCAATTACATGCCTCGGCTGCGATCAAATATCGGCTCAGGCAGCTCTCCCTGTTCCATACGCATGATATTCGCGGCAATCACTCTAACCGCTGTTTCTGGCTGAGTTGGCCCTGCAATATGCGGCGTAATGGCTACTTTTGGGTGACGCCATAAGCGACTTTCTTTCGGCAATGGCTCAGCGCTGAATACATCCAAGGCGGCACTGCTAATTTGTACTTTATCCAAAGCTTGCAGCAAGGCAGCTTCATCCACGATCGCACCACGGCTAATATTCACCAGATGACTTTTACGTGGCATAAGCTTGAGGAATGCGGCATTGATCAGCTGCTCGCTGCGACTATTTAAAGCCAGGCAACAGATAACCACATCAACCGGTTTGAGTAAGGTCGGTAGCGCCTCCATGCCAGAGTAGGTATCAATACCTTCAGCCGTTTTGGGTTTAAAGTCCCAGGCTTTCACATTGAAGCCCGCTTGCTGCACAGTACGCGCTACTTCACAGGCGATCCGTCCCAGCCCTAAGACGACGACGTTAAATCGCTCGGCAGGAGTTACATCCAATGGCTGCCAGTATTGATTGTTTTGTTGACTGCGATATTGAGGGTAATGGCGATGCGCATTCATCACCCAGTACAAAGCATAGTTTGACATTTCCCGTGCCATTGCAGGGTCGCCGAGCGATACTAATGGCACTTCCGGTAGCTCGGGGTCGCTTAGCAAGTGCTCCATGCCAGCGCCCAATGACAAAATACTGCGTAAATTTGGATAGCGTTTCAAGTCGCCTTTGGGGTGATTCCACACCAGCGCATATCGAACGGCCTCCGGATCTGGAATGTTTGGGTAGGTATAAACGGGCATACCCGGTAACTGGCTAGCCAGCGCTTTTTGCCATTCGGCATTTCCGGAAGCACTGTTGTTGTTAAGTAAAATCGCCATCACACACTGTCCACTGAGAATTTAATTACTAGCTTTAATTGAATTTTTGGGATGATCCAAACGAAACTGAATAGTATCTTAAATCGACAGCGTGTAAATCCTCAGTTACAGGCAATTACTCGTTTCCGTACTGTAGGCAAAGCGGTCAATACCATGCGGGTCTCGGGCTGATGCCATCACGCTGCGACTCAATACGCTGTGCTTGATCATGATTTGACTGATCGGCTTTGCAGGAATAATTCCAATCGTGTTTTCGATATTGTGACCAGAAAGCATCGTCCCTTTAAAGTTGTGCTCGCTATCAAATAGGTTAAGTTGTCCTGTTTTATCATCTCCCAGCAGGTGGCCATCGATGTATACAACCACGTGTTCATCCGCATGAATCTCATAGCGCAGGGTGGGGTTGTTATCTTTTAGCGTGTCAAAAATATCAACAAGGTCGAAGCTAAAAGCGGTAACCGGCTCATTGAATGTAATGGAGACGGTGTAAACGTCACCCGCTTTCGGGCCTTGCTCCGGAAAGATAAAAACACCTGTGCCATTATTCCCTGAAATAAAGGCATCGGCTTTGGTGGTGCGAAACTCGGCGCGGTTGGTGGTGATAAAGCTGCTGTTGTAGGTGAGTGTTCCGTTCTTAAACACGCCAACACTTGCGGCGGCGGTACCCGGGCCATCGGCACCGGTAAATGCGAAATCTTCTGGCCCGTTAAGTAGCGTCAGGCGCATCCCTTTATCCAGCACGGCTTTTTCAAAGCCTGACTCTTGATAGCCCAAGCCATTAGTATTCCCACCGATGGTGTACACCTTGAGCTTGTCATTCGACCAATGCCTCGCATCTGGCTGTGGTTTACTGGCGTTTGAAGCCGCATCGCATGGGAGTGGATCTGCGATGTTTGCTAAAGCCATTTGCGAAGTCATTGATAGCCCTAATACCACGGCTAATCCTAAACTATTATTTGACATCATAGCGTCCCCTTTTTTTTAGCTATCACCGGAGGCCCACTCCGACATTAGCCAATCTATTCTTCATTTATATTAATAATACTCCCAAAGCCCTACATTCTGTCGGTTATTTGGAATACTCTAATGTATCGACTAAGCCGTCTTAAATGGAATACACATGAAAACAGTAAGTTTTACCGAGATGAAGCACGGAACGAAACAGGATTACGACTATCTGGAAGTTTTGGAGCAGCCATACCGTGACGGCACGGCAAAGCGAATTCTGAAGGCGTTGGCAGCACAAGGTGAAGAAAGCCTTGCCGGTTATAAAGTGAGTCGTTTAGAACATGCGCTGCAATCGGCCACCCGAGCATGGCGTGATAAGGCGGATATTGATTGGATTGTTGGTACCTTACTGCATGATATTGGCGATGGCTTAGCGCCACAAAATCATGATCGCTTTGCCGCAGAAGTGATTCGGCCTTTTGTGCGCGAAGATGTGACGTGGGTGGTGGAGCATCACGGTGCCTTTCAGATGATTTACTATGCGCATTATTATGATGGCTGGAACCCGAATGAGCGGGATAAGTATCGGGATAGCCCTTATTATCAGGCGGCTGTCGACTTTTGTGAAAACTGGGATCAGAGCAGTTTTGATCCGGACTATGACAGTAAACCGTTAGAGTTTTTTGCACCGATGGTTGAAGAGGTGTTTGCGCGTAAGGCTTATGATGAGACTTTTGTGAAATTTAACCGAGACTAATCGCCCGAAAAAACAGATAATCACCGCGATTAAGGCCTGCCGGTCGACCGCACACAAGACTCTGGATATAAGTAATGCAAATCAACGTTAATTTTCTCGATAATCTCCGACTTGAAGCTAAGTTTGATGATTTTACTGTCATCGCTGACCAACCGATTCGTTATAAAGGTGATGGTTCTGCCCCTGGTCCTTTTGACTACTTCTTAGCCTCATCCGCTTTGTGTGCTGCCTACTTTGTGAAGGTGTACTGCTTAGCGCGTGATATTCCTACAGAAAATATTCGCCTATCGCAGAATAATATCGTTGATCCTGAGAACCGTTATAACCAGATTTTCCAGATTCAGGTGGAGCTGCCAGAGGGCATTTCTGAGAAAGACCGTGAAGGCATCCTAAGATCCATTGATCGCTGCACAGTGAAAAAAGTCGTTCAGACCGGGCCTGAGTTTAAAATCGAGACCGTTAAAAGTCTGGATGAAGATGCGCAAGCGATGCTGATGAGCACACCCGATAGCGAGGCTAGCACCTTTATCTTAGGTAAAGACCTGCCGCTTGAGAAAACCATTGCCAATATGACCGGCATTCTGGCTGATCTTGGCATGAAAATCGAGATCGCCTCCTGGCGCAATATTGTGCCGAATGTATGGTCATTGCATATCCGTGATGCGGCTTCGCCAATGTGCTTTACCAACGGGAAGGGCGCAACCAAAGAAAGTGCGTTATGCTCGGCTTTGGGCGAGTTTATTGAGCGCCTGAACTGTAACTTCTTCTACAATGATCAGTACTTTGGTGAAGAGATTGCCAATGCTGATTTCGTGCATTACCCAACCGAGCAGTGGTTTAAGCCGGGTGAGAATGATGCCTTGCCACAAGACATTTTGGATGCGTACTGCCTCGGTATTTACAATCCAGATGGCGAGCTGCGTGGTTCACACCTGATTGATACCAATTCCGGTAATGTGGCGCGTGGCATTTGCTCGATTCCGTATGTGCGCCAATCCGATGGCGAAACCGTGTATTTCCCCTCTAACCTGATTGAGAATTTATTCTTAAGTAATGGCATGAGTGCGGGTAATAATTTGGCCGAAGCGCAGGTGCAGTGCTTGTCGGAGATTTTTGAGCGCGCGGTAAAGCGCCAGATTATCGAGCAAGAAATTGTACTGCCAGACGTGCCACAGACAGTGCTAGATAAGTACCCAAGTATTTTAGCCGGTATTCAGGCGCTTGAAGAGCAGGGCTTTCCGGTCGTGGTCAAAGATGCGTCCTTAGGCGGTCAGTTCCCGGTGATGTGCGTGACGCTGATGAATCCGAGAACTGGTGGTGTGTTTGCCTCTTTCGGTGGGCATCCTAGCTTTGAAGTAGCGCTGGAACGTAGCTTGACTGAGCTATTGCAAGGTCGCAGCTTTGAAGGTTTGAATGATGTGCCTAAGCCAACCTTTAATAGCGCAGCGGTTTCTGAGCCTGAGAACTTTGTTGAACATTTTATTGATTCCACGGGTGTTATTTCATGGCGCTTCTTTAGTGCTAAGCATGATTATGATTTCTGCGAATGGGATTTTTCCGGCACCAACGAAGAAGAAAGCCAGTGCTTGTTTGGTATTTTAGAGGCGATGGGCAAAGAATCTTACATGGCCGTGTTTGATAATCTTGGCGCGACCGCTTGCCGCATTCTGGTGCCGGATTATTCTGAAGTGTATCCGGTTGAAGATTTGATTTGGGATAACACCAATAAAGCGCTGAACTACCGCGAAGATATTTTGAATATCCATGCGCTGAGCGAAGATGCGCTTGTGGCATTGTATGAGCGCTTGGAAGAAAGCGAGCTGGATAATTACACCGACATCAAAACGCTGATTGGCATTGAATTTGATGAAAATACGGTGTGGGGTCAGCTAACGATTCTTGAGTTGAAAATCCTGATTTGCTTAGCGGTCGGTGAGCTTGAGGAAGCTATTGAATTAGTGGGTGGCTTCTTGCAGTTTAATGATAATACGGTTGAGCGTGGCTTGTTTTATCAGGCGGTCAATGCCGTGCTTGAAGTGACACTGGACGATGAGCTGGAGCTTGATGATTTCATTGGCAACTTTAAGTGCATGTTTGGCGAAGCAACGATGGCTGATGTGGTTGGCTCAGTGAATGGTGAAATCCGCTTCCATGGCCTCACCCCAACCAGCATGAAACTGGAGGGTTTAGATCGCCATCTACGCCTGATCGACAGCTACAAAAAGCTGCATCAGGCGCGTGCTGATAAGCATCAATCCTGAGATCTGATCTCTTGTCGACGCATGGGCATTTGATCAATCTCGCCCAGTAAGTCGTCGATATTAAATGCCCGCTGGCGCAGCTTTTCACCCTGATCATAGCCGATCAAAATCACCCGAAACTCGCCAGCTGTCACTGCAAAGCGATCGTAAAATGCTTTTGCGGTGACGCGGCTTTTCTGTTTGCCTTCCAGTAGTACCGGTTTACCTGCCTCAATTGTCCATACCTGTAATTTGCGCTCGGCGAAGTCCTCAGCGTATTCCGTTTTGAATGCCCGAAAGTGTTTAAAAGCCTCGTTTTGCCTGTTTGGCGTGAATACGATTAACTGGCGCTTTTGCCACGCGAATTCGGCAAGCGCTTGGCTGGCGGTTTGCTCGGCTGCTGATAGCGTCATAGTGATCACCAGAAGAAATATGAATGATAGATAGCGCATGGTTATTGGTCTCCTAAAATGACGATATCAGAAAGTGAGGGAAGGGATAAAACAGCCTTAATATGATTGTTGAATACAGTTGAGCTTGGGGTGCTTTGGTGCTAATTTAATTCAAGTACGCCCTTTACGTAGTACTTAGGTAAATAATCATGAATGTTATAGGCATAAAAGAGCTTCAAACGAATCCCGGCAAGCTGAGTAAAATGCTACTGGGCGATAGCTATGCGCTCATCACGAGAAGAGGTGAGCCACTTGGTGTTGCTTTACCTTTTAGCGATAAGCTAATGGAAAATGGCCTTAAAACCTGGATGGCGCTTACCGCATTTAAAGAGGGAAATATCAGTTTGGGCCAACTGGCAAAGACCTTGGGTAAAAATAAGCATGAGATGCTGGCATTTTTAGGGGAGCTAAATATCCCTTTTGCTGATTATGATCTGGCTGAAGATTTACAGACTCTCGATGATCTGTTTCCGGCTTCATAATGATCATTGTTAGCGATACAACGAGCTTAATTGTTCTAGAAAAGCTCGAAGTTTTAGACCTGCTTTGCCGTTTGTTTAAGCGCGTAATAATTCCACGAGTGGTGTTGGATGAAATTGCCGTAGGTTCTCCAGGTATATTCAAAACCTTTGAAACAATGAGTTGTTTTGAAATCTTGGACGTGCCCAAAACAAGCCGGCTACAGTCATTATTAGTGATTTTGGATGATGGTGAGGCCAATGCGATTGAGCTGGCAATGATCAAGCAGTTGCCGTTGATTATTGATGAGCGAAAAGGGCGTCAGGTTGCGCAACAGCTTGGTATTAAAGTCACTGGCTTTGCGGGCTTATTAATTCAGGCTTGTCGGAGCAAAATTATAGAACGCGAAGAGGCGGTTAGCTTGCTGGATCAGGCTATGGAAAACGGGCTGAGGTTGTCTGATTCGCTGCAGTTACAGGTACGGAATAAATTATTGGACGAGTAAGCATTATCGGTTTTATGTGGGTAGGTAGTTGTAATGTGTTTGACAAGTGAAGTATTTAAGATGATACTTGCGTACTCAAACATAAAGCAAAAGAGTCAACCATGTCAGAAAACACAGAAAGCGAGCTGGTGATAAACATCATCAACCTCCAAAGCAAAATCCAAAAGCAGGTCGGCGGCGCATTGTCTGTGCACGGTATCGGCTTATCAGAATATCTCGTTCTAAATCAGCTATTCATTGCCCCCACTCAAAAGATGCGTCGCAGCGATCTTGCGGAGCGGGTGGGTTTAAGCCCATCTGGCATTACGCGACTTCTCAACCCAATGGAAAAGATTGGTCTTGTCCAAAAGGAAGAGAACCCTCGCGATGCCAGAGTTAGTTTGGTGACGATTTCAGAGACCGGAAAGCAGATTTATAAGGATGCGCAGGTCTCATTCAATCATGCTTCCGCTGCATTATTTAAGCCGCTGGATAAAAAACAGCTGAGTGGTTTTTCTGAGCTGTTAAAAGCGGTATCCTAGATTTCAGTCTTCAGATGCCCATTGCTTCCAAGGCCTGTATTTTTCAATACAACGGGCCACTGCAAGCGCTGTTGGGTCATCAAATCGCTTACCCACTATCTGTACGGATGTGGGTAAGCCTGATTGGGTAAAGCCTGAAGGAATCGCAACAACGGGGCAGGCGGCGACGTTGTTAAAAATAGCGGTCATGTCCAAGCCCTGCAGTTTGCCATCCTCATTAAAGTTGTCAAAGTCAGAGTCTTTTGCATCGGCAGACGGCGCAGGCAATGCCATTGTCGGGCAGATCAGTACATCATAGTGCTCGAACAATTTGGCCATCTTGCGCCATTGCTGGGTACGGATATGGGAGATTAGCTCTATATCGACGGCCCTTGCATTTTGCCCTTGGCGCATTAGATGCACCAGTTCCGGGTCCATCACATTCTCTTGTTTATCAAGCAAATGCCCGAAGCCTGCCGCCAAGTACACACCCCAATAATCGAACCAGCTGGTTGCGAACTCGGAAGGCCAGTCTAAGTTGACAGTTTCGACGTTAGCGCCTGTATTACTAAGGCTATTAGCGACCTGATATAGATTTTCTAGAATATCAGGATGAACATCATAGAAGCCCAAGTCAGGGCTGATCGCGACTCTTAGATTAGCCAGCTTGCCTTCTATATTTTGGATGGAGTCCAGAGGCATAGAGTGTCGTTGACTCTGGATATCCGCATCGTCCGAGCCTTCTGTGACTTGTAGAAATAGGGTGGTGTCATCCACCGTTCTGGCAAGCGGGCCAAAGTGTGAGATGTCGTCAAACACGGTGCCTAAGATATCCATCGGAATGCGACCGTGGCTTGGTTTGAGTCCAACGCAACCACACAATGCGGCGGGAATCCGAATAGACCCGCCCATATCGGTTCCCTCTGCTATCGAGACGCAACCCGTTGTCACGGCGACGGCTGAGCCACCTGAGGAGCCGCCGGAAGTCTTGGTTAGATCCCAAGGGTTACGGGTCACTCCCCATAGGCGGCTTTGGGTAAAGCTGGAATAGGCAAACTCGGGCGTGGTTGTCTTGGCTAGTATTATCCCGCCGGCATTCAGTAGCCTGTTTACAATGACGGGGTTTTGGTCGGGTATCCAGTCTTTATGAGTGACTGAGCCACGCGTTGTTCGGTGCCCTTTGGTGGGCGTGAAGTCTTTGATTCCCAATGGCAGGCCGTGAAGTGGTCCCGTTACCTTATCTCGCATAAGCTGCTTTTCTGCAATACGAGCCTGACGGCGAGCTTCCTCATCCAATACTAAGGTAAACGGGTTAAATTTTGATTGAACCGTTTCGATGCGACTGAGGCAGCTATCAATTAATTCAACGGGTGAAATTGCTTTGCTACGAATCAACTCTGCTTGAATGACGGCGGGTAAATCACAGAGTTGTTCGCTATATTTGGTATCCATTTTGTGCACCTACAATCATTTACTTTTAGGTTAAAACACTGGCTGCCTCGTTAGAGTTGAAGCAGCCAGTTAGTCTTTTGTGGGATTAGTCTTCTGCGAAAATTAACTCAGGAGCCTTTTGTGAGAAGCCTTTGGTAATCCATGCCAAATAAGCGATGCCCAAGCCAAGCCAGATACAGCCGAGAACGATTGCTTTTGAATCAAGACTGGTCAGCAGGTACAGATTAAACAGCGCACCGATGACGGGAATGATCAGGCCGGTTAACAGTCCGGTGCTAGCCATCAACTGGCTCTTTTTCAGAAACAAGCTGACAACGGATAGGTTCACAAAGGTGAATGCGAGGAAAGCGCCAAAGTTGATGAATGATGCAGAGGTTGCGACATCAAGGTAGAGCGCAACCATTCCCACTAAACCGGCGAGTGCCAAGTTATAGACTGGCGTATTGAACTTAGGGCTAACATAGCCAAATAAGCCGGTTGGTAAAACGCCATCACGACCCATTGCAAACAACAGGCGTCCAACACTGGTTTGAGCAGCAAGGCCGGATGCAAATTGTGCAACGACTAAGCCGAGAAGGAAGATACCGCTAAACACGTCACCACCAATTTTTGTGGCAATTTGGAAGGCAGCTGCATCGACATTGGTGAAGGTTCCACCCGGATGCACCAGCTGCGCAAAGTAAGCTGCGATAACAAATACCGCTCCGCCGATTAGTGCGATGAGGAAAATAGCCTTTGGCATATTGCGCTTAGGGTCGATGGTTTCCTCGGTTAAGGTGGTTACGGCGTCAAACCCTAAGAAAGAGTAGGCCGCGATTGCAGCACCGGCGAAGGCGAATGAGAAAGGGATGTCTGCATTAAAGAAGGGTTCGACAGAGAGTAAGCCGCCAGGCCCTTGTGCGCCAACAATGTAATGAATGCAAAGCGCAATAAAGATAACCACCATAATTGACTGAATCAGCATCATGATGAAGTTAATTTTGCTGGCAAATTGTATGCCTATAATGTTGATTGCCGTGGTTATAACGATGAAGCCAATCAGCCAGACTTGAGTGGGAATAGTCGGAAATGCTTCATTTAAGTAAGCGGCACCAATTAGCCAAATCACCATGGGTAGAAAAAAGTAATCAAGCAAAACGGCCCAACCGACCAAGAAGCCAGTGTTGGAACCAATGCACTTACGGGCATAAGTATAAGCCGAACCTGCGACTGGGAATATATAAGCCATTTTCCCATAGCTGACGGCGGTTAGTAGCACAGCGCACAATGCCAAAATATAGGAGGTTGGGACCATTCCCTGACTGGCTTCAGCTAAAATACCAAATGTTCCGTAAACGATCATTGGTGTCATATAAGCGAGACCAAATAGAACAACGGCCCATAGCCCCAGTGATCGTGAAAGTGTTCCTTTATCGACTGTATCATCTGTCATTGTCTGCATCCTCATCAGCTGTAGTTGTGTGAGCCACTTCTAGCGGTGGTGACTCACAGTGAAAGTACCCCATAACTTGCCCTTATATTTTTAGCATAAGGCTTTTTGTGAGGTATATAACCCTCGCGTGGTACAGCTGACAGTGTGTTTTTGTTCTGTGGTGGCTAAGGATTAAGCGGCAATCAGTGGCGTTAATAATGCGAACAACTCAGCTTGAGAGGAAACATTGCATCGTGCATACAGCTGTTTGCGAAAAACGCGGACAGTTTGCCAGCTGATCCCCATTTCTTTGGCGATGGATTTTGAAGAGTGTCCGCGCAGTAGCAACACCGCGACCTGTGCTTGTCGAGGCGTGATCGAGACTGCATGGCACTTCTTGAGTTTTACAACCAGCATATTGTCGAGGTTTGGAAATTCTTCCTCGAAATTTAGCCTTAAAAGGTCGAAATGAAGCTCTAGCAGTGAACAGATACACTGAGCCAGTTCGTTTGCTTTTTTCAAAGCGCCTTTGCCAAACAGGCTTGATGAGGTCTCATCCCGACCTACGCAAACATTGATCGTCCAGCCATTTTTGACATAAGCGATAAAGGCGATTTCATCTACTATCGACGTCTTTTTGTAGTATTCATTGAAGTAGCTGGTGGTGTTGAACTTATCGGGAGCGATATCACGTAAGCGATAGGCTCCGGGTGATACTTTGTTTAGATGAGCGCTGTAAAACGGGTCGAGTACGTATAAAGAAGGAACATATTGGCTCTCTAGGTCAGCATGCACTTTATTTGAACGGCTCGTTCGATTGAGCACTAAAGGGCGGCTTTCACCGTGGTATCCAATAACTAAAAAATTATCAAAGTCGAAAGCTTCTTCCAGTACGGAATAGAGAGCTTGATAGAATGCATCGGTTCCAATTGCCCGTATTGTATTGCCTACCATGTCGTAAGTATTCGTCATTTCAAGTCCCCAATGTTTAAACTGGTATACCCCATTGGGGTTATCTAACTCAACTAAGTGAGTATTTTAAGCGTTATATTTTTGCGTGATCGGCCAATTATGGGCATATTTAAGGGTGAGATTGTTATTTCAGTATTGCCAGCAAATAACTATATCGAACATTCTCACGTTGGGAAGGTCAACATATAATAATTACAGAATTCGAGGAAGTCATGCGTAAAAAAGCAATACTAATCGGGCTGAGTGCATTACTCATTAGCACCTTTGCACAGGCCATTCCACCACCTGATGCGGTGATTTCCATCTGGCAATCCTTATTGCAGTTTTTAGGCGTGGCTTCTGTGTTTATCGGTGGCGCGATATTTAGCATGCGGCAGTTTTTTGGTCATTACATCGTGGGTTGGAAACGGACCGCTTTTTATAGTGCTCTGGCAATTGTCTTTGTAGGCCTTGTCTGGCTTATGCTCGCGCCTCAGGTGGCCAAAGCAAATACTGCAAACACCTTAGTTCGCGGCGAGCTAATCCCAATCAGCACACTCATCAAACGTGAAGAGAACGACTGGATTCGCGAGTGGTTGCTGAAAACTGAACTTGAAATGCAGAAGGAGTTAAACCTTGCCCGTCAAAGCCGAGGGCTGGAGACGCTGAAATTTGGAACAGTGCAGTCATTTTCTCCCAAAGCGCTGAATGACTTAATTAATACGCAAAACAAGCATATCTATGTGCTGGATATTCGTGAGGAATATGAGCGCTCGCGGTTTGGTATTCAGTCGCATGGCGTGGCTCGCTATGGTGATTTGATTAGTAATCTGCTGCCAAAAGATATTCCGGAGGATGCGGTGATTATTGTGCTGTGTCATTCGGGGCTGCGTGGCTATCTTGGAGCGAGTTTAATCCAAAATATGGGTATTAAGCAGGTGGCTTTTTTACAAGGTGGTTTGTCAGCTTGGAGTAAGCAGGGTTTTGCGGTTCGGGGTAATCCAGAATACAAGGCCAAGTCGCGTTGGTTGTTGAGCAAGCAAGAAGCTCGTAAAGCGATGGGGATGAAAGTGCAGGTGGATGCAGAAGGCAGCCAAGCGATTAAGGGCATTCCTAATGTGACCCAACTGCCCTATGAAACGGCTGCGAGTAGTTATTTGAAGCCGGTAATGGCTGCCTCAAAGCAGCAACCCGTTTTGCTGGCCTGTAATACCTATGGCGGCTGTTTTCACAGTACCAATTTGGCTTGGTTAATTGAGCATAATGGCGGCAAGGTATTGGGGGTTTACGATGAAAGCGGCAAGCACATGAGTCAGTTCTTTGACTGAGCAGGTCGGTTTACAGGGCGAGCAGTCGGTGCAGGCTAACAGTGTGCCTGCAAAGTATGCCACGTTGAAGCAGGCTGAGCGTGCGGGCTTAATTGTACCTCGTAGCTTATTGCTTGATGGCGAGCACTCTCAGGCTGATATTGAGCAGTTTTTGAACGCCTCCGCGGATAGCCGTTTTATTGTGAGAAGTGCGGTTGAGTCAGAAGATAGCAGTGAGCATTCATTGGCCGGGCATTTTTGGAGCTCTGCTGCGGTAGCGAGAGAGCTTGTTGCAGAGACAGTTATCCAAGCGCAGCAAGCTAATCAGGCAGTGCTCGACTCATTGCAGTCAGCATCACATCCCCAATTGATTTTGCAGGAATATATTGAGCATACGGTTGGTGGTGTGTTGTTTAGCCCTTGGAGTTTTTTCACTGACTACGTCTATATTGAATATTCCGATGCAGGAGTGAAGCGGGTAGTTGAGGGTGGTGCGAGCCATAGTGCCGTGCTCTGCGTTGATGCGCAGTATGTTGATCCTTTGCCTTTGCTTGATGCCTTAAGTCACCTCAAATCTGAGCTGGCTTTGTTATGCAATCAGTTGCGTGGCATTTATGATTTTCCGGTTGATTGTGAGTGGGCTTATGACAGTCAAAAGCACTGCGTGGTGGTGCTTCAGGTAAGGCCGCAGACGCATTTTGTTGGGCCAGTGTTACCGTACTCAAAGGCTGATGCGCATTTGCTAAATGATTGGTCTGGGCATGGCATTGATCAGGCGATAACGTCAGCTGACTTAAGTGAAGCTTGGCAATTTACGGCACTCTCTGAGAGCTTGGGTCGATTATCTCCACTGTCTTTTAGCTTGCTACAGCAGCTTTATACCGACTCGATACCCATGCTTCATTTGCTGGGATGGAAAGCGAAAGCAGTCGATTTTATGTGCTATACACCCGATGGGACGGTTTTGGTTGACCCTAGCCGCGAGCAATCGTTTTATAAGCTGACGTTATTCGGTGGTTTTCAGCGAGGCATACACCAAGCCAAAATTCAGCAGGAAGCCCAGCGTGCCATGAGTGAATACGATCATTCAGCGGCATTTTCTTATGACACACTATTGCAGTTATTCCGTTATTGGATTACGGCGAATATTTGTAGCGCAGGGGCAGGCAGAGAGAGTTTAGAGGGGAGCTTTGCATCCGACTCGCCACATGCTTACGAGCTGGCTTGGGTGACTGAGTTAGCCATTGAGAAACCCGATAAACTTAGTTCTTGGAATGAGCTTAATCGCTGGGGTCGGGCGTTGTTTCTATTTGAGTTGAATAAGCTTAAGCGTGAACTGAGGCAAGCCACTCAACAGGCTAATGATAAAACAGAGCCGCACAATCCATCCCAGCAAAGTTCAAACGTTGAAAATTACAAATTATTTTGTACTTGGCGTGAGTATCAAGCCGGTGATTATCAATCAGGAAAATCAGGACAGCATCAACAAGCCCCTTATGCCTTATACGACTTTGCATTCTTGTCTGCGGATGAGAGCGGTGATATTCAATCACTAGCCTCAAGCAAAACAGTAGAAGGGCCGGTATATATCATTGAAAACCCTTCTGTGGTTAATGGCATTCCGGCTGATTGCATACTGATCACACCGTATTTTGATAACCGTTGGGTGGGCTTGATTCGCCACTGTAAGGGTATTGTAGTGACTCGTGGCAGCCGCTTATCACACTCGGCAATTGTCGCCAGAGAGTACGATGTGCCTTACTACGTGATGCCGCAGTTGAGTTTGGACACGCTGCAAAGCGGCCAACAGATGGTATTGGATTCAGCCGGTTTAAAACCTGCAAAGCCGCCTTAAACTGATATTTTTTGCCCACTTCCGCGACACACCTATATAATGCCCCTCAGCCAATTATCCACTCTCTTTTTTTTTGGATCGAATATATACCTATGAAAACATTTAAATGTACTTGTCCAGATGAGCAGATTTTATTTTTTGAAAGCAGCCATTGCCTGGCTTGTGATAGAACAGTGGGGCTTGATGACTGGTTCGATAAAGTAGAGCCGTATAATTTAGATGAAGAAAGTGGGCACTATTACAAAGACTCGAAGCCAGACGTTCATTATCAAAAATGTGACAACCATGCGGAATACAAAGTCTGTAATGGCATGGTCAATCTGGATACCTTTGTGCCGGTTGAAGACGAGGATGAAGTGCTGTGTTTCGCCTGCCGCTTTAATAAAACAATTCCAGATCTCACTGTGGTTGAGCACATTCCCTTGTGGAAAAAAATGGAAGTCGCTAAGCGACGCGCTATTTATACGCTGAAAGCATTATCACTGCCGCTGCGCAATTTTAATGAGGATGCGAAGGGCGGTTTGAGCTTTTCATTTACCACCGATCGTGATGTGAATGATAACTTCATTAGCCGATTAGAAGATCAGGAGCCGGTATTTACCGGTCATAGCAGTGGCCATATCACCATTAATCTGGCTGAAGCGAATGACGTAGCTCGCTCCCATACCAAGCTGGCCATGGGTGAGCGCTACCGCACTTTGCTGGGGCATTTCCGCCATGAGCTTGGACATTATTATTTTGAGAAGTTAATTTTAGGTTCGCCTGAAAAGCATGCCCTGTGCAAACAGTATTTTGGTGATGATGAGCTAAGCTACCAAGATGCGCTGGATCGGCACTATAAAGAGGGTGCACCCAAAAACTGGCGCGAGTCATTTATCAGCGAATACGCCACGATGCACCCTTATGAAGATTGGGCTGAAACGTGGGCGCATTATATGCACATTATGGATACGCTTGAGACGGCAAAGAACTTTTCGATTACTGGCTCGACGTCCGCCAATGCAGAGGAAACTGAAGAAGTTGAGGACTTAAGTTTGCCGCAGGATGCTTACTTCTTCTCTGGCCAAACCTCGATCACCAGTATTTTGGATACCTGGATAGACTTCTCGGTGATTCTGAACTCATTG
The DNA here is from genome assembly GCF_000419525.1 of Leucothrix mucor DSM 2157. Lineage (NCBI taxonomy): Bacteria > Pseudomonadati > Pseudomonadota > Gammaproteobacteria > Thiotrichales > Thiotrichaceae > Leucothrix > Leucothrix mucor. The sequence continues at coordinate 1,413,412 of NZ_ATTE01000001.1, forward strand.
AACCGCAGTATGGGAATGAATGATGCTTATCCCTTTGTGCTGACTCAGCCAGTGCGTACCAAGCTGTCATTTGTGCACCATGCCATTCATGACCGCTTGCATCGTATGCCAAAGTTGACAGCAGCGGAGAGTAAGGTTAAGCCGGAAACAGTTGCTAAGGCTTAACAGCCGCAAGCAATGTCAGGAGCCAGCAGTGGGATGCTGACTTCTTGGCAGGCGAGCTTGGCTTATTGCGCTTCTTTCACCCGAATTTTACTTTTAGCCACTTTACTTTCGTGCAGCGCTTTCAACGCTGTTTTGGCTTCTGTTTCATCGGGCATTTCTACAAAGGCAAAGCCCTTCGATTGGCCGGTTGCTTTATCTAGCACCAAATCACAGCTTTCAACCGTTCCGTGAGCGGCGAATAGTTCGTGGATTTCTTTTTCGGTAGTGGTACGCGCAAGGTTTCTGACTAGAAGTTTCATAATGAACCATTTGGTTAAATTGGCGCACAGTATACCTTACTTGTGAAGTTTCAGACGGACACACCACTGAATATCGGATAAAAACCAATAAACCTGACAGGTAGTGTATAACTAGAGCCAGAATATAAAAATAATGTTAATTAAAAGTTACCCCCATGAAGCTAGTTAACCCTAAATCTTCGCGTAAAGCAGCCTATTTTGCGGAATCTAAGCCGACGATTCGTAAGCGGTTAATGCCCGTTTTATTGATTTTGCTTGCCGCGTTTACGGTCGCTTTTTTGACTGAGGGGATTGTTGCGCTAGATGCCACTGCTCAGCTGCCCACTAATTTCGCTTTTTTCATGAAGTGGATCGATGAAGTCATTCTGCTATCAACGATTGCAGGCTTGTGCGTTGGTATTTATCAGTTAAAAAAAGACCGTGTCCGCTCATCAACCAATTGGCTACTCTTTACCTGCACGGTCAGTATTATTGCACAGGCATTTACCAATGGAGGAATGGGGGAAACTCCGTTAATTATTTATCCTCTGTTGATTATGACCGCCGGCTTTTTTGCCAATATCCATACCATGGAAGTGGTCGCACGCTCATGCATGGTCAGTATTATTGCGCTTTACCTACTCGGTGTTTTTGGTATTAAGCCACTGGATTTGAGTGAAAAAGACCCGATCGAGACCTTTATGCGCCTTGATCAGATGATTTACTGCCTACTGATTATGGAAGTGTGTTTTCGAACCATCAAAATGTTCGTTGATGACTACGGCGCGATTTTGGATCGGGTTAGAAAAGACCGGAAAAAATTAGATTTTATTGCCAACCACGACAAGCTGACAGGCCTACCGAATCGCCATTCTTGCGAAGCGCATTTTGATGAGTTGTTCCGACTGAGTCCGGCCACTCCTGGCATGAGCCATTTATTGCTGTTCGTGGATATTGATAACTTTAAAAACATCAATACACGCTTTGGACACAACGGTGGTGATGAAGCACTGTCCACCGTCGCCAGACGCTTGGATCAAGCCTTTGAAAAAGATAATGCCGTTGTTAGCCGAATTGGCGGTGATGAATTTATTATCATGTTATTTATGCAGGCTGATCAGCTGGAAACCCGTTTGCATGGGATGATGAAGCAGCTGGCTGAGCCATTAACTATTTTTGACCAGACCGAATATATTACCTGCTCAATGGGCGTGATCGAGATTAAGAACGATACGTCATCCTTTAAAGAGGAATATCGCAAAGCCGATATGGCAATGAATCGCGCTAAGAAGACGGGCAAAAACCGTTTCTGTTATTTCAACCAGTCGTTAAATGATACTGCAGTCAAGAATATTGAACTCGGTGCAGGCTTACATGAAGCCTTAAAGAATGATGAGTTTGTTCTGTTTTACCAACCTCAGGTCGATTTAGCCACCGGTAAAGTGGTCGGCGCTGAAGCCTTAATTCGTTGGTTCAGACAAGATGGGCAGATGATTTCCCCCGCTGATTTTATTCCGATTGCGGAGAAAAACGGTAGCATTATCGGCATGACGCTTTGGGTAATTCGCCAGTCTTGTATTGATTGCGCACGCTGGTATGCGGATGGGTTTAAAGACTTATTTGTCAGCGTGAATGTGCCATCGATGATGCTGGCTGAAGGAAATTTACCGCAGATTATTCGCGAGGAATGTGCCGCAGTGGGTTTAGACCCTAAGTACCTAGAACTTGAATTAACCGAGTCGGTTATTTTAGAAAATGGTGATGATATTCAACGTCAGCTACAAGATATTCGCGATATGGGCGTTAGCTTGGCGATTGATGACTTTGGTACGGGCTACTCAAATCTTAGCTACTTAAGCCGGTTGAATGTGCAGAAGTTGAAGGTCGATCAGTACTTTGTGATGAACCTGCTGAAGTCAAATTCAGACCGCACAATTGTGCATGCCATCACACACATTGCGAGTAGCTTTGGAATGAAAACAGTGGCTGAAGGTGTCGAAGATACTGCGCTGATTAAGCCACTGCTGGATTTACACTGCACCATCGGGCAAGGTTATTTGTGGTCAAAGCCGGTGCCATTGGATTCATTTATGACGCTGTTAAATGACTACTCACCGACTAAGCAACTGGCTGAAGCCACCGCTTAGCTTATTCGATTAGCTCCCAAAAGGCTTTCACTAGCGGATTCTTCAGATTCCGCTTTAGTGTGAATAGCCCAATGTTGAAAGGCTCCAGTGCTGGCTGTACGTTGAGTATCTGGATGCGTTCAGCCAGCGGACTATTATCCAAGACAATTTTAGGCACCACGCCCACGCCAAGCCCAAGGCTCACCATACTCACAATTGCCTCATAACCTTCTACTTGCGCATAGGTGCGAGGGTTAATCCCCATTGCTTTAAACCACTCATCCAAACGATTGCGGGCGATTCCGGTTTCAGATAACACCATGGGCACACTGGCCCACGCTTCGGCGGAGTCTGGTTCGCTAATCGGGACATCAGGATCGAGTGGATTCACTGGCGCAATAAAGACCAGTGGGGTCATTGAGAGTGGTTTAAAGGTTACTTCACGCGGCAGCGAATTAGGGTGCGCCGCGATACAAATATCCTCATGACCGGCAGCAATTCGACTAATCGCAAGCTCCGGAACGCCCGTATGAAGTTTGATTTCAATCCCCGGATAGTCAGGCCGGAAGCGGTTTAGCAGGTCAAACAGAATGCTGTAAGAGGCGGTGACTGAGCAATATAAACTAATTTTTCCCTGCAACTCGCCACTGTTATCGGCGAGCTCCTTGCGGATGAGTTGCCATTGATTGCTGGCTTCATTGGCATATTTCAGAAAGGTTTTCCCTTCATTGGTTAGCGTCACCTTGCGATTATCGCGATTAAACAGGCGCACATCCAACTCTTCTTCAAGCTGTCGAATATTTCGCGAGAGCGCTGAAACGCTGACATTGCAGACCTCGCTGGCTTTACCGAAGTGCAGGCTTTTGGCGAGGGCTAAGAAGTTGTTTAGGTTGCGTGTGTTCATGGGAATAATAGTAACTCAGTATCAGTGACTATGGTTTTAAGTTGTGAAAGTATGTAGGCCTAATGATCATAAATTTTATCCTCCACGATTTAATATAGGATGTCGCCGTGTCCCCAGTCTCAGATCTCCTCGACCAATACAAAACTACGTTTCCAGAAATCACCGATATTGCTCAAGCGAAAGAAGTATTTTGGAAAAATCCAAAGTTGTTGCCATATGAGCAAGCCAAGCATTTAAGTGAGTTTACTGAGGTTTCAGAGCAGGGTGCTGCTAATCGTTTAGCGCGCTTTGCGCCTTACATCATGAGTGCTTTTCCTGAGACTAAAGCGTCTGGTGGGATTATAGAGTCTGAACTGGTAGAAGTACCGAATGCGCTTGCCAAGTTAGAAGCCTACTACGGGAAAGCACTAGTAGGGCGCTTGATGGTAAAACTTGATTGCAACCTTCCCATTGCTGGCTCGGTAAAGGCGCGTGGTGGGATTTATGAAGTGCTGAAATATGCTGAAACGCTGGCCATAGAAAATGGATTGGTATCGAAAGGTGATGACTATTCGGTGTTTGATTCAGATGGGTTTAGAGCGTTCTTTAGTGACTACTCGATTGTGGTCGGCTCGACAGGGAACTTAGGGCTGAGTATTGGCATTATGGGCGCGAGTTTAGGGCTGAAAGCTACCGTGCACATGTCCGCCGATGCGAGGCAGTGGAAGAAGGATTTACTGCGCTCTAAAGGCGTTACGGTTATTGAATATGAATCGGACTATAGCCATGCGGTTGAGCAAGGTCGCTTAGAGTCTTCCCAAGACCCCAAAAGTCATTTTGTGGATGATGAGTCCTCGAAAGACTTATTCCTTGGTTACTCAGTCGCAGCTAGGCGCTTACAGCAACAGTTGATTGCTCAGGGAATTGCGGTTGATGCTGAGCATCCGCTGTATATCTATTTGCCTTGTGGCGTGGGCGGTGGTCCTGGTGGAATTAGTTTTGGTATGAAGCTGGTATTTGGCGATCATGTGCATTGCTACTTTGTTGAGCCAACCCATGCGCCAGCGGTATTACTGGGAATGGGAACCGGACAGCACGAAAACATTAGCGCGCAGGATATTGGTTTGGATGGTTTGACCGCTGCTGATGGCTTAGCAGTGAGTCGAGCATCTGGCATGGTGTGTCGGGAGATGGAGCCGCTTTTAGATGGTGTATTCACGCTTGATGATCAGGAGTTATTTAAGTTGTTAGCGCTAGTGTTTGATGCAGAGGGAATCAAGGTCGAGCCTTCTGCGGCGGCGGGCTTGGCCGGTATTGCCAGAGTTTTACAAGCAGATGGGGCTTTAGAGAGTAAGGCGACGCATATTGTTTGGGCTACTGGTGGCAGTATGGTGCCGGATGAGGAATGGCAGGGCTATTATCAAAACGGGGTAGAGGCACGTTAGTACTGACAATCCCCAAGAGGAATTAGGTGGAGGTATGTTTTAGCCGTAAAAGAGGCATTATATTGATGCGCCGTGTATAATACGCCGCTGATTAAATTAGCCTGATAGGCAGGTAACATGAAAGAGTGTAATTCATGCGGCAAGTGCTGCATCAAATACAGCAACGGACAGCTTTCGGCCTCAGAAGAGGAAGTAAAGTACTGGGAAGTTTTCAAACCAGAAATCGCTGAATACGTGCGAAATGGTGAGCTTTGGTTAAGCCCTGACACGGGCAAACTAATCGAACGCTGCCCATGGTTGAAGAAAGCACCCAACTCCAATGTGTATACCTGCGATATTTACTACGACCGGCCTGATGACTGCCGTTTCTATCCCACCACCATTGCTGAAATGGTTAAGGATGAATGCGAGATGCTGGAGTCCTACGACTTTGTAAACGTCAAGCAGGCGCAGATCAGGTTGGATAGAATCATGGCAGATAGCCGGCCAGCGGTAGAGTAGCGCGATACCGTTGCAAAAACTGGGATACAGCATTTCATTTATATCAATTTACGAAATGCTGAGCATCCTATAAACTGCGCACATAATTCATTCGATACACCCCACATACGGAAATTTTTATGTCTAACAACTACTTCAACACCTTGCCACTCCGTGAGCAACTTGAGCAATTGGCAAAATGCCGCTTTATGGACCTGTCTGAGTTTTCAGATGGCGTTGCAGCGCTGAAAGGCAAGAAAATGGTCGTCATTGGTTGTGGCGCACAGGGCTTAAACCAAGGTTTGAACCTGCGTGATAGTGGTCTGGATGTATCTTACACCTTGCGTGCAGAAGCGATTGAGCAAAAGCGTCAATCCTGGAAGAACGCAACAGAGAACGGCTTCACAGTCGGTACTTATGAAGAGCTGATTCCGACTGCTGACGTGGTATTAAACCTGACACCTGATAAGCAGCACACTGCGGTTGTTAACGCGGTAATGCCTTTGATGAAGCAGGGCGCTTGTCTGTCTTACTCTCACGGTTTCAATATCGTTGAAGAAGGCATGAAGATTCGTGAAGATTTGACAGTCATCATGGTTGCACCTAAGTGCCCGGGTTCTGAAGTTCGTGCTGAATACGTACGTGGTTTCGGTGTTCCAACACTGATCGCAGTACACGAAGATAACGATCCTAAAGGCGAAGGTCTGGCTTTGGCTAAGGCCTACGCTGTCGGAACCGGCGGTCACAAGGCTGGCGTTCTGATGTCTTCATTCATCGCTGAAGTGAAGTCTGACCTGATGGGTGAGCAGACTATCCTTTGCGGTATGTTGCAGACAGGTTCTTTGTTGTGCTTCGACAAAATGGTTGAAGAAGGCATCGATGCTGGCTACGCCTCTAAGTTGATTCAGTTCGGTTGGGAAACTGTGACTGAAGCACTGAAATACGGCGGCGTGACTAACATGCTGGATCGTTTGTCTAACCCTGCAAAAATCAAAGCATTCGACCTGTCTGAAGAATTGAAATTGATCATGCGTCCGCTATACAACAAGCATCAGGATGACATCATCGACGGTACTTTCTCTCGCACCATGATGGAAGATTGGGCGAATGATGATAAGAACCTGTTGGGCTGGAGAGCTGAGACTGCTGAAACTGCATTCGAAAAGACACCTGCTGGCGATGTTGAAATCTCTGAGCAAGAGTATTTCGACAACGGCATTCTGATGGTTGCGATGGTTAAAGCGGGTGTTGAGTTGGCCTTTGAGACCATGACTGCGGCGGGTATCGTTGCTGATTCTGCCTACTACGAGTCACTGCACGAGACACCACTGATCGCTAACACGATCGCTCGTAAGAAGTTGTATGAGATGAACGCGACAATCTCTGACACCGCTGAGTACGGTTGCTACTTGTACAACCACGCGTGTCTGCCACTGTTGGGCGATTTCATGAAAGGCATCAAGACTGACGTAATTGGTAAAGGTCTGGAGCTGGATGATATGGGCGTTGATAACGCGCGTCTGATCGAAGTGAACGCAGCACTGCGCAGCCACCCAGTTGAAGCGATCGGCGCAACATTGCGTGGTCACATGGCTGATATGAAGAAAATCGTTTAATTTACGATGAGTATTCAGGCTCATGCGCTATGTGTGAGCCTTGTTAGATGATTAAAAAAGGGCTGAGATTTTTCTCGGCCTTTTTTTCAGGTTTTTTATAGTGCTTGCTTGGCCTCAAAGTGGTTTAACTCTGATTTTTGAGCAGTGCAAGCGTGATATTTTGTGAGGTATTCCCATGACGGATAAGGTCTCGGCTGTTGGTTCCATTGTTCTGAAGGACTTAACAGTCAACTTCGATGATCGTTTTCAGTTAAACACCATCAACTGGCAAATCGAGCCTAATCAGCATTGGATGATTAGCGGAGCCAATGGTGCGGGCAAGTCAGCACTGGCGGCCGTATTGGCAGGCTATGGCGAGATTACCTCCGGTGAGCTTGAGGGAATTCCACCTCGCGTTGGTTTAGTCTCGTTTGAAGCTCAGGCCGAACTCATTGCGGCAGAGCTTAAAAAAGACGATGCCGATATCATGGATGTGATCTCAGAAGGTACGCCAGTGGCTGAACTGCTGGAGCGTGATTGTGCTGATCATGCCTTGGCTCTGGAGTTAGCCACCGCTTTTGGTATTGAGCCATTACTGGATCGTGCTTTCAGAAAGCTATCCACCGGCGAATCCCGCAAAGTCATGCTGATACGCGCGCTGGCCAATAAGCCAGACTTACTGGTGTTAGATGAGCCGTTTGACGGGCTTGATGTCAATATGTTCGCGCTATTGCAGGACTACCTGACCAGCTTAAGCAAAACGGTTCCAATGATCATTGTGCTGAATCGCTTTGATGAGAGCCCGGCGTTTGTTACTGATATTGCCTATGTCGATAATGGCGAACTACGTCATCAAATCAAACGCAGCGATGAGCAGGCTTATGGTGAGCTTTATCAGCTGTTACATCTGAAAACCACTGATCTTGAAGTGCCGCCAATTGACCCCGAAACCGCCATTCCTCAGCTTGATCCTACTCAGCCACTGGTACGCTTAAAAGGCGCAAGTATTCGCTATGGCGAGACAGAGATTTTCACAGATTTAGACTGGACCATTCAGCCCAATGAGCATTGGCAGTTAAGCGGCCCAAATGGTAGTGGAAAAACGGGATTGTTGTCGTTGATTACGGGTGATCATCCGCAATGCTATGTGAATGATATTTTTGTATTTGGTTTTCAACGCGGTAGCGGCGAAAGTATCTGGCAGATTAAGCAGTTTATTGGCTATGTCTCGACTGCATTGCAGTGGGAGTATCGGGTTGGCACCAGCGTGCGCAATGTGATTATTTCAGGTTTTTACGACAGCATCGGTTTGTATACCAAGTGTACTGATCGGCAGCGGGCGATTGCAGATCAGTGGTTGGAATTGTTGGGCATGACCGATCGAGCTGATCAGCCGTTTAATAAGCTCTCGTATGGCGACCAGCGTTTATTATTGATTGCACGAGCTATGGTTAAGCACCCGCCGTTGTTGATTTTAGATGAGCCCTGTTTAGGGCTGGATGATATGAATCGCCAATTGGTGTTGGCGTTGATTGAGAAGATTTGTGCGGGGAGTGAAACAGCGGTGTTGTACGTTAACCATCACCCAGAAGATAAAATAAAAGGCATCGATCAGTATTTGGCGCTGGGGAGTTAATCCCAAGCTTGGGCGTCGACTCAGGTAAGCCACACATTAAAAATCGATAATAAAAGTACTGCAAAATTGGAGAAAATAATGACCAAAAACTATAAAAGACGGTCGGGCTTATTAATAGGCGCTTTACTGGCGTCACCTTGTACCTTTGCAACCAACGGCATGTTGCTGGAAGGCATGGGGCCAGAGTCTGCGGGCATGGGCGGCGTTTCACAAGCCGTTGAAAATGGCACGGCGGCAATGATCAATAACCCTGCCACGTTGGGCTTGATGGATTCCGCGAGTGGGCGCTTTGATTTTGCGGTGGGTAACTTGCGCCCTGATGTCAGCACTGACTTTATGGGGATGAATGCCGAGTCAGATGGCGACTCGTATCTGATGCCAGCGCTTGGCTATGTACGCAAAGGTGAACGACTGGCTTATGGTATCGGCGTATTTTCTCAGGGAGGTATGGGAACAGAATATGGCTCGGATACCTTTTTAGGTCAGGCAGCGGGCGGCACTGCACGTTCCGAGGTCGGTATTGGTTCGGTACTGTTTCCCGTGTCTTATGATGTGAATGATAGGCTCACGGTTGGTGGTACGTTGCAATATGTGTGGGGCGGCGTGGATATGATTTTTGGTATGCCAGTGGGTGATACCAGCGGCGTGACGGCTCCAAATCCCGGAACCTTTGCTGACTTTACGCCAGGCGCACCAAATGTTTTGGGCTCGGCTAATGGCACGTTGTTTAATAGTTTAGGGCCTGCTTTAGCCGATGGCAGTATTGCGGGTAATGACTCGGCTGTCTTTAATTTTTCCAATGATAATGACTTCTCCGGTGAGGCGAATGGTGATGGCATTGGTGGCTCGTTGGGTCTGATGTATCAGGCAACTGCTCGCTTACGCTTGGGTGGCTCATACCGTGCTAAAACCAATCTGAGTGATTTTAAAGGCAATGGCTCGATGGATATCGTTAGCGGGACTGATGGCTCCACCAAGATGAGCTTTCCTGGTGAATACACTATTAAAGACTTTCAGTTTCCGGCGGTTAGTTCCGTTGGCTTAGCTTACCAAGCGACCCCCGCCACTTTGCTGGCCTTGGATGTCAGCCACATCGATTGGTCTGATGTAATGGACGATTTTAAAATGAGCTTTACGGCCGATGGCGGGGCGGGTTCGGTCGACGTTGCCATGAAGCAAAACTGGAAAGATCAGAATGTGGTTAAGCTAGGTGTAGAGCATGCGATCAGTACTAAAACGAAAGTGCGCGCAGGGCTTAATTTGGCAAGTAATCCGGTACCGGATGAGTATTTAAATCCTTTATTTCCGGCAATTATTGAAAATCATGTGACAGCGGGTTTTACGCATCGTCTGAATGCCAAAAGTGCCGTTTCTGGTGCAATTTCCCATGCGCCAGAGGTTGAGCAAACCAACAGCAATACGGGCATGACTTCCAGTCATTCCCAGACTAATCTGCAGTTTATGTATTCCCGTACTTTCTGAATAAATCCTAAGGCGCGGCAGTTGTCGCGCTTGGAATTGCGAGGTTCGGTGCAGCAGTCGTCTGCACCGCCTCGTAATCTAAGTAGTTTCCACAGTTCCTTACGTACAACAACGAATAGTTTATTCACTGCAGATGAGTGACTATTCTATTTGAGATGGGCGTATTTTTACTGAATTAATGACTCAGAGTCTTCAGTAAGCAATGGCTCGATTAAATTAGTCATGTAAGGAAACCCTATGTTGCAGTTTATCCCCGTATTTGATGGCAATACCATTGCCGTGCGTGCTTCCGGTAAATTAAGCCATGAAGACTACCAGAATTTTTTGCCCAAATTAGAAGAACAAATTAAGCAGTTCGGCAAGGTCTCGATACTGTTTGAATTTGAAGATTTCAGCGGATGGGATCTGGAAGCCGCTAAAGATGATTACGACTTTGGCATGCAGCACCTAGATGACTTTGAACGCATTGCGATGGTCGGTAATAAAGCGTGGGAGCGCTGGATGTCTTTAATCGCCAAACCATTCTTGCCTTCAGGTGACGTGCGTTACTTTAATCATGAAAACTTGCAAGCAGCGTGGGATTGGTTGCGTGAAAATCATGCGTCTGAAGAGACAGAAACATCCTTATCACCGTACAAAAACATTGTAGTTGCGGTCGACTTCTCCGACGCATCAAAGTACGCCTGCGAGCGCGCTATCGAACTAGCCAAGCTTTATGATGCCTCCTTAACCGTTTTAAGCATTGCCCCAGAGTATGGTTTTTTGGCTCTGTATGGCGACTCCATTGATGGCTATTTGGTGAATGATAATATGGTCGGTGATCAAGTCGAGCGGCGTATTAAAGCAACTGAGGCACAGATGAGTGCATTTGTGGGTGAGTTAAATGCTGGTGCTAAAGTGAATAGCAAAGTCATTTATGGCAATAAAAAATACAGCATCGTATCCTTTTTAGAAGCACAGAAGACCGACCTCGTTATCTTTGCTGCGGCTAAGAAAAAAGGGCTAAATACCTTGTTAGGCTCAACCCCGCAGTATGTTCAGAACCATAGCCGCGCTGAAGTATTACTTATTCCTGTTCAGGACTCAGCTTTTTAATCGATTTCCGTACTTCCTTAAGCCTTGCTCTTCAACGAGACTATTCAGATGGGTGATCTAAATAATAATTCACGCCTGGACGTTGCGACCAACATACGCACCTTAAACCCTGGTGCGTTTGTTATTCAGGAAGGCGCATTTTTATTTAGAGCCGGCGATAGGCTGGATGGGCTTTACAGAGTCAACTCCGGCTCTGTAAAGCTATACAGAATTAGCGAAGAAGGTGAGATTAAAATCATCGGGTTTTATTTGCAGAGTGATCTGATTGGCCTTGATGCTTTGGCTGATGGGATCAGTCGCTCAAACGCGCTTACTATGGATATCTCTAATATCTCATTGATTCCTTTTACCACCATTTTCCATCATCCGAAGGGCTTTGATCACGAAGGCTTTATTCATAAGCTGGGAGCCAGTTATAACCGGGATATGCGGCACTCGATTGTATTATCGCAGTTGACTAGTCGCAGGTTGGCTTGGTTCCTGCTTGAGTATTCCGATGCAATGGCGAAGTGCCACTTTAGTCCTGTTGAGTTTATTTTACCGATGAGCCGCACGGATATTGCCTTGTTTTTAGGTATGGCGGTTGAAACCCTGAGTCGCATGTTTGCGGGCTTACGCAAGCAAGGCATTCTGAGTATTGAGCACCGAAAAGTGCGGATTCTGGAGGTTGATAGCCTTCGAAAAATTGCTGATGGCAATACGGCTGAAGAGAATGAGCGTTGGGGAACAGATATTAACGGGCAAATGAATGGCAAAAAATCGGCACATGGCCATTAAATACACGCTTTTCTACTAAAAAAAGCCAATACACACCATAAAGCGTGGTGTGTATTGGCCATTGTTACATTTACATAATGCGATATTCTTTCCAGAACTCAGCACTAATTTCATGCCATTTAGTGATTTGGGCGTTATTCAATATCTTCTTTAACTCGGTGTCTTTTTCTTGAATCAGTTTTATAAACTCTGCGCGTTTGTCCGTTTTAGGGTTTGTGGATGCAGCCAAGATATTGTATCTGACCGAGAAATCCTCATTCAGCAGCGCTGCTCTCACTCGTTGGCTCTCGTTTAAGCTCAAGGTTTCCACCATTTTGGCGGTGATTATGGCAGCACGGTCACTCGGGTCTGTTGCATTAATTGTGTTCTCAATGCCTTGCTCTTTCATCTTTTCATGGCGAACACTTTGATACTCACTACAGGCTGTAAGGCCCGATACCGCTAAAATACCGATCAGTAGGATAGTCTTTTTCATCGTAGCTCCTTAATTTATAAAATACTTCAAACACGATTCACGTTAAGAATCTAAATAGTTTATGAAGTAGATTATATTGCCGGGCGAGTTCCTTTTTAATCCGTAGATGTGCGTATGGCTCTACGTAGTTTGCACAGAGCTTATGACGCCGTATTTATTGCTTGTTACGAGCTACAGCGTCATTAGGAAGGTACCGGCAAAGGTTAGGAATACATTGGCGAAGGTATAAGTCCCCGCGTAACCAATGGCCGGAACGCTGCTTTTAGAGGTTTCGGTCAGTACTGCCAGCGCTGGCGTGCTGGTCATGGCGCCGGTAAGTGAGCCTAATAACAAGGCCGGATTCATTTTCAGAAACTTACGTCCGACAAAGTAACCGATACCAATTGGCAATATGCTGACCAGCACGGCGCTAACAATCATCGGCAGGCCAACATTGAGTAAGCCTTCAACAATACCACCGCCAGCATTCAGACCGATTGAGGCCATTAGTAACATCAGCCCCAGCTCCTGAAGCAAAAAGCGTGCAGCGCCCGGAACGCGTCCGAAGACGGGGTTAATTGAGCTGAGATAACCCACCAACAGCCCGACAATCAATAGTCCACCGGCACTGCCAAGGCCAATTCCAATGCCGCCGATTGAGAGGGTAATCAAGCCAATAAAAGCGCCCAATGCGATACCCAATGAAAAAGTCACCAGATCCGTTTCTACAATATCTTGCTCGATATGGCCAAGCAGGGTAGCCAGTTCGCGCAGATGCGACTCTTCACCAACGACCTGAATACGATCCCCTTTATTGAGTACCACCTCATCCGTGATCGGTAGCTGGATGCCGGTACGATTTAATCCGGTGGCGAAGCAGCCGTATACCGAGGTGAGGTGCAGATCTTTGATTTGCTTGCCCAGTGCATTTTGGTTGAGAACAACAATTTCCTGAGAAATAACCTGATAATTGAGCAGGTCAGCATCCAGTACTTCTTCACCTTCGAGGTTTTGTTGTAACCATTGGTGCGCGCGCAAGCTGGCAATGATTGAGAGCACATCGCCTTCTTGTAACTCAAGCTTAGGATCAGGATCGATAAGCTCGCCATTACGGCGCAGTTTCAGCACAACGCCTTCTACTTCGGTTAACTCAGCATCTCGTTGTAAAATCGTTTTTCCGTAAGAATCAGGCATGATTTTATAGGCTCTGACCACGGGTAAGGTTGCTGCCGTGGTGTGGCGACCTTGCTTGCCCACGAGTAAGCCTTTATCCATCGCATAAGTACGCGCCATGGCTTCCAGATTCATCTTTAATAGGCGGGGCGCATAGCGGATGACTAAGATAACGAGCATGGTGCCGATTAAATAAGTCAGCGCATAGCCCACGCCAATATTCTCGATAATCTGCCTTTGGGTTTCTGCATCGGCTCCGGTTGCGCCACTGGTGACTGCATCTTGTGTGGCAGCTAGTGTCGGAGTGCTGGTGAGCGCACCAGCCATTAAGCCTGCATTAAAACCAGGCGCAAAGTCGAAAATGGCCGACATGGTCACCGCGGTAGTAAAGCCTATCCCTGCGACTAACGCCGCTAGCGCGATGTACTTTTTACCGTCTTCCATAAAGGCGGTAAAAAAGCTGGGGCCAGCCTGTAAACCAACTGAGAAAATAAATAAAGCAAAACCAAAGGTCCCAAACTCGGTTGAGAGGGTTAGCCCGTAATGACCAAAAAACAGCCCGACTAATAAGACCCCGATGGCTGAGCCGACAGGGACACTGAAAAGCTTCATATTACCAATCAGGTAGCCAAAGCCGATCACCAGAAACAGCAGGATCAAGTCGTTGGTTTTTAATATCTGGTAGAGGTCAATATCCATGGGTGTTCCTGTCGAGCCTTATCGTTATTGTTAAGTGGAGCGCAGGGTATACCGGATGATCAGCGGATTCAATTTCGACGCGAATAAAACGCCAATGACTAAGTAGTAGCCGCAGTGATCTACGCATATATACGACTTAAATCCCGAGGGCTTTAGCGAGATGATAGTGAAACTAATCGAATAATTATAAAGGCGCTTATTCATAGGCTGATGAGCGTTTTTATAGTGACAACCGCAAGTGGAGCAGATCATGAAGCATAAAAACCAACAACATCTGAACGATACACAGGTCTACATCATTGGTAGTGGAATCGCAGGGCTTGCCAGTGCAGTCTATTTAGAAAAGGATGCAGGTGTTCCCGGTAGTAACATCCATATTTTGGAAAAGGATCAAATTGCCGGTGGAGCGACAGATGGTGCGGGTGATAATGAGAAAGGATTTGTAGTACGTGGTGGTCGCATGCATGAGATGCACTATGAATGCTATTGGGAGTTGCTGTCGCATATCCCGTCTTTGGAAGCGCCGGAGATCTCAGTCAGAGATGAGTCGTATGAGTTTAATGAGCGTTTTGTTTCCAATGGTCAGGCGCGGCTTTTAAAAAATGGTAAGAAGCTGGATGTGTCTTCGTATGGTTTGTCTCTTGCACAACAGAAAGATTTTCTTAAGCTTACTTACGTTTCTGAGAAATCATTAGGCAATAAACGAATCGAAGATTGGTTTGATCAAAGTTTCTTTGAAACCAATTTTTGGTATATATGGACTACCATGTTTGCCTTTCAGAAATGGAGCAGTCTTGCCGAGATGCGCCGTTATATGAAGCGCTTTATGCATCTGGTCAAGGGCCTGTACAAGCTAGGCGGTGTGATGCGCACCAAGTACAACCAATATGATTCTGTTGTCAGACCGATGAAACGGTACCTTGAGGAAAAAGGGGTACAGTTTGAGATGGGCACAGAAGTTGTAGATATTGATTTTAATCTATCTGCGGATAAAAAAACGGCTACCGTGCTACACCTGAAAGATAAATCTGAAATTGTATTGGGTGAGCATGATTATGTGCTTTTCACCAATGACTCGATCACCGAAAGTACTGATAATGGAAGCTGGGATACGCCCGCAAAACTAAAAGGCGTAGAAGATTCTGGCTCTTGGCAGTTATGGCAGAAAATCGCTAAAAAAGATGCCGCTTTTGGTAATCCTGCGCCGTTTTGTGACAATGTCGATTTACAAAAATGGTACTCGTTTACCGCGACCATGAAAGACAGCACCTTCCATGATTACATGGAAAACTTCTCTGGTAATGTGGATGGCACTGGCGGCTTGGTCACTCTGACTGATTCAAACTGGCTGATGTCAATAGTGATTGCACGGCAGCCTCATTTCCCTAACCAAGCACCCGATGTAAAGATTTTTTGGGGCTATGGCCTGTACCCTGATCGCAAGGGTAATTACATTGATAAAACAATGGCGGAATGCAGTGGTGCGGAAATGCTGGAAGAGCTCTACTACCATTTAAAAATACAAGACCTAATGACGCCAGTCACCGATGCTGGCAGGGTAAATTGCATCCCTGTTTCAATGCCTTTTATTGACAGCTTGTTTATGCCCAGAAATGCAGGTGACAGACCTGACGTTATTCCTGAAGGGTCAACCAATTTTGCCTTTTTAGGGCAGTTTGCAGAGGCACCAAAAGATTGTGTGTTTACGGTTGAGTATTCTGTAAGAACTGCACAAATGGCGGTTTATGGTCTATTTGACACGGATAAAAAAGTACACCCAATGTATGAGCCAACACATCATCCAAAATATCTACTGGGAGCATTGGAAGCAATTAGCCGTTAATGAATCAATTAGGACAGGAAAGATGAAAGCGTATCAACACATTCTCCTGACCACTGATTTTTCTAAGTTCAGTGAGACGGTCGCTAAAAAGGCCATTAATCTCGCTGGACATTTTAATGCTGAAATTACGGTATTGCATGTGGTCGAGCAGGGCGCTGAAAGTAGGGCGGGTGACCGGCTTACGCCTAAACCAGCTGATTCTGACCAGCAGCTGATCGTTCAAGACCGTCACCGGCTTGATGAGTTTATTCGTTCAGTGCCGAACTTTCGGGCGATACCACTGAGCAGGCTGTCGGTAGTGAGCGTTGAAGATGAAATTATTAAGGTGGCTAAGGAGATAAAGGCGAACCTGATCATTATCGGGACGCCAGCGAAAGCTCGGATAGCAGTGATGCCCAGCCTGCGAATGGAAGCGTTTAAAGGTAAAGCGCCCTGCGATGTCTTGGTGGTAAGTGACTAAACCAGGCCGGACTGAGTGACAATGCGAACCAGTTCAGCCAGCGAATGCGCTTCCAGTTTTTGCATCACATTTTTGCGATGAACTTCAATCGTGCGTTGACTCAAATTCAGCTCAATCGCAATGACTTTATTGGCTTTGCCCTCAACGATCATCTGCATCACTTGGTGCTCGCGCGGGGTAAGGTTATGAATGTGCTGTTTGACCGATTGCGTGTGCTGCTGTGTGTTTTGTTGTTGGTTACAGCTGTTCAGGGCTTGGTTAATGCGGTCCAATAAATCCTGATCGCGAAAGGGCTTTTGAATGAAATCCAGTGCGCCATTTTGTATCGCCTGAACCGCCATAGGAATGTCGCCATGGCCGGTGATAAAGATAATAGGCAGCAAGGCCTCACGCCGAATCAGTTCTTGCTGTAACTCAAGACCACTCATGCCAGGCATACGAATATCCAGTACCAAACAGCCCAGACGATCGATTGAATAGTCTGCCAGAAAGTCAGTGGTGGTGGCATAGCTTGCGTAGCGATAGCCGATAGAGTCAACCAAGTCAGCCAAGGAGTCTCGTACCGCTTGATCATCATCCACAATAAATACGGTCAGTGCTTGATTGCTCATAATTCTAAGCTCCCTTTATCAAGGTAAATGGGCAAGGTGAAGCGAAATGTGACGCCTCGTTCCGTGTTGCGACTAAACCAGAGTTGGCCTTTATGCGCAGTGATAATGGTACGGCTAATGGATAAGCCCATCCCCATGCCATCAGCTTTAGTTGTATAAAACGATTGGAATAAGTTGTCTTCCTGTTGCTGGCTGATGCCTTCACCGGAATCGCTGACTGAGATTTGCACCGCACTGTCGTCATGTTGAATTGCAGACAGAATTAAATGCCGCTGATTATTGGGTAAATGCTGCATAGCCTCGCTGGCATTGCGAATCAGGTTGAGCAGCACTTGTTGAATTTGAGTCGGGTCAGCAATCACGGCGGGGAGCTTTACTGAAAAATGCGTGGTGATGCAGCTGGTATTAAACAGACCTTCCATTCTAATAAACTTGAGGCAGGTTTCCAGTAACTCATTCTAATTAACCTGCTGAAACTCGTTGTCTTTGGTTTTTGCCAGTGAGCGCAGTTGCTTGATAATTTCACCACTGCGAATAGCCTGCTCCTCGATAGAGTCCAGTGCTTCTTTGATTTTGCCTAAATCAGGGTTTTCCCGGTTAATTCGATTTTTAGCGGCGGCGCAGCGGCTGGTGATTGCAGCTAGGGGTTGATTAAGCTCGTGAGCGATGCCTGCGGTGACTTCGCCAAGCATGTTCAGTCGATTGCTGTGAGATAGTTTTTGGCGCTGTTGCTCTGCTTGCTGTTGGGCTCGCTTACGTTCGGTGATATTAATTAATGTCGAGAAGGTCGCCGGTTTACCTCGCCAGTCAATGAGGCTCGATTTAATTTCCATGCAGCGCAGTGTGCCATCGCGATGAAGTGCCTGAAACTCGTATTCAGTCGGGGCTGCTTCACCTTTGGCTCTGGCCTGTGTGTAGATCATCAGGCGCTCACGCTCATGCTCCGCAATTAAGGGCGCAACGGAATCCATGGCCAAGACCTCGGTATAACTGTCATAGCCGAGCATATTCAGTAATGACTTGTTTAAATACAGTGGCTTCCAGTTGCGGTGGATGAGCACGCCTTCGATAGAGCCATCTAACAGGCTGTATTGAAGTTTTTTACTTTCCTGTAATTGTTGTTCGAGCTTGCGCACACGCAATGAGTGATCTGCCGTGTTACCAAGCGTTGATTCAGTTTTGGATTTGGACATGAGAGTCATCGGCGCTGTTTGATTGGTCATCGCATCATTGTAAGTAATTTCCTAGCAAAGTAGTCCTTTTTTAAAGGTTGGCACAACTCCGATTAACTCCTACAATCATGCCCGCGCAGCGTTTGCGCCGTTTGTTTGTCTATCGGTAATGTCTACATGCTTGAAAATATTCGTATTGTGCTGGTGCGCACCTATCATCCCGGCAATATTGGCTCGTCGATTCGTGCCATGAAAACCATGGGCCTGACACAGCTCGTATTGGTGTCACCACGCGACTATCCTTCGGAAGAAGCCAATAAAATGGCCAGTAGTGCCGAGGACTTGCTAGACGAAGCCGTGGTGGTTGATGATTTATACAGCGCTGTTCACGATTGTGAGCTGGTCGTTGCCTGTACTGCGCGGCCACGGACTTTCGATTTGCCGATGTTATTACCGGAAGAGGCTTCAAAGCAGTTATTTACGACGGCTAAAAAACGGCCTGTGGCATTGGTGTTTGGCCCTGAGCGCATGGGTTTACACAATGACGACATTCAGTTGGCGCACTATAGAGTATCAATCCCTGCCAACCCCGATTACAGCTCCTTAAACCTGGCCTCTGCGGTGCAAATTCTGTGTTATGAATTGCGCAAGCAGATGGATGCAATTCCGGAAGAGAGACCGCAGCGGACCTTCCCGGCAATCGCGCAGCTGGAGAATTTTTACGAAACGCTGGAGGTGTTATTGAACGACAGTGGTTTTGTGAATCAAAAACATCCCGGCCAATTGATGCAGAAGGTGAGGCGCTTTGTGTCGCGGGCGGAGCCAGATGAGTCTGAACTCAATATTTTACGGGGCTCATTAGCCGCTATTCAGCGCAAGATGAAACCGTAGTTCACGCCCATTTGTACAAATCGGTGCTTTGTTTGCAAATTCATGCTGTGGCGCTAGTCAGTTGTAGGCTGGCATGTTAAATTCTTTGGCTTAGTGAATCCACATTCGGGTCACCATTAGAGAGAGGAAGACGATGTCTGATTTGAGAGAAGCCGCGTTAAAGTATCATGCCGAGCCAAAGCCCGGTAAATTGGAAGTCAATATCACCAAAGCCACTGCCAATCAGTATGACTTATCTTTGGCGTATTCTCCTGGTGTAGCTGAGCCTTGCAAAGAAATCGAGAAAAACCCTGATGATGCTTATAAGTACACAGGTAAGGGAAATTTAGTTGCCGTCATTACTGATGGTACGGCCGTATTAGGTCTGGGAAATATCGGCGCATTGGCTGGTAAGCCGGTGATGGAAGGTAAGGGTGTATTGTTCAAGCGCTTTGCTGATATCGATGTGTTTGACATTGAAGTCGGCACCACCGATGTAGAAGAGTTCATCAAGACGGTTGCCAATATCGCGGATACCTTTGGTGGTATCAATCTGGAAGATATTGCAGCGCCACGTTGTTTTGAGATTGAGCAGCGTTTGAAGAAAATGCTGAACATTCCAGTATTCCACGATGACCAGCACGGTACAGCAATCATTATTGCGGCTGGTATGATGAATGCGCTGAAGATTCAGGGCAAGACGCTGGAAGAAGCGAAGATTGTTTGCTTGGGTGCAGGCGCAGCGGGTATTGCATCGGCTAACTTGTTAGTCGGCATGGGCGCGAATAGTGAAAACATTTACATGATCGACCGTAAGGGTGTTATTCACACCGGTCGTGATGATCTGACTAAGGAAAAGAAAGCAGCTGCAGTCACTACTGATAAGCGCACACTGGCAGATGCTTGTGAAGGCGCAGATGTATTTATTGGTCTGTCTGGTCCTGATTTGATGACGGCGGATATGCTGAAATCAATGGCACCAAACCCAGTGGTCTTTGCACTGTCTAATCCGAATCCTGAGATTGCACCAGCACTAGCTCATGCAACTCGTGATGATGTGATTATGGCGACTGGCCGTAGTGATTATCCGAATCA